>JAUHZU010000006.1 GCA_030425705.1 Phycisphaerae bacterium
CAGACAGGTTTGCAAGGCCGGTTTGACGTGGTACAATCCCCCTTCGCTGATGCGGGTGTAGCTCAGTGGTAGAGCGTCACGTTGCCAACGTGAATGTCGTGAGTTCAAATCTCATCACCCGCTTTCGCCGTTTTGGTGGTTCCAGGTAGACCTCGTTGGCAAACAAATCTTGCCTGGCAACCTACGCATCCATGCAGCCGAAACGTCGTAAGCAGGGGCGCAATGCCCCGACCGATCAGGGGTTGCCGCGCTAACGGCAGCCCCACTTCAAGCACCCGCCGACGCTATAGCCGGCGGGTGTTTTTGCTTCCGGCTGGTCTATTTACACCAGCCAGACGCCTTGCTAGACTCGTCGGCTCTCCGGGCGGGGGACGGGTCTAGTGAATCATCATTTCTCATTGTGGAAAACGCACGCTGCGCCTATCTCTGGGCGGGTGCCCACCCAACCTGCCCGTATACTGCGATTCGCCAACGAGGTCCAGCGGTTTAGCGGCCGCACCCGACCTCCACAACCAGACCAAGGCACGGGCCCTCGGGCCCCGCCGCCCATGCTCAGCGTCAACCCGTCTACGGGCCTCGCTGGCGCGCCGCTGATGCATGGGTTTTACGACCAGGCGGCAGCGATCATGGGGCCTGCAGGATTCGATCAACTCGGTCAGGGACACGATCAGGGGACCCCCGTCGAACTTCTCGGCGGCGGGCACCCAACTCCCCCGGAGGGAATCCATGACCAACCTCACGATCCGCGACCTGTCGAACGAGTACCAGACCTACGCCAACCTCACGTTCCGCAAGCACGGCCGGCCGACGCGCTCGGCGAACAACGTGCGGGACGCGATCCGGGAGCTCCTGGAGACGCCTTGGCCGGCACCGCCCCAGCCACCGGAGACGGTGGTTGCGACGCTGCCCGTGGAGCGGATGACGGTGCGTGTCCTCAAGCAGGTGCAGCGCACGATGGAGACCAGCGGCCGGCTCAACCGGCAGACGGTGAACGATCGGGTAAACACGATCCGGCGGATGTTCCGGTGGGCAGTCGACGAGGGCTTCCTCGAATCACCCGAGATCGCGGAGCGGCTCAAGTATGTCGCGCCGCTTCGCCGGCACCGGTCGCAGGCACCGGAGCCGGAGGGTGTCACAGCGGTAGAGGAGACGCTGGTGCAGCGATCCCTCACGGCGCTGGCGGAGGAACTCGAAGACCGTCGCACGCCGGAGCGGCACCGGCTGGGCAAGCTGATGCTCGCCACGCTCATCGAGTCGCACTGGCTCATCGGCTGCCGGCCGGGCGAAGCGGTGATGATGTCGAGGCAGTCGATCGTCGAGCAGACAGTGAAGCTCCTGGACGGGTCGACGGCCACGGTGTGGCTGTACCGGCCGTCGCAGTTCAAGGGGGAGCTATACGACAAGCCGCGGGTCATCCCGATCGGACCGGGGGCGCAGTGCATCCTCCGCGCATGGATGCGACGTGCGACGGGGCAGTGGCTGTTCGAGGGCAACACACGCGGGAAGCCGACCGGCCGGCCGATGCTGGAGTCGTCGTACTACAACGCATTGCGCCGGCTCAACCGGCGGCACGGGATTCAACACTGGCACCCGCACCAGATCCGGCACAGCTTCATCACGCGGATGACCGCGTTCGAGAGCAAGGACATCGCGCAGGCGCTGGCGGGGCACTCGGACATGAAGACGACCGAGGGCTACATCGACATCGATCACGAGCTGCTCATGCGGATGATGCGTGTGATGCACGAGCACGGCTGACCCTACGCGCGGAATCTGATAGCCCCCGGAACCCTCGGTCGGCGCGGACCCCATGCCGCGCCGCCGAGGTGTTTTTGTTCCCGAGCCCCCGGAAGCTGACCCGTTCCGGCCGAGGTCCCACCTCGGCCGGGCGGGTTGGTTTTTTCGCGCTGCGGTGCCGGCCGGCGTTCGTCGAGGCGCTGGGCGTCGCCGTCGTGAGCGGGGCGTTCTTTCTCGCGTTTGCATTCTGGACATTGATCGGGGGTGCCCTTTGAGCGGTGCGGATATGACACCTGCTGAGAAGCGGGCGTTGACGCGTCTCCACGCGGCCGCGTCAGCTTCGCTCTCTGAGAATACGGGCGATGCGCTGGAGGATGCTGAACAGCAGGTATTGCCGGTTCGCGATCTCAGCGGCGTACCTCAGCGCCACTCCGGTGTCGTTGTGAATGTTCCGCTCTGCAAGGTCGTCGAGTTTTTGGAGTGTCTTCCCGCCGGGAGCCCAGTCGTCGCTGTCGAATTCATCGAGCATGTTGGCGATCAGGTCAAGTTCCGAGTCGGTGTTCATCGCGGTGCTCCTTTGTCAGGTGGGGTTGTGGAAGGCCCTCATCGTAACGGCGGGGGGGCGCCGCAATGAGCACTCTGTTGCCCGATCGCTGTGCATTGAACCGCGGGGGAGAACCACAAGCCCCGCCGTCGCGGCCGCGTACGACCTCACGGTCTTGCGACGCAAACGGCCCGGCGGCGCATGGCGGAGCCACGGATGGCGTGTTGGACCACGGACGAGTTGGTGACTCCGCCCCTGGTCGCCGGGGTTCGATCCCCCGCTCTGCCTTTGATCGCTTACCCGCAGGAGCAGCCATGAGCATGAATCAGCACCAGATCGACCAGGCCCGTCGGCAGAACGAACAAGAGAAGTGGGTACGCGACGCGGCGTCCGATCCCGCCGAGGTCCTGGCGGCGGCGAAGCCCGGCGCGGAGCAGGAGCTGGCGGGTCTGTGCGGGGCGATGGCCGGCCACGACGACGATCACGGCGACGAAGAACCGCCGCCCGCGTGGGCGGATGACGAGCGGACTTGAAGATGCAGGAGGCGACACCGGCCTACGGCGGACGAACTGGTGTGACACCCCGGAGAGACGGGGACCCGCTCCCGAAGCGTGAACGGCTCACGCGCTAAATGGCTTCACGCCACACCGCCGGGGAAGGTCCGGCGCTCGCAGGTTCAAGTCCTGCCGGGAGCATTGACAAGGAGACCGTCATGAAACTCACAGGCACCGTTCAATCCGTATCGCTGCTGGGGCAGCTCGACAGGCCCGACAACGACCCCGAGCACAAGGACCGCCAGGTCTTGCTGCAGCTGCACCGCGCGGAGGGGTGCATCGAAGGCAGCACGGTCAAGCTCATCCTCCCGCAGCACCTGGCCGGCGCGTACACGCCGGGCCGACGTGTCGACGTCGAGATCACGCCGAAGTAGCCGCACGCCATTGACCGCGCCGTAGAGCAGAACGGTCAGCTCGCTGGGTTTGAAACCCGGAGGTCGCAGGTTCGAATCCTGCCGGCGCAATTCGCTCTCCCTCTCTCAACTCAACCCGAACCAAGGAGTCTCCCCATGATCAAGTTAGGCCTCGAGGCCCGCGACAAGGTCACCAACTACCGCGGCATCGTGACGGCGCGCGGGCAGTACCTCACCGGCTGCGACCAGTACCAGCTCACGCTGCCCGCCGAGCCCGGCAAGGGTATCGAGTCGGCCTGGTTCGACGAGGGCCGGCTTGAGGTCGTCGGCGATGGCGTCAACCCGGAGCAGGTCGCCGGCGACGTCCCCGGCGGTCCGCAGTCCACTCCGCCCAGCAAGCACTGATCCTCCTTCATCCAGCGGCGCGGTGCGATCGTGTCGCTGGACTTCCCCGAACTCTCGACGGCGGCATGCCCGCAGCGCACGCGGTGCGCGATCGGTACACCCATGGCAGACAACTCACCCAACTCGATCGAGCGGATTGTGCGGCAGGTGAAGGCCGCGCGGCGCGTCAGCACGCCCCTGGTCGCGCTGGTGACCCCGGACCCCGCGGCGACGATCCGCGCGGTCTGCGACGGCATCAACGGCAAGGGCAAGGGCCGGGGCAAGACCGAGGCCCCGAAGCTCAGCTGGGACATCGTCCGCGGCTTCCAGCCCAACAACGAAGAGGGGCTCCGGGCGATCGCACGGATTGTCGCCGACCCGTCGCGCGACCCGTCGATCGGCAACCCGCCGGAGGCCCTCCGCCTGGCGATGAAGCTGCCCGAGTCCTCGGTGTTGTTCATCCACCAGGCCGGCCGCTACATGGACAGCCCGATGTACCTGCAGGCGTTGTGGCTGCTGCGCGACATGTTCAAGATGGACCGCCGGATGGCGGTCCTGCTGACACCGGGGATCAACCTGCCGCCCGAGCTGGCCGGCGACGTCATGGTCTTTGACGAGCCGCTGCCTGGCGAGGCGGAGCTGCAGCAGATCATCCGTGACGCGTACGACTGTGCCGGGCTGGATTGCCACAGCCCGGAGCTGGATGAGAACCTGCTCGCCTCGATCGAGGCGGTGCAGGGCCTGTCGGCGTTCCAGGCCGAGCAGGTGGTGGCGATGTCGCTGGGCAAGGAGGGCGTCGACGTCGATGCGCTCTGGGACCGTAAGCGTCGGCAGATCGAGCTGACCCCGGGCCTCAAGGTTCACCGTGGGGCCGAGACGTTCAAGGGCATCGGCGGCGTCGAGACGATCAAGAGGTTCCTCTCTCAGGTCCTCAACGGCCAGGCCCGCCCGAACGCGGTGGTGTTCCTTGACGAGATCGAGAAGATGCTCGGTGGCGCATCGGGGCAGGCCACGCACAGCGTCGACGCGGACCAGCTCGGCACGCTGTTGTCCTACATGCAGGACCAGAACGCGGCCGGCATGATCTTCGTGGGCCCGCCCGGCTCGGCGAAGTCGATGGTGGCCAAGGCCGCGGGGAACGAGGGGGGGGTGCCGACGATCCAGCTGGACCTCGGTGGCGTCAAAGGCAAGTTCGTCGGCGACAGCGAGCAGGGCATCCGGCAGGCGCTCAAGGTCATCACGAGCGTGAGCAACGGGCGGACGCTCTGGATCGCCACCTGCAACGCGATCAGCGACCTGCCGCCGGAGCTGCGCCGCCGGTTCACGCTGGGCACCTTCTTCTTCGACCTGCCCGACGCGAAGGAGCGGGACGCGATCTGGGAGATCCATGAGGTGGCGTACGACATGCCCATGGACGGCACGGACCCGCGCCCCGACGACGACGGCTGGACCGGCGCGGAGATCCGCCAGTGCTGCGACATCGCCTGGCGTCTGGGTGTCCCGCTGCGGGAGGCCGCGGGGTTCGTGGTGCCGGTGAGCGTGTCGGCCTCCGAGCAGATCGAGAAGCTGCGCGCCGCGGCGACGGGCCGGTTCCTCTCCGCGAGCCGGGGCGGCGTCTACCGCCGGGATGACACAACCAACAAGCCGGCGGGGCGTCCCCGCCGCGCGGCCACCACGCACGACGAGGACTGACCACATGCCTGACGACATCCTGCCCGTTGAAGATTTCGAGAAACACGTCGCCTACCACCAGATGGAGGTCATCCAGGACAACGGCCTGCACCGCCACCTCAAGTTCAAGCACCCGGAAACAAACAATCGGTACTTCGGCCTCGTCACTTGGCCGGGCTACCTCTGCTTCTACGGCGACATGGGGGAATACGTTTTTTCTCGCCTTCCAGATATGTTCGAGTTCTTCCGCGGCTCGGATAACAAGCTATATCGCATCGACTTCGGCTATTGGGCCGAGAAGATGCAGGCCGTGGACCGGCGGGTGGTGTCGGGGCACGATGCGGCCGGCGACGGCTACCGCAACTACTCGTCGGAGAAGTTCCGTGCCGCGATCCAGGCCCGACTCGCCGACTATTGCGACGCGCGTGACTGCACGGAGCAGGAGAAAGAGCGGCTGGCGGACTGGGTCGAGACCTTTGTCTTGTCGATGGCAAACGATGGGCCTCATTTCGCGATCCAGGCGGCGCTCGACTTCAAGGTCAACAACCGCCAGGTCTTCCCGGACTTCTGGGATGAGGACCTGTACGAGCTGGACTATGGGTTTGTGTGGTGCTGCTACGCGCTGCGGTGGGGGATCAACAGATATGACGCGAGCCAGTCGGCGCTAGCCGCAGCGACTGCGGCGCGCGAGAAGATGACGGCAGAAGAAGGCGGTGCCGAATGAGCACCGCCAAAGCCCAACTCCCCGACCTCGAGAAGATCGAGTACGGCAACAAGCTCCGCAGCCAGACGGTGGCGTGCCGGCTGCACACCGCCAAGCTCGGCACGCGCCGCGCGCTCACCCGCGACCAGGTGCGTGCCGCGGCCGCTCAGTTCCACGCCGACGTCAGGTCCCTCTCGGCGAGCAAGAAGCTCGTGGACACGCGGCACCCGGCCTACCGCGAGGTCCTCTCCGTGCTGGGCCGCGCCAAGGGCTACTGGAAGTCGCTCACCGTGCCGTACCCGGACAAGGGGACCCGGCTGCTGATGCGGGACCGGGTCGCCGACTTCGACCACCAGATGGGCCTGTACCGCGAAGCGCTGGAGACCGCGGTCCAGGAGCTGCAGAACTGCTACGCGGACATCCGCGCCCGGGCCCAGGAGCGGCTCGGCGACTTGTTCGACGCCCAGGACTACCCGCTGTCGCTGGTCGACGAGTTCGAGCTGTCCTGGGAGTACCCCAACATCGAGCCGCCGGCGTACCTCAAGTCCGTCCACCCGCAGCTCTACGAGCAGGAGATGGCCCGGATCCGCAGCCGCTTCGAGGAGGCCGTCGCGCTGACCGAGCAGGCGTTCGTGGGCAAGTTCCACGAGCTGGTGACGCACCTGACCGACCGGCTCAAGGGCGGCGTCGACGGCAAGCCCAAGGTGTTTCAGAAGTCGACGGTGGACAACCTCCGCACGTTCTTCGAGGAGTTCAAGGCGCTCAACATCGGCTCGAGCCACGAACTCACGCAGCTGGTGGAGCAGGCCCAGGCCGCGGTCGGCGGGCACGACGCCGAGGACCTCCGCGGCGACGACGCGCTCCGCGCAAGTGTCGGGGAACAGCTCTCCGGCATCGGCGAGGCCCTGACCGGTCTGATGGTCGACCGGCCCGGCCGGGCGATCGACCTGGACGACGACGACGAATAACCCCGCCCCGCACGGGGCCATGAAAGGAGCTGGCGATGAGCCACGTGGCAGCGATTGATGTGGAGATCACCGACCTGGGGGCGCTCGGCGCGGCCTGCCGTCGGCTGGGCCTCGAGCTGGTCCGCGACCAGCGGAGCTACAAGTGGTACGGGAGGTCGGTCGGCGACACGCCGATCCCCGAGGGGTTCACCGTCCAGGACCTGGGCCGCTGCGACCACGCCATCCGCGTGCCGGGCGACGCGCGGGCCTACGAGATCGGTGTCGTGCGGGCCCGCAACGGGAGTCCGGGGTACGTGCTGATGCTCGACGAGTGGGCCAACGGTCTTGGCCTGCTCGACAAGTGCGGCAAGGGCTGCGCCGCGCTGAAGCAGGCGTACGCCACCGAGGTCACGCTCGCGCAGGCCCGGCGTGAGGGCTTCCAGGTCAACGAGCTGCCGCAGCCGGACGGCTCGGTCCGCCTCCAGTGCATCAAGGTCTGACCGCTCCGCCACCCCAACCCAGGAGACCCACCGTGAAGGAAGTGAACGTGACGATCTCGCCCGAGGGCGAAGTCCAGGTCGACGTGCAGGGCGTGTCCGGCCCGTCCTGCCTCAGTCTCACCGAGGGCATCGAGCGTGCCCTGGGCCGGATGACCCGCCGCGACGCCAAGCCCGAGATGCACCAGCATGACCGCGCCAGCCAGCAACAGTCTGCAGATCACCGTTACTAAAGAGGGCCGGCTGCTGTTCGTCTGGGACGACACGCTGCAGCCGCTGCTCTCCCTCGGCCGCGCGTCGATCCGGCGTGTCTCGCATGTCGAGCCCATGAGCACGAACGTGCCCGTCGACATGGTCAACCGCTGGTCGGCAGACCTCTCCCCGATCGGCGGGCCGTGGCTCGGCCCGTTCGACCTGCGCGAGCAGGCGCTCGAAGCCGAGCGGGACTTCCTCAACAGCGAGCGGGGCAGGTCCCTGCTCGCCGCCACGATGCAACACGAAGAAGCACCCAAGGAGCTGTCCTGGTGAGCAAGGCCAAACAACCGACCCAGAAGATGATCGACGTCGGCCGTGTCGGCCGGAACCGTTTCGAGGTCCCGCTGGACGTCGTGACGCAGGCGACTGCGATCCTCGGCCGTCGCGGCTCGGGCAAGACGAACACGGCCTGCCGGTTCGTCGAGGGCGTCATCGCGGAAGGGCAGCAGGCGATCGTGCTGGACCCGCTCGACGTCTGGTGGGGTCTCAAGTCCAGCAGGTCCGGCAAGTCCGCGGGGCTCGACGTGCTGCTGGTGGGCGATGCGCGCAAGCCCCACACCGACCTGCCCCTGGAGAAGGGGGACGGCAAGGCGATCGCTGACTTCCTGGTTGACGAGCGGCTGCCCTGCATCGTCTCCACCGCGCACCTGAGCAAGAGCGCCAACCGCGTGTTCTCGGCCGACTTCCTGGAACGGTTCTACTACCGCAAGTCCGACCCCGGGCACGACACCCCGTGTCTGCTGTCGATCGACGAGGCGTCGCTGGTCATCCCGCAGAAGATGCTCGAGCCCGACCAGGCCCGCTGTATCGGCGCGGTGGAGCAGTGTGTGCGGCAGGGGCGCTCCCGGGGGATCGGCGTCATCCTCATCGACCAGCGGCCGGCGTCGGTCAACAAGGACGTGCTCACCCAGGTGGAGCTGATGATCACGCACCAGCTCACGTCCCCCCACGACCGCAAGCCGGTCCGGGAGTGGATCCTGGCGAACGACACCGGGGACCGCGAGAAGGAGTTCATGGGCTCGCTGGCCGGCCTCGCGACCGGCGAAGCGTGGTTCTGGTCCCCGGCCTGGCTGCGCTGTTTCGACCGGGTGAAGGTGCTGATGCGCGACACCTTCGACAGCTCGGCCACCCCGAAGGTCGGCGAGAAGAAGGCCACGGCCGGCAAGGTGGCTCAGTTCGATCTCGGCGCGATCAAGGAGCGTCTGGGCGCGTCGATCGAGCGGGCCCGCGCGCAGGACCCCAAGGTCCTCAACAAGCGGATCGTCGCCCTGGAGAAGGAGCTGAAAGCTGCCGCCGCGACCGCGGCGGAGCCGGCGGGTACCGACCCGGCCGAGGTGCAGGAGCAGGTCGACCGGGCGGTCGCGGCCGCGGTGGACGACGCGATCGCGGCTCGGGACGCGGAGTGGCGCGGCCGCGTCATGGACTGGGGGCGCGACCGGCTCGAGGAGATCGCGGCCAGCGTCAAGCAGGCGCGCGACGGGCTGGGCCTGGCGGGCGCAGAGATCCTCAACGCCCGGCCCGACGTGCCCGACGTGCGGGTGCCGGCGAAGCCCGCGCGTCGGCCGCGCCAACGCGCTGTTGGCGCGTTGACATTGACGCCCGTGCCGTCGGCGATGCCTAAGCGGAGCACGCCCAACAGCACACCCGGCACCGCGGCGAACATCAACGCGCCCAAGCAGGCGATCCTCAACACGCTGGCCTGGTTCGGCTCGGTCGGGGTCCACCAGGTCAGCCGGAGCAACGTCGCGGCCGTCGCCGGCGTGTCGCCGACGTCCTCGGGCTTTGAGAAGAACCTGTCGACGCTCCGCACCATGGGCCTGATCGACTACCCGTCGCAGGGCCTGCTCACGCTCTCGGAGGTGGGGCGGGGCGTCGCTCAGGCCCCCACGGCACCGGCGGGCCTCGAAGAGCTGCACGACGCCTGGCTGCGCTCGAAGTCGCTCAGCCGCCCGATGGCGCACCTCCTCACGATCGTGCTCAAGGAGTACCCCGAGGCGATCTGCCGCGAGGACCTGGCCGAGGAGGCCGGCGTGTCGCCGACGTCGTCCGGCTTCGAGAAGAACGTGAGCCGGCTCTCGTCGCTCGGCCTGGTCCGGTACCCCGAGCCCGGCTGGGTGGAAGCAACCGAGCTGCTGTTCCCGCCCGGCTTGAAGGGCGGTGGGCAATGAACGCAGCAACGCACCCTATGGCGTACCTGACCGCGCGCGGCCTGCTGGTCGCTCACTACCTGCTGAACGACTCGACCGGGTTCCTGGCCTGGCGGAGGGCCGCGTGATGTCCGACACCAAGACCCAACTCGCGCGCCACGCCGCCGTCGACCAGGCCGCGGCCTTCAAGCACCTGATCGAGCCCTACTGCGAGCGCGTCAAGGTCGTCGGCTCACTGCGACGCGGCCGGCCCACCGTCGGGGACCTCGAGTACGTCGTGATCCCCAGATTCGAGGAGCGGCCGGGCGGCGGTCTGTTCGGCGCGGAAGAGCCGGAGCTGGTGAACCTGCTCTGGTCGCGGCTCGACGAGCTGGTGGAGTCGGGCGAGCCGGCCTTTGACGAGGAGTACCTGGACGGGTGGCCCGACCCCGAGCCCGATGAGCCGTACGACGAGTGCGAGGACATGGAGCCGACGACGTTCGGGGCGCGTTACGGTTACGACCACTGGGAAATCTGCAAGGCGCTCCGCGGCAACCCGCCCAAGACCTGCTGGGGGCCGAAGCTCCGAGCGGTCCACTTCCGTGGGATGACCCACGAGATCTACACCGCCGACGCGGACAACTGGGGCTCGATGGTCCTGATCCGCACCGGGCCGGCGGACTTCTCGCGCTGGGTTGTCACCGAGCTGCAGAAGCACGGCCTCCGCCACAAGGACGGCCGGGTCGTCGACACCACGAAAGCTGACCCGGACCACACCGGGGCCAACGTCATCCCGACCCCGACCGAGCAGCGCGTGTTCGAGCTGATCGGCACCACCTACCGCAAGCCCAAGGACCGCGTCGGGGTCGACCCCGACCGCGATTACGACCGGCGCTGACCCACCCGCACCCCACGCCCAAGGAGCCGCCATGACCACCGCTACCACCGACCCGCCCGAAACCACCACCAACGGGACGCACACGCACTCCGCGCACATGCCCGAGCTGGTGTACCTGCCGATCGACTCGATCGACCGCGGCCTCAACCACCGCATCCCGCGGCACGGCGACGAGCAGCGGATCCTGGACCTGATGCAGTCGATCGAGGCCAGCGGCCAGCTCCAGCCGGTCCGGGTCTACGACGTCGGTCACGGCGACCAGACTAAGCCGCGCTACGTCCTGGGCTTCGGCTGGCGTCGCTGCGAGGCGATGAGCCGGCTGGGGTTCGAGAAGGTCCGGGCCGAGGTTTACCCGCCCGCGCCCGACCACGAGATCGAGGCCGCGCGGGCGATCGAGAACCTCCACCGCCAGGACATCACGCCCGTTGAAGAGGCGCAGGCGGTGGCCGACATCCTCGCGGCCTACGCCGCCGAGCACCCGGCCGACTCCCGCCAGGCGGGGCTCGAGCACGCCGCGGCCAAGACGGCGCGCTCGGTGAGCTGGATCCGCGACCGCGACTACTTCTCCCGCCTGAGCGCCCCGGTGCGTGAGCTGGCGAACCGGGTGGCGGTCCCGGCCGGTCACCTGCGCGAGCTGGCGAAGGTCGGGGACGAGGCCCTGCAGCTGCGGATCGCGATGGAGACCGTGGGACTCTCGCCCTGGCGGTTCAAGGCGGGGACGCTCGAACCCAACGATGCCGACGACGCCCGGTATGCCGAGGAGTTCTTTGCCAACGCCGCGGCCGGCGTGCTGCGGATCGAGAACACGAGCTGGGTCAAGCGGCACGTCGAGGACGCCCAGCGGTCGCTGAGGTCTGTGCCCTGGGTGATGGAGCTGCCGGTCCTGGTGAGCGGCAGGACGGCGCTGCCGGCGTGCGACGCGTGCCCGCACAACACCGCGAACGACCTGACGCTGTTCGGCGTCGAGACGGGGGACGACGGCGAGCCCCCGCAGCACGGCACCTGCATGAGCCCGGTCTGCTACCAGGCGAAGAAGGACACCGCGGAGAAGGAGCGGGGCAAGGCGCTCAGCGCGCTGCAGCGGCTCAAGAACGGGCCGACGCCGGCGAAGCTCAACGCGAAGGTCGACGGCGCGCCCGACTGGCTGGACAAGAAGAAGCTCAAGGGCTTCCTGCAACGCAAGACCAAGGTGCAGGCGGACCCGCCGGCGGGGTCGCCCGCTTCTGCATCGGGCACCACACGACGTCTCGACCCCGAACTAGCGGAGGCGTGCGCCCGATTCCGCGGGAGGATTCAGACCTGGGCCCGGAACGCCGGCAACAAGATCGACGACGCTTCGAAGAACGATGTAGCCCGTCGGGCCGGCCTGCTGCTGTTTATGTGTACCAAGTCGTATGAGCGGTTCTACCACGACGGCGAGATGAAAATCCCCTACGACCACCAGCTGCGCGAGGGGACGTTGATTCGGCCAACGTCGGGCTGTCCGATCGACGCCGACACCCATGCGATGCTCGACATGATTGAGACGGGCCGAGCCGAGGAGATCGTCAAGATCGCCGGCGGGGAGCCGTGCGATTACTACGAGCCGGGCAGCATCCTGCACCCTCCCGATCACCCCGAGCTGCTCACGCGGCTGATGGAGGCGATGAAGGTGCCGGCGAAGGAGATCACCCCCGCGCCGCGCTGGGAGGACTTCGACCCGGCCGCGCAGCCGGCGCAGGCCAAGGCCCCTGCGAAGAAGGCCGCGCCGAAGAAGAAGGCCACCCGCAAGAAAACCCCCGGCAAGAAGACCGCCAAGAAGAAGCCCGTGCCCAAGCGGGTGAAGAAGCAGGCCGCGAAGTGAGCCGCCGGCAGGACCGTGCGCGGCACCGTCGCCGCGTGAGGAAGTCAGCCCGACGTCGGGCGGTTCGTGCCCGACAGAGATCCATCACCCCTTTGAGCACCGCGATGCCTGATTACCTCCCACGCGACATGATGCTGACCCAGCCCACCCAGCAAACCTACGACGCCTGGTACTTCATGGGCGTCGCCCGCTTCGGCCGGCAGTTCTCCGACTGGCGATTCGTCTGCCCGAAGTGCGCCCACGAGTTCTCGGCGCGCGACGCCGCCAGCGTCGGGATCAAGGAGGACCTGCAGGGCCGCGTCTGCCCGGTGCAGCTCGGTGGCTGCGGCTACCCGCACGAGCTGGGGCTGAGCCGTCTCTACAACCGCACGCTCTACGGCCTCATCCGTGTCGTCAAGGACGGCATGCCGGGCGGCGGCTACTTCCCGTTCGCCGACCCGGACCACCCCCAACCTCACCCGAAGGGAGGCAACACCGATGGCACGGACGCCTAAGCCGGAGATCCCGCCGGGGCTGGTCGTCGCCGGCGGGCGACTGCGTTGCCCCGCCTGCGGGGGCACGGTGCTCAAGGAGCGGTCGCCCGGCCGGGCCCGCTGCGAGACCTGGCTGCTCACCTGCGCCTACTGCGACGGGTTCGAGCAGCTGGTGGAGGTCGACGCCGGCGGCGCGGCGCGCACCGTCGCGCGTCGCCGGCTCGAGGAGGCACCCAACCGCACGGACCTCCGCGGCGACGGCACGCCGTCGAAGAGCAACTCGAGCGTGTTCCGGCCGACGTGCAAGGTGAGGTCCTGCGGCACGCCGGCGGAGGAGTACGGGCTCTGCGGGCCTCACCTGTCGCAGTGCCGCGTCGCCGGCCGGCTCGCCGACGCCGAGCGGTGGGCCCAGGAGAAGTCCCCTCCGCGGCCCAGGCGGGCGAAGCGGGCCAAGCGGGTCAAGACCGCCGAGAAGCCCCAGCAGCCGCGTAAGCCCCAGGCAGCCCCCGTCGCCGCGAAGCCCACGCCGGCGGCGAAGGCGCCAACCCCGGCAACCCCCGCGCGGTGCCGGGCCGGCGGTTGCAAGCACACGGGCTACGGCGAGCACCAGCTCTGCTCGACGCACCTGGCACGCTGGCGGATGTGCGGCGAGCCGAAGCTGTCGACCTGGCTCGGGGTAGGTGCCCCGACCGCGACCCGCTGGAAGACGATGCAGCCCAGGCGGGCGGGGGAGGGCAGCCCGTCATGAGCCAGGCCGCTCTGAAACTCACCGGCTCGGCCGAGCCGGCGCGTCCTCCGTTCGACCGCTTCGCGTGGGAGCGGTGGCTGATCGGCAGCGGGGCGATGGCCCGGCTCAAGCCGGCCGAGCGTGCGGTGCTCTGGATGATGGCGATCGCCGCGGACCGCGCGGGCGAGAGCTACTGGTCGCTGCCCCGGTTGGCCGAGGCCACCGGGTACCAGGACAAGGGCGGCGAGTGCCGCGCCGTCCGCAACGCGCGGCGCGACCTGGCCGCGCAGGGCCTGATCGAATTGGTGGAGCAGGGCGGAGGCAAACGCGCCAGCCGCTACCGGATCGTCATGCAACGCGCAGCGGGCTGCCTGGCCCCGCATGACGTCCCCGGAGCCCCCCTGCAGGGCGAGCGGTCGCCCGACCGACACCCCGGACACCCCGGAACCCACGTTCCAGACCGAGCCCAGACCGGAACGCACGTTCCCCCCACCCCGGAACCTGCGTTCCCCCCTGCCCGGAACGAGCGTTCCGGGGTAACAGCCCATAGAACAAACCATGGAACAGCAGCAGCAGCGCGGGACGCCCAGGTGCCGGCCGACGTCGCCCTGTGGGACTCGCCGTCTGCCACGGCCCGGGCGGCGGCGGCGGCGTTGGTGGAGTTTGGATTCTCGGCCCGGGAGGCCGCGGGCATCGTCTCCCAGCACAAGCCGACTTCCGAGCAGGTCCGCACCGTGATCGCCAACGCGCGGGCCTGGCAGGACCAGCACGACCGCGGTGACCGGCCCGACGCGCTGCGGCACCCCAAGCGGTTCGTGTCTCGCAAGATCGCTCAGCGTGAGTTCGAGCCCGACCCGGCCGTCTCGATCAGCCAGGACCGCCAGGCGAAGCAGTCGCGCCACGCCGCCGCGAGGCAGCGGGCCGAGCAGCTCGAGGCGGCTTGGGCCGCGCTGTCGGACGAGCAGCGGGAGCGGATGAAAGACGAGGTCCTCGATCGACTCCGCGCGAAGGACCCCTGGCGGGCCAACTACTTCGCCAAGCATCGCGCCCAAGACGAACCACTGCGGTCGCTGATCGCGGCTCTCTCACTCCAGGAGCAAGACGATGGCTGAACATAGCTACGAGCAACAGATTAGATCGTTGGACTCAGGCCGTTTGTACGGAGGTGGGATTGATGCATCGGCCGCAGCTGCGATCGCCGCCGTAGCCGACGCCACCCTCGCCGCAGCCCGCGAGGAGGTGGAGCGGTATCACGAAGCCGTCGAGTACGCCAAGGAGCATCTCGACACCACGCTCAAGAACTTTGTCGATTCATTGGTAGACGGCCGCACAGAACGCTGCCCCGCGTGCGGGTGTCCAACACCCAAGAAATCACTTGTCGCGTGCTGCGACTATCACGGCCACGTCTGCGAGGACTGCTGGGGCGACTGTCTGTGAACACATCGAAATGGAGACGACATGAGACTTCCCAAGTCCGAACGATTTACCGACGATTGCAAAAAGTGCGGGTGGTGCCCCGAGAAGGAAAACTCCACAGTTCCGCTGGGCGACTGCGGTCTGTGCTTTGACTGCATGGACAATTTTGTTGAGACGGCTGTGTCGCACGGTGGCATGGATGGCTGCTCGACGGGTGACTGCCCCCACGAGCGAGAGGCCGATTGCGTCGCTTCGCAGGGCGAGATTGTTGCCGAGCAAGCCGCGTTGCTTGACGCGAGAGCGGGACGCATCCAGCGCCAGAACAAGATGCTCGTGGAGAAGGACGCCCGCATCGCCGAGCTTGAGGCGGTGGTGAGGAGGTTGCACAGGGCGTTGTCGGCCGCACGGTCAGATATTTTTCAGACCGCCCGCTCGAATCAGTGCAATCTAACCGGGAAGGACATCATCTCCCCCGACGATCGGCCGATCCCCGAACGGATTGGACACACGGCGGTCCATCAGCGCGGTATCGACGAATCGCTGGCTCTGGTCGATCAAATCGACGCCACCCTCGCGTCCACCGAAGCCGCCGAGGCCCGCGTCGCCGATCTTGGGGCGATGTTGGATGGCGCTTTCGTGCCGGTCAAGTGGTCCCCGCCGCCCAGCGTGGACAACGAACAACGCGGGCCCTACATCGAGCTGATGCTGAGCCCGTTCTACGACGGGACCAGGTACGCGGTCCGCGACGGGGGAGGCGGGTGCCTGAGCAGGGCCGGCGTGTGGGAACACGAGCCCATTCCATCCAGCCGGGACGACGCGTTTTATGCGCGGTGTCGGTTCGAGTCCTTCGCCGAGGCCGCTGCCGCCGCCCAGAAGAGCGCGGAGGAGGCCCGACACCGATGAGCGGCCGCAGATGGACCCCCGAGGAAGACACCCGGATCGCGGCTTGGTACCGCAAGGTGCCGGTGCGCGACCTGGCCGCGTCGCTGGACCGGTCGGAGCGGGCGGTCTACATGCGAGCCATCCAGCTCGGTGTGTCCGGGTCGCGGGTCGATCGCACCGCCGCGCGTGACCGGCAGCTCCGCGCGCTGCACGCCAAGGGCTGGTCGGACCCGGAGATCGCCGAGCAGCTCGGGGCGGACCGGTCGACCATCGGGCAATGGCGGCGTGCCCTGGGGCTGCCGAGCAACGCGCACAACGCCAGGCACCGCGCGAAGACCGCGGCCGCGACGAGGCGGCAGTGCCGGCGGATGGGCGTGAAGAACATGGCGGAGTGCCGGCAGCGGGTGTGGGCCGACGCGATCCGCGCCACCGGCTGGCCCGAGGACCTCCGCATCCGGCACGTGCAGATCCTGGACGCCCTGTACCGGCTGGGCCCCATGACCCGGCGTGAGCTGGCCGAGGCGATCGGGATGCCCTGGCAGGGGACACGCCGCTCCCTGAAAAGCAGTGACCCCGAGGGCAGCTACCTGGCCCACCTCATGAAACGCGGGCTGGTCGTCAACCTCGGCCGCATCCGCCGGGCCAAGGGCCGCGGCCGCGGAGTCTGCGTCTACAGCGTCCCGCTTCACGTTCAGCCCAACCCCCAACCCGATCAGGAGACCACATCGTGAACAATCCCGCCACCCGGACCGCCGCGTCGCTCAAGGACCTGCCCACCGCCGCCGCCGGCGGTGTCCCCGCCTGGATGCAGAAGATGCGTCAGGCCGCGGTCGACAAGATCAGCGAAGACGACATCGCCGAGATCGTAAAGGCCCACGTCGAGCGGGCGAAGAAGGGGGACCTGTCGTCGACGCGGTTCATCTTCGAGCAGGTCCTCGGCGGGGCGGCGTTCAAGGGCGCGACGATCACCCAGAACGTCACGGAGCACCACTACCACGAGCACGCGGCCGAGGAGACCCCGGTGGAGCCGGGCAGCAAGGCGGACCGCGCCCGCCGCGTGCGGAAGATGGCCGAGCGAAACGCCCAGGGACTGCCGCTCCGCGACCCCGCCGACAACATCAAGCCGGACCTGAGCTGATCTCGGCTCTCACTTCAACAGCAACGAGCAATTCCGATGTCTATGGCACGCACATTCTGGATCATGGGCTGGTTTTTCGGCGTCACGTGGTTCTACATGACGTGGATCAGCCCCAGGCAAATCAGCACCGCAGATCTGGGCTGGTACTCCCTGTACTCGTTTTTGTCCATGGTCCCGGCAGGTGTATTCGATCTGCTCTGGGGCAGGTATCAGAAGCGGCGGGCGCGGAAGCGACACGCCGAGCGGGTCAAGGCCCTCATCGCTGACCACGGCCTCGTCTCAGGCAGGACCTTCGTCGCCAAGGGCGGTGTGGTTTTTCGTCCGGCCGACGATTCGGAGGGATGCGATGAAGCTGCTCTCCCTTGACCCCAGCTCGACACGCACCGGCTACGCGGTCACCACCGGGCCGGCCCCCTCGGAGATCCTCCACGCGGGGTACTTCACACCCCGGCCGCAGCGGCTCTCGGCCTACGAGCGGATCGGGCAGATGGTCACCGACCTCCAGGAGCTGCTCGAGGAGGAGCGGCCGGCGGCGGTGCTTATCGAGATGCCCGACGGGAAGATCCACGGCCGCAAGCGCAGGAGCGGCGGCGCGGGACAGAGCATCTACGGTGCCGCGGCCGGTGCGTTGTGGCAGGCGGTGCGGGCTGCGCCGAGCTGGGCCGAGGGAGGCCCCGGCCTGGTAACGGTCGACCCCAACACCTGGACCCGCAGCCGCACCAAGGCCCAGCGTCACGCGGAGCTGGCGCGGCTCTGCCCCGCCTACGCGGCGATCGTGGCGTCGGACGCCGGCGGCGACGTCGGCGATGCGATCGGCCTGGCTTGGTGGTGGTGGGGCTGTAATCGGACGTAAGGACGCATTTTCAGGGGCTGGGGCTATGGGTCGGGCGATACAATCAGGGCAGAGCCAGAGGCAGGCAATGGACGACAAGCAGATTGAATTCAAGCTCAAGGGAATGGTGTCGATCGATGATTTCGCCACCGCGGCTGTGGCGTTCAAGGAATTGATCATCGCGTTCACCGATGAGGTCGACCCCACCGCTCGGGTCACTTGGGTCCTGTCGACGGCCTCGGGCGGCAGCTTCTCGAGTGCATTCCATGGCGTCGCCGAAAACCCGGGTTCGGAGCAGGCGCTCGAAAGCGCGCTGGACTACTACACAAGCTTTGCGCAGGACGCGGGGCGTGGCGAGCCGCTGGATCAGTACTCGCCCTTTATCCGCAGACCCTACGGCCGACTCACGGGCCTCATCAACGGCTCGATCCCCGCGATCGAACTAGTTGATCGGAAGGGCATCCGCGTGAAGATCTCACGCCCCTACGTCGAGACGCCGCAGACGGACGATGACCCGCTCGTCGTGACGCCCGAGCCGCCGCAAAACTACCTGCGAGGGTCCCTCCGCGGCAAGGTCACGCTGATGAGCTTCAAGGGGCGGGACTACTTCACACTGTCCCAACCCCATGATGCTGGCGAGGTGTGCTGTTACCTGGCCGACAGCGACTACGCAGATTCGATCGAGCAGTACTCCCGTCAGTGGGTCATGGTGGAGGGCAGCATCACCCGGGACACATACAGCGGTGCCCCGAAGGCGATACGTAACATCACGCGGATCGTCCCCTTCCCGCTGTTCGACAGCGATGCGCTGGAGCGTGCGATCGGTTCACTGCCCGGGGATCATCCTGGTCACCCAGAGGATCCGGCTGAAGGCGACCGGGAGGCGCATGGCTAAGCAGACGTTCTACCTGGACTCGTGTGTGTTTCTGGCGTTGTTTAGGCCAGACGACCAAGGCCGGCACCGACCGATCAGGCAGCTGATCGAGCTTGGGAAGACGCCAAAGGTCTCGCTCGTCACGTCGATCCTGACCATTGGCGAAGTGGCATACGGGGCACAGGAAAAGCACACCGCAGTACTGGATCAGGCGGTGCTGGACGACATCGACGCCTACTGGCACCCGCTGTCGCCGATTCAGTTGATGGAGGTCGACCAGCTGCTGTCATACGACGCGAGGGCTCTCTCACGCAAGGCACTTGAGCAGCAGCTGGGTTGCCCCCAGGGAATCGACGCCATCCACCTGGCGACAGCCCAGCGCGTCGGCGTGGACGCCTTCTACACCTACGATCAGGGGCTGATGAACAAGGCCGAGCTTCTTGGCTTCCCCATCACCGAGCCGGTCGAACAAGCAGAAGAGGATGACGGCGAGAACCTGTTCACACCGGCCGGCTGATTCAAGGGGCTTATCATGGCAGGGAATGACAGCTTTGATCACCCAGAATTGACTGACGTGCGTGAGGTGCATGGCTGGAAGATCGGCCGCATTGTGTCCGACGATGCAGCTCCGCCCCCAGAGCACTATCTCATTACGACCAACTGCGGGGGCGAGTACTTCCTTTGGGATGAGCCGCAGAGCGAGAACATTCTCGTCTGGATCCGGATCACCCCCAGCGCGGGCTGCGTTTTCTCCAACTGCACCGTTCCCGCATACGTCCAGGTCTGGCCTAAGCGCAAAGAGATCGGTTACTGCCTTACGCGGGGTTAGATCCACGCACTTTCATCTGAGACCTCCACAGTCGAGATCCGCCCTTGATCTCGGCGCGTGAAGCCGGTACCTTGCGCGCGCGTTGCAAGGCCGAGCCCCCGGATGTTCGGGCTCCCGATGCGCGCAATCAACACATTGAAGCCCCCCCCGTCCCCGGCGGATCGGTCGAAAACGGTTGATCTCGACCCGTGGGGCACCGGCCTGCCCCTGCTCCATACCGGCCCATCAAGCGTCACCCTCCTGCGGGCGGTCACGGTGTTCGGGCTCACCATCCGGGCTGGCTATCAGTTCGATGGGGCGAGCGTGCCGCGCGCGTTCTATAACGTCCTAGCGCGGTTTACAGATGGCTTACCAGCAGCGCTGGTCCATGACTACCGCTACGACCCGCTCCCCGACCCCGACGGCGTGAAGCGTCGACAGATCACCCGCAAGCAGGCAGATCAAGAGTTCTACCGCAACCTCCGAGCGTCGGGGGTCAACTTCGTCCGCGCGCAGGCCGCGTACCGCGCGGTTCGCCTGGCCGGCGGTATCCCATGGTCCAAGGGCACCAAGAAAGGCATCGTGAACCCATGAACACGCACGCATCATCGGCACTGGAACGCTATCGGGCAGCCAGGGCGCTGCAGGCCGAGATCGAGGTCGCGGAGACGCAGCGGCGGATCGAGCGTCGGGCAACGCGGCGGGCGGTTTTCGCCATGGTCATGCTGCTGCTGGGCCTCGCAGCCCTGTCGCTGCTGACCGGCTGCGAGTCGCGCAGCTTCGCGGTGACCCGCCCCGACGGGACGACCATCGAGTACGACCGCCTAACCGTGTTCGGCGACTCCAACACCGAGGGCGTCTCGGTGTCGCGCGTCGGCGAGGACGTCAACGTTGAGGTCGGGGCGACCGGCTCGACCAGCAACGCCGAGCAGATGCTCGGGCTGATCCTGGACCTGGCCCGCGCGGGAGCGGCTGCCGGCGGCGTGCCGGTGCCCTGATCACCCGCTGGACTGAATCGAGGACTTGGAGCAAGGCATGGATGTCTGGTTCGGAATCATCGCGATGTCAGTATCGATCATTACCACGCTGGTGGGATGTGCTCGGTATCTGGCGAAGCAACAGACCGCCCGTGCGGTGAGTGACGCTCGTCTGGCAGACGCCGTAGACCGCCTCACCAACGAGATCAGCGAAGTCGTAGATGCGATCAAGCACCTGGATGACCGGGTTGATAACCACGACACCCGGATCAGCGTGCTGGAGAACAGAAACTCATGCCCTGGAACGTGAACCGCACCACTATCGAACGCGCCCTGGCCCTGCTGTTCTTCGGCGGGGCTCTGGTACTGATCCTGGCCGGCTCGTGCCACGCTGGTGCCGATGAGCTGGTCCGTGAGGGCCGCTACACCCTGGTCGACGATCAGGGCCAGACGCTCAGCGTCCACAACGAGCTGCACGTCGCGATTGTGCGAGGCCAGGACTGGAGCCGGGACCACGACGGCCGGACGTTCCGGATCCACCCGCCGGCGTACCGGGGCTCGAGCAGCCCGGCCGTCGGGCAGCCGGCCCCGCCCGAACCCGTTGATCCCCCGGACACCCCCGACCTGCCGGAGCGCGTCGAACGCGCTCCGGTCAAGAACCAGGACGCTTCGGACTTTGTCATCGACCGGCCGACGCGCGTCGTCGACGGCAAGGTCGTCCCGACCGCCGGGGCCTGGTTCGACGTGTGGGATCGCCGCGACGAGCTGCTGCCCTTCGCCCTGTCCAACGGCATCATCCGCGGCTACGGCGGGGAGGGTGGCAACTGGGGCCACGGCATCTACGCCCACCACGCGACCCTCACGATCGACGACCTGTGGATCTACGGCCCTACGCGCCTTGAGCAGCTCGGACGCGACCACCCGATCTACCTGTCGGGCTCACCGCTCACGGCTTCGCGGCTGCTGATCGGCCACCCCGACGACGAGCACCCGCACACGATCTCGCTCAACATCACCCGCGGCGACAACGGCCCGCAGCCCTGCGACATCGACACACTTGTCGTCATCGGTGGGCGTCGGGTCGTGATCGAGGTCGACGACGACGCGCTGTCCCGCCTTCGCATCGGCCGGCTGTTCGTCATCGGCCCGGTGACGGCCGATGGGCTCTGGGAGGGCATCGAGATCGAGGGGTGCCCGGACGTGTCGATCGGCGAGTACGTCGTCATCGACACCGCGGGCCGGTGGAACAGCGGCGCGCTGGTCAAGGCCAGGGACTGCGCGGGCGAGGTTGGCCGCGCAGCAATCTACGCCCCCAACGCGCCGCCGAGCGACACGCTGATCCGCGGCCTCGACGGCAGCGTCGAGCGTCTCGCTACGCCTCCGGCCGGCGATCCACCAGACGTATCGGGCCCCGAGTCGATCGACGCGCTGATCGCCTGGGCCAACGCGGCCAGCCCCGTGCCTTCGACGCCGGCGAAGGTGCCGCCGCTGCGCCTCTACACCGAGGCCCAGTTGGCCGACGCGCTGGCGGGCATGGGCCGGCTCGCGGCCGCGGAGCTCGCGGCAGAGGACCGCAACGACGCATCGGTCACGCTGGAGGTCTTGCGTCACCTGATCGACACGATCGCGGCGGCGCAGGCCATCAGCAGCGGCGGTGTGCCCGAGCGGATCAACGGTGGCTCGACGCCACACGACCGCAACGTACACCACAGCGACAGCGGGACGACCCAGGCGGTGATCGGCCTGCTGGAGCTGGCAGCGATCAGCGAGGAGACCGGTGGGAAGATGGCCAGGGTGCTCCCGCCCGACGAGCTGCGGGCGATGGCAGCCCTCGTCCTGGACAACGCGGCGGTATCGGTGCGGGTGCTGGGCGGGCTGCCTGGGCAGACGGACCCGGCCGACCCGACCCGGCCGGCCAAGGAGCGCGGCTTCCAGCCGCGCGATGTGTTCGACACGATCGCCGAGTCGGCGATGCTCAACGCCTGCCGGCACTGGCACCTGCAGACCGGCGAAGCGCACGCCCTGGAGCCGCTGCTGATCGACGTTTGGTCCCGGCGGCGTGCGGCCTGGCCGGGCACGATGCCGCGCTACCTGTCGATCGACACCGGGCGGGCGGTTTACGGCACGGCCGACGGCGAAGACACCGAGGACATCACCCGTGCAAAAGCGGATTATCTGTGGGAGCACGACGGCTCGCGCGGTGACCGGCAGGTCGGTCTTTTGGAGGCGCTGCGTTGACCCAGTACTACGCCGATCCTGCCGGCTCGGACGGCAACGACGGGCTCTCAACGGGCACCGCCTGGGCGTCGATCGACCACGCGCTGGGCCAGATGTCTGGCGGCGACACGCTCGACCTGGCGGACGGCACCTACAGCGAGGACAGCGGGGCCGGCTATCTCAATCCGGGCGGTTACGCCTTCGGGAGTGAGGTCGTCATCCGCGCGACCAACCCGGGCCTGGCGATCATCGAGTCGGCGAGCAACGCCGTGCAGACGATCTTCGCCACGTCGGCGGCGGGGGCCACGTCGAACCTGACGTTCGAGGACCTGGTCATCCGTCACCGCACCACGGGCATGCGCTGGCTGACGCGCTGGGACGCGCCGGCGACCAACATCAGGTTCCGGCGGGTCGCCTTCGAGATCAACGACACCATCCACGGATCGGGCGGCGTCGCGGTCTACAACTTCGGCGGCACGATGACGGGCCTGGTCCTGGAGGACTGCACGCTCGACATCAGCAACGGCCAGTTCTTCGGCCTCATCCAGAGCACCGGGGGCAGCAACGTCATCGACGGCCTGACGGTCACCGGCCTGTCGGTGACCGGCGACGCGTCGATCTTCAAGCTCATCAACATCGACGACCTGCGCGGCACCTGCATCATTGCCGGGTCGATCGAGGCCGACGGCGATGCGTCCGACACCTCACACCTGGTCTATATCGGTAACGCAGGCGCAGCCTGCTCGCTGGGCTTCGGGGATGGGCTCACGCTCATAGCCGGGAATTGCCGGGGCATCAGCATCATGGAGGCGGGCACGGCCGCGAACATGACCCTCACCGGCGGCGATGTCACCGGCACCTGCGCCCGCCGCGTCTTCGGCGCGGAGTTCGGCGTGACCGGCGCGGTCGGCACCATTACCGCCACCATGACCGGGACCGACCAGAACAACCCCGTCGAGCTGCGCAGCGACTCCACTGACAACGGCACCCTGTCGGTCAAGGACTTCACGGTTGACTTGATCGACCTAAGTACCGCGGCGGCGTACCACTGCCTCCTGTTTGGCCGACACAGCGAGAACATCGAGGTCAAAGCCCTGATGACCTACGACGGCCCGCAGAACATCCCGTTCGTGGACAAAGGCGACGGCAACCGCATCGGCACGGTGACGCCCGCCGTGCTGCACGGCGGGACGGTCGGTGCGATGTACCTCAAGGGGGCGCGCAACGGCGTGTATGACAACACGACGATCTACCAAGGCAACGGCGGCGCGGCGATCAGCATGGTGCTGGACGACGTCGAGAGCAACAAGGTTTCGGGCTGCTCGATTCAGGGCTGCTGTGTGTTTGTCACGTCAGGGACTCTATTCGAGAATGCCGGCGCGTCGGTCGACGACGGTGGAAACGTCGTGGACGGCAACACCTACTTGGTCGATGTTGGCGAGTCGTGGGGCGAAGTGTATGGGACGGCGGTGAGCGACCTGGTGACGCTGATGGCCGCGTGGGACGCTTACGACCAAGACGCGAACGACGAGACGAGCATAGCGCGCGGCGTGCTGGTGTATGACGATGCAGAGGCAGGCGACCTGATCGCGCATGAGGAACTCCCGGTGTCGCCCGCAACGGCCTGGGCGGCAGACCTGGATGGGCTCTTGACCGAAGGCGTCTACACGCTCGGCGTTCTGATCGTGAATGAGTACGGCTGTGCGTCAGAGCGAGAGACCATCGAGGTGGTGATCGGTTCGGGCGGTGAGGTGGATCAGGGGATGATCAACCCGACCAACGTGTACGCCGAGGTCCTGGCCGCGGGCATGGTGGCCCTGGTGTGGGATGCCATCGAAGACCTCAGCAGCGACACCAACCAGATCGAGCCGGCTGAGTTCGAGATCGCCGAGTCTGGTGATCTCTCAACCATCCTTGCCACCACTGCGTACCGCACGATCCGGCTGCATCGCGATGAGGTTGGCCCGTTCAGCGACGGGGCGACGGTGACGTTGGCCGTGCGGGCGAGTGATGGTGAGGAGTCCGGCGTCCGGGGTGATTGGGTGTACGCCGACGCGGTCGTCGCCGACGCCGTCGGGCCGGCCACCCCTGACATAGACGAGAACGCACTGCCCGATGGCTGCGGATGCGGATAGCTCCAGGAGCAACGTGATGATGACCACGCGACAGCGATGCGCGAAAAATCGACGGGTCCTTCCGGAGGGGGGTGGACTCATGCGGGGGAAAAAAAGTTCGGCTTTTTCGCGCGGTTTTTGCTTCAACTCCAAGTAAGTAATTTCCACGCGCGCCGGGCCCAGCAGCCCTCATGACAGGATGCGCGTGACCCCTACAAAGCAGGCCAGCCCAGCAGTAGCAGCTGCTCGACTGGCCCTAACCACGACCCACCTTCACACGGGAAGGCGAACCATGGCTGGACGGCTGATCGGCAGGACGACCCGCGGGGTTGAGCGCATCGCTTGGCTCGCTGTCATATCCCTGCTGGTCGTGCCGGCTCGGCCGACTCCGGAAGGAGACGCCTCCCCGATGCCAGACCTGCACCACATCAGCCCCGCCCTGCACCCCCTGGCGGTCGACCTGGCCGACGTCCGGCCCGACCCCGGCAACGCCCGCCGGCACGGCCAGAAGAACATCGCAGCGATCAAGCGCTCGCTCGCCGAGTTCGGCCAGCAGAAGCCCATCGTGATCGACGCCGACGGCGTGATCATCGCTGGCAACGGGTTCTTCGAGGCGGCGAAGGAGCTGGGCTGGGAGCAGATCGCCGCGGTGCGGTCGAAGCTGCGCGGCAACGCGGCGAGGGCCTACGCGATCGCGGACAACCGGACGACGGACCTCTCGGACTGGGATGACCTGGTCCTGGCCCAGACCCTGGCGGCGCTTTGTGAAGATGAGGAGGTCGACCACACCGCGACGGGCTACTCCGACCTCGAGCTGCAACTGCTCATCGCCGAGATCGACGCCATGGTCCCGCCGGATGACCCGGACGCGTCGCCCGAGGCGCCAACACCGGCGGAGGTGCGTACAAGCGTCGGGGAGGTCTGGCAGCTGGGCCGGCACCTGCTGGCGGTGGGTGACTGCACGGTCCCCGCGGTGGTCGGGCAGGTGCTCGAGCCCGGGCAGGCGGACCTGGTCTTTACCGACCCGCCGTACAACATGAACTACAAGTCGCAGTCGCTGGGCGGGATCAAGAACGATCACCTCAGCCAGGCCGCGTTCGTGCGGCTGGTGCTGGGCTCGGTGGAGCAGATGCGCCAGGGCCTGCGCCCGGGCGGGTCGTTCTATGTCTGCATGAGCCCGGCCGAGTACGGCACCGTGGCGATGCAGCTCCGCCGCCTCGGGCTCAAGCACCAGGTCCTGGTCTGGCGCAAACCCTCGGCCGGGATGGGCTCTCAGGAGTTCCGGCCGGCGTTCGAGCTGATGCTGTACGGCTTCACCGGCACGCGGAAGCAGCGGACCTGGAACGGGGGCCGGCGGGCTGCCAACGTGTGGGACTTCGACCTGGACGTGCCGGTGTACGCGCGGGACGGCGACGAGGGCGGGATGGTCCTCGAGGTCGACCGCGGCGTCGAGACGGTCGAGATCCACCTGGACCAGCGGTGCGAGGGGGAGGTCGTGACGTTCGACGGCGAGACGGCGGACGTCTGGTGCATCGGCCGGGAGCGTGAGGCCTACCGCCACCCGACACAGAAGCCCACCCAGCTGGTGCGGCGCGCGATCACGCTGTCATCGGAGCGCGGCGGGGTCGTCGCCGACCTGTTCACGGGCCGGGGACGACGCTGATCGCGGCCGAGCTGGAGGGGCGTGTGTTCCGCGGGCTCGAGCTGGACCCGGTGTATGCGGACGTGATCTGCCGGCGGTGGGCCGACTTCACAGGGGAGCAGCCGGTCCGGGTCGGCGATGGGGCCCGGTTTCTGGACCTGGCTCCGGCAGCGGAGATGACGGCGTGACATGGCGCGAAAAAAGCTGGTCGGGTCGGATGTCCCGTCCACCACAACCCGCAAGAAGGCCAAGAAGAAGCCGGGCGCTTCGAAGAAGTCTTCCAGGAAGAAGCCGGCGAAGAAGCCCAGCAAGAAGGCCGGGCCGGTGCAGAAGATCGACGCCCGCCTGGCCCGGTCTGCGCTTGAGAAGCAGCAGCGGGGCGAGACCCCGACGGTGCGTGAGGCCGAGGCCCTGCGCCGGATGCGCAAGCAGCAGGACGAGGACGAGCGCGATGCGCTGTACGCGTCCATGCCCAAGGGCGACTACTGCCGGCTCTCGGGCCGGCAGCCAAAGGTGCTCAACGAGCAGGCGGACCGCTACGGGCTCCCGCTGCGGGGCCGGACCGTGGACCTGGGCAAGGTCCTCACCGCGGTGCACGACCTGCTCGCCAAGAACCGGCACCGGATCAGCAGCGACGAAGAAGACGAGATGCTCCGCGGCCCGGACAGCGACGGCCTGGAGCGGTACCGCCACGCGAAGGCGGAGATGGCTGAACTCGACCTCGCGGTCCGGCGTGGCGAAACCATGGAGGTCGGTGTCGCGCGGCTCGCGCTCGCGTCGATCTTCGAGACCCTGCGTCAGGCCGGCGAGCAGCTCCGGCGTGAGTTCGGGCCCGCGGCCGCGGCGCTGATCGCCGAGGCGGTGGTCGACGCGGCCAACCAGGCCCGGGAGACCTTTGGCGACGATGGCGAAGACGAGTAAACAGCGCGACCCCGGGCTCCAGCTCATCCTCGAGATGCTGGAGTCGCTCAAGGTTCCGGAGATCCGCCCGATGCGGGTGTTCGCCGAGGAGGAGATTCGGCTCCCCTCGGGCGGGCCCTACAGCGGCCTGCCGTTCCGCATCCACCGGCAGCCGGTCGCGGGGCTGTACTTCGACGCGTGCGACGCACTCGACGAGCACGGCCGGCCGGTCCACCGGCGGCGGGCCGCGACGGGCCCGGCCCAGGACGGCAAGACGTTCGCGTGTTTCAACGTGCCGATCCTGTTCCACCTGTTCGAGATCAAGGAAAACGTGATCCTCGGGGCCCCGACGATGGAGATGGCCCGGGACAAGTGGTCGATGGACCTGCTCCCGATGATCAAGGCGACGCGCTACCGCGAGCTGCTGCCCACGCGCGGGGCCGGCTCCAAGGGCGGCGAATTCGAGCGGATCGACTTCACCAACGGGGCCTCCCTGAAACTGATGTCCGCGCGGGGCGGCGATGAGAAGCGGTCGGGCTTCACGTCGCGGGTGGTGGGGATCACCGAGGCGGACAAGATGGACACGGCCGGGGAGGCCAGCCGCGAGGCGGACCCTGTGAGCCAGATGGAGGCCCGGTCCAACGCGTTCGACGATCGCGCGCTGCTGTACATCGAGTGCACCATCTCGATCGAGGAGGGCCGGATCAACCAGGAGATCAGCGAGCGGGGCACCAACAGCCGGATCATGCTGCCCTGCCCGCACTGCCTGGAGCATGTCGACCTCGGCCGCGAGCACCTGGTCGGGTGGCAGGACGCGCCCAACATCATCGAGGCCCGGGACCGGTCGCACTTCTGCTGCCCCGCCTGCGGCGCGGCGTGGACCGAAGAGCAGCGGTTCGAGGCGGTCCGCATGGCGGTGCTGCTCCACGAGGGCCAGGAGGTCGATAAGGCCGGGCGGATCACCGGCGAACCGAAGCCGACCGACACGCTCGGCTTCCGGTGGAGCGCCGCGCACTCCCTGCTCAAGAGCGCCGGACGCGTCGGCACGCAGGAGTGGCAGTCGGTGCAGGCCGAGGACAGCGAGAACGCCGAGCGGGAGATGCGGCAGTTCTGGTGGGCGCTGCCGATCGAGAACCCCGAGCAGAACATGGTGGACCTGTCGGTCAACGGCATCATCTCGCGCACGGTCCCCGAGTGGCGGCGCGGGATCGTGCCGGCCGCGACCGAGTACCTGACGATGGGGGAGGACGTCGGCAAGTACATGATCCACTGGGTGCTGCTGGCCGACGGGGCGGGGATGAACCCGCACGTAGTCGACTTCGGGATCCAGCCGACGGAGGCCTCTGTGCTCGGCGCGGAGGAGGGCGTCAAGCTCGCGTTGCTGCAGCTCCACGACCGCTCGGAAGAGGGGTGGGAGACGGAGGACGGCGACACCCTGTTTGTCCCGGACCAGGTCTGGGTCGACGCCCGCTACCTCATGAGGAAGGCGGTGTACCCCTTCATCCGCCAGGTCGACCAGTCGCGGTACGTGCCAACGCTCGGCTACGGGGCGGGCCAGCTCAAGCTGAAGAAGTACATCGCGCCGCGCACCCGCAACAAGGCGGTCCGCGAGATCGGGGACCACTACCACATCATCCGCGAGGGGCGCGAGCACGGGCGGATCTCCGTCGCCCGGGTCGACGCCAACGCCGCCAAGGCCGCGGTGCACGAGCGCCTAGGGATCCCGCTCCGTGATGAGAAGGGGGGCCGGTTGGACCCGCGGCCCGACGACGCCCTGACGCTGTTCGGGGTCGACCGGCAGAACGAGCTGCTGGATTTCGGCAAGCACATCCTGGCCGAGCGGCAGATCGCGAAGTTCGTGGAAGGCCGCGGGATGCAGATGGTGTTCCACCAGTTCCGCGACGCTAACCACTGGCTGGACGCGCTCGCGCTCGCGCTGGTGGCGCAGGAGCGTCGCCGACGCGGTGTAGCCGTTCAGCCCCAGGCGGGCTACTTCGAGCAGCAGGCAGCGCTCACGCGAGCAGGGCGGGGGGCGTAATGCAGAAGATCGAGGGCCCCGCCTGCCCGAAGTGTGGCTGCATGGAGTCGACGCTTGTCCGGCGATGCACGGAGTGGGGCAAGCCCACCGAGCGTCGCCGGTGCGATCACTGCCGCCGGGTGTTCACCGTGCAGCCGCCGGACCCCGAGCCGAGGAAGATGGTGGACTACCCGCTGCCGATCGCGTGCCCGCGCTGCGACTCGTACAGCGTCGAGACGGTAACAACCCGGCTGCCGCTGCGTTCGCACAAGTGCCGGGACTGCGGCTGGAGCTTCCAGAGCGTCGATCGCCGCCACGCCGCAAAATCTTGACTTCGTGTCTACAGCGTAGACAAGACCCCTGCCGCGCGAGGGTCTCGTGACTTACGTTCCGGGTGTGAGCGTCACGGCGTACAACACGAAGATCGATGAAGCGGTCACGGCCTACGAGGCCGGCGACGTCTCGGGGGCGATCGACAAGCTCGACGTCGCCCTGGTCCTGCTGGCCAAGGTGCCGGACGGGGCGGACGGCGGCGCGTCGATGACCTGGGACCGTGGGCACCTGCTCGAGGTGCAGAAGCGCTGGCGGTTGAAGCTCAACGCCTCGGCGACGACGGGCGGGATCCGCACGTCCAAGATCACCTACGCCAACCCGGGGGTGGTGTGATGAGCCGAAGAGGCAATATCGACGCAGCGGCCTCCGCGCTGGCCCGCATGGCGGCGGGTGAGCCCGTGGCAGCGGCCGAGCCCGTCGGGCCGATCGCGTTGCGTCGCTGGGACTCCGCGAAGACGCACCGGCTCAACTCCGCGCACTGGCAGGACGCGCTGGAGCAGCAGCCGATCAACGCCGACATCGCCGTTGACCTGCCGACGCTGATGGCCCGGTGCGCCCACGAGGCGGCGAACAACCCGATCCTCGAGGGTGTGATCGAGACCTGGGTGTCCGACTACGTGGGCCCCGGCGGGCCGATCCTGCAGGTCGAGAGCGACAACGACAAGTACAGCAACTGGCTGGAGGCACGCTGGGCCGAGTGGTGGGCGATGCCCGACATCGAAGGCCAGCTGGCCGGGTTCGAGGTCCTGGACCTCTGGGGCCGGATGCTCTGGAAGGCGGGAGCGTACCTGTACCGATTCGTCGACGACACGCGTTCGGGCCAGGACGTCTCGCTCCGGCTGAGGCAGTACCACCCGCGGAAGCTGGCGACGCCCTACGAGCGTGCCGGGGACCCGAACTACGTGATGGGTGTCGAGTCGGACCAGGCCGGCCGCATCCTGGCGTACTGGCTGGACCGCACGCCCGAGGGGCAGTTCGTGGGCTTCACCCAGGACCCCGAGCGGGTGACCGCGGACCTGGTGCGGCACCGCTTCCGTGTGCTCGAACCCGGGCAGCGGCGGGGCGTGCCCTGGGCGAGCTCGACGCTGCAGGTCCTGGCCGACATCCGCAACGCCGACAACGAGATCCTTGACGCCATCCGTGCCGCGGCCGACTCGGCGGCGTTCCTGGAAGCGACCGGGGACCAGGTCGACTTCCTCAACGTGAACGAGAGCACGTCGATCGAGCGTCGGACGCTCAAGACCCTGCCGCCGGGCTGGTCCCTCAAGACCCTCAACCCGGCCCAGCCGCACACGAACTACCTGACGTTCCGAGACGAGCGCGTGCGTGAGATCGGCCGCGTGGTCGGGATGCCGCTGCTCATCATCAAGGGGGACGCCGGGCGTCACAACTACAGCTCGGCGCGGTTCGACGAGCGCGGCTACTGGCGGAACATCGAGAAGTTCCGGCACACGGTGCAGGAGCGTGACCTCTCGCCGATGGTGCGGATGGTCGAGCGCGAGACGCGCCTATCGCAGCTCTCGGGCGGGGCCCGCGTGCCCCGGCCCAAGCGGTTCGAGTCCGTGAAGTTCATCTGGAACTGGCCGCAGCCGCCCAAGCTGGACCTGCAGAAGGAGTGGTCGGGGCACGGCATCATGCGGGCGCTGGGCTCGCTGTCGTTCGACGACATGATCAAGCAGACCGGGCGGACGCGCGAGCAGTACCTGGCCCAGGAGAAGCGTGCCCGCGCGGACTTCGAAGAGGCGGGGATCCCGTACCCCGAGCCCGAAGAGGCGCTCAAGGCGCTGGTGGCCTACGCGCAGCTCAGCAACAACCAGCAGGAAGAGCCGCCCGCCCAGGCCAACAGCACCGAGGAGGTAGGCGCCAATGTCTGAGCCGCTGCACCTGCGCAACGCGCCGACCCAGCAGACCCGGGACCTGACGTCGCAGGTCGTGCACGTCCGCGCAGCGTCCGTCAACGAAGAGGCCCGCACGGTCGATGCCGTGCTTGCCACGGAGGTCGTCGCCCAGGTCTATGACTGGCGACGCGACGAGGTGATCGACGAGGTGCTCTCGATCGGCGGCGTCGAGCACCCCGAGCAGGCCCCGTTCCTGGCGGTCCACAACCGCTGGGACATCGGCGCGGTGCTCGGGGCGCTCCGCAGCATCCGCACTGAGGGCAGCAACCTGATCGGCACGCTGCACTTCGACGACGACGAGGACGCCCAGCGCGCGTTCCGGAAGGTCACCCGCGGCTTCATCACCGATGTCTCGGTCGGCTACCGCACCGTCGAGTGGATCGACATCCAGCCGGGTGAGAGCAAGAAGATCAACGGCCGCACGTACACGGCCGAGTCCCGCGTCCTGCGGGTCACCACCAAGTGGGAACTTCGCGAGGTGTCTTTGGTGCCGATCGGTGCCGACCCTAACGCCAAGATTCGAGAACAACCGGGCAGCGTTGCCCATACCGAGAGGACCCATCCCATGAAGCTGAATCGCAAGACCCGTCGTTACCTGGAGTCCATCGGCGTTGTCCGGTCGGACATGTCCGAGGCCGAGGCGTATGCCGCCTACCAGAACCTGGAAGGGTCGCAGCGTGAGCACGCCGATGCGGTCCAGGCCGACCCGGCCGCTTACAAGGATGATGGCGTGAATCGCGCCGCACCCCCGGCGAACAACCCGGACCCGGCCGAGCCGTCCGACACCGCCGACGACAACGGCGGCGAGGGTCAGCGGTCCGAGCCCGGCGGCGGCAACCGCAACGGCCAGGGCGGCGGCAACACCCCCGACCTGGCAGCCGAGCGGCAGCGTGCGGCCGAGGCCGAACGCGATCGCATCCGCGGCATCCAGGAGCTCGCCTCGGACATCACGCCGGCCGCGGTCGTGACCCGTGCGATCAACGAAGGGCTCACCGTCGAGCAGGCGTCGCTGGCGATCCTCGAGTCCGAGCGCGGGCTCCGCGGCGGGTCGGGCGACGGCCAGGGCCAGGCCCCGGCCGTACACACCCGCACGCTCGGCCGGACGGCGGCCGTGGCCGCGATGTCGGCCGGCCTCATCCTCCGCTGCGGGATGGGCCCCGAGCAGATCCAGGTAGCCAACTCCCTCAACCCCGACCAGCGCACCGCCGAGCAGGCCCGGGCCGCGGAGCAGGGCGAGCGGTTCTCGCACATGTCGGTGATCGACCTCTGCCGGGAGTGCCTCCGGCACGAGGGGCTGTCGGTCCACGGCAGCTACGCGGAGATCTTCCAGCGTGCGGTCAGCACCGCGTCGCTCACCCAGGTGTTCACCGATGCCGTGACGGCCTCGGTCGGCATGGGATTCGCCACCGCGCCCGACTCGACCCTGGGCTGGACGGACGAGACCGACGTGGCGAACTTCCGGACCCACACGGACATCACGCTCGGCAAGTCCAGCGGGCTCAAGAAGCTGGGCCGCAACGGGCACGCCCCGGACGCGACGATCGATGACGAGGCCGAGACCTACTCGGTGGCTTCCTACGGCGAGAAGTTCATCCTCGGCGAAGACGACGCGATCGACGACAACTTCAGCGCGCTGTCCGAGATGCCGCGTGAGATGGCCGAGGAGGCCGCGCAGCTCCGGCCGGACCTGGTCTACGGGACGCTGCTGGCGAACGCCAACATGGCGGACGGCACGGCGCTGTTCCACGCCGACCACGCCAACCTCGGCACGACCAGCACGGCGCTTGCCGCGGCGACGCTCCAGGCCGGGATCGTCGCGATGGCGAAGCAGACCCGCGGCAACCGGCAGCTGAACATCCGCCCGCAGTACCTGCTGGTGCCGCAGGACCTGCGCTTCACGGCGATGCAGCTGATCAGCTCGGCCGAGATCCGCGAGTCGGCCGCGGCCAACGGCACGGCGAACGTCCTGGCCCAGGAGAACCTGCGGGTGATCTCGGAAAACCGCCTGGGTGTGGCCGGTGTGACGCACCCCGAGACCGGGACGGCCTATGCCGGCACCGCGACCAACTGGTTCCTCGCGGCCGCGCGGCGGACCGTCCGCGTCGCCTTCCTGGCCGGCCGCAACCGGCGTCCGCAGGTGCGTTCGTTCGTGCTGACCCAGGGCCAGTGGGGCATCGGCTGGGACCTCAAGCACATCATCGGCGTGTACGCCCGCGACCACCGCGGCCTCTACAAGGCCACCGGTGCCGGCGCGTAGGCGATGGACTCGACCCCCGCACGGAGCCGGGTAGCCCCGGCCCCGTGTTTTCGACCGACACCACCCCTCACACGGAGCACGTCATGCCGCAGAAGCCCAAGAACAACAAGGCGTCCGGGTCCGAGTCCCAGGCCACCGCTGATTCAGCGAAGCCCGAGGACAAGGCCAAGGCGGACGCTGCGTCTGCCCCCGAGGGCGACGTCAAGTCCGAAGACGCGGCGACGCCGCAGGCCCCCGAGACTGCGGCCGCCGCGGACCCTCAAGCACCCAAAGGCGGCGATCCCAACGACAACGACGATCCCGATGGCGTCAAGGCGCCAACCCCCCAGGCCGGCGAGTGCGTGCTCGTCCTCAAGCGGGACGCGGCGCTGGGCAACGGGACACGCAAGAAGGGTGAGGTGCTCTGCGCCATCCAACGCGGCGATGACGGGCACCTGGACTTCGACTCGGCCGTGCCGGTCGAAGGGGTAGAGCCCGTCGAGCTGGAGACCGCCTTCCGCAACCTGCACCTGCTCGATGTCCTGACACCGACCGCCGACGCCCGTTGACCCGGCCGGCGATACGCACCCGGCCGAGTGGCCGACGCACTGAAACGAACCGTTCCCCTTCACGAAAGCGAGAACCCCCATGGCAACCCCTGAAGCCACCCTGCTCGGCGGCGAACACCGGACGATCCCGTACACCCTCACCGCCAACGCGGTCAGCGGCGAGCTGATCAAGCTCTCGGATGACCGCATGGCCGTGGTCACCGGCCTTGACGCCAACGCGCTGCAGTCGGGCATGACCACGCAGGTCGTGGTCGGCGGGCCGGTGCGGGTCTACAAGGCCAGCGCGACGGACCTCTCCAGCGCGCAGGACCCCTACTGGGACGTGACCGCCAACGCCGCCATCGCGGTCGGCTCGGCCGAGGCCGGCGACGTGCTGCTGGGCACCCGCATCGGCGGCGGTGCGACGGGCCAGACCTACGTCGACATCGACCTCAACGCCGCGGTTGGCACCGTGGATGCCGGCTAATCGATCGCTGTCGCGTGGCGCGGTCGGCCGGTGGTGTCATCATCCGGGCCGGCCGCCCACGCGTGGCGCTTCCTCGAGGAGGACCGATGGGCGCGTTCCGCGAACTGGCGAAGGAGGCCCTTGGGCCGGCGTTGATGGCCGTGCACGGAGAGTCCTGCAAGGCCCACCTGCCGACCGGGGGCGTCGTGCTGATCAACGCACGCCCGTTCGACGCCAAGCTCATCGCCCGCACCGAGCACCGCAAGCAGGCCCTGGGCCACCGGCTGGTGCTCCAGGTCGCCAAGGAGGAGCTGCCGGCCATCGTCAAGCAGAAGACCCTCATCACGTTCCCGGGTGAGTGGGTGGGATCGAGCGAGCCCACCGTCAAGTGGGTTGTCACCGGGACCATCGACAACACCGCCTCACCTGCCCACTGGTTCCTGGGCATGGCCCCCCGATAGCGATGCCTGTAGAGCACCACGTCCAACTCGATCAACGCCAGCTCCGTCGGTACGAGGGGGCGCTGCGGACGGTGCGGAACGGCCTGCCCCGGGCCAACGCCTGGGCGCTCCGGCGCACGGTGTCCGAGTCGCGCAAGCGGATCACGCGCGGGCTGTCTCAGGAGATCGCGGTCCCGCAGAAGAAGCTGTACCAGCGCGGCTCGCGCCGTCGGCCGGTGCACGAAGGCCTGGAACGCCGGGGCTCGGTGGTCGTGGGCGGTCGCGTAACGATCGACAAGGGGCGTCTACCCCTGGGCCGGTTCTCACCGAAGCAGCACTGGAAGAGCAAGGCAACGGGCCTGGGCCGTGATGCCTCGGGCAAGTTCCAGTCCACCGGCCGAGCCCGGGTCCGCACGCGTGTCAGCTACAAGATCCTCCGGTCCGGCAGCCGGAAGAAGATCACCGACGCATTCCTGGTCGAGATGAAGAGCGGCTACGAGGGGATCTTCCGCCGCGAGGGCAAGGGCCGCTACCCGCTCTACGAACTGCACGGCCCCTCGGTCCCGCAGGTCGCGGAGAAGAACGCGGCGGTCCAGCGGGTCCTCCGGACCGAGGCCGCTGAGATCTACCTCAAGAACGTCTCGACGCGCACGCAGTACCTCCTGGAGCGTGTGTGATGCCCGAGAAGCTGACCATCAAGCGGCGGATCGAGCTGCAGCTCATCGCCATCGTCGGGGCCGCGCTGCCCGGCTGGATGGACGAAGAGATCACGGCCGGCCGGGCGTCGGCCGAGGACAAGACGCGCGCCGACGCCACCGAGTTCGACCTGCTGGGCACCGACGACTCGCGCTTCAGCATGTACCTGGACGGCGGCGAAGAGGAGATCGAGGAGGGCTCGCAGGGCACCGGCGGGACGGTCGGGCGCACGATGCAGGTCCTGCTCGCGACCCGCGCGCCGTCGGTGTCGGCCGGCGACGAGCCGGCGAACGCCGCGCACGGGCGCTGGCTCGGACGGATGGAGCAGGCCGTGATGGCCGACCCCTACCTGATCGAGGACGGCACCGGGGAGCCGCTCTCGACGGAGGTCCTGGTCACCGACACGCTGCGCGGCCCGCTCGCCGAGGAGATGCCCGAGCAGTCCTCCATGATCGTGATCGAAGTCACCTACGAAACGCTGCGCGGCAACCCGTACCAGGGCCCCGCGAACACCGAAAGGACCGGCTGACCCATGCCCACCAACCCACCGATCAACACCCGGATGGCCCTGCTCGGCGCGCTGGTCGAGACGACCTCCGGCACCGCGAACGTGCCGACCGTGGCGCTCCCCAACTCGCAGATCTTCGACATCGTCTGCGAGCCGGACGGCCTGTACGAGGGGGGTGAGGTCCGCCCCGACGGCAACCACGGCGGGTCGGCCAAGCGCAACAAGACCGTGCAGAAGGGCAAGCTCACCTTCAAGATGCGGCTCCGGCACCTGGACGGCCTGTACACCCTGCTCCGCGGCTGCGGCTTTGTGATCAGCGGCGACGACGACGAGATCGCGAAGCCGTCCTGGGTCAACTTCGCGGTGCGGGAGACGCTCACGTTCCGGGTGTGGCAGGGCGGCACATACAAGCAGATCTACGGCGCGAACGGGACGTGCAAGATCGCGCCCGAAGGCCCGGGCCAGGCCGTGATCGCCGAGTTCGAATACATGGGCCTCTGGGCCGCGCCGGGCGACCAGGCGATGCCGAGCGACCCGACGCTGACCACGGCCGCGTTCCGCGCTGCCGGCATGACGATCAGCGTGGGCGGCGGGAGCATCCCGCAGATCGACGGCTGGGAGCTGGACATGGGCCAGGAGGTCGCGCCGCGTCAGGACATCACCGCGGACTCGGCCCTCCACCGCTTCCAGGTCGAAGACGGGTCCCCCAAGCTCACGATCGCCCCCGAGTACCGGCTGGTCGCGCACTACGACCACTACGGCCTGCTCCTGGCAGGGACGCAGCAGGCGGTTTCGTTCGTGCTGACCGACGGCACGAACACGCTCACGATCGCCGCGGCGGCGGCACAGCGGATCTCCGGCGGCGACGGCTCCCGTGAGAAGAAGCGGACCGTGCCCACCGAGCTCGAGCTGCAGAAGGACAGCAGCGGCGACGACCTCACGCTCACCTACTCGGTGCCGGCGTAGGTCGGTCTGAACTGAAACGTTTCTGAAACAAACCACCCCCGATTGTGCCGCACCCAGGCACCAGGAGCCCGTCATGGAGCCCAAGTTCGAAGAGATCCGGCAAGCCCTCTGCCTCAGCCGCGGGGGGTGGCAGAACATGCCCCGCACCGAGGTCGAGAAGGGCTGGCAGTCGCTGACCGAAGAGCAGCGGCGCGGCTACCTCGAGCGGCTCCGGAAGCTGCCCGCGAAGGACCGCAAGGCCTTCGCCGACGAGCTGCCCAAGCTCCCCTCCGAGAAGCAAGCCCCGGAGCCGATGCCCGCGGGCGACGAGTTCGCACCCCAACCCAAGGCGGATGATGACACCACCGACCCCAACACCCACCCCCCCGATTCCGACCCCCAAGCCGATCGCACTGACGGCTGATGGCCGGGTCGAGATCGTCTTCCCCGGCGATCTCGGTAAGCCGGACGCGAGCCGGCCGCGCTTCCTGTTCCCGGCGCTGAGGCGCCGCCAGCAGCGGGTCCTCAATGACCTGCATGCACGCATGGTGGCGATGGATGACACGGCCACGCCTACCGAGCAGGACGCGCTGTTCGACGACATCGCGGCCGCGCTAAAGCAGTACGTCCTGGGTTGGCACCACCAGACCGATGAGCGTGGCAATCCGGTCGCGTTCTCGGCCGACGCCCTGGACGACGTGCTCGACGACGCCGGGCTGATGTACCTGTTCGAGACGCTCTACAACGCCCGGTTCGTGACGGCCGACCAAAAAAAAGAATTCGCGCTGCCGTCCACGTCGAGTACGCAGCATTCGACCAGCTCCCCGGAGGGGGCTTTGCCCACGGCAGCGACGACAACCCCCACTGGATCCGCTGCGTTGGATGCGAAGGCCGCTACACCGGCTGGCAGCGCTGGATCGATGGGCTCGGGTGGGTCCCCGAGACCGCCTGGTCCCGACGCGCTGATGACCCCGGTGCGGCAGCAGCAGCAGGGGCTGGAGAACGAGTCCAGCTGCTCACCTGCGAGCATTGCGGCGGTGAGGGAAGGCAGCCCATCACCGGCGATCCCAGCGACCTGATCACGGAGGACATCGCCGAGCTGCTGACCATCAGCTCGATGCTCGAACGTGGGTTGCCGGCGTTCCCCGAGCCGGGCGGGTGGTTCGACCAGACCAGCCAGTTCTGCCACGCGTTCCAGTTCATCATGGCCGAGCGGTGTGCGGTGCGGGAGGAGCTCGGGTTGACACGGATCGGCGACACGGACTTCAAGACCGATGGCTAACACTAAGCGGCTAGACCTGATCCTCGGCGCGAAGGACCGATCGTCCAAGACCATCGGTGGGGTCGGCCGCGCGCTGGGGGGCTTGAAGACCAAGGTCCTCGCGCTGGGCGCGGCGCTGGGGGCCGGGCTCAGCATCGGCGCGGTCGTGCAGTTCACCCGCGGGTCGGTGGCCGCGTTCATGGAGCAGGAGCAGGCGGTCCAGGACCTGACGACGGCCCTGATGCTGGCCGGTGACGAGACGGCGTCCGGGCTCCCCAAACTGCGGGAGTTCGCCTCAGAATTGCAGGCCGTCACCACCCAGGGCGACGAGGCCACGCTCAAGCTGGCCGCGTATGTCTCGCAGCTCGGCAACCTGTCTGGTGACGCGCTGCAGTCGGCGACGGCCGCGACGCTGGGCCTGGCCCGGGCCACCGGCCAGGGGCAGGAGATCATGGCCCGGGCCTACCTCAACGCCCTCGAGGGCAACTTCACGTCGCTGCAGCGGTATGTGCCGGCGTTGCGGTCGGCGACGACGGAGCAGGAGAAGATGGCGATCGTGCAGGGCCTGGCGTCCAAGGGGCTCACGCTGATGGGCTCGGACGCGCAGACCACCCGCGGCGCGGTCCAGCAGATGCGCAATAGCTGGGGCGACTTCCGCGAGATGATCGGCTCCAAGGTCGCGCCGATGATCGTGTCGCTGTCGGGCAAGGTGAAGGGCTTTGTGGAGCGGAACGGGCCGGCGGTGGCCGGCTTCATCGGCAACCTCATCCAGAAGGTCGGGCACGTGATCAGCGTGCTGCGGCCGAAGCTCGCGTCGATGATCACGTTCGTCTGGGGCATCGTCCGGCGGGTAGTGAGCTTCATGCTCCCGGTGGTGCTTGCCCGGCTGGGCGTGGTCCGCCAGCTCGTGCTGACCGTGGTCGACGTCGTGATGTCGGCCGGCCGGGCAGTGGTCGGTGTCATCCGCTCGATCTTCCCGTCGATGGGCAAGGCCGGCGACATGATGACCAAGCTGCGCGACTTCACGACGCGGGCGCTGATCACGATCGAGTACGGGCTCAAGAACTGGCGGCAGGTCGTGGAGCTGGCGATGCTGGCGAGCGCCCTGGACGTCGTGAAGTTCGCCAACCAGGTCACCTACTTCTTCACATCGGTCATCCCCGACACGCTGAAGTGGCTGGGCAACAACTGGTCGAAGATCCTCACCGACCTGATGAACCTGACCGCGACCATGTTCAGCAACATGGCCGGCAACATCGTGCGGCTGGTGCGGAACATCCCCGGGCTGATCAGCGGCAGCGTTGATTTCTCGGACATCTGGACGCCGATCACCGAGGGCTTCACGGCCACCCTCACCGAGCTGCCGCGGATCGCGGCGCGGCAGGAGGGCAACCTCGAGCGGGCCCTCCGCGAGCAGGTCGAAGAGATCGGCGGGGGCCTGGCTGGCGGGTACCGCGAGTTCATGAGCCGCCGGCTGCGCGAGATCGGGGAGCAGTCCGGGTTCCTCGAAGGCCTGTTCGAGGGCGGCAGTGGGCGCGGGTTCTTCGCGCGGCTGTCGGACAAGTTCAAGGGTCAGCTCGATCTCGGCTCCCTCATCGACCAGGGCAACACGCCGGAGCTGGCCTTCAAGCTCAAGAAGCCCCCGAAGGGCAGCGCCCAGGAGGAGGAGATCAAGAGCGTGGTGCAGCAGCAGATCGGCGTGGACGCGCTGCAGATCAGCCGGCAGTTCCTGGGCATCGCGTCGCTGGCGGGCTCACGTGCCGCCAGGCCCCAGGAGCAGACCGCGACCAACACCGGCTCCCTGGTCGGGCTGATGCGCCGGATGATCTCGACCGCGGAGCGTCAGGTCGATGCGATCAAGGACATCAAGCCGGCCTCCCGGCACAGCCGGATCAAGCTCGCCTTCTAGGACACCCCCATGCCCCTTAGCCCCGACATCCGCGAACAGAAGGCCGGCCCGGTCAACGAGACCTCGGACGGGTTCACGCACACGCGGCGATGGAAGGTCTTCGCCCGGTCTGAGATGGAGGCCCGGGCGTTGATGGCGAAGCACCGCGCGGTGTTCATCGGCGCGCCCTGGTACACCACGTTCGGTGAGCGCCCCGACGCGTCGGTCGTCTGCCGCGGGCTACGGTTCGAGGGGGACCCGCCTGCACCACTCGGCGGATACGGCGACTACCTGGTTGAGGCCGACTACGAGCCGGCGGGCGCGGACGAGGCGGTGATCGGCGGGCCCCCGAAGTACCGGCTCCAGACCTCCCTGGTCAGCCAGCCCGTCGACATCGACACCGACGGAGACCCGATCACGAACTCGGCCGGCGAGCCGATCGATCCGCCGCTCACGGCGGACACCGACCAGGAGGTCCTCGTCGTGGAGTGGTGGGCCAAGTACGCGTCCCTCTCCGCGGCGTACCAGGAGGTGCGGCCCTACCGCAACGCGAAGAACCTAGTGACCTGGCAGGGGGCCCCCAAGGGCTCCATGCGGTGCCGGGGCGTCAACCACGTCGACGACGTCGTGGTCAGCGACGGGATATGGGTGAAGTTCAACACCCAGATGGAGTACCGCGAGCCGATCGACACGTCGACGTTCCCGGCCGTGGTCAAGGACAAGGACGGCGCGACGCAGAGCGGTGAGCTGGAGGGATGGGACACGCTGTACGCCGACCGCGGCACCCGCAAGAAGGGGCCGGTCGTGGCGACGATCCAGACGTACTTCCCGATCATGACCAGCGACGGCACCGAGCCGGTGCGCGAGCCGGTGAATCTGGATGGCGACGGGGCCCCCCTGGCCAGCTCCGCGACGCCGGTGGCGATCGTCCGCCGGCTGTCGGGCAAGTACCTCAACTTCAGCGCGCTGGGGATCTGATGCCCGAAGAGTACCCCGTCGACATGACGATCGATGACGCGCGGATCCTCGCGGAGACGATCCGCGCGATGCGTAACGTCCGCGGGGCCGGCGGGATCACGGTGACATGGACGCCGGGCGGGGGGTTGACGATCTCCGGCCCCGGGAAGGGGCGGCCCCAGCCGGCCGGCACCCTAATCAAGCGGATGGTCGTCAAGTCGATCGAGAACGACTACCTGGTCTGCCGCGCCCTGGACGGCGACGACACCGAAACCGCCCAGGACATCGCCGTCGCTAAGCAGCCGGAGCTGCGTCACCACAAGGACTACTACCCGAACGTCTCGGTCCTCACGACCATCGACGAGCAGGAGGTCACGGTAACAGTCAGCGGTGAGGCCGAGACGTGGATCCTCCCGAGCGAGCTGGAGTACGTCGCGAACACGACCCATATCCTGGCGGCGCGAGTCGGCAAGACAGGGGTCCAGACCGACGACGACCCGGCCGAGGAGATCTACTGGATGGACCTCAACGGCGCGGGCCGGGTGTGGATCAAGGACGAGAGCTGATGGCCCCACCCAGCGTCTACTGTGGGACGGCGGTGTTGCGTGGGGACACGGTCCGCCGATGCGCGATCTGCCTGCCGTCAATCGAGGTTGAGATCGACGGCATCACGCCTTGCGCGTGCCACGATGCGGGCAGCGGGTTTTACTACGTCGCATCGTGGGGCCTGGACCCGAACGGGACGCACCTGGTCGACCTGGACAACGAGCTGGACGGGGTGTGCTACTACCCCGAGGTCGGGACCGGGACGATCGCCGGGCTCAACGTCCAGAATTACACCGACCCGGCCTGCACCAATCCCACGTTTTCATCCAACCCGTCGTTTGGCCTGACTGTTAGGATCAACAAAGTGTCGGGCAAGATCGTATATGCCGCGCTCGGTGCGGGCGGGGTGGGGTTCATTTTCCTGTGGACGGGCGAGGCCGATTTCGGTGACGTGTTGAACAACTCGATCACATCATGCCCGGCGGGGACGGGCACGGCCAAGGCCTACGGAGGGACGATGGTGATCAACCGACCATGATGCGCGTGTCCCCCGATGGCCGGAGCGTTCGGATCGATCTGCCGCAGCTCGCGGCCGAGCTCGAGCTGGGGGCCGACGTCGACGGGCCGGTGTTCGATCAGCACGGGCGGCGAATCGGCCGGTTGCAGACGCGGGTGAAGGACACGGCCGAACTGGTCGCGGAGCGTGCCGCGGTGTGTCGAGAGTGCGAGGGTGGTGGGCCGGGGGCGGTGCGTCTTACGGTGGCTGGGCACGTTCTCAACCGCGTGAATTGTCGGCCGGCCGGGTGCGGCCAGCTGTCGCTGGTGAGCGGCCGTTGTGTGTTACAGAAGTGGCCAGGTAAACGAGGTGATTGAACATGGCAGGCAAGATGACCATCCCCGTGGTACGCGACACCGACTACGAGGTCGGCGCTCGGCTCGAGCTGGAGATCGACTCGGCCGTCCAGCCCGACCTCATCCAGATGTGGGACACGCCGTCGCAGCGTCAGGAGGCCCTCGGCGAGACGCCCGACCCGCTGCTGCACCAGACGCTCGCGCGGTTCCCAGCCGGCGACTACTCGGTCCGGCTGCGCGGGATCGACCTGGCCGGCAACATCGGATCGTGGAGCACGGCGCAGACGATCAGGCACCGGCCTCAACCCGAGGCGCCAACAGACCTGGCGATCGTGGGGACCGAGCTGCAGGGGAACTGGGAAGACGTCTAACCCAGGGCAACTGCGGTACGCCCAGTGTTGGTAGCGATGTCCCGTAGAGCGAACAGCACTTCGCCCGACGCCATGATGAACACGCCGGAGATGATGGGCACGAAGGATGTCAGCAGACCCAAGAGGCCGGCGAACAGCGCGGCCCCGGCCGCGGCGTCTGCGTTCTGCGACCCGCCCGACCCCGCAATCCCGATCATGCCGAGCAAGCTGATGAGGATGACAAGCACCCCGACAGCCGCCACCACCGCGCCCAGAATGCGAGTCACCCAGGCCACGATGGTGAGCATGGGGTACGCGGCTTCGCGTTTTCTGCGCCTGGCTGGAGACGATCGTCTGGGGGGCCGGGGGTGTTCCTCGGCCGGCCCATCAACCTGGTCTTCAATGTGGAATCCGTAGTCCCGGGCGGGCGGAGGTTCGGGCAGGCCATCATCGGTGGGTGGCGGTGGCGTACTCGGCCGGGATGGCGGGACGGTTTCAGCGGCCTTGGCGGGGATCTGCATCTTGCTGCCACACGCCTTGCACCTCGATGCTTTCCCAGCGTGCTTGCCGTCGACGTGATAGCTCTTGTCACAGGATGGGCAATTGAAACGAATCATGTTGTGCTCCCGGGAGGCGGTGGAAAGGTGTCCAGCAGACTAGCGGCCCGCGGACCCCGCGCCAAGGGTCAGCTCTCATCGCGGATCCTGCGGAAGATCATCACCAGCAGCTCACGCGGCGTCAGGCCGGCGTACTCGCCGCGGTCGAGTCGTCTGCCGGCCTCGGCGACAATCCGTAGGGCTCGCTCTCGCTCAGCGTGAGTCGTCGTGTCCGTGCTCGACACGACCTGCGGCTGCCGCGGGCCGGCGGACGGGCGGTGGCTGGGATGGCGACCGTAGGCACGCATGCCGCGAAGATAGCAGCCCGTCGCGGTTCAGGGAGGATTGAATCTGACCCACTACCGGCGCTTGTCGGGCCGGAAAATTGGGATGTGGAAAAGATTTTTTTCAGCCCGCTGAGCAGCGATCATCCATTGACATACACCTTGCCAACGTGAATGTCGTGAGTTCAAATCTCATCACCCGCTTTCGGAACCCCTCGGGCGGCAGCCCGCCCGCCGGCCACAAGCCGGCGTTTTTTGTGCCGGTAAGGCGCCACGCGGGTCTACGGGTCCGTGTAATCGGTACGAATCGATGGCGTCAAGGCCGGTAGAGACCGCTTCGATGCTATGCCGCAACGTGTTAAGACAGGTAAGCAGATGACCCCACGCTGATCATCGCACCGAATCCCGCTTTTATCGGGATTTAGCGTTGACACACGGCGAACTTATGAAATAATCAAAGAAGTCACACTGGTGCGGGTTCCGCCCGCGTTGAATCGCTTTTTCCCCATTTCCCCCTCGGAGGCAGAATAATGAAGACTCGCCAACTGCTCGCTGCAGCCCTCGCTGCCGGTTTCGTCGCCACGTCGGCGTCGGCCGCCATCATCGATGACAACTTCGACGTCGATTCCTCGGCCAACTACACCCAGGTCGATGACACCAACACGGCCACTGTCGCTAACCAGCTCGGTTCGTTCGACGGTACTGTGACCCATGCCTACGACTACAGCGCCGACGGCATCGCTGCCGCTCCAAACACCGTTGGTGGTACAACGATCGGTCTGCGGATGACCGCGAACGACACGGGCGGTGCTGCTTCTCACGTTTCCCTGTTCCACAATACCGCAGTTTCTGGCGATTACACCGTGCAGGTCGATATCTACATGGGCGTAACGGGGTCTGGTGGTACTACTGAGTTTGCGAATGTCGGCGTTGGCAGCAGCGGCACCGACTACAACTCGATCTTTACCCCGATCAGCGGCGACGGCAGGTTCCTCTCGATGACCGGTGAAGGTGGGTCCTCCTCGGACTACCGCCACTTCGTGAACGGCACCCCGGTCAATTCGGGCGACGCGACTTATCTCAATGACCTGAACACGACCAATGCGACTGGCGACACCTATCAGAATATCTACCCAAACACCGATTTCCCCGGCTCACCGGGTAACTCGTGGACCACGCTCCTGATCACCGTCAATGGAAGCACGATTACCTATTCACTGGACGGCACGGCTATCATTCAGGATACGATTGCAAGCCAGGCTGGCGAGACCGATGGTTTTGTGGGCCTGAGCTATGGTGATGTTTTTACCTCCATCGCTACCCCATTCCAGTCGCAGTTCGTCATCTACGACAACCTCGTCGTGACCCAGATCCCCGAGCCCGGCTCGCTGGCGCTGCTGGGCCTCGGTGGCCTCGCGATGCTGCGTCGCCGTCGCTGATCGACATGACGTATCCCACTGTCCTCCGACGCCGCCCGGGTTAGACCGGGCGGCGTTTTTCATGCCTCAGCAACGATTTTTGCGGTGTCTTTCATAAAAACGATGGACGCTGGGCTGGACACGCACTACCATGCGGGAGTGGCAGGGTCAATCCCTAGTCTGTCCCGTCCCTCACGGCCCACCCACCCCTCGATCCCGGAGCGCCTCATGCCGTACCCCCAAGTCGCCCGACCCTCGGACCGCCCGACCCGCTGTCCAGGTTTCACCCTGATCGAACTGCTCGTGGTGATCTCGATCATCGCGCTCTTGATCGCGATCCTGCTCCCCGCCCTCGGCGCGGCCCGCGCCGCTGCGCGGACGAGCCAGTCGCTGAGCAACACCCGGCAGATCTCGATCGCCGCGTTCACCTACCAGACCGATAGCAAGAGCTTCTACTTGCCGTATAAGGGCCTCAACAACAGCGCGAGCTATCTGGGCCTGCCGCCTTCCGAATTCCGTTGGGCCGGCAAACTGGTGAAAGACGGCTACATGCCGGGCATCGAGGCGTTTGTGTGCCCCGCGTTGGAGACAACACGGAATCTCCACCTGAATGCCGACCCGAGCAACGAGGCGGACAACCTCTGGTTCCGCGTGCACTACGGCATGAACAACACCTACCTGGGCTCGATGTTGCAGAGCCCGGCCTCGAGCTACCTGGTCGCGAACCAGGACGAGGCCAACACAACACCCCGTGCATCGCAGATCAAGAACCCGACCGAAACGATCTACTTTACGGATGCCTACAACCAGGCGTTGCTGTACGGTGCTTCGCTGGGCGTGCCCACGGGTCTGCAGATCGATGAACGTGTGGGCATCGACTACGTCTTCCCCGGCGCCGACCCCCCGGGCGTGGCGTATGGCCACGCGGATGCCCGGCACCTCGGGTCGATCAATGTCGGCTGGGCCGACGGGCACGGCGACAACGTCAAGGTCGCCGACCCGACCGACTTCTGGGGCCCCGACGAACTGACCGACTACCGCGACGACGATAACTACTGGGACCGTGAGTAGGCCCGATCGCCTCGGCAGCATGGATGAAAAAAAACCCGCTTCGGCGGGGTTTTTCATTGTCGCAGACAAGCCCAGTCCGCTACGCGAGACGTGATGGGCGGTCTCCCCGGAGCAGGGCGTCGCTGGGCCGGGCGGGGCGGTCCGTGGTTGGGGGCTGGAGCAGGTCGAAGCGTGCGGCGTTGTTGCGTGATGCGCCGAGCCCCGGCTGCGTGCCGAAGTCGATACCCGCCAACGCGGCGAGTTGAAGCGCGTCGGCCCGGGCAGGCGTCCCCGTCGTGGTTCGGTCCGGTGTGACGCCTGGCCCGGAGGTCAGGCCTGCGGCTGGTCGGGTCGCCGGGGTCGGGGTCCCGCGGTCCGGTCGGGTGGGTCGGGCTTCGGGGTCGCCTGTCGGTCGTTCCGTCTGACCCGGCCGTGTGGGTGCCGGCGTATCTGTCGTTCCGGAGCCGCTGCCGGTACCGTCGTCGCTCGGCGGCGTGGGTTCGTTGGGGTTGTCGTTGGAGGTCGGTTCCGGCGGCGGTGTGCCGTTGCCGAAGTGGTCGAGCACGACCTGCAGGTCGTCGGCGTTGACCTGGCCGTCGCCCGTCGCGTCGCCGCTGGCCAGGTCGCCGGGCGTGACGGCGTCGCCCCAGTGGGCGAGGAGGAGGTCAAGGTCCTCGATGCCGACAAAGCCGTCGCCGTTGAGGTCGCCGGGCACCAGGTCGATCTCGGCGAGGACGCGCGCCGCATCCGCGATCACGACGGTGCCACCGGTCGATCCCTGCGCGTCGAGGGTGATCGTGTTGGTCCCGGCCGCGAGGGTGAAGGTGCCCAGCGAGACCCAAGTCAGGCTGTTCTGGGTCTGGTCGATGAACACGGCCTGCGGGCCCGTTGCGGTAGAGACGACATAGCGGGCGCTCGTCGCGCGGTTCGTACCAGCGCGGTACTGGACCTGCAGCTCGTACTCGCCGGCCGCCGGGGCCTCGAAGGTAAACACCGCGGTGGACGCCAGGCCGGTGTCCTCGAAGCGGTAGGTGCCGCCGTTGTAGCCGGTCGAGCCGGAGGTGGTCCAGGCCCCGGTCTCGGTGTATTCGGGGGCGGCGTTGTCGTTGTCGAGCACGAGGTTGACGACGATGCGGGAGGCGTCGAAGTCGAAGAAGTCCAGCACGCGGGCCATGACCTCGGCGCGGTCCTGCGCGGTGGTGATGGTCTCGAAGGGGAAGCCGAAGGTGACGACCGAGCCCGCTCCGGCGGCACCTTCGCGGACCACGCCCGCGCCGCCGCCTGTCCCGCCGACGTAGCTGAGCGCGAGGGACGAGCCCGCGGTCGGCGCGATCACATCCGGGAACTCGCTGTCGTAGAAGAGGGACCCGTCGTCGAAGCTGAACGACAGCCCGGCGAAGATCGACCCGGCCGCGCCGGTCACGGCATAGGTGCCCGCGTCGTCGGAGACATAGTCTGCGGCGAGCGTGTTGTTGTAGAACGACCGGCCGTTGTTGAGGTTGTCCAGGTCCCAGCCGACCTCGGCACCGGTGACAAACAGGTTCCCGCCACCGGTGATAAACGCGGCCGCGAACGATTGCTCGGTGGCGTTGAAGGTGTCGTCGCCGGTGGATTCCTCGCCGAGGACCCAGACGACCGTGTCGTAGTCGGCCAGGTTGACAGCGCCGGCGATGACCGCTTCGTTGCTCGCGCTGTCGACGGCGATGCCGCCGCTGTAGTCGGCGATGGCCTCGGCGACCTGGACGCTGTAGTCGCCGGTGTTGCCGTAGCGGGTGCGGACCCGGTCGATAACGCTGCTGGTGTAGATGTCCTGCCGGAAGTTCTGCGAGCGTTCGAGCCGGTCGAAGCCGTTGACGATGAGGATGCGGCCGATCTGGGTCTGGGCGATGGTCGCGGAGACCTCCCCGCCGGTGGATTCGCCGCCGGCGTTGACGGCGGCGACGCGGAAGTACCAGGGGTTGCCGTCCAGCTCGAGGCCGCTGAGCGTGACGGAGGTGGTTCCGCCGCCGCTGACGAAGGTGCCGCCGTCGAAGCCGTATCCGTTGCGGGAGGTGTAGACGCGGTAGCCGGTGGCGGGGTCGCCGAGCGCGCCGGAGGAGGCAGGCGGGCTCCAGTGGACGGTGACGGTGCCGTCGCCGTTGTTGACCGCGTAGACGCCGGCGGGCGCGTCGGGCGCGAAGGCGAGCGGGGTCTGGTTGCCGTCGACCGCGCGGAAGTAGCGGACCAGGCCCTGCACGGTGGCGCGGGCGACGGCGTCCCGGACATTGGGATCACGCATCAGCTCGGCGTCCAGCTCGTTGTCGTGGAACGCGGTCTCGACGATCGTTGCGTCGAACTCATTGTTGATGCGCAGGTTGTTGATCTCGCCGAACTCGATGTCGCTGCGGTCGAGGGTCGGGTTGCTGCGGTTGAACCAGTTGTGCTCGAAGGTGCCGTTGAGCGAGACCAGGTCGTCGTTGACCTCGGTGCCGAGCAGGTCGGCCAGGAGGAACTGGTTGGGCGTCGCGGTGGCGGGGTTGTTGTTGCCGTTGTAGAGCGCGAGCGTGCCGCGACCCGAGCCGCCCCCGGCGTTGGAGTGGTAGCTGACAAAGACGCGGTCGCTGAGCGAGCCGGACGCTTCACGGTTCATGTACTCGGCGAATCGCGGCGGGGCGCTGACGTTGGCCGAGCCGTCGTCGCTGCTGACACGGTACGCGCTGGTGGGGACGCCCTGGCTGTGGTCGACCTGCCACTGGATCCAGTAGAGCGAGGCCTCGTCTTCGCGCAGCTCGCCGGAGACCCCGCCGCCACGGTCGATGTCGCCCACGCCGTTGCCGAAGCGGATCATGTCGGCGATGACGACCCGGCCGGCCGTGGACGACCGGTTAGAGATGTCGACGTAGCTGTCGCTGCCCTGCTCGAAGTAGTAGGTGCCGAGGTAGACCATGCCGTTGCCCACGCGGGTGTGGTCAACGGTGACCTCGGTCGTGCCGCCGGCGTGGGTGACGCGGTAGAGCTGGTCCGGGGCGCGGTCCGAGCCGTAGCGGGTCCAGGCGTAGACGGGGTAGAAGCCGTCCTCGGGGATGTTGGGTCGGTAGCGGGCGTAGGCGGTCTCGGTCGTCGAGGTGCTGGCGAAGCGGTAGGGCACGTCGCCGGCGTCGCCGAAGTAGATCGACGAAGAGCTGTTTGACCAGTTGCCGACAAACGTGACCTCGGTGTCGTCGTTGTCGAGTACGACCTCGTTGGGCTGGTGCCCGACGGGGCGGAGGGGCACGACGGTGGCCCCGGCGTTGAACAGGCGGTCGACGAAGAATGACATCTGGTCCTGATTGCCGAGGTCTTCGACGATCTCGAAGGTCTCGCCGCGCTGGGTCGTCCACGAGCCGTTGCCGGTGTTGTTGGCGACAAAGCCGTGGCCGGCGGAGACGTAGACGATGTTGCCGGTGAGCGCGCCGATGGGCTGGGCACCGACGGGGACCAGCCCGCTCGCGCTGAAGAGCAGGCGCGGTTCGAGGGTTTCCAGCATCGTGGGCTGGGGGGTGGGATTGGACTTCAAGATCGCCTCCGGGCCGGAACAGCAGGGCCTCTAATCTTCTATAAGATACCCGCGGGGCGTGTCAAAGCAAGTATTTTCTTGGGCTTATGCATGGCCGATGGGGTGTCCCGACCCGTACATCATTCCCCGGCGTACGGCTGGCGTGTCGGCTCTACGGTCGGCTGGCCGGCCTCATCCCACGTCACCGTGTACCGCTGCGGCCAGTTGTGGTGCTTGTAGAGGTTGGCGTGGTGGATCGATAGTTCAAGTGGTGTGTCAGATCCGACCTGGTATGAGATGGTAGAGGTGAGTTGTTTGTTGCTGGGGTCGTACTCGGCCTCGACACGCTCGCCATCAACATAGACGCTGATCGTCGAGCTGAGGATGCGCTGCCGGTCGTGTCCCCACCATTCGGGGAGACCGTCGTCGAGCGTGGTTGAAATCGTGAGTCGGCCGAGCTGTTCCACCACGCGCGGCACCGACTGCGTCGGCCTCCCACCATACGCGTACTCGACGAGCCCAAGGTAGATCGCGTACGCCTCGCGCAGGTTGTAGACCGCGTCGCGGAGGCGTTGTTCTTCCTGCGGCTCGGTGAAGAAGGACGACTCGGTGAGGATCGCCGGCACCTGCGCGTGGCGGAGCACGGCGAAGCCCGAGCCGTACATCTGCTGGTCGCTCATCAGCACGCTGGTGAGCCCGACCTCGTTGAGGCGCATCTCCGCGCCCAGGCGGTGGCCGACGTAACGCGCGACGTCCAGCGACGGCTCAGACCAGTCCGCCTCGCCGTGGAACCACACGCTGGGGTAGTTCGCCTCGCCCCGGCTGGACGCGTTGTGGTGGAGCGAGATAAACAGGTCCGCGCCGACCCCGCCGTCCGGCCGCTCGGCGAAGTTGGCGATGTTGGCCCGCCGGAGGTGCGTGTCATCGAGCGTGTCGTTGGCGGCCTCGCTGGTCTCGCCCTCGCGGGTGAGGACCACGTGCGCCCCCGCGTCGGTCAGCAGCTTGCGCAGCAGGAACGCGACGCGCAGGTTCATCTCCGCCTCCCGCACACCCGTCGGCCCGCGCTTATAGCCGGCGACATGCGCCATCCCGCCGTGCCCCGGGTCGAGGACGATCACCCAGCCCGCGAGGTACTTCTCGGCCGGGTGGCGGGGCACGTCGAGCACCCGGCCGTGGTCCTCCCACGCGCCGCGGTCATCCAGATATGCAAGCGCGGTGTCGAGGTCGGCCGGCGACCAGCCCGGGATCGTCACGTCGGCGAGGTGGGCCGCGGCGTGGGGCGGAGGTGTGTCGGCCGGCTGCGGGGCGGGGTCGTGGGCGCAGCCGGCAAACGCCAAGGCCGCTAGGGCGAGGGCGGTGCGGACCACGGGCGTGTAGGGTCGGCGCATGAGAACTCTCCGGGGATGGGCCGGTATTATATAACCTGAGGGCGGCGTGGCCGCCCGGCCGGCTCAGTGCCTGACCGATCGACCACACGCGACCTCCACGAGTCACCCTATGCCAGACGCACTGCGGATCGGGGTCTTCGCCCCCTCATCGCCTGTCCCGATGCACGAACTCGCGATCGGTGTGGACTACCTGCGGGCCCAGGGGTTCGCGGTCCGCGTGCACGAGCAGACCTCGGCGGTGGATTTTGTGCATGCCGGCACCGATGCGCAGCGGGCCGGGGCGTTGTGGGAACTGGCCAACGACCCGGAGATCGACGTGCTCTGGTGCGCCCGCGGTGGCTACGGCGCGAACAAGCTGCCCGTGCTGTTGGACGACTTGACCCGTCGACACGGCGCACCACCCGCGAAGCTGCTCGTCGGGTTCTCCGATGTTTCCATCCTGCACCACTACACCCGCACCGCCTGGGGCTGGCACACGCTCCACGCGGCGATGCCCGCGCAGCTCAGGTTCACACGCCTCAAGCCCGGGCAGGCCCACGCCACCTTCGAACTCGTCCGCCAGCGCGACCCCGGCGAACTCTTCGGTGGGACGCGCATGACCTTCGACGGCAATGCGCCCGACGCAGCCATCACCGGCCAGGTCCTCGGCGGCAACCTCGCCACCTGGAACTACCTTACCGGCACCCCGCACCAGCCCCACGGGCTCGACGGCACGATGCTCTTCTTCGAGGACCTCGGCGAGGGGTTCTACAAGATGGACGCCTACCTCTACCAACTCGCGCAGTCCGGGGGGCTCGACGGCGTCCGCGCCATCATCCTCGGCGGGTTCCACCAGTGCAGCGACCACGCGGGCCGATGCCTGGACCAGACGATCAACGACGAACAACTCACGCAGGCGATCGAAGACGGGCTGGACGGGTTCAAGACCCGCCCGCTCCGGCCGACGTACAACGAGCGCGAAGCGATGTCGCGCATCCTCGCGCCGCTGCGGGAACGGTTCGGCTTCGCGGTCTGCCACAAGCTGCCGGTCACGCACGGCCCGGAGGACTTCGCGCCGCTGCCGCTGGGCGCGACCTACACGCTCGGCACCGATGGGGCCCTCACGCTCGACGCGTGGGACTGGCTGAACACCGAGTGAGGCGGGTTACTCCACCCCGGCCATCAACGCTTGGACGAGGTCGTCCTGCAGCGCCCGCGCGTCGGCGGAGGCGCGGTTGCCGTTGACGAGGATGGAGAACACCAGTTCGCGCCCGGTGTCGGTGGTGACGTAGCCGGATAGCGAACTCGCGCCGGTGAGCGTGCCGGTCTTGCCGACGACCCGGCCGGGCGTGTCGGTGAAGCGTCGGCGGAGCGTGCCGTCGACCCCGCCGATGGTCAGCGATTGTTTCCACAGTTCGGCGTGTTCGCTGCGGTGCATCGCCAGGAGCAGGTCGCTGATGAGCCGGGCGGTGACGCGGTTGTTGTGGCTGAGCCCCGAGCCGTCCGCGTAGACCAGGCCGCGGTGGTCGATGCCCAGCCCGTCCAGCCAGGCCCGTGTGGCCCGGCTCGCGCCCAGCCAGGACCCCGGCAGCGGCAGCCCGCGTTCCTGGTAGAACGCGAGCCCGATCATCTTCGCGGTGCAGTCGGCGAACATGTTCTGGCTGGGCTTGAGGATGCGCGACAGGACGTCGGCGATCGGTGTCTCATGCACCGCTATCACCTCGTCGCCGGCCGGCGGCGCAAAAGGGGCGTCCAGCGGCGCGGAGACGCGGACCGTATCGCCGGCGATCGCCACGCCCCGGCGTTCGAGCGTCGAGCGCATCGCCTGGGCGAACAGCATCCCCGGGTCCATCACGGGCTTGCTCGAGAACGCCACAGACCGGCCGAGCGTGCCCGAAAAGGTGTACGCGTCCAGCCCGACCGACTTCTCCGCCCGCGCCTCGGTGTCGCTGCCTGCATCGACCGTGACCAGCCCGTTGTGGATCGTGATCTGTGCGCCGACGGGGACAAAAGTGATCGCCACGGGCTGGCCGGGCTCGGTGGGCTCGGCGGTGAAGTCGATGCAGTTGTCATTGAAGTTCAGCCCCCCGACCGCGGCGCCGTACCAGGTCTGCAGGTCGTCCTCGGGCCACCACGTCGGGTGGACGAGGAAGCGGTCGATCGCGCGGTCGTCGATCAGCAGCCGGCCGGGCACTCTCGTGACCCGCCGCATCCGCAGGGCCATCGCCCAGTCCTCGAACATCGCGTCGACGGCGTCTTCCCCGGCAAACACCGGGTCGCCGGTGCCGGGGTCGCCGGTGCCAACGACGGTGAGGTCCTGGCCGTCAAAGAGCAGGTAGGTCTTGAAGGTGTGGTCGGGCCCGAAGGTCTCGAGCGCGAGCGCGGCGGTGAGCAGCTTCATGTTGCTCGCGGGCTTGAGCGGGGTGTCGATCCCGCCGTGGGTGTACAGCACGTCACCGGTCTGGGCGTCGAGGACGCGGACCGCGACGGTCGCGTTCTGCGCATCGAGCCGGCCGGCGATCGTGTCGAGCCGGGAGGCCAGCGTGTCGCCGATGGCGTGTGTCGCGCCCGGGGCGGCGGTGGCCGGCGGGTCGCCCGCGCAGCCCACGAGCAGGAGCAGCAGGCCCGCGAGCAGGGCGGTGAGCAGCGGCGAACGTTTCGTGGCGTGTGGCATCGTGTGGCTCACTGAGGGGCGGGTGGGGTCTACCTTAGCTGAACAGGTGCTTGACGATGTAGACCGCCAGAAGGATCGCCATCAGGTCGGCGAGCAGGCCGACGGGCACGGCGTGCCGGGTCTTCTTGATGTTCACGGCGCCGAAGTAGACGGCGATGACGTAGAACGTGGTTTCGGTCGCGCCGCTGATGACCGCGGCGATGCGGGTGTACAGCGAGTCCGTGCCGTAGGTGTTGGCCATCTCCGCGAGCACGCCGACCGACCCGCCGCCGGTGAGCGGCCGGACGATCGCCATGGGCAGGATCTCGGCGGGGATGCCCATCGGGTCCAGCACGGGCGCGAGCACGTCCGCCAGCGTATCCATCGCGCCCGAGGCGCGGAACATGCCGATCGCGAACAGGATCGCCACGAGGTAGGGGATGATGATGACCGCGACCTTGAAGCCCTCCTTCGCGCCCTCGACAAACGCCTCGTAGATCGGCACCCGGCGGATCAGCCCGATCACGGGGATGCCCACGATCAGGATCGGCAGGACAAACAAGGCAAAAAGCTGGAGCAGGTCGCGGACGGCGGTCATGGGCATGCTCGATTGCGTAGTCAGTGGGGTGGTTCGGCTTCTGCGTTGGTGTGTCCGCGTCAGGCCAGCGGGTCGTCCGTGTCATGCTCCGCCGCAGCCGCTCCCCGTTCGCCCTCCGCCAGCACGCCGGGTGACGACCGGCGGTACATCGGCAGCCCCTCGAAGCCCTTGCACATCAGGATCGCGAAGGCCAGCGACAGCACCGTCACCAGGATGATGGCGATCACCAGGTCCGCGGCCTGCAGCCCCATGATGGCGATGACGGTGGCGGACGGCACGATCTGTACGCTCGCCGTGTTCATCGCGAGGAACATGACCATCGGGTTGGTCGCGGTGTCCTTCTTCGGGTTGAGCGCCTGCAGTTCCTTCATCGCCTTGAGCCCCATCGGCGTGGCGGCGTTGCCCAGCGCGAGGATGTTCGCGGTGAGGTTCAGCGCGATCAGCCCGAGCGCCGGGTGACCCTTGGGGATCTCCGGGAACAACGGGCGGATCACCGGCTGCACGATCTTCACCAGGCCGTTGACCAGCCCGGCCTCCTCCGCGATCTTCAGCAGCCCCATCCACAGCGCCAGCACGCCGATCAGCCCCAGCGAGATCGTCACCGCGACCTCGGCGTAGTCCAGCGACGCGGCGGTGATGTCCTGCAGCTTGAGGAAGCTGGCCTCCTGCTCGAACGTGATCGTCAGCGGGACCGTCAATCCCGCCTCGCCCGACGCAACACCATCGAGATCGCCGACCCGTGCGATGGCTTGACCGTCACGCGACAGGTTCTTAGAGGTCACCGTCGCCAGCGGCTCGGGCAGGCCCGTTGGGTCGAAGCGCAGCTCGGTGCCCTCGCTTGAGCGCTGCAGCGTGCCCGGCCGGGGCTCGGACAAGGTGCCGGCCATGCCACCCGCCGTCGCGCTGTCGAGCCCATAGTGGGCCGCGATCGCGTCCGGATCGAAACGCACCTGAACCGGGACCGTGGTTGCTTCCGTGTCGTCGCCGGGTCCGAACACGAGCACGGCCGGCACCGGCTGGCCATTGCGATAGGTGTCGCGCACCGCGTCCTTCCCGTCGTACCACAACGCGAACACCAACGCGAAAACGATCAGGCCGCCCCAAATGTAGTTCAGCATGGCGCTATCATGCGGTATGCTGCGGTCTTATACAAGTATGCCGCCGGCACCCCGCCGATCCCCCGTTGCCCCGACCCGAGACGCGCACCGATGCTGACTCCACCCACCCGCCTGACCCGGACCCTCGGCCTGCTCACGCTCGCCCTGGCCACCTGTGCCGCGGCGCAAGACGTCCAGCCGACCCGGACCGATGCGCTGGCGGGCATCGACGCCGCGATCGCATCGGGCATCGAGCAGGGGCTGTACCCCGGCGCGACCTGCATCGCCGGCCGCGTGACCGACGACGGCTACGAATTGCTTTGGGCGCAGGCCTACGGCACGACGACGTTCGATCCCGAGGAAGCTGCCCATGCCGCGGTCGGCCTCGCCACGCTGTACGACATGGCGTCGGTGACGAAGCTGGTGGGCACGACGTCCGCAGCACTCATCGCGATCGAGGACGGCCGCGTGACGCTGGACCAGCCGGTCTCCGATTTTATCCCCGGCTTCGACGCCAACGGCAAGGCCGGCGTCACCGTCCGCCACCTGATGACGCATACCTCCGGGCTCAAGGCATACGAGAGCTACAGCCGTGTCGACGCCGGCCGCGAGGAAGGGGAACCGGCATGCGACGCGCTCGTGCGTCACTACGCGGGGCTCGGGTTGTCGTACGAAACGGGCGAGGACTACACCTACAGCTGCCTGAACTTCCAGACGCTCGCACGGGTCAACGAAAACGCGGAAGGGCGGACCCAGGAAGCGCTGCTCCGCGAGCGGGTCTTCGGGCCGATGGGCATGGAAGACACGACCTGGCGGCCGACGACCGAGCAGCTCGCGCGCACCGCGCCGACACACCGCGACAGCGCGGGCCGGCCCGTCGCGGGGATCGTGCACGACCCGCTGGCCCGGTACCACGGCAGCGCGACACACTGCCCGGGCAACGCCGGGCTGTACAGCACCGCGCCCGACCTCGCGCGCTGGTGCAGGATGATTCTGCAGCACGGCGCGTGGGACGGCGGGCAGGTCCTCGATGCCGACCTGGTGGCGTTGGCCACGAGCGTGCAGACCGACCCGGCGGTGGGGGAGTTGCGCGGGCTGGGGTTTGATGTCTACGAGTCCGCGGCCTACATCCGCGACGCCAACCGCGAGCCGGGGCACCACCTCGTCGGTCACACCGGGTACACCGGGACGATGGTGCTCATCGATCAGGACACCGGCGTGTTCCTCGTGCTGCTGACCAACCGCACCTTCCCCGCCGACCCGGACGCGAGCGACCAGACCCCTAGCATCACCGATGTCCGCAAGCAGTGCTGGGCGATCGTCCGCGACTACGCCGCGGCGAACCCGTAACGCCCGGCAGCGTTAGTCGTACAGCAGCACCGCTTCGCGCTCGCGGGCAAACGTCTTGAACGCGTCGGAGCTGCGCCACTGCGCGACGATCGCGTCGGGGGACTCGCCGGCTTTCAACGCCTCCAGCACCCACTGCGCCCCGACCAGCCGGCCCAGCCGGTCAACGCTGTACCGGTCGGGCGCGACCCGCAGCAGCGCGTCGAGCATGTGCACGCCCGCGACGACCGGCTCGAACGCCTCGCGGTCGGTCACCACAAACCGCACGCCCTCGCACACCTCGTCGATGAACTGGTAGGGGTAGTTCTGCCGGCCCGTGATGTCCGTGCCGCTGGGGATAAACGTCGTCCGCATCACCCACAGCCCCGGCAGATCGCGCGAGCGGAGCTCGGCCGTCAGCGCGTCGCCGTCCAGCCACGGGGCACCGAGGTACTCAAACGGTCGGTCCGTACCCCGGCCGACCGACACATCTTTGTTGCCCTCGGTCAGCGCGACCATGGTGTAGAGGATCTCTTCATCGAGCGAGCGCATGTTCGGCGAGGGGTTCACCCACGGCAGGCCGGTGGTGTCGAACAACTCCCCGCGCCGCCAGCCGGTTGTCTTGACCACGCGCAGGTCGCAGCCGATCGCCTCGAAGCCGGCCCCGCCCCGGTTGTAATAGCGGGCGACCTCGCCGACGGTCATGCCGTGCGTGACGGGCATCGGCCGGAACGAAACGAACGAGCCGTTGTTGTCGGCGTCCTGGATCGGCCCGTCGAAGGTGTGCCCGCCCAGCGGGTTCGGGCGATCGAGCACGACGAAGGGGATGCCCTTCTCCGCGGCGGCCTGCATACACAGCCCCATCGTCGCGATATAGGTGTAGAAGCGTGCGCCGATGTCCTGGATATCGAACACCAGCACATCGACCCCGTCGAGCATCGCCTGCGTCGGCTGGCGGATCTCGCCGTAGAGCGAAACGACGGGGAGCCCGGTGGCCTCATCGACGCCGTCGGCCACGCGCTCGTCAGCCGTCCCGCGGATGCCGTGTTCGGGGGCGAAGACCGCCGCGACCTCGACGGCCGGGTGGGCGTGCATCAGGTCCAGGGCGTGCCGGCCATCACGGGTGATCGACGAGTGGTTCACGATCAGCCCGACCCGCCTGCCGTGCAACTCGTCGAAACCCGCGGCGGCGTAGCGGTCCAGCCCGGACATGACGGGGTCGGTGGAAGCGGCCGGCCCGCTGTGGCATGCGGTCAGGGTGAGCAGGGCGGCCAGTGCGAGCAAGGTGGGCTTGAGCATGCGGCGATTCTCACGATTTTGGGGGATTGGGGTGATTTTCTGGCCTAGGGTTTCCCGCAGGGGGTTGGCAGGGCGGGTTTATGTTATATAATAGCGTAGCTGTTGGGGGCAGTGCTGGCCAACGATCCCAATACCCTTCATAGCGAGCGTCCACGATGAACAAGCAACCCGGCAAGAACGGATTCACGCTGATCGAACTGCTGGTGGTGATCTCCATCATCGCGCTGCTGATCGCGATCCTCCTCCCCGCGCTCGGCGCGGCACGCAGGTCGGCTCGCGATATGCAGTGCCTGAGCAACACCCGCCAGGTCTCGATCGCATCGGTCGCCTACGCCACCGACAACAAAAACTACATCGTGACCGTGTATCAGACCGGCGCGACCGCGGGCACGGGATACCTTGCCTGGGGCGACGGCACGGCGCAGAACCCCTGGACCGCGAACCTGACCATCGGCGGCTATGGCTCGACGGTCGACATGTTTGCCTGCCCGACATTCACCGAGACCAAGAACTACCAGTCGGGGATCTTCTTCGCCGACCTTGACAACCCCAACGACTTCCGCTGGCGCAACGTGGACTACGGCATCAACTGGGGCTCGCTCGCCGGGCGCATCAGTGAGCAAGGTGTTTCGACCTCGGATCGACCGACCTCCAGCAAGATGGAAGCGGTGCGCAATCCCAGCGAGACGCTGCTGCTCGCGGACTCCTGGCTTGAGATCGCCGAGACGACGCCGTCCATTACGCAGCGCGGCAACGGCGTGATGCGTGGTATCGAAACCGCATGGGGCGGGCCGCACGCCCGGCACACCAACCAGACCTGTAACATCGGCTGGCTCGACGGGCACTCCTCGCCGATGGCGTTCCAGAGCTTGTCCTACGCGGACCCCGGCGGCCCCTGGGACGAAGACAACCTGGGCGTCCACACCCAGTCGTTCTCCGATCCCGACAACAAGTGGGACCTGGAGTAGCCCCCGCCGACCGGCGATGTATGCTTGATCGATCTATCGGAGGAGCAGCGGTTTGAAACTCATACGCTGTCAGTGTGTCCCCGTCCTGACTTCCCTTGCGTTGGGCCTGGGGGCGTCTCAAGCCGCGATGGCTGTGCCCGGTTACGACACGATCAACGTCGTGGGCTTCGGCAACGTCTCGACCGATACGGACTACATCCCGCACGTCGTCTACTTCGAAAACGGGCTGGCGAGCTACGAGGCGCTGCTGGCACAGGCCGTGGCGGCGCGGAGCTATGCGTTCTACCGGATGGAGACCGGCGGCTCGATCCAGAACGGTACGGTCGATCAGGTGTACTGGCGGAACAACGCCGGCTTGCCGACCGGCATTCACTACGACGCGGCACTCGACACCGCCGGCGTCGTGATCTCCTACGCCAACATCCAGGTCGCCGCGTTCTACGTCGCCGGCGCCATCCCCTCGGGCCCGACCGCCCGGCCCAACCCCGGCGACCCGGACCCGACCAGCACCCAGCAGTGGGTCACCTACCCGCTCTATGACGGCCTGGAAGGAAACTTCAACTCCGGCACGCCCCTGGGCTTCCAGGGCACGCCCAGCAACCCGTTCTACCGCAACCGCGGCGCGATGAGCCAGAACGGCTCGGACTATCTGTCCGACAACAGCATGCACTACCTCGACATCCTCCGTGTCTACTACGGCGCGGACATCCAGGTCGAGGTCGCGGTCTCCGGTGCTGGGTCGGACGGCTACGGCTACCGCACGCTCGTGGACTTCGACAACTACTCGGACCGCGCGGGCAACACCTTCCAGGGACACGAGGGAACGTTCGGCTGGAGCCCCAACTACTCGGGGTCGACGACCGCCAACATCGCCGGCTCCACCGCCGTGCGGGATAGCGCGTTCGCGTTCACCGGAGGTCACTCGCAGCGCATCGATATCAACTACGACGAGTCTGAGGGCGGCGACTTCCTCCTCCGCCACGTCTCCGGCGCGCAGTTGGCGGGGGCGTCCCGCGTCGCGACACAGACCGCGAACCTGCTGATGCAGACCGATGGCTCGATCGGCTTCTGGCTGCGCACGCTCGACGCCGGGCTGCAGGTCTCGATCGCGGTCGATGAACCAAACACAGGCGACCGTGGGCTCCGGCAGGATATCATCGCCGACGGCCAGTGGCACCAGTACTTCTGGGACATGGACAACAACGCCGAGTGGGAGGCCTGGACCGGCAGCGGCAACGGCACGCTCGGCAGCCGGTTCACCATCGACTCGATCCAGATCTTCGGTGACAGCGACGCGACGGTCTGGCTCGACGAGGTCTTCTGGGACCCGACGCTCAACGCGCAGGCGGGCGACGTTAACCGCGACGGCTACGTCGGGATCGACGACCTGGACCTGCTGCTCGCCAACTGGGGCGCTGTCTCGCAGATCGAACTGGGCAACGGCGACCTGAACGCCGACGGGTTCGTTGACGACAGCGACCTCGCGCTGGTGCTGGCCAACTGGAGCCAGGGCACGCCGCCCGGGGGCGTTATCCCCGAGCCCGCGTCGTTGGCGCTGTTGGTGATGGGCGGTGCGCTGCTGACCCGCCGGCGTCGTTGATGTTGTCCGTGCATCCGACCGAACGCACTGCTTAGCGTGCCGGGTCGAACCGCATGACCAGGTCGAACGGCTGCGCGTTCAGCCGGCGGGCGACGCCCGCGTCCTTGATCATCGCCAGACGCAGTACGTCGCAGGTGAAACGCGTGTCGTAGTTGCTCTCGATCGAACGGCCCATCCCCTCGAGGATGACCAGATCGATCGGCGACTCGGCGACGGCCTGTGCCAGCTCGTTGGAAACGCGCGACAGGTCGATCAGCGGCGCGGCGTTGCCCGAGGCGATGGTCCGGAGCTGGCCGTTACCGATCGCTTCCCGGATCAGCGGGTCGAAGCTGGCCGTCTCCGCGAGGATCGCCAGCAGCTCGTCGTGGGTGACATCGTTCAGCGACGGGCTGGTGTTCGCGGTCAGGATGACCTCCGCGCCTTCGCGGCAAAGCTCGCGCACGAACGGAAGCATGCCCAGCACGATATCCGGACCGGCGTTGTCGACGAACGCGACGACACGCTTGTAGGCCTGGCCGCGGACCTGGTCCAGCCAGCGGTCCAGCGCGTCGGCGTGCCACGGCCGGGGACGGAGCTGGGCCCGGACCGTGGCGAAGTCGATCCCGCCCTGCTGGATCAGCTTGATAGTTTCGGTTGCCCCGGCATCGAATATATTGCCGGCAAAGACACCCCGGATCAGCGCGACGCGGCGCTCGGGGACCGGCATCGCGTCCAGTTCCTCCAGCAGCCCGGGGAGCACGCGGATGGCCCGCTCGGTTTCTTGCGCCTTCATCAGGCGGTAGGGGTCCGCGATGCCGGCCTCGCGCAGGGCCCGCTCCCGGTGTTCGCAGATCGACAGGATGTCCAGCGGTCCGTGCGACAGCGGGTCGGCCGAGACGTCGTCGAGGTAGGCCATGAACGCGGCGCGGGCCAGCGCTATCGGGTGGGTCGCATCGCAGCCACGGTCGGCCGCTTCCTGCAGAGCGTCGCGTTCGAGGGCATCGAACTGCTTGCGGAACAGGTCCAGCCAGTAGGCCCGGTCGTCCGCGTGCGCGGCGAGGTCCCACGGGCAGGGCCGGTAGCCCGCGGGGTCCGCCAAGGCCGGGAATGCAACGTGTGAGGCGGTAGAGTACATTGTGGTCATATATTACATAATAACTGGATCCCGAGGTGTCGTGTATGCGGAGTTACCCCACCTAGGCAGCCAAGTGTGGGGCAGGCCCGAGTGGGATCCGCGCGGCGCGACGGCGATACGATAGGCCCGGACCCGTGGGGTGAATCTGGGGTCGGCCGATGCATCAGGCAGAGAAACAGGAGGTGTTCGATGGGTGACATGCTGGTTCGGCTCTACGACCTGCCGGCGTGGGGTCCCCACGCGGAGCGGATGTCGTCGGCGGGTGTGGTCCTCAGGCGGGCCCGGGCCTACGAGATGCACCAGGTCGCATACTGGGCGGGCACGGTGTTCAGCCGGCCCTGGCAAGCGGAGGTAACGGCCGGTGTCTCGCGCCAGCCGTCCACAGTGTTCATCGCGCTGCAGGGCGAGCGTTTGGTTGGTTTTGCGTGCTATGACACAACGGCCCTGGGGGTCGCGGGGCCGGTGGGGGTCGATGAATCGATGCGCGGGCAGGGCGTGGGCCAGGCGCTGATGGTCCGTGTGATGCACGCGATGTGGGACGCGGGCTACGCGTATGCCGCGATCGGCTCGGCCGGGCCGACCGCGTTCTATGAGAAGACCCTCGGGGCGATCGCCATCCCGGACTCGACCCCCGGGCTGTATCACGACCGCATCGATCAGCCCCCGCGTGATGTGCATGGCGGCTGATGGGTCGGCCGTCCACCCGCACATGGCTGTTTATCGGCTCTGGAACCACCATTCTGAGCGGTTTCGAGTGGCTCGAAAATTCTTATAGCCAGTGCATAAAAAAGCGCCGATACCCCTTGCGGCAGGGCTCTTGCGCGATAATATATAACAATAGCGTGTAAGAGTTAGATCTGGTTGCAGGACGCGCTGGGGCTGCGACCACTCGCCGTGCGGCCAATCGTCGCGCCCGGCCGGCATGGCAGGCGATGTCTTGAGGATCGAGGGCGGCGTGCCCGGCTTGGAATTGGAGCATCTCGTGTCGACACCTCCAGAATCCGTTGGTTCCGCTTCCCGACGCAGCGGGGCAGTTCAATCCGCCGGCCGTACCGCGACGCTCCAACTCGGGGTGGTCGGCATCGACAGTTCCCACCTCGCCGAGTTCTCGATGCGGATCAACGGGCTGCACGCCGCGGGCAAGACGCGCTGCCAGGTGACCCAGATGTGGACCGACGGCGCCCACGACATGCCGCCCGAACACGTCGAGAAGTGGCGGCGGCAGGCGGAGGGGCACGGCGTCGTGATGAGCGAGGAACTCGAGCCGATGCTCGACGCCGTCGACGGCGTCATGGTGCTGTCGGTCAATGGTTACCGCCACATGGAACACGCCGCACCGGCGCTGCGGCGCGGGCTGCCGACCTATATCGATAAACCGCTGACCTGCGGCCTGGACCAGGCACGGGAGCTGCTCGCTCTGTCGCGTGAGCACGGGGCGCGCTGCTACTCTGCGTCGTCGCTGCGTTTTGCCGCCGAGGTCGAAGAAGCATCGCGGGACAGTACCCTGGGGGAGTTGGTCGCCGTGGAGGCGTTCGGTCCCGGCACGCTGAGCAAGGTGATGCCGGGGTTGTTCTACTACGGTGTCCATACGATCGAGATGGTCGACGCGCTGTGGGGCCCCGGCGTCGCGCGGGTGCGTTGTGAGAGCACGGCCGACCGGGACCTGCTCCAGTTGGCGTATCACGACGGCCGGCACGCGTCGCTGCGGATGGAGCGGGCGGGGGCCTACGACTTCGGCGCGACGCTGCAGGGTCGGGGCGGGGTGCGCAGCTTCAAAATCGATTTTGACGGTGTCTACGACCGCTTGGTCGAGGGTATGGCCGGTTTCTTCGAGGGCAAGGACCCGCCGGCCTCGCTCGAGCGGATCGTCGAGAACATCGCGGTCATGGAGGCCGGCAACCAGTCGGCCGAGGAAGGCGGGCGTTGGGTAACGCTCCCGGGGCTGGTCTAACGTATGGTCAGGCCCGCCGCCGGAGTGATCGGTGGCGGGACACGAACACGGTTTCCATAGGGGTGCTTTGCGTATGAGCCAGGTCGATCAACTGACGCCGGTGGTCTCCCGCCCGGGCGTGCCGCTGTATCGGGATGTTCAGGACGCGATCGTGGACGCGATCCGGGCCGGCGTGTTTGCACCCGGGGACCGGATCCCCAACACCAAGGCGCTCAGCGAGCAGTTGTCGGTCTCTCTGGTGACCGCGCACCGCGCGATGCAGGAACTCGTCGCCGCGGGCTACCTCGACCGCAAGCAGGGCCGGGGCACCTACGTCCGCGAGCGCGCCGCGGCGATGGCCCAGTCGTTGAAGGTCGGCATCGTGCTGAACCCCAAGGCCTCGATGGCGGACTTCTACCACTACCAGATCCTTGCGGGCATGTGCGAGGCCTGCCGGGCCCGCGAGATCGAGTTGCTCATCATGCACCCCAACGAGCAGGCCGAACGCGGCTGCCAGGGGTTCATGTGCATCAACCCGACGGCCGACGATCTCGAGATGATCTGCCAGCAGCACCTGAAGAACAAGCCCATCCTCGTCGTCGGCGAACGCGTGAAGAAGAAGGGCATCACGACGATCGACGTTGACAACATCGACCTCGCACGTCGCGCCGTCGAGCACCTCTACCAGCAGGGCCACCGCCGGCTCGCGTACGTCGGCTCGAACAACGAGCGGACGCACAGCCGCGACCGGCGCAACGGGTTCATGCATACCTGCGAGCAGCTCGGCCTCGACGCCAAGGAAGTCAGCTACTGCGAGGCCCAGGGCTGGCGGATGACCGACGACGAGAAGGCCGACCTCGGCCGGCTGCTCAACCGCAAGGGCCGGCCGACCGCGGTCCTCGCCGGCGGCTACTACCTCGCGCTCGATGTCTACGCCGCCGCGGCCCGGCTCGGGCTGGAGATCCCCGGGGACCTCTCGGTCATCGGTGTCGACGACCCGCCGAGCGCCGGACACCTCTCCCCCGCGCTCTCGACCATGCGCCAGCCGCTGGTCGAGCTCGGCCTCACCGCCGTCACCACGCTGGAGGAAGCGATCAAGACCGGCACGCTCCCCGATGAGGACCAGATCCTCCGCTCGGAGCTCGTGATCCGGCAGTCGACCGCGGCGATCTAAACGTCCGGCTCCGGCCCGCATGACTACACGCACCGACCGCGCTGCCTAAAATCGCGGCGAACGATCGACCACGCCGTCGCACCGGATCGCCGCCATGCTCGCGACAGTCATCGCACCCTGGATCGCCGGGCTCCTGCTGGTCTTCGACTGGCTGGTCCGCCTGCTGCTGTCGGTCCGCGTCATCATGCGCCGCCGACCGGTCGGGGTCTCGTTGTCCTGGCTGGGCGTCATCCTCCTGTTCCCGGTCGCCGGCGCGGTGCTCTACCTGATCCTCGGCGAGGCACGCATCGGCAAGCTCCGCCGTGTCCGGTTCGACTACATCCGAGACGCCATCACCGCCCACCTCGCCCGCCTCTACGACCACGGCCGGATCGACCCCGGCACCCTCCACGAGTCGGCCCAGGCGATCGCCCGGCACGGCGAGGCGGTGTACGGCTTCCCCGTGCTCGGCGGCAACAGCATCGAGCTGCTCCAGGACAGCGACGCGGTGTTCGACCGACTGATCGCAGATATCGACGCAGCGCAACACACCGTGCACATGCTCTTCTACATCTGGTGGCCCGGTGGGCGGGTCGATGAGGTGGTCGCCGCGGTCGGACGCGCGTGTGCGCGAGGCGTCGTGTGCCGGCTCGCGTTTGATGCGCAGGGCAGCAAGACCTTTCTCGAGGAAGGCGGGGCGGAACAGCTGCGAGAGCTCGGGGCCGAGACCGTGACGATGCTGCCGCTATCCCTCTGGCGGATGCTCTTCCGCCGACAGGACCTGCGCAACCACCGCAAGATCGTCGTGATCGATAGCGAGGTCGGGTACACCGGCAGCATGAACATGTCCGACCCGGCGCTGTTCAAGCAGGAGGTCGGTGTCGGCCGCTGGGTCGATGCGATGGTGCGGATCACCGGCCCGGCGGTCGAGGCGCTGGGCCTACTCTTCCTCACCGACTGGGATGTCGAGACGGAGCAACGCTTTGGCGATTTCGAGGAGGACGGCGGGCTGCGGAATGTCGCGCCGACCGGTGAGGTCCCGGTGCAGGTGCTGCCCTCGGGCCCGGGCTACTTCCCGCACGCGATCCGCGAGACGCTGCTGGAGGCGGCGTACAACGCCCGCCGGGAGCTGGTGCTCACCACCCCGTACTTCGTGCCCGACGAGGCGATGTTGTCGTCCCTGACGTCCGCCGCGCGGCGGGGGGTGGCGGTCACGCTGATCGTGCCCGAGCACGTCGACTCGGTGATGGTCCGCCTCGCCAGCCGATCGCAGTACATCGACCTGCTGGAGGCCGGTGTCCGGGTCGTGCAGTTCCGAAACGGCCTGCTGCACACCAAGTCGCTGACGGTCGATGGTCGGTTCGCGCTGATCGGGACGGTCAACATCGACATGCGGAGCATGTGGCTGAACTTCGAGATCACCGCGGCGGTCTACGACCCGGCCTTTTCCCAGGCGCTCCGTGAGCTGCAGGCCGGCTACATCGCGGACGCGACCGAGCTGGATGCCGAGGCGTGGGGCAGGCGTCCGTACGTCTGGCGGGTCATCGAGAACACCGTGCGCCTGCTCGGCCCGCTGCTCTAGACCGGCGGTCAGGGCGCGAGGCCGAACCGTTCGCGGAGGCGCTGGGCCTCAGCGTCCCGGCCGGCGTCATCGAGGATCTTGGCCTTGGTGCTGACCCATGCGAGGTTCTGCCGATCGCGCTGGATCGCCAGCTCGATCACACGCAACGCATCATCGTGGCGTCCCGCGCTGCTCAATGCCAGCGCGAGCGTGTCCTGCATGTTCATGTCCTCGGGCTGCGCCGCCGCGGCGGCCTGGGCCAGTTCCACGGCCTCGGCCGCGTTCCGCCCACGCGCGACCAGCACGGCGGCCAGGTTGTTCTTCGCGTAGGCGTTGGTGGGCTGCAGCCGGATCACGGCGCGGTAGCTCTCCTCGGCGGTGGGCAGGTCGCCGGACTGGTCTGCGATCTGGGCCCGCAGGAACCAGGCCGCGGGCCCGGCGTCGGGTTTCTGGGTCGCGGCCTCGGCGGTGGCCCGTGCGCGTTCGCCGAGCGCCGAGTCTTCGAGGCGTTGCGACGCCCGGAAGCAGGCCTGCGCGAACGCCGCGTGCTCAAGCCCGGCGTCTGCGGGGATCAGCGGTTCGATCGCGTCCAGCCATTGGCCGGCGGTCCGGGCGTTGGTCACCGCGCCGCCGATCAGGTCCAGCGCGAGCTGCCTCCAGCCGGGGTGGCCCGAGAGGTTCGGCTGGATCACGTCCCAGGCCTGGTCGTTGCGCCCGCGCTGCACCAGCCCGATCGCGTATTCGCCGAGCACCGCGCGGTTGTTGTCCGGGTCGGTCAGCGCCGGCTGGACGTGCGGCAGGATCGTGGCGATCGCGTCGTCCACACGCCCGAGGTTCCGCTGCGCGGCCGAGAGGTACACGTCCGCGATGGCACGCTGCCCGGGGCTGCGGCGGGCCCAGCTCTGCGCGGCGCTGATCGTGCGCCGCCACTGCCCGGTCTGCGCCAACGCGGTCGTCGCGATCTGCGCCGAGGGGATATCCGACGGGAAGCTCTGCATCGTCCGCCGCGCGATCTCGGCGGCCTGCTCGTTCGCGCCGACGCTCATCAGCAGGCCGGCGGTCAGGTTGTTCAGCTCCAGGTACTCGGGGTACCGCTCGCACTCCTTCGCGAGCGACTCGGCGACCTCGCGTGTCGAGCGCCGCTGTGCCGCGGCCCCCGCGATCTGCCGCAGCGCGCTCAAACCGACTTCACGTGTCGCTTCGTCACCCACCAGGCGCGCGGCCAGCACGCTGAAGCGCGGGTCGCCCGCCACCTGGACCAGCAGCGCCTCGTTGTCGATCACCGCACGCAGCCCCGCGTCGTCGGGGTGGTGCGTGAGCGCCTGCTTCGCGAAGGCGACCGCCTGGGCGGGGTTGCGGTAGAAGAAGGTCATCGAGACCAGTTCGCGCCAGCGCATGACCTGGCCGGGGGCGGCCTGGGACGCCTGGAGGAAGTGGCTGATCGCCAGCTCGCGCTCGCCGATGCGGTCGGCGTGGCGGGCGAGGATGGTGTGACGGACGTCGTCGGCCATCTCGACGGTGTTGACCAGCTCGACAACCTCCTTGGACGCCTGCGGCCGACCCGTCTGCCAGAAGTAGCTGGCGGCGTAGTCGATCGCCTGCGGGCTGGGGTCGCGGAGCATGGCCTGGCAGACCTCGTCGGCATCGCCCTGTCGGCCGGTGATGTAGTAGAGCTGCGCGAGCAGCAGGCCCTGCTGGTTCAGCGCGGCGTAGCGGTTCTGCAGGCCCTCGAGGATCGGGATGAGCGTGTCGACCTCGCCGGCGTCGAAGAGCAGCGACAAGGCGTAGAGCCGGAGGCCGGGGTCGGCCTGTTCGCTGCGTGCGACGCGCAGCAGCGGCAGGCGGGCCGTGGTGTACTGTCCCTCGGCGTGGAGGAGCTGTCCGAGCTGGAACTGGATCCGCATGTCCTCGGGGGCGAGGTTCGCGGCCCGCTCGAGGCTGCGTGCGGCCTCCGTGTTGTTCCCGCGCAGCTGCTGGCAGCGCGCGAGCAGGCGGTAGGGCTCGACCCGGTTGGGTGCCGCGGCGATGACCTCGTCCAGCAGCTCGGCGGCCTGGCGGGAGGCGGCTTCGGGGTCTTCCGAGCCGAGCAGGTAGCGGGCACGCTCGATCTTCCAGCCGATGGAGTCGGGGCCGCCCATCTCGCGCATGCGATCGATCACGCGGTTGGCGAAGGCGCGGTCCGTCTGGACGCCGACCGAGGCGAGCGCGAGACGCTGCACCGACAGGTCGGTGGGGAAGTCGTCGGCGAGGCGGACCCACGCGGCGCGTGCGCCCGGGTCGTTGACCTGGTCCATGACCTGGGCCTCGACCACCCGCCAGGGCAGCGGGGCGGGGGAGGGCATCGCGTCACGGATAATCCGCAGGGCACGGTCCGCGTCGCCGGCACGTGCCGCGGCGGCGGCCTGGTCCACGATGATCTGGGGCGAGACGCCGTACGCCTGTTCGGTGCGCTGGTAGACCGCCTGCTCCAACCCGAGACTGTAACGCCGACTGACATCGGCCAGCGATAGCAGGGCGTCCTGGGGCAGCGTCGGGTCGTTGCTCAATGCGGTGCGGATGCGGTCCGCGGCCTGGCTGGTCTGTGCTGAGCGGGCCAGCAGACGGACCGCCGCGACATAAGACCGCGGCTCGCCGGGGAAGCCGGCCTGGATGGTCTCGTCGATGTAGGCCAACGCGCGGTCAACGGCGAGCCGGTCGTTGGGGTTGGTAGCATTGGCCTGGGCCACGGCGTAGGTCACGCCGTAGGCGGGCACGCCCCGGCGGATCAGCGCGGACAGCGCTGCTTCCTCCGCCTCGGCCGGGCGGTCCAGGTCCAGGAGCAGCTCGGCCCGCATGTAGTAGGCGTAGGCCCAGCTCGGGCGCATGCGGTGGGTGACGGCCAGCGCATTCAGCGCGGCCTCGCGTTCACCGATCGCGCGGTAGCCCACCGCCAGCAGGTACTGCAGGTAGGGGTGGTCGGGGTGGTCCTCGATCGCGGCGAGGCAGGCGTCGACCAACTCGCCGGGCTGGGCCGGCTCAAGCCACCAGGCACGCAGGCAACCGCCCCAGTGCTGTGCGAGGTTGTTGTCGGCCATCGCTTCAAGCCGGGCGAGGATGTCGCGTGCGTGTGCGTCCTGGCCCTGCCGTTTGTGGCTGATCGCGGTGAGCGCGAGGATGTTGGCCAGCGCGTCCGGCTCGGTGTTGTCGGCGGTCGCATTCGCGGCGCGGGCGATCACCAGGTCGTCCGCCTCGGCATCGAAATCGCGCAGGAACAGCTCGTTCTGCAGCGACGTGGTCAGGCCGTCCCCCGCGACGCGGCTGAGGTAGTCGTAGGACTGCTCGTACTGGCCGATCATGTCCATCGAGTTGGTGAGGATGCGGGCGAAGTCTTCGCTGGGGGCCTCGCGCACGGCGGCGCTCTCGAGCAGGCCCTGGGCGATCACGGGGGGCTCGCCGAGCAGCAGCGATGCACGGGCCATGATGACCTCGGCCCGCGGGTCGGTCGGGTTCGCGGCGAGCAGGGCCTTGGCGCGGTCGTAGAACTGCTGGCCGTCGGTGTTCAGCGCCTTCATCAGCGTGGCCACATCCATCTGCGTGCGGACGTCCAGCGGGTCGAGCTGCGCCGCGGCGATTGCGTCGCGCAGCGCAGCATCCTTGTTGTTCAGCCGGCTGTTGAGCTCGTAGCGGAACCGCAGCAGCTCGATGTTGTCGGGGTGGGCGGTGAGCAGGCGTTCGGCGGTATCGAGCGCCTCGGTGTTGCGCTCCACCGCGACGAGCAGGGTCAGCAGGAACTGGCCGGCCTCGAGGTTGCCCGGGTCGAGCGTGACGACCTGACGCAACGCCGGGAAGAGCATGGCGATGTTCTCGCTGTTGCGGAGCGTGACTTCACGGCGGGCAACGACGTACCGCCACATCGCCTCGGCATCGCCCTGGGCTGCGCGGATCGTGTTCGTCGGGGTGCTGGTGTCCTGCAGCAGTTCGAGCACGCGCTCGTAGTCCTGGGCCTCGTAGGCGGCGACGCTGTCGACGACGCGCTGGCGCTCGGCGCTGCTGGAGCGGCTGCGCTGGATCGCGTAGACCGACACGGCCGCCGCACCGAGCACGAGCACAATCAGCCCGAGGATCGCCAGTCGGCGGTTGCGTCGTCGGCGGCGTTCGTGGTCAAACGGTGGCATCGTGGGGCTCCTGGCTTGCGGCCGGCGTCAGCCGGTGGTCCCGCGGGGTGGGGCGCGGTGCGCCCGGGGTCTTACTCTTCGGCGGACGCGCTGCCGATCGCACGGATCAGGTCGGCATAGGCGGTCAGCACCGCGATGAACGCGCGGTCACGCTCCGCGCGGGTGACCGAGGCGTCCCGGATAAACAGTTGGCACTGTGCCGCGCCGTGGTGCCGGCGGAGGTAGTCTGCGCCGGCCTTGTAGATCGCGTCGATGTCCCGCGCGAACGTGCCGTCGGGCAGCAGCATGACGTGCAGCACGTACCGCTCGGGCGCGGCGGGCAGGTCGTTGACGGCGAAACGGTACTCGGTGCCCGGCACGTCGATGTCGCCGGCGTGCCAGTTCCGCGGCTCGGCGTCGAGCTGGATGTAGCCGTTCACCTGCGGGTAGCAGTTGGGCGGGTAGTGCCCAGCCAGGTCGCGGGCGTCGCGGCACTGCACGATCAGGAACTCCATCGGCTGGTCGTAGTCGGGGTGCGACACCCGCATCCGCAGCGCGACGTTGGGCTTGAGAAGCTCCATCGAGCCCGGCTGCATCGGCAGCGGCTCGGCCGTCCAGCCATCGAACGACAGCGGCAGGTCCTCGGCCACGGCGGAGACGCGCTGGTGGTACGCCTGCGCGTCCTCGGGGCCGGGCAGTGTGAGACTGTGGCCGAATACCGCCCCGATCAAGACGAGCGTGCACAGCGGCGCGAGGTACAGCTTGAGGTGCGCGGTGTTCATGCGGTCGGTGCCCCCTGTGTCGTGGTGTCCAGGGCGGGGCCGGCCGACTTCACGGGTGCCGCCGCGTCCAGGTCGCTCTGGTAGACGGGGACCTCGGCCCACTCGAGCACGCGGAACAGGACCGCGAGGAAGCCGTAGGCGAGGAAGACCATCGCCCACCCGCTGAGGTCGTGGACCATGTCTCCCGTGCCTTCGTCGGCATAGGCGTACACCAGGGCCGTGGGGACGACGCGGATGATGTTGCAGATCAGCGCGAGGGCCGGGCTGAAGGCGATGACGACAAGCCGCAGCGCGGGGCGGAGCGGGTTGACCATCGCGAAGGCATAGCACACCAAGAGCAGCGCGAAGACCATTCGCATGCCGTTGCAGGCCTCGTCGATGCGCACGACCGGCCGGCCGTTGAACGAGAGCATCATGCCCGTGCGCTCCGCGTCTTGCCCGAGCGTGACGAGCACGGCCTCGGCGGCGTAGGCGGTGGCCTGCTGCAGCGGCAGGGCGATCTCCATGCGGATGCGGCCGGGCACCGGCACGAAGAACAGCGCGACGAGCGCGGCCGGCAGCGCCACCCACATCACCCGGTTGCCCAGCACGGTCCAGACCGCGCCGGCCAGCAGCATCACCGCGCCCAGGTGCCAGAACGACTGGATCGCGCTGAAGTACCCGTAGGACGACAGCGCCCACCCCGCCGCAGCGAGTGCGGTGCCGAGGTAGCTCGATGCCGGGAGTGTTTCACGCAGGGCCTTGCGGCGGACCGCGAGCAGCAGCACGATGATCGGCACGACCAGCCAGACCTGGCTCGATTCCTCGTCGACCCACGCGATGTGCAGGATGTCCAGCCAGGCCCCGCGCATCGCCACCACCGCCGCGAGGCCGAGCGCGATCGCGCACCCGATCCGTCCGGCGGTCCAGCCGTCCTGCTGACGTAGCCCTGTCTCTGGCATCCCTGATCGTTCCGCGTAGGCGGTATCCTCATTGTATATCGGCAAGTTACGCGTCGGCTTGGGTTTGTTGGCCGGTTCTTTCCGAAGTCCTCAAGCCGATAACGCACCCCTGCAGCGCCGCCCGAGGCACGCGGCGCTGCTATCCTCTCCGCCTTGCAGGAACCCACCCCCACCTCGTGGACCGGCTCGCCCGAGCCCGGCGGCCCCAGCCCCCGGCTGGATGTTTTTCTCGGACGTGCGCTCGGCCTCTCCCGCCAGCGCGCCCGTGACCTCATCGAGGGCGGGCACGTCGCCATCGCCGGCCAGGCCGCGACGCGGAGGGACAAGGGCCGGCCCATCGCGCCCGGCGAACGCGTCACGGTCGAACGCTTGACCGACGACGGCCAGCAGCACCCCCGGCCCGACGCCGCGCTGCCGATCGAGGAAGTCGCGGCCGGCGACGGCTGGGTCGTGGTCAACAAGCCCGCCGGCGTGCCGGTCCGCCCGCACCGGGCCGACGAGCGGGGCACGGTTATCAACGCGCTCGCCGCACGCTACCCGCAGATCGTCGGCGTCGGCGAGGGCGGGCTCCGCAGCGGCGTCGTGCATCGGCTGGATACCGACACGTCGGGCGCGCTCGTCGTCGCGACCGGCCAGCAGGCCTGGGGGCGGCTGCGCGCCTGCTTCGCCGAGCACCGCGCGGTCAAGCGCTACACCGCGCTGGTCCACGGCCGGCTCGCCCCGGGGAGCGAACGCCGGCTGACGCTGTACCTCAGCGTCGCCCGCCGCAAGGACGCGTGGGTCCGTGTCGCCGATGAGCCGTTCGATGATGCCCGCGCGTGCACGCTCACCTGGCGGGCGGTGCGGGGGAACAACCTCGCGACACTGATCGAGGTCGACCTGGAGACGGGCTTCCTCCACCAGATCCGCGCGATGATGGCCCACGTGTACCACCCCGTCGTCGGCGACGACCGCTACGCCCACGGCATGCAGACCCACGGTGCCACCCGGCAGATGCTGCACGCGTCGTCGCTGGCGATCGATTCGATGGGGTTAGACGTACAGTGCCCGCTGCCCGAGGACATGTCGCGGGTCATCGCGGGGCTGGGGATCGAGTGAGGATTCACCGCAGAGTGCGCGGAGGACGCAGAGAAAACCAACGGGTGCCACATCGCGAAACAAATTGCCCAAGACGCATGAGTCAACCACATGCCGGAAGACAAGCCACATCCCGAATACTCTGCGTACGTTTTTGCGTGGCTGGTGTGGTACTTCGCGGTCACGATCCCGGTCGTTTTCTTTTTGACATTGCTTTACATGGTCAACATGTTTGTAGAAGTTATCCCGGCTTACGGGGCCTACTACGCGCTTGCGGCTGTGTTGACCGTGTTGCAGGTTGCCTTGTTGAGCATTGCCCTTCGTGGTTTGTATCGTAGAAACAAAGCGAAGCCGGCCTGGGAGCCGTGGCCGATACTTACCCTTGCGAGAAAGATGCAAGGGCTGGTTGCTCTGCTTGAAAGCGATTAGCGCTGGGTGCCACACAACTGGCCTGTCCGCAGGCCTGCTGTGTGCCGGGACGACGAACGGCATAGTGTTGTCGCACACAGCAGCCCTTCGGGCAGTTGTGTGGCACCCGGATGAAATTTGTGCGAACCATCCGGGATGTGTTTCAGCTACTCGCCGTTCGGCCCGGGCAGGGTTACGATGTCGCCGGGGTCTTCGGCCTGGGCGTCGTTGCGGTCGCGCTGGGCCTGCTGCTGGAGGCGCATGCGCTCGGCGTGCATGTCGGTGAGGTACCAGTCGCGCCAGGTCGCGTAGCCCAGGGCGCGGGCGACGGCGGGGTCGAGCGTGCGGCCTTCGGAGACCTGGCCGGTGGTCGGGTCGATCACGCCGGCCCCTACGGTGACGGGCTTGCCGGTCTCGAAGGCCTCACGGTAGGCGCGCTCGAGGTCGCTGAGGCGGGTCCCCTCGGCCGTGCCGGGCTGCTCATCGCCGGCCGCGGCACCGGGCCCGGTGTTACGGCCGGGGTTGGAGGCGATGTCGTGGCCGTCCTCGAGCGCCATGCGGTTGGGCTGGACCGTGCCGGCGATCTCCTCGCGGATCGCCCGGCGGATCGTGTCGTCGCTGGCCATCCGCTGCTGGACCTCGGCGAGCAGCTCCTCGAGCAGCCGGTCCGTGTCGTCCCCGCCCGCCTGCTGGATCGCTTCGAGCAGCTCGCGGCGCATCCGCTCGGCCTGCTCGGGCTGGCTGGCCATCAGGTCGTGCATCTCCGCGAGCATGAGGTCGATCTCTTCGCGCTCTTCGAGCATGTCCAGGATCTGGTTCAGCCGCTGGTCGGTCGACTCGGGCTGGACCTCGGCGAGGCGTTCGAGCGCGGCGCGGAGCTCGCCGAGCGCCTCGCGGTTGCCGCTCTCATCCAGCAGCGCGGCGAGCTGTTCCTGGCTGGCGAGCATCTGCTCGAGCTGCTCGGCGGAGGGCAGGTTGTTCAGCCGCTGCTGCATCGCCTCGATCGCGAGGAGCGTGTCCTCGTCACGTGACGCGGCGATGCGCTGCACGGCCGCCTCGATGGTCTCGGTGATCTGCTCGCTGCGCACCTGCTGGTCCAGCTTCTCGACGACGGCGCTGAGCTGGTCGGAGACGTCCGGGGGCATCGCCTCGCGGAGGTCGGCGATCGCGTGCAGGAGCTGCACGCTGTTGCGCGACTGCTCATCGATCCGCGCCATCGCGGCGCGGATGAGTTCTTCTGACCCCTCGGGCCGGGCCTCGATCAGCGAGCGGAGCTGGGCGACCTCCTGGGCGAGGGTGTTCTGCTCGTCGATGCGGGCAAGGATGGACTCCATCATCTCCGCGGTCCGCTGGGCCGAGCCGTCGTCGTTGGAGCGGATGGCCTGGGCGATCTGCTCGGCGGTGGGGCGGGTGCCCAGCTCGGCGAGGACCTCGGCCATGAGCTGCTGGGTGCGCTGCGCGTCGGCGCCCACAGCGTCACGCAGGTCGGCGGCGAGCTGCTCGGACGTCGGCCGCTGCTCGAGCTCGGTGAGGACCTGCTGCATGAGCGCGACGAGCTGGGCGTTGGCTTCCTCGCCGCCGGTGGCCGCGTCGTCCATCGCCTCGCGGAGCTGGCTGGCGAGCTGCTCGCCGGTGGGCTGCTGGCCGAGCTCGTCGAGGACCTGGGCCATGAGCCGCTGGGCCTCTCCGGCGTCCTCGTTGAGCGCGCTGGCGACGGACGCCTCGATCTGCTCGCCGGTGCGTCGCAGCTCGGCAAGCACCTCGCGCATGAAGCGTTCTTGCCCGGCATAAGGATCACCGATCGCCGCCCGCACCTCCGCGGCGATCTGCTCGCTGCTTGGCAGGCCCTCCAGCTCCTCGAGCACACGCAGCACGAGTTGCTCGGTCCGGGCGCTGGCGGCGAGTTGTGTGTCCTCCGCCGCGTGCTCGGCGAGGACCCGGCGGACGGCCTCGCCGGTCGCCTCGGCGTTGGTCTCGATCGCGGCGCTCAGCCGTTGGACCAGCTCGTCGCCGTTGGGCTGGTCGGCGAACTCCTGCTTCAGGTCGTTGAGCAGGGCGAGCACCGCCTCGGAGTTGTCGCGCTGCGCCTCATGGGCGAGCATCTGGCTGACGCGTTCGAGCGCGAGCTCCTGAGACTCGGCCCGCCGCTCGATCGCTTCGAGCCGCTCGATCATCGGGTCGGTGAGGTTGCGCAGGCCGTTGGTCGCGTCGGCGACGGTGTTGCTGTGGTTCTGCAGGTCGTCGCTGACGTTGTCCAGCCGGCTGAGCAGGCGCTCCTCGACACGGGAGCGCGCGTTGATGGCTTCTTCGAGCCGGCGGTTGGACTCGGCGTTCTGCTGCTGGGCTTCGATGAGCGCCTGCTGCAGGTCGGTGTAGCCGGTGGTCTGCTTGGCCGACTGGCCGTGCATCAGGTCGATCTGGTAGACGAGGTAGCCGCTGACCCCGAGCACCGCGATGGCCGCGGCGACGCCTGCCCCGGCCATGACGCCCGGCCTGCGCCACGCGGGCACGGCGCTGGACTGCTGCCCGAGCATCGCCAGGCGCTCGGCGTGCTCCGCGGGCATCCGGCCCATGACCATGACGGTGCTGCCGACCTGGATGTAGTCGCCGTCCTTGAGCTTGGCCTTTGCGCCCTTTTCGAGCTGCTGGTGGTTGCGGTGCGTGCCGTGGCGCGAGCCGAGGTCCTCGATGTACCACTGGTTGCCCTCGCACCAGAGGCGCGCGTGCTCGCGGCTGACCTTGCGGTCGTTGAGCTTGACCTGGTCGCCTTCCCGGCCGAGGACGATGTCCTGGCCGTCGAGCAGTTCGTAGATCCGGCCCTTGTCCGGGCCACCGGCAATGATGAGGATCAGCACTGGGCGTGTCCTTGGTACAACGCGACCGGGGGGCGGCCGCTGGTCCTGCAACACGAAACACAGGCCCCGGGCCCTAATTTTAGCCCGGAACAGGGATTGTTCAAGAAAAGAAGGGACGCGGGGCGCTGCCCAGGGTTCCCGAACCCGCCCAGACCGAACGACGAAACGCCTGCATCGCCGTGTATGCCGCGTGTGCGGGGTTTATCCCTTCACCCCAACGAGGTAGACGACCCAGTCCACGCCCGCCGGCTCGTCGGCAAGGACCGAGAACCCGCCGCTGGGTGTGCCATCGTCGGCCCGGTCTGTGGTATCCGGCCCCCAGGCCTCGGCCAAGCAGAACCCCGCCTGCCGCAGCAGCCCGAGCACCGTCTGCATCGGCCAGAGGGTCCAGTCGTAGACAAACGCGTCGGCCAGTCGAGAACCGTCCGCAATCGCAAAGTGGATCCTGCAGTCGATCCGTCGGGAGATCGGTTCGTAGGCGCGCTGCTCCCAGGTGTAGGCGAACGGCCCGCATTCTGTCGGCTCGGCGTCATCCTCGGGAGTCACGGTCCGCGACTGGCGGGTGGTGGTGAGCCCGGGATCGCAACCGAACAGGTCGAGGATGAGCAGTCCGCCGGGCTCGAGCGCATCGTGGGCATGGGTAAGGTAGGCACACAGCGAGGCCTCGTCGTGGTAGATCAGGGTCGAGAAGTTCAGCGCGACGGTGACGTGCGTCGCAGGTTCAGCGACATCCATGACGTCGGCCTGGACGAGATGCAGGTCCTCGTCGCAGCGCGGACAGCCGGCCCAGCGCGACTCGGCCCAGGCGGCTGTCGGCGCGTCGAGTTCGATGGCCATCGCCTGGCGGTCCGGGTCGGACCGGACCCACGCCGCGGCGACGGCGCAGGTGCCGGCGAAGTCTTCACGGAGCAGCAGCGGGCCGTCGGCATCGTCGGGGTGGTAGTGCGCCCACAGACGGTCGATAAACGCGACCTCCGCCAGCGGGTGCTGGACCGATAAGCGGTAGAGCTCGAGCGGGTGGGGCGGCTGCGGCATGGGCGGGTATCGTACGGCAAGCCGGCGTGCGGACGGCGCGCGGGTTGCGGAACAGAGGACGCCCCGGTTGGCCGATAAAGCAGTACCGCCATGCCCAGCAACGCTCCGCTCACCCCCGAACACGAACGCCTCCAACAGGACGCCGCGCGGACACACAACTGGAAGCGGTGGGGGCCGTACCTGGCCGAGCGGCAGTGGGGGACCGTCCGCGAGGACTACTCGGCCGACGGCAACTGCTGGGACTACTTCACCCACGACCACGCCCGCAGCCGTGCCTACCGCTGGGGCGAGGACGGGCTGCTCGGGTTTACCGACCGGCAGAACCGCCTGTGCTTCGCGCTCGCGCTGTGGAACGGTAACGACCCGATCCTCAAAGAACGCCTCTTCGGGCTCAACGGCCACGAGGGCAACCACGGCGAAGACGTCAAGGAGCTCTACTACTACCTCGACTCCACACCCACGCACAGTTACGCGAAGGCGCTCTACAAGTACCCGCAGCGTGCGTACCCCTACGACGAGCTGGTCCGTGTTAACGGCGAGCGCAGCCGCGACGAGCCGGAGTACGAGCTGAGCGACACCGGCGTGTTCGACGACGGCCGGTACTTCGATGTCCAGGCCGAATACGCCAAGGGCTCGCCCAACGACATCCTGATCCGCGTGACGGTGACCAACCACGGCCCTGACACGGCCCGCCTGCACCTGCTGCCGACGCTGTGGTTCCGCAACGCGTGGGTGTGGGGATGCACACAGGAGGGCTGTGCGCTGAAGCCACGCATCCACCAGGAGGATGGCGGGGCGCTGCTTGCGACGCACGAGACGCTGGGGCGCTTTGTGTTCCGCTACGAGCAGGGGCCGACCTGGCACGAGGAGGGCGTAAAGGACGGCGGGCTGCCGATCGTGTTGTTCACCGAGAACGAGACGAACAACGAGCGGCTGTTCGGCAGCCCGAGCGTGTGCCCGTACGTAAAAGATGCGTTCCACGACGCGGTCATCCGCGAGGACCACTACGCGGTGAACCGCAAGGGTGTGGGCACGAAAGCCGCGCCGTGGTACATCCTCGACCTCGAACCGGGTGAAGTGCGGGTCGTGAAACTGCGGCTGACGCACGAGGACGAGCCGGCGACCGGCGACGCGCTCGGGGAGCGTTTCGACGCGATCTTTACAGAGCGTCAGCAGGAGGCCGACGCGTTCTACGCCGCGACGATCCGCGCAAAGCTCGACGCCGAGCGCACCGCGATCACCCGTCAGGCCTACGCGGGGCTGCTCTGGAGCAAGCAGTTCTACCACTACGTCACCGACGCTTGGCTGGACGGCGACCCGAACATGCCCAAGCCCCCGCCCGGGCGCGAGCACGGGCGCAACACCGACTGGCGGCACGTGTACAGCCGGGACGTCCTGTCGATGCCCGACAAGTGGGAGTACCCGTGGTTCGCGGCGTGGGACCTGGCGTTCCACATGATCCCGATGGCGCGGATCGACCCGGCGTTCGCGAAGAACCAGCTCTCGGTGTTGCTACGCGAGTGGTACATGCACCCCAACGGGCAGATCCCGGCGTATGAGTTCAACTTCTCGGATGTGAACCCGCCGGTCCACGCCTGGGCGGTCTGGCGGGTCTACAAGATGACGGCGCCCAAGGGCGAACGCGACCTGAACTTCCTCGCGTCGTGCTTCCAAAAGCTGCTCTTGAACTTTACCTGGTGGGTGAACCGCAAGGACCCGAAGGGCCGGCACGTGTTTGCCGGCGGCTTCCTCGGGCTGGACAACATCGGCGTCTTCGATCGCAGCCACCTGCCCGACGGTCTGTCGCTGACGCAGGCCGACGCAACAGCATGGATGGCGTTCTACTGCAGCACGATGCTCGCGATGGCGCTCGAGCTGGCCGAGCACGACCGCGCCTACGCCGACATGGCCAGCAAGTTCTTCGAGCACTTCGTCGCCATCGCCGACGCGGTCAACGATCTGGGCGGCACCGGGCTCTGGGACCACATGGACGGGTTCTACTACGACCAGCTCACGACGAACGGGACCTCGACCGAGATGCGCGTCCGCTCGCTGGTCGGGCTGCTCCCGCTTATCGCGGTCGAGGCGCTCGACGCAAAAAAGATCGCCCGGCTCAAGGGGTTCAAGCGCCGGCTGGACTGGTTCATCCAGAACCGGCAGGACCTCGCCAACGCGATCTCCTATATGACCGCCGAGCAGGGCCGGCCCGACACGCTGCTGCTCGCGATCCCCTCCCGCGAGAAGATCGAGAAGACCCTGCACTACATGCTCGATGAGGCCGAGTTCCTCTCGCCCTTCGGCATCCGCTCGCTGTCCAAGGTCCACGACCGGCAGCCGTTCCATCTCGAGCTGCACGGCCAGACGCACACCGTGCAATACCAGCCCGGCGAGTCGGACACCGCGATGTTCGGCGGCAACTCCAATTGGCGCGGGCCGATCTGGTTCCCGACCACCTACTTGCTTATCGAAGCGCTCCAGCAGTACGACTACTTCTACGGCGAACGCTTCAAGGTCGAGTGCCCGACGGGCTCGGGCCACTTCGTCACCCTCGGAGAAGCGGCCAAGGAGGTCCAGCGTCGGCTGACCCGGCTGTTCGTCGCCGACGAGGCGGGCCACCGGCCCTGCCACGGCGACGACCGGCTGGACGGCCTGCCGGGCTTCGAGGGGCTGGTGCTCTTCCACGAGTACTTCCACGCCGAGACCGGCCGGGGGCTGGGCGCAAGCCACCAGACCGGGTGGACCGCGCTGATCGCCGAGTGCCTGGGCGACGTCGGCTAAGCCACTAACAACTTGTGGCTTCACCGGGCCGCCCCTAGGACGGGCGGCGGGGCTGTGGTACGCTAGCGGTCCGGTTCGACCCTTTCTTTTCGATCAAGGAGAGTTGCGATGATGAGCTTGCGTACCGTCTTCCCCGCCGCCGCGCTGATGCTGGCCCTGTTGGTGCCCACGCAGAGCCAGGCGGACCCCGTCCAACTGACGCTCGACCGTGCCCACACGGTCGGTGACCGGTACCACGTCACCGGCGAGGCCTACATCACCCAGGAGATGAAGCAGCACGTCGATGGCACGCTGACCGAGGAGCAGTACACCGAGTCCGAGCTGAACATGACCGGCGTGGTCGAGGTGCTCGAGATCAACGACGCCGGTGGCGTCACCCGCGCCGCGCTCACGGTCGGCGAGTACGACATCGAGATCAACGACGAGGGCATCGAGCTGCAGCAGGACCGTCGCATCATCGCGCAGGTCGCGGACGGCGAGACGGTCTACAGCTACGAGAACGGCGACGCGATCGAAGGCGACCTCGAAGAATTGATCGATATGTTCCTCGAAGACCTGATCGATGAGGACGGCCACGGCGGCGACGCCAACGTCATGCTGAACCTCGAGCAGCCGCGTTCGGCCGGCGACAAGTGGGAGATGAACCACGAGGCGATGGCCGCCGACGCGGTCGAGAAGGGCGAACTGGTCATCGACGCCGACAACATGGAGAGCGAGGTCCACCTCGTCGAGATCAACAACAACAACGACTTCGGTGAGGCGATGGCCGTGCTGCGGATGAGCATGCGGGTCAGCGCGTTTACGTTTGCGGCGGGCCAGTTCCCCGACTGGCTGAAGATCGTCGAGTCGCAGATCGAGATGGAGGGCAGCGGCATGCTCCCCGTCGAGCCGACCGGCCACAAAGGCCACCACGAGACCGAGATGGAGATGGCGATCCTCGCCCGCGGCAAGGTGCCCGGCCAGAACGTCACCGTCCAGGTCGAGGTCGAGGGCGAACGCGGCAGCTCCGTCACCTTCGGCGAGGCCCGCTGACCCTGTCGATCTGCCCATTGCGGGGGCAGGGGCGAGCCGCTATCCTGCCCCTCCGCGCACTCGTAGCTCAGTTGGATAGAGCACTGGTTTCCGGAACCAGGGGTCGCAGGTTCGAGCCCTGCCGGGTGCATGATGTTTGTGACAGGCCGTCACAGTGACGGCCTGTTTTCTTGCGCGGAACATCACTGGGCCCGCGCAACGCGGTATGAAAAGCGCGTAACTGTAAGGCGGTGCTCGGGTCTCTGGGTATGATCAACAGGCCGCTCAGGCGGCCGTGCCACATGCCCAGGAGTACGTCCGATGCCGAGCCCGCGATGGATCACCAGTCTTACGCTTTCCCTATCAGCCAGCGTTGTGTTCGCGGCGGCCGCACAGGATGCGCCCGCGGCATCGCCCGGGTCTACACCGCCGGCGGAGGTCCCTCTGGGCGATCCCCCCCCGTCTGACGGGGAGCTTGGCGAAGCACAAGCGCCGCACGTGCATGACATCGATGACCGCCCACGCTTTATTACCAACCGGGTGAGCGGGATCGAGCTGCCGCTGACCGATGAGGAGGACGCGTTCTTCTTCGTTGTGTTCGGCGACCGGACGGGCGGGCCGGCGGACGGCGTGAAGGTGCTCGCGCAGGCGGTCGAGGACACGAACCTGCTCCGGCCGGACCTGGTGATGACCGTCGGCGACCTGATCCAGGGCTACGACGTCCAGGAGCCGTGGCTGGAGCAGATGCGCGAGTACAAGGGGATCATGGAAGGGCTCGAGTGCCCCTGGTACCCCGTGGCCGGGAACCACGACATCTACTGGCGTGGCCCCGATCGGCCCGAGCGCGAGCACGAGGCGAACTTTGAAGAACACTTCGGGCCGCTGTGGTACGCCTTCGAGCACAAGGACTGCTGGTTCATCGCGCTGCACTCGGACGAGGGCGACGCGGACGGGCGGTTCACCTTTGGCGAGCCGGCGGCGCAGACGATGAGCGACGAGCAGTTCACCTGGCTCGCGGAGACGCTCGACGCCGCGGCGGACGCCGAGCACATCTTCGTGTTCCTGCACCACCCGCGCTGGCAGGGCGGGGGGTACGGCAACGACTGGGCCCGGGTGCATGCGTTGCTCGCCGAGGCGGGGAATGTCTCCGCGGTCTTCGCCGGGCATGTGCACCGCATGAGCTATGACGGGCTGGTCGACGGCATCGAGTATGTCACGCTCGCGACGACCGGCGGGCACCAGAGCGGGTTCGTGCCGGGTGCCGGCTACCTGCACCACTTCGACATCGTGACGGTGCGCGGCGACACGATCGGGCTCGCGGCCGTGCCGGTCGGCGGGGTCATCAACGTGCGGGCGCTGACGCAGGAGGTGCAGCGCGAGGCCGTGGCGCTTCACCAGGCCGCGCCGCGCTTCGAGCGTTCCCCGGCCATCGGCCCCGAGGGGGTGGTCGAGGGGCAGGTCGCTGCGGCCTACACGAACCCGACCTCGCGGCCGATCGACGTGACCGCCTACCTTGACACGGGCGACAGCCGCTGGCGGGTCGGGCCGGACCACCTGCACGCGCGGATCGAGCCCGGCGGGACGCATACCTTCGGCTTCGAGGTCGCTCGTGTCCCGGCCGGCCTGGACGAAGCGTACCGCGGGCTGGACCTGGTCATCCTGGCCGAGTACTTGGGCGAGTCGATGCGTGTACCGGTGCCCGAACGGCGCGACGCGGTGCCCGTCCGGCTCACCGGGCTGAGTGTCCCAGCCCCTGAATTCGAGCAGGCGCTGGAGCTTGACGGCGACGATGCGCTCAGCGTCCCGTCGGGCTCGTTCGATCTGGCGGACGGCCCCCTGACCGTCGAGTGCTGGGTCCACCCCGCGCCGCTCGGCCGCCGCATCGGGCTGGTGTGCAAGACGGAAAACTCCGAGTACGGGCTGATGGTGGTCGACGGCGAATTGAAGTTCCATGTGTTCCTGGACGGCGCGTATGTCGTGCCGAGCAGCGAGCCGGACGCGCTGGCGGTGGGGCGGTGGCAGCACGTCGCGGGCGTCTTCGATGGCGAAGAGGCGCGGCTTTACATCGATGGCCGACTCGTCGCCGCGGTGCCCGCGTCGGGTGTCCGGCGTACGAACGGGCTGCCCCTGGTGATCGGCGGGGACGTGAACAACCGCGGGGACGCCGTCTCGTTCTTCGCCGGCCAAATCGATGGGGTCCGCGTCTCGGATATAGCCCGGTACGCGGGTGAGTCCTTCGAGCCGGCGCGGCGGTTCGAGGCCGACGCACATGCGGTGCTGCTGCAGCAGATGGACGGGCGATTCCTGAGTTTCTACCTGGACGGCTCGGGTTCAGAGGCCCACGCGGCCGCGGTCGGCGATCCGGGGCTGGTCGAGGTCGTCGCCGACACGGAAGGTGAAGGTGCGAGCGAGGCGGACCCAGCCGCTGGCTCTTCGCCGGCAGAGGAGTAGCCCGCTGTGGGTATTTTTTTGCATGCGGTGTTCAGGCGGTCGATGGACCGGCCGATATCTACCGTAGCCGACGCCCTGTCAACGCTACACCACCAACCGATCAGGTTAATCTGGAACTAAGGCAGCGAGCGTCGGTTTTTTCGTGCGCGCACGGCGAGACGCGGCGTCTACCCGGTGCTAGGCCCCGGCGTTTTCGTGCCGCAACTGCCCGCAGGCGGCGGCGATGTCCCGGCCCCGGCTGGCGCGCAGGTGCACGACCCGCCCCGCGTCGCGGAGCACCTGCTGGAACACGTACACATCGTCGTTCAGCGGCCGGCGGAACGGCAGGCCGTCCACCTCGTTGTAGCGGATCAGGTTGATGTTGCTCCGCAGCCGACGCGACACCTCCGCCAACTCGTGGGCGTGCTCGGGGCGGTCGTTCACGCCCGACAGCAGGATGTACTCCAGCGTGACCTCGCGTCCGGTCTTCTCGAAGTAGTACCGCCCGGCCTCGATGAGCTGCTCGATCGAGACGAACTCCGCCCAGGGGATGATCTGCCGACGCACCTCGTCGTTGGGGGCGTGCAGCGAGATCGCCAGTGTGACTGGCAGGTCCTGCTCGGCCAGCCGCCTGATCATGTTCGGCACGCCGACGGTACTGATCGTTACCTTCCGCGCCGAGATGCCCAGCCCCCAGTCGGCGATCATCGTCCGCGCGGCGTGGGTCACCGCGCGGAAGTTGGTCAGCGGCTCGCCCATACCCATGAACACGACGTTGCTGATCCGCCCGACCTTCGGCAGCTTCGCGAGTTGCCAGACCTGCTGCACGATCTGCCCCGGGCTCAGGTTGCCGTCCAGCCCGCCCATGCCGGATGCACAGAACCTGCAGCCCACCGCACAGCCGACCTGGCTGGACACGCACGCGGTCTTGCGTTCCCGCCCGGAGTCCGTGCTGGTCGCGGGGATCATGACGCACTCGGTCTGCGTGGCGCTGGAGCCGAGCGACGCATCCTGCAAGACATGCAGCGCCGTCCCAGATGCTGTGCGGCTCCGTGGCTGCGCGTCGGCGTGCCGGTCGCTCTCCGTCAAGGACCAGTCGACGAGCAGCTTCTGCGTGCCGTCGGTCGCGAGTTGGTGCCGCAGCACCGCGCCGCGGAGGAAGGCCATGCGCTCGGCCAGCAGCGCGCGGTCGGCCGCGGAGAGGTTGCTCATCGCCAGGGGGTCGGCGACGGCCTTGCGGTACACCCAGTCCATCACCTGCTTCGCCCGGAACCGTGCCAGGCCCCAGCCGGCAAACAGCTCGGCCAGCGTCTCGGGTGTCTGGTCAAAAAAGTACGGTCGGTCGTCGGGCACGCAGGCGGGTCTCGGGTTCAGGGTTGCGGGTAGTCCAACACGATAGACAATAGCGGCGGGGCGTGTGCTCCACATCCGCATTCGATTCGGTACTCCCGACCCGAGACCCGAGACCCGAGCCCCGGTAGCCGCCCTATGGACCGCCGTATCCGCCAACGCTTCGACGAACTGCTCGACCGGGAGGTCGCGGCGCTGCCGCCGCACATCGCGGCGGTGCTGGACGAGCTGCCGCTGATTGTGGACGACGAGCCGGGCGACGACGTGCTGGCGGACATGGGTTTCGCACCGGGGCAGGGCGATCTGTGCGGGCTGCACGAGGCGGTCACGATGACCGACCGCGGCGTCGAGGACACCGGGATGCTGCCGGGGCGGATGATGCTCTTCCGCGGGCCGATCGCCCGGCTCGCGGGGTACCGGGTCGTCGGCGGGGTCGAGGTCAACGCAGCCGAGCTGCACCGGCAGATCCACATCACGCTCCTTCATGAGATCGGCCACCACTTCGGGCTGGACGAGGACGACCTCGCCGACGCGGGGTACGACTAAAAACCGTTATCATGCGTGCCATGCTCAAGCTCGCGTCCCTGATCGAAAACCCCGGCGAGCCCCAAGTCACCAGCCGGTACCACGACCCCGCACAACTCAAGGACCTGGGCTACAACGGGCTGGTCCTCTTCGGCACGACCGCGTTGTCCGGCGTCACCCGGGCCGACGAGATCACCGACCGGGAGATGCGGCGATGGGTCGAGAAGGCCACCGACCACGTCCGCGGCCGGATCGCCGCGGCGACCTCGGCCGGGCTCGAGACCTACCTGTTCTACGACGTGCTTGCGCTGCCGACCGACGTGGTCCTGCGCAACCGTGAGGCGTACTGCTGCTCGGCCGGCGGGCCGCCGACGCTCTGCCCCGCGAGCGAACCCGCCCTGCGTCGCAGCATGGAAGCCCTCGATGCCCTGCTCCGGGACCTGCCCGAGGCCGCGGGCATCGCGCTGCGGTTCGGCGAGACAGATGCCCACCGCCTACCGCACCTGCTGGGCAACGACCTCTACTCGCCGCACTGCCCACGCTGCAGCCAGCTCGGCCGGGCCGACCGTGTGGTCGATACCATCACCCGCGCGTACGACACGGTGGTCGCGCGGCACGGCAAACGCCTGATCGCACGGGCTTGGAACGTCCGGCCCGGCGGCTTCCACGACAATACGGAGCTGGCCGAACGCATCGCCCAGCGCCTGCCCGGCGATCCCGCGGACGACCGGCTGGTCCTCTCTTTCAAGCTCACGCAGACCGACTTCTGGCGCTACCAGCAGTGGAACCCCAGCTCGCTGGTCTGCGGCGGTCGGCCGGTGCTGTACGAGCTGCAGTGCCAGCGCGAGTACGAGGGCAAGGGCGCGGTCCCCAACTGGCAGCCGCCGCTATGGAGCCACGGGCCGATCCCCGAAGAGCTGTCGCTGAACGGCGTCGCCGAGCGCACGCCCGACGGCGTCGGTCTCGGTGCCGCCGCGCAACGGACCAACCTCGCGGGGGTGATGGCGTGGGTCCGCGGCGGGGGATGGGGAGGCCCATTCATTAAGGACGAGTCGTGGGTGGACGCGAACGCCTGGGCCGTGCCGGTTTTGGCCGACGACCCGTCCACGCCGCTGCCGGACCTCGCGAAGCGCTGGGCGACGGACCGGCTGGGGTTGTCCGAGCCGTCGGCGGAGAAAGTGGCGCAGGTGCTGATGCACTCGGCCGAGGCGGCGCGGCAGGCGTTCTACATGCGCCCCTACGCCGCGACCAAGGGCAGCGCCTGGCACCCCGCGGCCGACTGGCTCAGCGATGACCTGCTCGACGCCGACGCCTGCTGGCGGATGATCCAGCGCATCCCGGTCGACCGCCTGCCCGAGGCCGTCGCCGAGAAAGAACACGCCGCCGCCACCATCGCCCGCGACCGCCAGGCGCTCCAGCAGCTCGCCCCCGAGCCGGGCGACCGTCACGGCTCGGTCCAGCACCTCGCCAACGCGCTCGCCTACACCCAGTCGCTCTACGAGACCCTCCGCGACCTCGTTGCCGGGCTCGCGGCCTACCGCCGGTGGCAGTTCGAGCCCGACGACGAGCTGGCCGTCACCATCCGCCGCAAGCTCGCGGACGCCCAGACCCATTTCAACCACCACACCCAGCGCCACGCCCTGCTCCCCGGCACCGCGACCCCGTACCGCGAAAAGGGCTTCTGGGACCTGACCCAACGGGTGATGGACGAGGTGGGGTAGGGGCCTATTTCGCCTCGAACCAGTGCTTGCCGACTCCCACATCCACCTTGAGCGGCACGCGCAAGTCCATCGCGCCGGTCATCGCTTCTTCGACGACCTGAGCGATGCGGTCCGCCTCGCTCGCCGGGCACTCGACGACGAGTTCGTCGTGGATCTGAAGCAGCAGCTTGGCGGGCAGGGATTCGTCCTCGATGCGCTGCTGCAGGTTCACCATCGCGACCTTGATAAGGTCCGCGGCGCTGCCCTGCACGACCGAGTTGATCGCCAGACGTTCGGCCAACGCACGCTTCTGGCCGTTGCGGTCGTCGATGTCGGGGATCGCGCGGCGTCGGCCGAGCACCGTCTGCACGTAGCCGTGCTCCCGGGCGTGGGCGACGCACGCATCCAGGAAACGGTCGATGCCCGTGAACCGCAGCTTGTAGTCGGCGATGAGTTTCGCGGCCGCCTCGTTGTCCATCTCGTCGATCCGCCGGGCCAGGCCATAGGCCGTGATACCATAGATGATCCCGAAGTTGATCACTTTAGCGCGGGCCCGCTGCTCACTCGAAACATCTTCCGGGGGAGTCTCGAAGACCTGCGCCGCGACAGCGGTGTGGATGTCCTGGTCGTCGATGAACGCGGCGGTCAGCGCGGCGTCCTCACTCAGATGCGCGAGCACACGGAGCTCGATCTGCGAGTAGTCCGCAGCGATCAACACGTGCCCCGGCGGCGCGACAAACGCCTTGCGGATTTCCCGGCCGACGTCCGTGCGGATCGGGATGTTCTGCAGGTTCGGGTCGCTCGAAGACAGCCGTCCCGTCGCCGCGCCGGTCTGGTTGAATCGTGCGTGCACACGCCCATCGGGCGCGATCGCGTCTTTCAGCGCGACCAGGTACGTCCCCACCAGCTTGGTCAGCATCCGATACTCGACCATGAGCGCCGGGATCGGCCGGGCGTCTTCCGCGACCCCCGCGAGTTCGTCGGCCGACATCGCCGCGAGTTTATCGAGGACTTCGCTGTCCGTGCTGTAGCCGGTCTTGGTCTTCTTGACCGGCTTGAACCCGAGCTGGTTGAACAGCACATCGCCGAGCTGCTTCGGGCTGTCGGGGTTGAAGTCCACCTTCGCGCGGTCGAGGATCTCGGTGCGCAGCGCATCGATGCGATGCTGAAGCGCCTCGCGCTGGGCGTCGAGCGTGTCGGCATCAACGGTGATGCCGTGCTGCTCCATCGTCGCAAGCACGCGGACCAGCGGCATCTCGACGCGCCCGTACAGGTCGGTCATGCCCATGGCGTCGAGCCGGTCCCGGAACAATGTGCAGAGCTGCAAGGTGATGTCCGCGTCCTCGGCCGCGTAGGGCGTGACCCGGTCCAGCGCGACCTGGTCCATCGTCTTCTGCGGTGGGTCGCTCTTCTTGCGCGGCTTCGGGCCGATCAGCTCGGTGATCGGGATACAGTGGTGCCCCAGTTCCGCGAGCGCCAGGTCGTCCATCCCCCGCCCGGGGGCCCCCGCTAAAAACGCGCCGACCATCGAGTCAAACACCACGCCGCGCATGGCGATGCCTTGGCCCCCCGGCAGCGCGTTGCGCAGCACAAGGTCGTCGTACTTGATGTTGTGTCCGCACTTGGGGACGGCCGGATCCTCGAGCACGGTACGGAGCGTTGCGACGACCGCCGACGTGTTGAGATGCGTGTCTTGCTCGGGCGACAGGGTGGGGATGTAGACCCCGCTGCCGGGTGCCCACGACAGGCATACGCCGCACAGCGCCGCGTCGTGCCCGAGACCCACCGTCTCGGTATCCACCGCGATCAGCGGCTGCTTGCGCATCGTCGCGACGACTTCGTCCAACTCCTCCTGCGTGCGGACCGTGCGGTAGTCCCCGCTGACCTCACGCACCGGCCCTTCCTCGGCCGGGCCACCATCATCCCCCGCCCCCGCGAACAACCCAAAGCCCGCCTCAGTTGCCGCAGCCGACTTTTTCCCCTTCGCTGCCTTGCCTTCTTTGGCTTCCCGGCGACCTGACAGCTTGGCGTTTTCGGCCTGCGGGACCTCGCCGCCCAGCAGCTTCGCCAGGTCTTCGCGGTGGCGGTTGAAGCCGAGTTCCCGGAAGACTTCCTGTAGCTTCTCACCGTCGATCTTCGCCGTGCCTTCGGTCGCCAGCGCGGTGAAGTCGAACACGGTATCCATGTCCGTCGCGAGGGTGACGAGCCGGCGGGTCAGCTCGATGGTCCCGTCGGCCACGGCCGTCTCGATGTTCTCCTTCTGCTTGCCCTTGAGCTGGTCGGTGTTGGCGAGCAGGTTCTCGACCGTGCCGAACGTGTCGAGGAGCTTGGCCGCGGTCTTCGGGCCGATACCCTTGACGCCGGGGATGTTGTCCGTCGAGTCGCCGATCAGCGTCTGGTAGTCGATGACCTGCTGCGGGGCGATGCCGCGCTTCTCCATCAGCGCCGCGACGTCCATCGCCTGGTCCGTGTGGATGTCGAACAGCTCGACCCGCTCGCCCAGCACCTGCTCGAGGTCCTTGTCCTTCGCGACCATCCGTAGCGTCGCCCCCGGGAGGATGTCGTCGAAGTCGCCGCGCGCGATCCGCACCGCGAGCGTCGCCATGATGTCGTCCGCCTCGAAGCCCGCCGCCTCGAGCACGGGGATGCCGAACAGCTCCGCGATCTCCACCATCCGCGGGATCTGCGCCTTGAACTCGTCCGGCGGGGCGTCGCGGTTGGCCTTGTATTCCGGGTAGAAGTCGTCCCGAAACGTCTTGGCGTCCGCGTCCATCGCCATCGCCACATGCGTCGGCCGGTACTGATCGAACAGCTTGATCAGCATCCCCGAAAACGCAAACGTCGCCCCCGTCGGCTCCCCCGTCACCGGCGAGGTCATCCCCCCCCGGATCGCGTAGTACGCCCGGAACATCTGCGCGAAACCATCGATGATGTAGACCGTAGGTGCGGAAGAATCGTCTGGCATGGGCGTAGTTTAGGAGATTGAACCGCGGAGGCGCGGAGGAAACGGAAGAGGCGTTGGAAGGCATGAAACCACCGATGCGCACCGATGTACACCGATCGCGGCACCGGATGGGCCTGGCGTTCGAAGTGCGGTGCGGGTGCATCCGCAGGACAGGCAACGCCCGCAAGACCTGCCCAGCCATGCTGTGTTTATCCGGACGCTACCTTCTGGGGGCCGAACACCTCTTAGCACCGGTCGAACGGTGCTTACGACCGGTCATCCTTGGCTGACGACCGGTCAAACACCGCTCCCGACCGGTTGAAACCGGCCGAAAACGGGTCGCCAGCCGCATCCGTGCCGGTCCTTTATGCATTTCCCACCGGGCGACATCACTGACGGGCTGAGGGATAGAGTTGGAGCAGCGGTTTGAGTAAGGTATTCCGTTTCATTGACAACGATGCGACAGTATGTAATGTGTATCCATGAGTGACCGTACCACCTATGACGGGACAGGGCGCATTGAACACGGAGACGCAGATTTTTTTCTAGCATCGGATATCCCCAAGATCGTTGAGGATATCCTTAACTCCCCCGTAAGTAAAAAGTACCAAGATCCTGACCCACTCGATGCATGTGAATCACCGATAGAATCTGAGTTTGCCAATCATCTGCTCAAGCATCTGCGTGATGATTTGGCTTTAGAGGCTCAGGTGGAGGTGAAAGCACTTGGCAATAAGTTTCGGTTAGATTTTGTGGTTAGAGACGATTGTCGAATCGCATTTGAGTGTGATGGTCGAGAGTTTCATGAAGACTTCAGGGATGAAGTAAGGGATGCTCTGCTTTTGGGAGAGGACTGTGTAGATGTGGTTTATCACATTGATGGCTCCTTCATTCACTATCACCTATACGATTTGCTCTACTTGATATCCCAGTGGGACGGCAAGATTTTTAGCGAGAGAGGCAAAATGATTCTATCTAGCCTCAGATCAGAGTTCATGCGTTCTGATTTCGTAAACTGTTCGGACAAATCTTGTTACATCTTGGGTGGTAGTTTCGTGCGCCGTCGCACACGCATTCCCTCAGAAATGCGCCCTAAGGAACATTGGAGACATTTGCACAAAAGAGCTCGGGAGCATTCAGGTAAATCATTCTCGGAGTTGATGGAGCTTCTTAGTAGTCAGGCTTTTGGCTAGGCCGCCTCTGGCTACCAATCCAGCATCCCCAGCCACGCTTCGCGCAGGTCGTCGAGTTTGGCGTCGAGGATTTGCCCGGCGGTGGGGGTGCGGCAGGTGAGTTGCTGGTGGTCCTTGAACAGGCCGACTTGGCCGAAGGGGACGCCGGCTTTCAGGAGGGTGTCCATGAACGCGCCGATGTGGTCCTGCTCGACTTCGAGGAGGTACCGGCTGGGGGTCTCGGCGAAGAGCTGTTGGTCGAGGAGGCAGGACTCGCAGGGCTGGCCGGCGAGGTCGAGGTCCAGGCCCACCCGGCCGGCGAAGGCCATCTCGGCGGCGGCGACGAGCAGGCCGCCCTCGGAGCAGTCGTGGGCGCTCGCGACCAGCCGCTGCCGGATGAGCGACGCGACGGCCTTGGCGTTGCGCGGGCCTGCGGCGAGGTCGACCGGCGGGATGTTCCCGCTGGTCCCCGTCAGCATCGCGTAGTGCGAGCCGCCCATGTGCCAGGTGGTGCTGCCGACGATGAACAGCGCGTTGCCCGGTTGCTTGGCGTCCATGGTGACGCACTGGTTCACGTCTTCGACGATGCCCAGCGCGCTGATGAGCATGGTCTGAGGGATGGTGATGAGGTCGCCGTCTTCGGTGGTGAATTGGTTGCTGAGCGAGTCCTTGCCGGAGACGAAGGGCGTGCGGTAGGCGAGGGCGCCGTCGTAGCACGCCTCGGCCGCGCGGACGAGCGTGCCGAGCTGCCAGGGGTCGTCGCACTTGGCCCAGCAGAAGTTGTCGAGGATCGCGACGCGGTCCGGGTCCGCGCCGGTGCAGACGGCGTTGCGCATGGCTTCGTCGATGGCGTGGAGCACCATCTGGTACGAGTCGCCGTCGGTGGCGTGGCCGGTGTGGTTGGCCTTCTCGCTGACGTGAGGGGCGAGCCCACAGGAGAGCGTGATGCCTTTGGCCGAGTCGAGCTTGGGGCGGAGGACGGCGGCGTCCGATGGGCCGTCCTGCTGCGGGCCGACGAGGGGCTTGACGACTGAGCTGCCCTGGACCTCGTGGTCGTACTGACGGACGACCCAGTGCTTGGAGGCGATGTTGGGGTGGGCGAGGAGGGCGAAGAGCTTGTCGCTTGTGTTGCGGTCTTGGGTGAGGGGGTCTCCAGCTATGCTGCGCACAGGTGAGCGATCTGGTGTTTGCGTTTTATGGCGCGGGTTGAGGGGCGACCAGGCGGCTTCGCGGGTGGGGGTGGGGATGCCGTCGTGGAGCAGGGGCATGGCGAGGTTGCCGACCTCGGTGCCGTGGTAGGTGAGCTTGAGGGTGGGCGTCTCGTTCTCGGTGTAGCCAAAGTAGCCCAGGTCGCAGCACTCGACATCTTCTGCGGCGCAGAGCGCCTTGATCGTCTCGACGTTCTCCTGGGGCACGGCCAGGGGCATGCGTTCCTGCGCTTCGCTGATCCACACCTCGGTGTAGCTGAGCCCGCGGTACTTGAGGGGCGCGGTCTCGAGGGTGACATAGGCCCCGACCTTTTCGCCCATCTCGCCGACGGCGGAGGAGAACCCGCCGGCCCCGCAGTCGGAGATCGCGTTAAAGAGGCATCGCTGCTGACCGGTGTCGGGGTCGGTGTAGTCGCGGGCCTGGAGGATGACGTCGAGGGTCTTCTTCTCGGTGATGGCGTTGCCGATCTGCACGGCGTGGCTGAACTCGTCGGCGTGGGTGTCGGTGAGTTCATCGGAGGAGAACGTCGCGCCGTGGATGCCGTCGCGGCCGGTACGTCCGCCGAGGATGATGATGCGGTCGCCGGGCTGTGGGTCGCCGAAGCACTTGTCCAGAGGGATGATGCCGACGCAGCCGGCGAAGACGAGCGGGTTGGCGAGGTAGTCGTCGTGGAAGTAGACAGCCCCGTTGACGGTGGGGATGCCCATGCGGTTGCCGTAGTCGCGCACGCCGTCGACGACGCGGCGGAGTACGCGCTTGGGCGCGAGCACGCCGGCGGGCAGGTCGGTTGTGCCGGGGTGGGCGACGCAGAAGGTGTCGGTGTTGGCGATGGGCTTGGCGCTCAGGCCGGTGCCCATGATGTCGCGGATGCAGCCGCCGATGCCGGTCGCCGCGCCGCCGTAGGGTTCGATGGCGGAGGGGTGGTTGTGGGTCTCGACCTTGATGGCGATGCCGTGGGTCTCGTCGAGCTTGACGATGCCGGCGTTATCGTCGAAGACGGAGACGAGCCAGTCGCCGATCGCGGGGTCTTCCTTGAGCTTGAAGGTCGCGGCGGCAACGGTGGACTTGAGCAGGTTGTGGATGGTGACGCTGCCGTCGTCGTGGAGGTCGTGGTTGGGCTTGTTTTGGAAGAACGAGGGAAGACCCGATGCGGCGCTGCGCTCAGCCCCGGCTTGCGTGTATCTAATGCGGGCCTTGAGCGTCTTGTGGACGCAGTGCTCGGACCACGTTTGAGCGAGGGTTTCGAGCTCGACGTCCGTGGGTTCGCGGTCGGCGTCGCGGTAGTACCGCTGCACCTGCTGCATCTCGTCGAGCGAGAGGAACAGGTGGCCTTCGCGCGAGAGCTTCATCAGCGCTTCGTCGTCGAGATCGCGGATCGGGACGTGGGTGAGGTTGAAGTCGTAGGCGTGGCCGTGCGGAAAGCTGCCCGGGTGGTGGGGGGCGAGGGTGACGTCCTGGATGACCGCGTTAGCGAGGCCGGCGTTGGCGAAGGCGGTCAGGGCGGTGTCGTCGGCGTCGGGGTGGGTGATGTCGTAGCGTTCGCCGGTGGCGACGTAGATCGCCTCGCGGTCGAGGGTGGGGAACATCTCGGCGATGGCGTCGGCGGTCGACTCGGCGACGGGGTCCATCACGCCGGGCTGGTAATGGACTTCAAGCAGGCGTGCGCCGTCCACGATCGGCGCGCTGCCGAGCGTCGCGGACTGGCTGACGGGGTCGGCGAGCAACTCGTCGGCGACCCGCCGGGCCTGTTCGTCGGTGAGTGGCGCCTCGATCAGGAAGACCTTGGCCGCGGCGATGGCCGTGCAGCCGGGCAGGTTGTCATCGGCCTGCGAACGGGCGCGGTCGGCGAGCGGGTCGGCCTGGCCCGCGAGGGTGCGGACCTCGAAGCGGTGGACCCGTGATGCGGGGCATGGGGGGGCGGTCGAGGTGTCGGCGGCGGTCATCGTGCGCCCTCCATGGCGGGTCGGGGTCGAAACGAGCATGATACCCCCGGCAAGGCGGGGGAGGGTTCATCCACAACATCGCGTGCAGCCACCGCCGGCGAGTCAGGCCCTACTCGGCGGCCGGCTCGATCGTTGCGGCCGGGAGCTCGCCGACGCGGTGGGGGGCGCTGAACCAGTTGGGGGTCTGCCGGGTCAGGGACTGCGGCAGCAGCGTGAGGTCGCGCGGATAGACGGCCGAGTCCGCCCCCGGCGGGAGGGCCGGGTCGGTCAGGCGGTAGATCGATTCGAAGGTCGGCAGGTAGACCCGGCCGTGCTCGTCGGCGGTAGGCGCGGGGTAGACAAGCATCAGCGTGGTGTTGAGCTGGCCGTCGATGACCCGGTCGTACGCGATCGCGACGGGTGGGAGGGTGTGGCCCGCGGCGGGTGTGCCGTCGGGCCGGTTGAGTGCCTGCACGATCGCGCCCGAGGCGCGGCGGAACGCGGTGTCGCGCCACGTCTGGGCCTGTTGGGCATCGCCGTTGACGCGGTACCACTCGCCGAGGAGGTACGCGGGGTAGAACTGCGCCGGGTGCTGCGCGGCCCAGTCGGCCAGTCTTCCGGGCACGGCCTCAGACTCAAAGAAGTCTGGCGTCTGCGCGAGGCGGACCGCGTTGAGCAGCATCGCCTCGTCACCGGCGTCGAGCGGGAAGTTGGCCCTGCGGTACTGCCGGCCGGTCTCCGCGGCGACGAACATGTCGTAGGCCAGCTCGCGGGGGCGGAGTTCCTGTGGCTGCCAGGTGTCGCGCTCGGCGTAGACCAGCGGTGGACGTTCCTGCGGCCGGCTGGCGAGCTTGGAGGTGCCGATCACGACCGCCGGCACGATGATGAACAGCGACAGCGTGATCGCGATGAACCACAGGCCGTTGATGCCGCCGGGGCGGTCGCGGCCGGGTTCGGGTTGGGGGTCGGCGTCAGTCACGGCAGGGAATGATAGGGTGGCGGGTCGCGGGGATCGCCGCGTCGGCGTTGACCCGGACAGCGAAGCCGCCAATCAGCGGTCCGGGTCGGGCAGGACGCCGTACTCCGCGAGCACGGTGCGCAGCTCGGGCACGGTGTCGCTGGGGTGGGCGACGCGGTGGGTGTGCCAGCCGCGCTGGCCGGCGGCGTCGATGTTGTCCTGCAGGTCGTCGAAGAACAGGATGTTGGCGGGGCGGACGCCCGTGTGCTCTTCGAGGTGCTGGTAGATGCCCGGGTCCGGCTTGCGGTGACCGACGAGTTGGCTGGCGAACTGGTGGGTCAGCCGGTGCAACGGCAGGCCGTTGGGGTGGTCGGGGTTGGTGAGGTCTTTCCAGTGGTTGTGGTTGGTGTTGGAGAAGCAGGCGGTCTGCACGGGCAGGGCCTCCAGCTCGTCGATCAGCTCGACGCTGCCGGGGAACGTGCCGCAGAGGTACGCATCCGAGACGCGGATGAATTGCTCGGGCGTGATGCCCAGCAGCGGGCCGGCCTTGTCAAAGAAACCCAACTCGCCCAGCGCGCCGACCTCTTCGAGCTTGACCAATTCCCACAGCTCGGCCTTCACCGCGGGGTCGTCCATCGCCGGGGCGTAGGGCACGCCGGCCTTCTCGAAGGCGTGACGCCAGTCCGGCGCGAGCCGCAGGAAGACCCGGCCGAGGTCGAACACGACCAGGCGGATGTCGGGGGTGGGGTGTTTCGGATCGGGGTAAGACATGCGGGGTTACGGCCGGGTCTGGCCGCTGCCACGGGCGACCCACTGGGTGGTGGTGAGGTCCGCCGCGCCGACCGGGCCGCGGGCGTGGAGCTTGTCGGTGCTGATCCCGATCTCGGCGCCCAGGCCGTACTCCCCGCCGTCGGCGAAGCGGGTGGAGCAGTTGATCATCACGTTCGCCGAGCCGATTAGCCGGGTGAACCGCTCGGCCGCGGCGTAGTCGTCGGTGATGATCGCTTCGGTGTGCCGGCTGCTGTAGTGGTTGATGTGCTGGGCCGCCTGCTCCAGGGAGTCGACGACGCGGACCGCAACGGTCAGGTCTAGATACTCGGTGGCCCAATCGTCCGCGGTCGCGGTGGTCGCGGCGGGGAACTCGGCCTGCACGCGGGCGTCGCCGCGCACCTCGACCCCGAGGCCGGCCAGCGCCGTGCAGACGCGCCGCAGCACGCCCGCCTCCGCGGCGTCGGCGTGGAACAGCAGGGTCTCCGCGGCGTTGCACACGCCCGGCCGACTGGCCTTCGCGTTCACGCAGATCGCCTCGGCCATCGCGGGGTCGCAACGCGCATCGACATAGACGTGGCAGTTGCCCGCGTCGTGCTTGAGCACCGGGATACGCGACTGCTCCACGACCGTCCGGATCAGCCCCGGCCCGCCGCGCGGGATGCACAGGTCGATCCGGCCTTCCATCTTCAGCAGCTCACCGATCGCGCCGCGGTCGGTGGTCTCGACCAGCTGCACGGCGTCGGTGTCCAGGCCCGACTGTGCGAGGCCGGCCGCGATACACGCCGCGATCGCGCGGTTGCTGTGCAGCGCTTCCTTGCCGCCGCGGAGGATCACGGCGTTGCCGGCCTTGAGGCACAGCGCCGCGGCGTCGCTGGTCACGTTCGGCCGGGACTCATAGATGATCAGTACCACGCCGATGGGCACCCGGCGCTTCTCCAGCGCGATGCCGTTAGGCAGCGTCCGGCCCTCGACCACGGTGCCGACCGGGTCGGGCTGTCGGGCGATACCGCGGACGGCCTGGGCCATCCCGTCGAGGCGGGCGTCGTCCAGGCGGAGCCGGTCGGTCATCGCGTCGCTGAGCCCGGCCGAAGCCGCGGCCGCAAGGTCCTCCGCGTTGGCGTCCAGGATGGCCGGCCGGCCGGCGTCCAGGGCGTCGGCGATCGCCAGCAGCGCCCTGTCGCGGTCTGCCCCCGAGGCCCCGGCCAGGGCACGCGACGCACCGACCGCACGATCGGCAAGACGGCCACAGTGGGCGGCGATCTCGTCGGCATCGGGTGAGGTCGGGGCGGTTGGCGTCACAGCAGTACTCCTGCGAGCATCGTACCGGCTGGACGGGGCTTGTGGGGCGACCGCGAGAAGTGGTCTGCGTTACGGGGTCGTCGGCTCGGCGTCGCGCAAACGGACCTCGATCGGGATCCGAGGCGGCTCGGAAACCAGCTCGACCCCCGGCAGGTTGATGTAGATCTGCACGGGTTTGGTCACGACCCCGGTGCCCACGGCGGCCTCGTCGGCCTCGGCGTTGGTCAGCTCCACCGTAGCGAGGATGTTCGGCGAACCGGGGTTCTCACGCAGCAGCGCGATCTGCGCGGGCGGCCCCTGCACCTCCAACTCCGTCAGGAACTGATACTCGGCGGGGACCTCGATGACGTAGCGGTTGCCGACGCTCGCCGGGCTGGTCAGCTTCACGAACAGCCGCTCGATGGTGAACGGCTCGCGCTCGATCACCAGCCGGAAGGTGACGACGGCTTCGGTGGCCGACATGCGCGGGTCGAAGCCGTCGGGCAGTTCACCGATGGTGCCGGGCAGCTCGATCGGGAGGGTGAGCCGGGTGTCGCTGCCGGGGGTGACATTACTCAGGTTGGCGCTGGCGAGGTCGAGGGTCGCGTCGGAGTTGCGGACGGCATCCGTCGCCAGGCTGGCCGGCAGGAAGAGGGTGATCTGCTGGATAGACGACTCGGCGGGGCGGGCGAGGTTCAGCCCCTGCGACTCGACGCGCACATCCATCGGCACCTCGACAACACGCTGGACGGACACGCCGATGCTGTCCTGATCCAGTTCGGTCAGGTTCAGCCCGAGGTTGGCGAGCAGCCCTTCTTCGAGCTCGCGCCGCATGTCGATCAGGGCAGACGCGGATAGCTGGCCCGGGCTGATCGGCACGGGGATCTCGACGACCTGGCTGTCGTCGACGCGTCGGCGGAACTGCTGGAACTGGCCGTTGGACCCGGTGAGACTCACGAGCACGGTCGCGCCGGGCGGGTCGATGAGCATCTCCCCGTCGTCGGGCGCGACAAAGCGGACGAAGACCCGCTCATTGTTGTACGACTTGACGTTCGCGTCCTCGGCGTAGAGCCAGACCAGCAGCGTGATCACCGAGACCATCACCACCGTCCACGCCTGGTTCAGGATTCTTCTCATCGCAGCGTCTCCCCGGCTAGCCGGCCTTGCCCCGGACCTGATCACCCTGTTCCGTGTCGGGCCCCTTGGTGATGACCGTGGTGGCGTTGCCCGCCTCGTCGGTGTCGTCTTCCTGGGCCTCGCGCGACTCGAGCTCGACCTGGGTCATGCCTTTGGCCAGCCGTTTACGCAGGTCACTGACACTCAGCCCGCGGGTCAGTTCGCCGCGCTCGGCGACGCTGATCGTGCCGGTCTCTTCGCTGACCACGATCACCAGAGCGTCCGCCTCGTGGCTCAGCCCGATCGCCGAGCGGTGCCGGGAGCCCAGCTCCTGTGAGATGCTGTCGCCCTCGGCCAGCGGGAACTGGACCCCCGCAGCGAGCAGGCGGTCGCCCCGGATGACCACGCCCATGTCGTGCAGCGCCGAGCCGGGCCAGAAGATCGTGTTGAGGATCTCGCGGTTCACCTCGGAGTCGATGTGCGTACCCGACTCGACGATCCCCTTGAGCCCGGTCTGCCGTTCGATGGCGATGAGCCCGCCGATCTTGTTGCGGGAGAGGTAGTCGACCGACGCGACGACCTCCTCGACAACGCGGGCCTTGCGCAGCCCCGACTGCCGGAAGAACCCCGCCTCGCCGATGCGGACGAGCGCCCGGCGGAGCTCGGGCTGGAAGACGATCACCAGGACCAGCGAGATAAACGCCAGGAAGTTGGAGTAGAGGAAGTTGAGGCGTTCGAGCGTGTTGTCCCCGCCGCCGAAGATGCGCAGCACCAGCGTGCCGACGATCATGATGAGGGCGACGCCCCAGACGACGCGTGCGCCGCGGGTGCCCTTGAGGAAGCGGACGATGAGGTAGACGACGACCCAGATGACCGCGAGCTCGAACAGCACCTCCCAGGGCTGGGTCGCGAAGTAGCCGCGCAGGCGGTCCAGGATGGGGTTGTAGCCGGGGTCCAACGCACACTCCAAGCGGGCATCTGGGCGCAGCGACAACCCGCCGCGCCGGTTCCGTACCCGATCTTATCGACCTATCGCGTCCAAGTCCCGCGAAATGGGGGCCCGCGGACGATCCGTGGACGCTCGGCCGATAAGAAAGACGCTCCGGACGGGCATCCGGTTACTACGGGCCGCGGTGGGGCGGTGCTATACTCGCCGGACCGTTGGGCCACGCCCGGCGGCTGCCCGATCCCACGGATGCCCACGCCTATGCAGCGACTCGCCCGCCTCCGCGCCAACATCCAGAGCTGCTTCCTCGGCCACGAGCGCGCCGTCGACAAGGTCGTCGCCTGCCTCCTCGCCCGCGGCCACGTCCTGATCGAAGACGTGCCCGGCGTCGGGAAGACCACCCTCGCCACCGCGCTGGCCAACTCCCTGGACGTCACGCTCTCCCGCATCCAGCTCACGCCCGACATGCTCCCCGCCGACGTCCTGGGCGTCACCGTCTGGGACCAGCAGAAGAGCGAGTTCGTCTTCAAGCCCGGCCCGATCTTCGCCAACGTCGTCCTCGCCGACGAGATCAACCGCACCACCCCACGCACCCAGTCCGCGCTCCTCGAGGCCATGGCCGAGGGGCAGGTCAGTCTCGACGGCCACACCCGCAAGCTCATCGACCCGTTCTTCGTCATCGCCACGCAGAACCCCCACGAGTTCGAGGGCACCTACTTCCTCCCCGAGTCCCAGCTCGACCGCTTCCTGATGCGGATCAACCTCGGCTACCCCAAGCGCGAGGACGAGCAGCGCATCCTCACCCAGGGCCCGTCCCGCCACGCGGTCACGAACCTCAAGCCCGTGATGACAGGTCAGGACCTCGCTGAGCTGCAGCAGGTCACGCAGAAGGCCGAGATCGACCCGACCCTCGTGGGCTACATCGTCGACATCGCGCAGGCCACCCGCGAGCACGAGCACCTGCAGATCGGCGTCTCCCCGCGCGGCTCGCTCGCCCTCGCCGCCGCCGCGAAAGCCACCGCCGTCCTCGCCGGCCGGGACTACGTCGTCCCCGACGACATCACCTCTAACGTCATGGACGTCTTCGCCCACCGCTGCATCTCCAACAACTACCTCCACGACGCCGACATCACTACCGTCCCCCGCGTCATCCGCGAGATCATGGAGACTCTGCCCAGCCCGGTCTAGATCGCCGCCTCACCGCCACGCCGCGCCTAAGCGTGACGCAAGCGGGGCCACCGCATCCGATAACCCGCCGTCTGGCTCAACCCCGCGCGCGATCCCGCCGATCTATACCGCATGACCGATGCCGCCTCCATCAGCGCGTTCAAGCAGGCCGAGGTCCAGCAGCAGGTGATCTACGCCGTCGCCCGCAAGTCGCTGGACCACGCCAAGGCCCAGGGCGACGCCGCCCTCACCCTCCTGCAGGGCGCCGCCGAGCTCGCGCAGAACGCCGCCGGGGCCAAGGCCGGCCCCCAGCCCCTCGGCCCGGGCCAGACGATCAACTTCCTCGCCTAGCCCGCGACCGCCGCGCCTTTTTCGCCGGCCCCCAAACCCAAGCGACCCGACCGACGTATCCACACACGGGTACGTTCTTTTTCGTGCCCGGTGATTCCCCGACTCGCCTCCCCTCGCCCCGGAGCACGCCCATGCCCTGGCTCGTCCCGACCACCCGCCGCCACTTCCTCGCCTCCGCCGCCGCGTCCACCGCCGCACTCGCACACGGCCTGGTCCCGCCCAGCGCGCTCGCCCAGCCCGAGCCACGCACCGACCCCGCCGACAGCCCCATGCGCCTGCTGATCCTCGGCGGCACCGGCTTCCTTGGGCCCCACCAGGTCCAGTACGCCCTCGAACGCGGCCACACCGTCACGCTCTTCAACCGCGGCCGCACCAACCCGCACCTGTTCCCCGATGTCGAGAAACTCGTCGGCGACCGCAACAACGACCTCACCGCCCTCGAGGGCCGGGAGTTCGACGCCGTCATCGACAACTCCGCCAACATCCCCCGCTGGGTCCGACAGTCCTGCGAGGTGCTACAAGGCAACATCGGCTCGTACCAGTACGTCTCGTCCATCTCCGCCTACGCCTCGCACGACATCCCCGACATGGACGAAACCGCCGACGTCGGCACGCTCGACGACCCCACCGTCGAACGCGTCACCGGCCAGACCTACGGCCCGCTCAAGGCCTACTCCGAACAGGCCGCCCGCGACGCCTACCCCGATACCCACATCGTCGTCCGGCCCGGCCTCATCGTCGGCCCCGGCGACCCGACCGGCCGATTCACCTACTGGCCCGTCCGCATCGACCGCGGCGGCGAGACCATCGCCCCCGGCAACCCGACCGACCCCGTCCAGTTCATCGACGCCCGCGACCTCGCGCGCTTCCAGATCACACTCGCCGAGGACAACGCGACCGGCACGTACAACGCCACCGGTCCCAACCACCCGCTCTCCATCGCCGAGCTGCTCTACGGCATCCGCGCCGTCACCACCAGCGATGTTCGCTTCACCTGGGTCGATGCCGACTTCCTCGCCGAGCACGAGGTCTACCCCTGGTCCAACCTCCCCGTCTGGGTCCCGCCGACCGAGCCGATGCGCGGCTTCGGCAGCGTGAACTGCGACCGCGCCATCGCCGCCGGCCTCACCTGCCTGCCCCTGGCCGACACCGCCCGCGACACCCTCGACTGGTTCAAAGCCCTCCCCGCCGAACACCAGCGCCTGGGCGCGTCCCTCCAGCCCGACAAAGAACAACAGGTCCTCGCCGCCTGGCACGCACGCGGTTGACCTCCACGCCCCAGCCCGAACCCTGCCGTTGCGCAACGATCGCCGCCCAATCCAAGCGGCATGACTGGCCCGATTCTGATCCGATACGTCTCTCTCACAAAGTCTTGTGACATCGAACGAACGTCTTTATAATCCCTGACAGGTAAACATACTCGTTTCCATACTCACTGTTTAGTCGCATGAGTCTCACTGCTGAACCAATCACGATTGAGTTCTCACGCGATGAGGCGTTGGTTCTGTTCGATTTTCTATCGCGGTTTTCCGACTCAAAGTCTTTAGCGATGGAAGACCAGGCAGAAGAAGTAGCCCTTTGTGCGCTGACTTGTATGTTTGAGAAGGTACTTGTTGAGCCTATTCGAGACGACTACATCAATTTACTGATGGCTGCCCGTGATCGACTTCGTCACGATGATGGCAAAGCGACCTAACCAGCGGCTGCGTTTGACCGGCGACGCCCGCGAGTAGAATGGTGTGGTCGGTTGGACGCCCGCTTGCGCGGACGGCAAGCAACCGAGTCTTTCTCGCTACGTCCCCTGACACACCACATGAAGGTTGAACGGCTTACCCATGGCTCGCCCGACTGCCCGCTTGTTCGCCTGTTTGACTTCACTCCGTCAGAGGCGGAAACCCTCCGCCAGGCCGTGCGCAGACTTGCCGACCGCCAGCGGATGCGGGTCGATCTTGAGGCGGATTGCGGTGTATCACCTGTGGAAGGATTCGCCCTCGCGTTCGTGGCCGCGCCGAGGGATGTCGGGTTCACGCCCGAACCCAGCCACTCGTGTTGGGTACTACGGCCCGAAAGCTGGGACAACATCGAAGGGCTGATCGTGCCTTTCACGCAGGGAGCGACCGGCTACCAATGGCTCTGCGAGGTCGGCGATACCGCGTTGCTTTTTTCGCCGGACGGTTCATGGTGAGGCCACCTGACCACTCGATGTCGAAACCCCCTACGCCGCGTCCAGCCGCTGCACACCCGGGGCCCTGGGCGCGTCGCTCGCTTCCGCGATGACGCCGGGCGGGGGCGTCGGCGTGCAACGACCCCCGGGGGGCAGCCGGCCCACGTCGTACTTCCCGCGGCACTTGCCCGCCAGCACCCCGGCCAACGCGCTTCCGGGGGCCACATGCTCCTGCCAACGGTCCCGCAGCTCCCGCGCAAACGCCACCACCACCGGGTCGCTCTTCCGCTGCGCCGCCTTCAACGCCCGCTTCGCCGCGTCCTTCTCCGCCCGGATCTCCGCCAACGCCTGCTCACGCCCGGCCAACGCCGCGGCTTCGACGCTCTCACCCGGCTTCTCCGCACCCGGGGCATCCGGGGGTTCCGGGGGTTCCGCCGGTGCCCCAAACCCGCTCCCCGCCCCGAACCCATAGCCCACCACCGTGCGGGATGCCTGCTTCTGCTTGGCATCCGAGCGGCTTCCGGGGGGCGTCTTGGCGTGCTTTCCCCTCCGCGCCGCCTTCTTCGCCGCCTTCTCCCGCAGCGAAACCGCCTCCACCTTCTGCTCCAGCAACTTCTGCTCGGCTTCTCTCTGCTCCGCCCCCGGAAGCACCACCGGCGTCGCCTCGTCCCACTGCACCTCCGGCGGCAGCGGCAGGATCACCCGGCTCTCCATCATCGCACCACCCTGCGTCTCATACGGGTACCACCACCCCCGGAACGTGCCGGCCCGCGCTGCCTCCACATCGGCCGCACGCACGGGCTTCTGCCAGAACACGTGCACCGCCCCCTTCGTGTCCCCCGTCTTGCGCTGGATCTTCTCGATCGTGCTCCGGCCCGCCGCGCGGAACGCCAGCGGCACAAACCCCATCGCCTCCCAGAACCGGTTCGCCTCCAGCGACTGCTTGCACCAGCAGCAGTACAGCCGACACCCGTACGCCGACTCCTCAAACTGCGCCTGCAGCAGCGCGGCCGCGACGTTCATCCGCCGGTACGCCGGCACCACCGCCATCTGATAGATAATCCCCACATCCCCACGCTTCATGTACCGGTCCACGCCCAGGCAGTAGCCCACCGGCACCGGCGGGGCCGGTGAGTGAACAGTACCTAGTGAACAGTGAACAGCCGATCCTTCTTCCCCACTGTTCACTGTGGACTGCTCACTGTTCACTCTGATCGCTTCCGCGATCAGGATGTTCCCCTCCTCGATGCGCTTGCGGATCGCCTGTTCGTACATAAACCCGACTTTGTCGGACTCCTGCTTCTGCAGCGCATCGATAAACGCGAAGTCGCCGGGCGTCGCCGGCCGGACGCGGAGGTCCACCCCCCGCGCCGATGGATCGACCTTGCACAGCTCACCCGTCACAGTCCGATCGTTGATCCGAATCACTTCTGACATGACATAGCTCCCACGAAATGAAACCAAAGCAATAACAAAGCATCTCACACCAAGGCGCCAAGACGCGGAGGGATCAGTAACAAGAAGCAAAGGCGGGTTGAAACCACCGATGGACACCGATACACACGGATCAGTTCAGTGTGTCCGATCGGTGTACATCCATGTGCATCGGTGGTTTCTTCCCTTCTGTGCGCGTCCGCGCCCTGGCGTGAGGAAACATATCAAAACCGCAGAGGACGCCGGCCACGCCGGGCAGGGCTAGGGGGGGAGGTGCCCCGCCGCGGCGTGGCGGAGCGTCCCCTGCGGTAAAAGTGAGAACAGGTTTCCCGGGGTCACGCCGCCTGCGACAGGCCGTCGTGGCCGGTGTACGACTTGACGGGGGCACAGGCCGGCCCGGGCTTGCCGGTCGGGTTGACCCAAAGGGCCGTGACCCAGACCTCGGTGCCGGGGGCGACGCTCTCGGGGAAGACGATCTGCGGGTTGCTCCGCGTCGACTCGCCCTCGAACTTCCACTGCGTCAGGTCCGGCGACGGGTCGGCCCCGACGTGCGTGTACAGCCACGCCGAGCGCACGCCGTTCGGCTTGCGCTTCTCGTTCTCCTGGTTCAGCAGCTCCAGGTCCAGCACCCGCTGGCTCACCTCCGTCACCCGCAGCACCGGCATCTCGGTCGGGATGCCGATCGGGGTGGGCTCGTTGTCGCGGACCGGGATGCCCAGGTCCTTGCGTTTGCCGTTGGTCATGCCCGACCAGTTCTGCAGCGTCTGCACCAGCGGACGGGTGGCGGCGATGAGCGCCTGCTTCTCCTCGGTCTTGTCCTCGATGTTCACCGGCGTGCGCGTGGCCGGGTCGGTGGCCAGCGCGTACGCCGCGGCGAACGCCTGCTGCACGGCCTGGTAGTCCGCCGCCGCCTGCACATCCAGGCCGTAGCCCGGCGGGTCCGCGACCAGCTTGGTGGCGAGGTTGCTGGTCCACGCCAACAGCTCGCCCTCACGGGTAGGTACATAATCCGGCATGTCGATACTCCTGTCTTTCGCCCGAACGGGCGGTGCAAAAAGAAAGGCCCCAGAACAAGCACCCCCCCGGGCCCCGGCCACCCGCGGTGCACACGCTGTGCCCCGCAGAAGTGATCCATGACCCGTTGTCGGCATCCTGCGCGACCGACTTAACCCCTCCGGCCGCGCCAGACCCCAAAAAGTGCAAAACACTTCCAGGCCCGCCCCCGGCAGGTCCCAAACGGCGGTGCAGGGCTCCCAAACCGCCTTCAAACATGCCGGAAACCCGCCCCGTACCTCCGGACGCCGTTCCAGTGATGCCACAAGCCCAGTCAGTCATCCCCCAAGAGATTTCCGACATGCCTGGAGCCGCCTCAGTGATGCCTGAAACCTTTTCCGGCATCACTGAGAAGTTTTAAGACATCACTGAGAATGTTTCAGGCATCACTTAAGGGGTCTTTGTAATCACTGACAACGCCTCCGGCATGTCGGAGGCGTTGTCTTAAGGGCCTAAAGGTTCTTCAGTGGATACTGTTTTCGTGACAGTACAGTTGATTTGATTCTTGGCAGGCCTGATTGCAATCCGGAGATTGAGGATGACACTCATCGTTGGGCACCGTTGTTGGACATGGTCGTACCGAATGTACGACTGCACCTATGTTCTTATGCTGGTAACAGTGGGGGAGGGTGTCCTGAAGGTGTGTTTAGAGTTTGATTTGGTTTACCACTCTCCGTAGTTGTTAGTCAGGCCGAGTGAGACAATGCCTTTGCTGGGGTGTTCGGCGGTCCAGGCTTGACACTCGGGGCCAACTGTTGAGAACCGCAGTGAGTGGGCGCTGCCGTCGATCGCGATATAGTTGCCGCTTCCACCCTGATGCCAGGACCCCATACGGTTGATAGACAAATGCCCGGGGTCACGGAACGGGCCGTTGATATGGAACGCCGGGTCTTCCTCCAGCATAATCGGAAGGGGGAGCTTTTCGGTTTCGGTCGAACCGGGGAACTGGACCTTCGCCTCGTTGGGCATGATGTCGACCTTCGCGCCGGTGAAGGTCATGAGGTATGTATAGTCGAACATGCCATTGCTGCCTTCGCCACTGCCGACGGCCCCATCGGGCAGGTCCGGGCATCGGTAGATCGAACTGATGTACTCGGCATCAACGCCGCCTCCGCCGCCGATGTATTGGTTGAGCGTGCCCTTTTGGTCGGGTGGGAGTTGGTCCCAAATATCGCCACCGATATAGGATTTCTGCCACGGCGATGGGCCGACCCAGGCGCTGCTATCGAGGTAGATGCCGGGCATACGATACTTCGTGTCGGTAAAGAAAGAGTGGAATGCAACACCGACTTGTTTCTGCTTGTTGAGGCACTCTAGGTTCCGAGCGGATTGCCGAGCCGCCCCTAGGGCGGGGAGAAGGATTGCGATCAGTAGTGCGATGATCGAGATGACGACGAGCAGTTCTATTAGAGTGAAAGCATGGCGTGTACGCACGGCAGACTCCTTGGCTTGGGAAAGGACAGGTGGACATGGGGCCTAACTGGTCTGAAGCGGGTTAGGTACCCAACTTGTTGTTGTGGTTGCATGCTGATCGAAAAACCGCGCCCCGCGACCAAGCGGGGCACGGCGGGTGGAGGAGGCTCGAAGACCCCGGCGGACGTGGCTTCCGCGGCTGGGCAGGGTCAGGACGCCCATTGCAAGCAGGACGAAAGTCCCGGGTTCGGGAACCAAGCCCCCCGGGAATGTGCCCTGGCCCCAACCGGCGATTAACAGGTCCAGGTCGCCCTGGCCGATGACACCGTCTCCATCCGCGTCTCCCGCGGCGACGGACCCGATCGGGACGTGTTCACCCCAGTTGGCCAGCAACAGGTCCAAATCAGCGATGCCTACGACACCATCGCCGTTGGAATCCGCGAGCAGAGCGGCGAAACGGCTAAGGTCGATATTCTCGAAGAAGTCACCGGTCGCCATCTGGGCGTAGAAACTGCCGTCGATCATCATCGGACCGGTGGTGTCACCGCCTACCTCTGAGAACCGCAACGCCCACTGCTCAATAAACCGGTTGCCGGCAAATGCGTTGAGCAGGTTCTGCCCGCCCTCCGAGGCGTGTTCAAGCACGCCCAGATCGGTCACTTGGGCCGCAGACAGCCCGCCCATCTCTGGATAGGCGATGGAGAAATCGTGATAGAAGTGGTTCAGGACCGGTACACCGGGATCGCGGTAGTCCTGGAACATATGGATGTAGAGCTTGTCTGCCTGCCATGGGTCAAGCCCGGCGATATCTAGCGATGCATCAGCGGCGAGCGTATAGGCGTCCTGAAAGACAATGCTCGCGGCTTGATGCGCGCCGTGGCCATACTCGCCGCGCTGGTCGTGAGCGACCAGCACCGAGGGTTGGTACCGCCGTATCTGCTCGGCCAGGTAGAGAGCTGCGGCCTCGCGCCCATCGGGCACCCCGTTGCCATTGAGGTCCGCCACGCCATTGGTGATGTCACCGTCCCAAGCGTTCCAGGTGTTCGCCAGTGAGCCGGTCCCGCCGGGCAGGTCGCTGTGGTCTCGGAAGCGGGCGAAGATCGGTTCGTTCCGCATCCCGTAGACCCAGGCCGCGTTACGCAGTTCCTGCTCGCGCGTGGCCTGCTCTACGGGGTTGTTCGGCCGGCTGCTTACGAGGTCAACCAAGACAACCGGGAGGTTGCGGACCTGGGTGTAGTACGGGATCACGCCGCCCAGGAACAGCCCCTCGTCGTCAGGATGCGCGCCGACGATCATGACGGCGGCCTGATCGGGTTGCGGCTGCCAGGGGTGGCCCCCGCGGGTCATCGCGTCCTGATAGGCCTTTGCCCCGGGCACAAAGCCGGGGTCGAGGTCGCAACCGCAGTGCCCCCACCCCGGGAGCGCTGCACCGATCACGAACACAGTGGAAACCGCAATGCGAAACAACATCATGACCTCAATCGAGAATAGCCGGTGCAAGGCCTCGGCCGGCGGTCAGGCCGGCCGAGGCGGAATGCTTGATCCAGCGACGCTTAGCCGCGGCGGCGACGCAATACCGCCAGGCCACCCAGTCCCAACAGCGCCAGCGAGCCGGGCTCGGGGACTTCGCGGAGTTGGAAGGCCGCCGCTTCGAGGTTGAAGTCGGGACCATTCGACGATTTCGCGATGTGGATGTCCTGGACCGCTTCGGTCGCGACGAAGGTACCGGTGACGATCTCAGGCCCACCGATCGCGATGCCGGTGAGGGTGTAGACCTCCGCGCCACCTGTTGTCGCGGCGTAGCCCACATCAAACCCCGCGGGGTCGTTCGACAGAAGAATCTGGACCTCGTAGGCCTGACCGATTGTCAGTCCTGTGAGCTGGGCGATCGAGTTGCCGATGCCGCCACCGAACTCGACCGAGTCCAACAGTGCGTTGGCATCGGCGACCGATAACCCGGCGATCGGATTGGTGTCGTCATAGTACGCGGTACTGTTGAAGTCGTTCCCGTCGTTCGCCTTAAACGTGCCGGGCGCAACCGCGCCGCCCGCATCCACGACGAAGAACCCGACGCCATCCCCCGAATCCGGCCCGAACGTCACGCCGTTGACCGTCACCGCCGACGTTGCCACGCCGCTGTTGACCCCAACGCCGGCATTGCCTTGGCCGAGGTTGACGGCCTGGACGAGCGTACCGTTGTTCGATACTTGGTTTGCGTTGGTAAACGACGCGGATGAGAAACTGATTACGGCCGCCGAGGCCGTGCCGGTCCCGAAGACCGCCAGAAGAGACGCGGTTGTCATTAGAGCACGAGTCATATCAATTCCTCCGTTTGGGAGTGGTGAAAGATGGGATACAAGATCCCGTGGAGCCCGTCCGTTACGGGACTTCAGCAGCAAAAAAGTGTTGGTGGACCTCGGCCTCAGACAGGGCCCGGTCGTAAATCGCGACCTCATCAAGCCGGCCCTGCCAAGCCTGGATGCCCATCCCCGTGAACGGGTTGCGACCGATCATGAGAGGAGGAGGCGTAGATGACACACTCGCCGTGCCCGAAAGGGACGCCCTGTGGACCGTGATCGGCGAGCCATCGACAAACATCGCGACACTCCCGTCGTCATCGACCCGCGCGACCAAGTGCACCCAACGGCCTTCGGGCAGGACGGCATTGCCGATGAAGTCGGCTCTATGGAAAAAGGTGAATACCGGCACGTTGCCAGGCCAGTTCCCGATGTTGTTTGGACCAGCATGGCCGTTGACACCCAGTCCGAAGCCGCCGTCCTCAGATCGGGTCGACACGATGCGCATAAAACCTTCGTGCCCGGGCTCGATCCAGCACCAGACCTCGACCGTGAACGATTGCCGGAGGAGAAAACGCTCGTTCGGATCGACCATTGCGGAGGCACCGCTGCGGCGAAACTCCAGCGACCCGCTCGGGTCGTCGGGCCGGAAGCCCGCTCGTAGATGACCAAGCATGCGGGTTGTCCGTGCGTCCGCAGCAAGCCAGCCGTGATCGGGCAGGCTCGAAGTCTCCTCATTGATCGGGCCTCGCCAGTAGCACATTGGCCGGCTCGACAGCACCGCGGCCTGATACGCTGTCGCAGGCACTTCCCGTGCGAATCGTGCGCCGGCGGCATCTAATTGCCTGGCTTCACCACCAGGAGTTGCTGACGCCGCCTGATCCTCGACCAGTCGTAACACCGTGCCGTTCCCAGATCGACCCGAGGTCACCTCGACCTCGCCCGCGAACACATGCGTCAGTGTCTCGCCGCCGTCATCCACCGCGACGCCGAATATTGTTCCGTAGTCCACAACAAGCCCGCTCGGGGTGTGCACTGTAAAACCGCTTGCACGTTCCGAGACATCAGCAACCAGTTGCCCATGCACGAGTTCGATGCCGTTATCTTCGGCGAGGTCAAACGTGACCGGCGCTTCAAGCACGAGGTCTACGCCGTACACTGTGCGGACCTCTGCCCATCCGTGGGTCAGGGTGTATTGCCCTGGGGACAAAGATTGCGTCCCAGGGGGCATGGGGCCGGCCCAAACCGCATCGAAACTGTCGACCAAGTGAGCGACAGTTGAGGTTGTCAATGCTTCAGGTTGTGGCACACGCTCAACAACCTGTGGAGTCACCTTGGCAGTTGGGGCGGAATTGAAGTGAGTAAACATGATCAGCGCGAACCCCAACACCGCTGCGAGACCCAGCCAGACGACCACCTTTGGGATCACAATGTCCCGATCCACCGGTTCAGATATGTTGCGACGCCTAAGCTCTAACCGCCTGATTCGAGCTTCCTCGGCCTGTTGAGCGGCGAGACGCCGATTCGCCTCGTCTTCCAATTCATGCCTGCGCCGATCCGCCAGGGCCTGCTCGATGATAAAGGCCATAGAGCTAGAGTCGTCAGATGCTTTGGCCGCGATAAGTTCGATTTCATCAGACGCGATATCGCCTGGCGAGATCTCATTTTTCGAGAGATCAGACAGATCGACCATACGATCCAGGCGGAGCATGTGCTCGATCGCACGCTGGTCCATCGCGTACCGCGCCAGCGCGTCGGCGTGGGCCGGGTCCTCGGCGACCCAGCGCTCCAGCGCTTCGATCTGGTCCGCATCCAGCGTGCCGTTGAAGAAGCCGGCCAGGAGCTCGTTCGGGTCAGTGGGCATGCCCGCCCCCTTCCAGCCGGCGCAGCCGGCGTGTGATGCAGTCGGCCAGCGCGGCGCGGATCTTGTAGAGCGAGACCGACACGGTGTTGGGCCGACTACCCACGGCGTCGGCGATCTTCGCGACCGACATCCCGTCGGTGTAGCGCAGCCCCAGCAGCTTGCGGTGCCGGGTCTGGAGCTGGCCCATGCAGTGCTCCAGGGCGTCGACCCGGTCGGCCGATTCGTCCTTGACCCGGGTGAAACCGTCCGCCATCAGGTCGAGGGTCTGGTTACCCAGGGCGACCGCGTCGCGTTTGCCGCGTCGGCGGAGCTCCTGCACCTTGTGGCGGGCGATCCCCACCGCCCAATTCGCGAACGGCCGGTCGGGGTCGTACCGGTCAAAATGCAGCGCGGCCTGTTTGGCGGTCTCTTGAAGCACGTCGTCCCGGTCGTGGGCGTGGACCACGGCCGTGCGGATGAACGCCTCGACCAGGTGCTGCGAGCGGGACCACAGGAGGGCAAGTTCCGCCCGCCGATCCGCCTCCAGTGCGGCCTGCTCCGGGTTGTGGGGGGGTGGGGTGGGGTCCATGCGGGGCTCGTCTACCGTACATAGACACAATCCCGCCGGAAATGACCGGCGTTTCTAACATTTTTCTGATTTGTCGCGTTGCGGCCGCGCCTGCGGGCGATGGCCGGGGGCAGGCGCGGGCTCAGTCCGCGTCGAGGATGCGCAGGATGCGGCCGTAGGTGACGTTGGCGACGAGTTCGGCCTCATCGCCGGTGTTGCTGACGAACTGGACGACGACGGTGTCGCGGTCGGGGTGGTAGCGGGCGATGCTGTAGTAGCCGGGCAGCCAGCCGGTGTGTTCCTGGTCATAGAGGCCGTTGTAGACGGCGGTGGCCTCCTCGCCGAGGAGGGAGCCGTCGCAGAGGGCGCGGAGGAACCGGCCGACGTCCTGTGCGGTCGCGATCATCGACCCGCCGGGCGTGGTGTAGACCAGGGGCTTGAGGTCCTCGTCGATGCCGTGGTGGTAGCCGCTGGCCACATCCTTGGGGTCGACGGCGGCGAGGGAGGGGTACGTCTGGTTCAGGCCGGCGGGGGCGAGCAGCTCGTGGTGGATGTAGTCCTGGTGGGGGTAGCCCAGGGTGTCGTCGAGGATCATGCCCAGGAGCAGATAGTTGGTGTTGGAGTAGCTGCGGCGGGTGTCTGGGGCGAAGTCGGCGGGCCGGTCGAGGGCGAGGGCGAGGTTGTCCTGGGGGTTGGACTGGCGGGTGATCCACGCGAAGCCGTCGAGGTCGGTGAAGTTGGGGATGCCGCTGCGGTGCTGGACGAGCATGCGGAGGGTGATGCGGTCGGCGTGCTTGATGCGGTCCGCGAACTGGGGGAGCAGGTGCGCGAGGGTGGCGTCCAGGTCGAGCCGCTGTTCGGCGGCGAGCTTCGCGGTCGCGGCGGCGAGGTAGAGCTTGCTGATGCTGGCGATCTTGAACAGGGCGTTCGCGTCGGCGGGGGTCTGCGCGTCGCGGTCCCGGTAGCCGGCGGCGTAGAGCGCGGGGGGTTGGCCGGGGGCGTCGACGTAGACGATGATGCCGTCGAGCCCGTGCCCGGCCGCGTCGTCGACCTGCTCCTGCACGGTGTCGGGCAGCGGCGCGAGCCAGGCCCAGACCCCGCCCCACGGCACGAACACGACCGCGCTGGCGATGCCGACCAGCGGCATGACGATCCGCAGGGACCAAAGGATGCGTTTACGTCGTTGGCTCGGCAAGATGGGTTCCCGCTGTGCAATACCTATCCGCACGAAAATACGATAAAGCGAGATTTCAATCGGTGGTCAGCGTGGATTCAAGTTCCCCGCCGTCGGCGGTGTGGAAGACGATCCGGTAGGTCGAGCTGCCGGCGAGGCGGGCGGTGATCTGGCCCGTCGTATCGGTTGTGTCGACGGGGTGGCGGGCGACGAGTTCGCCGGCCCAGTAGATGAAGACCTCGGTGACGGAGTGGTCGGCGGACGTATTCCCGTCAGTGGGCTCAGGCAGTTCGATGCGGACGTCCACCGCCTCGCTGTAGAAGCGCGTCACGTTGAGGGCGGGGACGTAGGTGATGCTGAGGTCCCAGACGAGGGGGAAATGGGTGGCGGTCCGGCGGGTGCAGGCGGCGTAGACGCTGTGGTGCCAGTGGTCGGGGTCGGTCATGTTGCGGCAGCGGTCGTTGACCCAGTCGTCGTCGCGGAGGTCGGAGTTGGTGCCGCCGACGTTGTACCAGCGGTCGTGAAAAACCTCGACCCAGTTGTGGTTGCCCTGGATCTCGGTCCAGAGGGGGACGCCGACGATGCGCGCGGGGATGCCGACAGCGCGGCAGGCGTCGGTGAGGAGGATGGACAGCCCGGTGCAGGAGGCGTAGCCGGCCTCGATGGATTCGTAGGGGGACTGGTCGGGCTTGGGCCGGCGGGTCGCGTGGAAGTAGACCTCGAAGTGGTCGTTGAGGTGGTCGTTGAGCCAGTTGGTGGCGTCGAGGATGTTGTCGAACTGCCAGCACTGCTCGCGGAGCTGGTCGTAGAAGTCCCGCCGCCAGTCGTCGCGCCGTTCGTTGAGCGAGGCGAAGGGGAGGATGTATTGGAAGAACTGCTGCTCGGTGACCTGGTCGTGCCAGGGCGCGTGGTGCCAGGCCTCGTAGGCGAGGGCGGTGTTCTCGAGGAGGAACGTGGCGGTGACCGACTGCAGGTCACGCTCGGGCATGTGGGCGATGAGGAAGACGATGCCGGGCAGGTACGCATCGGGCGCGTTACGCAGGGCGGCCCGCAGTTCATCGGCGTTTGTGCCCGCCCGTTCGAGGGGGCGTTGGATCGCTCGGCGGTCGTCGCGCGAGAGCCGGGCGGCGGCATCGCGCGGGGACGTGTCGGCCGCGGGCTCGGCCTGTGTCTTGGCCGGGGTGTCCTCGATCTGTGCGTAGGCGGGGCCGGCCAACAGGCAGGCGGCGGCGAAGGAGGCTAGTAACAAACGCATCGGCGTCTCCATGTTCAAGGATAGGGAGAGGCGTGCGGTCGGCCGCTCCCCCGGCGGAGTGGTTGGGATAAAGCCCACATAGTACGGGCAGCGTTCACGCTACCGCGGTTCCTGGGCGGGCGTGTACTCGTCGTAGTTGTTCGCGGACTGGCCACGCCAGTAGGGCGACGTATTGAAGTGCGGGTAGGTGGGCATGGCCCGTTCCCAGTCGTGGATGACGCGGAAGAGGTCGGCGACGGCGTCGGGGTCGTCGCCCGAGCGGTCCTGCTGCTCGCCCAGGTCGTCGGGCAGGCGGAAGAGCTGGGCCGGGCGGTGCGCGAGGCGGATGAGTTTGTCCTCGCCGTTGACAAGCACCGCGGTCTGTCCCTGCAGCCGCCAGAACAGGTAGCGGTCGGGCGTGGGCTGGTTGGCGGCCAGGGCGTCGAGGATGTTGATGCCGTCGTAGGTGCGTGGCCTGGCGTTGTCGCCGCTGCCGTCGGTGAGTTCGAGCGTTTGGCCGCCGCACGCGGCGAGGAGGGTCGGCAGCAAGTCGAGGGTCGAGACGACGCCGGCGTAGGGTTCGCCGGCCGGCACGCGGTCGGGCCAGCAGACGATCATGGGCACGCGGATGCCGCCTTCGCGGAGGTTGCCCTTGCTGCCGGAGAACGGGCCGTTCCACGAGGCGTTGGTGCGTCGCGGCCCGCCGTTGTCGCTGAAAAAGACGATCAGAGTGTTGTCGTACTGGCCGGTCTGTTTGAGGTGTTCGACGATGCGGCCGACGCCGCGGTCCAGGGCGTGGACCATGGCGCAGTAGGTCCGCCGTTTCTCGTTACGGACGTGTTGGTAATGAGCGAGGTCGTCGTCGGTGGCCTGCATCGGGGTGTGCGGGGCGTTGTAGGCGAGGTAGAGGAACCACGGGCCGCCGGGCGTGAGAGAACTGTCGGCGATGTAGCGGATCGCCTCGTCGGTGAAGTAATCGGTCGCGTAAGCACTGGAGAACTCGGCGACGGGTTCGCCGTCGCGCTCGATCGCGTTGCGTACGCGGTTGAGGAAGTAGCCGTGGCTCCCGCCGCGCATCCCGGTGAAGTGGTCGAACCCGCGCGCGGTGGGGTAGTGCTCGTCCTCGTAGCCCAGGTGCCACTTGCCAACGGCAAAGGTGCGGTAGCCGTTGTGCCGGAGGTGGTCGGCGAGCGTGGCTTCGGAGGGGTGCAGCCCGTAGAACTCGCGGCGGGTGGGTGTGTTCTCGGACCAGCGGTTGAGGTTGGCCTCGAAGCCGATCCGGCTGGGGTATCGCCCGGTGAGCAGGCCGGCCCGGCTGGGCGCGCAGACGCTGGAAGTCACATAGGCCTGCGTGCAGAGCCGGCCGTCCGCGGCGAGCGCGTCGAGGTGGGGTGTCTGGATGACGGCCGTGCCCGTGCAGCCCAGGTCGCCGTAGCCCATGTCGTCGGCGATGATGAGCAGGATGTTGGGCGCGCTGGCCTCGTCATCCTGGCCGGGCTGCGCCTGGGCGAAGGCCGAGGCGGTCCCGAGCCAGGCGATCAGGAACGCTGCGATACGGGTGCAGACCGATAGGCGAGGCGGGTGCTTGGGCATGCCCTAGCGTAGCATGGGCCAGGCGTGCCGGCAGCGCCCCAACGGGTTGCGGTAGAATCCTCAGACCACGGCGAACGGAGACAACAGATGTTGCGATGGATGTTGGGTCCCGTGTTGTCGATGGCCGGCCTGTTCGGGGGCATCGTTTGGTCCTCGTCGCCGGTGATCGGCGAAGAGCACCCGCTTGCTGAGCCCGTCGAACCCGCGGAGACCGTCACGCTCTTCAATGGTGAGGACCTGGCCGGTTGGGCCGGGGATGTTGCGCTGTGGGAGGCCGGGGACGGCGTGCTGTCCTGCAAGGATGGCCCGCGTGGGGTGCTGCGGACCGAGCAGAGCTACAGCGGCTACATCCTGACGCTTGAGTGGCGCTGGCCCGAGCGGGGCGGGGACTCGGGCGTGTTCGTGCATGTCGGCCCGGGTCAGGGCACGGGCATCTGGCCCCAGTGCATCGAGACCCAGCTCTACAGCGGCAACGCGGGAGACTTCTGGCTGCTCGGGGTCGGCCTGGTGCCGGCGGAAGGGGACGGCGATGCACCGCAGACCGGCGGGGTGATCCGCAGGACCGGCGAGGTCCGCGAAGCACCGATCGGGGAGTGGAACACGATGACGATCCTGTGCGACGGCGGCTACATCGAGGTCACGATCAACGGCGAACTCGCCAACGCGGGCTTCGACGCGACGCGGACGCACGGCCCAATCGCGCTGCAGTGCGAGGGGCAGGCGATCGAGTTCCGCGGGATCACCATCGGACCGCTGCAGTAGGCGGGCCCGGCCTGCTGCCGCGGACAAGCTGGAATGAAGTCTCGACGCGTCAGCGATCGGTGACGAGCACCTTCCCCGCTGCGGCGCTGCCGAGCGTGGTGGGCGCGGTTCGGCCGACCTTGACGGTGACAGCGTCGGCGGCGGGGTCGTTCTGCTGGACGGTGAGCTGTGCGCCCGGGGTCAGGCCGTGGCGCTCGGCGAACTGCAGGAAACCGGGGAGGGTGTCGAGCAGCCGGCCGACGGTGACGGACTGGCCGGCCTTGCAGTCGGTGAGCGGGCGCATCTCGATGGTGCGCATCGGCCCGGCCCCCGGGGCGGGTGGGATCGGCGAGCCGTGCGGGTCGGCGGTGGGGTGGCCCAGCAGCGCGTCGAGCTTGTCGAGCACCTTGTCGGAGACCGCGTGCTCGAGGACCTCGGCCTCCTCGTGGACCTCGGACCAGTCCAGCCCGAGCACCTGGACCAGGAACGTCTCGACGATCCGGTGCCGACGCAGCACCGCCAGCGCGAGTTTGTTGCCCGGCCCCGCGAGACGGACACCCTTGCGCGGCGTGTATCGGAACAGCCCGTCGTCGGCGAAACGCTTGACCATCGTCGTCGCCGTGCCGGGGGTGACGCCCAGGGCCTCGGCCAGCTGCCCCATCGGGACGGGGCCGCGGCCGGGCTGACGCTGCTGGAGCAGGTACAGCTCTTTAACGTAGTTTTCGGTCGCGGTAGAGGCGTCCATGGGCAGGCCCTTGACAGGTCGGTCTTGCTACCTATGATACATCGATACTGAAACTTTGACTAATCAAAATGGAGAGTTCCGATGCGGGGTCTTGTGGTCAACCTGTTGGGTGTGTTGGCGCTGATTTCGGTGGCCGGTTGCGGCGGCGGGGGGGCAACCAGCGGCAAGCCGACCGTGGTCGCGACGACGACGATGATCGCTGACGCGGCGCGGATCGTCGGGGGGCACGATGTTGAGGTCATATCGATCATGCGTGAGGGCGAAGACCCGCACACCTACGACGTGAAGCCGCGGGACGCCACACGGATCGCCGACGCGGACCTGGTGCTGATGAACGGGCTGCACCTGGAGGCGACGCTGGGGAGCATCGTCGACAACAACGCCGGCGAAAGGGCGGTACGCCTGGCCGAACAGCCGGGGATCGACCCGATCCGGGGAGAAGGCGGCGCGTCGGCCGCGCCGGACCCGCACGGCTGGATGGACGTGCGGATCTTTATCCGCTATGTCGAAGGGGTCCGAGATGCGCTGATCGAGATGGATCCTGCACACACGGAGGGTTACAAGGACCGGGCCGCCGCGTACCTCGCCGAGCTTGAGATGCTCGACACCTGGGTGCGCGAGCAGATCGAGACGATCCCCGCGGACCGGCGCGTGATGATCTCCAGCCACGACGCCTTCGGGTACTACGGCCGTGCATACGGCATCGAGGTCCACGGCGTCGCGGGCATCAGCACCGACCAGCAGGTCCAGGCCCGGCATATCGGCGACCTCGAAGACCTTGTGCGCGAGCGTGGCATCCGCGCGGTGTTCGGCGAGACCTCCGTGCGTGATGCGCTCAACAACCAGATCAACCAGATCGCCGCGAACACCGACGCGGTCGTCAGCGACGCGAAGCTGTACAGCGACTCGCTGGGGGCAGAGGGCTCGCCGGGGGGCACGTACATCGGCATGATGCGGCACAACACCCGGACCATTGTGGAGGCGCTGCGCGGTGCAGAGTGAATCGGTCACAGCGTCATCGGATCGCGCGATCGGCGGCGCGCACCCCTGGGCCATCGAGGCCGACGGCGTGACCGTCGCGTACGACGCCCGGCCCGTGCTGCGCGCGGTGTCGTTCCGCGTCGAGCCCGGCGAGTTGATCGGCGTCATCGGGCCCAACGGCGCGGGCAAGAGCACGCTGCTCAAGTGCATGCTTGGGCTCATCCGCCCCGACTACGGTTCGATCACGCTGTTCGGCGACTCGATCCGCTCCACCCGCCGGCACCTGGCCTACGTCCCGCAGACCGAGGCGGTGGACTGGGACTTCCCCGTGACGGTGCGCGACGTCGTGCTGATGGGCCGGGCCCTGCGCGGCCCGCTGGGCTGGCTCCGTGCGGCCGACCGCGCCGCGGCGGACCAGGCGCTCCGGCAGGTCGGCATGACCAAGTTCGCCGACCGCCACATCCGCCAACTCTCCGGCGGGCAGCAACGACGCGTCTTCCTCGCCCGGGCGCTCTGCCAGGAGGCCGAGATGCTGCTGCTCGACGAGCCCTTCGCCGGCGTGGACTCTGCGTCCGAACAGGCGATCTTCAAGCTCATCGACGACATCCGCGACGCCGGCAAGACCGTCATCGTCGTCAACCACGACCTCTCCATCCTCGAACGCTTCGACCGCGTGCTCATGCTCAACCAGCGGGTGATCGCGTTCGGCCCGCCCGCCGAGGTCGCCAACGATACAAACTTCCGCGCGACCTACGGCGGCCGGCTCGCGCTGCTGGACCAGGCGGACGAAACCCTCCGGCGGCGCAGCATGCCAAAGGACACCCACCTTGATCGCACAGCTACAGATTGACCCCACCCAGCTCATCGAGCCGTGGACCGCGCGCTGGTTCCCTCAGACCCTGGGCAGCATGCTCGTCGGCATCACCTGCGGCGTGCTCGGCTGCTTCGTGGTCCTCCGACGTATGGCGTTGATCGGCGACGCGCTCTCGCACGCGATCCTGCCCGGCGTCGTGGTCGCGCTGCTCTCGCTCGGCTGGTTCGGAGTGCAGCTCGACGGGCTGCCGCCCTGGTTCCTCGCGATGTGGCTGCTCGTGGGAGCGCTCGGGGCTGGGCTGCTCACGGCCGTGCTCATCTCCCTGGTCCAGCGCAAGAGCCGGGCCAAGGAAGACTCCGCGATCGGCATCGCCTTCACCGCGATGTTTGCCGTCGGGCTGATCCTGATCAGCTCGCTGCCACGCGGTACGCACTTCGACCTGGAGTGTTTTATCTACGGCGACCCGCTCGCGGTGCAGACGCCCGACCTGATTCTCATGGGGGTGGTCTGCCCGGCGGTGCTGCTGACCGTCGCGCTGATGTACCACCGCTTCAAGCTCATCAGCTTCGACCCGGTCGTCGCCGCGGCAATGGGCGTGTCCGTCGCGTTTGCGCACTACCTGCTGATGGGGATGCTCGCCTCGACAATCGTCGCGGGGATCAAGAGCACCGGCGTCATCCTCGTTGTCGCAATGGTTATCACGCCCGCCGCCGCCGCGTACCAGCTCACCAACCGGCTGTGGGTGATGCTCGTACTGGCCGGCACGATCGGCGCGCTCTCCGCCGGGCTGGGCATGTCGCTGGCGTTTATGGTGAACACGCCGACCGGGCCCGCGATGGTGCTCGTCGCGGCGCTGCTGTTTACGCTGGCCGTGCTGTTCAGCCCCAACCACGGCTGGGTGTTCGACCGCCTGCGTCGGCTGCGGCTGGCCCGGCACGTCGCCGCGGAGGACGTGCTCAAGGCCCTCTACCGCCTGGGCCCGCAGCCCGAGACGGGCTACGTCGAGCCGATCGGCACCGAGACCGGCCTGCCGCCGCGCAAGCTCGTCAAGACCGTTGCCCGGCTCTGTGCCGAGGCCGTCCTCACAATCGAGCAGGGACGGCTGATGCTCACCCAGGTCGGCAAGCGCCACGCCCGCGAGCTGGTCCGCGCCCACCGCCTGTGGGAGACCTACCTCGTCAACGAGGCCGGCTTTACCGCCGAGGAGGTCCACGCCACCGCCGAGGACCTCGAACACGCCCACGAACTCAGTGACGCGCTGTTCGAGGCGCTGGGCCGGCCCGACCAGGACCCGCACGGCTCGGAGATCCCGCGCCGCGAGCCGGGCTGACGTATGCACCGCGGGTTCTTTACGACAGAACGAACGAACCGCCCGCGGGTGGCGTAAGCTATGGCGATGGACGAACTCGTCGCCAGGATCATCGGGGTCACCAAGGTCTACCAGAAGCACAAGGCCGCGCCGCCCGTGCACGCGCTGGCGGGCGTCGACCTGGACCTGCCCCGCGGGCAGTACCTCTCGATCATGGGCCCGTCGGGCTCGGGCAAGTCCACGCTGATGAACATCATCGGCTGCCTGGACCGGCCGACCGAGGGGGCGTACCTGCTCGGCGGCGACGACGTCGCCAAGATGGACGACACCGAGCTGTCCCGCGTCCGAGGGAGGCACCTGGGCTTTGTGTTCCAGGCCTTCAACCTGATCCCGCAGCTCACCGTACAGGAGAACGTCGCCGTTCCGCTGTTCTACCAGGGCATCCCGGCCGGGGAGCGTAACCGACGCGCCGCCGCCGTCCTCGAACGAGTCGAGCTGGCCGACCGGATGAGCCACCGCCCGGCCCAGCTCTCCGGCGGGCAGATGCAGCGCGTCGCTATCGCCCGCGCATTGGTCAACGAGCCGAGCATCCTGCTCGCCGACGAGCCGACCGGCAACCTCGATACCAAGACCGGCGACACGATCCTCGCATTGTTCGATGAACTCCACGCACAGGGTCTCACCATCGTGATGGTCACCCACGACCCGGGCATGGCCGACCGCTGCGAACGCGTCGTCCGCCTCCGCGACGGGCTGATCGACGTCGACGAGGTCGGCGGGAAGAGGCCCGTCACGTCCTCCAGCGCGGTGTGACGTATCATCCAGCGATGCCCGTGCCGTCGACGCCGACCCTCGAGATCCACTGCGGCGACAACCTCGCCGTCTTGCCGGGTCTGGCCGACCGCGCGTTCGAACTGATCTACATCGACCCGCCGTTCAACACCGGCCGGACCCAGCAGCGGACGCAGATCCGTGCTGTACGGGACGACGCCGGCGACCGACGCGGGTTCAAGGGCCGGCAATACCGCACCGAAACGCTCGGGCAGAAGTCCTATGGGGATACGTTCGACGACTTCTGCGCGTTCCTCGAGCCGCGCCTGCAGCACGCCTACCGCCTGCTCGCTGACGACGGCAGCTTCTTCCTCCACCTCGACTGCCGCGAGGTCCACTACGCGAAGGTGATGCTCGATGGCATCTTCGGCAGGGCGTCGTTTATCAACGAGATCATCTGGGCCTACGACTACGGTGGGCGCTCCAAGAGCCGATGGCCCGCGAAGCACGACAACATCCTCTGGTACGCCAAGGACCCGAAGCGGTACACCTTCAACTACGACGCGATGGACCGTATCCCCTATATGGCCCCTGGATTGGTGACGCCCGAGAAGGCCGAGCGTGGCAAGACCCCGACCGACGTGTGGTGGCACACCATCGTCAGCCCAAGCGGCAAGGAGAAGACCGGCTACCCGACGCAGAAGCCGCTGGGCGTCCTCGAGCGCATCGTCAAGGTGCACAGCAGGCCCGGCGACCGGGTGCTCGATTTCTTCGCCGGGAGCGGCACGACCGGCGAAGCCGCGTTGAAGCATGGGCGCAGCGCGGTGCTGATCGACGAAAGCGAGGACGCGGCCGAGGTCATGCGCAACCGGCTCGCACGGTTTGTGTCCGCCCCCACGCCTTGAGCAGGTCGTTCACCCCGCGAGGTGCTGGCGGATCGTTTCCATGAACACCGGGCCGAACTGCTCGAGCTTCTTCTGCCCGACGCCTGAGATCGCCAGGAAGGCGGGCTCGTCCTGTGGGAGTAGCTGCGCCAACTGGACCAGCGTCTTGTCGCCGAAGACCACGTAGGGCGGGACGCCGCGTTCGTCGGCGAGGTCTTTGCGCAGGCCGCGCAGCTTCTCGAACAGCGCCTCGTCGACCGGCGTGCCGTCGTCCACGATCGCGCGGCGGGCGGCGGTGCGTTTCGCAACGCGAGAGAGTGCGAGGGTGACCGGCCGGTCGCCGACCAGGACCGACCGGCTGTCGGGCGTGAGGTGGATCGTGCGGAACTGGTCGGCAGACGCCGCGAGCAGCCCTTCCTGCACGAGGTGGTCGCCGAGCTGCCGCCAGTAAGTGGCGGGGCGGTCCTCACCGATGCCGTAGACACTCAGCCGGTCGTGTTCGTAATCGATCAGCTTCTGGGCCTTCGAGCCGCGCAGCACATTGATGACGTGGGAGAACCCGAAGCGTTGACCGGTCCGAGCGACCGCGGAGATGAGCTTCTGCGCGTCGGTCGTCGCGTCGGTGACGTCCGGGGGCTTCAGGCAGTTGTCGCAGTGCCCGCACCGGCCGGGGTGTTCCTGCCCGAAGTAGGCGAGCAGGGGCGTCATCCGGCAGCCGGTGTGGTGGGCGTAGCTCACGACCCGGCGGAGCTGCCAGCGGGCGTGCTCGCGCTCCTCCTCGCTCTCCTTCTGTTCGATAAAGAACTCGACCTTGCCGCGGTCGCCGCCCGAGTAGAAGAAGATGCAGTCCGCGGGCAGCCCGTCGCGGCCGGCCCGGCCGGTCTCCTGGTAGTAGCCCTCCAGCGAACGGGGCATGTCGGCGTGGATCACGAACCGCACGTCCGGCTTGTCGACCCCCATGCCGAACGCGATCGTCGCGACCACCACCCGCGCATCCCCGTGGATGAAGTCGTGCTGGTGCTGTTCCCGTTCCTGCGCCGCGAGCCCCGCGTGGTAGGGCAGCGCAGCGATGTTGTGGGCCTGCAGCTTCGCCGACAGCTCGTCGCATCGCTTCCGGCTGTTGCAGTAGATGATGCCCTCGTACAGCGGGTTGTCCCGCAGGTAGGCCAGCACCTGCTCGAAGAGCTTCTGTTTGGGGCGCAGCTCGTACATCAGGTTGGTGCGCTCGAAGTCGCCGCGGTACTCGGCGGGGGCGCGGAGCCCGAGCTGGCCGACGATGTCTTCCCGCACGCGCGGCGTCGCCGTCGCGGTCAGCGCGATGACCGGCGTGTCGGCGAACCGGCCACCAAAGCCAGAGCGGAGCTGCGCCAGCATGCGGTACTCGGGGCGGAAATCGTGCCCCCATTCGGAGATGCAGTGCGCCTCGTCGATCGCGAATCGGCCGACGTCGAGCTTGTCCAAGAGCCGTGCCCCCGCGGCGCTGAAGAGCCGCTCGGGCGCGAGGTAGACCAGGTCGTACTCGCCCGCCAATGCCGCCTGTTCCCGGCGATACGCCTCGTCAAGGTCCAGCGTCGAGTTCAGCAGCGTCGCGCGGATGCCGTTCTGCTCGAGCTGCGTCACCTGGTCCTGCATCAGCGCGATCAGCGGCGACACCACGACCGTCATGCCGCCGGTGAGCAGAGCCGGGAGCTGGTAGCACAGCGACTTGCCACCGCCCGTCGGCATGAGGACAAAGACGTCCCGGCCCGCCAGCGTGTCGTCGATGATCTCCCGCTGCATCGGCCGGAACCCGCCATGCCCGAAGTGCCGCTTGAGCAGCGCGTCCAGGTCGCCGGCCCCAGGTGAGGTAGCCGGCACCGGGGCGGCGGGTGGGTCGTCGTCGGCGTGCCAAACGGTCATCCCTGTAGCGTAGCAGCCCCTGCGCGGGAGGGTGGGCCCCTCGCGGTGTGGGTCATGATTTCCAGTTGTCGCCGGTCTCGGCTGGGGGTATGCTTGCTCGTTCCGCCCAAACGCGGGTGTTTGGCCTCGTGCCAATCCGCCGCGCATCCCCAGCCACGACGCAGCCGGAGCCCACATGCGTCTGACCGAGATCCTCAAACCCGTGTGTGTCAAAGTCCCGCTCGACGCGACGGACAAGCAGCAGGCGCTGTACGAGCTGGTCGATCTCCTCGCCGACCACTGCGCGATCGGTCAGGCCCAGCAGCTCAAGGACGCCGTCTGGCAGCGCGAGCAGACCCGCACGACCGGCATCGGCCACGGCATCGGCATCCCCCACGGCAAGACCGATGCGCTCACCGAACTCAACATGGCGATCGGGCTGCCGCCCAGCCCCATCGAGTTCGGCGCGATCGACGGCAAGCCCGTCGACCTCATCATCCTGCTCGCCAGCCCCGCCGACCAGACCGGCCCGCATATCCAGGCGCTCGCCAAGATTAGCCGGCTCCTCACCGACGACACCTTCCGTGACGCGATCAAGCAGGCCCAGTCGGCCGAACAGCTCTACGACATGCTCGCCCAGCAGGAAGCAGCGATCGCGGGGGCGTGATTACTGCCGTGCGCCGACCCGGCGATCGGCGTATTGGTCAAGGGCGGTTCCGATTCAGGTGAAGCAGGGTTCGTGCTAAGCTGTAGTTGATGCAGCGTCTAACGCATACATCGATCTGGTGGGATCAGCGTGGCGACCGCGTGATCTTGTTCTGGCGACTGCGTGCGACGGTCGCATTCCGCATTCTTTTTGCGTTTTCATTGTTGTATGCGTCTCGTTCCTGATCGCCCCGGTCTATGTGATTAGCCAGGTTGAATTGGCGCAAGGATATGGCCGGATCGTTATTTTTCTGGGTCTTGCAACCCTGTTCGGGCTGTTGGCGCTGCTTCTGTACAGGTGGACTAAGCGAGAGCGGCACCTGTACCTTAGGCGCAGGTCACTCAAAATGGGCCAGGGTCTTTGTCTGGATGTTGAGCGAGAAAAGATTGTACTTTCAACGGGGGTGGGTGGGACTATGGAGGGCGGGAGCCGGTACCGTGTACTGCTGCGCCAAGCCGGAAACGCTAAGCCGTTGTGCCTCGCGCGTACCACCGCGGAGTCGGACACCTCGGCCATCAACCTTGTGTTAGCAAGAAAGTCACACGAACCTGTTGGAGACAAGCTACAGCGCACAACGTAGCTCCCATCGATGCGCATGAGTGCCCATGTGTCATGTGGTGTTTCAACCGCGTTTCGGAGACCGTACCGTTACTCCGCTGCCTTCGCGTTGAACAAACTCGCCGCCTTCTCCAGCCCTTCGCTCAGCCACATCTCGATGCACCTCACGCCGCGGTCCAGGGCCGGGTCGGTGCGGGCCCACTGGTCGTCGGTGAATCGGCCGAGCACGTAGTCTTTTTGCGGGACACGGCCCTTGGGGTCGATGCCGATGCGCAGGCGCGGGTACTTGCGGGTACCCAGGGCGCGCTCGATGTTGGTGAGCCCGTTGTGCCCCCCGGCCGAGCCCTCGCCACGGAGGCGGATCACGCCGCAGTCGAGCGCGAGGTCGTCGACCAGGACCAGCAGGTCCGTCGCCGGGTCGAGCTTGTAGAAGCTCACCGCCTCGCCCACGGCCAGGCCGGACCGGTTCATGTAGGTCGTCGGCTGCATCAGGATGCAGCGGTGGGGCGACATCGCGCCGCCGGGCGGGCCGCAGACCACCTCGCCATCAAGGATGCCGGCGTGGAACTTGTGCTTCGCGCCGGTGAGGTGGTGGCGCGTGGCGAGACGGTCGACGAGCATGAAGCCGACGTTGTGGCGGGTCTTGGCGTATTCGGGGCCGGGGTTGCCCAGGCCGACGATGAGTTTCATGGATAGGGTCTGGGAGATAAGGTCTAGGGTCTCGTGAAGAAGGCACATGATAGAACAAGCCCGCGGCGCCGGGCCGCGGGCTTGGAGGTTCTGCACGAATCGTGTGGGCTTACTCGCCCTTGTCTTCGTCTGCGTCTTCCTTGCCGATGACTTCGGGTTCGGACGCCTCGGTGTCGGCGGAGGCCTCGGCACCGCCCTCGATCGCTTCTTCGACGTCCGCGGCGACCTTCACGCCGGAGATCTGGCAGATCAGCGTCTCGGGCGAGCTGGTGATCTCGATCCCGGCCGGTGGGGTCAGGTCCGCGACGGTCACGGGCTCGCCCATGCCCAGCTCGGCGATATTGTGCTCCAGGTGTGAGGGGATCGCGTCGGCCCGGCACTTGATCGAGACCATGGTGGTCGGGTGGTCGAGCACGACGCCGGACTGGTTCAGCGCCTTGGGTTCGCCGACGAGGACCAGCTCGATATCGACCTCGACCTCTTCGCTGAGGTCGACGCGCTCGAGGTCGACATGGACGATGTACCGGCTGAAGGTGTCCCACTGCACGTCCTTGATGAGGACGTGCTCGCTCTTGCCGCCGACGGTGACATCGACGATGTGCGACTCGGCGTGGAGGATGTCCGTGAATGCGCGGCTGTCGACGGTGACGTGCGCGGGGTCCTGCTTGTGGCCGTAGATCACCGCGGGGGTGCGGCCGGCGTCGCGCTCGCGCTTGGCGTAGCGGGTGCCGAGTTTTTCACGGGGCTGGGTCTCGAGGGTCGGGATCGTTGCGGTAGCCATAGTGTTTCCTTTCGGGTGGTTTGTTTTCTGGTCGGTTCGCAGTTCGAATCGGTCAGCGCTTCCCGCCGCCGGTCTGGAGGAGGGAGGAGACGCTGCGTTTGTGGTGGATGCGGTGGATGGCCTCGCCGATGAGCTCCGCGACCGAGAGGACGACGAGCTTGTTGCGGATCGGGGCGTAGCGGTCGGACTCGGGGATGGTGTCGGTGACGACGATCTGATCGATCGGTGCGTCGGCGAGGCGTTCCATCGCCAGCCCGACAAGGACGGGGTGCGTACACGCGACGACGACGCCCTTCGCGCCGCGTTCCTTGACGAGGATCGCGGCCTGCTGGATCGTGCCGGCCGTCGAGATCATGTCGTCGACCATGAAGACGGTCTTGCCGTTGACGTCGCCGATGATGTTCGTCGACGCGACCTCGGTGCCGGACCGGCGGCGCTTATCGATGATGGCGATATCGATGCCCAGGTGGTTGGCGAAGCCCGAGGCCATCTTCGCGTTGCCGGCGTCGGGGCTGACCATGACGATCTCGCCGGGGGTCTTCGCCTGCAGCTTGGCGAAGTAGTCCAGCAGGACGGGCCCGGCGTGGAGGTGGTCGACGGGGATATCGAAGAAGCCCTGGATCTGCGCGGCGTGCAGGTCCATCGCGAGCACGCGGTTCGCGCCGGCCGCGGTGATGAGGTTCGCGACCAGCTTCGCGGTGATAGGGACCCGGCCCTCGTCCTTGCGGTCCTGGCGGGCGTAGCCGAAGTACGGGATCACGGCCGTGATCTGCCCGGCCGACGCCCGGCGGAGGGTGTCGATATAGATCAACAGCTCCATCAGGTGCGCGTTGACCGGGTCGTGCGTGGACTGGACGACGTAGCAGTCTCGGCCGCGGACGTCCTCGTCGATCTTCACCATGAGCTCGCCGTCGGGGAACATACGGGTGTCGCCCTTGCCGATGGGCAGGGAGAGGTACGCGCAGACCCGCTCGCACAGGGCGCGGCTGGCGCGGCCGTGGAAGATCTTGATGCTATCGGCGTCAGAGGCGCTCATGGGGGGGTTCCCGTTGCGTGGGAGATTGTGTCGCGGTCGATACCAAGGGGTTACAGGCATCCTGCCTGTCGGTGCAGCGGCTTATGCCGTTGCCAGCCGGGCCTGCAGGATGCGGTCTACCTCGGCGAGCTGTTCGAGCGTGTTGATCGACAGCACGTCCTCGGGCGGCACGGCGTCGACGACGGTCACGGTCTGGCCCTGCTGCTTCAGCAGGCCCGGCGCGTCGGTGACGTAGTACTCGCCCTGGCTGTTGTTGCTGCCGACCTGGTCGAGGGTCTTGAACAGCAGGTCGCCGCGGAAGCAGTAGTAGCTGGGGTTGACTTCCTTGATGGCGCGTTGCGCATCGGTCGCGTCCTTCTGTTCGACGATCGCGCTGAACCCGCCGTCCGCGGCGCGGACGATCCGGCCGTAGCCCGTGGGGTCGTCGATGACGGAGGTGGCGAGGGTGGCGGCGGCGTGGGTCCGGCGGTGGACCTCAAGCAGCCGGGCCAGGGTCTTGCCTCGGATGAGCGGGCCGTCGCCGGCAAGGACGAAGATGTCGCCGAGGGAGCGGTTGTCGAAGGCGGGCTCGGCCATCTGGGTCGCGTGGGCCGTGCCGAGCTGTTCGGTCTGCTCGACAAACGCGACGCCCGGCTCGTCGGCGAGCGCCTCACGGACCAGTTCGCCCTTGTAGCCGATCACGACGACGCACAGGTCGGCCCCGGCTTCTTTGCAGGCCTGCACGACCCACCAGACCATCGGCTTGCCCGCAACCTCGTGCAGGACCTTGGGCAGGTCGCTCTGCATGCGGGTGCCCTTGCCTGCGGCCAGGATGATCGCTGCCGGGGGGATCGTTTCGGGGGTACTCACGTCCGTCTCCTGGTGGGAGGAAATTGGCCCGCCAGGACTTGAACCTGGAACGACTGGACCAAAACCAGCTGTGTTGCCAATTACACCACGGGCCAAACAGGTCATTCCCCGCCGGCGGGGCGGGGAGTGGCCCCTTGGCTGACCGCGAGGACGCGGCGCAGAGAGGGGGCCGACCAACACCCGTCGGGTTCGGTGCCTGGCCAGGTCGGCGGCCGACACCTTAGTCCGCGCCTCGGCTCTCGCCTCGTCACGGTCGACCCAATCGGGCCGCGTATCGTACCAGAGCGGTGGGGGGTGTCAAAACGCTTCTCAGGAATCCATCAACTCAAGAGTTAGCAAAAGGAACAACAACGCACAGGCGAATAGACACAGCAGATTTGAGAGGCTGAACACGAAAAGCCAGATTTTTTCTCGATTGTGTCTTTGCCGTGTCGAGAAGCGGGACTTTTTCCTTATTAGTAACTGAAGATTGATCGTAGCCAGCAGGCCTAGGAAGACCCATCCGCCAATCAGCCAGCCCACTAGTAACGCCATACGCCTATCCCCTGCTCATCTGCATCACGCGTTCCGGGCTCTCGGGCTGGCCGGTCTTGGCGCTGAGCAGGCAGGCGAGGGTGCAGGCGAGGGCCTGCTGGTCCCGGCGGGTGCCCGCTTCGTCCGGGGGGTTGCGCTGGTCCAGCAGGCGGCGCCACTGGTCGGCCATCTGGTCGAGCATGGGCGGGGCGGCCGGTGCGCCGTCGGGCGGGATGAGCTGATCGATGGTCGAGCCGTCGGCGTGGCGGAGGTGGTAGCCGGTGGGCGTGACGGTGAGCTGGCCGGTATCGCCCAGGACGGTGAGGGTTCGGGGCAGGGCGGGGCTGTTGTCGGCGGCGATGAGCGCGATCGACGACCCGCCGGGGCACGAGGCGTTGGCGGATAGCCGGCCCGTGAGCCCGCGCGGGCCGTCGGCGGGGGTGGCGCTGGCGTGGGCGAGGTGGGCGTGGATAGCTTCGGGGGTGTCGCAGAAGCAAAGCGCGGTCGACCAGGCGTCGTGCAGGCGGGCGAACAATGAGCCGTCGTGTGCCGGGCCCGTGCTGGTGACCAGGACGGACCGCCGGTCGCCGAGCGTGTCGTACGGGTCGGTGGCGGCGAGGTAGCCGGGCGTCTGGGTAAACCGGGGCAGCAGGACGAGCCGGCCGGGCATCGCCGGGCTGTCGTCCGTGGCGTGGCGTGGTGGGCGGTCGAGCTCGGCGTAGTCGGCGAGGGTCGAGCAGGCGGGCTCGAGGGAGAGGACGGTGGTCCCGTTGGCGAGCGCGGCCGCGAGGTCGGCGGGGCTCTCGTCCTCCGAGACCGCGAGCAGCAGGAACGCGGCCGGCCGCTCGACACCCATCTGCCGCAGGTCGTCGTACGGGGCCAGCCCGAGCGACTCGGCGAGCTTGCCGGCCGCGCCGTCACGCGGACCGCCCACGGCGATCGGGGCGATCGACCCGCCCATCAGGTCCAGCAGGCCCGCGACGATCGACGCGTGGTCCTCGTCGGCCCAGACCGCGACCTCCGGGGTGTAGGGGGGCGTTGCCATGCGTGCAAGATAGCGTCTATCCCGCGGCGCTGAATGGGCAGAGGGGACGCGCTCGGGGCGAGAGATCAGCCGCAGGTTTCGTTTGTATCGCGCTTCACACGCCCGGTGCCGCCGCTACCATGTAGGCGTGATGCGGCTGTGGCGACCGCGGTCCTGCTTCGGCAGGGACGAGGAAAGTCCGAGCACGACAGGACACGGTGGTGGGTAACACCCACCGGCCCGGGGGGCGACGCCCGGGTCAGGGACAGTGCCACAGAAAACAAACCGCTGGGGAAGGGGCTCAGGGGTCCAGGGGCAGAGGGGCCGAGTGTTGCGTTCGCCGCGTTTCACTTGGCCCCTTAGCCCCTCGGCCCCTTGGCCCCTTCCCGAGTAAGGGTGAAAAGGTGCGGTAAGAGCGCACCGGGCGCCGGGCGACCGGCGTCGCACGGTAAACCCCACCGCGTGCAAGCCCAAGCAGCCCCGGGGAGCATTGCTCCCGCCGCCGGTCCGGCGTGGGGTGGGTAGGGTGCTGGAGCCCGTCGGCAACGGCGGGCCTAGAGAAATGGTCGCACCGCCTTGGCGGAACAGAACTCGGCTTACGGGCCGCATCACAACACAAGCCCCGGACCGAGGTCCGGGGCTTGCTGTTTGTTCACGGGATGGTGTCGGCCTGGTTTAGTTGCCGAGGATGAAGCCGCTGGTGTCGCCGGTCGGCCGCTCGGTCAGGGCACCCAGGGCGCGGGCCGCCGCGAGGGCGGTCTCGCCGTTGGCAGAGGCGACGAGCTGCTTGAGGGCATCCACCGCATCGCGTTCGAGCATGTTGGTGAAGTCCTTGGCGGACTCGGCAAGACTACCGAGCAGGGCGATCTGCACATCGCCGCGGCGGGCGAGCGCGGCCGACGCCAGACCCTGCTGGGCGGCAGCGTCGTCGAGCAACGCAAGGACCCGGCCGGCACCGGTCGCGACCGTCGGGCGGTCGTCGTCCAGGGCCCCGACAAGCACGGACAGCGCGTCATCGGCGCTGTACACCGATTCGTTGGCCGCGATGGTTTCCAGGAGGCCCAGCGCGGTCTCGGCGTAGTGCAGGGATTCCTCCGCGCCGATCGGGTCGCCGCCGTAGGCCAGCACGGCCTCGTTGGCCAGCCGCTCGACACGGTCGGTCTCGTCGGCGCTGTCGGCAGAGAGCTTGGCGGTCGTGATGACGTCTTGGTATTCCAGGCGGATCGCGGTCGCCACGTCGTCGTTCACCATCGCGAGGATGGGGGCGATGCTGAGCATGCCGTCGGCCTTCGCGCCCTCGTAGAACGCGCGGAAGCCCAGCAGGTCGCCGGAGTAGACCAGCACGTCCACGCCGGGGAAAGCCCTGGACGCCGTCTCGTTGGCCTTGTCGAAGGTATCGCTGCCCACGGCGTTGAAATCGGCGTCTTCGAGTACGGCGACGAGGGAATCGGTGCTGCCGTCGGTCGCGACGACCATCGCGTTAAGGGTCTCGCTCTGCCGCAGCGCCTGGCCGAGGATCGGCACGACGCTGTACGCGCCGGGGTAGGTCTCTTCGGGGGCCGCTTGAGCGAGGGTGATCGCCGCGGTGTAGCGGACGCGGCGGTCGGCGTAGTACAGGGCTTCGAGCACGGGCTGGCGGGCCTCGGCCTGGCCCAGCAGGACGTTGTTGCCCACGGTCTGCGCCATCGCCTCGATCGCGTCCAGGGCCTGGGCGGCGTCGGTGTTGTCCAGCCCGCGGGAGAGCACGGCCTTCTGCTGGTCCGGCCCGGCCAGGAGCAGGTAGAAGGACGCGGGGTTGGGCAGCTTGTAGCTGATGTCCGTCTCGCCATCGAGGCGGTTTTCACGCCGGATGTTCGCCGCGAGGTGGAGGGTGACGGCCTGGGTGTACTCGGGGTCGAGCGTCAGCGCGGCGCGGGCGTTCTGCATTGCCAGCACGTCGGCGTAGACCGCACGCGACACGGGGATCATGACCAGCCCGGCGTCGGCGTTGTACCGCCAGACGATGCCCTGGTTGCTGGACAGGTCCGTGCCGACCAGGTCCTCGTTGCGGGTGCCGGCCGCGTACTTCGCTTCGCCCAGGGCGAGGTGCAGCTGCGCGGCGGTCGCGTTCGCGGGGGCGTCGGCGTTGACAGCGATCTGCTGGAACGCGCTGGCGCAGGCGGCCTTGAGGTTGTTGTCGGCCCGGTCGCTCTCGACGACCTGCCGGAGGTAGGGCAGCGCCTCGGGGTAGCCGATGTTGCCCAGCACGTCCGCGAGCTTGACCTGCGTCGCCGCGTCGAGGTGGGGCAGGGCGATCGCCAGCGGGTAGACCAGCTCGACGCCGATCTCGGTCATCGCGGTCACCAGGCGGGGGTGCAGCCGCTTGTGCTGGTCGGCCTGGAGGTACTCGAGCATCATCGGCGCGGCGTACTGACCGGTGACGCGAAGCCGTTCGACGGCGTTTCGGTACTCGCGGGTGGTGCCGCCGAGCTGCTGGATATCGGCGCGGATCTGCGCTTCATCGCGGCTGCGTTCGGTGAGAGCGGCTTCGTACTTGTCTTCGAGCTGTTCCCAGACGGCGCGGAGCTGGTCGTTGCGGGTCCAGCGGGCCAGGTCGCCGAACTCGCGGTTCACGTCCATCTCGACCGCGGCGAGGAAGTCCTCGTTGGACAGGGCCAGCAGCTCTTCGCCGAGCGGGGCGGCCTGTCCGGGCTGGGCGACGAGCACGAAGTGTGCGAAGGCGTCCCAGAGCTTGTAGTTGGGGTCGTCCTGGGCGTAGGCGCTAGGCGAACCAACGATCAGTGACAGGGCCACTGTCGGGCCCGCGAGAGAACGCAGCGATACCACCATGGGGGGGACTCCGGCTATTGCGGTTCGGTCAGGTCGAACGTGCAATCTACTTGGGCTCGGCGGTAGCGTCAAGGTCCGTGATACAGGGGGCTTGCGCAAACGGCCCCCGCCGGCGACGGCCCGGCTCGACGTTGCGTTGCGGCCGACACCGGCTCATAATCTCGGCGGGCCGAAGAACCGTGGGCCCGACGGGCCGTTCCGGCCGATGGTCACGGTATCGGGCCGGTGCCCGTCCCGGCTTTTTCACGCCCCAAGGCCCCCCATGCTCAAGTTTCAGGTGTTTGATGGCGACCGACCCGCGAAGGCGTGGCCGCTGCGCAACAGCTACCTGATCGGGGCCGACGGCAACGCCGTCCGCGCCGAGATCACCCTCAAGGACGGCATCATCACCGCCGAGAAACGCGAGGCCGGCACCGCCGCCCTCGCCCTCCAGCACCAGGTCGGCGACCTGGGCGAGCTCACCATCCAGACCTGCCTGCTGCCCGAACGCGACGAGCCCTACCTGCTCGTCCTCGAGCTGGCCCGGCACCGGCTGATGACCCTCTACACCAAGCTCGAAGACTGGGGCATGTTCGAGCTGGCCGACGACCACCCCGTCACCCGCCGGTCGCTGCACGCCCGTGAACGCTTCATCGAGGCGCTCTGCATCCAGCATGAAGAACCCGCCCGGGCCTGCCGGCTCGCGCACGAGTGCCTCGTCGCCGCGGTCGACGGCACCGAGGAACTCGCCCTCGCACACGCCGAGCTGCTGCTGAACCGACGCAAGTCCACCGGCTCGCTGCCCAAGTCGCCCATCGGCTGCGGCGTCACCATCGAGCACAACGACGACCGCCTGAAGAACGGCATCCACGCCAACTTCGACTACGTCCAGCTCCCCATCCCCTGGAAGATGGTCGCCCCCGAAGAAAACGAGTACCACTGGGACCGCATGGACGACTGGGCCCAGTGGGCGGGCCACCTGCACCTGCCCGTCGTGGCCGGGCCGGTCATCAGCTTCGAGCCCTCGTGCCTGCCCGACTGGCTCTACATCTGGGAGCACGACTACGACACCGTCCGCGACCTGATTTACGAGCACATCGAGAAGGTCGTCAGCCGGTACCGCAACATCGTGACCATGTGGAACATCGTCTCGGGCCTGCACGTCAACAGCCACTTCACGTTCAGCTTCGAGCAGCTCATGGACCTGACGCGCATGGCCACCATGCTCGTCAAGAAGATCCAGCCCCACGCCCAGGTGATGGTCGAGGTCCGCCAGCCCTTCGGCGAGTACTACGCGCACAACGCCCGGTCCATCCCGCCGATGATGTACGCCGACCTGATCCTCCAGTCGGCGATCGCGTTCGACGCGTTCGGCCTCCGCCTGCCGATGGGTCAGGCCGTGCAGGGCCAGTACACCCGCGACCTCATGCAGGTCAGCGCGCTGTTCGACCAGTTCGCCCACTTCGGCAAGCCTCTGTACCTCACCGTGTCGACCCCCAGCGAGCCGGTGACGTCGATGATGATCGCCGACCCGCTCTCCGAGGACCCGGTGGACGACGTGAGCGGGTACTGGCGTCGGCCGTGGTCCCAGGTGGTGCAGAGCCGCTGGGCCGAGGCCGTGTTCCAGATCGCGATCAGCAAGCCCTACGTCGAGGCGATCGCGTGGCAGGACCTGATCGACTACCCCAACATCGAACTGCCCCTGTCCGGGCTGCTGGACGAGGAGATCCGCATCAAGGACTCGTTCCGCAAGGTCGTCGGCTTCCGCAAGAACCTCCGGCAGATCGAGGCCCACAGCGGAGGCCCGCACACCGACCCCAACCCCCCGGCCGAGAACGGGGCCGGCATCTGAGGCCAACCCATGCCCAGCCGACGCGGTCCTCTGGCGGCCCTGCTGTTCGCCTGCGTGATGCTCGTCGCGGCCTCGGCCGTGCGTCTCCAGCGGCCGGTGCACCAGAGCGCCGTCGAGCCCGCGCCGATCACCTACCGCATCGACATCAACCACGCCGACCCCGACACGCTCTGCCTGCTCCCCGGCGTCGGCCCGGGGATCGCCGAGCACATCATCACCCGCCGCGAGGTCCTGGGCCCGCTGAAGACCGCGGACGACCTCGAATCGGTCCGCATGATCGGCGGCAAGACCCGGCAGGCCATCGAGCCGTGGGTCGTGTTCGACTGAGTGATCTGATCGTCGTGTTGGCTATCCCCCGACTCGCTTGAGCACCGCCTGCAGGTCTTCCCAGACTTTCTTGCGGTTCGCGGTGGTGTAGCTGCGCAGCAGGAACGCGGGGTGGAACGTCGGCATCAAGGGGATCGGCGGGTCGGTAAAGCCGAACTGCCCCCACTGGCCGCGGAGCCGGGTAATGCCGGTGGTGGTCTGGAGCGCGAACTTCGTAGCGGTGCCTCCGAGCGCGACGATCGCCTTGGGCGCGACGATCGCCACCTGCTGGGCGAGGTAGGGGCCGGACACCGCCGACTCCTCGGGCGTCGGTACGCGGTTGCCCGGCGGGCGGTACTTGACCACGTTGGCGATGTAGACCGACGGCCGATCCAGCCCCATCGCGACGATCATCTTGTTGAGCAGCTCGCCGGCCGGGCCGACGAAGGGCTTGCCCTGTTGGTTCTCGACCTCGCCGGGGCCTTCGCCGATGAACATGATGTCCGCGTCGACGCTCCCGTCGTCCCAGGCGAGTCGGGTCCCGGTGGGGCGGGTGGCCTGCACCGCCGGGTCGTTCTCGAACGCGTCGCGGAGCGTGTCGAGCTTCTCGCGTTTTTCTTCGGTGGTCAGCCCCTGCTGGACGGGGTAGCGGGTGGCGAACATCGGCGTGGTCGCGGCGACGGAGGGCTTGGCCGGTGCGGGTCGCACGGGCGGAGCCGCGGCACGATGCGTGTCGGGCCGGGTGTAGGCGGTCTGTTTCGGCGGGGTCGTGGTGCGTTCGGGGGACGGCCGAGGAGCTTGCGCGGCGGGCGGTGCGGGGGCAGAGCGCAGAAAGACACCGGGCGGGAGCGGCAGCGCCTCGACGCCCAAGAGCTGGTCGGTCTGGACGTGCTGGCGCAGAATGCGGCGGGGGTCCGGGCGGGGCATGCCGGGAGCATAGCACTCCGTCCGGGCGCGCGTCTGTGCCTGTTTATCGGTTCGGTGTAGGGTTTGGCGCGTTCTTCGGTTAAGATCAGTGAGTGCCCGGGCTTACGGTGGTGGGTCCGAAGTTGGCCGGTTTTTGTTGGCACCGACCCGCCCGAGGGCCGCGCACTGTGACCGAGACGACGCCCAGCCCGAGCCCGGACGCGACCCCGGTGATCTCGCCGCCCAACGAGGGCACCGTCCCCCGGCGGTTTGCGCGGTACGAGATCGACAAGGTCACGGGCAAGGGCGCGATGGGCTGGGTGGTTCTGGCCCGCGACCTCACGCTGCAGCGGCCGGTTGCACTCAAGCTCTTCCGTGTGGATGGCGACGCCGAGACCCAGCGCAAGGTCAAGAAGCGCTACGTCGATGAGGCCCGCGCCGCCGCGCGTCTGGTCCACCCGCACATCCTGCAGATCTACGAGGTCGGCCTCTTCCAGGGCTGGGTCTACATCGCCATGGAGGTCCTGCCCGGCGGTGACCTGAAGACCCGCGTCGTCAACTACGGCCCGCTGGGCTGGTTCGATGCCTGCAAGCTCATCCTCCAGGCGGCGGACGGCCTGGCCTACGCGCACCAGCAGGGGATGCTCCACCGCGATATCAAGCCCGCCAACCTGATGCTGACCGCGCGGGGCGACTGCAAGGTCGTCGATTTCGGGCTCACCACGCGCATCGGCGCGACCATCGGCGAGCCCGGCGCGGGCACCCCCAACTACCAGTCGCCCGAGTCGGCCCGCGGGCACAACGGGCCGCAGAACGACGTCTGGGGCACCGCCGCGACGCTCTGGTTCCTGCTCGTCGGCAAGCCGCCCTTCGAGTTGGACAAGCCCAAGGACGTCATCAAGATCCACAACGGCCTGGAACTACCCGACCTCCGTGTGCTGCGGCCGGACGTCCCCGAGTCCGTGGTGCGTGTGATCGAGCAGGCCCTCGCGAAGCACCCCGGCGAGCGGTTCCACCTCGTCGAGGACTTCGCGCGGGTCCTCCGCGTGGCGGTCGAGCAGTCGATCCAGCGCGGCAGCGGGGCCTGGCCGGGCTATGGCCCGGTGAACCCGGAGCTGGTCGAGTTGGCTACCGCGGCGGGCTCGATGGACTTCAGCGGCTCGCAGGGGACGCCCAGCCGTCTCGTCGCCGCCAGCCGGACCCGCCACGACGACGGCTCCACACCGGCCTGGGCCTACGTGCTGATCGCGGTGCTGCTGATCGTGGCGTTGGGGGGCACGGCCTACATGCTGATCGACTCGGCCGGGTCGGGCGGACGTGCGGGGCGTGGTGTCGATCCGATGCCGTGGAGCGACGGGCCGACCAACAGTCAGCCGAACGGCCCGATAGACGATGGGCGCAGCGACGTCGAGACGGACCTGATCTCGATCGCCGAGCAGTTCGGCGCTGGGCCGGGCCTGGCGGAACAGATCGCCGGGGTCGGCATCGCGGTGTCGAGCACGGCACGTGGCAGCAAGCCCGGCGCGGCGATCGATGGCGCCTTCGATACCGCCTGGCAGTCCGACTCGGGGGGCTGGCTGGAGAACAAGCTCACGCTGGACCTGGGCGAGGCGATGCTGCTCCAGTCTGTGACGATCCACTGGGGCGACCCGCTCCCCCCGGAGGTCCGCATCCGGCGGTCTGCGGACGGCAGGATCTGGCATGTGTTCAGCGATTGGCAGCCGGTCAAAGAGACGGAAAACCGCCACCGCACGGTGTCACCCGCCGAGGCGCAGTACATCGAGATCACGACCCGCAACGAGCCGGACGCCGCGCCGGACATCGTGATCCGCGAGGTCAAGCTGATCTATGAGTAGCCACGCAGCACACAGGCCCTGGCCCGGGTCTACTCGTCCTCTTCTTCGTCTTCCTCGGGGTTGATCCGGCTGAGCAGGAGCTTGCCGCGGTCGGGGTCGACGTTAAAGGTGAAGTGGGAGAGGAAGGAGTTGCCCAGCAGCGCGGGGGCGGCATGGAGTTCTTCGGGCAGCACGATGCACTCGACATCGCGGACGACGAACTGCCCGACCTGCACGGATTCAAGGGTCATGCGCCAGGCATCAACGATCTTGCCATCGGCCATCTGCACCTGGACCTGCGGCGTCGCCTCGTCGGGACGGATACCCAGGTCCTGCGCGAAGGTGTAGGGCATGCTGATCGAGCTGGCCCCGGTGTCGAGGATCATGCTGCGGATCGGGTTGCCGTTGATCCGCACATCGATCATCAGGATGTTGCCTTCCTTGCGGAGGTCCACCACGCCGGCGGAATACTCCTCGGCCGACTGGATCAGCTCTTCCTGCATGCGCTCGAAGCCCCGGCTGGGACCCAAGGCATACCGCCGCCCGCTCGATTCACTCTGGGCTTCGATCGCGGCGGCGACTTCCTCGTCATCGGCGAGTTCGGTGTAGCGCTGCGCCACCGTGCTGACCTGGTCCGCGACCTCAAAGAGCATGTTCAGGTACGCCGCCCGTGCGTCATCGATCGTCTGCTGCTGCTCGTCTTCAAACGCCTGCCGTTGTTCCTGCACCTGCTGGATCTCCGCGGTCTTCTCCTCGAGCGAACGCATGTGGCGGTCGTACTCGCGCTGGGTGTCGGACCGGCGGGCCCGGCTGCGGATCTCGTCGATCTCGTTCTGCAACTGGGCGATGTACGCCTGAGCCCGCGCGATCTGCCGCTCGGCTCGCCGGAACTCTTCCTCCGCTTCACGCAGCTCACGCTCGGCCATCTGCACATCGCGACGCAGCCGGGTGACCGCCTGCTCTTCTTCCAGCACGTAGACCGAGCCCACCGGTGTCAGGCCGTGTTCGGTCAGGACGGCCTCGGCGGCCTCGTCGGCCGACAGCAGCGAGACCGGCAGCAGGGCAAATGTCAATGCAATCAGGCACAATCGCGGCATGGCGGGCTCCGGGTGGCAGCGGCGGGTGTTCGGGTCTCTTTCGATCAGAGGTCCATTTAGTCTAACCCATGCCCCGCACCGGCAGAAGCGCCGGCCTGCAACCGCGGAGGCTTCGGTGAAATGCGCTGGCTTTGGACGCGTCCCGGGCTGATAATACCGGTGTGCAATCGTCGGGTTGGCAGGGGCGTTGGACCGCAGGGTGGTGCTGCGCGAACAATCCCGCGCCGGCCCGCGTTGTACCCCAGACCGAGAATCTGATCCCCGATCCCCCGGAGCCCTGCATGAAGTTGTGCCCTCCCGCCCGGCGATTTGTTGCCCCGATGTTCCTCGCCGGGGTGGGGCTGGTGGCCCCGCCCGTCTTCGCCCAGCCGGCCGAACCGGCTGCGGCCGTCGCGACGGACTGGAGCGAGCTCCGCGAGCCGGAAACCCTCGAACAGGTCCGTGAGCTGCAAGCGCTGGTTGAGTCGGTCGTCGCACGGTCGGCACCCGCGACCGTGTGCCTGCGGGCGGGGGGCGGCTCGGGCAGCGGCGTGATCGTCTCCGAAGACGGCCTGATCCTCACCGCCGGCCACGTGGCCATGCGCCCGGGGCAACGCATCACCGTCGTCTTTCCCGACGGCAGCACGGCTCGCGCCGAATCGCTGGGCATCAACGAAGGGATCGACAGCGGGCTGGCAAAGATCACCGACGACGGCCCCTGGCCCTACGTCGAGATGGGGGACCTGGACAGCATCGAACGTGGCGACTGGGTCGTCGCGATGGGGCACCCCGGCGGGTTCGACGACGAACGCCCCGTTGTGGCCCGGATGGGCCGGCTCGTCTTCAGCCGGGAGGGCGTGGTGCAGACCGACTGCACGATCATCGGCGGCGACTCGGGCGGCCCGCTGTTCGACCTCGACGGCCGGGTCATCGGTATCCACAGCCGGATCGGTGGCGGGCTGACGCAGAACTTCCACGTACCGATCACGACATACCTCGAAACCTGGGACCGTTTGGTCGCCGGGGAGATGTGGAACCGGGCGATGCCGAACCGCGCGCTGCAGCCCGGCGATGCCTACATCGGTGTCCGGCCTAACCGCCGGGGCGGCACGGAGATTGGCGAGGTGATCGAGGGCGAGGCCGCCGACAACGCCGGCCTCCGACGCGGGGACCGGGTCACCGCTGTCGCCGGGGTCCAGGTCGAGTCGTTCGGCGACGTGGTCCACGAGATCCGAAAGCACGAGGCCGGGGACACGGTCACTTTCAGCGTCGAGCGCGACGGCGAGGCGCTGGACCTCGAGCTGACCTTCGGCCGGTATGAGCCCGGCGAATCCCAGCGTTAGCCACGCCCGCCGGCCGTTCCGTTTTTCCGCCTACACCCAAGAGAAGACCCATGATTCACGCGATTTCTCCTGCACGCCTGACGCAACGTTTCCTCGTCGCCGCGCTGGCGTTTGCCATGTTGGCCTGCACCGCGTCGCCCGCCCTGGCTCAGGGCCGTGGACGGCGGGGCGACAACTCCGAGCGTGAGCTGCGCCGCCTGCTCGTGCCGGTGGTCGAAGGTGCCCGCCAGAGCGTGGCGACGGTCCTGGCCGACGGCGACACCACGGGGCTCGCGACCGTCGTGGACGCCCGGGGCTACCTGATCGCCAAAGCCAGCGACCTCCGTGCCGCCGAGGAACTGGTGGTGCGGTTGGAGGGTGACAACGAGTACGTCGCGCGGATCGCGGGGCACAACCGCGCGAACGACCTGGTGCTGCTGCATATCGCGGCGGACGGCTTGGTCCCCGTGCGGCTCGCGGAGGCCGAGGCGACCCCGATCGGCGAATGGGTGATCACGGTCGGCCCGGAGGAGGAGCCGCGTCGGCTGGGCATCGTGAGTGCCGAGCCCCGCCCGATCGCGCCGCGTCGGCTGGTGCTGGGTGTCATGCTCGCGCCCGATGGCGATGGGCTGGTCGTCACCAACCTGACCGAGGGTTATGGTGCCGCTCGGGCCGGGGTCGAGGTGGGCGACATCATCACGCACGTGATGGGGCAGAAGGTGAGCGCGATCCAGCAGGTCGTCGCGGCGCTGCAGGACGGCGTGATGGGGGATTCGGTGGCCGTGGCTTTGCTTCGTAACGGCGAGCCGATCGAGATGGAGATCGAGATCAGCGAGATGGAGCCGGACCCGACCAGCCGGGGCGAGCGAATGAACCGCATGGGCGGCGAGGTCAGCGAGCGGAACGTCGGGTTCGAGATGGTGCTGCAGCACGACGCGGAGCTCCGCCCGGTCGACTGCGGCGGCCCGCTGGTGAACCTGGACGGCGAGGTGGTGGGGATCAACATCGCCCGGGCCGGCCGGATCGCGACCTACGCCCTGCCCGCGGGGCTGGTGGCGGAGGTGGTGGCCGAGCTGATCGAGCAGGACCACGAGCCCGCCGCGGCGGAACCCACGGAAAACCAGTAATCGCGTCGATTCGATTAGCTGTTGTCAATCATGGATTTATGGCCCGGCCCGCTGTCAAGGCGGGCCGGGCTGTTTTAAGGTCGCAAGCCCATCCGGTCGATGATCAATCGGTACAGAACACACAGCCCGAGATACCGATATGGGACAGATCACGACCGGCGTCGGCCTCATCAGCGGCCTGGATATCGCGTCGATCGTCGAGCAGCTCGTCGCGATCGATGCCCGGCCGCGCACCCTGCTGCAGAACCGCAACGAGGTCCTGCGCTCGCAGCAGGTCGCGTTCCAGGAGATCAATGCCCGGCTGCTCTCGCTGAAGACCTCCGCCAGCGAATTCGCCGGCACCTCCCTGTTCACCGGCACGACCGCGAGCACCTCCAACGAGAACGTCCTCACCGCCAGCTCGGGCATCGGCGCGGTGCCCGGCACCTACAGCTTCATCGTGAACCGCCTGGTCTCGGCCCAGCAGTCGATCACCCGCGGGTTCCAGGACGCCTCCACGACCCCCGTCGCACCCAACGGCACGGTGCTGTCGTTCGACCGCGGGGAGGCCCGGCTCGACTCCCAGACCCGGCTGTCCCGGCTGAACGGCGGCGACGGGATCAGCCGGGGCCAGATCCGCATCACCGACCGCTCCGGCGCGACCGCGCTCGTGGACCTCACGTCGGTCGTCACCGTCGACGACGTCATCGACAAGATCAATAACGCGACGGGCGTGAACGTCATCGCCGAGATCGATGGCGACCGGCTGTCGCTGACCGACGCGTCCGGCTCAACATTGGGCGAACTCAAGGTCACCAACGTCGGCACGTCTGGCACCGCCACTTCGCTTGGCATCGCCACCGACTCGACCCTCGACGGCGACGGCGACGACAACGTGCTGACCGGGAGCGTCATCAACACCGTCGGGCGGAACACGCTGCTCGCCTCGCTCAACGACGGCAAGGGCGTCCGCGCGACCGCCGGCAACGCCTTCACGATCACCGCTTCCGACGCGACCTCCGTCACGGTCGACCTTAGCGGTGCGCTCACGCTCGGCGACCTGTTCGACCAGATCGAAGAGGAGTCCGGCGGCGTGCTGACCGCCCAGGCCAACGACGACGGCACGGGCATCAAGATCATCGACAACTCCGGCGGCGGTGCGGGCTTCACGATTACCGCCGGCGCCAACGCCAACACCCTCACCGACCTCGGGCTTGTGGCGGGCAACGACGGCGACGGCGACGGCGAGATCGCCGGCGGCCGGACCATCGCCGCGATCAACTCTAAGCTGCTCAGCGGAATTAACGGCGGCGGCGGGGCGGGCGTGGTGCTCACACGCGAACTGACCGCCGCGACCAACCTCTCGGCCCTGCTCGACGGGACCGGTCTGTCGACGACCGGCGACAGCGGCGAAGACATCAGCATCCAGACCCGCGACGGCGCGAAGGTCTCGCTCGACCTGGACGCGGTCTCGACGGTCCAGGAGTTGATTGATCTGGTCAACACTGAGTCGGCGGGCTCGCTGACGCTCTCCATCGAAGATAACGCGCTGCGGCTGACCGACAACACCGGGGCGACCGCGCAGAACCTGGTCGTGTCCAACGGCACGGGCAGCAGCGCCGCGGCGCAGCTCGGGCTGGTTACGGATGTGGCCAGCAACACCGTGCTCGGCAGCGACACGAACCCGGCCGGCACCTACCAGCCGGGGGGCGGGCTCGGCACGATCCGCATCACCAACGGGCTAGGCGTGGCGACGGACATCGACCTGACCGGCGCGCAGTCGGTCAGCGAGGTGCTCGACCGGATCAACGATTCGGGCGCGGGCGTCACCGCGTCGCTCAACAGCGCGGGCACCGGCCTGAAGATTACCGACGACACCAACGGCAACGGCGACCTGACGATCGCCGACCAGTCCGGCGAGGCCGCGGCGTCGCTCGGGCTTGCCGGTACATTCGTCAACGGCGTCGCCGACTCGGGCGACCTCGAGTACGCCTACATCAACGGCGGCACCCGGCTGGACGACCTGGGCATCGCCCGCGGCCAGTTCACCATCCGCGACAGCGACGGCGACACCGCAACCGTTGACATCACCCAGGGCAACGAGTTGACGATCAACGACCTGCTCAGCGAGATCAACAGCCGCGGGCTGGACATCCTCGCCCGGGTCAACGACACCGGCGACGGCATCGTGATCGAAGACCTTGGCTCGGGTGCCGTCGCCATCCAGGTCGAGGACAGCGGCTCGACCACCGCCCGGGACCTGGGCCTCCTGGGGACCGCTGCGAACGCCGGCGAAGACTACGTCAGCAGCTTCGAGAAGAACATTACCGTCACTTCGACCGACTCGCTGCAGGACGTCGCCAACAAGATCAACGACGCGAACATCGGCGTCGCCGCCTCGGTGATCAACGACGGCTCGCCCGGCGCGCCCTTCCGGCTGTCGCTCAGCTCCGAGACCGCGGGCACCGCCGGGGCGTTCACCTTCGACGACGGCGGGGCGGGCTTCGCCGCCTCGACGCTGAGCCGTGCCCAGGACGCCGTGGTGTTCTACGGCGGCAATGACCCAGCCAACTCGATCCTCATCGAGTCGCGCTCGAACACGCTCTCGTCGGTCATCCCCGGTGCCGACATCACCCTGCTGACCACCAGCGATCAGCCGACCCAGGTCACCATCGGCCGGGACGAAGAAGCCATCATCTCCAGCGTCGAGAGCTTCGTGACCGGCTTCAACTCGATGATCGATACCCTCAACCGCTACGACTCATACGACGCCGAGAACGAGGTCCGCGGGCTCCTGCTGGGCGACAGCACGGTCGGCCGGATCCGCAGCAGCGTCTACAACGCGGTCATCAACCCCAACAACGCGCTCACCGGCCAGTACAAGTCGCTGGCCCAGGTCGGCATCCGTGTTGGTGCCGGTGCCAAGCTGGAGTTCGACCCGGACAAGTTCCGCCAGGCGCTGACCAACGACCGCGAGGCCGTCGAGGCCCTGTTCAACTTCGAGCAGTTCGAGATCGACCCGGACACCGGCGAAGAGACCGAGACGCTGGTCGCCCAGGGCATCGGCGTCGAGATCAACGATCTGCTCGAACGCCTGACCGACTCGATCGACGGCACGGTCCAGCAGCAGCTCGACGTGCTCGACCAGCAGGTCCAGATCAATGAACGGCGGATCGAGACGCTTACCGAGCGGCTCGACGCGAAACGAGAACGGCTCAATGCCCAGTTCGTGGCGATGGAGTCCGCCCTCGCCCAGCTCCAGGACCAGAGCGCGGCGCTCTCGCAGATCCAGCGGATCCAGGCCCCGCAGAACAACAGCAACTAAGGTCATCGCCCGAGGTCTTATGGGACCGCCCGTTTCGACAGTGCATCTGGCCTCCATGCGTCGCCGATATATCTGACGCACAACGACTTAGGATCACACGGACGACACGCCCTATGGTGCCTACCGCCCCCAACGCCTACCTCCGCAACCAGGTCCTCGCCGCGAGCCCCGAGCAGCTCCGCCTGATGCTGTTTGACGGGGCCCTGCGCCACTGCCGGGCCGGCCGGGCGGGGCTGGAAGCCAAGGACTTCGACACCTCGTACACCCACCTGTCCAAGGCCCAGAAGATCGTCCTGGAGTTGACCAACTCGCTCAAACCCGAGCTGATGCCCGAGCTGTGCGAGAAGCTCTCGGCCCTGTACACCTACATCTATCGCCGGCTCATCGACGCGAGCATGGAACGCGACACCCAGCCCATCGACGAGGCGATCAAGCTTATCGAGTTCGAGCGCGAGACCTGGGTCCTGCTCATGGAAAAGAACGCCAGCGACGCGGCATGAGCCGATCCAGACGTAACACCACACCTAATCCAAGAAGCGCGAAGCCCATGCCGACCGGCGTGGGCTTTGTGGTTACAGGCCCGCCGCTTCGCGCGCACGACGGACGACCGCCGAGACCGCCTCGTTCGCCGCCGCGGCGCCGTCCCGCAGCACCCGGTCGATGTAGCCGGTGTCGGCGAGCAACTCGGCCCGCCGGGTCCGCGCCTCGCCGAACTCGTCGAGGATCAGCTCGAACAGCGCCTGCTTCGCGTGGCCGTAGCCCATACCGGGCTTGCGGTACCGCTCGGCCAGCTCCGCGGTCCGCGGGTCATCGCCGCCCGCCAGCCCCGCGAAGATCTGGTACACCGTGCAGCCGGCAGGGTCCTTGACGTCGTCGACGCCCTTGCTGTCGGTCACGATCTTCATGATGCGTTTGCGCAGCGGCTTCTCGTCCATGAACGGGTCGAGCGCGTTGCCGTAGCTCTTGCTCATCTTCTGCCCATCGATGCCGGGCACCACACCCGATTCCTTCTGGATCATCGCGTCGGGCAGCTTGAAGACCGGCGATGCCTCGGTGCCGAAGTAGTGGTTGAATTTAGCCGCGAGGTCACGGGTGATCTCGATATGCTGCCGCTGGTCCTCGCCGACGGGCACGAGGTCCGGGTCGACGCTGAGGATGTCCGCCGCCTGCAGGATCGGGTAGGTGTACAGCCCGACCGACGCGGGCAGCCCCTTGGCCACCTTGTCTTTGTAGCTGGTCGCCTTGTCCATCAGGTGCTTGGGGCAGACGCAGCTCAAGAGCCAGCACAGCTCGGTCACGGCCGGGACGTCCTGCTGCAGGTAGATATGCGTCTTGTCCGGGTCCAGCCCGAAGGCGAGGTAGTCGACGACGACCTGCCGGATGTTCGCGCGGAGCTGTGCGGGGTCGCGGCTGGAGGTCAGCGCGTGGTAGGACGCGACAAAGACGTACATCTCGTGCGTGTCCTGGAGCTGGACAAACTGCTTGATCGCCCCGGCGTAGTTGCCCAGGTGGAGCTGGCCGGACGGCTGTAAACCGGAGAGGACACGTTTCATGGCCGGGGATTGTAGTCAATCGTTTATCATCGGTGGCTGACACCCCCAACCGGAGACGGCACGATGCGTCTGAACTGGAAGCTCTGGAAGTTCGCACTACTCGGATGGTGCGTTGCGCTGGTTGCGCCTCAACTGGCCGGCTGTGTCGCCGCGGCGGTGGTGGGGGCCGGGGCGGTGACGTACGCCTACGTCGAGGGTGACACCGAGGGCTACCTCCGCAAGACCCCCGACGAGGTCGAGCAGGCCGCCCGCACGGTTCTCACGCAGGCCGGCGTCCGCACGGTCGACAAGCAGGTCTCCGAGCAGGGCCGCATCGAGCTCGACGGCGAGACCGAGACGGGGACGAACATCCGCGTCGTCATCAAGCCCAAGCCCGAGGCGACCTATGCGTCGGTACGTGTCGGGCTGGTAGGCAACAACGCCGCGAGCGGAGCGCTCTTCAAGAAGCTCCGCGAAGAGCTTGGCATCGTGGAGTAACGCCCGCAGCAGTCATTCAACCCAGAGACCCATAGCCGCCGCGTCACACGCGGCGGACACCTAGCCAGACACGTCGACCGCTTCACAGAACGCACGAATCAACCCCGCGTCTTTCACCCCACGCGACGACTCGACGCCACTGGAAACATCCACCGCGTACGGCCGAACCACCGACACCGCCTGGGCGACATTGTCAGGCGTCAGCCCGCCCGCCAGGATGAGGGGCTTGCTGAACCCGTGGGCCGCCGCCGCCAACCCGTGCCAGTCGATCGCTTCACCGCTGCCGCCCTGCGCCGCGTCGAAGAGTAGCGACGATACCCGCGCGTCCGCATCCCACTTCAGGGCATCCCCGATCTTGTCCGGGTCAAACGGCAGCGCACGGATGACCCGCAGCCCCGCCAATCCATCCAGGACCGCCAGCGGCTCACGGCCGTGAAGCTGAACGGTGCGGATGCCCGTTGCGCCGCAGACCTCGCGGATGTCACCCGCTGACGTATCGACAAACAGCCCGACGGGCTCGACGAACGGCGGCAGCGACGCGACGACCCGGGCGGCGGTGGCCTTATCGACACATCGCGGCGACGAGTCGACAAACACCAGCCCGACCGCGTCCGCCCTGGCGTCGGCCGCGGCTCGCGCCGTGTCGGTATCCCGGACCCCGCAGATCTTGATGCGTGTGCGTGTCATGGTGTCTTACCACTTCAACCTACCCGAAGCCCATGGTCGCCGACCTTGGGCTTGCCGCATAGTCCTAAAACGGCAAATCCGCGCCGTCCTCCGCATGGTCATCCAGGTACGTCTCGCCCGCCGGCTCGGCCGGCTTATCAAGACGTTCGAGGTTCGCGTACTGCAGGATCAGGGTCTTGCGGCCGTGGGTGTTGAACCGCACGGTGGCCCGGCTGATCGAACCCATCGCCGCGACGTCCAGCACCTCGCCGATGCCGAACTGCGCGTGACGCACCCTGCAGCCCTTGGGGAACATCGCGGCCTGTTTCGCCGCGACCGACCGCGGCGGGGCGGTGTCGAGGTCGTCTCCCTCGCTGAACGGGTCGCTGTACCCGTCGATCTGCTCGACATGCTCGCCGGGCAGTTCGTCGAGGAACCGGCTGCGCATCGTGGTCTGCGGGATGCCGAAGACCGTCCGCGACCGGGCGTGGGTCAGGTACAGGCGGCGCATCGCGCGGGTGATGCCGACGAACGCGAGCCGGCGTTCTTCTTCGAGCTCTTTGTCGTCGTTGTTCGCCCGCTGGTGGGGGAGCAGCCCGTCCTCGAAGCCGATCATCGCGACGGCCGGGAACTCCAGCCCCTTCGCCGCGTGCAGCGTCATCAGCGTGACCGACCCCATCTCTGAGTTCACCGTATCCACGTCCGAGACCAGCGCGATACGCTCCAGGAACCCCAGCAGCTTGTCTCTCAGCGGGACGTGCATCACCCGGCCGTCCGAGTCGGCCTGGACTTCCGCGACAAGTTCCTGCTCGAACTGCTGGGCCGACGTCACCAACTCGCCGAGGTTCGCCAGACGCTCCTGGTCCGGGTCGGATTTGTCGTTGCGGAAGAAGTCCTCCAGCCCGCTTTCACGCAAGACCCGCTCGACGAAGTAACGCAGGGAGTCTTCCTCGTTTTCTTTTGGCGGGTGTTCAGGATCGGTAGAAGGGTTCAGGTCCTTCTGCCAGGACTGCATCAGCTTATCGAACTTCGCGATGCTGTTCTGCGCCCGCGTGTTCACCGCGGTGAGCGCCATCGGCTCGGCGATCACCGCGTCCATCGGTTGGTTCTCGGCCAGGGCGTAGGCCTGCATCGCCTTGACCGTCGCCGCGCTGATGCCCCGGGCCGGCGTGTTGATGATCCGCAGCAGGTTGACTTCGTCCGCCGGGTTCGCGAGCGCACGCAGGTAGGCGACGGCGTCCTTGATCTCCTTGCGGTCGTAGAATGCCGTGCCGCGCGCGATCTGGTACGGGATGCCCGCGTCGCGCAGGGCATCCTCCATTACCCGCGACAGCGAGTTGATCCGGTAGAACACCGCCATCTGCCCCCAGGCGACGCCGTCCTGCTCGTTGAGCGTGCGGAAGGCCTCGGCGATGCCGCGCGCCTCGCCACGCTCGTCCAGGTAGCTCACGACCCGTACCGGCTCGCCCCCGCCGTTGTCGGTCCACAGCCGCTTGTGCTTCCGCCCGCGGTTGTTGCGGATCAATGCGTCGGCTGCGGCGAGGATCTGTGGCGTCGAGCGGTAGTTCTGCTCGAGCGCGACGGTCTTCGCCTCGGGGTAGTGGTCCTCGAACTCGAGGATGTTGCGGATGTTCGCGCCCCGCCAGCCGTAGATCGACTGGTCCGGGTCGCCGGTCGCCATGATGTTCTGATGGCCCGCCGCGAGGGCGTTGGCGATCATGAACTGCGCGTGGTTGGTGTCCTGGTACTCGTCGATCAGCACGTATTGAAACCTGTCGCGGAGCGTCGCCAGGACCCCGTGGTGGTCGCGCATCAGCTCGACGGTCTTGAGCAGCAGGTCGTCGAAGTCCAGCGCGTGGTTTCGTTCCAGGGTCTGGGCGTACTTCGTGTAGACCTTGGCGACGGTGCGGTCGTAGAAGTTGGCGGCGTCCTGGGCGAAGGGCTCGGGGCCGATCAGTTCATTCTTGGCGTTGCTGATCGCGGCAAGCATGGAGGCGGGCGGGAAGTTCTTGGTGCTGATCTCCAGGTCCTCGAGCGTCTGCTTCATCGCCCGCTTCTGGTCGGAGGCGTCGTAGATCGAGTAGCCGGGCACTAGGCCGAGGTGCTCGCCGTACTGCCGGAGCAGGCGGGCGCAGAGGGCGTGGAACGTGCACATGGTGACGGCCCGGGCCTGCCGCTCGGTGAGCATCGCGGCCATCCGCTCGCGCATCTCGGCGGCGGCCTTGTTGGTAAACGTGATGGCCAGGATGTTCCACGGCGCGATGCCGACCCGCTGGATCAGGTGGGCGACCCGGCGGGTGATGACGCGCGTCTTCCCCGAGCCCGGGCCGGCCAGCACCAGCAGCGGGCCGTCCACATGCACTACCGCTTCGCGCTGCGGCGCGGTCAGGTCCGCCAGCAGCGGGTCGTGCTCGTCGGTGTTGGGGTCGTCCATGACACGGGTCGGTTCGGGGTCCATCCGGGCAGTTTAGCAGGGCCCACGCGGTATGAACGTGCCCGTGTCAGTTCAGCGGCAGCCCGTGCTCGCCGGTGCAGGGGCCCATCCCGTCGGCGACACGCAGCGTGTCCCGGGTCCGCCGGAGCAGGCCGATCAGCCGGCGAGCACGCCGTACTGCGCACGGCTCGGACAGCACCCGGTAGCGCTCCGCCGGGTCCCGGCTGAGCGCATGCCACGAGAGATCGGTCACCGCCGCGGTGGGCAGTTCAGGTGTCATCCAGTTGCGGATTGCGCCGATCCCCGCGAGCTTCTGCAGCGCGCCGTCTTTGAGCAGCTCGGTGAGCTGGTCGCGGTGTTCCTGCAGGTCGATCTCCATGACGCCCGCATCGATCGGCGCGAGCCGCGCCCGCCGGTACCCGCCGGGGTCTTCGTCGAACTCGTCAAGAAGGCGGGCGCGGGCGATCCCCTGGAGCAGGATGTTGTATCGGCCGTCGTCGAGGCGCTCGTGGTGCACGATGTAGCCCACGCACACGCAGGGCTTGAGCACGGGCCGGCCGTCAACATCGAGCAGGTCGCTGTCGATCGTCGCCATCGCGATGAGGCCAGTGCTGTCCAGCGCGTCGCAGGTCATCGCCCGGTAGCGCGGCTCGAAGATGTGCAGCGGCATCGCGCTGAGCGGCAGCAGCACGCAGCCCGGCAGCGGGAACAGCGCGATCGGCTTGTTGAAATCGATGGTGAGCGTCAGTGGCATAGCGGCCGATTGGCGTGGTGGCGCAGAAGCCGGGCGATCCACTCGTATCGTAGGCGCCCGACCGCGGCGGGGCTGCATGCGCCGCCCGCGGCTGGACGTTCAGATGGACCAGTTCCCCGAGCCGTCGCCGCCCCGGGCCTTGAGCTGCGGCTCGGGCTGGGTGGACAGCACGACGTGGTCCGGCGGGACGCTCCGGGTCAGGAACACAGAGCCAGCGATCGTCGACCGCGCCCCGATCACGGTGTCGCCGCCGAGGATCGTGGCCCCGGCATAGATGGTCACGTCGTCCTCGATGGTCGGGTGGCGCTTCTTGTGACGGAGGTCCTGCCCGCCCTTGGTGGACAGCGCGCCGAGGGTGACGCCCTGGTAGACCTTGACGCGCTTGCCGATCTCGGTGGTCTCGCCGATCACGACACCGGTAGCGTGATCGATGAAGAACGACTCACCGATGGTCGCGCCGGGGTGGATGTCGACGCCGGTCTCGTTGTGGGCGTACTCGCTCATGATGCGTGGCAGCATCGGCACGTCCAAGCGGAACAGCGTGTTCGCGACGCGGTGGATAAACACCGCATCGACCCCGGGGTAGCAGAAGACCGCCTCGTCGGTGTGCTTCGCGGCCGGGTCGCCGTCGAACGCGGCCTGGACATCCAGCGCGAGGGCCCGGCGGAGCGCGGGGAGCCCCTGCATAAACGCGTTGGTCGCGACACGGGCCTGCGTGTCGCAGTCATCGCAGTCGTCGCCCCGGCCGGACTGCTGGGCGTTCTCCCGGTACCGCAGGGACTGACGGACCTGGTCGTAGAGCAGCGCGTCGAGCTGCCGGACCAGCTCGCTGACGTGTGCGTGCAGGCGGGCGGAGGTCAGGCGGTGGTCGTCAAAGAACCCGGGGAAGACGATCCGCCGGATCAGCTCGATGCACTCGACCGCGCGGGCCCGGCTGGGGAGGAAGGTCGCGTCGATGTGCTGGGTCCGCCCGTCCTTGGGGTAAGAAACCATCAGCGCCTCGACCACGGCGTCGAGGTCGGCGGGCGGTGCGGCGTCGATGGGTTGGTCCATGGGGCGGGTGTCCATGCCGCCATCATAGCCGTGGAAATGCGCAGCGGATGGTGCCGGAGAAATCCCGGAGGTTCGCGAGGCGTCGCGGAGGCGGGGCGTTCGAGTGCGCGGTTTCGGGAGGCCGTCGGCGTGTCCCGAACCCCAAGATCAGGTGGGTGCATCGCCGGGTCAGCCGGGCCTTCCCCTTCGCCGACATCCGAAGATGCAGGCGGGGGCTTGACCGTCGTGCCCAGTCCCGCTCCCTTGGGGCTCGACAGGTTCGAGAGCACTTTGCCGAGTATCCGGCCTCTCGAAACCGCGTAGTCGAACCGGCCGGAGTCTGGCCGGGGGCGCCGCGTGCCGTCACGCGGCCGGTGAATCTATCGGCCATTCTACCCCGCGTGCGCCAGCGGGCCAGCGCGGCGTATGCATTTTTTGTGATGGCCTTACAGGGTCCGTGTTGGCGGAGGAGTAGACGCGAGATCCATCGCAACCCGGAGCAATGCCTGCTTCTGTTCATCAAGTACATTCGCGACGTATGCCCAATAGAAGGAGCCGGGGATCGTCCATAACACCCCGCTGACGATCAGGGCGATCACCGTATCTTCCATCGATTGCTCAACGACCGCGGCGGTGCACACCACCGCGAGTTGAGTCAGCAGGCAGGCGGCTGCAAAACCCATCGCAAGATATATCTTCGCGCGATAGGTGATCCTGATCGCAATCACAAACACGCAGACGTAATGGATCGTCAACGATGCTGCAAAGCAGGTGAGGAGTGTGACGAAGCGGAATGAAGACCAGGCATACGATGGGGCAATAAAAGCCGCGGCCATACACGCGAAGACGCTAAGCAGGGAGAGCCATGTCGCGTGCCTAATGACGGCCCAGTGCATGCCGGTCGGCATCCGCCGGATCAACATCACCAGGCCGATGGTCCAGGGGATCAGGCCCAACCCGATCGCGAGCATAGAGATCAAGCCGAACGCGAGCAGCCGGCACGGCTCGACCGCCGTGAAGGGCCAGCGCTCCACGCGGTACGAGGCGATACTGTGTTTCACGGCACTACCGCACTCCGGGCAGCTCGCAGCGACTCGGAGCGCACGCAGGTTGTACCCGCACTGGAAGCAGGGAAGGTCTGTGTCGACTTCCAAGTGGGGCTCGGTCACGGGCGTGTCGTCAGCCACCTGCGACCGCCGTGATGTTGGCGCGCATGTGTTCCGGGTTCAGGGTGCCGATGACCGCGCTGTGGACGCCCGGCTGGTCGAAGACAAAACGCAGCGCTTCGTCGGCCGGGAGACGCCCCGACCCAAGGGCTTTCTTGACGACGACACCGACGCCGCGCTCGCTCGCAAATGTTATGGTTTCCGCCAGTTCCGGTGCGGCGGGGCTGAACTCGATCATCGCGACGTCGGCCCAGTCGAACGACTGCGCAAAGCCCTCGGCCGTCTTGCCGGACAGCCCGATCGCACGGATCACGCCCCGGTCGCGCAGGTCGCAGAGGGTCTCGGCCGCATCGGTCTGGCTCAGGATGTGCAGGTCGTCGCCGTTGGAATGGATGAACACGAGGTCGAGCGTGTCCCGGCCGAGAAGCTGCCGGCTGCGGTCGATGCTGGCGCGGATCGACGCGGCGTCGTAGCGATACTCGGACCGTGGCTGGTCGTCCACGACGCCGAAGGTTTCACCGACCTTGGTCGAGACGACGACGTGGTCCGACGGCTTGCGGCGGAGCGCCTTGCCCAGGCGTTCTTCGCTCAGCCCGTAGGCGGGGGCGGTGTCGAGGTAGTTGATGCCCAGGTCGAGCATCTGGTGCACGATGCGGACGGCGGCGTCTTCGTCGGGGATGCGATAGGTGCCGGGGTACTTGGTCCCCGCGTCGCGCCCGATCTTGAACGCGCCGAACCCGATGGGCGTGACGGCGAGGCCGGTGCGGGCTAGGGGTCGCGGGTCCATGCGTCGGCGGTTTCCCAGGGCGGTGGTGCGACGGCGGGGCGGGGCATCGCCGCGAGGGGTTCGGCTGTATTCACAGACAGGATGCCTGTGCCACTTCCTTCTCTTGCGGGCGGCGGCAGCTTGCCGATGATATCCGCCGCGAGGACCGGCGCAAGCGCGAGCTTGGTCGGCCAGCAGGTGAGCACGTTGCGTTCTTGCAGCACCGCGTGGTCTTCGGGGCGCTTGTTGCCGGGCATCTGCCGCTCAGCCCGGTCGACGCGGTAGCTCGCCCACTCTACGCCCGACAGGTCGAGCCCCGGCAGGACCGCGGCGACCTCGTGCCGGGCAAACGCGAGGAGCTCGTCGCGTTCCATCGCCACGCCGTCCTCGGAGACCTGCCCGCCGACCTGCCAGACGACCCGCCCGGCCGCGTCGCGGTCGCTGGTAATAGTCGCCCGGGTCTTCGCGCCGTCGACGCAGTGTCCCTGCAGCATCGGCAGCGATGGCGAGCGCATCATGACCATGTGCAGCGGGCGGCGCTGCATGGTCTCGTTGGGCATGCCGATCAGCCGACGCAGCTCCGCGTTGCCCGCGCCGGCGGTGAGGACGAGGTGGGTCGGCTCGACGCGCCGGCCGTGCAGCTCAAAGGCGGCGACATGATCGTCCGTCACCTCGAAGCGGTCGACGTCGGCCTGGATGATGCGCCCGCGGTGGCGCTCCAGCAGGACTTCTAACAGCGACTCGGGCGCGATCACCTGCTCGTCGAGGCGGAAGACACCGCCGGGGCAGGCCCGCAACACCTCGGGCACGTCATCGCCGGTGAGCCGGACGGGCCTGACCTTGAGCCCGGCCCGTGCGCCGACCATGCCGAGTTTCGAAGACAAGGATTGCGTGCGCCAGAGCAGGCAGCTCTCGCTGCGGATGCGTGTGCCCCGCAGGTCGGGCCGGTCTTCGCCCGCCAGGCAGCGTCGCCACAGCGCGGGCATCTCGCGGATGGCCTGGGCCGAGCCGGTCATCCCGCCCTTGAGGGTGTATTTGAGCCCGGAGTGGATGATGCCCTGGGCGCAGACGGTCTGCCCCTCGCCCAGGGCGTGCTTCTCGACAAGGACGGCGTCGTAGCCGGCGCGGACGAGTGCGTCCATGAGCCACATCCCCGCGACACCGCCGCCGAAGACCGCGACATCGACCCGAACGGCCGGCGCGGTGGCGAGGGGTTGCGTCTGCGTCTGCGGGTCAGCCGCGGAGGGTTGGAGCGGGGGAGAGGTCACGCGGGCGGGCTCAGTCCCGCTCAGGGAGGGCGGGGGGGATGTCCAGCGTCATGCCCGCGCGGAGCCGGCCGGGGTCGGCGCCGATGGCCTCGCGGTTGTGGTTGTAGATGATCTCCCAGTGCTCGGCGCTGCCGTAGAACCGCTCGGCGATGCGGGAGAGGTTGTCGCCGGGCTGGACGACGTAGCGTTCGCGTTCGCCGGGGGGCGGGGCGGGCTGCTCCTGGCGTGGGCGGTTGACCGAACTGCGGGGCGGCAGGCGGAGGACCTCGCCGACCTGGAGGCGGGTCGGGTCGACCGACGGGTTGGCCTGCGCGATGGCTTCCCAGGCGGTCTGCGTGCCGTAGAGCCGCTCGGCGATGGTGACGAGCATGTCGCCGGGCTTGACGGTGTAGGTTTCGGGGACATCGCCCGGCTGGCGGGCAGGCGGCGGGGTGGTCCGCGTCCCGGGGCGGGTCTCGGGCGTCTCGACGGGCTGGGCCGGCTGGGTCGGCTCGTTGTCGCGAACCCCGGGCTCGGCGCCGGGTTGGGCGGCGGGCGGGTCGGCCTCGGCCGGTGTTTCGGTCGGTGGGTCGGTGGTGTCGCTGCCGCCGGTGCCGCCCGCGACCGGGTCCAGCGGTTCGCCGGGCGCGGGGCCGAGCTCGACGGTGCGGGGCTGCCGGGGGGTGACGGTTTCCAGGTCCAGCCGGATCGGCGGCTCGGGCCGGTCGTTCCGCACGGCGGGGGGGGTGTCTCCCGTCGTCCGCGGGGTGCGGGTGTCGGGCGTGTTTCGGCGGCTGGGGGTGTCGTCGGCCGGGGCGTCATCCAAGGCGACGGCCGCGCCGTCCAGGGCGGGCTCACTTGTGCCGGTGATGCCCTTGCCTCCGCCCCGTGCGGCGTAGTAGCCGACGACGACGATCAGCAGCCCCACGGCGACGACCAGAGCGATCTTGTACGAAGCGTTCATTGCGGACCTCCATGTTCGCAGTCCCTTGGCAGTCTATCAGCCCACGCGGGCGGGGGCTAGGCGAGCAGGCATGAGGGCTGATTGAAGGAGGTGCAATCGCTTGACACCCCCCCGGCTCGCGGATACGGTCTGGCTCGTATAACCCCTTGGGAGACCGGCTGATGTCTAATCCGGAGTCGCGCTTGGTTGTCGAGAACGACGGCGAAGTGACACGCGTTGGGTTCTTGGACCGCAACATCCTCGAAGAGGCCAGCATCCAGCAGATCGGCGACCAGATCAGCGACCTGATCGAGGCGTCATCTAACCCGAAGCTGCTGCTGAACTTCGAGAACGTCGAGCACCTGTCTTCCGCCGCGCTGGGCACGCTGATCACGATCAACAACAAGATCAAGGCCAAGGGCGGGCAGCTCCGGCTGTCGCACATCGACCCTCAGATCAAGGAGGTCTTTGTGATTACCAAGCTCAACAAGCTGTTCCACATCCACGACGACAACCAAGCCGCACTTGCGAGCTTCCAGTAAGCCGCCGAGCCGGCCCGATGTGCCGACCCCGGCGTGATTGATGGGCGAATCGACCAAGAACTCGTGGGTCATCCCCAGCACGCTGACCGACGCGGTCGACGTGCTCAAGCAGATCGTCTCGGCCGTCGAAGCCGCGGGGTTCCGGCGGGAGGCCGTCTTTGCTGTCCGCCTCGCCCTCGACGAGGCCCTCGCCAACGCGGTGAAGCACGGCAACGCCGGGGACGGCTCCAAACAAGTGATGATCGACCTCGACGCCACCCCACAGCGCGTCGTGATCTCGATCGAAGACCAAGGGCCGGGCTTCGTCCCCGAGGCCCTGCCCGACCCGACGGCCGATGAGAACCTCAGCCGGCCCAACGGCCGGGGGGTCATGCTCATGCAGGCCTACATGACCCACGTCGAGTACAACGACTCGGGCAACCGCGTCACCCTTACCAAGACGATGGACTGCAAGCTGCCCCACGGCTGATCCGCGCCGACCCGCCCTTGAACCACGACACGCCCCCCGAGCACGACCCCAGCGACCCCGACGAGCCCCCGTCTATCCCGGGCGGTCAGTCCAGCGACTGCGCCCTGGTTATTGATCTCGCGTTCAACACCGACGACGCCCAGCCCCCGCTTGCGGGCTGGCTGGATGTGATGCTGCGCCGCGCCGCCGATGCCGCCGGGGTATCGCGTGGCCGGCTCGGGCTCGTCGTGGTTGGCGATGACGAGATGGCAGAGCTGCACCAGGCCTGGAAAAACGTGCCGGGCACGACCGACGTGCTCACCTTCGACCTCTCAGAGCCCGATGCCCCCGGCGGGTCGGTCGAGGGCGACATCGTGGTCTGCATCGACGAGGCCCATCGGCAGGCGGAGCAGCGCGGCCACCCGCTGCGGCACGAGGCGCTGCTGTATGCGGTGCATGGCCTGCTGCACCTGCTGGGCGAGGACGACCGAGACGACGCGTCCTCCGAACGCATGCACCGCCGGGAAGACGAACTGCTCACCCACATCGGCATCGGCTCGGTGTACGCCGACCCGCAGGACACCAGCCCCCAACACGAGGCCCGACCGCATTGAGCCCGGCTACCTGGATCATCCTGATCGCCTGCATCCTCGGCTGCTACTTCGCGGCGTGCCATACCGCGCTGAAGACCTACTCGCGCAAGCGGCTGGCCGACCTGCTCGAACCCCGGGGCAAGCTCCGTCGGGCCGAGGGGATCGGCGAGAAGCTCGACCGGCTCCAGTTGATCACCGGGGTGCTCCGTGTCTGCCTGGCCGCCACGATCGCGATGGCGACGCTTTACATCGTCGAGACCTCGGGCTGGACCGACGCGCTGTTCCTGCAGTTCGTGATCGCCGGGCTGATCGCCGCGGTGCTGCTCAGCGTGTTCCTGGTGGCGATCCCGGTGAGCTGGGCCCGCTACCGCCGGGAGCGCCTGCTCGCGTGGTCGGCCCCGATCCTGCAGGGCATGCTGGTCGTGTTCGCGCCGCTGGTGGTGCTCCTGCACCTGCTGGACCCCATCGTCCGACGCATCTCCGGGGCCGACCTGGACAGCGATGATGACAACGACCTGTCCGACGAGGTGCTCTCGACGATCGAGGACCACGAGGACGCCGCGGAGATCGACGAGTCGCAGAAGGAGATGCTCGAGGCGGTGTTCGACCTGAAGGACACGGTCGCCGAGGAGGTCATGACGCCGCGGACCGATGTGCAGGGCCTGGAGGTCGAGGCGGACCTGATGGAGGTCAAGCGGGCGATCCTCGAGTTCGGCCACTCGCGCATCCCGGTCTACGAAGAGTCGATGGACCACATCATCGGCGTGCTGTACGTCCGCGACCTGATCCGCTTTGTCGGGACGGGCGAAGACTTCCACCTCCGGCAGATCATCCGCGAGCCCTTCCTCGTCCCCGAGTCCAAGCCCGTGCGCGAGCTGCTGGCCGAGTTCAAGCAGCGCAAGGTCCACATGGCCATCGTGCTCGACGAGTACGGCGGCACGGCCGGGCTGGTCACGATCGAGGACATCCTCGAAGAGATCGTCGGCGAGATCCAGGACGAGTACGACCACGAGGAAGAGGAGCCGGGCATCCGCGACGAGGCGTCCGGTGGCGTCGAGGCGGACGGCCGGGTCGAGATCGACGACCTCGAAGACCACCTCGGGCTGAGCTTCCCCGAGGACCGCGACTACGACACGGTCGGCGGGTTCGTCTTCTCCGAGCTGGGGCATATCCCCGAGCGCGGCGAGACGTTCGACTACGGCGGCTACCGCGTGACCGTGACCGATGCGGAGCGGACGAAGGTGCTCGCGGTCCGGCTCGACCCCATCGACGAGACCGAGCCGGCGGTCGGCAAGGGCTGACAGCTTCCGGGAGTTCACGGCCAGCGACCGCCCGCGGTGGCGCGTAAACTACCGCCCATGCAGCCCCCGGAAATCCGTTTTTACAACGCACTGACCAAGCGGCTCGAGCCGTTCGCCCCCGTCGATCCGCCCCGGGTCTACATGTACAACTGCGGGCCGACCGTCTACGACTACGCCCACATCGGCAACTTCAAGGCCTTCCTCTTCGCGGACGTCCTGCGCCGCTTCCTCGAACTCGTCGGCTACGACGTCCTGCAGGTGATGAACCTCACCGACGTCGGGCACATGACCGAGGACGACGTCGCCGACGGCGGCGGTCAGGACAAGATGGAGGCCGCCGGGGAACGTCTGGCGCAGGACAAGAAGTCCGGCAAGCTGCCCGACGGGGTGGACCTGGACCCCAACGACCCGTACCAGATCGCCCAGTTCTACATCGACGCGTTCATCGCCGACGCGAAGCTGCTGGGCGTCAAGGTGGCCGAGGAGTACCCGGCACGGATGCCCCGCGCGACGGACTACGTGCCCGGCATGCAGGCGATGACGCAGACGCTCATCGACAAGGGCCACGCCTACGTCGCCGAGGATGGCGTGGTCTACTTCAGCGTCGCGTCGTTCCCCGGCTACGGCAAGCTGTCGGGCAACACGCTGGACAAGCTGCGCGGCGGCGCGGGCGGTCGCGTCAACGACGCACACCAGTCCGTCAAGCGGCACCCCGGCGACTTCCTGCTCTGGAAGCCCGACGGCTCGCACCTCATGAAGTGGGACAGCCCGTGGGGCGCGGGCTACCCCGGCTGGCACCTGGAGTGCTCGGTGATGGCCCGCGAACTGCTCGGCCGGGACGTCATCGACATCCACACCGGCGGCGAGGACAACATCTTCCCCCACCACGAGTGCGAGATCGCCCAGTCCCGCTGCGCTCACGGCACCGACAGCTTCGCCAACGTCTGGATGCACGCCCGCCACCTCATGGTCGAGGGCGAGAAGATGTCCAAGAGCAAGGGCAACTTCTACACCGTCCGCGACGTCATCGGAGGCAAGGTCACCGGCAACACGGTCGACCCGGCCGTGCTGCGCCTCGAACTCATCAAGGCCCAGTACCGCAGCAACCTCAACTTTACCCGCAAGGGGCTCGAAGACTCCGCCAGCGCGGTGCGGAAGCTGCGCGCGTTCGCAGGGTCGCTCGGCACGAACGAGGCGGCGGCGGTGGGACTGGACCACCCCGCGGTCGCGCGGTTTGTCGATGCACTGGCCGACGACCTTAACACCGCCGGAGCATTGGGCGAGGTGTTCGGCTACCTGATTGACCCGGACGACGACCCCGCCGTCACACGCGGCGTGCTGGCCAGGTTCGATGCGGTGCTCGGCGTGCTGGAGCCGTCACAAGAAGGCGGGCAGGGCGATCACGGACGGATCAGCGAACGCGTCGCTGCGCTTGACGCCGCCCGCGCGGCGAAGGACTTCGCCACCTCCGACGCGATCCGCGCCGAGCTCGAGGCCGCGGGCTACGACGTCAAGACCACCAAGGACGGCACCGTGGCGACCAGACGACTGGCGTAGGTTTCGTGTGTAGGTCAGGCCGCCTCGCTGTCGTCCGCGACGTCTACGCCCTCGTAGGCGTACATGTTCGCGATGAACTCCTCGATCGGCCGCATCTCCGCCAGCGCGAAGCGGTAGGGCTGATCGAGCTTCTCCGACAACAGTTCGATCGCGGCGGGCAACGTCTCGACGGTGGTGGCACACAGCAGCTCGCCGTCCTCGACGCGGATCGGCAGGACCAGCGTGTCCCACGCCTCCCGGGCGGAGATCACCCCCAGCACCTCGGGCTCGAAGGTCTCCTGGCAGAGCTTCACCTGCGGGGCACGGTAGGCGATCTGGTCGGCCAGGGCCTGGTGTACTTTGTGCTCGTCGATGCCGTACATCTTCGCGGCGAGCTCGCCAAACGGGGTGCCGGCTTCCAATTGATCGGTGAGCAAGCGGTCGACCTGTTCCTGCGTCAGCACGTTCTGCTCAATCATGATCTGCCCGATCTGGTGGTTGTCCATGTGCTGCTGCTCCCATCGGCGAATGGGCCGGGCCCGCGCCAGTCGCGGCCCGGGTGCAGGCCGCCGCTACTGGGCCATCGGCTATGAGGGCTTGAGGGATAAGCCGGCCGCGCGAAGTGCGGCGAAACAGCACACTTCCTGCGTGTTCGGCTTGGTTATCAGGCCCACACACGGTCCTCAGCCCGCCTGACACGGTGTGGCGGGCCCCCCGGCCGTTCGTGCATCTGCAGTGCACGCGCCGGGGAGGAAGGACGCTCCAGGGGCGATAGGCGTTTCAGCCCTCGGCCGGGCCACGGTCCTGCCGGGCGATGCGCAGCGCACCGGTGATGTATGGCAGCCCGCTGAGGATGGTGACGATGACGGTGGCGTAGACGAGGATGTCGCGCGTCCAACGCAGCCATTCGAGGTTGGCGTCTGGCCAGCTCTCGCGGACGAAAACGATCAGCAGCACGGCCGGGACGACAACCGACTGCAGGATCATCTTCAGCTTGCCCCAGACGTTCGCGCCGAATTTGTGGCCGCTGCCTTCAAGCTCGCCACGGATGCCGGTGACCAGCAGCTCGCGTGCGAGCATGACGACGACCATCCAGGGGTAGACGCCGGACATGTGTTCTGTGTAAGACACACGATGACCACGCGATGGAAGCACATAGGTCTCAAACCACGTGAATCCCGGCCCCGCCAGAAACACCAGCGCCCCCAGCACCAGCACCTTGTCGCAGAACGGGTCCATGATCCGGCCGAACTTGGATTCGACCTGCCACCGGCGGGCGTAGTACCCGTCCAGCGCGTCGGTCACCGCCGCTGCGATGAACAGCACGATCGCGGGGACCAGCAGCCACACGACGCCGGTGTCGTACCGGTAGAACGCGAGCACAACAAAGAACACCGCCGCGAGCACCAGCCGCAGCACGGTCAGCAGGTTCGGGATGTGCTTGCGGTCGACCACAGACGGGATGGTAGCGGATGGCCTGCCCCGCCGTAGGGTGGGTGGAGCGAGTCCGCGAGCGATACCCACCGGGATGAAACGGGCGTGAAGGAACGCACGGTGGGTATCGGCCGCGGACGGCCTCCACCCACCCTACATGGCCGCCGCGCGGCCCGCGAGCCGGCCGGTGCACCACGCCCACTGGAAGTTGTATCCGCCGATCCGGCCGTCGACGTCCAGCACCTCGCCGCACAGGTACAGCCCCTCGCACTGCTTGCTCGCCATCGTCGCGGTGGTGACCTCGTCCATCGGCACGCCCCCAGCCGTGACCTCGGCGAACTTGTACCCCCGGTCGCCGACGACCGGCAGGGGCATCGCCGTCAACGCGTGGCACAGCGCGCGGCGGTCTTCCCGGCTGAGGCGGGACAGCGGCAGCTCCGGCTCGACGCCCAGGTACCGGGACAGCACCGTCTGCGCGAACCGCTCGGGGAGCCGGCCGCGCAGGTGCGTGCCGACCGCGCGGGTCGGGTGCTGCTCCGCCGCGTCCAGCCAGACCCGCTCGAGCTGCTCGAACGTCAGGTCCGGGCAGAACGACGCCGTGAGTTTCCGCGGGGCCTGGTCGGCGTAGTCGCGCAGGTGCCGGCTCATGTCCATCGCCGCGGGCCCTGACAGCCCGAAGTGCGTGAACAGCAGCGCGCCGTCCTGCCGGTACAGCGCCTTGCCGGTCTTGCCCGACAGGGTCAGCGCCGCGTCGACCGCGATGCCCGAGAGCTCGGTGAGGAAGTGACCGTCCTGCAGGACCAGTGGGACGAGCGCGGGCCAGGTCTCGGTGACGCTGTGGCCGATGCGTTGGAGCAGGGCGTACCCGCCGCCGTCGCTGCCGGTCGCGGGCAGCGCTTTCCCGCCGGTAGCGAAGACGACGCGGTCGGCGGTGAACGGGCCGCGCGATGTCTGGATCATGAAGCGGGGCCCGTCGCCGGCCTCGCGGACCTGGAGGTTGGTCACCCGGTGGTCGGTGAGGACCTCGACGCCGGCGTTACTCATCGCGCGGTGCAGCGCATCGAGCACGGTGCGGGCCTTGTCCGTGATGGGGAAGAGCTTGCCGGTGTCTTCACGCTTGAGTTCGACGCCCAGCTCCGCGAAGAAGGCCGTCGTCTCCTTGACGCTGAACGACTTGAGCACCTTCTTGACGGTGTTGCGAGAGGCCCCGCCGAAGTAGTCGGCGGGGCTGACGACGTCGTGGGTGACGTTGCACCGCCCGCCGCCGGCGATGAGGATCTTCGCGCCCAGTTTCTTTGCGCCGTCGAAGACGGAGACGCGTGGGTCACGGCCCTCGGCCTGCGCGGCGCGTTTCGCGAAGATCGCCGCCATCATCCCCGCCGCGCCGCCGCCGATGATCGCGATGTGGCATGTTTGGGTTTGCAGTGGACTTGTTACCTGTTGGGGTTATCCAAGAATGAGATATCAGGCACAAACTGAGGGAGAATGATGATGGCAAAAACCAGAATCATTACTCCGATAGTAAGATAGAGAAAGCCGAGTTGAGCGCTGATCGCGGTGTTTCTATCGTCAGGGTCTTCCCAGTTGACTGTGTTGTCTTGGCGTCTGAAACCTTTGCTGCCATTCCAAAGGAATATGGCCGCCGCAATGCATAAAGCGATTTGAACCGCACTGACCCCGTACTCTAAGCTCTGCATTCCTTTGAGGAACGCTTCAACCTGTTTGTCATAAGAATCAGGTCGATACATTGCATCTCATTTTTGCTTCAAGCTGTCCATCGACAGCCCGCCCAGACCGATGCCGCCCAGGTCCATGCCGCCCTTGAGCTTGCTCTGGTCGACCTTCTTCTTGGCGGGCTGGATGTGGATCATCTCCTCGTCGCCTCGGCCGCGTCGTCCGCCGCCCTGACCACCGCCACCCTTGGGGCCGCTGTCCTTGCGGAGCGACAGCGCGATCTTGCGGTTGTCCGGGTCGATGCTCTTGATGCGGAACTGCTTCTCGTCGCCGACCTTCACGATGTCGGTCACCTGGTTCACGCGCTGGTCGGCCAACTCGGAGATGTGGACCAGCCCCTCGACGCCTTCCTCCAGCTCGACGAACGCGCCGAAGTCCTGCACGCTGACGACCTTGCCCGTGACCATCGTGTCCGGGGCGTACTTGCCGGTCGCGTCGCCCCAGGGGTCGCCGCTGACCTGCTTGAGACTCAACGACATGCGCTGCTTCGCGGGCTCGAGGGTGAGCACCTTCAGCCGCAGCGACTGGCCGACGCTGATCGCGTCCTCGCAGCGGTGGATACGCTTCCAACTGATCTCGCTGATAGGCAGCAGCGCCTCGACCCCCTGCTCGAGTTGGATGAACGCGCCGAAGTTCGCGGTGCGGACGACCCGGCCGGCGACCTCTTCGCCGATACTGACGACCGCGCTGACGGCGTCCCACGGGTCGGGCTGGACCTGCTTCATGCCAAGGGCGATGCGGTCCTTGTCGCTCTCGATCTTGAGGACCTTGACCTGCACCTTGTCGCCTTGCTTGACGACGTCGCCGGGGTTTTTGACGTGGCTGTAGCTCATGTCTGAGACATGGACGAGGCCGTCGACCCCGCCGATGTCGACGAATGCGCCGAAGGGCATGAGCTTGGATACGGTGCCGTCGATAACCTGGCCGACCTCGAGGGTGGCCATGAGCTTGATCTTGTCGGTCTTGCGTTGCTGCTCTACGTAGGCGCGTCGGCTGAGCATCACCTTCTTGTGCTTACGGTCGATCTCGGTGACCTGGGCGGGGATCTTCTGGCCGACGAAGGCCTCGATGGCGTCGTCGTCGAGGTGGTGGATATCGACCTGGCTGAGGGGCATGAACGCGCGGATGTTGCCGACGAGTTCGAGCTCGAGCCCGCCCTTGTTCTTGCCGGTGACGCGGGCCTCGACGACGTTGCCGCGGCTGAGGTTGTCCCAGTTGGTGCGGGAGATGGCGCCCTCGCGGGAGAGGAACATGAGCCCCTGCCCCTCATCGACCTTGTCGACCACGAAGTCCATGATCGAACCCAGGCGGGGGGCACGGTCGAACTGGGCCAGCGGGACGACGCCCTGGAGACGGCCGGTCTGGCCCTGCACATCGACGAAGACGTCTTCGCCGCGCACCGCGGTGATGCGGCCACGCCGGACCTCGGTGTGGACCGAGTCCTCGTTGTTCGCCGCGTCGGCCGAGGGGGCCTGCTCGAGTTCCTTGTCCTGCTGGGCCTGCTGGTCCATCAGGGCTTCCATGCTGTCGCCGCCGAGGGCCGCCTCCAACTCCGCGTCGAGGTCCTGGGCCGGGGCCGGCTCGGGGGTCGGCGGGGTGGCCTCGGCCTCAGGCGTGGTGGGGGATTCGGGCGTTTCGTTGTCGAGGGGGGCGGGGGTGGCGTCCATGGTGTGGTCTGCCCGGCGGGGCGTGTCAATGGGGGCGTGGGTCGGTCGGTCCAGAACCCGCCAGTTTACTCGGCCCGGCAGCGGGGTGCTAGGAGCGGCGGGGCGGTTTGAGGTTTTCCGTTGCCGTATGGACGGGGTGGATGCAGAGCGGAATCCAGCGGTTTCATCGTGGGATTCCCACTGCACGACGCATTGCGGTTTGGGGTGAGGTCGCGGGATCGTGGCTGCCTGGCTAGCGGCTCACATGCGGGTTGCCGGCGACGGAGAAGCGCAGCGGGCGGTCGACCCATTCGCGGGCGTAGCCGATGCCGACGCGTGGGCCGACGACGATGCGCGGGCTCGGCAGGCGTCTTGCCCGTGTTCGTTCGACGTGGAGCGGTCCGTTGCCGCAGAGGTCAGCACCGTTGAGGGCCCGGTTGATGGCGAGGGCCTGGCACAGCTTGGCGGGGCCGGAGCAGAGGTCGGTCTCGCGCCGCGGCTTGCCGGCATCGGGGAACCGGTGGCGGTGCATGTATTCGATCCCTTCGACCGGCTGCAGGGCGCGGATAAGCGCGGCCTGCGGCGTCTGAGCATCGCGGGTCACGATGTTCATGCAGTGGTGCAGGCCGTAGGTGAAGTAGACGTAGCAGGTCCCGCCGATGCGCCACATCGCGTCATTGCGTGGGGTGTGTCGGCCGCCGAAGGTGTGGGCCGCGCGGTCGTCGGGCCCGAGGTAGGCCTCGGTCTCGACGATGAGCCCGGACAGGCGGGTGCCGTCGTCGAGGGTGCGGACGAGCAGTTGGCCGAGCAGGGCCTGGGCGACCGTCGTGGTGTCACGCGTGTAGAACGCCCGGCCGCGGCGGGGCCGCGGGCCGTCCGGCACAGGCAACAACGGGTCTGAGGTGTGACTAGCCACCGGGCTTTCGCCTCGCGCTGAGTAGGCGTACCGCGCCGCCGAGCAACAGTCCGGTCCCGGCCACCAGCAGAGACATCAGCGTAAACCCACGGGTTGGTTGGCCGGTGACCTCGACCCACCGCGGGGCGGCGTCGCGCTCGCTTGGCCCGGCGGTGAGCGTGACGCGGCTGAGCCCGGGGACGGGGTTGGCCGGCTCGTACCGGGTGGAGGCCCCGCTATCCAGCGGACGCGTGAGCGCGGGGATGATCCGCCGGGTCGTGGGGTCGGTATCGACGAGGTTGAGCGTGACTTGCCCCGGCCCCGCAGGCTCGGCGGCGATGGCGAAGCCCAGGTCGCGGCCGGCGAGCGTGAAGGCGAGGTGGATCTGCCCGAGCCCGGGGATGTCGTAGGCCTCTGGCGGCATGACGCGCTGGCCCGCGGCGAGGTCAAAGGGGAGCCAGACGACCGTTTCGCCCTCGGGCCCTTCGCTGCCGTTGGCGGTAAAGCGCAGGCCGATCAAGGCCCGTGGCGGGCAGTCGGGCAGCGGCCAATGGCGTTCACCGCCGGGCGTGACTGTCGGGCGGCCTTCCGCGTCGGATTCCCGAGTCAGCGTCCCGTCCGCGACGTAGCCGACGACATGGACCTGCGCGCGGTAGTCGAGCTGGCTACGCAGCCCCGGGTGCTGGTGCAGCGGCATCGCGATCGCGTCCGGACTCGCGTCGTGCCAGAGCGGCAGTCCGTCTAGGTACACGGCCTGGGGTGGGGAGGTGCCGATCTGCACGGTAAGCACGCGCTGGGTCGGGTCGAGGTACCGGGTTTGCAGCGCGGTGGCGTCGTCGGCGATGGACTGCACCGCGAGCAGGCCATGCGTGGAGAAACGCCAGCCGGTGGACTGTCCGGCCATCGCCGCGGCGGTGCCGAGTGCAGCAAGGAACCAGCCGGCGTTGCGCGGCCGCCAGGGCAGACGGCGGATGGCGGTCCACACGATCGAGCACGCCAGCAGCAGCCAGACCACATGAAACCCGGTCCAGCCGAGCACCGCCGACTGTGGCGCATCGATGAGCTGCGACTGCCAGAGGTAGCGCCCGCCCACGGGGAGGTAGGCCGCGACGAGGTACAGCCCGCAGACCAGGGCGAGCGCGACAACCAGCCGGGGCGAGCTGAACAGCCGGGTCGCCCAGCGGAGCGGCGCGGGGAGCTGGTCGTCGGGGTGCGGGGGTGGGGCGGGCGGCGTGGTCACGGGGCTCACTCGGGAGAGGGGCGGCGATTATAGCGGTGTCGCGCGGTCCCGAAGCCGTGCGGGAGATGCCGATACACTCGTGTCGGTCGTCAGGCACACGGAAGGTACGGCACGATGTGGAAGACACTGCTGAGCATCGCGATCGCCGGGGCGGCGGGCACCCTCGCCCGCTACGGGCTGAGCGAGCTGATCGACCGCCGCATCAGCCACAACTTCTACGGCACGCTCGCCGCTAATGCGCTGGGCTGTCTGCTCTTCGGTGTCGCGCTGGCCTGGCTGTCTAGCCGGTACGCCCCCGAGCACCCGGTCCGCCTCATGATCCTGACGGGGTTCATGGGCGCGTTCACCACCTTCTCCACCTACGCCTTCCTGTCGTCCAACCTCATCGGCAAGCACCAGTACGCCTACGCCGCCGCCCACATCCTCGCCCACAACGTGCTGGGGATCGGGCTGTTCTTCGTCGGCTGGACCCTGGCCGAACGCTGGGCATGAGCCGGCCCGACCCGCGGACCTGAGTGACGCGCTCCCACGCCAAACGGTGGGTAGCCCCCTGCCCGCCGACAGAGCCAACCGGGTCCGCTATCATGTGGGGTTTGGCCTCACGCCCCCCGATGCGGACCCCGCCATGCCTGCCGACGACCACGCAACGACACGACCCGCCGACACCCTGACCTCCGCGGTGGTCCGCTTCGCGGGCGACTCGGGCGACGGTATGCAGCTCGCCGGCACGCAGTTCACCGATACGTCCGCGATCCTCGGCAACGACGTCGCCACCCTGCCGGACTACCCCGCCGAGATCCGCGCGCCCGCCGGCACCGTCGCCGGCGTGTCGGGCTTCCAGATCAACTTCGCCGCCCAGCAGATCTTCACGCCCGGCGACCAGGTCAACGCGCTCGTCGCCATGAACCCCGCCGCCTTCAAGGCCCACATCGACGACGTCGAGCCCGGCGGCACCGTCATCGTCAACGACACCGAGTTCAGCAAGACCAACCTCAAGAAGGCCGGCTACCCCACGCCCGACGGCAGCAAGGAGCCGTACAACCCGCTCGACGACGAGGCCTACAACCTCAAGTATAAGATCCTCCGCGTCCCGATCACCAAGCTCAACCAGGAAGCGCTCAAAGACAGCGGCATGTCGCCCAAGGACGTGAACCGCTGCAAGAACATGTACGCGCTCGGGCTCGTCTACTGGCTGTACGACCGGCCGCTGGACACGACGATCCGGCACCTCACCGAGGTGTTCGCGGAGAAGAAGGGCCGGCCCGAGGTCGCTGACGCTAACATCGCCGCGCTCAAGGCCGGCTACTTCATGGGTGAGACGGCCGAGCTGTTCCCCGTGCGTTACCGCGTCGCGCCCGCCCCGATCCAGCCCGGCAAGTACCGCAAGGTCACGGGCAACGAGGCCCTGGCGATGGGGCTGGTAACCGCGGCTGAGCTGGCGAAGAAGAAGCTGCACTACTGCACCTACCCGATCACGCCGGCCAGCGACATCCTCCACTACCTCGCGCCGCAGAAACACTTCGGTGTCCGCACCTTCCAGGCCGAGGACGAGATCGCCGCGGTGTGCGCGGCGATCGGTGTCGGCTTCGCCGGGCAGCTCGGGGTCACCGGCACGTCCGGCCCGGGGCTCGCGCTCAAGGGGGAAGCCATCGGCCTGGCCGTGATGACCGAGCTGCCCCTGGTCATCATCGACGTCCAGCGCGGCGGGCCGTCCACCGGCCTGCCGACGAAGACCGAGCAGTCGGACCTCTGGCAGGCGCTGCTGGGCCGTAACGGCGACTGCCCGACGGTCGTGATCGCCCCGCAGAGTCCCGCGGATTGTTTCCGGGGGGCGATCGAGGCCTGCCGCATCGCGCTCACCCGCATGGTCCCCGTGCTGCTGCTCACCGACGGCTACATTGCCAACGGCTCGGAGCCCTGGCGTGTGCCGAAGGCCAGCGAGCTCGAACCGATCGAAGTCAGGCACACCACCGCGAACCGCGACCGTGACGGAGCGGGTGATGCAAGCCACTTCCTACCCTACACCCGCGACGCCAACCTCACCCGCCCGTGGGCCGTCCCGGGCAACCCCGGCACGGAGCACCGGCTGGGCGGGCTCGAGAAGCAGAACAACACCGGCAGCGTCAGCTACGACCCCGCCAACCACCAGCTCATGACCCGCATCCGCGCGGAGAAGGTCGCCCGGGTCGTGGACCTCGTGCCAGACCTCGACGTCCACGGCGACCCGGACGGTGGGGACCTGCTCGTGCTCGGCTGGGGCGGGCCCTTCGGCTCGATCCGCACCGCCGTCGACCAGGCCCGCGCCGAGGGCCGGTCCGTCAGCGCGGCGCACCTGCGCTACCTCAACCCGATGCCGAAGAACCTCGGCGACGTCCTCAAACGCTTCGACCGGGTGCTGATCCCCGAACTCAACAACGGCCAGCTCCGCCTGCTCATCCGTGGCCGATACCTCTGCGACGCCCGCGGGCTCAACAAGATCCAGGGCAAGCCGTTCCTCATCGAGGAGATCGCCCAGGCCATCGACCTGATGCTGTCCGGGGACTGGGGCGACGCCGAGGCGCTGTACCCGCAGGCCGGCGGCGTGGACGTCAACGCACAGGCCCTGGGGGTGTAGCGATGCCGATCACCCTCGAACCCGACCGCCGCAAGCGGCTGATCGCCGAGATCACAGCGTTCATGCACGACGAGTTCGACACGGACATCGGCGAGCTACGGGCGACGCTGGTGCTGGAGTTCATGATGCAACACACAGCCCCCGCGGCCTACAACCAGGGCGTCGCCGACTGCCAGGCGTACCTGACCCACAAGCTGGCCGACATGGAGATCGACCTGCACGAGGATTGATGAAGAAGACCCTGTCGCTTTCCAGCGACGGCCAACACCGGTGATCGACTTATGCCCGACACACCCCTGCCCACGCTCAAAGCCAAAGACTTCGCGACCGACCAGGACGTGCGCTGGTGCCCCGGCTGCGGGGACTACGCGATCCTCATGGCCGTGCAACGCGTCTGTGCCAAGATCGGCGCGACCCGTGAGAACACCGTGTTCGTCTCCGGCATCGGATGCTCCAGCCGGTTCCCGTACTACATGGACACCTACGGGTTCCATTCGATCCACGGCCGGGCCCCGGGCTTCGTCACCGGCATCAAGATCGCCAACCCGGACCTGGACGTCTGGATGGTCACCGGCGACGGCGATGGGCTGTCGATCGGCGGCAACCACCTGATGCACCTACTCCGCCGGAACGTCAACGTCAACGCGCTGCTCTTCAACAACCGCATCTACGGGCTGACCAAGGGCCAGTACTCGCCGACCAGCGAGCCGGGCAAGAAGACCAAGTCCTCGCCGATGGGCTCGCTGGACTTCCCGATCAACCCGCTTTCGCTGGCGATCGCGGCCGAGGCCTCCTTCGTCGCCCGGGCAACCGACAAGGACCGCATCCTGGTCGAGGTGCTCGAGCGTGCCGCCGCGCACCGCGGGGCGTCGTTCGTCGAGGTCTACCAGAACTGCAATATCTTCAACGACGGCGCGTTCGACTTCGCCACCGGCAAGGATGTCCGCGAAGACAACGTGCTCTACCTCAATCACGGCAAGCCCATGATCTACGGCAAGGACAGCGACAAGGGCATCCGCCTGGTCGGCTGCCGGCCCGAGGTCGTGACGCTCGGCGAGGGCGGCGTGTCTGAAGACGACCTGCTCTTCCACGACGAGACGAACAAGACCATGGCCATGATGCTCGCGGGCCTGCACCACCCCGCCTTTCCCGAGCCGATGGGTGTGCTGTACCGGGAGGAACGGCCGACCTACGAGGACCAGCTCCACGCCCAACTCGGCGTGGCGGTCGAGAAACGCGGGGCCGGCGACCTGGACGCGCTCTTCAACGCCGGGGATACCTACGAGGTGGCGTAGCCGCCGGGGACGGGGTCAACCTACCTACGCTAAAGCAAGGCCATCGCCACGGCCGTGTTTGACATCTGCGCTGTCTTTGGGCGAAACGCCTACGGGCTGTCCATCACGAACGTCTCGCCGCTCTGCATCGTTGTCTCGCCGGTGATGCAGTCCGCGAGCGCCTGGGCGACCTGCGCGGGGTCGAGGGTCTTGTCTCGGGGCAGCATCTTCTCGTTGAACATCGAGCGGAGCATGCCCGTCTCGATCGCGCCGGGCGCGATGCAGTAGGCCAGGATGCCCGCCGCTTTACCCTCGTCCGCGGCCGCCTTGGTGAACAGGTTGACCGCGGCCTTGGCCGAGCCGTAGATGTTAAAGCCGGTGAACGGGTCGACGCTGGCCTTGGAGGAGACGCTGGCGACGACGCCCCCGCCTTGTGCCTTGAAGTGCGGCCAGCAGGCCTGGGTCAGCGTGACGACGGCCTCGAAGTTCACCGCGAGCGTCTGCCGGAGGAGGTCGTCGGTGATCTTGGGGATCGGCTGGAGCGGGGCGTAGCCCGCGACGTTCGCCAGCGCATCGACCCGGCCAAACCTATCTGCCGTGCGCTCGACGAGTGCTTTCGTGGCGTCGGCGTCGGCCAGGTCCGTGGGGACCGTGATGACCTCGGCACCGGGGGCTGTTTCCGCGACGAGTTGGGCCGTCTCGTCCAGCGTCTCCGCCGTGCGACCGGCCAGGGCGCAGCGGTAGCCGAGTTTGGCGAGTTGCAGCGCCAGCGCCCGGCCGACGCCGCTGCCGGCCCCGGTGATGATCGCGACAGGGGATTCTTGGGTTGGCATACGGTCTCCTGGTGGTCATGCCCGCCGGGTCCGTGCAGATCATAGGCCGACCGCACCGGGTCGGCCGAGCGCCCCTATACTGCCCCGACATGCAAAACGGTTCCTTCAAGCTGTTCCGCGCGTTCGGCATCGACGTGTTCCTGCACTGGTCGTGGTTCGTCATGGCCGTGCTCATCATCCCGCGCATGGGCTACTTCACCGGGCCGGACGCGCTGGTGTGGAAGTCGGCGCTGTTCGTCTCGCTGTTCGTCATCGTGATCCTCCACGAGTTCGGCCACGCGCTGGCCTGCCGGTCGGTCGGCGGCGAGGCCCGCAACATCACGCTCTGGCCCCTGGGCGGGGTCGCGTTCGTCAACCCCCCGGCCCGCCCGGGCGCGGTACTGTGGTCGATCGCGGCGGGTCCGCTGGTCAACGTGCTGCTCATCCCCGTCACGGTGGCGGTCTACCTGTTCGTGCGCGGCGACCTGGCGATGCCGATCGGCGGGAACGCGCCCCAGCTCTTCTGGTTCGCCGTGATGGCGATGAACTTCGGGCTGCTGGTCTTCAACATGATGCCCGTCTACCCGCTCGACGGCGGGCAGGTATTGATGTCGCTGCTGTGGTTCGTGATCGGTCGGGCCGCGGCGCTGAAGGTGGCGAGCATCATCGGCCTGGTCGCGGCGGGGCTGCTCGGGATGCTCGCGCTGGGGATGGGCGACCTCTGGATGCTGCTGATCACCGCCTTTGTCGCGATGCAGGCCTTCAACGGCTTCCGCCTCGCCAACGCGATGGCCCGCATGGACCCCCGCCGCGTCGACGAACGCCTCGCCCAACGCCACGCCGACCAACAGGTCGAAGACCGCATCCGCGCCGAGGTCGATCCCTGGCGGTGAAGCTGCCTTCACCAGAATCGCGGCCATTTTAGCGTTGGGACTGAGTTGCGTGACGTTTCTTTCGTGCATCATCGCGTACGGCTCTGCAATAGCGCATCCATGGCGGGACCAGTCTGCGTTGGCAGTATCTCTCGTAGCTGCTTAAGACACGGAAACAAAGCCATATGCAGATCGGCGAGACGATCAAACAAACCGTGAGATAGAACTCAACATATAGCGTGTAGAAGTGCCCCGCGCGGTAGCCTGCATACATAATGGCGGCCGGTAGGAGATAGGATAAGTGGCTGAAGAGGATGGAGGCCAGAATCTGATACCGGTTTGAGCCTAGTTTCAGCTCTCTACGGACAAACTGCGGGTAGACCGTACGAGCGAGTGAGCATAGAAATAATACGGCAGCGAGTGCAGTAACGAGAAAATGCCAGCTTGGATAAAGGAGTACTGTGTACGTTACCAGCACGATTAGAAAGAAAGAAACACCTGCCGGGTCTATGGGCGTCAGGTTGCGAGCCGTTTTTTTCCTCTGTGAAGGGATCGTCATCGGCAGCAGACGTTTCCACTGCTTGGGGTATTGTAGGTCGTTCACCGCACCGCATTCCGGGCAATTGACTATGGGACCGGTAAGCTGCTGCAGGTTGTAGTTGCATCCGAGACACGGTAGTTTGCGGTCAATCAACCAAGGCGATGGTGATTCAGCTTTCATAAACTGCCTGCCGGATTATATAGGAGCAATCGCCGTCCCGGATACCACGGATTAGAATCCCGGCAGTTTCACACCGTCTGCATCGCCTCATCGATGCGCCAGTCTGCCCCGTCTCGGATGACCCGGCGGTAGAGCGTGTCGCGTTCGATGGGGGTGTACCCGGCCTCGCGGATGAGTTTCTGTAGGTCGGCCGGGGTGGTCTCCTGGTGCGTACCCGCGCCGCCGACCTTCGTGATGTCGTACCACACCACGGTGCCGTCCACGTCGTCGACGCCCCAGCTCAGGCCGAGCTGCGCCATCGGCAGGGTCTGCATGATCCAGAAGCACTTGACGTGGTCGAAGTTGTCCAGCATCAGCCGGCACACCGCGAGCATGCGCAGGTTGTCGAGCCCTGTGGGCCCGGGCAGGTGTTCGAGCTCCGACCCGTCGGGGAAGAACGGCAGGGGGATGATCGTCTGGAACCGTCCCGCGTGGCCCTGATCGATCGCCTCGTCCTGCGCGTCGCGGAGGAGGCACAGGTGGTTGATGCGGTCTTCGAGGGTCTCGACGTGGCCGTAGAGCATCGTCGCGTTGGACATGAGCCCGAGCTCGTGGGCGGTGCGGTGGACATTGATCCACTCGAGCCCGCCGATCTTTCCGCGAAAGACCTCGTTGTGGACGCGGTCGTCGAAGACCTCGGCCCCGCCGCCGGGGAGCGAGCCGAGGCCCGCCGCGATCAGGTCTTCGAGCATGCCCCGGATCGTGCCCGCGCCGGGGTGGCCCTTGCGGTCGCGCTTGTGGATGCGGGCGAGGTGGGTGAGCTCGACGGCGGTGAACGCCTTGAGGTGGATCGCCGGCGTCGCCTGGCGTACGGCCCGGAGCAGGTCGGTGTAGTAGTCGAACTTCAGCTTCGGGTGCAGCCCGCCGACGATGTGCATCTCGGTCGCGCCGGCCGTTTCCGCTTTCTTCGCGTGCTCGACCACCTCGTCGATGGAGTACTGGTACGCGCCGTCCTGGCCGGGTTTGCGGTGGAACTCGCAGAACTTGCAGGACAGGACGCAGAGGTTGGAGTAGTTGAGGTGGCGGTTGATGTTGTAGTAGGCGGCGGTGCCGTAGCGCTGGGTGCGGGCGTGGTGGGCCAGCTCGCCAAGCGTCCAGACATCCCGGGTCGTGAGCAGGGCCAGGCCGTCGGCGGCGGTGAGGCGTTCACCGGCGTAGACCTTCTCGGCGATCGGCTGGAGGGCGGGGTCTTGCATGGCTGATGCATGGTAGGGCGGGGCTGGGCGCGGGGCAAAGGTCGGGTACTGGGTCAGGGGTTTCGGGTCTCGGCTCCGTGCCTGACACACAAACGTCTTGACACGATGCCGGGTTATCATGGCGTTTCAGGTCCGCCAAACCATCCGAACCCCGAGACCCCAGACCCGAAACCCGCCCCATGATCCTCGGCCACGGCATCGACCTTGTAGACACCGCGCGGATCGCGCGCCTGCTGTCCGACCACGACGACCGGTTCCTCGGCCGGGTGTTCACCGAGGGGGAGCGGGCGTACTGCGAGGACGGCGGGAAGAACCGGCTGCAGCGGTACGCCGCGCGGTTTGCGGCGAAGGAGGCGGTGCTCAAGGTGCTGGGCACGGGCTGGTCGGGGGGGATCGCGTGGACGGATGTGGAGGTCCTGAAGGACCCCGGCGGTCGGCCGTGCGTCGCGCTGCACGGCGAGGCGGCGGCGATCGCAGGCCGGCTGGGGATCGCCCGCTGGCACCTGTCGCTGAGCCACCTGCCGGACCACGCGCTGGCCAGCGCGATCGGCGAGGGCTAGGGGGCGGGCCGGCATAGTATGATGTCGGCCCCTATCAGGCAGACACCGCGATGGCCCGCCGAGACGACATCCCGCCGTACGAGATCATGCGCCAGCGCTCGGCGGGCGGGGGGGCGGTGCCCGGGCCGCGTACGTCGGAGCCGTCGGCCAAGTCAAGCCGGTCCGGCGGGTCGCCCTGGTGGGTGGGGGCGTCGTCGCCGCTGGTGCTGCGTCTGCCGCGGGGGCTGGCGGCGTTGGCGGTGCTGGGGCTGCTGCTGGTGATCGTGCTGGCCTACTGGGTGGGGGCGTCGCGGGGCCGGTCCGCGGCCGAGGCGGCGTATGCTCAGCAGCAGGCACAGGCCGGCGGGATCGTGCCCGGCCCGCGTGGGGTGGGGGCGGTGTCCGTGTCGCGTGCGGGGGGCCCGGGGGGCAACGGCGAGGCCGGGGAGAACGGCAACGGCACCGAATCGCCCCAGGAGGTCGTGACGACCTTCACCGAGCGGCGGGAGCGGGGGCTGAACTACTTCCGGCTGATCTACACCAGCCGGGAGGAGGGGGAGGCGATGGCCGAGTTCATGGCCCGCAACGGGATTGACATCCAGCTTGTTCTGGTAGACAATGATCGGTCCTGCATTGCGTACGCCGTAGACCGCGGCTTCCGCAGCGACGAGCGGGATTCCGATGCCCGGCGGTACTACGAGAGCCAACTCAAAGAGTTGGGCGACCTCTGGAAGCAGCGGGGCAGCGGCAACAGCGGTTTCAGCACCGCGTACCTGGAACTTTACAAGGGGCCCGACGCGGACTGATCCGCCGGCCCCGTCGACCGAACCGTTACCCAAAGGATCGATCCGATGAGTCTTGACAGCAGCCTGAAAATCGGTGGCGGCCTCGCAGGCCACCGCAACGTCCTGACCCGTGCCGAGCGCGTCGCGAAGCTCGCGCAGAACGGCGAGTTCGACCTCGAGTCGGGCGACCCCATGGGCCTGCGCAAGGTCTCCAACCGCAAGGTCGTCGCCGGCAAGAAAAAGAAGAAGAAGGACGCCGAAGAGTAGGCCCCGCCTGCCTCGCACCGTCCCAACCGGTTCATCCCTCGCAGCGTCGCTCACCCGGGCGACGCTGTTTTTGTGCTATCGTTCCCGTTGCCCTTGGTCGATGTGACCGCCGCCTGCCTGGCCGCGTCAACGCCTGCCTCAAGCCCCCGAACCGCCAGCCCAGGAGCCGCCATGGACTACGCCGCGCTGATCGCCGACCGCATGCACGCCATCGACGCCTCGGGTATCCGCCGGGTGTTCGACCTCGCGGCCAAGCTGGACGACCCGATCAACCTCTCGATCGGCCAGCCGGACTTCGACGTGCCCGACGCGATCAAGGACGCGGCCTGCGACGCGATCCGCTCGGGCTTCAACAGCTACACCCAGACGCAGGGCATCGCCGACCTCCGCGCGACGATCGCGGCCCGGCTCGCCGAGGAGTTCCCCGAAACCCTCGGCGGCGGGACGCTCGACCCCGGTGGCGACACGGGCCTGCTCATCTCGTCCGGCGTCTCGGGCGCGCTGATGCTCGCGCTCATGGCCACGATCCAGCCCGGCGACGAGGTGATCATCCCCGACCCCTACTTCGTCATGTACAAGCACCTGGTCCGCCTCGCCGGCGGGACGCCGGTGTTCGTCGATACCTACCCCGACTTCCAGGTCACCGCCGAGCGCATCGCGCCGCACCTGACCGACAAGACCAAGCTCGTGCTGTTCAACACGCCCAGCAACCCGACGGGTGTGGTCGCAACACCCGAGACCTGCCGCGCGATGGCCGAGTTGTGCGAGCAGCGGAGCGTGCTGCTGGTCAGCGACGAGATCTACGACGAGTTCTGCTACGAGAAGGCCGACGTTGGCGGCGGCGTCAAACGCCTGCCCTCGCCGCTGCGGACCTCGCGCAACGTGCTGATGATGCGCGGGTACTCGAAGACCTACGCGATGACCGGCTGGCGGCTGGGCTACGCCGTCGGGCCCCGGCCGATCATCGAGCAGATGACCAAGCTCCAGCAGTACTCGTTCGTCTGTGCCCCGTCGATGGTGCAGATGGCGGGGGTGTTGGCGATGGATGTGGACGTGTCCGGGCACGTCGCCGACTACCAGCGCAAGCGCGACCGCGTGGTGGAACGCCTGTCGCCGCACTTCGAGCTGACGACGCCCGGCGGCGCGTTCTACGCCTTCCCCAAGGTCCCGGAGAAGCTCGGGCTCACCGCGACGCAGTTTGTCGAGCGGTGCGTCGCGAAGAACCTGCTGGTGATCCCCGGCAGCGTGTTCAGCGAGAAGGACACGCATTTCCGCCTGAGCTACGCGACGACCGACGCGACGCTCGAGCGCGGGCTGGACGTGCTGGTCGGCCTGGCGTCAGGGTAAGACCGTGGTCGTCGCGGCGGGGAGGTGCACGATCTCGCCGGTGTCGCGGCGGACGATCAGGCCGAGCGTCGGGTCGAGGTCGATGACCGTGCCGGCGACCTGGATGCCGCCGCTGCGGAACCGCGCGTGGTAACCGAGCGGGCTGCGAGCACGCCATTCGTCGAGAAGTACTTTTTCATGGGCGTTGGTCAGCCGGTCGTAGCAGCGGGCGATCAGCGCCGCCGCCACGGCGAGCCGGTCCGTCGGCCGGCCCAGGATCGCCAGCGACGTCACGCGCCTCGCGAGTTCGTCGGGCAGGTCTGCGAGTTCCTCGGGCTTCAGCGTGACGTTGAAGCCGATACCGATGACCGCCGCGGCGTCCGCCCGCTCGATGAGGATGCCCGCGAGCTTTCGGCCGTCCACGAGGATGTCGTTGGGCCACTTGATGCGGACCCGGTGGTTTGTCCCCGCGAGGAACCGTTCGGCCGTCTCTGCCGCCGCGACCGCGACGCGATGCGCGATCGTGTCCAGCGACTTGTCTTCGATGTGACAGGGCCAGTGCATGCTCATCAGCACCGCCGAGCCCGGCGGCGCGACCCACGCCCGGCCGAGCCGCCCGCGCCCGGCGGTCTGTTCATCCGCCAACGCGACGAACCACCCGCCCTTGTGTTGGCGCGCGATGTCCTGCGTGCTGGGTGTTTGGCGATAAACGCGGACCACAGGTGCAGGCCCACCGTAGTAGGGTTCGCTGGATTCGAGATAGTCACGCCAAACAGATAGGTCCGTTGAACGGAGCCGGTAGACCTCCGGGCTCGGTTCGGTAATGACACATCCTAAATCTCGAAGAGTTTGAACTGACCGTCTCAGCTTGTCTGGCGAAAGTTGATACTCCCACTGCATAAAACCCGCGGACAGGTCACCCAATCCAAGGAGATGGAAAAGGAGTGTGGAGTCGGGATGGGGTGCCTTGGCTTTCAACCGATATCCAGCCCCAAATCCAGCGACGGCGCGGAATGGGTCAGCGCACCGACCGAGATACGGTCCACCCCGGTCTGGGCGACCGCGGCGATGGTATCCAGGGTGATCCCGCCGCTGGCCTCAAGCTCGATACTGGGGGCGGCCGCGTCGCGCATCGCCACGGCTTCACGCAGCATCGCGGGCGGCATATTATCCAGCAGCACGATGTCCACCGGCGCTTGCAGCACTGCTTCCAACTGACACAAACTATCCACCTCGGCCATCACAAACTTTAGCTCGGGGTTCAGCCGCACCGCCTTCGCCCGGGCCTCGGTCAGCCGAGCGACCATCGCTTCCGGGGGCAGTCCCGCGAGGTGGTTGTCCTTCACGAGCACGGCGTCGTAGAGCCCGATCCGGTGCGTCCCGCCGCCGCCGCAAGCGACCGCGTACTTCTGTAGCCCGCGGAGGCCGGGCAGGGTCTTGCGGGTGTCGTAGACAGTCGCCCGGGTACCCGCGCAGCGAGCGACGTACTGCGCGGTGAGCGATGCGATGCCCGACAGGTGCGTGAGCAGGTTGAGCGCGACCCGCTCGACGGCGAGCACTTCCCGGGTCGGGCCGCGCAGGGTCGCGGCCGCCTGGCCGGGCGTTGCGGCATCGCCATCGGTGGCGAGCGTTTCCACGGCGACTGTGCCGCCGTAGACGGAGCACACCGTGTCGAGCGTTGCAAGTCCGGCCAGCACGCCCGCTTCGCGAGGGACGATGTGTGCCGTGGTCTGCGCGGACGCGGGGATGAAGCAGCGGGACGTAACGTCCAGCGAATCGGGCCCGAGGTCTTCGAGCCGGGCGGTCTCCACCAGCGTGGCGAGGGCCTCCGCCGAGATGTAGTCGTGCAGGTCCGGCATCGCGACGAGTCTAGCAGCCCGCCGGGGTCACGTCCCCGCGTCTGCCTTGCGGATCGAGACGCGGTAACGGCGGTCGCCAACCCTCAGAAACCGCAGGCGGTCGCCGGGCTGTGCATCGGCGGCGTCATACAACGCCGCCCACCCGCGCCACCGCAGCATGCGCCCGCGTACAAGGTCGGTGACCACCGCCTCGCCGTTGGGGAGTTCGAGCGTGATCACGCCCGTAGGCGGCGTTTCCCCCTGTGGGCCCGGCAGCGTCGCGTAGCGGTTGCGGATCGCACCGTCCGTGAGCACCACCTCGCGCAGCGGGCTCAGCGATTCGTCGAGCACGTACCAGGCCTTCATGTACGCGACCTTGTACGCGGGACCGACGTCCATCGGCTCGGACGCTGCAAGCCGGATCAGGGTCGCGAACCGGCTGTCGCGCTTGGCTTGCCAGTAGGCATCGTCACCGCCGATGGCGTGGCGGTGCTGCTTTTCGATGCGGCGCACCTCGGCCGGGCTCAGGTTGTCCCAGGACAGGACCTCGGCCACGAGCGCGGTCGCCATGAACGGCCCGCCGGACGCCTTGAGGAACAGCCGCTCTCCCGGCTGCACCCGCCCATGCGGCGGCTGATTCGTCTTGGTGAGCCGCGACTCGACCGTCTTCGTCCCCGCGAGGATGTCGCGGATGTAGCCGGGCTTGAGGATCGCGACGTGGATCATGGGGCAAGCGTACCGGAGAGGCAGCGTCGCTGCGCATCACGGCGGCGTATCACGTCAGATACGTCGACCCCGCCAGCCCCTTCTCGTAGAAGCGGCGCAGGGTGCGGGCCTCGTCGAGGGTCAGTTGTTGCTCGCGGACGGCCCGCTCGACAGACTGGGTGAAGGTCCGCCGCAGCTCGTCGGGGTTGAACTGCACATAGCTCAGCACCTCGCGGACGGTGTCGCCCTCGACGACCTCCTCGATCTCGACCTCGCCGCCGGGCCCGATGCGGATGTGCACGGCGTTGGTATCGCCAAAGAGGTTATGCAGGTCGCCGAGCGTTTCCTGGTACGCCCCTACCAGGAATGCGCCGAGGTAGTAGGGCGCGCCGGTGAAGGGGTGCAGGGGCAGGGTGGACTCGACCTCGCTGTCGCCGATGAACTTGTCGATCTTGCCGTCCGAATCGCAGGTGATGTCGGCGAGGATGCCGCGGCAGGTGGGCTCCTCGTTGAGGCGGTGGATCGGCATGATCGGGAAGCACTGGTCGATGGCCCAGTGGTCGGGCAGGGACTGGAAGATCGAGCAGTTGCAGAAGTAGATGTCCGAGAGCATCGCCTCGAGGTTGTAGAACTCCTCGGGGGGGTTCTCGACCCCGCGGACGAAGCGCAGCACCCGCGAGCCGATCGAGAAGAACAGCCGCTCCGCGAGACCGCGGTGCTCGATCGTGCAGTAGCCAAGATTAAACAGGCTCAGAGTCTGCTCGCGCGCGAGCTGCGCGTCGTGGTAGCACTCGGTGTAGTTGGTCTCGGTGAGCGCGGTGTAGGACTCGCACAGCGTCCGCACGGGCTCGGGCATGTCGTCCAGCTCGTCGTCGCTGAACGCCTCGGGCAGGTCGAACCGGTCGAAGCCCGACCATCCCAGCACGTCGAAGATCAGCACACTGTGGTGCGCGGCCATGGCCCGGCCTGACTCGCTGATGATCGTGGGGTGCGGCGTCTCGGTCGCGTCGCAGACCGTCTGCATGTGGTAGATGATGTCGTTGGCGTATTCCTGCAGCGAGTAGTTGACGCTGCCTTCCTGCGCCGAGTTCGAGCCGTCGTAGTCGACGCCCAAGCCGCCGCCGATGTCGACGTACTTCGCCTGTGCGCCCAGCCGGTGCATCTCCGCGTAGACCCGCGCCAGTTCGGTGACCACCGCCTTAACCTTGCGGATATCGTTGAGCTGGCTCCCGACGTGGCAGTGCAGCAGCGTCAGGCAGTCGAGCATGTCCTCCTCACGCAGCCGGTCCACCAGGTCCAGCACCTCGCTGACGAAGAGGCCGAACTTCGACCGCTCGCCGGCCGAGTGCTCCCACCGCCCGGTGCCCCTGCTGGCGAGCTTGACGCGCACGCCGATCTGGGGGCGGACGTTGTGCTTCTTCGCGAACTCGATGATCAGCTTCAGCTCGGAGAACTTCTCGATGACGGGGATGATGTTCTTGCCCAGCTTTGTGGCGAGGATGACCGCCTCGATGAACTGCCGGTCCTTGAACCCGTTGCAGATGATCGGCGTCGTCGGGTCGTCGACCATCGCCATCACCGCGAGCAGCTCGGGCTTGGACCCCGCCTCGAGGCCGAAGCCGTAGGACCGGCCCATCTCGAGCATGCTCTCGACCACGTGCCGCTGCTGGTTGACCTTGATCGGGTAGACCGCGTGGTAGCCGGCCTCGTACTCGTGGTCGGCGATGGCCTTCGCGAACGCGTTGGCGATCTCCTGCAGGCGCTGCTGGAGCAGGTCGGAGAAGCGGATCAGCAGCGGCGCGGCCAGGTCGCGCTGTGCCAGCTCGTCGGTCAGCTTCTTGAGGTCGACGCCTGTCCCGGTCGTGTTGGCCGGCCGAACCACCAGGTGGCCGGCCCGGTTGATCTGAAACATGCCCCGGCCCCAGAGGTCCAGGCGGTAGAGCGCCGCCGAGTCGTCGCGCGACCAGGCATCGGTGTCGGGCTTGATCGCGCGTGGGGAGGGGGGTGGGGGAGGGGTAGGCATCGTGGGCTCCTGCGGAACGCGGGATTCTACCCGACTCGCCTGGCGCCTTCGAGGCAACAAGATGAAAAAACCCGCCTGGCGGCGGGTCGGTGTGTTCGTTCTGTTGGGCCCGTATGGCGGGGTCAGGCCGAGCGGCGGCGGCGGGCGAACAGGAGGCCGCCGAGGCCCACGAGTGCGAGCGAGCCGGGCTCGGGGACCACATCGATCGTGAAGTCTTTCTTGGTCACCAGGGCGATGCTGTTGTCTTCACTGATGGCGAACAGAGAGTCGTCGATCACAAGCTCGATCTTGGTCGCACGGTCGCTGGAGCTGAAGCCCGCACCGAGCAGGGCGGCATTGACATCGTAAAGCAGGGCAAGGCTCCAGGGATTGACCGCGGTGGGGCCATGGTCTTCGAGGTTCCTGGTTGCAAAGATCGATGCGCCCGCGAGATCGACCGGCGTGATCGCGGTGCCATTGATCTCGGTCACGGTCACACTCGCGAGGCTCAGGCCGTACACCACCTGCGTGATCGAGGTGCCCGAGCCGAGCAGCGAGTAGTCGCCGGACTCATCGATCAGGATGGCGTCGATCGAGCTGCCGGGCGTCGCCATCAGGGTAAAGTTGAGTTGGCCGTCCGTGATATCGGAGGCGCCATCGGTCGCCGCGGCGCTGAAGCCCGCGGGGTCGAAGTCGAGCTGGTTGCTGGAGATCGTCGGAGCACCGAACAGCGGTTCGGAATCGCCAGGCGAGTTGGCCGTCTCGGTCACGTCGAGGTACATGACGCTGCCGGGGGGCACATCGCTGAAGTCGCCGTAGTTAATCGGCGCAGCATGGGCACCGACGCCGACCGAGACCAGACCGGCTGTCGCCAGCATCAAGGCGATCCGGCTCCGTGATACGCAACGCTTGAACGTGGTCATCTCTTGCCTCCAGTGCATCGCGAGTCGAAATGTAAGGGTGATCTGCCGACCAAGAACATCCTGTTCCCGGGTCTTGTGCATCGCACAAAGATCCACATACAGCTTATTGAAACCATTCCGCCGGTCAAGCGGCCGTCGACCTTGTACCTACTGGGTTACGGCCCGTCTGCCCGAGAATGAAGGGTAAACTCTTGCTAGCAAGAGAGTTTACGGCCAGCCGTCAGTCACGGGGCGGTCGTTAGGACCCGGTCAACGCTGTTGCGGGCACGCTGGGCCTGGTCCATCTGCTCGCCGGTCGGGCTCGTGCCGGTCTGCATCATGGACACGAAGCAGTCGAAGAGGTAGCGGGCGTCGTGCGGGCCCGGGCTGGCCTCGGGGTGGTACTGCACGGCGAACACCGGCAGGCCCGCGTGCCGGAAGCCCTCGAGCGTCTGGTCGTTCAGGTTGAGGTGCGTCGGCTCGCCGCCGGCCTGCTTCAACGATTCGGTCTCGACCGCGAAGCCGTGGTTCTGGCTGGTGATCTCGACCTTACCCGTGCCGAGGTTCTGGACCGGCTGGTTCCCGCCGCGGTGCCCGAACTTGAGCTTGTAGGTCTCGGCCCCCAGCGCGAGAGAGAGGAGCTGGTGCCCCAGACAGATGCCGAAGGTCGGCTGCTCGCCCATGACGTGCTTCAGCATCGCGACCGTCTCGCCGACCGCCGCGGGGTCGCCCGGGCCGTTGGACACAAACAGCCCGTCGGGCTTGTGCTCGCGGACCTGCTCGGCCGAGGCGTCCCAGGGCAGGACCGTCACGTCGCAGCCTGAGTCCACCAGGTTCCGCAGGATGTTCAGCTTCGCGCCACAGTCGATCGCCACCACTTTGTATCGCTTGCCCGAGGTGGGGATCGCCCCTTGCAGCGGGGCCCAGCCGCCCAGGTCTTCGTCCCAAGCGATCGGCTCGGATCGGCTGACTTCTTTCACGAGGTTCCGCCCGACCAGGCCCGCCGAGTCTCGCGCCATCTGCACGAGTCGCACGTCGGTCTGGCCGGGGTCGGTGCAGAGCACGCCGTCCATCGCGCCGTCGACACGGAGCTTGCGGGTGAGGGCGCGGGTGTCGATCTCGGCGATGCCGGTCAGCCCCTGATCAGCCAGCCAGCGTTCGAGCTTGGCGGTGCTCCGGTAGTTGCTCTCGCGGTTCGCCAACTCGCGGACGACAAAGCCCGAGCAGTGGGCGCGGGTGGATTCGAGGTCGCCATCGGACGTGCCGTAGTTCCCGATGAGCGGGGTGGTCATGGTGACGATCTGGCCGGCGTAGGACGGGTCGGTGAGGATCTCCTGGTAGCCGGACATGGAGGTGTTAAAGCAGACCTCGCCGACGACGCAGCGGGGCGTGGTCAGCCCGAAGGCGGTGCCGGTGAAGACGCTGCCGTCGGCTAGCGCGAGGCGGCAGACGGTGCGGGCGGGAGCGGTATCGTGGGGGCTCGGCATGGCCGGGGATTCTAGCAGGGGCGTGGGGGAGTGGTTGGTGGCTAATGGTTAGTGACTAGGGTGACGAAGTCGGTTGTTACGAGCGACTGGCTCAAGGCGACTTCTCCCACACGCCCATCTCGATGAGTTGCTGCTCCGCCTGCTCCGCCCAGCCCTTGTTCGCCAGCGGGCTCGCGGGGCTGGGGTGCAGCACCCGGCCGAACCGGCAGCCCATGCCGTCCAGCACACGCTTCGCCTGCTTCTCCGCGAAGGCACCCACGCCGACCACCCACTCCGGCGACAGGGCCGCAACCACCGCTCGCAGGTGCGCGTCACACGCCCGCTCGAGCGGCTCACGCTCCGCGGCCGGCAGCTTGTCCGGTGTTCGGTTCTTGCCGCTCTCCTCCATGAACACCAACGGGCAGTAGTTGAGGATGAAGCCCCCGGCCCCGTCGTTGAAGAACCGGTCGGCCTCCGGGTAGCGCTGCGCCAGCAGGCCCCACAGCCGCCGGCCGGACACCTCGGACCGCGTGCACGCCAGCCCCTCGATCGGCCGCTTGGGGTGCTCATCCCGTGGCTTGCCGAACGGCGCATCCAGCTTGAGGTAGTCCCGCACCGCCGCGACCTCGCCGAACGGTGCACCGGTCTGCGCCATGCCCCACGGCCCGGGGTTCATCCCGAGGAAGACGACACGCTTGGTCGAGTCGCCGTACCGCCGGACATACTGCTCGTGCATCGCATAGGCGTAGTCGTAGGGGTTATAGACATGCGTGACCGGCTCGGCGAAGCGGAGTTTGTCGAGCGTCTTGTTCAGCGCCTTCGCGGCGGCGAGGATCGTGTTGGCGGTTGAGGTGGTAGGCATGGGGCAAAGCATACCGAGGTGTGGATATCACGAAAGAAGCCCACGCTCGGCGAGCGTGGGCTTCGGGGTTTTCGCATTGTGGGTAGGGGCGTTAGCCGATCCCATCCAGCTTCGCGACGTGGTTGACCAGGTCGACGATGCGGTTGGAGTAGCCCCACTCGTTGTCGTACCAGGATACCAGCTTGAAGAAGGTCGAGTCGAGCTCGATGCCGGCCCCGTGGTCGAAGGTCGACGACGAGGGGTCGTGGATGAAGTCGGTCGAGACGACCTGCTCGTCGGTCCACGAGAGGACACCCTTCATCGGGCCCTCGGCGGCGGCCTTCATCGCGTCGGAGATGGCCTGGTAGCTGGTCTCCTTCTCGGTGGTGACGGTGAGGTCGACGACCGAGACGTCGATGGTGGGCATGCGGAAGGCCATGCCGGTCAGCTTGCCCTTGAGTTCGGGCAGCGCGAGCCCGACGGCCTTGGCGGCGCCGGTGCTGGCGGGGATACAGTTGACGCCGGCCGCCCGACCGCCGCGCCAGTCCTTCTTGCTCGGCCCGTCCTGGGTCGGTTGGGTCGCGGTGATCGCGTGGACCGTGGTCATCAGCCCCTTGGCGATGCCGAAGTTGTCGTTGACGACCTTCGCGATCGGCGCGAGGCAGTTGGTGGTGCACGAGGCGTTGGAGATGACCTTCGCGTCGGCGGTCAGCTTCTCGTCGTTGACGCCCATCACGATCGTCGGCACCTGGTCGGGCGACTTGGTGGGGGCGGAGATGATGGCCTTCTTCGCGCCGGCCTGGACGTGCTTGTTCGCGCCGTCGAAGTCGGTGAAGAAGCCGGTGGACTCCACGACGTAGTCCACGCCGATGTCGCCCCACTTGAGGTTGGCCGGGTCGCGCTCGGCGGTGGAGCGGATGGTCTTGCCGTTAACGATGAGGTTCTGGTCGTCGGAGTCAACGCTGCCGTTGAACCGGCCGTGGACCGAGTCGTACTTGAGCAGGTAGGCGAGGGCGTCGTTGTCGAAGAGGTCGTTGATGCCGACGACCTCGACGTTGGGGTTGTCCTGTGCGGCGCGGAAGACGAGGCGTCCGATGCGTCCGAAGCCGTTGATGCCGATCTTGATGGCCATCGGTGGGTTCTCCGTGGTCGGTGGTGGCGGTTGAAAAACGGGTGATGCGCGGGTCGCGCGAAGCCCGTAAGGTACGCGATCCGCGGGGCGGCTTCAAACCTGTGGAAGGATCGGCGTGTGTCGGCGATGGCGGCGGCGCGGACGGGCTACACTGGCCGGATGCCACGGCTGTTTGATGAACCCAGGCCCCCCCGGCGGACGCCGGCCGACCCGCCCGAACGCCATGGCGACGACGCGATCCCGGTCGCGGACCTGGTCGGCCGGATCAAGCAGACACTCAACCAGCAGATGCCCGGCAAGCTGCGTGTCGCGGGCGAGGTCTCCAACCTCTCGGACCGCAACCACTGGTTCTTCTCGCTCAAGGACGAGCAGGCGGCGATCCGGTGCGTGATGTTCGCGTCGGCGGCGCGGCAGGTCCGCTTCCCCGTGCGGGACGGGCTGGCGGTGGTGGCGACGGGCCGAGTGGACGTGTTCCCCGCGCAGGGGCAGGTGCAGTTCTACGTCGACCGGCTGGAGCCCGTGGGGCAGGGCGCGTTGGAGCAGCGGCTGCGGGAGATGATCGATGAGCTGCGGGCGCTGGGTTACTTCGATGCCGAGCACAAACGGCCGCTGCCCGCGATCCCGCGTCGGATCGCGGTGGTGACCTCGCGGAGTGCGGCGGCGCTGCAGGACGTGATCGACACCGCCCGCCGCCGTTGGGCCGGGTGCGAGCTGGTTCTGTGTGATGTGCGGGTGCAGGGCGATGCCGCCGCGCCGCAGATCGCTGCAATGATCGACCGGTTGTCCCGGGACCACGAAGCACTCGGGATCGACGCGGTCCTCCTGACGCGGGGGGGCGGGTCGATGGAGGACCTGTGGGCGTTCAACGAGCGGGTGGTCGCGGACGCGCTATACCGTTGTGCCGTGCCGGTCGTCGCCGCGATCGGGCACGAGACAGATGTAACCGTTGCCGAGCTGGTCGCGGACGCGCGGTGTGCCACGCCGACACAGGCGGCCATGACCCTCGTGCCCGACCGGGAAACACTGTCGCAACAGGTGGAGCAGCTGCATGACCGCCTCGGGCTCGCGCTCCACCGCCGGGCGCAGCACGCGCGGGACCGGCTGCGCGCGGCCGAGCGGCACCCGGCGGTGTCGCGCCCGGACCGCCTGGTGGCCGCGCCGCGCGAACGCCTGCTGCGGGCCTCGGCCCGGCTGGGCGCGGTGCTCCCCAGGGTGACCCGGGCCCGGCGCGAACGGCTCGATGCGCTCGCCCGACACCTCCATGCGGTCGGCCCGCAGCGTGTGCTCGAACGCGGCTACACCTACACCACCGCGGCCGACGGCACGCTGCTGCGCTCGGCGGCCACCGCAGCGTCGGCCCCGTCCCTGACGACCGTCTTCGCCGACGGCCGGGTCGTCTCCATCCCCGCGGGCACGGAGCCGCCCAGCCCGCCTCCGCCGGCGCCGTCACCCCCTCCCCGGCGCAAGAAGCGCAAGCGCAGACCGGGCAACGATGGGCCGGGCTTGTTCGCGGCCGAATGACCGCGTGCCTGAACGAGTGAAGCACCTGTGTTCCCGGTAAACTCCCCGAATGCCTGATGATGCTGCCGACCACGCCCAGCCGCCGCTCTCTTTTGAGCAGGCGATCGAGAAGCTGGAAACGATGATCGACGCGATCGAGTCCGGCGAGGTCGGGCTGGAGGACGCGATCAGCCGATACGAACAGGGGCAGCGATTGGTGAAGCGCTGCCGGGCGATCCTGGACCAGGCCGAGCAGCGGATCGCCGAGCTGAGCCCCGACGCCGACGCCACCGCGCCCGGCGGAGACGACGACGAGTAACCGCTTATGACGCCCGACTGGGTCTGGCTGATCTTTGTGACGGCGATGGGTGGCTGCGTGGGCAGCTTCCTGAACGTGGTGATCTACCGCCTGCCGGCCGGGATGAGCGTGGTGTCGCCGCCGTCGCGCTGCCCCAACTGCGAGCAGCGGCTCGCCTGGCACGACAACGTGCCGGTGCTGGGCTGGCTCTGGCTGCGCGGCAGGTGCCGGACCTGCAAGAACCCGATCAGCGTGCAGTACCCGATCGTCGAGGCGCTGGTGGCGTTGATGTTCGGCGGGACGTATGTGCTGCTGTTCATGACCGGCTTCCGCGGGCCGTTCGCCAGCGCGCTGGTCGGTGTCGAGACCGCCTGGCCGGTGCTGATCGTGTGGTTCGTGCTGTTGGCGTCGCTGTTCGCGGCGACCGTGATCGACGCGCGGTACTACATCATCCCCCTGGAGATCCCCTGGGTGGTGTCGGCGGTGGCGCTGGTCGTCCTGCCGATAGGCGTCTGGCTTGAGCCGACGTTGCGAGATGTCGCGGCGGTGTCGCTGTTCACCGAGCCGTTCCTGCCGACGGTCGGCCACGCCGGAGCGCTGACGGCCTGGGGTGGGGCGCTGGGTCTGGTGGTTTCTCTGGTGCTCCGGCAGGTGGGCTTTGTGCCCGACAGTTTCGAGGGCGAGGACGATTTCGATATCGACATGGAAGGCGGTGACGAGCCGGCCGGCCCGACGCTCTCGCTTCCGGAGCGGGTGCTCATCTCGCTGGCCCCCGCGGGGTTTGTGCTGGGCATCGTGCTCAACGCGTTCCTGCAGGTCGGCGAAGGCGCGTTGCCCGGCAAGCTGCACGTCATCGCCGGCGGGGTGATCGGCTACCTCGCGCTGCGGCTGCCTGTCCTGGTCTGGCAGTTCACGGCCGGCCGCCGTACGGGGGCCGGCACCGACGAGCAGGAACTCGACGACGAGGACGACGTCCCGCCCCTGAAGCACCCGCGCATGGTCGTGCTCAAGGAGTGCTTCTTCATCGCGTTCCCCCTGCTGGGGATGCTGGTGGGGCACTACCTCGCCACTAACGTGTGGGAGACGCCCTGGTCTACGGCCGGGTGGTACGACACGCTGGGGGGCGCGGTGCTCGGGTTCCTCGTCGGCGGGGGGGTGATCTGGGCGATCCGTATCCTCGGCACGCTGGCCTTCGGCAAGGAGGCGATGGGCATGGGCGATATCCACCTGCTCGCCGCGATCGGCGCGGTCGTCGGGTGGTGGGAGTCGGTGTTCCTGTGCATCTTTGTCGCCCCGTTCCTCGGGCTGGCGGTCGTGCTGATGTCGATGGATATGGCCGGGGTCGTGAAGCGGCCGGGCCGACAGATCCCGTACGGCCCGTACCTCGCGGGGGCGGCGGCGCTGATCGTGCTGCTGGGGATGGGCCGGATGGACCTGTTCGGCGTGCTGGAATCCCTCCAGCCGGTGGGTGAAGCTGGGGGGTTTGGACCTGAGCCCCCGCTTTTTGTACCTTAGTCGGATTCCTGACCCGTCCCACCGGACATGCGGCTGAGCCGCTCCCCCAGCGAAAGGATTTTGCGATGTCGGTGACCAGATGCCTGCCCATGCTTCTCCTGTCCGCCGCCGTGCTGCTCGGCGTCGGCTGTCAGCGGCCCGTCGATGAGCGCAACGCGCTGATGGACCAGAACCGCGAAGCCCAGAGCGAGATCGACCGCCTGCGTGCCGCGCTCGACCGGTCGATGCTCGATATCGGCAGTGTTAACGCCGAGAACAGCCGGCTCCAGGCCGAGAACGACGACCTCCGCCGCCGCCTCGCCGACGCGGGCAACGCCGGCATCGCCAACCGCGGCGCGTCCACCGGGTTCGAGGGCATCCCCGACATCGAGGTCGAGCGCACCGACACACAGATCGCCGTCCGCGTGCCCGGCGACGTGCTGTTCGCCTCCGGCCAGGCCGAGCTCAAGGGCTCGTCGCTGGCGACGCTCGACGAGTTGGCTGGCATCCTGCAGTCGCAGTACCCCAACAACACGATCCGCATCGAGGGCTACACCGACCAGGACCCGATCCGCCGGTCCGGCTGGGCCGACAACCTCGAGCTGTCCCTGCAGCGTGCCGCCGCGGTGCACCGCCACCTCGCGACCCGCGGGCTCAGCAGCGAGCGCATGTACGCCGCCGGCTTCGGCGCGACCCGGCTGCGCAACTCCAAGGAGCAGAGCCGCCGCGTCGAGATCGTCGTCGTGCTCCGCGAGTAGGGAACGCTCCCACACCACCGACCTCACCCCGGACTGGTTGCTTTGGCAGCCAGTCCGTTTCACTTTGAGTTGAATCAAGACGCACGATGATCGGCATCCTCGACTACGGCATGGGCAACCTCCGCTCGGTGCAGAAGGCGCTGCAGCGCGTCGGTGCCGAGGCGCAGACGATCGGCCGGCCCGAAGCGGTCGCATTGTGTGACCGCGTCGTGCTCCCGGGGGTCGGCGCGTTCGCGGACGGCATGGCCCACCTCCGCGCGACCGGCATGGACCAGGCCGTGCTCGACTACATCGCCACCGGCCGCCCGCTCATGGGCATCTGCCTGGGCATGCAGCTGCTCTTTGGGGCCTCGCAGGAAGGCGCGACGGAGGCCAGCCAGCCGGTGCCGGGCCTCGGCGTCCTGCCCGGCCGCGTCGTCCGCTTCGAGGAGGATCAGGGGCCCGGCCAAGCACGCCTCAAGGTCCCGCATATGGGCTGGAACCGCATCGACTGGCAATCCGGCACCGCGCTCTTCGACGGGTTGACGCCCGGCGGCCACGTCTATTTTGTCCACGCCTATTACTGCCAGCCCGAACACCCCGCCGACACCGCCGCGACAACGACCTACGGCCGACCGTTCTGCTCGGCCGTGCACCGCGACAACATCTGGGCGACCCAGTTCCACCCCGAGAAATCGCAGCAGGTCGGGCTCCGCATCCTGAAGAACTTCGTCGAGCGTGCGGCTGACCGGCCATCCGATCCGTCGACCGGCTGAACCGCCAACCATCCGTCGCGTATGATGGGGTAGACCCTGAGTACCGATGCAGGAGGCAAACGGGCATGAACCGCATGTCAGCACACGCTCGCGGCCGGGCCGCCGCCGGGTTCACACTGGTCGAGCTGCTGGTCGTCATCTCGATCATCGGGATCCTGATCGGGCTGCTCCTGCCGGTGCTCGCCAACGTCCGCAAGGACGCCCGCAAGATCACCTGCGCCTCGAACCTGCGGCAGGTCGGCATCGCGTTCCAGGCCTACCGCACGGACAACAAAGAGATCATGCCCATTGCGCGGTACATGCCGCCGCCGTTCCTGAGCGCCGACACGGACCCGCCGCTCTACGACGCGTTGGAGGACCAGCTCCCGCACAACGGCGAGGACACCAACGAGGTCTGGCAGTGCCCCGACGACGAGGTGGTCTACGACCTGTGCGGGTCCAGCTACGACTACCTCTCGTTCGTCGGCGGGATGCGCGTCGACCAGTTGTTCTTCATCGAGCTGGGCTTTATCCAGGAAAGCGAGCTCGTGATCGTGCGTGACTTCGATAACACGTCTGCCGAGCTGGACACCGGGACCGAGCAACTCGAGGTGCCGGCCCGGCACCTGCGGCGGAACAACCTCTTTGCCGATGGCCACGTCGGCGTGATCGTGCTTGAGTAACCAGGGAGTGTCCGATGCCACAACGCACAGACGACAGGCGGAAGAAGAAGGTCCTCGCGGCGGTGCTTGCACTGGTCGCGGTGCTCGTGCTGCTGCTGGGCGGCTGGTTCGCGTGGCGGCAGACCAGCCCGCCGCTGCCCGAAGACCTGGCGGACATCGAGGACCTGCTGGACGACGGCCGGTACCAGCGGATGAGCAACGCCGAGCAGCGGCCGTACCAGGAGCGGATCAACGAGCTCTGGGGCGGGATGAGCCCGGAAGACCGGGAGCGTCTGGGCGAACTGATCCAGGACAACCCCGATGCGCAGCAGGCGGCGATGGACGCGATGGTTCAGGGCATGCGCGACATGTATGCCAACGCAGTACGCAGCGGGAATATGGGCCCTCTCAATGCGATGGCCGACCAGATGGGCAACCGTATGGCCGAGGGCGGCGGCGACCGACCGGAGATGACCGAGGAAGAACTAGAAGAGGCACGCGACCGCATGAACAACTTCCTCGACTCCGGCGATCCGCAGGCGATGGGGTTCATGTCGGAGATGTTCAAGGGCATGATGGAGCGCCGCCGCGAGCGCGGGCTCGGCGGGTTCTGATCGATCCGCGGGGCGTTCAGGCCTGAGAATCCCCGCCGGCCGTCTCGGACTCGATCGTGTCCAGCACCGCCTGCCGGAGCTGCGCGGTCACCGGCCCGGGTCGGCCGGCTCCGATGGTTTTCTTCTCCACCGCCGACACCGGCAGCACCCGCCAGTTCGCGTTGGTGAGGAACACCTCGTCGGCGTTCAGCAGTTCCTCGACCGAGAGCATCCGGCGTTCGACGTCGATGCCCAGCCGCTGGGCCAGCTCGATCACCAGCCCGCGCGTCGTGCCGGGCAGCACCGGGGCGGGGAGGGCCTCGTCCTGCTCCTCGCCGTGAGCGATGGGGGTGAGCAGCCGGCCGTCCTTGACCAGGAACACATTGGACACCGCGCCCGAGGCGAGGTGGTTGGTGACGTTGAGCCAGATCGTCTCGGAACAGCCCAGCGCCGCGGCCTGGCGCAGCGACCGCAGGCGGGACCAGTAGGCGAGCGTCTTGTGGCCGGCGGTGACATCGAAGGGGTTGGCGGCCTGGCCGTAGACAGCAACCGTGACGCCGCGTTCGAAGTAGGCCGGGTCGAACACGGTGGGGGGGCTGGGGACGACGGCGACGGTCTGGCGGACCTTCATGGCCGGGCCGTCTTCCTGCCGGAGCATCGAGAGCGTGCCGGCGGTCACCGTCAGGCGGACGCGGGCTTCCCGGAGCCCGTTGGCCTTCAGGGTCTGACCTACGGCGTCGGCGAGCGGGGCGGTGTCCATCTCGGCGGCGAGGCCCAGCTCCGCGGCCGACCGCTTCAGCCGGGCCAGGTGGGCGTCGAGGCGGAAGACCCGGCCGTGGTGGGCGGACATCGTCTCGAACAGCCCGACGGCGTGCTGGAGCCCGGCGTCTTCGACGCTGACCTGGGCTTGCTCGGCGGGGACGATCTGGCCGTTGAGGTAGATGTTCATAGGGCGCGGGCGGGCGGGGGAGGGGTTGCGGGTAGCCGGTCGGTTTGGCTATACTACCCGGCTCGGCTGGACGAGGCCCGGCGTCCTCCCATCCAGCGCGAGTCCATCCCCCCACGCCTACGACTGCCAAGCCATGAAAAGCGACATCCACCCGAAGTATCAGCAGGTTGTGTTCAAGGACGTGTCCGCGGACTGGGCCTTCCTGTCCCGCTCGACCCTGACGAGCAAGGAAACGATCACCTGGGAAGACGGCAAGGAGTACCCGCTCATCAAGGTGGACATCTCCTCGGCCAGCCACCCGTTCTACACCGGCAAGCAGAAGTTCCTCGACGCCGCGGGCCGGGTCGAGAAGTTCCAGAAGAAGTTTGCCGGCGGCAACTACTTCAAGAAGAAGTAGCACCCCACACTCGACACAGCCGCGCGATCCCCGTTGCGCGGCTGTTTTGTGCGCGTCTGGCGGCGTGTGCCCGGCCGTGCCACCCGCATGGACGCGTGCCTTCTGTTTTCTAACGCCTGGCTTATTCAGCGATGCCCAACCCCAAGCTGATCGCGAAGCTCGACGAGATCGCCGGCCGTTTCGACGAGTTGGAGCGCCAGCTCGCGGACCCGGTGGTGGTGTCGGACCACAACGCGGTGATGCGGCTGAGCATCAAGCGGGCGGCGATCGCGGGCGTGGTCGAGCGGTACCGGGGGTACCAGAAACAGCAGCAGGACCTGGCGGAGGCGAAAGAAATCATCGCCGACGGCAGCGACGCAGAGCTGGTCGAGCTGGCGCGCGAACAGGTCGACGAGCTGGAGGGGGCGTCCGGGGAGCTGCTGGAGGCGATCGGCAACGAGTTGGTGACGGCCGACGACGCGGCGGTGGGCGCGGTGATCCTCGAGGTGCGCAGCGGTGCGGGGGGCGACGAGGCGGCGTTGTTTGCCGGCGAGGTCTACGAGATGTACCAGACCTTCGCGAAATCGCGCGGCTGGAAGATCGAGACGATGGACTTCTCGGCGGGGGAGCAGGGCGGTGTGCGGAACGTGACGGCGAGCGTGACCGGCGAGGGGGTGTGGCAGGGCCTGGGCTACGAGGGTGGGGTGCATTGCGTCAAGCGTGTGCCGGCGACGGAGACCCAGGGCCGGGTGCACACGAGCACATGCACGGTCGCGGTCCTGCCCGAGCCGGAAGAGCTGGAGGTGGTGATCCCCGACAGCGACGTGGATATCCACGTGACGACGGCCCAGGGCCCGGGCGGGCAGAACGTGAACAAGGTGGCGACCGCGGTCCACATGATCCACAAGCCCACGGGGATCGAGGTGCGGATGCAGGAGAGCAAGAGCCAGCACCAGAACCGGGAGAAGGCGTGGCAGCTCTTGCGGGCGCGGGTCTACGAGCACGAGCAGGCGAAGCTGGACGCCGAGCGGGCCGAGAGCCGCAGCGCGATGATCGGCACGGGCGGGCGGAGCGAGCGGGTGCGGACGTACCGGTGGAAGGACAACATGGTGGTGGATCACCGGTTGGGCGAGTCGTTCAATCTCGGCAAGGTGATGGCCGGCGACCTGCAGCCCATGGTGGACCAGCTCATCGCGCGGGACCGGGCCCAGCGGCTGGCGGCGCTCTAGCCAGGCCGGGTGGATCGGTCCATCGGCCTTTTGGCCCCTCGATCGCGGGGCAGCCGATAACACCTGCATGCCTCTACAGGCCCCCAAGGCGATCGGTCTCGCGCTGCTGTTTCTGATGACGGTGGTCTGCCTGTTGCCCGCCCCCGAGGCCTGGGCACAGGACCCCGAGCAGCAGCACGCCCGGTCGCGGCGCCTCGAACGCATGTTCGACTTCGAGGAGACCGACGACCGGGGGAACAAGATCGGGTTCAGCGGGCGGGTGCTGCCGCGTCACTGGTACATCGTCGGCCGATCCCCGCTCGGGTCCAACGCGAACTTCCGCGCGACGCCGCTGCACGACGAGCTGATCCACCGGGCCGGCTACCCCGACTTCGCCGAGGTCGGCTACGACCGCGAGCACAAGGTGTCCGGCGATTTCAGCCTCCACCTCGGGCTCACCGGCGGGCAGACCGGCGCGTTTGTCCAGGTCGCGGCGATCACCGCGTTCGAGAACAGCGACTACATGCTCACGGGCTGGGTCCGCACCGAGCGGCTGGAGCACGCCTGGGCCGAGGTACGCGTCTATTTCATCGACAACACCGGGCACCGCATCGCGACCAGCGTGCACCAGTCCGAGCCGTTCCAGACCCAGGCCGAGTGGCAGCCCGTCTCGATCCGTCTGCCCGGGGAGTATGACGGCGCGGCGTACATCGGCGTGGAGCTGCTCATCATGCAGCCGGGCATGGACGAGGACAGCCCGCTCGGTGACCGGCAGGTGGTTGCGCAGGACATTGATGGCGGTGCGTGGTTCGACGATATCGCGCTGTGGAAGCTGCCGCACCTGGAGCTGCGCACCCAGACCGAGACGAACATCATCACCGAGGGCGAGCACACGCCCAACCCGCCTACGATCGCCGCGACCGTCCGCGACCTCAGCGGCGAACGCCTGCTCGCGGAGCTGTCGGTGTACGACGAACAGCTCCGCCGGGTGGACCGGCAGGCGCTGGAGGTCCGTGACAAACAGGCCAACACCTGGTCCTGGACGCCGGACCTGCCGGGCTACGGCTGGTACTTCACGCAGCTTGTCGTGTCCGAAGACGACGGCACAGGCACCTACCCGACGGTCATCGAACACACCTACGGCGCGTTCCTCTACCTGCCCGAGAGCGAGCGTGCGCCCGGGCCGGACATGGGGCGGTTCCTTCTCTCGGCCGAGGGCATGCCCGATGCGCAGCTCCCCCTGCTCAGCACGCTCATCGCGCAGACCGGGCACCGGGGGGTCGTCCTCAGCGCGTGGGACCGGCGGACCACCGAGCAGACGCTGCGCGATCGGCAGGACATGCTCGAACCGGTGATCCGCACGCTCTCGGTCGGCGGCGGCCGGGTCGTGATCTCGCTCCACCCGCTGCCGCTGGAGCTGGTCGGACGGAGCGGCCTGACCAGCCGGGACCCGATGATGATCCTCCGTCAGGGCGACCCCGCGACCGAGGCCTTCCTCAAGCCGGTCCTGGGTCGGCACGGCCAGCGTGTCAGCCGGTGGCAGATCGGCTCGCCGGCCCTCGGCAGCGCGTATGACACCGAACGCCTGGGCGGGCGTCTTGATGAACTGCAGGAACTGTTCCGATCAATGGCGCCTTCGCCGGACCTGATCGTGCCTTGGCGCCTGCACCAGCCGGCGCGCGACGAGGTCCGCACCGCGCGGCGCGAGGCCGCGATGACGTGGGGGCAGGGGTTCACGCCGCAGGCGATCGCCGCGGCGCTCGAGACCTGGGCCCCGTCGCTGGACTCGGTCCGGCTCGATATCGAGGTCGCCGACGCGATCCGCATGCGCCACGACCAGCGCGTGACCGACCTGGTCCTGCGGATGCTCTACGCCTGGGACCTGCAGGTCGGGTCGCTCGCGCTGCCCGCGCCATGGACGGCATCGCAGGAGCGCCGCACGGCCCTGCTGCCCGACCCGGTCCTCGGGGCGTGGGTCAACACCGCCCGCCGGCTCGAGGGGCAACGCGTTGTCGGCTGGATGCCGGTCCGTGACGGGGTCCGGTGCATGATCCTCGATGGCAACCAAGGCGGTATGCTCGTGCTGTGGAACGAGCAGGGCGAGCACGATGCGATCGAGGTCTCGCTGTACCTGGGCGACGCACCGGTGGCGATCGATGTCTGGGGCAACCGGACACCCATCGCCTCTGAGGACGGCAGGCAGACGCTGGCCGTCGGGCGTCGGCCGATCTTCATCGAGGGCATCGACGCGATGGTCGCGCGCATGCGTGCGGGCTTCGCCATCGACGACCCGTTTATCGAGTCGACTCAGTCGGTCCACCGACGCACCCTTACTATCCAGAACCCCTGGGCCCGGACGATCAACGGCCACTTCACCATCACCGGCCCCGAAGGCTGGGACATCCAGCCCCGGCTGCACCACTTCTCCATCGCGCCCGGCGGCGCGATCCAGGTCCCGCTGGAGATCCAGTTCCCCGTCCACGAGATCGGCGGGCCCAAAACGCTGACGGCCGACTTCACCTTCCAGACCGACCAGGTCTACAACGTCACGCTCCAGACCCCCCTGGAACTGGGCCTGCGCAACATCGAGTTCGAGGGCACCGTAGTGCTTGAGCCCGGCCGTACCCCGGGAACGACCGACGCCGTCGCCACCATCAGTGTCACCAACACCGGCAGCGAGCCGACGGCGTTGTACCTATTCGCGAGTTTGCCGCAGAAGCCCCGCCGGGAACTACTGATCCCCAGCGTGCAGCCCGGCGAGTTCGTGACCCGGCGGATCCGCTTCACCGACGTCGCGGACCTGATCGGCGAGGCGAAGCTTCGCTGCGGTGTCCGTGAAGCCAACGGCCCGGCGATCCTCAACCACCTGCTGGACCTCGAAACCGCCCCGCCTGCTGCTCCGTAGGCACCGGCCCCGGTAATGGCTGTCCGGGGACCTTCGTCCACCCGGTGCCGGGTGGTCACGACCACCGCGTGCCGCGCCGTCGCCCGTTTACAGCCCTCGGCTGCAAGCGGTAGCATGTCATCCGCACATCGCCCGGTTTTTCTATCTGTGGAGCCCGCCATGCCACGCACCACCCGCCGTCAGTTCGTGCAGTCCACCGCCGCGATTGCTGCCGGGGTCTCCTTACCGCGTCTCGGGTTCGCCCAGGCCGCAAACCTGAACAGCAGGCTCAGCCACGCCTGCATCGGTGTCGGCGGCATGATGGGCGGCTACGACCTGGGCCAGATGGCCGGCCACGAACGCGTCAACATCACCGCCCTGTGCGACGTGGACCGCAACATCCTGAGCGCCGCCGCAGCCAACTTCCCCGACGCCCGCCTGTACACCGACTGGCGCGAGATGCTCGACCGCGAGGGCGACCGCATCGATTCGGTCAACATCACCGTGCCCGACCACATGCACGCCGCCATCGGGCTGTCCGCGGCGAAACGCGGCAAGCACGTCTACTGCCAGAAGCCGATGTGCCACGACGTCGCCGAGGTCCGCGCGCTGACCCAGGCCGTCGCCGACGCCGGCGTCTGCTCCCAACTCGGCACGCAGCACGCCTCGGGCACCGGCGACCGCATGGGGGTCCACTTCATCCGCCAGGGCGCGATCGGCAAGATCAGCCGCGTCGTCCTCTGCTCCAACCGCAGCGGCATCGAGGCCTACCGCCCGCTCGGCCCACGGCCCGACCACAACGACCCCGTCCCCGAGCACCTGGACTGGGACCTCTGGCTCGGTACCGCGCCGCAGCGCCCCTACGTCAACAGCATCTACCACGTCCACCGATGGCGCGGCTGGCTCGACTTCGGCACCGGCTGGCTCGGCGACATCGGTTGCCACATCTTCGACGCGCCGTGGAAGGCACTGGGCCTTACCGCGCCGACGAGCGTCGTCGCCGAGGATGTCCAGCAGTCCTGGATCGACTCGCCCGAGCGCCGGGCCGACACCTGGCCTCAGGGGCAGCACGTCGTCTGGACCTTCCCCGGCCAGGGCAACGACCTGATCGCAGGCGACTCGCTCCGCGTCGACTGGTACGACGGCGAGTTCTACCCGCCCGACGACCTGCGCGCGGTCGTCCTCGAGCACGAGCCCAGCTACCCCGAGGAGGCCTCGCTCTTCATCGGGGAGACCGGCATCATGCTCCTCCGCCACGGGGGGTACCCGACCTTCTACCCCCGCGAACTCATGAACGAGCTCGAACGCCCCGAGCTCCCCGCGATGAACCACTACCACCGGTTCATCGACGCGTGCCTGGGCGGCGAGGACAGCAACTCCCCGTTTCACATCACCGGCCCGATGGCCGAGGCCATCCTGCTCGGCACCGTCGCCGTCCGCAACCCCGGCCAGACGCTGCAATGGGACCGCGACCGCCTCGCGATCACGAACAACGACACCGCCCAGCGCATGCTCACGCGGGAGTACAGGCCCGGGTGGCTGGTGTAACGCGGCTCACTCGGCAGCGGTGCCGTCTTCCTCGCTCGGGCCCTCGGGCTGGTCTTTGGTGGGGCTGGGCAGGTAGCGTTCGCGGAGCTGCTTGATTTCGTGGGGCAGGCCGATGAAGGTCAGCCGGTCGTCTTCCTGGATGATCGTGGCGCCGTGGGGCAGCAGCGTCTGGCCGTGGCGGTGCAGCAGGGCGGCGAGCGCGTTGCCGGGCAGGTCGAGGTCGGACACACGCTTGCCGATGATCGGCTCGGTCGTCGTGCCCGGCCGGGCGATCAGGCCGAGGTACCGCTCGTCGCGCAGCAGGATCTCTTTCAGCTCCTGCTCGCCGCTCGCGCCCTTCCACGCGTCGAGGAAGTCGTCCTGCTCGATCCGGCCGGCCAGGTGCGCGAGGATCCGCAGGTGCATGCCCGGGTCGTCCTCCGGGCTCACCAGGAAGAACAGGGCGTACACCGTCTGCGGCTCGAGCTTCGGCGGTGCGCCTTCCGTGTCCGGGGCGCGGCCGTGCTCGGCGTCGGGGGGCTCGGCCAGCCGGCCGGCGATGCCGTGCGGCACGCGGACCACCGCCATGCACGCGTGGGGCACGTCCGCCGAGCGGAAGTGGGGGAGCATCGCCCCGCGTGCGACCGGCGCGTTGCCGTGCAGCGCCGACTCGTGGAACCGCGCCTTGATCTCGTCGGTCGACAGCCCCAGCCGCGGGGCGAACGCCTCGGCGACCTGCTCAAGGACGTACAGCATCGACTTGTCGCCCTCGACGTCGATCACCGATGCCTGCGCGACCAGGTCGTCCAGCGGGTCCGTGTCCCGCGCGCCCTTCTCTTTGAGGATCTGACGGAACTCCGCGTCCAGCGGGTCGTGCTGCTTCTGCCCGAGCACCCGGAACCAGTGGTAAATCGCGCCGTCACGGACGACGTTTTTTCTCGCCCGGTAGAAGTACCACAGCAGCCCGACCGCCACGACACCGATCGAGAACAGGATCGCCAACTCGCCCATCTCGATGATCAGGATCAGCGAGATCAGCAGCCCCGCGATCTGCATCCACGGGTAAAACGGCGAGCGGAAGCCCGGGTCGTAGCTCGCGATCCGGCTCTCCCGCATGATGATTACCGAGAAGTTGATGATCCCGAACACCAGCAGGTTGAACGCCGACGCCAGCTTCGCCACGCCCTCGGCCGAGAGCACCACGATGAAAAAGATCATGAGCGCCGACGTCGCGATAATCCCCCACGTCGGTGTGCCGAACTTGCTGATCTCCGCGAACCTCGGCGACACCAGCTTGTCCCGCGCCATCGCGTACGGGTACCGGCTCGCCGCCAGGATCCCCGCGTTGCCCGTCGAGGCGAACGCCGCCAGCGCCGCGATCACAATAATGATCAGCCCCACCGGGTAGGGCAGCCAGTCGAAGAACGCGTCCGCCGCCGTCGCCACCGGCGTCAGGTCGCTCCGAAGCGCGTCCGGGTTCAGCACCGCGACCATGATGAACACGCCGACGACGTACACCACCGTCGCCGTGATCAACGACAAAAACATCCCCAGCGGCAGGTTGCGGTCCGGCCGCTTGACCTCCTCACTGACACTCGCCACCTTCGTCAGCCCCGCGTACGACACAAACACCAGCCCCACCGTCGACGCCAGCCCCCGCAGCCCATTCTCCTTATGAAAGAAAGGCGAGTACTGCCGCGCCAGCTCCCCGCGCGGCTGGTCCACCGCGATGTACCACAGCCCCTGCACCACGAAAAACACCAACACCGCCAGCAGCGTCACCACCAGGATCCCCTGCAGCTTCGTCGTCTCCTTCGCCCCGAACAGGTTCACAAACATAAACGCCAGCGTCAGCACCACCGCCAGCCCCTTGATCACCCACAGCGCCGCCGTCTCGTTGCCCGGCATCAGGTCCTGCACATACGGCGTGATCGCCAGGTACGCCCCCATCCCCAGGAGCGCAAATCCCGACTTCAGCGCGAGCGCCAGCCACGTCCCCAGCCCCCCGACCGTCCCGAACATCGGCCCCAGCGACCGGTCGATAAAGTAGTACGTCCCCCCCGCCCGAGGCAGCGCGGTCGACAGCTCCGCCATGCTCATCATCGCCGGGATCATCAGGAACCCGGCCAGCAGATACGCCAGCACCGTCGAAGGCCCCGCATACGCCGTCGCCAGCCCCGGCAGCAGGAAGAACCCACTGCTAAACATCGCCCCCGTGCTGATGACATAGACATCAAACAGCCCGAGCTCTTTCTTGAGCTTGCTGCCGCTCTTCTCGGGTTGGGCTTGCTCGGCCATGCGCGTGTCGGGGCAGAGTGTATCCGCCCGTTGTTGGCGCGGCGAGCGTGGAAACAGGCCGCGGCGTATCCGTGGCATCCCCCAGCAATAGCCTGGATTGTAACTTCATGCCTAAACTTCGAACCAGTAGATATAGACGGTGAGCGTGCCGTCCCCGTTGTCCGCGTAGGCGACACGGATAACATTCGGGCCGATCATTGACTCCCCGCCAGTAAGGGTGCGGGTGTTGGCGTCCCACCACGGATCGATGATGGCCGTAACCAGGTTGAACTGGTAGCCGGCCTCATCGAAATCGGACGTATCGACGCGCGAGAGGTCGAAGACATCGTCGATACTGCCCGCCGTCGCCGTGAACTTCGCCCACATCGCCCCGTCGAAGCCCGGCGAGTATCGGCAGTGCTCGTCCGTCACGGCCAGGCCGCTGCGCAGCCCCATCGTGTCTCGGCGGGCCTCGAAGTTGGTCAGGGACCGATTTACCAGCAAGACCCCACCGACACCCAGCAGCACCACCACGCCGACCGTAATCAATGCGGCCAGTAGGCATCCGTTGGTTATCTTCTTCCGCTCCACCAGTTCGGCCGTCTCGCTCATCGGATCACCCGTCTTTTACTTTGCGAAAAAAAGTAAAGAACAGGGTAGCACGAGTTCCAGTTCCACTCAAACGACTGCCCCATGCTTTCGCGCCATGATGGTTTCAAGCCCCGCGCTACTCCCATTCAAAATGCCCCGTCGCCTCGGTGGTCTGTGCATCGCCATCGTCATCCTGCGTCAGCACCAGCGTCCCCGTCACGCGCGGGCCGTTCTCGCGCGTCTCCTCGGTTAGCGAGACGTTTTCGCGGGGGCGGTTGCGTTCGCCGCGGTGGGGGTGGTCGCCCAGGTACCCGCCGGAGTACTCGACATCGAACTCCAGGAGCTCGAGGGTCATCGTCCCGCCGTCCACCACGCCGCGCATGTAGTTGAGGTCCGTCTGCGTGCCCCACAGCGCGCCGTGGACGACCTGCCAGATGCCGTCGCGGTACGTCGCCGTGATCCGGTGGTGCTCGCCCGCCAGGTACACATCCACCCCGTGCTCCACCATCAGCGCCCACAACGCCGAGTCCGTCCCGTCCTTCAGCATGCTCGCGCTCGAGTTCTGGCTCCGCACCGGCCCGACGATCGGCAGGTGCCCCTGCACGATCACAAACGCCGCGTCCGCGTGCTCCGTCAAGACCGCATCCATCCACTCGAGCTGCTCCTCGCCCACCGTGTACGCGAACCGCGGCCCCGCGTCCTCGAACGTGTCCAGCGTGATGATGAGCAAGCCCCCGTGCCTTGCATAAAACGTCCGCCCGACGTGGCCCGCCGGCCCGTTGGTCGGCATGCCCATCTGCCGCGTAAACTCGGCCGCGAACGCCCGGGCGATATCCCCCCGCGCCAGCCCGCCGTCGTCCCCGTACTCGTGGTCCCCGGGCGCGAGGTACAGCGTGATGTCGTGTGCCGCCCACCGTTCGTTGAACCCGCCCCAGTACTCTTCGGTCTTCCGCCGGACCTGCTCGGGATCGTCCCACCACCGCGCATCCATGATGTCCCCGGCGTTGAGCGTGAAGTCCGGCCCCTCCTCCTTCAGCCGGGTAAAGAACCAGTCCAATGCCTCCTCCCACCCCGGCTGCGGGTTGGCGATGTTCCAGTTGAAGATGTCCGGCACGGACGTAAACCGCACCGGCTCCAGCTCGGCGGCCGCCGCTCCCTGTGCCTCCGCCGACGGCGAAACCCAGCCAAACAGGAGCAACCCCAGCAGCAGCGCGAGCGGGGCGGCCGGGCGACGATATCGCGATTGGATCGTGTTCATAGCGGATATGGTAGCCCACGGGCCGTCCCCCGGCCGGTGCCCCCCATGTGGCCTGTCCAGGCCGTTGCTCCCCGCCGGCCGCGGCTATACTGGTACATGCCCGGGGCGGGCAGGGCAGGAAAGACACAAACGCGGGAGTTCAGGTGATGCGATCCAGGTTGTTGCTTGCGATGGGGCTGGCGTTCTGCTGCCTCGCGCTCTCCCCCGGCCGGGCGCGGGCGGAACCGCTGGTGTTTGAGTTCAGCGCGGAGGTTTTCCCGACCGGCGACCCGGTCACCGGCAGCTTCAGCTACGACCCCGCGTCGGTGAACACCATCGGCTCGACCGAATACTTCCCCACCGCCAACAGCACCATCTCTGTCGATGACGGCCAGGGGTTCCAGCTCACGCTGCCGGTCGCCTACATCTCGGTCCAGCCGGGCGCCACGACCGACTTCTTCTTTCTCCAGACCTTCCAGTCGGAGCAGGCCAACGACTGGCACATCGTCATCGAGATCAGCGCGCCCGGCGGCAGTTCGGGCTGGCTCATGGGCGACAGCTCGCTGCCGGCCGCGTTCCCCGATAGCCCCGATACCGCGCTGCTCCACTACTACTTCACCGACGAGTTCTCCCCGGTCACCAGCACCGAAGCCGCCCTGGCCTCGATTATCCCCGTGCCCGAGCCCGGCTCGCTCGCGTTGCTTGCCCCGGCGGTCACGCTGCTCGCGACCCGCCGAACCCGCGCCACGCGGGGCTGACACGCCACACGATCGAACGAACAGCGGGTGCCCGCGGCATCGCGCGGCGATCCCACGCATTAGACCGGTCAGTCGCCGAGGGGCGGGTGGTGGGCAGGCACCGTGTGTGCGGGTTGTGAGGTTTGGTGTCCTTGGCGTGTACGCCGTGGGTTGATATTGCGCACATAAAGCTAACGTGATTGGGGGGCGTCCTCCGATAGTTGGGGTGCTGAAGGGGGCAGGCCGGATGGCCTGCATCTCCAGGGGCCGGGGTGGGCCGTATGGCCCACGTGTCCGCCCCTGGAGGCCCGTCTTGCGTACCCTTGCAGCATTCAGCCTGACCGAGTTGGTGATCGTGGTCGTGATCGTCGGGACGATCGCCGCGATCGCCGTGCCGAGGCTGTCGCGGGCGGTCAACTCGACACAGGAAAAGGCGGTCGCGCACGACCTGCACCAGTTGATTGAGGCGGCCGAACGCTACAAGGCCGAGCACGGCGGTTATCCGCCCTTGGCGGCGGCCAACGCCATCCCCGACGAGATCAAGGCCCAGTTCCAATCCGGGCGGTGGGACGGCGGGACGCCGATCGGAGGCCAATGGAAGTACAAGGTGGCGGCCGGCGATGCCTGTGTCGGGGTCTTCTTTCCCGGCAGCCCGCCGAGCGACGAGACCATGTCGGCGATCGATGCCATCGTGGATGACGGCAATCTGAGTACCGGGGCGTTTACGAAACTGAGCCCGATGTATTTCTGGTACCAGCTGCGGTAACACACCATGGTCACAATCGCATCAACGATCGAGTCGCCCTCCCGGGTCGTGCTGGAGGACGCCGTGCAGGTGTCTTCGCTGTCCGGCGTCCAGTGCGTGGCACGGGCGGACCTCACGGTCACGGGGGAGGTCACGCGCTGCGAGCTGGAGGTCGGCGGGCGGTTTAACGCAACGCAGGCCGGCATCTACGACAGCAGGGTCCGGCTGTGCGCCGGGTCGGAGGTCGGCGAGGTTCACGCGTCCCGGGCATCGGCCAGCACGCTGCACCTGTTCGCGATGGCGGGCCCCTGGTACGACGTGCGCGGCCGGGCGGGCTCGGCCCTGCCCGTGAAGGAGCAGATGCTGCTGCAGTACCAGTCCGACCTGGCGAGGCTGGGGGGCAAAGGCAACGCGCTGTCCCATACCGAGCGGGAGCGGGTGACGGAGGCGCAGTTCGCGCTGCCGGGGCTGGAGGCCGAGATCAAAGAGCTCCGCAAGAAGATCACGAAGCTCGAATCGACCATCGAGCAGCGGCGGTCACACCGCGTCGGGTTCCCCAAGGGGCTGCACCCGGGGGTCGAGTTCCGCTTCGCGGAGGCGAAGGAGGGCTTCCTCGTGGCCGAGCGGATCGAGGGGCCCGTGACCCTGAAGTACGCCGGGGGCGGGACGGCCGTGTTCACCGGCGAGGGCCAGTCGGAGATGCCGTTTGGCCAGCACGAAGCCATCCGCGAGATCCCCTGGCGGGAACTGGAAGCGCGGATCGGGATCCACTGACCCGCGGCCCCCGCCCGATAGCACGGCCCTGCCATGCCGTGGCCGCCCGCCCCGGCACCCGCGGAAATGGCCCGATGTCCCGATAAGCCGGGCGCAACGTCCAAATGAAGCGTTATCCGGGTTCCTGCGCCAGCGCACGTCGGCTGTGCGCTGGCGCACGCGGGGCGTGCGCTGGCGCACGTGGGGTGTGCGCTGGCGCACGCGGGACGTGCGCTGGCGCACGTGGGGTGTGCGCTGGCGCACGTGGGCTGTGCGCTCGCGCACGCGGGGCGTGCGCTGGCGCACGTGAGCTGTGCGCTCGCGCACCTGGGACGTGCGCTGGCGCAGGGGGCCCGTGCGCGGGCGCAGAGGGGCGGGCATGCGCTCCACCCCCAGCCACCCGCCGGTCGCCCAAACCCTTAGTAGTGCTTGGTCATGTGGTGGATCACGTCGGTGAGGATGCGGTCCCAGGTGACGTGGAGCTGGACATCCCACTGGGGGTCGAACTCGATCGCGGTCTCGATCAGGGCGGCGCGCCAGTAGTCGTAGTACTCGGGCCGGATGTTGAGGTGGTCGCGGTCGTGGGTCTCGGCCCGGTCACGCAGCTCCTTGAGCGCGGCCTGATCGCCCTCCATCACCCCCGCGGTCAGCTTCAGCGTCTTGGCGAGCATGAGCCGCTGCTTGGCCATGTCGGTCTTGGCGAACTTCGCGGCGATCACGTCCGACGAGGCGAGGAACCGCTCGTAGAACGCACCGATGAAGTCGCCGGCCTTGAGGCAACGGTAGAGACTGGCAAGAAAAACCTCTCTAGGTGTCGATTTGTCCACGGAAAAGTCCCCGATGTGAGCGAGACGGGTGAACCACCTGATGCGGGGCACGATCAATTCGATGGTGCCTGCAGGGAATCAGCTTACAATTGCGTTGGGTCGTGGTCAATGGAAAGCGACTGGTGGTAGGAACACATCGACACCCAGCCGGGCCTGATAGAGTCGGCGGCATATCCCCGCTACGACGTGGGCAGATTGATCGAGAACGCGACCCCGACCCGCCCGCCCGCAGTCATCGCGGAAGTGATCGATGAACCGAAGCGATTGGATGCGGCGTAGGGATCAAACGAACACATACTTCCGGGGGGTCGCTTCGCTCCACCCTAGCCACCCGCCGGCTGGAGGACAACAACACCAGGCCGAAGGGCGGGAACAAAGCACGACGCGGCAGACACATAGCCGGCCTCACCGAACCCCCCTCTGAGGCCCGACGACGCTCGCGTCAACCTTCCGTCGGGTGCCCGGCGTCTGAGCCCGCGAAGACCCGGAAGGCGCGGGCGTGAAGTGTGTGCGGTCCCTTGCGGTTGTTCTGGTAACAAGGTTCAGGGTGGTCCCGTTCCGGGTCATCGCGGACTCTGCCCCGGCAACCCGCCGAAAAAGCGAGCGGCATTACAGAGCGGGGCTAATTGAGTGCTTGTCTGCGTCTAAAGTTGATAGGTTTCGCCTGCTTGTACTCACTTATTCCGCCCAATGCTGTACCTGAGAATAATTTGCTGGAACTCGAAAAATCATGCCACCCAATACGATCAATGCAGGCTCGAATCAATAGCTGGAAAGCGTGAGATTTGAACTTGCTTGGAACAAGATCGATGGTAGGCATGCAATCGAAGAGGTACCTCGCACGATCAAGGAGGAACATGTCACAAAACATCTCTGTTTTCTTAGCTGTATAGCTAAATCGGAATGATTTTGCTGCATTGGTCAAGTAAGGGTGGCCATAACATCCTGCGAGGAGATTCACAGCCAAACTCGGCATGGGTACATCGCAAAAGTAACCTCCATGATAGTCAAACCAGTTTTCACGAAACACTTCAATAAGTTCCTTGCTCGCTAATTCGAAGTGCCCTTCAAAGACATTTTCAATCAGAGCAAAAGTGCCATATGACTTGACTAAGGGGCGGCCGTCCACGGAATAGCTTGCGAGTGAATCCAGCAAACTTCGCCCTTCCGATTCCATGCCTCTAATCATAAAACTAAGTAGCGGGTAGGCACCAGGAGCTGAGCGAACATTCTTGGAATCTATCATGAAGGCCATGACATCTTCTCCTGGTGCTGGGAGTCTGCATGCTTGTTCAACATCTTTCACAGCCTTGCCCGGATCTTTCAAAAACTTCCGTAGAACATCGGGGTTAGCTCCGACCTTCGCCAAAGGTACAAGTCTCCGTCCACAATCGGAAATGATGCGGGTGATAAAATCAGAATAGGCGTCTCGCAAATGTGGTCGATATGCTTCACGGCAATATTTGAGGTCGCCTTCACCGATTGCGGGGTCATATCCCGCCTCCCATAGTGGCTTCGGCGTTTCGTTATAACGAGGAGAAAAATAGTTGGCGACAACGTCGAGGTACTCGCTTGTGCGAGAATCTGGAATGGATGAGAAATTGGTAAGTAGTGCCGAGATATCAGAAAGACCTTCTCGAAGAAACAATTCTAATACTGATCTAATGGTGCTTGGTTTTCCCCCAAAGCAAGGTCCGCAGCCATCGATATAAACGATGTCGAATTTTTCTCTGACTCGTTCAAAAAATGACGCAAGACTACCATGGTGCAAGCGTATATGGTGGCCATTGTGACGCAATGCCTTAATAGCTTGCTTGTATGTATTCCGATCATTTTCGATCGCCCAGATATTTTCGGGGCGACAGCCCAATTTTATGAGTTCCTGCAAGTCGTTTTGTGGTTCTGGTCCGGCAAGGTAAAGCACTTTTAACTGACTTGCGCGTTTCATTCCAACCATATCTGAGTACAGGCCTTTGAACCAATCTAAGATTTTCCGCATCTCGTCGTGTGTTGGCCTATCAATTTTTGCTTGCTCTAGAAAACCCGTCGCATAAGCAATAGTGTGAGTCAGCTCATCGACTCGCACAAGAGTAGATTTTCTGCGATTCGTTGTCAGTGCTTTAATAGCGCCCGAGATTAGCTTTTGCCTAGCAATGTTCTTGATGGGTTGGTTATAGGTATTGTCCATGCTGGGTGTTTTGTATAAAAGGGTAGGCGTTGTGTTGGATTTACATCGCAAGAGGATCACCGCCTCTGTTGGTTGCCGCGAGTATGTATCTCATATTCAACCCATCCCCAACAACCTTACCACCTCATCCAAATCCTTATCCCCCCGTCCCGAGAGGTTGACGACGAGGGTTTGGTCGGGGGGCATGGTGGGGGCGAGTTGGAGGGCCTGGGCGAGGGCGTGGCTGGATTCGATGGCGGGGAGGATGCCTTCGAGGCGGGTGAGTTGTTGGAAGGCGTCGAGGGCCTGGGCGTCGGTGGCGGCGGTGTAGTGGACGCGGCCGGAGTCGTGCCAGTAGCTGTGCTCGGGGCCGACGCCCGGGTAGTCGAGGCCCGCGCTGATCGAGTGGACGGTGGCGGTTTGGCCGTCGGGGTCCTGGAGGACGTAGGACAGGGAGCCGTGGAGGACGCCGGGGGAGCCGAGGGAGAGGGGGGCGGCGTGGTCGCCGAGGGCGGTGGAGCGTCCGCCGGCCTCGACGCCGACTAGTTTCACATCCACGTCATTCACAAACGGGTAGAAGATGCCGGCGGCGTTGGAGCCGCCGCCGACGCAGGCGATGATGTGGTCGGGGAGTTGGCCGAGCTGGTCGAGGCACTGGGCGCGGCACTCGCGGCCGATGACGGATTGGAAGTCGCGGACGATCATGGGGAAGGGGTGGGGGCCGACGACGGAGCCGATGATGTAGTGGGTGTCTTCGGAGGAGCCCATCCAGTCGCGCATGGCGGCGTTGGTGGCGTCTTTGAGGGTGCACGAGCCGGAGGTGACGGGGACGACGTTGGCGCCCATGAGCTTCATGCGTGTGACGTTGGGCTGCTGGCGTCGCATGTCCTCGGTGCCCATGAAGACGTCGCACTTCAGGCCGAAGCGTGCGGCGGCGGTGGCGGTGGCGACGCCGTGCTGCCCCGCGCCGGTCTCGGCGATGACGCGTGTCTTGCCCATGCGGAGGGTGAGCAGGGCCTGGCCGAGGGAGTTGTTGATCTTGTGGGCGCCGGTGTGAGCGAGGTCTTCGCGCTTGAGGTAGATCTGTGCGCCGCCGACATGTTTCGTGAGGTTCTCGGCGAAGTAGAGGGGGGTGGCGCGGCCGACGTAGTTCTTGAGTAGCCCGTCGAGTTCGTTTTGGAACGCGGGGTCTTGTTTGGCGTCGGCGTAGGCGCTGGCGAGTTGTTCGACGGCGTGGTGGAGGGTTTCGGGGATGTAGGACCCGCCGAAGGCGCCGAAGCGGCCGAGCGCGTCGGGGAGGGCGGCGGGGTTTGGGGTTGCTGTGGGGGTGCCGGGGGTGGTCATGGGGGCATGATAGGGGATGGGCGCGCGGCGATCCCGCGGCGGTCGCGTCCGGTGCCGAGCGTCAGCGGGGAGGGATGTGGGGCGGGACGCTTAGTCGGCGCGGGCGGAGGCGCGGCCGCGGAGGCGCATGATCTGCGCGGCGACGGGGTCTTCGTTGGGGTTGGCGGGGAAGAACTCGCGGAGCTGGTCGATCTCCTGGATGACGTCCTCGTAGAGGTTCTGGCCGTAGAGCGTGTGGGCGCGGTCGAAGCGGAGGTAGATGAGCTCGGCCAGGTCGTCGAGGACGCGGTCGTAGCGTTGGCGGTCTTCGGGCTCGAGCTGGGTGCCTTCGGGGAGGTAGCGGGTGGCCTCACGGTACTTGTCGTAGGCCTCGTAGAGGAAGCGTTCGCGGGGCTGGGAGACCTCGGCCTGTCGGGCCTGCTCGATGTTGACGGTGTAGAGGTAGTCGTCGGGGGTCTCGCGCTCGACCTCGCGTTTGAGGACCTGCCGGACCTCGCGTGCGTCGGCGTAGCGGACGAGCTGGTTGGTGCCCGGGCCGTCGCCGTTGTCGTCGTTGCCGATGGTGGTGGCGAGGAGGACGAACAGGCCGATGCAGAGGAGCAGCCAGACGCCGATGATGATCCAGAGCTTGGAGCGCTTGCCCGCGCCGGTGCCGGGCGCGGCGGTCTCGGGCTGGGCGTGCTCGGGCGGGTCGTGGGCGTGTGCGTGGGTGGCGGCGGGGGCGGGCTCGGTCTCGGCGTCGTGGTAGACGCGGAAGACCTCTTCATCGCCGATGAGGACGGACGCGCCGTCTTCGAGGGCGCGGGGCTTCTTGGTGACGCGTTTGCGGCCGACCTTCGTGCCGTTCTGCGAGAGGTTGTAGAGCCACCACTGGTCGTCTTCGTAGCGGAGCTCGCCGTGGTTGCGCGAGACGGTGGAGAGGTCCAGGACGAGGGTGTTGTCCGGGGATCGTCCGAAGGTGACGGGGCTCTGGCTGAGCTTGAGGCGGGCGCCGGCCTGTGGCCCGGCGGTGATGTGGACTTGTAGCGCGATCAAAACCAGCTCCCGGTGACAAGGAAGTTGATGACCAGCGGCGCGCCGATGACGGCGACGACGGCGACGAGGATGAGCATGGACGGGACGAGGATCTTCAGCGACGCGGAGGCGGAGAGCTTCTCGGCCCGGACGCCGCGGTGCATGCGGAGCATCTCGGCCTGCAGCTTGAGGATGGTGGACAGCGGGGTGCCGAGCTTCTCGGCCTGGTTGACCGCGCCGACGACGCTGCGGAGGGACTCGAGGGGGATGCGGTCGGCGAGGTTCTGCAGCGCGGCCGCTCGGGTCGAGCCGTACTCCATCTCGGAGAGGGCGAGGCGGAGCTCCTGGTTCAGGTCGTCCTCGGGGTTGTCGCGGATGAGGGTCTCGACGGCCTCGGTGAAGGACGAGCCGGCGGCCATGACCAGCGAGACGAGGTCGAGGGTGTAGGGGAGCTGCTTGCTGATGCGGGCGACGCGTTTCTGCGCGGCGCTGCTGAGCGTGAGCACGGGCAGGGAGAAGCCGATGAGCAGCATGAGGGGGATGGTCATGAGCAGCGCCCGCCCGCCGAGCAGGGCGAAGTCGAGGACGATGCCGGCGGCCATGGCGACGAGCGCGGAGAAGATCGACAGGGCGAGGTACTGGTCGACGGTGTAGCCGCTGGGGTTGCCCGAGGCGTTGAGGTCCTGGCGGACCTTGCCGCGGATGGAGGTGATGTTCATCCGCAGCGCGATCTGCATGCAGAGGTTGAGCAGCGGCGCGAGGACGGGGTTCTCGAAGACGGTTTCCTGGTCGACGCCGACGGCCTGCGCGATCTGCCGGTGGATCGGCGGCTCGGCGGGGACGGGGTAGCGGAACACCGCGTAGATGGGCAGGAACACGCCGGCGAAGACGAACGCGCTGCTCACGAGGGCCAGGATGAGGATGCCGATGGACATAGGGGAGTAGTGGCTAGGGTCTAAGGGCTAGGGTCTAGGGATGTCGGTTCTGCCGGGTCGGTCTTAGCAGTGCTTTCGTGGTGGCGTTGGATGTCGGTCTTGTGGTATTGGTCACAGGGTTGATGCCGCGGTTTAGACCCTACACCCTAGCCCATTAGACCCTGCTAGATATCTACCTGCATGATGTTGCGGATCCAGACGTAGCCGCCGGCGATCATGCCGCCCACCGCGACGAGCATCAGCCGGCCGTAGGGGTGGGTGAACAGCAGCGAGGTCTGGTCGGGGAGGAGGAAGAACATAATGATGATAATGACGATGGGCATGATGGCCATGAAGTTGGCCTGTGCCCGGCCTTGGGCGGTGATGGCGTCGAGCTTGCCCTCGAGGCGCTGGATGTCGCGGATGGACTCGGCGATGCGGTCCATGGACTCGCCCGAGTCGCCGCCGCGCACACGGTGCATCTCGATCGCGGTGAAGGTCAGGCGGTAGAGCGAGCTGCCGATGCGGTTGCTCGCGGCGCGCATGGCCTGGTTGAGGTCCATGCCCATCTCGTACTCGCGGAGGATCTGCGAGAACTCCTGCTGGATCACGCCCTTGTGGTTCTCGACCAGCAGCGTCATCGACTGGATCAGGTTGAGCCCGGCGCGGACGCCCGAGGCGAGCGTCGTGAGCCCGTCGACGAGCTGCACCTCCAGCTTGTGGCGGCGCTTGGCCTCGAGGTGCTTGATGATGAGGTGGGGGATGAAGACAACGATCACGGCGACGATGGCCGAGAGCAGGAAGCTCTGCGTGACGAGGAAGCCGAGGACGAACGCGCCAACGACGCCGCCGATGTTCAGCCAGACCACGGTCTTGGGGTCGACGTCGAGCAGGAGCTGTCGGCGGAGCACGCGGTCGTAGCTGGCTTCCTGGGCGCGGAGCCAGCGGGTGGCCGGGCCGTAGCCGTATCGGATCATCATGAACACGCCGACGAGGCCGAAGGCGGAGAACATGAGCCGGAGGGCCGGGTTGAAGAGGATATCGTCGGGCATCAGAGGAAGACCTCCACGCCGAAGTGCTTCTGTTCGAGCATCTCGCGGGTGAACGAGGGGATGTAGCCGCTGTGGCGCAGCCGGGGCTGGGCGGGGTCGCGGAGGGTGAAGATGTCTTCGAGGCGGATCTGGTTCGTCTCGGGCTCGATCGTGGTGACCTCGGAGATCGTGGTGACGCGGCGTCGGCCGTCGGCGAAGCGGGCGACCTGCACAACCATGTCGATCGCACTGACGATCTGCTCGCGGATCGCGCGGATGGGCATGTCCACCGCCATCAGCACCAGCGCCTCGGCACGCTTCATGCAGTCGTAGGGCGTGTTCGCGTGGATCGTTGAGAGCGAGCCGTCGTGCCCGGTGTTCATCGCCTGGAGCATGTCCAGGGCCTCGGCCCCGCGGACCTCGCCGATGATGATGCGGTCCGGCCGCATCCGCAGGGAGTTCTTCACCAGGTCGCGGATCGTGTACGCGCCCTTGCCCTCGACGTTCGCGGGCCGGCCCTCAAGCTTCACGACGTGCGGCTGGGGCAGGCGCAGCTCGGCGGACTCCTCGACGGTGATGATGCGCTCGTTCGGCCGGGCGTAGGCGGACAGCACGTTGAGCAGCGTCGTCTTGCCCGAGCCCGTGCCGCCGGAGATCAGGATGTTCTTGCGCCCGACGACGCAGCCCTGCAGGAACTCGGCGACGGGCTCGCTGACCGAGCCGCGCTCGATCAGGTCGTCCATCGTGAACGGCACCCAGCCGAACTTGCGGATCGTCAGGCAGGGCCCGACAAGCGACAGCGGGTTGATCACGACGTTGACGCGCGAGCCGTCGGGCAGGCGCGCGTCGACCAGCGGCGTACTCGTGTCGACGCGTCGTCCGACGGGCGTCAGGATGCGCTCGATGATCGACAGCAGGATCTCGTCGCTGAAGAACGTCCGGCTGGTCTCGATGATCCGGCCTTGCTTCTCGATGTAGATGTGGTCCTTGCCGACGACCATGACCTCCGAGACCGACGGCATCTCCAGCAGGTCCTGCAGCGGCCCCAGGCCGAACATGATGTCCTGGATGTCCTTGGAGATGGTCCGGCCGACGATGTACCGCTGCACATCGCGCGGGACCATCGGCAGCTCCTGCTCGAACAGGTCTTCGAAGGCCTCCTCCGCGACGGCGAGGTCTTCCTGCACACTCGTCGGGTCGAACAGCAGCGGCATCGAGTCGACCATGTTGGTCACCAGCTGCGAGATCTGCTGCTCCTTCGCCGGGTCGAGCACGCGGGAGTCGGCCGACTTGTAGTCGGTCTGCACCCGGCCCTCGCACTGGCGGACGACCTCGGCCTGCACCAGCCGGCGCAGGTGCGACTTCATCGTGTAGAGCAGCACCTGCCGGTCCATCTGCTCGATGCGGTTGCTCAGCACCGACTCGAGGTGGCTCAGCACCTCGTCGATGAAGCGGTTGTCCTTCTTGTTCAGGTGCCCGGTGACGCGGAGGTTCATCCGCTCGAGCAGCTCCGTGTGGACCTCGCTCTCCATCTCCATGAGCTGGCCGTGGAGCACGGCGTCGGTGACCTGCTCCTCCTGCCCGAGCTTGCGGGACTCGCGCCCGACGAGCGCGAGGGAGAACTGGCCGAGCTGGATCTCGTCGCCGAAGTCCACGGTCAGCGGCTGGTCCGGGAGCACCTCGCGGTTGGCGACACGCGTGCCGGCCCTAGACAGCGACTCGACATACATCTGGTTGCCCTTGCGTACGATCTGGCAGTGCCGACGCGCGACGAATGGGCTCTTGAGGACCAGCGTGTTGCCTTCCTCACGGCCGATAGTGATCGGGTCGCCCTGGACCTCGACCGATTCACGCGTGTTCCGACTGTGGTCGTAGAGCCAGAGTTCCATGGGGCGTAGGGTTCCAGGGGGCGGCGGCGTCAGGCGGGCAGCGACGAACGGGTCAGCGGTTGAGGCCGAGCATGTCCATGATGTCGGGGTTGACCGTGCCCGGCTCGACATCGAGCGTGATGGCCCGGTCCGCCGGGTCACGCACGGCGATGAAGAACTGGTTGCCCGAGACCCGGCTCTGGATGTTCGCCAGCTTCGTGAACTCGGGGTTGGCGATCTCGATCGTGATGTTGCCGTACTTCACCCCACGGGTCGAGGACGTGTCGGCGCCGGTCTCGACGATCCGGCTGCCGACCATACGGACCTGTACCCGCTCCATCACGAGCACGGCCTCGGCCCCGGTCCGCCGGTTCACGTTGGCGTACAGGTCGACGAAGTCGTCGGGGGACAGACTCGGCGGCTGGTTGCTGGTGCTGATCGGGATCGTGACCAGGCGGTTGCCGTTCGCGATATCCAGCCCGAAGCGGTTGGAGGTGTTGCGGATGAACATGCTGTCGCGGAGGATCTCGCCCTTGCGTGCCGCGACGGAGAAGGTGCGGTTGTACCCCCCGGCCGGGACGCCGGAGCGTTCGACGTCTTCCTTGATGGCGTCGGTGCCGAACGCTTCCAGGTAGCGGGCGGGGATCTGCACGGGCTGGACGTCGCGGTCCTGCAGCTCGTCCCCGCGCTCGCGGTCGACCCGCAGCTCGAAGAAGGTGACGGTCCGCTCGGCGTCGGCCTTGGCACGCATCTCGACGTAGACGTTCATCAGGACGACCGCGATCAACGCGATCACGCCGGCGATCAGCACGAGCTGCGTGCTGCCGCCGGACGACGACGGCACGGCGGAAGAGGGGGACTGGCTCATCGCTTGAGCTCCGGGCGGGGTGGTCGGTCTAGGGGCGGGAAACGGTAGGGTAGCGGAACTGCACGGCGATGGAGGTCTGCGGCACGGCCCGGCGGGGCGGCGGCGGGGGCGGGCCGGTGTCGCGCGGCGCGATGCCGACGACCAGGGTCTGGTCGCCGCGGCGGAAGTTCATCAGGAGGCCGCCGGGCACGCTGTCATACGGCCGCTGCTCCGCGAGGGTGAAGCCCGCGGCCTCGGCCGTGCGTCGGTAGTGGTCGCGGGCCTGTTCCACGGTGCCGTCGACGATGAGGTAACGCGCCTGCTCGTCGGCGAACCCCTGGCCGTCCGGCAGGCGGAAGCACACGTCGCGGCTCGAGCCGGGGTAGGGCGTCAGGTGGGCCGGGTCGTGGTCGATCGGCGTGTACTGCGGGCTCAGCGCCTCGCTCGCGCTGCGGGCCGAGAGCACGTCGCCGCCCAGCGGCGCGGGCGCATCCGGGTCGATCGCGAGGGTGTCGGCCGTGGTGGCGGTGGGTGTGTTGATGCCGTTGGCCAGCGTATTGATCGCGGAGATGCCGAAGAAGCCCAGCCCGATGCACAGCGCCAGCACGACGATCAGGCGGGCCGTCCAGAGCCCGCGCCCGACGGGCGCGGCGCTTCGGGGTGTCGCGTCTTCTGCGTGTGGGGGCATCGTGTCGGTCGGCGGGCCGTGGGGCGGGGAGGTCGGCAGGGTGGGTAGCCGGGGGGTGTTTACTGGATGCGGTCTTCGATGGTCTGGCGGCGCTGGCGCGTCTCGTCGTTGACCTTGATCTGCTCGGCCCGGGTCAGGGCGCTCTCGGCATCATCCCACTGCCGCTGGCGGATCGCGAGGTCGCAGGCGTCCAGCCACATGTGGAAGTCGCAGTCACGGATCATGTCGTTGATCTGGTCGTTAGAAAAGATCTCGCGGGCCGCGAGGTAGTCGCGCTTCGCCGGGCCGTACTCGCCCCGGCGGAAGTGGACATCGCCCTCGGCCACGAGTGCGCGGTAGTCGCGCAGCGAACTGATCCGCGAGTCCAACGCGCTGACCTCGGCGGTGTTGCCCAGATTGGTGCGGGCGATCGCGACCTGCCGTTCGGCGGCGTCCAGGTCCCCGGTCTCGAACGCCGCAGTCGCAGCGGCCAAGGCGATCTGCCCGGTCGACTGCGAGATGATCTCGTTCATCCGGTTGTCGCGGTCGCCGCCGAGGTCGATCGCCTCGTTGGCCAGGGTGATGGCACGCTCGTAGTCGCGGCCGCCGTAGGCCTGCTCGGCCTCGCGCCGCTTGGCGAGGAACGCCCGCTGGGTATCGATGCCGGCCATGAGCTGCCGGCCCAGGCGGTGGTCCGGGTCGCGCTCGAGCAGGGCGGTCAGGATCGCGACGGCTTCGTTGAGCCGGCCGTCGTCGATGTAGTCGCTGGCCTTGTTCGCGTCGCGGTTGTTGTAGAGCGTGTTGTAGCGCGCGGCGAACGCCTCGGGCTGCGGGTCCCAGCTCATCCGGTCGCCCAGCGCCTCGATCAGGTCGTCCTCGTCGTCCCGGCTCTCGGCCCGGGCGATCGCCCGGTCGCTCGCCCGGCGTCGCATGTCGAGCTTCAGCGCCGCGAGCAGCTCGACGTGTTCCGGCGCCGCGGCCTCGGGGTCGTCGCCGATCGCGGCCTCGAGCAGCTCGATGGCTTCATCCACGTCGCCGGCCGAGACCAGCGCCTCGGCCTGGGACAGGGTCTCGGCGTTGCGCTCGGCGTTGCGGAGCTGGCGGTAACGCGCGTCCAGCGCCGCGAGGGTTGCCGCGTCGTCTTCGGCCATGTCCGGGATGTCGCGCTGCCGGCGGATGCTGTTGATCGCCATCTCCAGGTTGCCCGCGTCCAGGAGCTCGCCGATCTCACGGGCGATCAACTGGAAGTCCGAGCGGCGGCTGTGCGATTCGACCAGGCGGTCGGCCTCGCCGAGCGTCAGCGAGGTGTCCGCGAGCCGCTTCGGGTCGCCGGTGATGTCGCGCATCGTGTCGCGGTAGGCGGTGAACGCCGCGGTGGCCTGGACGAAGTCGCCCTCCGCGACAAACAGCATGCCCTTGGACCGCTCGATGCCCGCCGAGGCCAGCCGGCCCAGCAGCAGGTAGTCTTCCTGGATGCTGCCGCTGCTCTCGTTGTACTCGTCGCGCAGGATGTCCTGGAGCTGCATGAACGAGGCCTGGGCCTGCTCGTAGTCCTGCTCCCGGTGCAGGTTGTTGGCGTCCTCGACCTGCGCGGCGAGATCGATGACCCGCTCCCGCGCGAGCTGCTTGTCCTGCTGGCCCTTGTAGATGAAGTACCCGCCCAGCGCGACGATCCACAGCGCGAGCATCGCCGCGAGCATCATCGGCACCTTGCTGCGCTTGGGCACCGCGGCGGTCTCGCTCACGTCCTCGACCGGGCCGGCCTGCATCGCCTGATGCGGCGGCGGGGTCGGCACGCCGCCCTGCGCCTGTGTCGCGAAGAACACGCGGATCGCTTCGAGCGTGCCCATCGCCGTAGCCACCCGGCGGGAGGGCTCTTTCTCCATCATCCGCGCGATCAGGTCCGACAGCGCCTGCGGCACGTCGGGGTTGAGCGTGTGCAGGGCCGGCACCTTCGCGCGCACATTGGTGTGCCACTTGACCCAGCGCATCGCCTGGTTGCGCTGGTCGCGCAGGATCGTGCGGAACGCCTCGTTGAACTTGTCCCGGCCCGCGAGCATCTCGTAGGCGATGATGCCCAGCGCGTAGATGTCGCTCGCCTCGCTGCCCGGCTCGCCCTGCAGCAGCTCGGGGGCCATGTACCGCACCGAGCCCAAGTCCATCGCCTGCTGCTCGTTCATCGCCGCGGAGAGCCCGAAGTCGCCGATCTTCAGCCCGCCGGCCCGGGGGAGCAGGATGTTCGACGGTTTGAGGTCGCGGTGGAGCATCCCGGCGTTGTGGATCGCCATGAGCCCCTTCGCCGTCGCCGCGATGATGCCCAGCGCCTGGCGCTGCTCCATCGGCTTGGGCTCGGACTGCAGGATCCATTCCAGCGACGGCCCATCGACGAACTCGGTGATCAGGAACAGCCCGCGGTGGTCGCTCACCAGGTCGATGTACTGCACGAGCATCGATGGCTCGGAACGCGCCACGCGCTTGTGGTTCTGGGCCTCGGCCACGGCCTTCTGCCGCAGGTCGTCCCCCGACTCGCCCGCGGGCACCACGACCTGCTTGACCGCGACGGTCCGGTTCAGCACCGCGTCGTAGGCGGCGAAGACGATCCCCGACCCGCCGGCACCGACCTGCTGGGTGATCTCGAACTGGTCGACCTTGTCGCCGGGCTTCAGCGTCAGGGAGGTCACCCCGTCGTTGGGGGTGCCGGGCGTGCCTGGGGTGGTGTTCATAAGGCGGTTCCGGGGTCGTAAGGGCGGTTTCCCACCGGGAGGGGCGTCTTAGGTACTACTTCAATCCGTGGCGGCAGGTTCCTGCCTAGCTTCTCTATTGTAAACGACTCATCGTCCGTCGCTTATGCAATCCTGTGTCCGGGCCGTATCACTCGGCCCGGCCCGTACGGGCTAGCTGGGCCAGACCCACGGGTTCTTGGGCCAGAGCCCGACCATGAGTTCCGCCCCCGAAAACGCCGCGCCGACCGTGATCGCCACCGCGAACGGCACCGTCGGGGTGTCCGGCGTCTCGTCGGGCTTGACGACCTTGCCCCGGCTGAGCGCGATCCCCAACAGGCGGTACATCGTCAGCCGGGACCGCCCGGTGCGGACCATCGTGATCAGGCCCATCACCGCGGCGACGACGATCGCGTAGATCGCCGTGCCCAGCACGACCTGCCACTGCCCGCTGAGCGCGCCGACCGCGGCCATCAGCTTCGCGTCGCCCATGCCCAGCCCGCCGACGAAGACCAGCACCACAAACGGCACCAGCCCCGCGAGCATCGCCAGGAACGCCCCCGCGAGCGTGCCCTGCACCGCGCCCGCTTCGCCCAGCAGCCCCCGGCCCATCACGAGCCCGGCCACCGCCCACAGCACCAGACCGCCCAGGATCGCCGGGAACGTCAGCCGGTTGGGCACCAGCTTCGTGCGGACATCTGTCACCGCACCGGTCACGCAGACCCCGAGCAGCAGCAGGTAGGCCAGGATGGCGAAAGCGCTAGGCATGGCTTCAGCAGGGCGTCCACTCAAGCAAACAGCCCCGCGCGCTGGCACGGGGCTGAGGAGAAGGCGGCAGGGCGGTCCAACGCGACCGGCAAGGCCCGCGTCCCGGCAGCGCCGTTAGAACGGGTTGCCATCGACCGGGTTGTTCTGGTCCGAGTTGTCATTGACCGAATCCCAGTGGCTGCCGATCCATTCGCGCAGTTCGCCGGAGAAGAACAGGAGGACGCCCAGCAGCGGCAGGGCGACGGCGGCGAGGATCAGGATCTTTTCGATGCCCTCGGCACCCTTTTCTTCCTTAACGATCCGGGTCAGGGCGTGCTTGGCGGTCTTGAACAGCGTCATCGGGGGGTCTCCATCGGGCCTGGGCCCGGGTCGGGGGTAGGTCTTCTATCGGTTCGGACGCCGGTCTGGCGTGCCGGATTACAGCAAAACCGGTCTGCGGGGCGGGGATCAGGGGAACGGCATCTGGTTCATCGTGCTGACCAGCCCGTAGTGGGCGGCGAGCAGGGCCAGGCCGTAGCGGATCATGACCCACGCCGGGATCGCGATGAAGGCCAGTAGGAGGCACCACTCCAGCATCGTCGCGCCCCGTTCCTCGCGGAGGACACGGCGGACCAGGCGTCGGAAGCGGGTTCTGAGGGCTCGGCTCATCGCTCTATCTATAAGTATAGCTTATAAAGGTGCTTCGTCCAGTGTTCGGGTCAGGCCTCGGGCTCGAAGATCGGCTGGGTCCGTTCGGTGACCATGGCCTCGGAGCCGGACTTGAGGTGCCCTGCCATAGCCGAACGCTCGCCGGTGGCCAGCAATTGCATCGTCTTCATGCCTTCTTCGTCCACCCCGGGCACGAGGTTGAAGATGTCCTTGAGGACGTAGTGGCCCTCGCCGCTGATGGGCAGGACCTCGGCGATCTGGGTGACCTGCCGGTACCCGCCGACCTGGCGGACGAGGTGGACGATGACGTCGATCGCGGAACTGACCTGGCTGCGGAGGGCGGACAGGGGCAACTCGACCTCGCTCATGAGGGCCATGGTCTCCAGGCGGTTGAGCGCGTCGTAGCCGTTGTTGGCGTGGAGCGTGCCCATCGACCCGCCGTGACCGGAGGTCATGGCCTGGATCATGTCCAGGGCCTCCTCGCCGCGGACCTCGCCGATAATGATGCGGTCGGGGCGTAGCCGCAGCGACGAGCGGAACAGCTCGCGGATCTTGACTGCCCCGCGGCCGAATCGGTCGGCCGGCTTGGACTCCAGCGAGATCACGTGGTCCTGCTGGAGCTGCAGTTCGGCGGAGTCTTCGAGCACGACGATCCGCTGGCCGTGCGGGATGTAGTGCGACAGCGCGTTGAGCAGCGAGGTCTTGCCCGAACTGGTGCCCCCGGCCACGAGCAGGTTTTGCTCGTTGTTGATCGCGACCTTCAGGTACTCCGCCGCGGCCTCGGTCAGCGAGCCGATGTGCACCAGCCAGTCCACGTCGAGCATGGTCTTGGCGAACTTACGGATGGTCATCGCCATGCCGAACCGGGCGCAGGGCTCCTTCGCGACGTGCACTCGCGAGCCGTCGGGCAGGCGGGTATCGACCAGGAAGTCCTCGTCGGTGATGCTCTTGCCCGTGAACTGCAGGATGTTGTTGATCGCCGCCTCGTAGGCCTCCGCGTCGGGGAAGCGGGCGTCGGTCTTGATGATCTTCCCGTCGCGCTCGATGTAGACCTCTTGGTAGTTGTTGCACATGACCTCGGCCACCTGGGTGTCTTCCAGGTACTGCGTGATCGGTGCGAGGTAGTGCGCGATCGTCTGCTCAAAGAGGGCTTGGTCTGCCATGCGGGGATTGTAGCGGGTGGTGTGTCGACCGGGGCTTTGTGTTTTTAAGCGACAAGGCCAAGGGACGGTTGTCCCTTGGCCTACGGATGTCGGTTGCGGGTGTTTTCTTACGCCGCCTTGGTCTTCCGGTTGGCCTGGGCCTTGCGGCGGCCGACGGTGCGCTGCTCGGCCGCGTCCATCCGCTGTTCGGGCTGCTCGTTCATCACCGCGACCAGCTCGATCGGGTCGTTGGCCCACAGGTCGGCGCCGATCTCCTCGGCGAGGCCCTCGGCGCGGTTGAACACGCCGCCGCCGACGATGATCTGGATGTCCGGGCACACGCCGATGTCGTGCAGCCGGTCGATCAGCAGACGGGTCTGAGGCACGGTCGCGGGGATCGCGCCGAAGACAACCAGCTTGTCGGCCTTGATCGTGCCCAATTGCTCGACGATCTCGTCGTTGGCGATCCCGCCGCCGGTGAAGTGCACGCGGTAGCCCTCGGCCTCCAGCAGGTCGGCGGTGAGCTGGCCGGCCAGTTCTTCGGACTCCTCGGCCCCGCAGACGACCAGGCAGGTCGTGCCGTTGTCCTCCTTGCAGGCGTAACGCATCTGGAGCTGGTCGGTGATCCCGCGGAGCAGGCGGGTCGCGTAGTTGTAGGCCAGCGCGTTGAGCTGGTCGTTGCGGCGCATGGTCTGCAGGGTGTTGAGCGTGGGCCAGATGAGGTTGCTGGCGACCTTCTCGGCCGGGCAGTCGGCCTCGAAGACCTCATCCATGATCTCCCGCGCCCCCGGCCGGTCGCCGGAGATCAGGCAGGTGAAGAAGCGTTCGAGCAGGGCGTTACGACGATTGGACATGGGGTGCGTTCTCCGCGTTGGTGCCGCAAGGGCGTTGCCGACTTCCGTGTGTCGGGGCCGGGACGGTGCTCCGTCTGGACGGGCCACACTGGCCCGGTCCCGGTCGGCGGCGGGCATCCTGCCGCGCGGCCGTGTACGACGTTCATCGGGTGCCCGCCGCGTCGCCAACAACCGCCGGTCGGCCGCGCCTAATCGGACCCGGATCGGGACCGATAGCCGCAGGCCGGGTCCCGCGTGCCGGGTCCCGGGTTTCGGGTCGGGCAACAAGCGAAGTGGCAAGACCCGTCGGCAAGGGACAGCGCCGAGACCCGAAACCCCAGACCCGAGACCCGCAGTCTTCCCTGCTAGAATCAGCCCTGCACCCCGACCCCGCCGCCACGATGGAGCCCACCCGATGCTGCGCCGCCGAACCTGCTGGAACCTGCTCGCCGCCCTCGTTTTTTCGCTCGCGCCGCTCGCCGGCTGCACGACCAACCCGGCGACCGGGCGGTCCCAGCTCCTGGCGCTCTCGTGGGATGAGGAGATCCAGCTGGGCGATGAGGCCGCGCCCGAGTTCCTGGACCAGTCCGGCGGGCAGGTGGGCGACGCGCTGATCCTCGAATACATCTCGGACCTTGGTCAACGCCTGGCCGCCCAGAGCGAGAACCCGGAGCTGGAGTGGGAGTTCTTCGTGCTCGATTCGGCGGTGATCAACGCCTTTGCCTTGCCGGGTGGGAAGGTGTTTGTCAGCCGGGGGCTGCTGGAGCGGATGACCAACGAGGCCCAGCTCGCCGGCGTGCTGGGCCACGAGATCGGCCACGTCACCGCGCGGCACGGCAACGAGCGGATGACCAAGGCCATCGGCGTGCAGGTGCTCGTCGCGGGCGTCGCGATCGGCGGGGCGGCGAGCGACTCGGAGTGGGGCCAGTACCTCGGGCTGGGGACCGCGGCCGGCGGGCAGCTCTACCTGCTCAAATACAGCCGGTCCAACGAACTCGAGGCCGACGCCCTGGGCGTGCGCTACATGACCAACCTCGGCTACAACCCGCTGGGTCAGGTCCAGGTCATGGAGGTCCTCCGCGAGGCGGGGGGCGGCGGCGGGACGCCCGAGTGGCTCTCCACCCACCCCGCACCGGACACCCGTATCGCCGACCTTGAAGCACTGATCCAGGACGAGTACCCCGCCTACAACGCCGACCCGCCGGTCTATGTGTTCCGGCAGGCGGAGTTCGAACAGAACGTCCTCGCCCGGCTCGCGCAGCTCCCGCCGCCGTCGCACGGCACGGGCAACGGCGAAGAAGCCGGAGCGTTCACCCAGCCCGACGAACTGATCGAGCTCGTCGGCATCGCGTGGGAAGACCTGCAGCATCAAGGGTGCGGGTGCTGTGGAGTCAGTGAACAGTGAGAAGTAGACAGTGAACAGCAGGGGTTCTTGTTTGTTCACTGTGTGCTGTGGACTGTTCACTTCTTGAACGACGCGTTGGGATAGAGCTCACGATGTCCGGTACGCAATCGCCGACCCCGCCCGAGATCACGCCCGCCCCCGCGTGGTCGGACGACGACCTGTCGCAGAACCCGCATACCGCGGCCGACAAGGCCAAGCGCGTCGAGCAGATGTTCGCCGCCATCGCGCCCAGCTACGATCTGAACAACCGCCTTCACTCGCTGTGGCGCGACCAGGCGTGGCGTCGCGCGGCGGTGAAGATGGCGGAGCTGAAGCCGGGTGATGTTGTCGCGGACATCGCATGCGGGACGGGCGACCTGTCGATGGCGTTCCAGCACGGCGGCGCGGCGCGTGTGGTTGGCATCGACTTCACCGTACCCATGCTTGGCGTCGCGGACCTCAAACAACGCAAAACACTGGGCAAAACACCGCTGAGCTACCAGGCCGGCGACGCGATGCGGCTCCCGTTGGCGGACGCCTCCGCCGACGTCGTCTCCATCGCCTTTGGCATCCGCAACGTCGCCGACCCCCGGAGGGCGATGGCCGAGTTCGTGCGTGTTCTGCGCCCCGGCGGGCGGGTGATCGTCCTTGAGTTCTCGCTGCCGAAGAACCCCGTCCTCCGAGCGGGCTACAACTTCTACTTCAAGCACATCCTTCCTCGCACCGCGTCGCTGATCGCGCGCGACCGCAGCGGGGCCTACAAGTACCTGCCCAAGAGTGTGAACACCTTCATCGACCGGGCCGGCATGACCGCGATGATGGAGGACGCCGGGCTGACGGAGATCCAGGTCAAGCCGCTGACCTGCGGCATCGCCGTGTGCTACCGCGGCGTGAAACGCTAGTCGATCGGGATACCGAAGAACTGCACGGGCGCGTCGCTACTGCCTGTCGTATCATCGTCGGGAGCGGTGTCTTCGTCCGTACTCGGTGAGCTGCTGCGAAGCCGTTCGCGCACCGCCTCGGGGAGTTCGACCTGCATGTCGACCGTCAGCGCGATCGGCATGCGGAACGTCTTCTCGTGGGAGTAGACCAGCGTCACGCCGTAGACCGACGCCACAGCCGCGAGCACCAGCGCCACGACGAGCAGGCCGACGCGTGTCCCGCCGGACTTGGGCGCCATCGCCAGCAGCACGAGCAGCACCGCCGGCAGCGGGGCGGCCCACGCCCACATCAGGATCGTGCGGTGCTGCGCGATCACGTCGAGCTGCGCGGACTCGAGGGGCCAGTCCAGCGCGGCCTTGAGGTCGTCCCCGCCGATGAGCTGCGCCCCGCCCGCCGCGAGCGCGACCAGCAGCCAGACGGCGACGGCCGCCCACCGTGTCGCGGACTTGCCCCCCATCGTCAGCAGGTGGGCGAGCGTCAGCAGCAGCGCGGCGGCGGACATCAGCGCGACGCCGTAGGTCAGGACGGGGAAGAGGAACGCCGCGTCGGCCAACGCGGTGACGGCGTCTTTGGCGAGCTGGAAGTAGTCGGTCATGGGGTGGGCTCGTTTCGGGCGTCAACTCGGGGGCACATCCGGGCGGCTTTGCCATCATAGCCGGGCCTGCGGTTTGCCTGGGGCGGGGCTGGGGGCTAAACTGCGTCGCTCGCAACGGGGCGTAGCGCAGCTTGGTAGCGCGCCATACTGGGGGTGTGGAGGTCGCAGGTTCAAATCCTGTCGCCCCGATTCGAGACGAGACACAGCCCACGCCAACGCGTGGGCTGTTTGTTTGGTTGTCCGGACTCCACCGTGACCCGGCGGGCCTAGAGCGTGAAGGCCGGGTGCAACTGTTCAGGCAATGTCGCGACGCCAGGCACCCCCGTGACCCGTTCGGGGTCCAGCGCGAGCTTGACCTCGCCGCCCACCACGGTCGCGATCGCCCGTCCGGTCAGCGGCCAGCCGTCGAACGGGCAGTTGCGGCTCTTGCCGGCGAATTGGTCGGCGTCGACGGTCCAGGCGTGTGCGGGGTCGATAATCGTTACGTCCGCGTCCGCGCCGACACCGAGGTGGCCCTTGCCCTCGAGCTGACAGAGCTGCGCCCCGTGGCAGGTCATCAGCGCGATCAGGCGGGGCCAGTCGATGACACTCGGCTCGATCAGCGCCTTGATGTAGAGCGACAGCGCACACTCCAGGCCGATGATGCCGTAGGGGGCGACGGCGAACTCGCGCTCCTTCTCCTCACGGGTATGCGGGGCGTGGTCGGTCGCGAGGATGCTGACCGTGCCGTCCGCGACGCCCTCGAGCAGCGCATTGATGTCGCGTTGGGTCCGCAGGGGCGGGTTCATCTTGGCGTGGGTGTCGTAGTCGGCGCAGGCGTCTTCGGTGAGCAGCAGGTGGTGCGGGCTGACCTCGCCGGTGACGCGGCCGATGCCCTGCGCGTAACTGTCGCCGGGTGCGCTGCCGGCGGCCACGGCGGCGTTATAGCGTTGGCGTGCCTCGCGGAGCAGCGCCACCCCGCCGGCGGTGGTCATGTGCTGGGCGTGCCATCGTGCCTGGTAGCCCAACGACTCGGCGATCATGATGTCGCGCTGGATCATCAGCTCCTCCGCGAGCGAAGGCCAGCCCGCGAGACCGAGCTTGCTCGCCAAAGGCCCGGCGTTCATCGCGCCGCCGCCCAGCGTCGGGTCTTCGCAGTGCTGCATGAAGACCCGGCCGGTCATCGCGATGTAGGAGAGCGCGTCGCGCATCACCCGCGCCGAGCCGACTGGCGTGCCGTCGTCGGAGAAGGCCACCGCGCCGGCGCGGTGCATGAGCCCGATCTCCGCGAGCGACTCGCCCTTGCGGTCTTTCGTCGCCGCGCCCACGGGGTAGACGTTGGCCAACCCCGCTTTGGCCGCCTGCTTGTAGATATACTCGACCATCGAGTCGTCGTCGATGGCCGGCACCGTGTTGGGCATGCAGCAGACGCTGGTAAACCCCCCGGCGACCGCGGCGGCCGCGCCGGTGGCGATCGTTTCCTTGTCTTCCTGGCCCGGCTCGCGGAGGTGGACATGGACATCAATCAACCCGGGGGCGACGATGCAGCCCGAGGCGTCGATCGTCGGCCCGTCGGGCCTGGAGACCGTGCCGAGCGCACGGACCTTGCCGTCTTCGAGGACGAGGTCGGTGGTCTGGTCGATGCCGTTTTGGGGGTCGATGACCCGCCCGCCGGTGAGGATGAGGGTTGCCATCGTCACAGGATAGCGGGTGCCCGTCGGCGGTGGCAGACGCGCCCGGCTACTCGTCCAGGACCTCGATGGTGCTGTTGCTCAGCCCCTTGCGTTCGGCCAGGGCGTCGTAATAGGCGAACCGACGGGCGCGGGACTCGACGATCAGGTCGTGCCGGCTGATCGCGTAGTGAGACCAGTTGCCCAGCACCCGGAGCACGGCGGTAACCAGTACGTAGGCCACGGCGGCGAGCGAGAGCAGCAGCAGGGAGGTACCCAGAGACATGCCGGTGCTATCGGCGGATCGGGTCGGCGATCAGGCACGGCAAGGCGGCGGCCCGTTATCGGGTCCGCCGGCTGCGCGGGCCGTGGGGGCTGGCGGTAGAATCAAGGCGATGCCGGGATACGCTCACGCCTTACGGTTCTGGTTCGCCTTGGCTGCGGTCGTGGTGCCGATGCTGTGCGTTGGCCCGGCGGCCTCGGGTCAGCAGTCCGGGGTCGAGCTCAAGCCGCTTCGGACCGACGCGGTCGGGCTGGGGGGGTACGTCCGTCGGGGGACGTGGACGCCGGTCCGCCTGGACCTGTTCAACGAGTCTGTCGAGGTCCGCGGGGTGGTCTGCCGGTGGCTGTTGACCGACGACGACGGCGACCAGGTTGTGGCCGAGCGGCAGGTCGACCTTACGCCGCAGCGGGACCAGCAGGTCTGGCTCTACGCGAACCCGCCGCTGCAGGCGAGCTTCGGGTTCCAGTGGGTCTTCCAGGTCGTCGACGCGGACTCGGGCGAGCTGCTCGCGCAGATGCCCTACAGCCCACCGGCCGACAACTACCTCGAGCCCTCGACCGGCGTGGTCGGCGTCTGCGGGTTTCAGGAGATGGGGCTGCAGCACTACCGCCGGTGGGCGACGACGCACGAGCGCACGCTGATCATCCCCGGCTACAACCTGGAGACGCTGCCCGACCGCTGGTACGGGTTGTCGGTGCTGTCCACACTGGTGTGGGGGCCCAACGACAGCGGCGACCCGTCCGCCGCCGCGATGAGCGAGTCGACGCAGCAGGCGGTGCGCGAGTGGGTCTACCGCGGCGGGCACCTGGTGATCGTGTTGCCGGAGGTGGGGCAGACCTGGACCGACTCGGGCCTGGCCGACCTGATCGAGCCGCTGGACGCGTCGATGATCCGTCAGGTGCAGGCGACGCCGCCGTTTGAGGTCTTCGGCGGGCTCAAGCGCTCCGACCCGGTTGCGATGAACGTGCTGGACCTACCGGCGTCCGGGAGGTTCACGCCGGTCATCACGGTCGATGTGACGCAGGGCGAGGGCGACGACGCCACCACGACCGAGCACCCAATCGCCGCGAGCCGACGCTACGGCTTCGGTCAGGTCACGGTGGTCGGGCTCAACCTGGCAGCGCGCGACATCGGCGACTGGGTCCAGCCGTTCTACCTCCACCGCGTCTGGACCCGGCTGCTGGGCTGGAGGGCGAGCAAGAACGGCTCGCTGTTTTCCATCAGCCAGTTGGACGGCGACCGCAACCGCTTCCGCGAGGTGAAGGACCAGAACGGGGCGAACCGCTTTGAGATGGGCAACTGGGTCGGCAACCGCGTCGCGAAGCAGGCGACCGCCGGGCCTGCGATCGGCCTGGCCGTGGTGCTGTTCATCATCTACTGGGCCGTCGCGCTGACCAGCTTCCCGACGGTGCTCCGCAGCAAGGGGTGGGACCGCTTCAGCTGGCTGATCTTCCTGGGCGTGATTGTGGTGTTCAGCGCGGTCGCGTGGGGTGGGGCGTCCCTGCTCCGCCCGGCGAAGACCTCTGCCACACACTTCACCGTGCTTGATATCGACGGCCGGACCGACGTCGCACACGCCCGGGCCTGGGTCTCGCTGTTTGTCCCGAGCTTCGAGAACGTGCAGGTCTCCAGCCCGTCGGACCGCGACGGCATCCTGCCCAACGACCTGATCAACGTCATCTCCAGCCCGGGCATGGGCCTGTCCCTCGAGGGGGCCGGCTACGTCGATACGCAGACGTACACCTTCGACGCGACCCGGCCCGACAGCGTCGGATTCCCGATCCGCGCGACGACCAAGCCGATGGTGATCGACTTCCTCGGCTACCTCTCCGCCAAACGCGAGGGGCTGGACGACCCCATCGAGATGCCCCGCGCCAACAACCTCGCCATCGGGGCCAACGGCCTGCCGACCGGCACGGTGACGCACAAGTTCGATGAGCCGCTCACGGACGTGCTCATCATCTACTGCCCCGGCGGGTCGGGCCGGCCCAGCGACGACGCGTGGAAGCCGATCGTCTGGCGGTACACCAGCCCCGGCGGTGTGACCGAGTGGGCCCCGGGCACCCCGATGCCCATGCCGACCTCTGCCGCGAGCGGGACCCGCCTGTGGAACTACCCGAACGAGACGCAGCTCCGGCGCTACTGGGTGCAGGAGGGTTTCCTGGGGCAGCAGATCGCGTCACGACGCTTCAGCCCGGGCACGGGCTCAGATTCCAATGTCGTACTGGATGTCTCGCTGCTGTCGTTCTATGACGCGATGCCCACCCCGCTGGTCGAGCGCGACGGCGGCAGCTTCGGCGACTTTTCCAGCCTCCAGCGGACCGTCCTGCGCGACCTGGACATGACCGCGCTGACCACCGGTCACCGGCTGATCATCATCGGCCACCTCCGCGAAGGCCGGTGCCCGGCCCCGCTCAGTGTCGAAGGCCGGTCCGTGCCCAGCGACGGCTGGACCGTCGTGCGCTGGATCTACGATTTCTAGAGGAAGCCCCAACGCATGGCCATGATCCAGACCATCAACCTGACCAAGCGCTACGGCGACCTGATGGCGCTCAGCAACCTCAACCTTGAGATCGATCAGGGCGATGCCTTCGGCTTCATCGGCCCCAACGGCGCGGGTAAGACCACGACCATCAAGGTCCTCGCCACGCTCCTCAAGCCCACCTGGGGCGAGGCCCGCATCGACGGGCTCTCGGTCGGCCCGGTGAACGCCCGGCAGGTCCGCTCGGTCATCGGCTACGTCCCCGACTTCTTCGGCTCCTACGAGGACATGGTCGTCAAGGAGTACCTCGAGTTCTTCGCAGCGACCTACTCGATCAACGGGGCGCAGCGCCGGCAGGTCATGGACGACGTGCTCGCCCTCACCGACCTGACGCACAAGGCCGACGCGGACGTGAACTCCCTGTCGCGCGGCATGCAGCAGCGCCTCTCGGTCGCCCGCGTGCTGCTGCACGACCCGAAGGTGCTGCTGATGGACGAACCGGCCTCGGGCCTGGACCCCCGGGCCCGTATCGAGATGCGCGAGCTGCTCAAGGAGCTGCACCGCATGGGCAAGACCATCCTCATCAGCTCGCACATCCTCCTTGAGCTGGCGGACCTGTGCAACAAGGTCGGCATCATCGAGCAGGGCGAGCTCAAGTTTGTCGGCACGACCCAGGAGATGCTCGCTCGGGCCCGAACCGGCAACGTCGTAAATGTCACGGTCGACCGGCCCGACGCCGCGGCGGACGCCCTGCGGCAGCAGCCGGGGGTCGTCGGCGTCGAACGCGGCGGCGCGGTCCTCAAGGTCAACCTCGACACGAACACCTCCGCCGCCGACATCGCCAGCAAGCTCGTCCACGACGGCTTCCGCCTGATGGAGCTGGAAGAAGAGAAGGTCAACCTCGAGACCGCTTTCATGCGGCTGACCAAGGGGCTGGTGCAGTAGCGGACGGCTTCACCGCGTTTACGTGCAATCGAAAAAGAACCGCCCCGGCATGAATCTCACGCCGGGGCGGTTGTGTGTGTCAGTCATCGAATCGCGGCTTAGCCGAGTTCGTCTTCGCCGGGCTGGTCGCCGCCACGGCCGGGACGACGGGGCCGATCGCCTTCTTCACCGCCGCGGGGGCGGCGGGGGCGGTCGCCCTCTTCACCACCGCGCGGGCCGCGCGGGCGGTCGCCTTCTGCGCCTTCCGCCCGCTGGGCTTCACGCTCAGCCATGCGCTCTTCGTGGGCGGCGAGGTTCTCATCGAAGATGGCCTGCTGTTCTTCGGTCAGCACGTCGCGGACCTGACCGGGGACGGCCTCCCGGATCTCCATGATCTCGGCGCGGACGGCCTCGCGGTCGACCTCTTCGCCGGCCTGGCTGGCTTCCCTCGCGGCCTGCATCACTTCACGCGCCGCCTCCCCAGCGCCCTGGATGATCGCCTGGATCTCTTCCTGCTGTTCCTCGGTCGGCTCGGTGCCTTGGAGCAGCATCCGGATCACTCGGCCGGCCCGGTTGCCGCGCTCGCCACGGGGGCGGTCGGGGCGGTCGCCCTCGGGGCCTTCGCCGCCTCGGTCGCCACGATCACCGCGCGGGCCACGCTGCGGGCGGTCACCTTCCGCGCCACCACGCCGGCCGGGCGCTGCTTCGTCCTGTACGACTTCCAGCGTGCCCTCATCCGCGCCGTCCGGGCAGATGACTTCCTGCACCTCTTCGGCGCTGGGGTCGTCGCTCTGGGGGCAGCCGCGGTGGCAGTGGCCGCCGGCAAAGGCAGAGCCCGCCGCCAGCAGGGCGGAGGTCGCAAACGTCATCACGAGGGTCTTCTTCATGGTCCGGGTTCCTTGATAAAGGAGGGTGGGTTCGTCCAACACCAGCCCAACGCATCATGCCCCGGGCTATTGCATGCCGGGCGGGGCATTCGCTCACATGGGGGGCGGGGTCTATGATCTGGGGCTGCCCTGAGCCCGGACCGATTGCCGAGAACCCGCCCATGCCCGTTAGCCGTGACGATGTCCTTTCCGCCCTCCAACGGGTCCACGACCCGGAGCTGCACCGCGACCTGCTCTCGCTTAACCGCTTGTCGCATCTGGACATCGGTGACGACGGCCGGGTTTCTGTGGGCATCCGGCTGGAGTCCCTGAACAGCCCGGTTAAGCAGCGGGTCCGCGAAGACATCCAGCAGCAGCTCGGCGCGGTGGCGGGGGTCACCGGGGTCGAGATCGAGTTCGCCTCCGGGCTTTCCACCACCCAGCCCGCGGGGGGATCCGGCAAGAAACCACAGGGCAAGCCCGAGCCGGCGGCCCCGCAGGAGCAGGCCCGCGCGAGCAACCCGCTGCCGGACATCAAACACATCATCGCGGTCGGCGCGGGAAAGGGCGGTGTCGGCAAATCGACGATCGCCGTCAACCTGGCCGTCGCCCTCGCGCGCGAGGGGCAAAAGGTCGGCCTGCTGGACGGCGACATCTACGGGCCGTCGTTGCCGACCATGCTCGGCACCGAGTCGATCCCGCCCAAGGCGGTCGGCCAGATGATCATCCCGTACAACGTGCACGGCATCAAAGCCATGTCCGTCGGTTCCCTCGTCGAGGAGGACCAGGCCCTCATCTGGCGCGGGCCGATGGCGCACGGCGCGTTCCGCCAGCTCGCGACGCAGACCTCCTGGGGCGAGCTGGACACGCTGGTCATCGACCTGCCGCCGGGCACCGGCGACGTGCCGCTGACGCTGGCGCAGCTCCTGCCGCTGACCGGCGCGGTGGTGGTCTGCACGCCGCAAAAGGTTGCGCAGGACGACGCCCGCCGCGCGGTCTCGATGTTCCGCCAGCTCGGCATCGATGTCCTCGGCCTGGTCGAGAACATGAGCTACTTCATCGGCGACGACGGCAAGGAGTACGACATCTTCGGCCGCGGCGGCGCGCAGATGCTTGCGCAGCAGATGGGCGTGCCGTTCCTGGGCACCGTGCCGATCAACACCGCCCTCCGCCGCAACGCCGACGCGGGCGACCCGACCGCGAACTTCACCGCCGACGACCAACTCGGCGCGGAACTGACCGGCGTCGCGCGGGCGTTGGTGCAGCAGGTCCGCGCCCACGAGTTGGACGAGCGTTTCACCCCGCCGACGGTGAACGTACACGGGTAACTGGTGAGCAGCCGGGGTTATCGCCAGGTGTCGGGCAGGCCGTCCTTCGTATCGCGTAGGATCGACAGGATTGCGGCACGCTCGTCCGCCGGCAAGTGCCGGTTGAGGTCGGTGTCCGGGCCGGTCAATGCGTCGAGTAATCCGGCATACACGGCTTGTTTTAGCAACGGCGGCATCTGCTCGAAAGCCTGGCTGTAGACCATGTAGCTGCAGCGGTAGGTGAACAGCCGGGTCCGCAGGTCCAGATCTTTGAGGGATCGGCCGTCGGCCGCCTCACGCCGGTTCGCACGGAACTGTCGGACGAACGCCCGGTCGCCCCGGATCGTGTCGGTGAGCGCGATCTCGTCTTGAAACAGCAGGTACGCGACGATCTTCTCGGCGTGGTTGTTCACGACCGACATCAGCGTCTCGGAGGCGTAGGGATCAAAATCTCTGCCATCGGACTCGGCGATGCGTCGGCTGCGCCAGAGCTGTTTGCGGACGGCGAGGGTGCCCTGCGTCAGCCGGTTGTGCATCTGCACCTGGTGCTCGAGGACGAGCAGGGCGGCGACGTCGCTGCCGGGCGCAAGGTAGCGGGACGTATCGACCAACCCGTCCAGGTCGGTGCGGTTGGCGTGGGCTTCGGTGTCGAGCGCGGCGTCCTGACCGAGGTCTTGGGCGAAGGCGTTACCCATGTGGCGCATCGTGCCGTGCCGGCCGGTGACGTACCAGCCGCCCCAGCGTTCCTCGATGGGGCTGTCGTGCCCGGTAACGAACGACCCCGCCGAGCCGATGGGGAAGCCGTCTTCGTCGGCGTAGACAGATCGGATAAGCAGCCCCGCGGCGTAGTTGGTGCGCGAGCCCAGGTGGCAGTTGAGGCACTGGACGGGCGACTCGAGCGTGCTCGGCCGGTCCAGCGGGCGCGGGTCGAGCGCGTAGAAGCCGGTGCCTTCCTCGGGGTGGGCGTCGCTGATCTCGATCAGGCCGCCGGGCACATAGCCGACGTAGTAGTCGTCGGAGAAGTAGATCGCGCGCGGGTTGGTGGGGCTGATGCGTCCGCTCTGCATGCTGGTCTTGGAGAAGACCAGGACCTGCGACGCTTCGGGCACACCGGTCAGCCGCAGAAGTTCGGCAAGGGTCTGCTTCGGATCATCGCCGGCAGGCAACGCGTCCGACGCGAGCGCCGCTTCGAGCGCGGCCCGCGGGTCGGCGGGGGGGTGGCGCAGGTGTTCCAGGTCGTCGGGCTCTGCCGCGGCGGTCGGCGGATCAGCGGGCGCGCTATCCGTGCCGGGTTGTCCGGTCCGGCTGTCACACCCCGCCAGCACGGCCAGTGCTACCGCGAATACACGGGCCGCCACTTGGCAGACCCAACGCCGCACATCTAAAAAAGACGCCATGATCTGATTATAGCCGCGGCCGACCGGGTCTACATGGGTTGGCCGACCGCCTGCACGACCGCATCCAACTCACGGTCGTCCAGGTCCGCCCGCAGCGTCAGCCGCACGCGCGCGGTGCCGGGCGCGACGGTTGGCGGCCGGATCGCGACCCCCAGGACGCCCTGCGAGCGCAGGTGCTCCGCGAGGCCGAGCGCACGTGCCGCCGTCCCCACGACCAGCGGCAGGATCGGGGTCGGCGGCTGGGTCGCCGGCATCGGCCAACCTGCCGAGACGAGGCGTTCGCGCGCCGTATGACAGAGCGCTGACAGGCGCTCACGCCGCTCGGGCTCATCGCGTAGCACGGTCAACGCCTGCCCGATCACCGCGGCCTGCATCGGCGGTACAGCGGTGGTGTAGATCAACGGCCGAGCGCGGTTGATCAGCGTTTCTATGACAGCGCGCGAGCCGGTGACGACCCCTCCGAGCCCGCCCAGCGCCTTGCTCGCGGTCGAGACGACCACGCCACCGGCACCGCTGCGGTAGACCCGCTCGGCGACGCCCTGGTACTCCGCGAGCCCGGCACCCGTCGCGCCCAGCACACCCGTGCCGTGGGCCTCGTCGACGATCAGCACCGCGTCGTAACGGTCCGCGACCGCACACAAAGCAGGCAAGTCGGCGCAGTCGCCGTCCATCGAGAACACGCTGTCGGTCACGATAAACCGGCGGCCCTCCGGTGAGCCCTCGGCGTGTGCCGCGAGCAGGCGTTCGAGCTTCGGCGTCTCGTTGTGGGGGTAGGTGCGTGTGCCCGCGCCGGTGGCTCTGGCCGCGTCAATGAGACTGGCGTGGTTAAGTTTGTCCTGGCAGACCAGGTCGCCGGGCCGTGCAAGTGCGGAAAGCACCGCCAGGTTGGCCGTGTACCCGGTGGGCAACAAGAGCGCCGCCTCGGCGTGCTTGAACGCCGCGAACCGCTGCTCGACCTCGGCGTGCAGGGCGAGTGTCCCGGTGACCAGACGCGAGGCCCCTGCACCGACGCCGTAGCGCTCGGCCGCGCCGGTCGCCGCCGCGATCATGGCCGGGTGTTGCGCGAGCCCGAGGTAGTCGTTAGACGCAAGGTTGAGCAGCCGCCGGCCGTCGATCTCGATGTGCTTCCCGATTGGAGCAACGGGTTGCAAGGTTCGCCGGAGCTGCTGTGAGGAAAGCACGTCCAGCTCCTCGGCAAGCTGCGCATCCAGCGAGCGGCCGGCTTGGGCCGACACGGGCGGTGTGTCTGTCCGGGGTGGAGCGTCCACGGCTTACCCGACCGCGGCGTCGTTGGTCGACTTTTCGCCGGTGGGGGACGCGGCACCGGGGGCGTGGGGCTCGAGATTGGAGGCCGCATCGGCGGCGTCGGCGTTGGCGAGCGTCTGCTTCATCAGCCGACCGACCTTGAACTTCACTGAGCGCTTCGCGGGCACGGGCACCTGCTCCAGCGTCTTGGGGTTCTGGGCCATGCGCGCGCGGCGCTGCTTGACCTCAAACACGCCGAAGTCGCGGAACTCCAGGCGGTTGCCCTTGCCCAACTCGACGATGATCGAGTCCAGGAACCCCTGCACGATCTTCTTGGCGACGACGCGTTTCTGGCCGGTGGCATCGGCGATCTGATCGATGAGTTCTTTCTTCGTCACCGTGGCCATATGGTCATATCCCGTTGTTAGGCAGTGGTTTGGCAGAAACTGCCACGCGACCCGGAGGGTGAGCCCCAACAAAGTGGCCGTCCGTAGATGGACGTCCGAGAATCAATCGAATCCCACGAAAGTATGCCAACACCCGCTGCTCAGGTCAAGCCCCAAGTCGTGATTCCAGAAAGGATTAGCGTTGTTTCCGTGTTCTAGAACGGAAGTATGGTCTTTACGCAAAGCTGACCGAAGGCCGCTCACTTACGTCCGAATAACCTCCGCCGCGGCGGAATCAGCGATTTTTTTGATTTTGGGCCATTGACCGACGCGCAAGCTCAGCGACGACCTCTCCGAAGAATCGGTCGGCGAGCCATGTCAGCGCGACGAGAAGAAATGCAAGCTGCGTGAGCATGTAGCTTGCTTCGGCATCCAGCGTTGAAGAACTTGAGATAGTGCAACACTACACGTTGTCCGAGTACGCCAGCCGCTTACCCACGGCTCCGTCGATGGCGGCTGCGGTGCGCTCGCCGTCGTCCATCTTTCGGGTGTTGTACCGGAACTCGAACTCGTCCAGATAGCGTTGAAGGTGCTTGCGTGAGACGTTGTGGTAGGTGCCGTAGATGCCCCGCTTTAGGACCGCCCAAAACGATTCGATCGCGTTTGTCGAGACATCACCGCGCACATACTCGCGGCGGGCGTGGGCGACGAACTGGTGCGAGGCAAACTCTGTATGCAGGCCCTTGTAGGAAGCGTGTTCGTCGGTCATCAGATTGGCCGACTTCTCGACGTGTTCGCGCACAGCGGCCTTGAGTGTTGCGGCCGTCACATCAGGGGCAACGCGGGCACGCACGCGGCCGTCGCGCTCGACCATACCGACGACGGGCTGCTTGCCCGCCGGCCCCCGCTTGTTGCGAGAACTACGGTAGCGCGGTTTGCCGCCGATGTAGGTTTCGTCAATCTCAACCGTGCCGTCGAGCTTCCCGCCGTCGTTCGCGTTTGCTGGTGCCATGGCGAACCTGACGCGGTGCAGGAGGAACAGGGCGCTCTTGTACGACAGGCCGGTCATGCGTTCGATCTGCTTCGCGCTCACGCCCTTCTTTGACGAGCAGGCGAGCCAGAAGGTCATCGCCCAATGGCGGAACGGGACGCGGCTATCTTCGAGGACGGTGCCGATGCGGACGGTGAACTGTTGTTTGCAGCCCTTGCAACGCCAGAGGAACCGCTTGTTCCGCTCACCCGTCTGCCGGTCGGTCATCTTGTAGACTTCCACGTCGCCGCAGCGGGGGCAGCACGGGGTATCCGCCCAGCGGCGTTTCTCGAAGAACTCCACCGCCGCCAGCTCATTCGAGCAGGCCAGTGGTATGTCGCGGACGATCTCGCTGCTGCTGGTGCCGTTGCTGTTTTGGGGTTTGCACATGGGTTTGCCTCTCTACAATATGATACATGACGCAATATCGGGACGCAAGAGAACCGGTAATATTTTCGGTAATATTTTGGTTGCATTTCCCCGGACCCCTGCTATGCTGACGGCATGAAACGATCTCCAGCCATTCGTCGCAAGAACATCATATCTCGTCAAGATGCCCTCGTCGTCTTAGATACTCACATCCCAAATCTGATAGAGCACCTTGACCAGGCGTGGGGGTGGACGCAGGAGATTATGGACCAAGACCCTGAACGGCGCGTCACGTTTGACGCCGGGCTGGAAGCGACCATGGTCAATATGCGGTTCGTTCATCTTGCGAGACAGCGATTTGAAGCACTCAACGGGGTTGCTGTCAAAATGCAAGGCCGACATATGGCCGTGACCCTGGACGGCGGGCTTCGGCTTCGATTCAAGAAGTTTGACGACAAGCTGCGATCGGGGAACGTAAAGACGAATCGCCAGCGAGAGATCTATCACCAGTACGAAATCGAGGGGATCGAATCCCCAACAGATGTCACGTTCGGGTATGTCACGAATCCTGCCGGGACAAGTATCTCCGGCGTGTACGTTACCTGCCCAGTTGGGTGGCGCAAGAACGCATGGATGATTGCGGTACGCGATCCAGGCCTAGAAGATGGCTACCAACTGTTCGGTGGCGGGGACGACTCCCCCAGCGACGACGAGATTATTGTTGTGCCCAAGACCAGCAAGGCCGAAGGCCGAGATGTCTCAGCATGAGCGACACATTCAACCACGAAATGGTGCAATTGGCCCGTGAATCGCGCGGGTGGACACAGACTCAACTGTCAAAACAAAGCGGGCTCACCCAAGGGTTTATCTCACGACTGGAAGCCGGCGAGAAAGATGCAAGTGAAGAAAAGATCGCCGCACTGGCCGGCGCGCTTGGTTACCCTGAATCGTTCTTTTTCCAACGAGGTAGCTATGAGGGGTTTGGACTCAGCATGGTCTTTTACCGCAAGCGGGCAAAGACCAAGGTAAAAAACCTCAAGGTACTCCAAGCGGAAAAGAACATTAGAAAAATGCAACTACAACGCCTGTTAGATAGCGTTGATGTGTTCACAAACCACCGATTCCCCTCTATGGATATTGATGAACATGATGGTGCGGTGGAGTCGATCGCATCACTTGTCCGGGCCAATTGGCAGTTGCCCCTGGGCCCCGTCAACAATCTGATTCAGAGCATCGAGCGCGCTGGTGGGGTGGTGTATCGCTTCGATTTTGGCACCAAAGATATTGACGCGCTGAGTGAATGGCCCGAGGGCATGCCGCCGCTATTCTACCTGAACTCCAAAGCCCCCATGGATCGGGCTCGTTTTTCCCTTGCCCACGAGCTAGGGCATATCGTGATGCACCACACCGCATCCGACACTATGGAAAGGGAGGCAGATCGCTTCGCCGCAGAGTTTTTGATGCCCGCAAAGCAGATCAAGTCACAGTTGGAGAGCATCGACATCAAGAAGGCGGCTCGCTTGAAACCGTACTGGCGAGTTTCAATGCAGGCGTTGATCTATCGCGCCCGCGATCTGGGCCAGATTACGCCGACTCAGTTTACATCGCTCTATAAGCGGCTCGGCCACCTTGGCTATCGGAAAACTGAGCCCAATCCAATTTCGCCAGAACACCCGAAGTTGCTAAACAAGGTCTTCTCTGTATTCGAGAACACGAACGAGTTTAGTTACTCCGATATGGCAAAACTGTTCTGCGTGACCGAGAGTGAACTCCCCCGCTATCGCCCCGATCGCGGGGGGTTGAGGATTGCATGAAAAAGCCCATCGCATTGCAGCGGCGGGCTCAGCTCGCGTGGCGAAACCGGTAAACGCAGCCCCTTTGGAAGGGGTGTCCCTGGCAGGATTGCGGGTTCGATCCCCGCCGCGAGCAATCTCATTATACCCATCGGCCCACAAGACCGGTAGGATTGAACCCATGGCAGAGAACACCCCCGATCCCGACCCTAAGAAGCCCGGCCCAGAGCCCGAACGGCTCAAGATCGACGGTGACTGGGAGGATGCCGTGTCCAAGGCCCTCAACAAGAAGAAGCCGGCCGATGGCTGGCCGAAGGTGCCCGAGGAAGACCAAGACGAGCCCGCCGCCGAAGACGAGTAGCCGACCGGCAGGGGCGGATTATGCGCCGTCAGGCCCGCTTTGCGTAAAGACCATACTTCCGTTCTAGAACACGCTCCGCAGGCCAAGATGTCCCGACCTGGGATCCAAACGAACGTACCTTATGTGCCGGCTTGGAGCAGTCTGGTCTGGCGATGGGCCGCTGCCATCGGGGTGCCATAAGCTGGTCACCATCAGCTGTTTACAGAAAACCAACGGATTTGCTCGCGCAGGCCCGCGGGCATACGATCCCGCACATGGTTGTGGACCCCGCCAAACTCCGTATCGTCCTCTACCCCGAGCCGGTCCTCCGGCAGGTCGCCCAGCCGATCGCCGAGGTCACCGACGAGGTCCGCGCCGTCGCGGCCCGCATGATCGAACTCATGCACCAGGCCCCCGGCGTCGGGCTCGCCGGGCCCCAGGTCGGCCTGCCCTGGCGCCTCTTCGTCGCCAACCCGACCGGCGAGCCCGGCGACGACCGGGTCTACATCAACCCCACGCTCACTACCGCCGGCAGCAACACCGCCCGCGAGGAGGGCTGCCTCTCCCTGCCCGAGGTGACCGTCGAGGTCATCCGCCCCGAGGCCGCGACCATCCGCGCGACCAACCGCGACGGCGAACCCTTCGAAGACTCGGCCGGCGACCTGCTCGCCCGCATCTGGCAGCACGAGTACGACCACCTTGATGGGGTGCTCATCATCGACAAGATGTCTCCCATCGACCGCATGGCCAACAAGCGCGCCCTCCGTGCCCTCGAAGGCGCATAGCCCGCGCTCCCCCACCCTCGCTTCTCGATCACCCCCCATGCGCCTCCTCTTCCTCGGCTCCGGCAGCTTCGGCCTCCCGACCCTCGAGCGTCTGCACGCCGAGCACGAGTTGCTTGCCGTCGTCACCCAGCCCGACAAGCCCGCGGGCCGCAAGCGCGTCATGACCCCGACGCCCGTGGGGCAGTGGGCCGCGGCGCAGGGCCTGCCGACCTTCAAGGAAGACAACGTCAACACCGCCGCGTTCGTGCAGCAGGTCCACGACCTAAAGCCCGACGCCGCGGTCGTCATCGCGTTCGGCCAGAAGCTCTCCCCCGAGCTGATCGCGGCGCTCGGCCAGCTCGCGGTCAACCTGCACTCGTCGCTGCTCCCGAAGTACCGCGGTGCCGCGCCCATCAACTGGGCCATGATCAACGGCGACAAAGAGACCGGCGTCAGCGTCATCGGCCTGGCCCAGCGCATGGACGCCGGCCGGGTCTACGCCATGGACCGCCTCGCCATCGACCCGCGTGAGACCGCCGGCGAACTCCACGACCGCCTCGCCCAGCTCGGCCCCGCCGCGGTCGCCCGTGTGCTCGATCAGCTCCGGCACGGGACGCTCGACCCGATCGAGCAGGACGATACCCTGGCCTCCCGCGCCCCGAAGCTGAAGAAGGCCGACGGCACCGTCGACTTCAACCAGCCCGCCGCCGCCGTCGGTTCACGCATCCACGGGCTCACCCCCTGGCCCGGCTGCAAGGTCCACTGGCACCGCGACGACCACCCCACGCAGCCCCCGGAAGTGCTCACCCTCCTCCGCGTCGAGGCCGACCCGGCCCCCGCCCCCGGCAACGCGCCGCCGGGCACCGTCCTGAATGACCACCGCATCGCGTGCCACCCCGGCACGATCACCCCCCTCGAACTCCAACGACCCGGCAAACGCGCGATGACCCTCAAAGACTTCACCGCCGGCCACCCCCTCGAACCGGGCCAGCGGATGAGCGCGATCGAGGGCCCCTAACGTAATAGGCTCAGTTGCCAGCCACCCGCGGAGAGCAGGCGTTCCACCGACCACATCATTCTACTCGCGGGCGTGGCCGGTCAACTGCAGCCGGTGGTTAGGGGGCAATCGCATCTGCATGCTCTGGTAAGGTCCGGGCACCCCATACGTACGACACCGACCCAATGCTCATATCTTTTGTGTCACGCTCAACTGATTCAAAAATTCTGTCGGGTAGGCGATTGGAAATGTTACCAATTGATCGAAGCTGATTTTCGCGGAACGCAGTGATGTGTAGCATCGCGTGCCGCCCAATTTTTAGTGATGTGGGAACGACATCCAAACTCGGTGAACTTAAGACACAATTCGCGAACGCACCATAAAAGTAGCTACGACGGCCCGGTACCGGCATGAGAAAGATAAACAAGGCAAAATTGCCGTCAGAGCGAGAAACTGGAAAGCAGCCTCCACCGACCAGTTTAGCCGTACTTTTCGGATACTCGCTGACGACCAACTTGGCCCCCTAACGTAAAAGGCTCAGTTGCCGGCCGCCCGCGGAGAGCAGGCTCCAAACCAACAACAACATTATCGATCGCGGGCGCAGCCGGTCAACTGCAGCAATTGGTTAGGTCGCCTGCTGGTATTCAAATGCTCCGTGGTATTTCATCGAAGCAGAGTCGGGTACACGGATTACATTCGGGGAGAAGACACATATGGCTGAGTCCGCATCGTGATTTGTGACCAACTGGGAAAGCCATTGCTCACCATAAGATGTCCCTTGCAAAAGCTCGACCAACGGTGCGGCATTGCCGTAAATCGCTTCAATTGCCATCGGCTCGTATTCTTCGAAGTCCACTTCACGCATGAAGTCTGACGCCACCTCATCGCCGTCCTCCGTGTAGGTCGGCTCGATGTACTTGACCCCCTCCTGAAATCTTGATCCACCTTGTATGAGAGAATCCGTCCGGCGTTGAGCCGGAAAGGATTCCTCGATGAAGAAGCGTCACAGTGCGGAGCAGATCGTCGCGAAGCTGCGTCAGGCGG
>JAUHZU010000001.1 GCA_030425705.1 Phycisphaerae bacterium
GCCAGCCCGCCTGCGTCACCGCCGCATGGAACGTGTCCACCGCCGACGCGTCGGGCATCGTCCACACGGCGAGGTAGTCGTACCCGGCCTTCTGCGGGGAGGGGTCGGTGTTCTCGGCGAACGCGACGATCTCGATCCCCAGCCCCATAAGCTGCTGGATGGCCGGCCCGAGCTGCGCGACGTAGTCGCCGCGGTCGGCCTCGGCCAGGGCGGTCCAGGCGGGCCTTGCTTTCCACAACTCAACCAGTACGTGCATCGTCTGCTCCTGTAAGAGGTTGGCACAGCATACCCGCCGGGCCGGGGGGCGGGCACGGACCGGCATAGGGCCGAGAACCGATCGGCGGTAGACTGCGTATGTGTGAAACACGGGCCCGCGTGGACCCGTCATTCCCCCGGAAAGGAACCCGCCATGAACCTCCGTTACGGACTCGCCGCCGCGGCCATCGCCGCGATCACCGTCCCCGCTACCGCCGAGGTCGGCGTCGGCGACACCCCCGCGTTCGACTTTACCACGCTCGACGGCACCGATGTCTCCAGCGAAGACCTCGGCGGCCACGTCGTCGTCCTCGACTTCTGGGCCACTTGGTGTGGCCCCTGCATCGCGTCCTTCCCCCATATGAAGGAGCTGTACCACCGGTACAACGACCTGGGCGTCGAGGTCTACGGCATCTCGATCGACGACGAACGCGCCCCGCTCGACACCTTCCTTGAGAACAACGACCTGCCCTGGCACATCGCCCACGACGAAGACGCCTGGGAAGGCATGGCCAAGGACTTCGGCGTGACCGGCATCCCCAGCATCTTCGTCTTCTCGCCGGACGGCGAGGTTGTCTGGGCCGGCCACCCGATGCGCCTGACCGAAGAGGTCATGGACGGCATCGTGACCGAGTACCTCGACGCCGACCTGCCCAGCTACACCTACGAGGTGGTGCTGGAAGAAGACGCGATGCTCGACGAAGACGACGAGCGCACCTACGACGGCAAGCTGCTGCAGAAGTTCACCGTCGAGCTCGAGGCCGGCGAGACCTATCAGATCGACATGTCGTCGGACCACTTCGACACCTTCATGGCTGTCCACACCCCTTCGGGCGATGTGGAAGTGAACGACGACGGCCCGGAAGGCACGAACTCGCGCCTCACCGTGGTGGCGGACGAGGCGGGGGTCTACACCGTCTACGCGACGACCTTCGGCCAGGGCGAGGCCGGCGGCTTCCTGCTCAAGGTCCAGCACCGGGTTGTGGAAGGCAGCCAGAACTAGCCCCGCGGCATCGACCGACAAAACCCGCAAAGGCCGGCTACCCGCGTAGCCGGCCTTTGTTTTTCGCCCGGTCGCGCGTGCGTGGACGAGGTGGCCCGGATGCCATGGCGTAACATGGTGTTTGCCGGGGCGTCCGTGTGATGCCGATGTGTGTGGGTGTAACCCGATCGATTGGAGCCTTATGCCGACGCTGACCCGCGACCTGAACCGACGCCAATTCATCGGGCACGCCGGGGGCGTGGGGATGCTGGCCATGCTGGGGGTGCCGGGGGCGCTGCGTGCCCGGGGCAGTGCCGACCCCGCGTTTGTGTTCCTCGAAGCCGAGGGGTTCGACGACTTGGGCGGCTGGGACCTGGACCAGCAGTCGATGGACCAGATGGCCTCGCCGTACCTGCTCGCACACGGGCTGGGCGTGCCGGTGGACGACGCAACGACGTCGGTTACCTTCCCCTCGGCCGGGACGTACCGCGCCTGGGTGCGGACGCGCGACTGGGTCGCCCCCTGGGATGCGCCCGGCGCGCCGGGCAGGTTCCAACTGCTCGTCGATGGGACGCCGCTCCATACGACCTTCGGCACCGAGGGCGCAGACTGGCACTGGCAGGACGGCGGGACGGTCGAAGTGGGCACCGGCGACACGACCGTGGCGCTGCACGACCTCACCGGCTTTGAGGGGCGCTGCGAGGCGGTCCTGTTCTGCAAGGACACCGGCTTCGAGCCGACCAACGACCTGGACGCCTTGACCCGCTTTCGCCGGGCGCTGCTCGGGCTGCCCGACGAGCCCGACGACGGCGGGTCGTTCGACCTGGTCGTCGTGGGCGGGGGGATCGCGGGGACGTGTGCCGCGCTCTCGGCCGCGCGGCAGGGGTTGACCGTCGCGCTGGTGCAGGACCGCCCGGTGCTCGGGGGCAACGGCAGCTCGGAGGTCCGCGTCTGGCCGGAGGGCCACGTGCAGGTCGAGCCGTTCACGCACATCGGCGACATCGTGCAGGAGCTGCTCCCGCCCCCGCCGGCCGGGCACCACGGGACGCGCAACGGCCAGGCGGCGCACTTCTACGACGACCAGCGCAAGCTCGACCTGGTCCGTGCCGAGCCGCGGATTACCCTGCTGCACGAGCAGCGCGCGGTCCGTGTCGAGACCGCCGACGAGACGGTCCGCGCGGTCGTGATCCAGCACACCCGGACCGGCCGGTGGACGCGCATCGCCGGCCGGCTCTTCGCCGACTGCACGGGCGACGCGGTCGTCGGCCACTTGGCGGGCGCGGACTACGAGTTCGCCCCGACGGGCAACATGGGCAACAGCAACCTGTGGAGCGTGCTCGACGCCGCCGACGAGCAAGAGGTCCTGCAGTGCGAGTGCAAGGACAAGGACGCGCTGAGCGCCGCGTTCGAGGCGGGGGACACCGAGCAGCAGTTCCCGCGTTGCCCGTGGGCAATCGACCTGAGCGACAAGCCGTTCCCGGGCCGGGCGAACTACCGCGGGCAGTGGGGCGGGGCCGACCCGCTGGCGAACCTCGGCGGGTGGTTCTGGGAGAGCGGCTTCGACAAGGACCCGATCGAAGACATCGAGCGCATCCGCGACCTGAACTTCCGCGCGATGTACGGCGCGTGGGACACGCTCAAGAACGTCGATGGCATGTACCCCAACCACCGGCTGGGCTGGTCCGCGTTCATCGCCGGCAAGCGCGAGTCGCGCCGGCTCATGGGCGACGTCGTGCTCGATGCCGAGGACTTCCTCGAAGGCCGGGACTACGAAGACAAGGCCTTCCCCTGCTCCTGGCACATCGACCTGCACGTCGCGCACCCGTCGTTCGACGACGGGCTGGAGGGCGAGGAGTTCATCTCCCAGGCCACGGCCGGCGCGGGCTACACGTACCAGGGCCCGTACTGGGCGCCGTACCGCACGCTCTACAGCCGGAACATCGGCAACCTGTTTATGGCCGGGCGCGACATCAGCGTCACGAAAGCGGGGCTGGGGCCGGTCCGCGTGATGCGGACCTGCGGCGCGATGGGCGAGGTCGTCGGAAAGGCCGCGGCGGTCTGCGTCCGGGAGGGGACCACCCCACGCGGCGTGTACGCCGACCACCTCGGCAAGCTGCACGAACTGATGCGCCAGCCGGGCGCGACGCGGGTCGGGTAGCTGGGTTGGCGCGTGCCCGGGTGGGTGGCGCTCGCGGGACACGCTCTACACAACCTGCGGGAGACCGGCGCACTGCGGCAGACCGGCGTCCATAGGCCGCCGGCGGTCTGTGGCTGCGGATCAGCCCAGACCGTTGATGCGGAGGAACGCGTCGGTGTTCGGGCCACGGCCGCGGAACTGCTCGAAGACCACCGCCGGGTCCTCCCCGCCGCCCAGCGCCAGGAACGTGTCGCGGAAGCGGCGGCCGATCTCGGCGACCTTGTCCTCGTTGTCCAGGCCGGCCTCCTCGAACGCGCTGAAGCAGTCGGCGCAGAGCACGTCCGACCAGAGGTAGCTGTAGTACCCCGCCGCGTACCCGCCGCCGAAGATGTGTCCGAACCCGCAGAGGAAGCGGTTATCCTTCAGGGGGGGCAGGGGGGAGTACTCGGTGGCGATCTCGAAGTGCAGCTCCTGGGCGGTCTTGGGGCCGTCGGGGTCGAACGTGCTGTGGAGCGTCATGTCGGTGACGCCGAACTCGAGCTGGCGGATGTAGCGTGAGCCCATGCGGAAGGTGCGTGCGGCGACGATCTTCTCGAAGAGGTCGTCGGGCAGCGGGGCGCCGGTCTCGACGTGGGCCGTCATGCCGACGAGCGTGGGCTTGTGGTAGCACCAGTTCTCCATGAACTGGCTGCAGATCTCGACGGCGTCCCACTCGACGCCGGTGACGCCGGCCGCGTCGGGCTCGTCGATGGTGGTGAGCATGCCCTGCAGCGCGTGGCCGAACTCGTGGAACAGCGTCTCGACCTCGCTGAAGCTCATGAGCGAGGGCGTGCCGCCGTGGTCCGGGTCGCCGATGGGCGGGGTGCCGTTACAGTTGTTGTAGACGACCGGGACCGTGAGCCCGCCGCCGGAGACCCGCCGGTTAAGGCAGATATCCATCCACGCGCCGCCCTGCTTGTCCTCCGGGCGGGAGTAGGGGTCGAGGTAGAACCCGGCGATGGTGTCGCCCATCTCGTCCTGGATGTGGTAGTACTGCACGTCGTCGTTCCACCGCGGGGCCGCGGCGTCGTCACGCTCGAACGTGATGCCGAACAGCTTCGTGCAGATGCCGAACATGCCCTCGAGCACGCGGGGCATCGGGAAGTACGGCCGGAGCTGGTCGTCGGTGAAGTCGAACAGTTTTTCACGCAGGCGCTCGGCCCAGAAGCTGGCGTCCCACTGCGCCAGCGGCTCGTCCTGGCCGGAGGCCTTGGCCAGCTCGCGGAGCGCTTCGAGGTCGCTGCCCGCGGTTTTGGACGCCGCGGCGCGGACCTCGTCGCTGATCTGTTTCACGGCGTCGACGCTCTCGGCCATCTTCGTGCTCAGCGACAGCGCCGCGTGGTGTGGGTAGCCCAGTAGCGCGGCGCGCTCCTTGCGCAGCTTCAGGGTCTTGGCGATGATGTCGGTGTTGTCCAGCTTGCCCGACGACGCCCGGGTGGTGTAGGCCCGGTAGACCGCCTCGCGGAGCGCGCGGTTGCGGCAGTGCTCCATGAAGGGCACGAAGCTGGGGTAGTCGAGCGTGATCCGCCAGGGGCCGTCTTCGGGCGTGGCCTTCGTCTCGGGCTTGTGCTTCTGGTTGTAGGACTGGGCCGCGCCCGTCTTGAGCGACTTGGGCCAGCCCTCGGTGTCGGCCTTGTGGTTGACGATCAGCTCGTAGGCCTTGGTCGCGTCGAGGACGTGGTTGCTGAAGTCGGTGGAGAGCTGCGAGAGCTGCTCGGAGATCTCGAGGAAGCGGGCTTTCGCGTCGCCCTCGAGCGCGACGCCGGCGTGCTCGGCCGCGAGGATCTTCTGCTCGATGATGCGTTGACGCGGCCGGCTGTACGAGGCCCACGCCTCGCCGTCGCGCAGCTTCACGAGCGCCTCGTAGATCGGCTTGCTCTGCCCCAGCCGTAGCGAGAACTGCACGACCTTCGGCTGCACCGCCTCGTGGGCCGTCCGCAACGCGTCGGTGTTCTTCACCCCCAGCAGGTGGCCGACCGGCGACCAGAAGTAGGAGAACGCGTAGCCCAGGTCCTGCAGCGGCTCGACCACGCTGTCCCAGGTCGGCTCGGCCCCGGCTCCGAGCGACGCCTCGAGGGCCTCCAGCTTCTGGTTCAGCTCCGCCAGCCGGTACTCGACACCCGGCACCACGTGCTCGGGGGCGATGCGGTCCAGCGCGGGGTAGCCGGTGTTGACCAGCAGCGGGTTGTCGGCCAGGTCGGTCGGTGTCGTCGTGTCGGTCGCGGTCATGGTCTTCCTTCTGTGTGGTGCGCGGTCGCTGAGCGGCCGAATGTTCTACGCCTCGTCCCCGTCCCCGTGTTCGAGGTAGTCCGCGTCGTCGGCCTCGATCGCCAGTTCTTCCTCGTCCAACTCGTCTATCCCGTCGGCCTGCTCCGACTTGTAACGCTTGAGGTCGAACGCCTCGCCGCGCTGCTCGGCGTCCTGTTTGGCCTGAAGCGTGGCCCGCAGGCGCTCGCGGCGCTCGAACCGCAGCCGGCTCGCTTCGTCCGGCCAGTCGTAGCGCATCTGACCGGTGGCGGGGTCGGTCCAGTCGGTCGCGGCGTCGGTGTCGTGCTGGTCCTTCCTGCGTTCGGACTCGGGTACCAGGACCAGCCGGATGTGCCCGCCGGGCTTGGTCGGGTCGATGGTGTCGCCCGCCTGCACGGTGACGAGGTGCTGGCGGACCAGCTCCAGCGTCGCGAGGAACAGTCCGATCATCTCCGACTTGCCTTTGCGTCCCTCGAAGATCTCGGCGAGCGACAGGCCTTCGGGCGGGGCGTCGCGCTTCAGCCGGTCGTGGATGTCCTCGGCGTGGAGGGAGATAGGCGTGTCGTCGTAGGTGACCTCGTGGTCGCCCAGGTGGCCGACGGACTCGAGGATGTTTCCGAACGCGGCGCAGAGGTCAAAGACGTTGACATCTTCGAGGTCGAGGGTTTTTTCCTCGGGCTTCTCGTCTTCCTGGATGCGTTTGCCGGCCCTGGCATGGACCGGGAAGCGGTTCTCCCACTCCGCCGCGCGGTCTTCGAGCGTGTAGGCGGCGTCCTTGTAGGCCTTGTAGGCGAGCAGCGACTGGACGAGCTCGAAGCGCGGGTCCTGCTCGGGCTCGTCGGGGATGTCGCGGGTCGGGTCGTCGTCCTCGTCGGCCCGCTGGCCGGCGGGGATGATCATCCGCGACTTCACCTCGACCAGGGTCGCGGCCATCACGAGGAACTCGCCCGCCGACTCGACATCGATCTGCTTGATGACCTCCAGGTGGCGGAGGTACTGCTCGGTGAGCGTGGCCATGGGGATGTCGTGCAGGTCGATCTCGTGGCGTTTCACGAGGTAGAGCAGCAGGTCCATGGGCCCGGCGTAGGCGTCCAGCCGGATGCGGTAGTCGGCGGTGTGGGGTGCCGGGTCTCGGGTCTCGGGGCTCGGCGTCGGTGTGTCGGTTTCTGTCGTCATGGGCATCCGGCCTGGGGTAGGGGTTATCATAGCGGGTACCGATGACGACCCCGCCCGAAACCTCCACCTCTCACGCCGCCTTCGCCCAGAGCGTCCTGGACGCCGAGCGCGACGCGATCGGGCTGATCCGGCTGGACGACGGGTTCGACCGTGCGGTAGAGCTGATCCGCGGCCTGCCGGGGGCGCTGGTCGTTTCCGGGCTGGGCAAGAGCGGGCTGATCGGCCAGAAGCTCACCGCGACGTTCGCGTCGACCGGCACGCCCAGCCACTTCCTGCACCCGGTCGAGGCGATGCACGGCGACCTGGGCCGGGTCCGCCGCGGCGATGCCGTGCTGCTATTGAGCTTCGGCGGCGGGACCGAGGAGGTCCTCACCCTCGCCATGCTGCTCAAGCAGGACAACATCCCGATGATCGCGATGGTGGGCAAGCCCGGCAGCGAGCTCGGCCGGCTCTGCGACATCACCCTCTCGGTCGGCGACATCACCGAGGCCTGCCCGCACAACCTCGCGCCCACCGCGAGCACGACCGCGACCATGGCGCTGGGCGACGCGCTGGCGCTGAGCGTGATGCGGGCCCGGGACTTCAGCGCCAGCGACTTCAAGAAGTACCACCCCGGCGGCGGGCTGGGCAAGCAGATGATGCCCGTGACGCAGGCGATGCGTTTCAAGTGCAGCGAGAACCTGCGGACGATCGCGCAGGGCACCGCGATGAGCGACGCCTACGCCCAGGCCGAGCAGGCCGCCAAGGACAGCGGGCTGCGCCGCCCCGGTGCGCTGCTGGTCGTGGACAACGCGGGCAGGCTCGTGGGCTTTGTCACCGACGGTGACCTGCGTTCGGCGCTCATCAAGCAGGGGCCCGGCGTGTGGACCAGCTCGATCGACACGATCATGACCCGCAGCCCCACGACCCTGCCGGACGACGCGCTGGTGCGCGACGCGGTGCACATCGTCCGCGAGCACCGCTTCGACGAGATCCCCGTCGTCGCCGACGACGGCCGACCGGTCGGGCTCATCGATGTGCAGGACCTGGCGGCGCTGAAAGTCATTGAAGGGTGAGTTTTTAGCCGCCGCGTCACACGCGGCGGGTCCGGGGTTGGATGGCATGCTCCCCGCCGCGTGTGACGCGGCGGCTATCCTCGCCTGCGAAAAGCCCAAGTCAACAGTACGAGAAACACCATGTCCGTCGCCAAGGAAGTCCAGCTCATCATCTTCGACGTCGATGGCGTCCTGACCGACGGCGGGCTTTACGTCGACGACGACGGGACACCGATGAAGAAGTTCCATGTGCGTGACGGGCTGGGCATCAAGCTCGCGCAGTCGGCGGGTCTCAAGATCGCGGTTTTGACCGGCAAGGTCAGCGAGGTCGTGCACCACCGGATGAACGAGCTGGGCATCGAGCATTTCATCCAGGGCAGCAAGGACAAGGGGACCGACGTCCACGCGCTCGAGGCGATGGCCGGCGTCCCGCTGGAGCAGACGGCGTATGTCGGCGACGACCTGATCGACCTGCCTGCGTTTTCGAAGGTGGGCTACCCGATCGCCGTGGCCGACGCGGTCGCGGAGGTCAAAGACGCGGCGATGTTCGTGACCCACGCCAGGGGCGGTCAGGGCGCGGCCCGTGAGGCCATCGAGCACATCCTCAAGGCCCAGGGCAAGTGGGACGCGGTTGTGGCCCGCTTCGCGGGGTAACCGCTGACGTCGATTTTTCTGGCTTACCCAGGAACCCGCCATCCCCCGACGCATCTAAACCCCGTAACAGGCAGCTTACGGGAGTGTTTGCGATGGCTGAAAAGCGGGTTTCGTTGGATGTGATCGGGGTGGCCGAGCCGTGCCACGAGGACTGGTCGGGTATGACCGGCGACGCGCAGAAGAAGTTCTGTGATAGCTGCGCCAAGCATGTCCACAACCTCTCGGAGATGACCCGCGAGGAGGCCGAGCGTTTTGTGACGGCGAACCCGACGGGTGTCTGCATCCGCTTCCACCGCGATGCACGTACGGGCCGGATGCTCACGGCGGACGACCGGTGCGACACCGGGCCCACGAAGTCTGAACCCCGCACCCCAGGCCGAGGCCGCTTCAGCCGCCGGGTGTTGTCGCGTCGGACCCGTTCGCCCCGGCCAAAGCCCACGCCGCGCCGCCCGCGTTATCGCATGGCCGGTCAGGTATTTGTGCCGTTCCTGTCGTTGTTCTCGCTGTTGGCCGGGGCGGTCGCGGTGGTCTTCGGCGGGGCAGCGCGTTCGGCCGGGCCCGGCGGGTGCACGATGGGTGTGATGATGCCCGTGAACACGCCCCCGCAGCGCTACGCCGCCGCGGGCATCGGCACGGCACCGATCGCGCTGCCGCCGGCCGGATTCCTCACCCAGCCCCTGCCCGCGCAGGCCCAGCCGGCGCAGCCGCTCGAACCGGCCCCGCCGGCGATCATGGGGCGGATCGCGCCTCCTGCGTTGCAGCCCGCGCCCGCCGAGCCCCCGCCCGGCTCGGTGATCATGGGCGAGATCGAGATGATCATGGGCGACATCGCCTGCCCCGAGGAGCCACTGCGCGCGGTCGAACCGATCGAAGCGCCCCCGGCTGAACCCCCCGCGGCACCACCGGCCGAGCCCGGCAGCGCATCGCAAAGCTGAGGCCGTTATGGCTTCGTTGAAGCTTGTGGTATCCGGGCGACGCGGGAGCGCGCCTCAGGACGCCGCGGCTGCGCCCATCATCACGATCATGAACAGGAAGATTGCGCCGACGTAGAGCAGGCCGAGGATGATCGCCCACATGTTGAACTTCTTGGCGAGGTTCGCGTGGCGGTGGGCCTGGTCGAAGTTGCCCGCGTTGTTGGCGGACATCGCCATCGCCGAGAACACGATCGACGCGATCCCCAGCGGCTGGCAGCAGAACAGCATGACGAGGATCGAGACGACGAGCTGGTCGTCGGCCTTGCCGCGGTACTGGCCCTGCTGCGGCGCCTGGTAGTAGGGCGGCGCGGGCGGCGGTTCGAAGTCCGGTGGGTATTGGCTCATGGGCGGCCCCTCGAAACGGGATGGCTATGATGGGCCCCGGCCGGCCCGGGCCGACGCGATCGTATCGCGGGGGTGCCCGGTCCGCAATCACCATGAGCGCGACTCCCACCGCCCCCGAGCCGATCCGCCGCGAGCCGAACGCGCACCGTCTGATCTCCGCGGGCGTGCTGCTTGTGGCGCTGGCGGGCCTGGTGTTCGTGACCTTCAACAACCCGGTGGACCAGACCGTGCTGCCGCGCTGCCCGACCGAGCAATACCTCGGCGTCTACTGCCCCGGCTGCGGCGCGACCCGCGCGACCCACCACCTGCTGCAGGGCCGGCCCGGCGCGGCGTGGGGCTACAACCCGCTGTTTGTTGTCCTCGGCGTGCCACTGATCGTGTGGACGCTCGTCGCGCTGGCCTACCACGCCTGCACCGGCCGGCGCGTCCGGCGGATGAGGCTGCCCGCGGCGGTTGGCTGGGGCGTCCTGGTGCTGATGCTCGGCTACGCGGTCCTGCGCAACCTGCCCGGCGAGCGGTTCGACCCGCTACGGCCGAGCGCGGTCGAACCTCAACACGATGGATAACGGGCCGGTTTGTTCAAGCCATCAACTCGCGGCCAGCATGCCGCGCAGCTCCTGCAGTTCGCCCAGCGCCTTGCCGTCGTTCGCCGCCGCCGCTTGGTCGATGCCCCGGTCGAGCACCGCGACGGCGTCGTCGTCTTCGCCCAGTTCGCTGAGCATCTTCGCCTTCTGGAAGTAGGCGTAGTGGTAGTGCGGGTCGAGCGCGAGGGCCTTGTCCAGCCAGGCGATCGCGTCGTCGAAGCGCTCGGCGTTGCCGTGCTCGATCGCGATCATGTACGGCAGGTCGGCGTCGGCGGGGTCGGCGGCGTGCATCTTCTCGAGCTGGGCGAGCCGGTCGGTCATGGTGTCGGGTCCGTGTGGGCCTGGTCTCGGGCGGGTGGGCCGGCATCGTAGTGCACCGCGAGCCAGACGGTCGGCCCGCTGACGTCGGTGCACTCGACCCGGTGGCGGGTGTTGGCCGGGAGGTGGATGAAGTCGCCCGGGGTCATCGGGGTGTCGTCGGGCTCGTCGGCGAGTCGGAGCGTGGCGGACCCCTGGAGCAGGACGACCCACTCATCGCGGTCTTGCACCAGCCACGCGCCTTCAGGGGTGCACTGCCCGGTGGAGACGATGCGTTCGATCAGGACGCCCGGGGCCTGCGCGAGCGTAGCGAAATGTTCTTCGTCAAACGGCGGGTCGGGGAGGTCGGCGAAGAGTCGGCCGGGTTGCATGTCGGGCTACCAGTCGAACAGGCGTTGGTACCAGGGCTTGGGCCCGGGCGCGGCCGGGGGCTGGTAGCTGTCGGCCTCGAAGGTGTTGCGGGGCCCGGCGGAGTAGGACTGCAGCGGGTTGCCGAACCGGCTCTTCTCGGTCCGGCTCATCTCGACGCAGCCGGCCATCGGCCCCGCGGAGAACAGCAGCAGGGCGGCGAGCAGGAGCGTTACCCCGCCGTGCACTCGGCGCGTCCGGCGGGGGCGGGTCGGTGGGGCGGGGGAGGTACGCATCTGTGTATTGTAGGGTTGATCCTGCCGACTTGGCCGGGGCAGTTGAGAACGCTACACTCGCTCGGATTTTGGCCGTTTTCTCGGCCCGTGGTCCCCGACCGCCGTGTGTTGCCGGCGGTATCGCTGCGCCCGCCCAAAACCGCTTTCCCGAAGCAGAAACCCCTCCACGATGCCTAAACGCACCGACCTGCAGACCATCCTCATCATCGGCGCCGGGCCGATCGTCATCGGCCAGGGCTGTGAGTTCGACTACTCCGGCACCCAGGCCTGCAAGGCCCTGAAGGAAGAGGGCTACCACGTCGTTCTGGTCAACTCGAACCCGGCGACGATCATGACCGACCCGGAGTTCTCCGACCGTACCTACATCGAGCCCATCACCCCCGAGGCGGTTGAGAAGATCATCGCCAAGGAGCACGGCGGGAAGTACCACATCGACGCGCTCCTGCCGACGCTCGGGGGGCAGACGGCGCTGAACTGTGCCTGCAAGCTCGAAGAGCTGGGGGTATTGAAGAAGTACGGTGTCGAGATGATCGGCGCGACCCGCGACGCGATCTACAAGGCCGAAGACCGCGAGCTGTTCAAGCAGTGCATGGACTCGATCGGGCTGAGGAGCCCCGAATCCAAAACCGCGACCACCATGGACGAGGCACGCGCGATCCTCGAAGAGGTCGGCCTGCCCGCGATCGTCCGCCCGGCGTTTACGCTCGGCGGCACCGGCGGCGGCATCGCCTACAACCAGGAAGAGTTCGAGGACATCGCCAAGCGCGGAATCGACGCGTCGATGACCAACCAGGTGCTGATCGACAAGTCGCTCCTAGGCTGGAAAGAGTACGAGATGGAGGTGATGCGCGACAAGAACGACAACGCGGTCATCATCTGCGCGATCGAGAACTTCGACGCGATGGGCGTGCACACCGGCGACTCGATCACCGTCGCGCCCGCGCAGACCCTCACCGACAAGGAGTTCCAGCGGATGCGCGACGCGTCGCTGGCGATCCTACGGGTGATCGGTGTCGAGACCGGCGGGTCCAACTGCCAGTTCGCGATCAACCCGGAGAACGGTGAGATGGTCGTCGTCGAGATGAACCCGCGCGTGTCGCGCAGCTCCGCGCTGGCGTCCAAGGCGACGGGCTTCCCGATCGCCAAGCTCGCCGCGAAGCTGGCCGTGGGCTACACCCTCGACGAGCTGCCCAACGACGTGACGGGGCAGACGGCCGCGTGCTTCGAGCCGTCGATCGACTACGTCGTGACCAAGCTGCCCCGCTGGACCTTCGAGAAGTTCCCCGAGGCCGACGAGACGCTTACCACGCAGATGAAGAGCGTGGGCGAGGCGATGTCGATCGGCCGAACGTTCAAGGAATCCCTGCAGAAGGGCATCCGCTCGATGGAGGTCAAGCGGTTCGGGCTCGGGCTGGACCAGAACGACAAGTACCTGCAGAACGTGCGCGGCGTGGAACTCGCGGACGGCTCGACCGTGCAGTGGCCCATCGACAGCGACCGGCTGAAGCGCAAGCTCCGCGTGCCGTCGCAGGGGCGGATGTACTACATCCGCTACGCACTGAAGATGGGCTGGACCATCGAGCAGGTCCACGAGCACACCTCGATCGACCCGTGGTTCCTCGACCAGTTCAAGCAGCTCGTCGACTTCGAGGCGAAGCTCGAGGCGGTCGGCTCGCTCGAGGACCTGCCGCGCGACCTGCTGTTCGAGGCGAAGCGGCTGGGCTACAGCGACCCGCAGCTGGCGAACCTGTTCCTGGGCGCGATCACGACGACGAACATCATGGCCGTGCGGAAGTACCGCAAGAAGCTGGGCGTTGAGCCGGTGTACAAGCTGGTCGATACCTGCGCCGCGGAGTTCGAGGCGGCGACGCCGTACTACTACTCGACGTATGAGACGCCGTACAGGCGGGTGGATAGTGAGTCGTCCAAATCAACCCGCGGCAACGCCTCACCGGTGTGCTATGCCGACGAGCACCACGTCGAAGGCGATGCGTCGGTGCCGATCTACGACGACGAGATCCGCATCAGCGACCGGAAAAAGATCATCATCCTGGGTGGTGGGCCCAACCGCATCGGCCAGGGGATCGAGTTCGACTACTGCTGCGTGCAGGCCGCGTTCGCCGCGAAGGAGATGGGCTTCGAGGCGGTGATGGTGAACTCCAACCCCGAGACGGTCTCGACCGACTACGACACCAGCGACCTCTTGTTCTTCGAGCCGCTGACGCTCGAGGACACGCTGAACATCATCGAGCGGCTCAACGGCCGACCGTTGAGCGAGCCGGGCGGGCTCGTCCACGGCGTGATCGTGCAATTCGGCGGGCAGACGCCGCTGAACCTTGCCAACGGGCTGCGGGCCGCGGGCGTGCCGATCATCGGGACCAGCGTAGAGTCGATCGACCTGGCCGAGGACCGCGACAAGTTCAAGGCGTTGTGCGATGAGCTGGGCGTCAAGCAGCCGGCCAACGGCATCGCCTACGACGTGGAGCAGGCGGTCGCTATCGCCAACGAGATCGGTTATCCCGTGCTGGTCCGGCCGAGCTTTGTGCTCGGCGGGCGGGCGATGGAGACGGTCTTCGATGATGCGCAGCTTAAGCACTACATGCAGATCGCCATCGGTGCGTCGGACATGGACGGCCAGCCGATCCTGATCGACAAGTTCCTCTCCGAGGCAACCGAGTGCGATATCGACGTCGTCGCGGACTACGGCCCGGTGGTGCCCGGCGGCGAGCCGAGCAGCGACCAGCGCGCCCTGGTGACGGGTGTGCTTGAGCACATCGAGGAGGCGGGCATCCACTCCGGCGATTCGGCGTGCAGTATCCCGCCGTACTCCCTCTCGGCGATGGTGATCGAGGAGCTCAAGGACCTGTCGCGCGCGATGGCCAAGGCGCTGGACGTGCGGGGCCTGATGAACGTGCAGTGGGCGATCCGCAAGCCGGAGCTGACCAAGTCGGGCCGGCACGAGATCTACGTCATCGAGGTGAACCCACGGGCGTCGCGGACCGTGCCGTTCGTGAGCAAGGCGACGGGCGTGTCCTGGGCACGGATCGCGGCGAAGGTGATGGCCGGCAAGCAGCTCGCCGAGCTGGGCGTCACGGAGGAGGTGACCCCCAAGCACGTGTCGGTGAAGGAGGTCGTCTTCCCGTTCAGCAAGTTCCCGGGCGTGGACGTCGTGCTCGGCCCGGAGATGCGTTCTACCGGCGAGGTGATGGGCAGCGACGAGACCTTCGCGCTGGCGTTCCTTAAGGGCCAGATGGCGTGCAACCAGCCGCTGCCTAAGGAGGGCGCGGTGTTCCTCTCGGTCCGCGAGAGCGACAAGGACCAGGCCGTCGGCATCGCCAGCGAGCTGGTCGACCTGGGCTACACGGTCTACTGCTCGTCGGGCACGCACCGCCACCTCGCCGAGCACGGGATCGAGACCCGTCGGCTCAACAAGATCATCGAGGGCCGGCCCAACGCGATCGACCTGATCAAGAACGGGGAGCTGGACCTCATCATCAACACCCCCACCCGCAAGGGCGCGGGCACCGACGAGGGCAAGCTCCGCGCGACCGCGGTCCGCAACGGCATCCCGATGATCACGACGACCACCGCCGGTGTCGCCGCCGCCCACGCGATGCGCGCGATGCGCCGCGGGGACTGGTCGGTCGCCGCCCTGCAGGACTACTTCCCCAGCATCGAGGCCCCCCAGCCGGGCGACCCGGTGGTCGGCAGCGCTCGGTAAGCGCGTACTGTCCAGCCCGTCTTGAGCGCATAAAAAAACAGGAGCCCGATGGGCTCCTGTTTTTTGCTTGATCGGTGGGTGGGCTGGATCAGGGGACCGGCCAGGGGGTGAGCTGGGTGTTCTTATCGACGAAGAACATCCGGGCCAGGTCGTCGTGGATCGTCCGCCAGGCGTGGTGCCGGTGGATGACCAGGTCGTTACGGAACTGCTCGTAGGTCTGGGTCTGCGAGTACAGCTCGGGGGTCGGGTCGTCACGGATGTCGGCCGAGGTGATCGTGTTGCAGCCGCTCAGCAGGGCGGTCGCGGTCAATCCAAGTGCCAAAACGGACAGGCGGACGGCTTGAAGCATCGATGGCTCCCTTCGGGTGAACAACGGTTGAGCCGTCATTGTCGCGGCTGGGGCGGGCCGTGTCAAACCCTAAATCATGTTCCGAGAAGGTCTTTTGTGACCGGGCGGCGGGGGTTAATCCCCGGGGGTGTCCGCCGGCGGGGCGGGTTCGCCCTCGACGGCTGCGGGCTCGGGGAGCACGAGGCGGACGCGAACGGCCGTGCCGACCTCGGGGATCTGGTCGGTCCGGGCCCCCCAGGTTTGGTTGTGGCTGTCGTTGCGGTCGGTCATGTCGGTCGCCCGGGCGAGCAGGTCGTCCCCGAAGTTGACCAGCGAGATCGCCGTGCCGTAGGCGTCCGCGACGTACATTTCCTGGCCGTTGACCACGACGAACTTGGACCCGGCGAAGAGCCAGGTGTTGCCCCGCATGGTCTCGCCGGTCTTCTGATCCACGACCCACTCGTTGGCGGGGGTGAGCGACTCCTCGCCGTCCTCGTCGGTGGTCACGATAAAGACGGCGATGGCGGGGCCCTCGGGCGCGATCGTGCGGACGGTGTCGCCTTCCTCGACCCAGCGCATCGGCGAGCCGGGCTCCAACTCGAGCAGCAGCATCGCGCTGTGGATCAGTGACGGCGTCGTCTCCACCACCAGCAGCGACTCGTGCTCGCGGGTGTCCGGGGAGCAGGCGAGCTGCTCCAGGAACTCGGCCTCGCGCAGGCAGACCTTTGCATCGATATCGATCGTCCGGGCTGCGCGGTCGATGGTGAGCCCGTTGTCGTCGGTGTTCAGCGCCTGGATCACGATGGCGACCGGGTCCGGGTCGGCCGGCTGGATCGCGGGGTGCGGCGGAGCGGCGGGCGTCTCCTGGGCGTTCAGCGGCGGCGTGCCGAGCGACAGCGGGAGGGCGAGCAGGACGGGCAGGGCGTATCGTTTCCGCATGGAAGACTCCGGCCGAGGGCTTTCGCAGGGGTGGGGTTAGGCCGTCTGTATCATACGCAGGCGGCGGCCCGGCCATGCAAAAAGCGCTTCGCCGGCCGCGAGAACCATGGAGACGACGCATGCAGGTCACGTTCAAGATCTTCCGCAGCACGCTCAAGAGCTGGGAAAAGCTGTGTCAGGACGCCAGCGCGTTCGCGTCCGCGCTGCCCGAGGGGCGGGTGATCAGCATCTCGCACAGTGGGGACCACAGCGACGGGGTCGTGGTCCTGTGGTATGACAAGGGCTGATGGCGGGGTCTCCCCAACAGCCCGAGCGTGAAGACCAGGTCTGGCGGCCCGACCGGCTGACCTGGGCGGTGCTGCTGGGCCGGTGGACGGACTTCGCCCGCAGCGCGGTGGCCTTGCCGGACGACGCGGCCGGGCGTCGGCTGCGGGCGTCGGTGGCAGACCTGATCGGGCTGCAGGCCGTCTGGTTCGCGCTGTCGCACCTGGAAGAACTGACCGACGACGAGCGCACGCTCGGGCTGATGCGTGCGGGGGTGCTGATCGATCGGTACGAAGCGGCGCTCCGCCGGCGGTTCGTACCGGACCCGCTGCCCGCGCAGGTAGAGGAACTCGTGAGCAACGCGCGGTCGGCGCTGGCCGAGGCGTCTGCGACGCAGGCCGGCGGATAGGCATCCGCACCGCCGCGAATCGTGGGCCAGGGTTTCCCCCCGGCGGCAGGTGCCCGCGGTTTAAAGTGCTAACGGGTCAACCAGCCCCCGGCCCGCCCGTCGCGGGCCCGGGCAGCACGGGGCGGCCCGCAGACCACGATCGCCCCCGCGGAGTCCGGACACGATGTTCGAGATGCTCTTCATCGGGCTGCGTTTCGTCGGCGCGATCATGTACGCCTTCCTCAACGGCGACGACTGGTAGCGCCCGCGCGGTCACGAGCGGTTCCGTTCACGCCCCCGGCCAGCCGTCGAACGCGAACACGCCGTCGCGCTGGATGACCTCGCCGTCAACGGTGATGGTCCCGCCCGAAGCGAGGTCTACCGACCCGTCTGGGAGCTTCCGGGTGCGCATGTCGCAGACCATGTCCCAGTGCAGGCCCGACTCGTTGCTGTTGCCGGTCTCCGGGTAGCCGGCCCCGACGGCGAGGTGGAACGTCCCGCCGATCTTCTCGTCGAACAGCGTGTTCTTGGTGTACTCGGTGATGGCGTAGTTCGTGCCAACCGCGATCTCGCCGGCGAAGCGTGCGCCCGCGTCCTGGTCGAGCATCGCGATCAGGTAGTCCTGGTTCTTGCTCGCGGTGGCCTCGACGACCCGGCCCTTCTCGAAGGTGAAGCAGATGTCGTGGACCTCTCGGCCGTTGTGGACCGCGGGGAAGCTGTACTTCACCACGCCGTTCACCCCGCCGTCGGGGTGGTCGAGGTTGGGCCCGGTGAAGACCTCGCCGTCGGGGAAGTTGGCCTCGCCGGCGCAGTTGATCCAGGTCATCCCGTCGATGTTGACGCGCAGGTCCGTACCGGCGTTCGTCTGGAAGTGGATGAGCTTCTTGCCGTAGAGGTAGTCGGCGACCTTCTGCTGGCGTTCGCGGATCTTCTTCCACTCGGCGGCGGGGTCGTCCTTGTCCAGGTGGCCGGCGGAGAAGACGAAGTCGGTGTACTCGCGGAGCGAGCGTTCGGCGTCCTGGGCGGCGCCGTCGGTGGGGTACTGCGTGCCGACCCAGAACAGCGGCCGGACCCCGGGGTAGTCCTTGGGCGATTCCGCGGCGGCGGCCCGCTTCATGAAGACCTCGAAGATGGGCTTGCGTGACGCGCTGGCCAGCGCGCCGCGCTTGGGGTCCAGGCGTGTGGCCGACTTGGTGTTGATGTCGGCCCAGATACCGATCGAGGCGTCGATGTGCTCGACCTCGGCCATCGCCAGCGGGCTCACGTAGGTGAGCTGCTCCTCGCTGGCGTCCTGCATGAAGATGTCCTGGCAGGAGGCGGGGGTGAGCTTGAGCGTGGGGTGGCCGCCGGCCTTGAGGACGTGCTCGTAGATAGCCTCGATCAGCGGCATCGCGGCGGGGTCGCCCTTGATGAGCACCAGGTAGCCGGGCTTCACTTTGGCCGAGTAGTTGACCAGGACGTCGGCGAGCTTGTCGAGGCGCTGATCGCGCATGGGGTGTTTTCCTGTTTTTGGGAGCCGGTTTGTGAGACGGATGAGCGGCCGACCCACGTGAGCACGGCTGGCCGCGGGTCAGGGCGGTGTGCCCCGGCTCGGTGGCCGCGATGTTACGGCAGCCCCGCTGAATTGTCTTGCCGGGCCGGCGATTGTCCTGTAGGTTTTACCCCGGGGCAGGATCACGGACTCGCGTCTCACGACCCCCGAACTCGAAAGGCGGCCTGATGGATCAGCCCGACGCGCTCGAGCACGTCCACGGCCTGGTTGGCGACGACCAGGCCCCGCCCGCCGACCTGTCCCCCCACGACAACCAGCCCCTCGAGTCGCTGCCCGACGCCCCGTCGGCCCTGCAGCCGTTCGGTGCCGCCCTCGCCCCGGTCCTGTTGGAGGTCTGCGGGGACCGGCTGCGCAACGTCCGCTGGTTCCGCACGGACTGGCAGCGCGGCGGGGCGCTCACCGGCTACTGCGACTGGATCGATGACGACGGCGCGACCCGCGAGGCGGTCGTGAAGATGCCCGTGCCCCCGGCCGAGCGGCGTTGGCTGGTCCGGCTCTCCAGCGACGAGGTCACGCCCCGCGTCTACGCCCACGGCACGGCGCTGGGCGGCTACGACCTGGCCTGGGTGATCATGGAGAAGCTGCCCTACGGCCCGGTCGGGCGGAAGTGGGGGGCGCACGCGGTAGAACTGCTCGCCGAGGCCGCCGCGCACTTCTACGCCAGCGCCCGCGTCGTCCCGCCCGAGGGCCAGCCCAAGCGGCGCGACTGGCCGGAGCTGCTCAAGCGCGCCCGCGACCACGCCACGCCCCGTATGGTGCCCCACGCCCAGCGCTGGAAGCAGGCCCTCAAGCAGGCCGGCCGCAAGCTCGACGGCTGGCTCGACACCTGGCGCGGCCGGCCGCACGACACCTGGTGCCACGGCGACCTGCACCTGGGCAACGCCATGACCCGCGTCGCCCCGCCCGACGGGCCGGCCGTCCTCTTCGACCTCGCCAACGTCCACGCCGGCCACTGGGTCGAGGACGCGGTCTACTTCGAGCACCTCTACTGGGCCCGGCCCGAACGCCTCGGCGGGCACAAGCCCGTCAAGCTCATCGCGCACTACCTCAAGGAGTACGGCATCAGCCCCGGCGAAGACTGGCCCGAACTGGCGAACCTCAAGCGCGCCATGCTCGCGATGGCCGCGCCCGGGCTGATGGACACCGAGGGCGGCCGTGTGCAGGTCGAAGCCGCGCTCGAGGTGCTGGAGCGGTATGTCTGAGTTGATGTGTTTGATATACCGCCGCGCCATACGCGTCGGGCGATGACACGGACACACGCAATGCCACGGCGATCCGACATGCTTGGGAGATGCAATCTCATCGGCCGCGCGTGCGTTGGTCTCGCATAAGCAAACCGTGGAGCCCAACCATGAACAACCCCGCCCGCTGGCCTGCGTTCACCGCCGCTTCACTGGCAGCGCCGCTGGCCCTGGCCCACCCGGGTCACGGCAGCGCGGCCCCTCCCGATGCGGTGGCAGGCCAGACCACCGGCTTTGTGTTCGCGGTGCCGAAGATCGCAGCGGCCGACGAGAACGAGGTGACCATCGAGGTGCGCAACGGTGTCCGGACGATCACCGCCAACGGGATCCCCGACCACACGCCCGGCCGCTTCCCCAACCGCGGCAACCCCAACGCGATCACCGCGCAGCGCTACCGCTACCAGATGTCCGCGCGGCCCGAGGCCGCCGACGAACCGACGGATGCGCGCGGCATGCCGTTCGGCATCGGGCTCAACGGGGTGCCGTTCGACCCGGCGACCGCCGAGTTCTGGGAGCCGGGCATGCGGATCGGAGAGCGCGGCCGGACCCGCGGCGACTGGAACTACGAGGCGATGTCGGGGGTGATCAACCTCGGGCTCGACGAGCACAACGCGCACGTGCAGCCCACCGGCGCGTACCACTACCACGGCATCCCCACCGGCCTCGCGTTCAACGGCGCGCAGGGCGGCGAGGGCGCGGTGGTCATGGTCGGCTACGCGGCGGATGGCTTCCCGATCTACGCGCAGTTCGCTTACGAAGACGCAGACGACCCGCGCTCGGACATCGTCGAGATGCGGCCGAGCTACCGGCTCAGGGAAGGCCGACGCCCCACGGGCAACGCCGGCCCCGGCGGGTCCTACGACGGCACGTTCACCGCCGACTATGAGTACGTCGAGGGGCTCGGCGACCTGGACGAGTGCAACGGCCGGTTCGGTGTGACGCCCGAGTACCCCGACGGCACGTACTACTACGTCCTGACCGAGGGCTTCCCGCACATCCCGCGGCTGTTCCGGGGCACGCCCGACCCGAGCTTCGAGCGGCGTGGCCCCGGCGGTGGCGGGCCTGAAGGCCCCGACGGCCGACCCGGACGGCCTGGCCCCGGCGGCGAGGATGGCCGACCACCCCGCCGTGGCCCGCGCGACAGACGCCCGCCACGGGGGTAGTCAAGTTTAGGTGCGTGCATGCTGAGGTTCAGCGCCCGTACCGTCGGCTGAGCTTCGGGGACAGCCGGCAGAGCAGCTCGAAGACGCTGGTGTTGGCCAGGTCGGCGAGCCGGGGCAGCGCGTGCGGCGCGTCGGGGTCGTTGCTGTAAAGCTCGGCCTCGGCATCCAGGAGCGACGCGGGATCGTCGGTTACGGCGTCGGTGAGGTCGATGACGGTCTGGTCCATGCTCACCTGGCCGAGCACCCGGCAGTCGTAGCCGAGCACGCGGAGGGTGGCCTGGTTAGAGAGGGCGGCGGGGTAGCCGTCGCCGTGGCCGACGGGCACGACGCCGAGCACCGAGTCGCGCTGAAGGGTGTGCGTGCTGTCGTAGGAGACGGGCGTGCCCTGTGTGTAGCGCTGCACATGGATAACCCTGGAGCACCAGCGGAGCACGGGCTGGAGTGCCGGGGGCTGCTCGATCCAGCCGGCCTGGGCGGTGTCGGCCGTGTCGGGGCCGTAGCCGTAGATGCCGATGCCCGGCCGGACCATCCCGCGGTGCCAGTCGGTGTTGCGGATGAGTGCGTAGCTGTTCGCGGCGTGGCGGATCGCGTCGGGCGGGATCAGGTCGCCGGCGTCGTCGAGCAGCGCGTCGAACCGCGCGATCTGCTCGGCGGCGAAGGCGGGGTTGGACCCGCTGGACGCGAGGTGGGTGAACGCCCCGGCGATGCGGACGTAGCGGTGGGCGGTGGTCGAGCGGAGCAGGTCCATGGCCTGGGCGGTCGAGAGCCCGGAGCGTGACATGCCGGTGTCGATGTAGAGGTGGCAGGGCAGCTTGATGCCGAGCTGCTGGCCGACGGCGTTGATCTCGTCGAGCTGGCCGGGGTCGTGGATCGACAGGTGCAGCTTCTCGGCGACGGCGTGTCGGTAGAGCCCGTCGGTCCGGGCGAGCTTGCGCACCGGCATGAGGATGAGGATCGGCGTGGTCACAGCGCTGGCGACCAGCCGCTCGGCCTCGTCGGGGGTGTAGACGGCGAACATCGCGGCCCCGGCCTTCGCCAGGCGGTGGGCGATGGGCACGGCCCCGAGCCCGTAGGCATCTTTCTTGAGGACCGGGCACAGCCCGCAGGCCGGGCCGATGGCGTCCTGGATCGCCCGGGCGTTGGCATCGAGCCGGCAGAGGTCGATCTCCAGCCAGCTCAGGTCGGTGCTGGCCGGCTGCTCCATCTGGACAGGGGCGGCGATCGGGAATCGGGCTTGGAGTTGTACCACCGGCGGGGTCTTTCTATAGTCATCCGTTGACAGGGTCGCTTCCAGGGCAAATGAAGCGGCCACCCCCCGGCTCGCGGACCTCCTGTCCGAAGACGACCGGGAACGCGGGACCCGTGCCGCAGCGTGCGGCACACGGCCGCCTCACCGGGTGTTATCGGTCCCGACCGAGACATCCTGACATAAAACCCGCCGCGCTGCACGTTGCCTCGCGCTAGCGCCGCAAGCGACCCTCCCATGTCTGACATCCTGAACACCGGAGTCACCTTCGACGACCTCGGTCTGCGCGACGATGTCCTCGCCGGCATCAAGTCCTACGGCTTCGTCCACCCCACCGATATCCAGGCCGAGCTGATCCCCGTCGCCCTCCGGGGCAAGGACGTGATCGGCCAGGCCCGCACCGGCACGGGCAAGACCGCCGCCTTCACCCTCCCCATCCTGCACTTGGCCGACCCGGACATCAAGGGCCAGGCCCTTGTCCTCGCCCCCACCCGTGAGCTGGCGGTGCAGATCACCAAGGAGATGCAGGAGCTGGCCCAGGGCACGAACCTCCAGGTCACCTCCATCATCGGCGGCGAGTCCATGCGCGACCAGCAGGACTCCCTCGAACGCGGCGGCCACCTCATCGTCGGCACGCCCGGCCGGGTCATGGACCTTTACGGCCGGCGGCAGCTCTCGTTCAAGAACATCCGCTTCGCCGTCCTCGACGAGGTCGACCGGATGCTCGACATTGGCTTCCGAGACGACATCAAGAAGATCCTGGGCAACATCAAGGGCGACCACCAGACCGTCTTCGTCTCCGCGACGATGGACCGCGAGATTGAGTCGCTGGCCCGGCAGTTCATGAAGGACGACGCGGAGAAGATCACCACCGTGTCCGGCTCGCTGACGGTCTCGCTGGTCGATCAGAAGTACCTGCCCGTCGAGCCGTGGGACAAGCGGGCGCTGCTGCTGCACCTGCTCCGCCACGAGGAGCCGGACACCACGGTCGTGTTCTGCCGGACCAAGATGACCGTGCGGAAGATCACCCAGTACCTCAAGGACAAGGGCATCTCCGCGAGGGAGATCCACGGCGACCTGCACCAGTCCAAGCGCAACCGCGTGATGGAGCAGATGCGGCAGGGCAAGCTGGACGTGCTGATCGCCTCGGACCTCGCGGCGCGCGGGCTGGACGTCGAGCACATCACCCACGTCATCAACTACGACCTGCCCGACGACCCCGAGGTGTACGTCCACCGGATCGGGCGGACGGCGCGGGCGGGGCGGCGCGGCATCGCGTGGACGTTCGTGACGCCCGAGCAGGGGCAGCTCTTGACGGAGATCGAGAAGCTCTCGGGGGCGATGATCGAGCAGATGCACTACCCCGACTTCAAGCCCGGCCGGGTGCCCGACGACATCCGTGAGCAGCGGGAGTCGGACGCCAAGCGCGGGTCGGGCCGGACCACCCACGCTGACCGCGTGATCGGCCCGAAGAAAGACGAGCATCACGGCATGTCGGAGCAGGAACTGAAGGCGATGTTCCCCGACGGCAAGATCCCCCAGAACATGCCCAAGCGGGGTATCGGCGCGAAGTTCCGCCGCCGCGGGCGGTAGGGTGCTCGTCGTCTAACAGATTCGCAACCGTGTTAGGTTAAGCACGAGGGGGGCTATTCCCCAGCTTTTGAGGCGATCCGCGTGGTTGGGGCCGTTTGGCTTGTCTGACCCGCGGCGTGCGGCCTATCCTCCTGTAACGGGCAGGATCGGGCCCCGTCCTTTTCCTCCGGCGGGTCGTCCGTTCTGGTCGTCCGGCCGGGCGTTTGAATCGGGCCTTGTTGGCCCGGGCGCGGCACGGAGATGAGGCCTCGCCGTGCCAGGTTCCTTTCCTCTAGCGGGAGCAATTTCATGTTGAACATGAACCTCTTGCGCGGCGCGGCCCTCGCGCTCGCCGCCGCCGCGGCCGGCTTTGCCGGGACCCCCGCGTCGGCGGGTGGCTGCTATTCGGGTGGCTACTACGGTGGCTACTCGGGCGGGTACGGCGGGTGTGACTACACCTACCGGACCCCGGATCGCCGCACCAGCCGGCGTTCCACGCACCACGACCACGTGACCACGGTGCACCACGACGTCCGGCGGCACGGCAACCACGTCCACGTGGAAGAACGTGTCACCCACCACGTCGAGCCGGCGGGCTACTACACCACGGTGTACCGCGCACCGGTCTACCGGACGTACTACGACGCCTGCGGCTACCCGTACCGCGTCCAAGTCCGTGCCGGCTACCACGAGCGTGTCTGGGTCGCCGGCGGCCGCCGCCACTAAACCCTGATCCGCAACCGGTTGGTTGGACTCAACCCGGGCGGGTGCCGTGCACGGCACCCGCCCGGTGTCGTTACGTCCGGATCGGCGTTTTTGGCGTCCAAAGCCGTCCCGCTCGATGCGGGCATTCCCTAGTGTCCATTTTCCACGCCTACCCGCCTTCTATCTGTGGCAGGCAGTCTGTCTTCGTTGCCGGATTCATGCCCGCCTGTCGTTGTGTCTGACCGTTTCCTTTCTACCCAATTCCGTGAGGAGAATAGATGCTTTACCCCCGAACCGCCGTCCCCGCCTGCCTGACCGCCCTGGCCGCGGGTGCCCTGCTGGCCCCTGTCGCGTTTGCGGAAGGGACGCCACTGAGTGTGAGCGGGTTTAATGCCGACCTGGTGGTCGAGATCGGCTCGTCGGCCCCGTACACCGACGACGCTGACAACTTCGACCTGCCCAACACCTATGCCTACAACGAGTTGGGCCTGAATGGGTCGACGGTGGGTCTGCCCGTGGGAGGCACGATTGTCTCGGATACCATCTTTGGAGCGAGCGCGACGGTCTTCCAGATCGCTGACTACAGCTCGGACAACGCGCTGCTCCTGACCGACGCGACCCCCACCGGCACCCTGACGCTCAATACGCCGACTGCGCTCAACTCTATCTCGTTTCTAGCTGCATCGACGAATGGGAACGGGAACCCGACGGTCGTCATCACGTTTGCCGACACCTCGACATTGACCACCGATATCGCCGCCCCGGACTGGTTCTTCAACAACGGGGGCACCACCCCGGGTGGCAACAGCTACAACCATGCGATCCAAGGCACCGGCCGAATGGGTCTGGTTTCCGGCATCATTGAAGATAACGGGACGAACCCCGACCTCTTCGAGACCGTGATCGATCTGGGTGGCCAGACCGTGACCTCGATCGCTTTCACATACGACAACACCAATACGAGTATGGCAGGTGCAAACGCCATCCTCGCGGTCAGCGGGGATGTCGTCCCCGAGCCCGGCTCGCTGGCGTTGCTCGGCCTGGGTGGCCTGGCGATGCTCCGCCGCCACTGAGCCGGTCCGACTTCAACGGCTTTCTCCTCCAGAAAAACCGCCGCGCCCCTGTGGGCACGGCGGTTTTCTCATGGGCGCTACTGGACTCGAACCAGTGACCTACTCGGTGTAAACGAGTTGCTCTAGCCAACTGAGCTAAGCGCCCGCAGGGACCCGATCCCGGGTAATCTTAGAGCGGGCCGGTGCCATCAACAACCGCTTGGTGGGTGTGCCGGCGGTTGTTTTAGATTTGGACCTCTTGGAGGATCGGGATGCTGCTTGTCTCTGGCCGACGATTCCTGTTGCTTGCCGTGTGGTGCCTGGTGTGTGTGGGTACGGGCGGGGCGGATGCCCAGGAGGCGCGCCGGCCGCCGAACGTGATCTTCATCATGGCGGACGACCTGGGCTACGGCGAGCTGGGTTGCTACGGGCAGGAAAAGATCCGGACCCCCAACCTCGACGCCTTGGCCGAGCAGGGCATGCGGTTTACCGATGCGTACTCGGGTGCGCCGGTGTGTGCCCCGGCCCGGTGCGTGCTGATGACCGGCCAACACCCCGCGAACGCGCAGGTGCGCGGCAACAAGGAGGGCGGCGGCTGGGGCCCGGACGAGCCCGAGGGCCAGTGGCCGATCGCCGACGCGATCCTCACCGTCGCGGAGCTGATGCGAGCCGCCGGCTACGCCACCGGCGCGATGGGCAAGTGGGGGCTGGGCGGGCCCGGGTCCGAAGGGCACCCGTGCTTTCAGGGGTTCGATAGCTTCTATGGCTACCTCTGCCAGCGCGTCGCTCACAACTTCTACCCCACCCACCTCTGGGACAACCACGACGTCGATATCCTCGGCAACGACTACTTCTCCGCGCATCAGAAGATCGACAGCGCCGACGACGGCTTCGCGCAGTTCTACGGCGAGACCTACGCGGCTGACAAGATGCTCGAGCACGCGTTGGCGTTTATCAACGACAACCACGACGCGCCGTTCTTCCTCTACCTGCCGTTCCTCGAGCCGCACGTCGCGATGCAGCCGCCGCAGGAATGGGTCGAGCGCTACCCCGAAGCGTGGGACGACGCGCCGTACCTCGGCGGGCGCGGCTACCTGCCGCACCCCCGGCCGCACGCGGGCTACGCCGCGATGATCAGCGACCTGGACGAGCACGTCGGCGCGGTCGTCGCGCTCATCGATGAACTCGGGCTCGGCGAAGACACACTCATCGTCTTCACCTCCGACAACGGGCCGACGCACGACGTCGGCGGGGTCGACACCGGCTTCTTCAACTCCGCGGGCCCGCTGCGCGGGCGCAAGGGCTCGGTGTTCGAGGGCGGCATCCGGGTCCCGATGATCGCGCGCTGGACCGGCCGGATCGCGCCGGGCACCACGACCGACCACCTCACCTGCTTCCAGGACCTGATGGCCACCCTGGCCGACCTCACCGGGCTGGAGGCGCCCGCCAACTGTGACGGCATCAGCTACCTGCCCGTGCTGCTCGGCGAGGCGAACCCGCGCGCGCACGACTACCTCGTGTGGGAGTTCTACGGCTACGGCGGGCAGAAGGCCGTCCGCATCGGCGACTGGAAGGCCGTGCTCCGCGACATCCACAAGGGCAATACCGAGATCCTGCTGTTCAACCTCGCCGAGGACCTGGGCGAGCAGCACAACGTCGCGGCCGACCACCCGGAGATCGTCGCGCAGGCCCGCGCGATCTTCGAGAACGACCGCACGCCCAGCCCCAACTTCCCGATGTCGGCGTACGACTAGACCGACCGTCGGTCCGGGGCGGGTTTTTCTTGGCCGGCCCGCGTATGGGGTTTATGCTGGCAAGATGCCGGGCAAGACCCCAACACCCCAGGCCACCGCCGAGACGATCGCCGGCTGGCGTACCCGCCGGGGTGCCTTGCTCGCCAAACTCGACGCGGACCCCGACGGGCCTTGGGCCTGGCTCTGGCGGGTGCATGTGGACATCATGGACTACCTGCTGCACCGCTACGCCGGGGTGTCGCACGACGCCCCAGTGCAGGATCAGGCGGACGAGGGGAGCGGTGCTGTTGCGGCGGATGACGCGATGGCCGACACCATCGACGGTTTGGCCGAGCCGTACGGTCGGGTCACGTTTCGCAAGGCCGCGTCGCTGGAGGGCGAGGCGGGCGAGGTGCTGCGTTCGACGATGCGCGAGCGTTTGGCCTCGCTGCACACGACGAACACCGAGCGGCGTAAGGCGCAGCCACCGATCCTGCCGACCCCGCCGCCGCTGGGTTTCCGCTACAACCCTACGGGCCTCCGCCCGATGCCGCGCTGGGTCGAGCGGCTGTTCACCCTGCCTGACCACGCGCTGTTCCCTCAGGAAAGCCGCGGGCCGGGATCACACGGGTACTGGGTGCTGCGGACCACCTACCCCGAGCAGTTCCACGACGACGCGGCAGGCACCGAGCAGACCGGGCTGGACCCGCTGGACGCCGAATCGCTGGCGCTGCTGCAACACGCGTTGGCGGAAGACAAGGACTGGCAGCTGGACGACGGCCGGGCCTGGAGCGACGAAGAGATCGCCAGGATGCTGTCGGGCGATGCGCCTGGCGGGAGGCCGACGCCGGGTGACTCGGCCGGTACCTGATACGACCGCGCCGCACCCGGGTGGGCTAGACTGGAGGCATGACGGAGTCCGATGAAGGGTTCGATTGCCCGAACTGCTGCGACCCTGTGCCGGGCGGCGCGCTGGCGTGCCCGTCCTGCGGCGCAGACGAAGACACCGGGTGGTCCGAAGACACGATGTACGACGGCCTGGGGCTGCCCGATGAAGCGTTTGACGACCGCCCCGCGCCAACCACGCGGCAGGGCAGCACGTGGTTCCAATGGGTCGTGATCGCGATGGTCGGGCTTATCCTGCTCTTCCTGCTTGGCCGTCTGTTCTAACGACAACGGGGGATGCTTGCAGAATAGGGTATCTACCCCCATCAAACACCAAGCACGCCTGGGTGAACTCGCTACAATGCCCGCCCTGCTGATGGCCGCCGCAACGGCGGTTTTCGATCACGGATCCTCAGGGCTCCCCTTTCTCTAACAACATGGCGACCGCTTGTTGTGAACGGTCGCTGTCCTATGGCTTCCCCCGCGAAAGCGTGGGTTGCGCTTATGGTGCCGCCGGCTTGCCCGGCCGGCGCCTCGACCCCCCGTCGGCCACTCCCCCCCCTTGGTCGGCGGGGGTGTCTTTTAAGCGTCGTGCCACGGAACCGACCCGATCGGCCGTGCCCGATTATGCTGGGCCGCCGAGCCGCTGCGAACAGGCCGCATCGGCATGGCGCGTGCCCGCAGGGGAACCGATGCCCGATGAACCCCTCCTGATCTGGTTGGCCCTGGCCGCGGCCACGGCCGCACCGCTCGCGTGGTGGGGGGTACGCCAACCCGGCGCGGCCCGGCCGCTGGCGTTGCTGCTGGCGTTCGGCATCGGCTACGCGGCGATCCACGAGCTCAGCTCCGCGACGTACTTTCAGCCCATCGGCGAAGATCCCGAGTTGGTGGCGGTCTTCTGGCCCAGCAGCGGGTTCCTGATGGGCGTGCTGCTCGTCACGCGGTTCCTGTACTGGCCGTGGGTCCTGCTGGTCGGCGCGGCCGTGCTTATGCACTCGGACCTCCGGCTGCACGACCTGGCACTCGGGCAGACCCTGGTCTGGACACCCGTCGGCCTGCTGGAGGGCGTGCTGGGCGCGCTGCCCCTGCGGCTGATCGCGCGCGGCACGCCCGACCTGACCCGGCCGAGGGACTGGGGCCTGTTCATCGTCTGGTCGGTCATCGTGGCCACCGCGGCCAGCGCGGCACTGGGCGCGATGACCTATGTGATGACCTTCCCCGACACGCAGTACCTGCCGGTCTGGCTGGTCTGGTGGATGTCGGACGGTCTGGGTGTGCTCGCGGTCGCGCCGCTCGTGGTCGCCTGGGCGGGACCGACCGAGATGGCCCGGGTCGATCAGCCCCTGCTGCACCGCGTCGAGGCGATAGCCCTGATCGTGCTGCTGGTGCTCGTCGGGATGCTGTCGGTCGGCCCGTTGCGCCTGGCGACCAGCTCGGTCCTGGACTTCCCGTACCTGGTGATCCCCTTCCTCGTCTGGGCAGCGCTGCGCTTCAGCCCGCGCGTTTCGATGACGGCGACCCTGCTCGCGACCCTGCTCGCGGTGTTTACCGCCAAGGGCGCGGTCGCCCGTCTGGTCGGCCTCGACCCGGACCTGTTCCGCGGGCCGTTCTACCGGCCCGACCAACCGCCCGGCGACACCGTGCGTTCGTTGCAGGCCTTTCTGTTTGTGATGCTGTTCTCCACCATGCTGCTGGTGGCCTTGGCGCGGCAGCGTTACCGCAAGTCGCAGGAAGCGATCGCGCTACGCGACCAGCTCTACGACGCCCAGCGGATGGAGGCCGTCGCGCAGCTCGCCGCCGGCGTCGCGCACGACATCAACAACCTCCTCGCGGTCCTCGCGATCCATCGCACGCAGATCGCGGAGCGTCTCGGGCAGGACCCGGAGTTTTCGTCGTCCCTCAACGCGATGGACAACGCCACCGACCAGGCGGTCGCGCTCTCGCGGTCGCTGCTGGACCTGAGCCGACGGCCGGACGCGTCACGCATGACGACGATCGACCTGGCGCATGCGCTGCGTGAGGCGGTCCGTCTGTACCGCGGGCTGATACCGGCCGGGACCCGCCTGGTGCTGGTCGAGCTCAGCGGGCCGGCCCCGCTGGTCCGCGGCGACCCGGCCCGCCTGCAGCAGGTCATCCTCAACCTCTTGGTCAACGCGCGCGATGCGCTGCCCATTGGTGGTGGCCGGATCGAGATCGGGCTCCGCAGGACCGGTCTGGCCGGCAACGAGACCGAGCTGTTCATCCGCGACGCGGGCAAGGGCATCGATCCCAAGGACCTGCCGCACATCTTCGAGCCGCTCTACACCACCAAGCCGCGGGGAGAGGGCACGGGGCTGGGCCTGTCGGTGGTCCACTCGATCGTCGAGGAGATGGGCGGCGCGATCGAGGTCCAGAGCGTGGTCGGCCGGGGGACCGAGTTCGCGATCCGCTTCCCGATGGTGGGGGCCGCTGCGGAGCCGTTGCCTGCCGGAGGAGTCAGTCTGAGCGCAGGCATGTTCGGCGCCGCCGCGCGCGAGGGGGCCCGCCGACGGCACAACTGCGCCCGCGAGGTGTGGGTCGCGGTCGCCAACCGGCAGGTCCGGGGCGCGATCCTGGCGGACCTGACCCTGCACGGCATGCACGCCCTGCCATGCGAGGACCCCTTGGCCCGCCTGGAGCAGATCATGGGTAAGGCGAAGAACGGGGCCGTGCTCGTCGCGGAGATCGAGGAGTTCGGGCCGGCCGACCTTGCTCCCATCGCCGACAGGTCGCCGCCGGTCCTGCTGCTGGGTACGGCAGAGTCCCTGGCACCCGCCAGGGAGCTCGGCCTGAAAACGCATGAAAAGCCGTTCCGCATCGCGGCGCTGTCCGCGGCGATTGATTCGATGTAGATTGATGGGGGGAGTCGGTACTGCCCGTGCAGCCAGATAGGGGGACGCATGTCTGAAATCACGGTCCTGCTTGCAGACGACCACGAACTGTTGATCGGTACGCTCGGTGACCGTCTCGACAAGGAACCGGGCCTGCGCGTGGTCGGCCGGGTCAAGGACGCGGCGCAGGCCGTGTCGCTCGCGCGCGAGACCTCCCCGGCCGTCGTGTTGTTGGATATCGACATGCCCGGGAAGGTGAGCTTCGACGCGGCGCGCGAGATCAAGGAGGCGCTGCCCGACACGCAGGTGGTCTACCTCAGCTCGTTCTTCAACGACCGCTACATCGAGGACGCGTTGCGTTCAGGGTGCTCGGGTTACATTACCAAGGACGAGCCGGTCGAGCGCGTGGTCGAGGCGATCCGCCAGGTCGCGCAGAACGGCGCATATTACTCACCGAAGGTGCGCGATCGGCTGGTCGCCGACCCGGAACGCGGGCTTGTTCTCGACGGCGAGGGATCGACCAAGGCGGCTACGCTGACGGCCCGCGAGCTCGAGGTCCTGCGTTATGTCGCTCAGGGCATGACCAAGAAAGAGATCGCCAAGCAGGTCCACCGCAGCGTCAGCACGATCGACAAGCACGTCGAGAACCTGATGCGCAAGCTCGATATCCACGACCGCGTCGAGCTGACCCGCTACGCGATCCGCGAGGGGCTGGCCGAGGCCTAGCCCGGCGGTATCCCTCCACCTGGGGCATTGACCCCATTCTCATCTGGAACGTGACTTCTTCGGTGCTTACCCCATGGCGGGCCGTGGGGTCGGTGACGATACTACTCCCGTCGCCACGCGGTGGACTGCGTTCGCCGATCGCGATCCCGCCTACACGCCCGCAGCACGGGCGGCTTCCGGCCTGACAACATTCCTCCCTGAGTCCTGGCTCGTGTTGTGCCAAGACCGACGCCCGGTCGGGTTCCTGGCCCGTACCGATTGTGTCCCCCGCCGGCACCTCCCCCCCCCCCCCCCAGCCGGCGGGGGGCCTTTTTAATCTGTATGCGACGGCTCCGGGCAGCCCGGTGTGGCCGATCCCAATTCCCGCGCGAAGCACGTCGCGGTCCAGGCAAATGCGTGCCGATCGTCCGCGGGGTGCGACTCGATCACGTTGCTTGTCCAGCCGGAGAAGTCGAACGGGGGCAGGTAGGTATCGCCGTCGATCGAGGCATGGACCACCGTCTCGTAGACCGTGCCGGCCTGTTCGAAGGCCCGCTGGAACAGCCCGACTCCGCCGATAACGAAGACCGGCCCGCCGTCCCGGTGCTGCTGCTCGGCCCGTGCGATCGCGCTCTCCAAGGTGTGCGCCACCTCGACCCCCTCGGCCGGTTGGTACCCCCGGTCGCGGGTGACCACGATGTTCAGCCGGCCCGGCAGCGCGGACTGGTGGTCCTCATAGGTCTTGCGCCCCATGATGATCGGCCGACCCATCGTGGTCCGCTTGAAGTGCGCAAACTCATCGGGCAGCCGCCAGGGGATCCGGCCGTCCTTCCCGATGCAGTGGTTCTCGCTGCGCGCGTAGATGAGGGCCAGCATGCAACTTCTCACACCGCTACCGCGGCCTTGATGTGCGGGTGCGGGTCGTAGTTCAGCAGCTCGAAGTCGTCGAACGTGAACGCGAACAGGTCGGTCACGTCGGGGTTCAGCCGCATCGTCGGCAAGGCGCGGGGCTCGCGTGCGAGCTGCTCGCGGGCCTGGTCGACATGGTTGTCATACAGGTGTGCATCGCCGAGTGTGTGGATGAACTCGCCGGGCGCCAGGCCGGTTACCTGCGCGATCATCAGGGTGAGCAGGGCGTAGCTGGCGATGTTGAACGGCACGCCGAGGAAGATGTCGGCCGAGCGCTGGTAGAGCTGGCACGACAGCCGGCCGCTTTCCTCGCCATCCGCCGGCGGGCTCACGTAGAACTGGAAGAACGCGTGGCAGGGGGGCAACGCCATGTCCTCGACCATGCCCGGGTTCCAGGCGCAGACGATGTGACGCCGGGAGTCCGGGTTGCTGCGGATCTGCTCGACGACCTGCGCGACCTGGTCGACCGCGCCGTCGGTGCGGGTCGTGCCATCGGCCTCTCGCACGACGCGGGGGAAGCTGCGCCACTGGTAGCCGTAGACCGGTCCGAGGTCCCCGGTATCGGGATCGGCCCACTCGTCCCAGATGCGCACGCCGTGGGTTTTCAGGTAGGCGATGTTGGTTTCACCGCCCAGGAACCACAGCAGCTCGTGGATGATCGAGCGGAGGTGCAGCTTCTTGGTGGTCACACACGGGAAGCCGCCGCCCGACCGGGACGGGTCGAGGTCGAAGCGCATCTGGTGGCCGAACACCGAGCGGGTGCCCGTGCCGGTGCGGTCGGCTTTGGGGCAGCCGTGGTCCAGGACATGTTGCATAAGATCGAGGTATTGCCGCATAGGCGTAGTCTAACGGTAGTACGGGGCGTCTCGGACGGAGGGGGGTGGGCGGATTTGTTTTGCAAAAAAGTCGGCGGGGCCGATGGTGAATGTTATGATGAAGGGCGTGATCATGACACTCGCCGAATCCGGTTCCTCGTTCAACCACTACGCCGCGCTGGGCGTGCTGCTGCTGATGGCGGTGGGCTTCGGCGTGGCGAACGTGACGCTGACGACCTTCCTGGGGCCCTCCCGCAAGGGCGAAGTCAAAGGCACCGTCTACGAGTCGGGCATGAACCCGATCGGCTCCGCCCGCCGGCGATTCAACGTGCGCTTCTTCATCCTCGCGATGACGTTTCTCCTGTTCGATGTCGAGATCGTGTTTCTCTATCCATGGGCCGTGACCTTCCCGTCGCTCGGCGGTGAGGCGGTGGACGGCGGGCTGGACCTGCTGTTCCTCGGCCGGATGCTCTTCTTTGTCTTGACGACGATCGTTGCGTTTGTGTATGCCTGGCGCAAGGGCGTGTTCCGCTACGACTAATTCGTTTAGGTAGGCCGCGGTGGGGTACCGCGGCCGGATCGACAACTGGGGGGGCTTCACAGCACGCCGCAAGGCGGTGCGTTTTCACGTTTCACGGATAGGGGGACATCTGATGTCGCAGGAAAACCCAACGACGCTTGATCAACTGACACCGCGTGAGCGCGAGGTGCTGACCTATGTCGCCAAGGGTCTGTCTCTGCCCGAGATCGCCGAGAAGCTGCACCGCTCGCTCAAGACGATCGAGAGCCACCGCCTGTCCCTGGGCCGCAAGCTCGGCGCGTCCAACCGGGTCGAGCTGACGCGCATCGCGATCGGGGCCGGGCTCGCACCGATCGAGGTGACGCTGCCCGAGGACATCTCGGCCGGCGCGAGTGACCCGGAGCGTTCCGCGTCCCGCGCCGAGTTGGAGAGCCGGGCGCAGGCGCTGCAGCAGTTCCAGACGATCAATGACGAGGTCTTCTCCGCGACCGGGCCGACGTTCCTCCGCCGGCTGGTGTTGGCGCTGTCGCGTGTCCTCGGCAAGCGGATCGCGATGGTCTGTGCCCTGCAGATCGAAGACGGCAAGCAGGCCATGAACGCGATTGCTATCTGCGACAGCGGGGCGATGATGGACCCGGCCTGGTACGACCTGGCCTGCACGCCGTGCGAAGACGCCATGAGGCACGGCCGGGCCTGCTACCTCGACCACGTCGCGGACGCGTTCCCCGAAGATACCTACCTCAAACAGGTCGACGCGGTGTGCTACGTCGGGGTCCGGCTGGACAATCAGCAGGGCAACCCGATCGGCCTGCTGAGTGTGCTCGACGACCGGCCGCTGACCGACGCCCGCGAGATCGAGCTGATCCTGAAGATGTATGCCCCGCGCGTCGCGGCCGAGCTGGACCAGCTTAAGACCAGCGACCGTGTCCGCGAGCTGACCGAAGACCTGGAGACCGAGGTGCAGAAACGCACCGCCGAACTCGTGCGCGCTAACGCGGTGGTCCAGTCCATCGTCAACCGCACCACCGACGGCATCGGTGGGGTCGACGCCGACGGCAACATCACCTACATGAACCCGAAGCTCGCGGAGATGATCGGGCGCCCCATGGCGGACGTCATCGGTCAGTGCAATATCGTGGACCTGATCCACCCCGACGACCTCGAAGCATTCAAGCAGCACCACTACAAGACAACGCACCAGCGGAGCAACCACTACCGCGTGCGGATGCTCCACGCCGACGGCTCGTCTGTACCCTGCAGCGTCACCTCCCACGCCCAGGTCGACGAGAACAACGAGTACCTGGGCTGCTTCGCGGTGCTGGCGCGAGACGCCGATGAGTCCGAGTAGTCGGGCGCGCCAACGCATCGATTCACCGGCTCGTCCTGCAACAACTGCCCGGCTGCTAAAGTAGGTGGATGAACCGTACACCGCATGCCGGCGACAAGACTCGGACCCTCCATAACCTCCTGTCCCGGTACGGCTTCAGCGCCGTGCTCCTATGGGTCGGGGTCGGACTCCTGAGTCCCGCGCCGCACCAGGTGGGGGCCGATGAAGCCACACCGGGATCATCTATTCCCTTTCAGACCACCGACGTGTTTATCGCCGGCGAAGACGGCTACCACACCTACCGGATCCCCGCGGTCGTCGCCGCGGCCAACGGCGACCTCCTCGCCTTCGCCGAGGGCCGGGTCAACGGACGGGGCGACGCCGGCAACATCGATCTCGTCATGAAGCGGTCCACCGACGGCGGGCGGACCTGGGGTGACCTGCAGGTTATCGCCGAAGATGGGACGAATACGGTCGGCAATCCTGCGCCCGTGGTCGACCGCGCGACCGGCGACGTCCTGCTGCTGGTGGTCAAGAAGCCCGGCGACGCGCACGAGGGTGACATCCGCAACGACCAAGGGGGATACTGTGACCCGTACCTGCTCCGTTCCATCGACCACGGCGCGACCTGGACCGGGCCGGTGTCCCTCGCCGAGACCTGTGACCGTGACGACTGGCGGTGGTACGCGACCGGCCCGTGCCACGCGATCCAGCTCCGGCACGGCGACCACGCCGGCCGGCTGGTCGTTCCCGCTAACTTCTCAAGGGTCGGCAGCGGCGGCAACGACCACCTCGGTGCCCACGCGCTGCTCAGCGATGACGGCGGGCACACCTGGCGCATCGGCGCGGTCGATGCGTCGTACATCGGGGACAACACCCTCAACCCCAACGAGTCGACAGTAGCAGAGCTCGCAGACGGTCGGCTGATGTTCAACTGCCGCGACCAGCACGGCACCAGCCGGGCAACCCGCGCCGTCACCTTCAGTGACGACGGCGGCGAGACTTTCACCGGCCCCTATACCGCCGACGAACGGCTGGTGGCCCCGGTCTGCCAGGCCTCACTCCTCACGGTTGATCAGCAGGACGGCGGGCAGTTGATCGTGTTCAGTGGCGCCTCGGAGTGGGACAGCCGCAGCCAGATGCAGCTGCGGGTCTCCGCGGATGCCGGCCGGACCTGGCACGATGGACCGGTCCTCCACGCCGGCAGCGCGGCCTACAGCGATCTTGTCGCGCTGGCCCCCGAGACGATCGGCTGCCTCTTCGAGGCCGACAACTACGGCCGTATCGTCTTCACGCGCGTCCCGGTCGCGTCGGTATCGGCCGATCTCGAGTAGCAAACCGCAGGTGCGGCATGGCTACTTGGCACGTGGGCGGCTGTGCCGCCAAGGGGCGGTGTCAGGTGGCTGCTCCGATCGGGTCCTAAACAAAAAAACTGAAAACCGGTGGCAGATTCGTCTGCCGACCGGTTCATTCATGTTAGAGGACGACGATGATGCCCGACTTCCGACCCGATGCCGAGTTTGCCAGCCGTTGGGTGACGGTGCAGCCGTCGGTCGGTGCGTACATCCGCTCGGCGGTGCGTGACGCCCAGCACGCGGAAGACGTACTTCAGGAAGTGGCCAGGGCGACCATCGAGCAGTTTGGTAGCTACGACCGGTCGCGGCCGTTCCTGAACTGGGTGATGGGGATCGCACGGTTCCGCATCCTTAACTACTACCGCTCCCAGCGTGGGGACAGACTGGTCTTCCAGGAGGCCGTCCTCGAGATGATCGAGCGTGCACATGTAGAGGTTGCCCCTTCGGTGGGCGACCGAGAGCAGGCGTTGGCGGATTGCTTGGAGCGGGTCGATGGCCGGGCCCGCGACGTACTGGCCAGGCGGTACGACGCGGGGATGGCGGTGGGACAGATTTCACAGGTGCTGGGCACGACGCCGAACGCGATCAGCCGGCTCTTGTACCGGACCCGGCTGCTGCTGAAAGACTGTATCGAATCGCGGCTGCGGCAGAAGGGGGTGTTCGATGGACGGGCGTGAACTCGTCGCGGCATTTTTCGATAACACCCTGGACGAGGCGGGGCAGGCCGAACTAGCGGAGTGGATCGCCGTTTCGCCGGACAACGCCCGGTTCTTTGCGGAATGGTCGGTGCTGGAGGACCAGATCGGAGAACGCTACGGGGTCGTCGAGGTGCTCCGGGCGGACAAGCATCTCTCATCCCAGAGCGCGTCAATGCGTCTGTCCCGGCAGGTTCGACGTCCATCTCAGCGTGTGTTGCCGTGGCTGCTTGCCGCGGCCGTGGTCGTGTTGCTGGTATCGGTCGCTGCGATCTGGTCGCCCTGGAGCCGACCGACAAGCACGCTACCGGTGGCCAAAACACCGCCGGTCGGGGGCGATGCGTCCTTGGCATCGGTGGCGATGCTCGTCGGGCAGCGTGGTGCGGTATGGGGTACAACGGCAGGCCGTGAATCGGTAGCGCCGGTTCCCGGCGACCGTTTTGAGGCGGGGGAGCAGCATCTTCTCGAAGGGGTCGCCCATCTCCGTACGGGGAGCGGGACCGATCTGTTTATCGAGGGGCCAGCGCGGTTTGATCTCGTCGATGATCAGACCCTCCGTTTGGAGTCGGGCCGGGTCTACGGCGAGGCCGGGGGCTCCGCGAAGGGCTTCACGGTCAAGAGCAACCGGATGGATATGGACGGGTGCAGCCGGTCCTTTGGCATGTTTGCCGGCCCAGACACCTCAATGTGCCAAGTGTATGCGGGTACGGCTGATGTGTTGTCGCGGAACAATGACGGGAATGTCCAGCACGTTTCCCGCCTGATGCCCAACCAATCCCTGACGGTGGGGGCCGACGGCCGGGTGTCCTTGGGTCGGCTTGATGCCTCTGCCCTGGTCCGCACGCTCGAGCCCTCGGAGTTGGGGATCGGGCGGGCGTATGTCCAGGCGGTCCATGCATCGGGCCCGACGGACTACTGGCGTTTTGAGCAGTTGGATGGCGGGGACATCTACAACGAGGTGCCGGGCCGGTCCGCGTTGCGGGTCCAGTCGATCGGCGGGGGGCTTGTTCTCAGCGAAGATGTCCAGAACCGGCATCTCCAGCGGACGGCGGTGACCGGTGAGTTCCTGGTCTCCACCGAGAAGCTGACGGTGGACTCCGACCGCTACACCATCGAGTGCTGGGTCCGCAACGACCACGCCGGAGATTGGACGACCCTGTTCGCGTTCCAGGCGTTTCCCGAAGCACGGACCGAACTGGAGTATGGCCTGATCCAACTCGAGATGCTGCCGGCGGTCGAAGGTGAGGCCGCGGCGGGCCACCGGTACCTGCTCACCCACGCCGATGAAGCCGGCTTCCGCCCACATGACTTGCATACCCAGGCCGATGTAGATGCCTCCGCCTGGCACCACATCGTCATCGTCCGTGACGGGCCGCGGATCGCACTGTTCCGTGACGGCGAACGCTGGGCGGTGGCGCAAGCACACATGGCCGGGCTGCCGATGGAGGTGGTCCTCGTGGTGGGGCGCAACGGCGTAACGCCCGGCGGGCACTACCGCCTCTTCCGCGGGTCGCTCGACGAGCTTGCGCTATACGACCGGCCCCTGACCGAACGGGAAATCCGAAGCCACTACCAGGCGATGCAGCCTCTGCCCGAGCGGCAAAGGGCGGTCCAGTGACACCCGCACCTGCCACGTGCCCTGGGGTGGGTTTCGCCAGATCGATTCACCGAGGGACGGCGCTGTTTGCCGTCTCCAGCACTTTTTCTCTGCTTTTGGAGGTTAGATCATGTCTCGATACGCAACACTGATGGGTGCGACACTCGCCGCCGGTACACTCGCCCTCGCCGCGAACGCGGCGCCTGTCGTGGTCTCCAGCTACAGCTACGACAACGCGGGCGACTTCAACGGGCAGGCCGGCAAAGACGACGCCGCCGCGACCGCCCAGGCACTGTCAGATGGCCTGGGCCTGTCCGGGTCCTACACGCCCGGGACATTCTTCTGGGAGGCCGGAGAAGAAGGCAGCATCTACAACATGTTGGATGCGGATATCTTGGCCGGCGAAGGCCTGCCGTCGATCACTTTCGACCTGGGCAGCCCCCAGTCATTCCAGAGCATCTATGTGCACTACGGCGTCCGCAGCGGATCGGGCATCGTCGCGCCGGAGAATGTCGAGGTCTTGGTAGACGGCACGTCGATCGGTACGTTTTCTGGATTCGACACCTCAAGCAGTGTCGAAAACTTCGGTGATATCCGTGTCTATGGGTTCGATGTCGGTGCGCAGAACGGCCAGTCCGTGCAGTTGGTGTTTACCGGAGGGATCGACCCGAACCCGGCCTTCGACAACAGCTGGCACGGTTTGACGGAAGTTGTTTTCGACACGGAGCCCGTCCCCGAGCCCGGCTCGCTGGCGCTGCTCGCTTTGGGCGGTCTGGTGATGGCCCGCCGACGCCGGGCCTGACCCCCACCCTCCTTCGCCATCGGCCCGCCGTATGCGGACCGGTGGTTTTCCACCCGGCGGATCGTCCGCACAAACGGAGCGGGCGGTCCCATTCGGCCCAAGTGTGAATGCGCTAAGGGTCAACAATACATCGGACCTCAAGGAGCATCGTATGCGACCGCGCTATGCCTTTACCCTGATCGAACTACTCGTCGTCATCTCGATCATAGCGCTGCTGATCGCGATCCTGCTCCCGGCCTTGGCCGCCTCGCGGGACAGCGCCAGGGCGCTCCAGTGCAACGCGAACCTCCACTCCCTGGTCACGGCCTGGCACAACTACTCGGCGGACCACAAAGGCAACAATGCCGCGAGTTGGACCGCGGGCGGGGTCCTGACCGGAGTCGGACGCTACTGGACGCTGGAGCTCGAGGAGTACTACGCCGACGAACGCGACATCTTGGCGTGCCCCCAGACCTCGCCGCCCGACTACGAGTACGGCCTCGGAGACGCCGCGACCGCATGGGCCTCGCACGCGCCACACGCCGAAGACTCCGAGGCCGGTGACATCGGAAGCTACACCTACAACAACTACATGGAGCACAACCCCACCGCCTGGCCCTACGGCGGGGGGAAAGAGAAGTTCATCTCGAGCATCGACGACCAGGTGCCGACCTCCGAGACCCCGGTCCTGGCCGACGGCATCTGGGTCGATGGCGGCTGGCCGAACGAAACCGACATCCTCCTGCCCGATCATGATGAGCGGTTGGGAGCGTTCAACCCCTACATCGGCCGGTACGCGATCGACCGGCATAAACGGGCGGTCAACATCGCATTCCTTGACGGCTCGGTTCGTACGACACCCCTCAGCGACCTCTGGCAACAACGCTGGCACAAACAGTGGCAGCCACATGATGGACCGTAAGCTTATGCTTCCCCCCAACCCGGCTCCGAGTGCCCAGAATCGCACGTGCATCGGCCCGGGATCGCCTCGATCCGCAGGGTCTCAAACCTCAAGCTACGGACTTGCAGAGCCGTTCGCGCTGGCTACAATATCTCGCTCCGCCGGACGGCCCCTTCGTCTAGTCTGGTCTAGGACACCAGGTTTTCATCCTGGTAACACGGGTTCAAATCCCGTAGGGGTCACTTCCAAAAACCCCGCTCTGGCAGCCGCCAGTGCGGGTTTTTTCGTAGATACCGGGGGTTCGCGGCGCTCAACCCTGACCACGCTATGAGCCGTCAGCCCCAACCTACTGGTGGCGGCTGGCGCGCTGGCGGATGTAGATCGCCAGGGCGTTGAAGCTGAGCAGGACGACCAGCAGGATAATGATGCCGGCCGCGGCGATGTGCTGGAAGCCCTCGTCGGGTTCGCGGGCCCACTGGAAGATCTGCATGGGCATGGCGGCGAAGCGGTCCATCGCGTGCTGGGGCGTGGCGGTGATGAAGCCCACGCCGCCGAGCACGAGCAGCGGGGCGGCCTCGCCGATGGCCCGGCTGATGGCGAGGATCGTGCCGGTACAGATGCCCGGGATCGCGGCGGGCAGCGCGGTCTTGCTGACCGCCTGCCAGCGGGTCGCGCCCATCGCCAGCGCGCCCTGGCGGTAGCTGTCGGGCACGGCCTTGAGCGCTTCCTGCGACGCGACGATCACGATCGGCAGCACGACCAGCATCAGCGTCAGCCCGCCGGCCATCACGCCCCGGCCCAGCGGCAGCGACAGGTAGTACCAGGCCTTGCGGTCGGTCCGCACCGGCATCGCGCCGACCATGAGCGTGTCCGTCAGGCGGGTGCGGTACTCCCGGTCCACCGCGGTGTTGATGACCTCCCGCCGGGCACGGCTGAGGTCCCGCCGATCCAGCCCGTCGATCGCGGCGACCAGCGGGATCAGGTCCTTGCGCAGTTCGGCCGGGTCGGACTCCCAGCGTCCGGCGGCCATGGCCTCGTCGACGATCCCCTCGGCGGTGGCGGCGTCGATCGTGGCCGGGCCGCGGCCGCGGGCGCCGCGGGTCGCGTCGATCGCGTCACGCAGCGCGTCATCGAAGGCGTCCATCTCGCCCTCGATCGAGTCCCGACGCTCCTTCGCCTCGTCCTCGGGGAGGAAGGTGAGCGACACGGTCTGGCTGGAGCCGGGCCTGGCGTAGTAGGTCATGTCCGCGGCGGCGGGGGTCTTCTCGACCTTGTCCACCGGGCCGCTCACGGGGATGTAGTAGCTGTTGCGGTCCTCGCCGACGTACTGATCGTACCACGACTGGCCGATGGCGAACTTGCCCGCGCCCATGTCGCCGAAGAGCCCGAACATCGTGGCGAAGGCGGTGACGCCGAGGATGCCGTAGACGATGGACGGGACGCCCGCGAGGTTGCGGATGTTGGTCTCGACGATCCCGTGCACGAAGAGCAGGACCGATTCCTTCGCGATGAAGTGGACGACCGCAAACCAAGCTGCTGCAAAGACGACTAATCCTAGAATCCAAACAAGTACTACCGCTTTAAACTTGATAGCTCCTACGCCAGGTAGCGAAAACTCCAGCACTCTGCCTCCAGCATTGTGCCCAACGAAGTAGGTCAGCAGCAGGATGGCCGCGGTCGCGCCCCAGCCGATCGCCCAGGCCTTGCCCGAGATGTGCCCGGTGTTCTTGGCGCGGGGCCGGAACTCCTCGATGAGGATAGCGGTGCCGACGCCCAGGGGGATGGCGGTGGCGGCGCAGATCGCGCAGACGATGATGGTGCCGATGAGCGCGGTGTAGACGCCCGCGGTCGTGGGGTCCGAAGAGTTGAGGTTGCGGAGGAAGTCGAGGTTGATGTACCCGATGCCCTGGATAAAGATCGAGAGCAGCAGCACGGTGAGGATCAGGATCGCCAGCCCGGTGCAGCCGAGGCAGAGGTAGATGAACGCGCGGTTTTTAGCCATCCGCGCCGAGGTCGAGCGGGTCGTTCGGCCGGCGGTGCTGGACGAGATCGACGGCGTCATGGGTGGCTTCGGGCTGGGGTTGATGGCCTGGGTCATGTCGGTTCGCCGGGGGTGGGGCAGTGGGCGGGTCGTGCGACGCTTGGGGCGGTGCCGGCTTAGCTGTACTTCTCGCGGAAGCGCTTCTGCACCTGGTTGCCCAGGACGGTGAGCCCGAGGGTGATGACAAAGAGCGTGCCGGCGACGGCGTAGCTGGAGTAGTACTCGACGCTGCCGTGCGGCGCGTCGCCGGTGAACATCTGCACCATGTAGCCGGTCATCGGGAGGACCGGGTCGGTAAGCGAGAGGGCCGAGCCGACCGAGCCCATATCGACCGAGCGTCCGCCGGCCGCGAGGGCGACGATCATCGTCTCGCCGACGGCCCGGGCGATCGCCAGCAGCAGCGCCGCCACGATGCCCGACAGCGCCGCGGGGAAGACGACCTTGACCGAGGTCTCGAATTTGCTGCTGCCCAGCCCCAACGCCCCCTCGCGGAGGGCCTTGGGCACCGCCCGCAGCGCATCCTCGGACAGCGAGGTGATGATGGGCAGGCACATGATGCCCACCGCGAGGCCGGCGCCCAACGCGTTGTACGTCCCGAAGTCCAGCCAGCCCAGGAACCCGGCCGGCTCGGTCACCGTCGCGCCCGTCACCGGGTCGGTCAGGACGTTGCCCGCGTCGTCATACACCGGCCGCTGCAGCCATTCCCACCGCAGCAGCACCGGCGTGATAAAGGTCACCGCGAAGAAGCCGAAGACGACCGTCGGGATGCCGGCCAGCACCTCGAGCACCGGCTTGATGATCGACCGGGCCCGGTGCGAGGCGTACTCGCTGAGCCAGATGGCGGAGATCAGCCCGACGGGGATCGCGAAGACCATCGAGACGAAGACGATCTTGAACGTGCCGATGACCAGCGGCATGACGCCGAAGTGTTTTTCGGCCCCGAGCAGCGGGTTCCACTGCGTGCCGAAGAGGAAGTCGGTGACGTGGACGACCGTGTTTTCCTGCTGCGCGTCCTTGTGGCCGGCGGGGTCGAAGAAGGTGAACGTCTCGACCGAGAGGATGCCGATGATGCCGAGCGTCACACCGAGGGTGATGAGCCCGAAGAGAATGAGCACGCCGAGGATGCCGTATTCGCGGAGGTCTCGGAGCTTGTCGGAGCGTGGCGTGCCCAGCCGGGTCACGGAGGGGACGGGCGGGGGGTTCAAGCTGCTCATGGGCGGGCTCGTGGCGTGTTGCGGTGCTGTCTAGGAAAGACAGCGCGACGCGGGTCGGCGTCGCGCTGCGGGTTCGTGTCGCCCCGCGGCTCCCCTCCGGGGCCAGGCCGGGGCGGTGGTGTGGCTTACTGGTAGACCTCGGTGATCGGGCCTTCGACCTTGTCGCCGTTGGCGTCGAGGTACTGGGTGCCGGTGCGGCGGTTCTCGACGTTGGCGCGGGCCCGGTCGTAGATCACTTCGGGGAGGCGGACGTAGCCGACCTCTTCGCAGAGCTCGGGGCACTCATCGAGGTAGAAGTCGATGAACGCGGCGACCTCGGGGCGGTCCAGCGCGTCTTCACGGACGTAGATGAACAGCGGCCGGGAGAACGGGTTGTAGCTGCCGTCTTCGATGGACTCGGTCGAGGGGAGGATCGCGTCGCCGGCGTCGTTGATGATGGCGACGGCCTTGAGCTGGTCTTCGTTCTCGAAGTAGTAGGCACAGCCGAAGAAGCCGATCGCGCCGCGGTCGCCGATGATGCCACGGACCAGGACGTTGTCGTCCTCGTTCGGGGTCACGTCGTCACGGATGCTGCCTTCCTTGCCGGCGACGACTTCCTTGAAGTAGTCGAAGGTGCCCGAGTCGGTGCCGGGGATGAACATCTTGATCTCGATGTTCGGCCAGGCGGGGTTGACGTCACGCCAGGTGGTGACTTCGTCGGCGGTCGCCGAGAGGAAGATCAGCTGGAGCTGCTCGACGGTGAGCTCATCGACCCAGGTGTTGTTGCGGTTGACAACGATGGTCAGGCCGTCGTACGAGACGGGGACCTCGATGAAGTCGATGCCGGCGGCGGAGAGCGCGTCGACTTCGGACTTTTTGATCGGGCGGGAGGCGTCGGAGATGTGGGTCTCGCCGTTGGCGAACTTTTTGAAGCCGCCGCCGGTGCCGGAGAAGCCGACCGCGATGCTGACGCCTTCGTTGCCGTCGGCACGGAACTCTTCGGCGACGAGCTGGGTGATCGGGTACACGGTCGACGAGCCATCGACGATGATCTCACCGGCGAGGTTCTGGGCGGCGGCGGGCACGGCCAGGGCCGCGGCGGCGCCGAGCGACAGGGCGGTGCGCTGCAGGCGGGTCTTGAGTTGCATGTTCAGGTTCCTCTAAAGGGGGGTGGGTGCGGGGGGGACAGGCCCCGCGTGCGGACGGGAAAATAAGCCCGGACTGTGAGCAAACGGTTAGACGTATGCGAAGAATGAGTAAGGTGTCCCGCTAAAACCCGTCCGGAGAAGGGGAGGCGTCCTAACAATCCGCACTGACACGGGTTACGGGAGCCGGCCGGCCTGAACCCCGCTCAGGTTTTCTTGATCTTCACGCCCGGCCCGCCGACGGGCCGATGGCTCAGCAAGCCGCGCGACGCCGCGCACGCCCCGGACACGACCGATAAAATCCAGCCATGGCCCAGATTCTGACGTGTCAACCGATCCGCCTCGCCGCCGGGGCCATGCTGCTGGCCGGGGCGCTCGTCGCCGGGGCGGGCTGTGCCAACGGCACGATCGACCCCGCGGCCGCGCTCGCCAACGCCTTCCCCCAGCCGCCCACGCCCAAGGAAGCCGTCGCCATGATGTTCGACCGCGACGACGCCGACCGCCGGCGCGAGGGCATCAACTGGCTCTCCGCCGCGCCCTTCGGCGGGGAGGAGGTCTACCTCGAGTCCTACCGCCTGTTCTTCAACGACCCGGACCCCTCCGTCCGCGCCGCCTGCGCCAAGGCCCTCGGGCTGCACGGCAACGTCGACGACGCGAACCTGCTCATCCTCATGCTCGAGGACGACAACCCCCAGGTCCGTTGGCAGGCGGCCAACGGGCTGCGCATGATCCACAACCCCGCGGCGTCGGCGCCGCTCACCGCGCGCATCAGCGACGTGGACGAGCCGGACTCGGATGTCCGACAGGCCGCCGCCGACGCGCTGGGCCAGTACGCCGAGACGTCGGTGTTCAACGCGCTGTCACGCGCCCTGGAAGACCGCAACTACGCCGTCATCGCCGCGGCCCGCCGGTCGCTGGTCACGCTCACCGGCCACGACGCCGGGCTCGACCCGCGCGACTGGGCCCAGTGGGCCGACCAGCAACCCAACGGCAACCTCTTCGCCGGCCAGCAGCAGTACACCTACGCTCCGTACCAGAAGCCCCGGGGCTGGACCGACACGATCCGTTTCTGGCGCAACCGCGAACCCGCCGAGCCCCAGCCGCCCACCGGCCTGGAAGTCGCGGAGCGTTAGCTCCGGTCGCATTTCTGGTAGCGAACGCCCTCAAGCGAACTGCATACGGCTTGCCTAGGCCCGCGAGGCCCACTCGGTTTCGAGTGGCTCCAGCTCGGCCTTCAGCTTTTCGTGGCTGCGCTGCAGCTCGCTGAACTTGGCGTGGTCGCGGTAGGTGTCGGGGTCGGCCAGCTGCTGCTCGACCTCGGCGACCTTTGCCTCCAACGCCTCGATCTTTGCTTCGAGCTGTTCGACCGCCAGCCCGCCGAAGGCGTTGTTCTTCTTCGCTTTGCGCTTGGCCTTCCCGCCCGATGATGCGGGCTGCGCCTTCTTCGCCTTCTCTTGGCGCTTTGGGGGCTTGGTGTCTTGGCGCTGTTGGCCCTGGTTCGGCTTCTTGTCGTTCGCCGCAGCGTTGGCATCGACCAGCACGCTGCCCGCCTGGGCCTGCTCGAGGTACTCGCTGTACGTGCCCAGGAAGTGCTGCACATGGCCCGCGCCGTCGAAGATCAGGAGCTGGTCGACCAGGTGCTCGAGGAGCATGCGGTCGTGCGTGATGAGGATGAGCGTGCCCTCGCCGCCGCCGGCCCCGGTGGTGGAGAACTTCTTCTGCGCCGCGTTGTATCGGCGGAGCGCTTCTTCCAGCCGTTCGGCGCTGGGGATGTCCAGGTGGTTGGTCGGCTCGTCCAGCACCAGCAGGTTGTGCCCGCAGGTCATCAGCCCGGCCAGTACCGCGCGCGACCGCTCGCCGCCCGAGAGCGAGGCGAGGGGCTTCTCCGAGTCGTTGCCGGAGAACAGGAACGCCCCGGCCAGGTCGCGGGCCTCCTGCTCGGTGCCGCTGGGCACGAACTTGCGCAGGTACTCGACGATGGACTGGCCCATGTCCAGGTGCTCGTGGGTCTGCCGGTACCAGCCGACATCGACCTGCGCCCCGAGCTTGCTCTGTCCCGCGGTCGGGTCCTGCTCGCCCAGGAGCACGCGGATCAGTGTGGACTTGCCCGCGCCGTTGGGGCCGATGACGCCGATCCGGTCGCCCCGCTTGATCGTCAGCGTGAAGCCGTCGAACAGCGTGCGCGTCTCGTATGCCACGGCCAGGCCCTCGGACACGACGACCTGGTCCCCGCTGCGCACCTTCGGCTCCAGCGACAGCTTCATCGTGTCCAGCTCGACCGGCGGGGCCAGCGACTCGTCACGGATGTACCGCTCCAGCCGCTTCTCCCGGCCCTGCGCCTGCTTGGACCGCTGGCCCGCGCGGTAGCGGTCGATAAACGACTGCTCGTGCTTGATCTTTGTCTGCTGCTTTTCAAAGGCGCGGCGCTGGTCCTCGATCCGCTCGGCGCGGAGCTGGCGGAACTTCTCGTAGTTGCCCGGGAACTCGACCATCTGACCGGCCTCGAGCTCGTAGATCTTGCTCACCACCCGGTCCAGCAACCAGCGGTCGTGGCTGATCAGGATCACCCCGCCCGTGTACGAACGCAGGAAGCCCTCCAGCCACTCCCGGCCGGCGATGTCCAGGTGGTTGGTCGGCTCGTCCAGTAGCAGGATGTCCGGCTCGCTCAGCAGCAGCTTCGCCAGCGCCAGCCGGCCCTTCTGCCCGCCGGACAGGTCGCCGCACTTCACCTTGAAGACCGCGTCGTCCAGCCCGAGCCCGTGCAGGGTCTCGTCGATCTTGTGATCGACCGCGTAGCCGCCGGCCGCCTGCATCTCGTGCTCCAGGCGCTCGTACCGCTTGAGCAGCCGGTCCATGGCCTCGCCGTCGGCTTCGCCCATCTGGTGGGCCGTTTCGTCCAGCTTGCGGTGCAGCTCCGCCAGCTCGGCGAACGCGGAGCCCGCCTCCTCGCGGAGGGTCTTGCCCGGCTCGAAGTGGTGGTCCTGTCGGAGGTAGCCCGCCGTGCTGCCCCGGGCGAGCTGGACTTGGCCGGCGTCGGGCTTGTTGGACTCGAGCCCGGCGATGAGCTTGAGCAGCGTCGATTTGCCGCAGCCGTTGCGCCCGACCAGCCCGACGTGCTCGCCCGCCGACACCGTGAGGTTCACGCCGTCCAGCAGGTGGCGGTCCCCGAACGAGAACACGAGATTTGCAACAGACAGCAGTGCCATGAGCCGCGTAGGGTAGCAGGTGCGTAGCGTTCGGTGTCAGTCACACCCCGGCCGGGAACGGCATGGTGCTAGGAAAACCGCCACGGCTTAAAGCCGTGGCGGTTCTTGACAACGATCTTCATAGAGTCTGGACTCTGGTCAGGCGTTAGCCGTATGTGACGCCGTACTCGTCTTCGGGATAGGGCACCTTGTAGATATCGTCCCAGTAGTGGGCGTTGCCGTACTCGCCGATCCCCTTGAGGTGGGTATCGATGCGGTCGAGGGCTTCGATGTAGGGGTCCACGAAATCGGGGTTCAGCCCGAAGTTAGGCACGATCCCCATGCGGACAACGTCGAGCGCCTCAATCGCATTCTGTAACGTGTTAAGCCCCGAGCGGATACGGGAGACCAACTGCTGGGACTGGCGGAGGTCGTTCGCCCAGGCGTCGGGGTCGGCGAGGATCGTCTGGCCGTACTGCCCGGGAAAGTAGACGTGCCGCTCGGGGTGGGTGGCGTAGAGGTCTTCGACCGCCTCGGCGACGGTATCGATGGCGTCGACCCCGCGGTCCAGGGCGCGCTTCGCGTCGCGGAGGCGCTCGATCTGGGGGTTGTTGCTGTTCTCGCTGTTACGGGGGATCGCGGGGAGCTGGTTGTTCAGGCCGTCGAGACCTTCCTGGAGCGGCGCGAGGCCGTTCATGATCACCGCGAGGTCCAGGGTGACGAAGCCGTAGCGGTTGGCGGGCGTCCAGTTCTGCGCGCCGATCAGGTCGCCGACCCAGACTGCGTCGTACTCTTCGATGTGCTGGGCGAGGCCGAACTTGATGGCCTGGTCATGGTTGAGGAAGACGGTCTCGCCCTCGGACAGGGGCGTGACATGCTCGTAGTCCTGGAGGTGGCCGGTGCTAGGGGGCGCGGTGTTGGTGACGTGGATCTCACCGCCTTCCAACCAGTAGTGCAGGGACTTCGTCTCGTCGATCATCGCGCGGACGATGTCGGGATTATGGCCGCGGGTTTCGGCTGCGGAGGCGAGCTGGTTGGTGGTGATACCGACCCACTTGGCGAGGACCTCCTGGCTGCCGGGTGGGAAGTATCGCTTCAAGGGCATGCCGCCGACCCGGGCGCCGTCGGTCACGAAGATGGAGTCGCTGAAGAACACGGGGAACGTCGCGAGGAACAGGGCGTCCTGGATGACCGCGTGGAACTCCAACTCGTTGGCGTGGATGCCGACGACCTCTTTGTCATAGAGCTGGCCGCTGTCCGCATCGCTGTTGATCATGAACACGGCGTGTTGGATGTACGGGTTAGCGGCGGCCATGCGGATCGTCTCGATGACGTTCTCGCGGTGTGTGTCTTGCCCGAAGGTGCCGGCGAGGGGGACCTCGACGTAAAGGGTTGCGTCGTAGATCAGCGCGTCGAACCCATCGCTGGTGACCGGGTCGGCCGCGGCGCGGGCCGGGGCATGCGCAACGGGCGGGGCCTTGATACCGGAGGACGCGGAGGTGAGGCCGGCCGGGGCTAGGCAGGCGGCGGCCGTGCAGGCAGCCGCGAGCAGGAGGCGGGTCTTCATCGTGTTGTTCCTTTTGAGTGCTTGGCTATTCGATCTCGTAGACCACTTCGTTCTCGGCCCAATACGCGGCGTTACCCTGGCGGGCGATGCCTTCGATGCGGTTGGCTACATCTTCTAGCGCATCTTCCAAGTCCGAGATGTTGCCGGCGTCAATGTCCAGCTTCGCCAAGGCTCGTCGGATGTTCGAGAGGGCGCCACGGAACGAGCGGGCGTAGTTGCGACTGGCTTGCGTGTCCTGCTTCCACTGCTCGGGGTCGGCGAGGATCGTGCGGCCTTCGGCGTCGGTAAAGTAGATGTGCCGTTCGGGGTGAACGTAGGGCAGATTGTTCAACGCCTCGTTGATCGTGCTGTATCCGTCCAGCAGCAGCTTATAGGTGGCCCGCTCCTCAAGCACCGCAGCGATCTGTGGGTTGTCGCGGTTATCGCGGTTGTCGCGGAAGTAGGGGATGGACGCGAGGGAGCGTTCAAAGAAGTCTTGGTCGACACGCGTGACGTTGTAGATGTCGGCGATCTCGTGGACGACCTGGCCGTAGTGGTTGGCCCGCCTCCACCCGGGGACACCGATCTTCTCGCCGACCAGGTCGGCGTGGTAGCCGCTGATGCGCTCGGCGAGGCCGACCATCTCGGCCTGGGCGGTGGTGAGGGTCAGGACGTCTTGATCCGAGTCGATGAGGTGATAGTTATCGACGGAGTTGGGCGAACTCGGAGCCTTGTCGGAGAGGACGCCCTCGCCGTTGACTTCCCAGTAGTGCAGTTCGGCGGGCTGGTGCATCATGGCGGGCATGAACAGCGCGGAGTGGCCATTGCGTTCGGCGACCTTGCCCATGCGTGCGGCGACGAAGGCGAGGTTGTCGGCGACGATCGGTGTGCCGTCTTGCAGCGTAACGTAGCCGACCGCGCCCCCGACGGTGCCGCCGTCGATCATAAAGATGTTGTCGCAACTGAAGACGGTCCAGGTTCCCGCGGAGATCGCGTGCTCGATGATGATGGTGTACTCGGTGGTGTCGTGGTACTCCTCAATGACATCGAGCATGGCATCGGCATGGAACATCAGCCCCCCGCCAGTCCGCATCAGGAAGACGATATGGTTGATGTCGGGGTGCTCACCGACGTAGCGTACGTTATTGATGATACTTTCGGCGGTGACGTTGTCACCGATCCCACCAGACGACGGCCGGGGGTTGACCAGCGAGACCACCGGTGAAGGGGCGTCGATCATCGGGACCTGGATGTAGAAGGTCTTGCCGTAGCTCAGGTCCTCGAACCCATCGCTGATGACGTTGGGGTTGTCGCTGTCGCCCTGCGCCCAGGCGGCGGTCGGGAGCAGGCCGGCGAGGGAAAGCGCGGCGGCGGTCATCGCGGTACGGGCATAGCGTTGGAACATCGTTGTCTTCCGAAAGTGAGGGGCCACGGACGAGCCGGGAGGAGGGTCCCGGTCCCTATCAGGATAAGGCGGCGGGGGGCCAGGGGCAAGGAATCCGGGCCGGCTTTAGTAAAGGAAAAGCCCGCGGCTGGTCGGCCGCGGGCTTCGGGGGGTCGGGTGGGGCGGGGGTTACTTGTCTTCGCCCTGCTTCTCGAGGATTTCCTTGGCGATGTTCGCCGGCACCTCGCGGTAGGTCAGCGGCTCCATGGCGTAGGAGGCCCGGCCCTGGCTCATGCCGCGGAGCGAGTTGGAGTAGCCGAACATCTCCGACAGCGGGGCCTCGGCGGTGATGACGCGGGTGTTGCCCCGCTCCTCATCGCCCATGATCATCGCACGGCGGCGGTTCAGGTCGCCGGTCACGTTCCCGAAGAACTCGTCGGGGGTGGTCACGGTGACCTTCATGATCGGCTCCTGCAGGACGAGCCCGGCCTTGCGGGTCGCGTTCTTGAAGGCGATCGTGCCTGCCATCTCGAAGGCGATCTGCGACGAGTCGACGTCGTGGTACTTGCCGTCGATCAGCTTGACCTTCACGCCCAGCAGCGGGTAGCCCGCCAGGACGCCGGTCTTCGCCGTCGCGCGGGCCCCGGCCCCGACGGAGGGGATGAACTCGCGCGGGATCGCACCGCCGACGATCGCGTCCTCGAAGGCCACGCCGTCGTCGTACTTGAGTTCCTGCTCGAGCGCCTCTTCCTCGGTGATCGGGGAGACCTCGATTGTACAGTCGCCGAACTGGCCGCGGCCGCCGGACTGCTTCTTGTGCACGCCCTGGGCCGTCGCCGTGCCGGTGATCGCTTCCTTGTACGCGACGCGGGGCTGGCCGACGTTGATGCCGATCTTCATGTCCCGGCTGATCTTCGTGGTGATGATCTCCAGGTGGAGCTCGCCCATGCCCGCGATGATGGTCTCGCCGGTCTCTTCGTCGTAGTGGGTCTGGAACGAGGGGTCTTCACGCCGGATGGTGCCCAGCGCGTTGGCGAGTTTTTCCTTGTCGCCGCCGGACTTCGGCTCGATCGACATGGAGATCACCGGCTCGGGGAAGTCCATGCGGTCCAGCACGATGGGCGCGTCCGGCGAGCACAGCGTCTCGCCGGTGTAGCTGTTCTTCAGGCCGACCACGGCGACGATCTCGCCGGCCAACGCCTCGTCACGGGCCTTGCGGTCGTTGGCGTGCATCTCGAAGATACGGCTGACGATCTCGCGCTTGCCGTTGTTGGTGTTGAGCACACGCGTGCCCTTCTCCAGCTTGCCCGAGTAGACGCGGACGTAGGTCAGGTCGCCGTGCGAGTCGTTGACGACCTTGAAGACCAGCGCCGACAGCGGGGCTTCCTCGTCGTGCGGGCGGGTGAGCCGCTTGTCCGCGTCGTCGGGGTCGGTGCCCTCGACGTCCGGGACCTCGGTGGGGTTGGGCAGGTAGTCGACGATGCCGTCCAGCAGCTTCTGCACGCCGATGTTCTGCAGCGCCGAGCCGGCGAACGTCGGGTGGATGCTCCGGGCGATCGTGCCCTTCCGCAGCGCGGCACGGATCTCGTCTTCGGTCAGCTCGCCGGACTCGAGGTACTTCTCGGTCAGGGCGTCGTCCTGCTCGGCGGCGGTCTCGACCAGCTTCTCACGCAGATCGTTGGCCTTGTCGGCGTACTCCGCGGGGACCTCGCCCTCGGTGATGGTCGTGCCCATGTCTTCCTTCGAGAAGTAGTAGGCCTTCATCGAGATCAGGTCGATGATGCCCTCGAAGGTGTCGGCCTTGCCGATGGGGTACTGCACCGCGATCGCGGGGGCCGCCAGCCGGTCGTACATCGTCTGGAACGCGTAGTCGAAGTCCGCGCCCATCTTGTCCATCTTGTTGATGAAGCAGATGCGCGGGACCTTATACCGCTGGGCCTGGCGCCAGACGGTTTCGGACTGGGCCTCGACGCCTTCCTTGCCGTCGAACACGACGACCGCGCCGTCGAGGACGCGCATGGAGCGTTCGACCTCCATGGTGAAGTCGACGTGGCCGGGCGTGTCGATGAGGTTACAGGTGTACTCGACGCCGTTGCGGGACCACGGGCAGGTGGTGGCGGCGGAGGTGATGGTGATGCCGCGTTCCTGCTCGTCCTGGAGGTGGTCCATGGTGGCGGTGCCCTCGTGGACCTCGCCGATCTTGTAGGCCTTGCCGGTGTAGAACAGGACGCGTTCGGTGGTGGTGGTCTTGCCCGCGTCGATGTGGGCGCAGATCCCGAAGTTACGGGTCTTCTGCAGGCGGGAGAGCTTGGCGGGTGGGGTGGTCGTGGTGGACATCGTCGGTCCTTGGCAAGGGGTGTCCGGGTGTTCCCGGGGGCTTGGGGCCGAGCCCCGGTGCCGGGGCCCGCGGAATCCCGTTCCGGGGCAGGCGGGGGAGCTATTGGGCCCGCTCCGGCGGGCCTGGTCAGTGGCAGAACATCGGTCGGACCCGTCCGGCAGGGCTGGGGCGATCGCGCCCGTCCCGCGGGTCGGGAGAATCGAGCATTATAGGGCGCAAGGGGGGGGCGTCAAGGGTGGGAAGGGGCATACATCCTTAACGAATAACCCCAGCCCAGCATGAATATGGGAGCTTAGCTCCGCCCGAACTGCCGTTCGAGGTCCTTCAGCGTCAGCCGTAGTGTGGTTGGCCTTCCGTGGGGGCAGTTGCTGGACCGCTCGATCGCGTCGCGTTGTTCGAGGAGGGACGCCAGCTCCTGCTCGCTCATCTTGTCGCCGGCCTTGATGGCTGCCTTGCAGCTCATCATGTCCAGCACCTCGTGCAGCGCCGCTTCTTCCGGGAGCTGTGCGTCCGTGCCCCCGGGGGCGTCGCCGAGTTCGATCTTGTCGAAGGCCCCGCCATCGGCCTTGTCGAGGAGTTCTTCCATGAACGGGCCGACCTTCACGTTGCGGGAGAACAGCAGGGACGGGAAAGCGTGGACCGCGACCTCGCCCGGGCCGATGGGCGACGCCTCGATGCCCAGCCGGGCGAGCAGCGGCTGGAGGTCTTCCATCGCCGCCTGCCGGGCCGCGTCGGCACGGACGACCTCGGGCACGAGCAGCCGCTGGCTCTCCAGCGTTTCGCGGTCGTCGAGGATGCGGGCCCGGAGCTTCTCGAACATGACCCGCTCGTGCAGCGCGTGCTGGTCGATGATGACCAGGCCGTGCTCGTCCTGCGTGACCACGTAGCTGTCGTGGACCTGCAGGATGGACTGGTGGGTGGTGGTTGGTGGCGGGTGGCTGGTGGAAGCAGCCGCTTGCCTGTTCAGCAACTCCTGCTCGAACGCGTCGTCCTCGGCAGAGACCGCTCCCGGGGCCTCTTCCTTGAGCTGCTTCTTCACCTCCTGATAGACAAAGCCCTTCTGTGTGGGGTCCATCCTGCGGAAGTAGTCGACGAAGTCGGAGGCGGTGTGGATGTCCGATGTCCGATGTTCGATGTTCGGCGGAGCGGCTAACGCGGTCCCGCCTTCATTTCGGGCATTGGACATCGGAGATCGCACATGCGCCGCCGGCGTCAGGTCCGCGCCCAGCAACCGCTGCCGCAGCGCGGTCAATACCAGCCCGTGCAGGTACGAGGGGTTGCGGAAACGCACCTCGGATTTCTGGGGGTGGACGTTGACATCGACCTGGGCCGGGTCGAGGTCGATGAAGGCGACCAGTTGCGGGAAGCGGTCCGGCGGCATGAGCCCGCGGTAGGCCTCCTTGATGGCGTGCTGCAGGTTGCGGTCCTTGACCGGCCGGCCGTTGACGCAGACGTGCTGGAACTTCGTCGTAGCCCGGCCGAGCGAGGGCATGCCCGCCAGGCCCCACACCCGGGCGCTGCCGCGCGACGGGTCGTCGGTGCGCTCAAACTCCAGCAGCGCGTCGGCGATGTCCTTGCCCATGAGCGCGACGCAGCGGTCCCTGCGGGTCTGGTTGCGCGGCAGGTCCTGGACCTTCCGGCCGTTGTGCGTGAGGGTGACGCCGCAGTCGGGGTTCACCATGGCGATCTTCTGGACGCAGTCGTTGATGTGGCCGAACTCGCTGCCGGCCGAGCGCATGAACTTGCGTCGTGCAGGGGTGTTGAAGAACAGGTCCCGGACCTCGATGACCGTGCCGGGCCGCGACGCGCCGGGGGACGGCCCGCGGACCTCGCCGCCGTCGACCTCGAGGACGCCGGCGTGCTCGGCGGTGCCGTCTTCGCGGGTCGGCCGGGACGTGATGCGCAGGCGAGACACCGACGCGATGGACGCGAGCGCCTCGCCGCGGAAGCCCAATGTGCCGATCGCTTCCAACTCGTCGGCGCTGGTGATCTTGCTCGTCGCGTGGGGGGCGACGGCCAGGGCCAGCTCGTCCTCGGGGATGCCGATGCCGTCGTCGCTGACGCGGATGAGCTTCGCGCCGCCTTCCTCGATGGCGATGTCGATGTCCGTCGCCCCGGCGTCGAGCGCGTTCTCGACCAGTTCCTTGACCACCGAGGCCGGCCGCTCGATCACCTCGCCCGCGGCGATCTGGTTGATGACAAGCGTCGGGAGCTGGCGGATGGGCATGGATGCATTGTAGGTTCTCGCGTGACCACCGGGCGGCTTCGCCGCACCCGCTAAACTGAAGATCCGCGTGGTATGAAACCCCAGACCCGAGACCCCAATCCCGGAACCCGGCCGAATGGCCCAGACGCTCAACGACATCAAGCGCCTCCTCGCCGACCACGGGCTGCACCCCAAGAAGAAGTTCGGGCAGAACTTCCTGCACGACGGCAACCACATGGCCAGGATCATGGAGGCCGCGGCCTTGTCGCCGGGCGATGTCGTGCTCGAGGTCGGCCCGGGCACCGGCGCGCTGACCGAGCGGCTGGCGGACGCGGGGGCGCGGGTGGTCGCGGTCGAGATCGACCGCGACATGGAACCGATCCTGCGCGGCCGGCTGGGCGACCGGGTCACGCTGCACCTGGGCGATGCGCTGGACGGCAAGCACGCGATTAGCCCGGAGGCCTTGGCGTTGTTGGAGCAGCATCACGCCGAGCGATTCAAGCTCATCGCGAACCTGCCGTACCACATCGCCTCGCCGCTGCTGGCGAACCTGGCGCTGGACCACCCGGCCATGACGCACGCGGTTGTGATGATCCAGAAGGAGGTCGCCGACCGCCTCACCGCGCCGCCGGGCACGAAGGCGTACGGCCCGCTGGGCATCCTGCTGCAGGCGGTGTTCGAGATCCGCCGTGTGGGCGTGCTCAAGCCCGGGTGCTTCTACCCGCCGCCGTCGATCGACTCGGCCGTCGTCGCGCTGCACCGCCGAGCAGCGCCGCTTTGCGACGACCCGCACGCGTTCTCGGCGATGCTGCACACGCTCTTCAGCAAGCGGCGGAAGCAGCTCGGGGCGATCCTCGGGCGGGACGCCGAGCTCCCCGCGGGCGTCGAGCCGACGATGCGGCCCGAGGTGCTGTCGCTGGATCAGTTGTGCGAGCTGGCGGGGCTCCGCCGCGTGTGACACGGCGGCTGTTGTCAGCGGCCCAGGCGACGCCTACAGTGGTTCGCCCCTTTTCATGTCGAACCTCGCAGATCGGACGCCGCCTATGAAGAAGAACCTCGTCGCCGTGCCCGTATACAACGAGCAGAAGTACGTCGCCCGTGTGATCGAGCGGATCACCGACCACGCCCAGTGCGTGCTGGTCATCGACGACGGCTCGACGGACTACACGCCGATGCTGCTGGCGATGCAGCAGGTAGACGTGATCCGCAACAAGACCAACCGCGGCTACGGCACGGCGCTGCGCATCGCGTTCAAGTGGGCGCAGATGTACGGCTACGACTGGGTGGTCACGATGGACTGCGACGAGCAGCACGAGCCCGAGGCGCTGCCCACGTTCTTCCAGGCCATCGAGGACGATGACGCGGACGTGATCTCCGGCAGCCGGTACATGTGCCCCGAGCGGTGCGGCGACCCGCCGCCGATCGAACGTCGGCGGATCAACCACACGATCACGCAGTGGGTCAACGCCGGGCTGGGGCTGGGGATCACCGACGCGTTCTGCGGGTACAAGGCGTACCGCGTGAGCGCGATGGCCGAGCTGGACCTCACCGAGGACGGCTACGCGATCCCGCTGCAGCAGTGGGTGCAGTTCGCGGCGCACAAGCTGCGCGTCCGCGAGGTGCCGGTCCGGCTGATCTACAACGACCCGAACCGCTCGTTCGGCGGCCCGCTCGACGACGCGGGTCACCGCCTGGCGCACTACCGCGAGGTCTTCGAGCGCGAGCTCGCGCGGCACCCGGGGCTGGCGAAGCTCAGCGTCAGCGATTTGATGCACCCGCCCTGCGAGTGCGGCGCCGCGATCTGAGCGACCGACCCGCGCATGGCCGACCCGCAACCATCCCGCGTCATGGCCGACCCGCCGATCGCCGCGTGGCGGCTGGGGGAAGGTTCGGCCACGCACCGCGGCGACCGCGCCGCGCTCGCGCCGCTGCTCGACACCTTCGGCCTGCACAACACACCCTTCGACCCCACGCGACCCATCATCGCCACCGGGCACCAGGCCGCGTTCTGGCACCCGGGCATCCTCGCCAAGGACATCGCGATGGCGGTCGCCTGCGCCCGGCGGGGGGCGCAGCCGGTCCACCTGGTCGTGGACCACGACAACAACCCGGCGCAGACGCTGCGCCTGCCCGTCCGGTCCGGCGATGCGCTCTCAGCCGAGTTGCTGGTCCTCGGCAAGGACGACCCGGCCACCCGCACCGGCGAACGACCGCCGATCGACGACGCCGGTCTGCAGCGGGCCGTCGCCGGCTTCCGCGCGCGTGCCGACGGCGAGGTGGCGGTGGATTGGGGTCCGCTGCTCGCGCCGCTGCCCAAGGGGGCCGAGCCGGCCAACCTGGCCGACAGCATCACGCTTCGCCAGCTTCGGTGGATGCGGCCGGTGGTGGGCGAGGTGTTTGTGCTGCGCACGTCCCGGCTGGCGCGACTGGACGCGTTTGAGCAACTGGTGCAGCGGATGCTCGGGGACGCGCGCCGCTGTGTGTCGGCGTACAACCAGGCGGCCGCGGCGGTGCCGGAGGCCGGGGTGGCGCCTCTGGCGGTCGAGCGCGACCGGGTCGAACTGCCGCTGTGGTACCTGGCCGACGCCTCGGCGGGCGGGGGCCGGCACCGCGTCTTCGCCGACCTGGCCGACAGCACCCCGATCCTGACGCAAGCCGACGGGGCACCGATCCAGCGGGTATCGCCAGAAAGAGGCGGGCATTTCCCGCTCGCGCCTAAGGCGTTGCTGCTCACGGCGTTTCTGCGTGCGGTGCTCTGCGACCTGTTCATCCACGGCACGGGCGGCGGCGTGTACGAGCGCGTCACCGAGCGCTGGTGGAACGCTTGGAGGGGCACGCCACTCGCGCCGCTCGCGGTGGTCTCGGCGGATGTCTATCTCGAGACCGACGCCCCGGTCGCTTCGCTGGCCGACGTCGAGCGGGCGGTGTGGTACCGCCACCACCTGCCGCACAACATCGACCGCGCGGTGGACGGGCTGGACCCCGCGCTGCTCGCGGACAAGGCAGAGATCGTCAACGGCCGGGGCGAAGACCACCCAGCCCCGGCCCGCCGCGCGGCGCGGCGGCGGCTGCGCCGGATCAACCGCGCGTTCGCCGACCAGCACCCCGGCCTCCTCGCCGCGGCCGACGCCGCCGTCCGGCGGGCCCGGCGGGGGCTCGCCAACGCCGAGACCGCGGCCCGGCGGGACTGGTGCTTCGCGCTGTACCCGCCGGCGAAGCTCGCGGAGCTGCGCTCCCTGCTCGAAGAATCCGCGGATGGGGGGTGCGGGAAAACCCGGCCCGCCGGTACAATCCGGGCATGAAACACACCCTCGCCCTGACCGCCCTGGCCGGATCGCTCACCCTGGGTGCCGCCCCGGCCACGCCCGCCGTCGCGGGCCCCGACCCGGCGGTCGAAGACACTGTCGCCGCGACGCCGGCCGGCCTCGCGGAGCTGCTCGGCCCCGACGGCCCGGAGGGCGCGCTCTGCGACATCTACCTGCGCATGGAGATGACCGGCGGCGAGGAAGAACGCGGCATCATGCGCTGGGCCACCGTCATCGAGGACGGCCACCTGGTTTTCCTCATGGAGCAGCACTCCGCCGACGACAGCCAGAACACCGAACGCCACGTCTACACCCTCGACGGCGAGTTTGTGCAGCGGCACACCGCGACACAGTCGCCCGACTACGAATCCACCAGCAGCGTGGTCCGCCGCGGCGACAAGGTGACCGTCACCAGCAGCTACACCTTCGACGGCGAGTTTGGGGAAGACAGCGAGGAAACCTTCGACTACGTCCCGGCCGAGGACACGATCCCGTCGGCGTGGATGTCGCTGGCGCTGGCCTACCACCTGCGGGCCGGGCACGAGCAGTTCCTCATCCGCATGGGCGACAACTACGGCGGCGACGTGTCGTTCGTGCAGACCTTCGCGTGCGACGACGTGGGCACCGAGGTGATCGAGGTCGACGGCGAGCCGCAGGAGGCGCACGTGCTCATGATGCGGCTGGGGACGGAGATGGACGGCCAGCCGTTCGACGGCGGGGTCGACGACGAGCAGGTGATGCAGATGTACGTCCTCGAAGACGGCCGGATCGTCAAGCTGTTCATGGAGATGGAGGGGCTGACAGTCTCCGCCAACGCCATCACCGCCGAGCAGGCCCGCGCGATCCTGGAAGCCGACGCCCCGGCCGACGATGACGCAGACGACGAGTAGGCCGGGCGTATTGACGCGGTTCCACATTCTTTAGCCGCCGCGTGACACGCGGCGGCTATGATCGTTGGGCGGGCCGGTGTGCTCGAAAGTGGATGTGCCCGCGCGACCCGTGCTGGATCGGATAGCGTAGAGAACCCTATGAAACCAACCTACCCGCTCTGCCTGGCCCTGACGCTCTTGATGGCTGTGTCCGCGTGGCTTCCGCTGGACGCGGCGCGGGCCGATGCGGATGCAGAGGTTGTTGCGACAACTCCAGCCGATCTCGCCGAACTCTTAGGGCCGGGTGGGTTGGAAGGGGTCTCGATCGAGTCCCGGTTGAAACTGTCGACCAAGGATGAAGACGATGCTGGGATCGAGTGTTGTTGGATCGGTAGTGAGCAAGATCAGTTAGTGATTGATATGCAAACCCGCGACGGCCCACACGGTGTTGGAACACAACATCACAGATTCTCGGCAGACGGACTTCTGGTCGAGAGTCGGCATCAAGGCGGTTCGATTGATTATGAAACTACCAAGACGGCCACCCGTGATGGGGATCAGATTCACCTGACTCATGTGTTCAGGCCAGCTAATGAAGAACCCCAGTTTGATGAAGAAGTCGTACCCTATCAGCCAATTTCAGGAACAATACCGTCGGATTGGTTACCCTTGGCATATGCGTACCACATGCGCGAAGGAAACACCCGATTCATCATTCGTCTGTCTGACGATTATTCTGGCCGAAACAGGTATGTCCAAACCTTTCATGTAACTGATGCTGGGGTTGAAGAAATCGAAGTTGCTGGCGAATTGCGAGAGGCCCATGTATTGAGCATTCGCTTCGGGATTGAAGTTGATGGACAGCCGATGGACCTGGGGCCTGGATCTGCGGGTGACTCGCTGCAGTTGCATGTGTTACCCGATGGCACGGTTGTGCGGCTCAGGATGGAGACGCGCGGCTTTGTAGTGTCTGGTGAGGCGGTGTCAGAAGAGGAAGCAGATGAGATACTGAGGGGTGTGGGGGACGGCAGTGCAGAGTGAGTAATGCCAACCTTGAGCCAAGCACGTTTCGCGACTGAGAATAGAGACCTAACGTAAAGTCCGTTATGAATCCAACCCTCCTACTTCGTTGTTTCCACCCTCTCCTGCTTGCGGCTATTTTTTTGGCCGTTTCACACCCTGCCTGGTCAGACGCGGCAGATGAAACGCAACCCGCCGCCCTGGCCGGGCACCCCGCGGCCGACCTGGTGTACGACCAGTGGTACCTGGACACGGTGGACGGCCAGCCGTCGGGATACACGCACGAGTGGCTGCGTGTCCTCGACGACGGGACCATCGAGACCGGCTACGCCTCGCGGCGGGTCGAGTCGCACGGCGGGGACCTGATGATCAGCGACAACCGCACGGTCTGGCTGGAGACCGCGGACCTGCGGCCGATCTCGGTGACCAGCGAGAGCTCGGCCGGGACCGAGACGGTGCGTCAGACCTATACGCTGCTCGACGACGGGATCGAGCTGGTCAGCGAGCAGGGCGGCCGGGCGACGACCCGCCGGCTGCCGGCGGTGTCGGGGGACTGGCTGTCGCCGACGGCGTTCGAGCTGGCGTGGCGGGAGCGTGTCGCGGCGGGGGAGCGGGTGTTTGAGCTGACGACCTGGGACCCGGACCTGGGCAGCACGCCGGTGACGCTGCGCTACGAGCGCGAAGACGCCGAGCAGTTGGAGATGCCCTCGGGCGAGGTCGTGGAGGCGACGCGTTGGAAGGTGAACTACTCGGCGATCCCTGGCGTGGACCTGTACGAGCTGTACGACGCCGAAGCGGTGATGCAGGCCCAGCGGGTGTCGTTCGCGGGGCTGGCGATGGCGTCGTACCTGTCGGACGAGAGCGTGGCGGTGCTGGAGTTTGAGCCGCCGGAGATGGCGGGCAACTCGACGGTCCGGCCGGACCGGGCGATCCGTCGGCCGCAGCGCGTGCAGCGTGCGGTGTTCGACCTGACGTTTGGGGACGGCGCGCCCGAGGACCTGCTCCCGCCGACCACGCCGCACCAGCGGGCCGAGCGCTTGGCCAACGGCAAGGTGCGTTTGACGGTGGACCTGGGCGAGATCAATGCCATGGCCGAGGACGACACGCCGGGCACGGACCCGTCGTATATGGACGCTTCGATCATGATCGACCACACCGACGAAGAGGTGCGTCGCCTTGCGGAGGTCGTCCTGCAGCGTGCGGGCGATGAGCCGGACGACGAGCGTTTCGCGAAGGCGGCCCGCCGGTACGTGACGCGTTACGTCACCGGGATGAACCTCGCGACGGGCGACGCCACGGCCAGCGAGGTCGCGCGCAACCGCAGCGGCGACTGCACCGAGTGCTCGGTCCTGCTCGCGGCGATCCTCCGGGCGCAGGGCATCCCCAGCCGGTGCGTGACCGGCCTGGCCTACGCGGACACGGAGTTTGCCGGCGAGTCGGACGTGTTCGTTTATCACATGTGGACGCAGGCGTGGATCGCCGACGCGTCCGGGCAGGGTGGGCGCTGGCTGGACCTCGACGCGGCGCTGTACCGCTACACCGCGACGCATATCACGCTGGGCACCTCCGCGATGGGCGACGCCGAGGCGGCCGGCGAGATGATCCGCATGCTCCCGCTGATGAACGGCCTGGTGATCGAGGTCGTCGAGACCGAGCAGTAGACGCCCCGCCCCGAAACCAGATGACACGAGAGACTCGAACCCTGGAGACGCGATGAATCGTTTGTGGATGCTGATGTGTTGCTGTGTGCTGGCCGTGCTGCCGACCGTGGTCGTGCACGCTCAGGACGCCGAGGCGTTCGAGCCGTACGAGGCGTGGTTCGTGATGCGGATGAACGGCGAGAAGGTCGGGTACCTGCACACGCGGATGGCGCTCGACGAGGCGGGCCGGATCGTGACGACCAGCGACTCGCGGATCACGATCGCGCGGGGCGCGACCGAGATCAAGATCGAGACCGGCTCGCGGTTTGTCGAGACCCGGGACCACCGGCCGGTCGAGGCGAGCACGCGCATGCTCATGGCCGCGATGGCGACCGAGCAGCGGCTGGTGTTCGGGGAAGACGCGTGGGTCATCACGACGACCAGCGCCGGGCGGACCAGCACCGAGACGATGGAGCCGGGCAACACCGACTGGTCGACGCCGGCCGCATCGATGCGCGAGGCCGAGGCCGCGATCGCGCGGGGCGACGAACGCATCGAGGTGACCAACTTCGACCTCGGCGCCGGGACCGAGCCGATCCGCACGGTGATGACCTTCGTGCAGCGCGGCGAGGTCGAGGTGTTCGGGCGGATGGTGCCCGCGTCGCTGTGGGATGCCGAGGTCTCGATGTACCCGGGCATCGCGATGCAGATGTGGGTCGACGACCGCGGCCAGCCGGTGGTGCAGACCGTGCCGCTGGCCCCGGGGATGGACGTGGATATCGTCCTGGCGGACGAGCAGCTCGCGCTGGCGGAGTTTGATGCGCCGGAGATGATGGCGAGCACGCTCATCACGCCGGACCGGAAGATCGAGAGCCCGCGGATGCTCCGCAGGGCGGTGTACGAGATCAGCGGGCCGGGGCTGGACGCGCTGGACCGCGACAGCGTCCCGACCGCCGGCTTCCAGACCGTCGACTGGCTGGACGAGGACACGATGCGCATCACGATCGACCTGGGTTTCCAGACGCCCGGCCCCGGGCTTGGCGCAGACGAGGCGGGCTTCCTCGCCGCGACCAACGCGCTCAACCACGCGGACCCCGCCGTCGCCGGTCTGGTCGAACAGGCTCTGGCGAATGCCGCGGGCAACGGCCCCGCCGCGCAGGCGCAGGTGCTCCGGGCGTTCGTCGCCAACTACATCGACGCGAAGAACCTGTCCGTCGGCTTCGCCACCGCCAGCGAGGTCGCCCGTACCGCCGAGGGCGACTGCACCGAGCACGGCTGCCTGCTCGCTGCCATGCTCCGAGGGGCCGGCATCCCCAGCCGGACCGTCACCGGCCTCGTCTACGCCGACCAGTTCCTCGGCGGCCGCGACATCTTCGGATACCACATGTGGACCCAGGCCTGGCTCGAGACCGGCGAGGGCCAAGGCGTCTGGGTCGACCTCGACGCCGCCTTCCCCGGGGGGGTCAACCACTTCGACGCCACCCACATCGCCCTCTCCACCAGCGCCCAGGCCGACGAAGCCTTCATCAACGACATGGTCGCCATGCTCCCGCTGATGAACGGGCTGGAGGTCAAGGTGGTTGAACTGGAGTGGGCGGAGTAAGAGACTCCGTTTTTCTGTGACCGGTCCGCCCGTGACCCGCCGATGAACCCAACGGTTTGGCGCACTGCCGAAAGACCAGCCCCCCGCCGTCCCCGGAAGCCGGCGGGGGGCTGCTGCGTTGGGAGCAGTCTCGCCGATGGGGGTGACAACCCCTGTCACCCACGGGCCCGCTGCCGGGAAAAACCGGATCGCGTACCATCGCGGCATGGCCGACCCGACCGACCTCGACACCCTCCTGCAGCAGGTCCGCGACGGCGTGATCGATGTGGACGCCGCAGCCGGTCGGCTCAAAGCGCTGCACGCCCAGCCGCTGGGGTTCGCGACGGTGGACCACCACCGGGCCAGGCGGTGCGGCGCGGCGGAGGTGATCTTCGCGGCGGGGAAAACACCCGAACAGGTCGCGCAGATCGCCCGGGCGATCCTTGGTCACGCGCCGCGCGTACTCATCACCCGCGCGTCGGCCGAGCAGCTCGACCATCTGGCGGCCGACCTCGCCGACTACACGGTCCGCCGCGGCGCGCTGAGCGGCACCGCGCTGGTGCTGTCGAAGGACGCCGCGCAGGATCAGCCGCTCCAGGCCTACCGCCCGATCCCGATCGTCACCGCCGGGACCAGCGACCTGCCGGTCGCCGAGGAAGCGGCGATGACCTGTGAGGCAATGGGCCACCCGGTCGCGGCGATCAACGATGTCGGCGTCGCGGGCATCCACCGGGTGCTGGGCCGGGTCGACGAACTGCGGGCCGGGCATGTGGTGATCGTGATCGCCGGGATGGAGGGCGCGCTGCCGAGCGTGGTGGGGGGGCTGGTCGATGCGCCGGTGATCGCCGTGCCGACCAGCGTGGGCTACGGCGCGAGCTTCGGTGGCGTCGCGGCCTTGCTCGGCATGCTCAACTCCTGCTCGTCCGGGGTGACCGTGGTGAACATCGATAACGGCTTCGGCGCCGCGTTCGCGGCGTGCCGGGTGAACAAGCTGGGCGGCACGGGTGAGCAGGATGTATGACACAAGCGACATCCCGCCGCCCCCCGCGCGGCCCGACGGTGGCCACAAGGGCACGTTCGGCACGGTGGTCGTCGTCGGCGGGTGCGCGACGATGATTGGAGCGCCCGCGCTGTGCGCCCGCGCCGCGTTCCGCGGCGGGGCGGGGCTGGTGAAGCTGGCGACGCCGGCGGACGTCCTGCCGTTTGCGCTAACGATCGAGCCGGGCGCGACAGGTATCGCGTTGCCGGTTGATGTGGATGCGTGCTGCGCCGAGATCAACGCGGCCGACCCGGACGGCCGCGCGGTCCTCGCGGTCGGACCCGGGCTCGGGCTGGGGGACCGGCAGCGCGGGCTGGTGATGCGTCTGCTCGCGGGGCCACGGCCGGTGGTGCTGGACGCGGACGGGCTGAACGCGCTCGCGGCCACGCTGTGCGACAAGGATCAAAACGGGATTGCTCCACAGGCAGACACGCCCGCGCGCATCCTCACCCCGCACCCCGGTGAGTTCCGCCGCCTGGCCCGGCCGCTGGGCATCTCGCGCGACCCGACCGACCCGGCCCAACGCCCCGACGCGGCTTCGTCGCTCGCCGCATCGCTCAGCGCCGCCGGCGTCGGCTGCGGCAACGCCGTCGTCCTGCTGAAAGGCCAACGCACCGTCATCGCCGACGGCCGACGCACCGCGGTCAATACCACCGGCAACCCCGCGCTGGCGACGGCCGGGTCCGGCGACGTGCTCACGGGCCTGATCGCCGCGCTGCTCGCGCAGGGCATGGACGCCTTCGACGCCGTGGTCCTCGCCGCGCATGTGCACGGCCGGGCGGCCGACGCGTGGGCCAAGCCGCACGGCCCATCGGGCCTGCGCGCCCAGGACCTCGCGGATGCGCTGCCCGACGCGCTCCACGCCCTGCGCCGATAGCCGCCTTTCATGACATCGCGGCGTCGGTCCGAACTACCCCGCGTACTGCGCCGCCGCCTTCTGATGCATCTCCGAGACGAGCTTCGCCAGCGCTTTGGGCTTGCGCACCCGCACCTGGTCGGCGTACCCGCAGAGCCACCAGGCGATCTCGTGCAGCCCATCGACCTCGAACTTCATCACGCATCCGCCGTCGGGCGCGATCGTGTGCGACTGGCTGTGGTGCCAGAGCACCTCGCTGACGTTTGTCGCGACCTTGGGCGTGAAGCGTAGCTCGATCTTGTATACCTTCCCGCCGGGGATCAGCCGCCAGGCGTGCCCGAGCTTCTGCGCGACCGAGAACCCGCGCGGCCGGCTGAACGACCGCTGCGTCGGCTCGATCGCGCCGAAGCGGACCAGCTTGAGCACCCGCACCTCGTCGTGCGCCTCGGTCCGCCCGAGCACGTACCACGCGCGGTTCGCGTGGTGCAGCGCGTACGGCTCGAACCCGGTGACCAGGTCGTCGTCGTCCACCGGTGAGCGGTACGTCACCTTGCAGACGCGCTGCTGCAGCATCGCCGAGTGCAGCGTCTGGTAGTGCCGGCTCTCGGTATCGCCGTCGACCTTCGCGTCGGGGTGGATGCTGACGTTGGCCATCATGTCGGCGCAGGTGCTGCGGATCGAATCGGGCGCGGTGGAGATGAACTTGTAGATCGCCGAGAGCGCCGCGGCGTTCAGCGGCTTGTTGCGGTGCCCCCCGGCCTGCTTGGCGAGCTGCATCAAACCGAGCACCTCCGGGGCCGACAGCGACACCGGCGGGAGCTGCGCGCCCCTGCCGATGCGGTAGCCCTGGCCCTCGAAGTAGTGGTAGGGCACGCCCGCCTGCTCGAGCGCCTTGAGGTCGCGGAACACGGTCCGCCGAGACACCCCCAGCTCGCGCGCCAGGCCCGCGGCCGACCACGGCGTCCGCGACTGCAGCAGCGCGATCAGCCGAAGCAGCCGACTCACCCGCTCGCTCGCCATGTGTGATCCTCCCGCAAGGGTTCCCGGTGCGGGGGCGATTCTAACCGGCGGTACGGCGCGCGTGTCCCCGTCTGCCGGATACAATCCGCGTTTCAACCCCACGGGCACCGCCATGAGTATCGAGATCGAAGCCAAGATGCGCCTCCGCGACCGGGACGCGCTCGTCGACACGCTCCACAAGGCCGGGGCGGTCTTCGTCGCCGACCTCGCCGAAACCAACTCCTACTTCGACTCGGCCGGCGGCGGGCTCAAGAGCACCGACCAAGGGCTCCGTATCCGCGTCGAGGTCGCCGCGGCCGGCACGCCCGGCGAGTCCGTTACCACCACCATCACGCACAAGGGGCCCCGCGCCCACGGCCGGCTCAAGTCCCGCGAGGAGACCGAGCTGGTCGTCGATAACCCCCGCGACGCCGCCATGCTCCTCGACGCGATCGGCTACCACCACGTCCTCACGTTCGAGAAGCGCCGCACCCGCTACACCCTCGACGGCTGCCGGGTCGAGCTGGACGAGCTGCCGGTCCTCGGCGGGTTCATCGAGATCGAGGGCCCGACCGAAGACCTCGTCATCGCCGCGCGGAACAAGCTCGGCCTCGCCGACGCCCCGCTGATCAAGTCCAGCTACATCGCGATGCTCAAGACCCACCTGCACGAGACCGCCAGCGACGCCGACACCATCCGCTTCGAGAACGGCAAGTCCGTCGTCCGCGGGTAGGCGCGGCGCACCGCATCCAACGGATCAGTCGGCAGGCAGCACGACCCGCTCCCACGGGATCGCACGCCCACATTCCGGACAGTCCGCCTGGCCGACGCTGCCGCGCAGGTCGTAGGTGCAGTTAGGGCATTGGCCTTTAGACATCCGGTGGTGACGTGCGGTGTAGCGAGGTGTCTTGACCAACAGCCACAGGCAGTAGAGCCCAATCGCGACGCCGATGATTGCGGCGATGAACATAATCTCTCGCTCTGAAGTCGGCGCAGATCGTCGCTTGTTTTCGTCAAGAATCGTGACTAAAGAGCCGACAAGAAAAAGCCCCGCAAAGACTAGTGCAACAAACAGCGCGACATGAGCGAGGCCAGCCACGGTCCATGAAGGGCCCTTGAACGCTGATAGGGCATATCCAATCGAAAAGGCAAGCGCGACTGCGACGGCACCCAGGCCATCGGATTCGGGATACCTTCCCATCCATTGGATCGTATAAAAGGCGAAGAAGACTGCGAACCATGAGGCCAGAGCGGCCGAAGCTTGCCGGGTGAGTGTGTGATTGAACCGTGACTGCCCTAGAAACCACGCGATCGAAAGGCCCGTCAACAGCACACTGACCGAAAACACCGAGACCGGGTTCGGGTCGTAGTAGTACCGTCGTGTGCCGAGGATCAGCCCAACCACATCCATCGTATCCGTTAGTTTATCCTACTGGTTGGGATGCTTGAATCACCAAGTTTCTACATAGACAATCGGTGGTGTGGCGGCATTGCGGGTGTTGCATCTCACCGATACACTTTTTGATCCAACACGGTCCCATCGTTGCTCGATACCTGAAGACCGGCGATTACCCCATGAAGTTTGACCTCATCGACCAAGTGACGGCCCGGGACGACAGCTCGTTGTCGGCGGTGAAGAATGTGTCGGCGGCGGAGGAGTATCTGGGCGACCACTTCCCTCGCTTTCCCATCCTGCCGGGGGTGATGATGCTTGAGGCGTTGGTGCAGGCCGGCCGGCACTTCGCGGCCGGGGCCGACGACCCGCCTCCGCGCCCCCTGGTCGTCGCTGAGGTCCGCAACGTCCGCTACTCGGGCATGGTCCGGCCCGGAGAGACACTCACCCTCAGCGTCACGCTTCGCAAGCGCGACGGCCACCGCTACGACTTCCAGGGCACGGGCACCGTCGGCGACCGCACCGCGGTCCAGGGCCGGTTCGCGCTGGAGCCGATCGCGGCGACGGCCTAACGCCCGGCCGAGGCCTCGGTGGGGATACGCACCACCCCGCGACGGCCCCCCGTAAAACCGCTACGATACGCCCTTGGCCCGCCCAGGGAAGGGGGGCCGACCCGCCCCAACGCTCCACGACAGGAACGCCCGCGATGTCGATGTCCGACGAAGAAATCTTTGAGAAGATCCAAGAAGTCCTGGAAGACGCCCTGGGCGTCGACGAGGACGAGGTGGTCCCGACCGCCCGCCTGGGTGAGGACCTGGGGGCCGAGTCCATCGACTACCTGGATATCAGCTTCCGCCTCGAGAAGGCGTTTGGCATCAAGATCGGCGAGACCGAGATGTTCGACCAGTCCGTGCTCTCCGACGCCCAGTACGTCCAGGATGGCAAGGTCACCGAGGCCGGCCTGGCCGAGCTGCGTGCCAAGATGCCCCACGCCGATCTGGACACCTTCGCCCAGGACCCGCAGGTCGAGAAGCTCGGCGACGTCTTCACCGTCGACATGGTCTGCAAGTTCGTCAAGAGCAAGCTGGGCTAAGGGCTCGCCATGCGCTGGATCTGGCTGGACCGTATCCTCGAACTTGAGAAGGCCAAGCGCTGCGTGGCGATCCGAAACGTCACCGCGGCCGAGGACGTCCTGCACGACCACTTCGCCTCGAGCAAAACTAACACCCTCGGCGGATACAACGGCAGCGCGACCGGCTGCGCCCCCGGAAGTGAGCATCCTGCTTATCTGGTGATGCCCAACACACTCATCATTGAGGGCTATGCCCAGACCGCCGGCATCCTGACGGGCCACGCCAACGGGTTTAGAGAAAAAGTCATCCTCGCCAAGATCGGCAAGGCCGTGTTCACCGGCCTGAGCGCGACGCCGGGCACGACGATCCGCCACACCGCCGAGATCACCCACCTGGACGAGCGCGGCAGCTCGACGTCGGGGGTCGTGGAACTGCTGGACCCCGCCGACCCGGGGGCCGAGCCCAAGCCCCTCGCGACGATCGAGATGATGTTCAGCCACATCGACCAGAACATGCAGGGCCTGGCGTTCCCTGAAGAAAACTTCGTCTTCACCGACCAGTTCATGGACCTGATCGCGCGGTCTGGGGTGTGATTAGGCTGTGATTCCTGGGCTAACTTAAGACAACGCATGCCCAATTGCCGCCGCCTCACATGCGACGGGTGCTCTCGCAGTGCATCCAATTGTGCAGTGCATCCCCGCTCCCGGGGCCATTGCTCCGGCCTGCTGATCCCGCTACAATGTGCGGCTCCCCGCAGCGACTGGGCTGGGGGATGAACGCCTTCTTGGCTCGCGGGGCGTACCCGCCGGCTCGGAAGTGTCGGGATACTAAAGGTTTACGGATATGAGTATTACCGCTGAGAAGAAGCAGGAAGTCATTGGCGCCTACCGCCGGGACGACCAAGACACCGGCAGCCCCGAGGTCCAGGTCGCGGTCCTGACCGCGCGGATCCTTGAGTTGACCGAGCACCTGAAGGTCCACAAGCACGACTACGCGTCGCGCCGCGGGCTGCTGCAGATGGTGTCCAAGCGGACCCGCCTGTTGCGGTACCTGAAGAATAACAACCGCCAGGCGTACCTCGACCTGATTGGTCGGCTGGGCCTGCGTAAGTAACCGATTTTGGACGCCCGCGCTGCCGCGCGGGCGTCTGTTTTTTCGGCCCGGCGATCCTGCTGGGCCGGCCCGGCCGGGGCGTGTGTGTACCGCCCGGCCGGCCGCCTCGTGGCCCCGTGATGTAGCGGGCAGGCGACGACGGCAGTTAGCCCCGTGCATCGTGTGTGACGGCGTGTCACGTACCGTGCCCCCGGCCACCTGTCATCCGAGTCTGGCTTTCCACCAGGCGGCGACAACGCCGGCGCGAGGTCCGTCTCGATCGCATCGAGCCGCACCACGATGGCGAACCGCCGGCGCACCCTCCCTCCTCCGCGCCATCGAACAAGGAACATCCCGATGTCCGAAGTGATCCATCGCGTCGAGCTCGAGCTCGCGGGCCGTACCCTGTCCATCGAGACCGGCAAGCTCGCCAAGCAGGCCGGCGGCTCCGTGCTCGTGCAGTACGGCGAGACCGTCGTGCTCGGCACCGCCGTCCACTCCGACCCCCGCCCGGGCCTGGACTTCTTCCCCCTCACCGTCGACTACCGCGAGAAGCTCAGCGCGGCCGGCAAGTTCCCCGGCGGCTTCCGCAAGCGCGAAGGCGCTCCGAACCAGAAAGAAATCCTCACCATGCGGAACATCGACCGGCCCATTCGGCCGCTGTTCCCCAAGGGCTACATCGACGAGGTCCAGATCCAGTGCTGGGTCATGAGCTACGACGGCCAGAACGAGCCGGACGTCCTCGCGGGCATCGCCGCCTCCGCCGCGCTGTCGATCAGCAACATCCCGTTCCAGGGCCCCGTCGGCAACGTCCGCGTCGGACGGGTTGACGGCGAGCTCGTCGCCATGCCGACCGCCGCGCAGGACGCCTACTCCGACCTGGACATGCTGCTCTGTGGCCACGAAGACGGCATCAACATGATCGAGGTCGGCGCCTACGAGATGCCCGAGGACGAGCTCAACGCGGCTGTCGCCTTCGGCTACGAGTACGTCAAGCAGATCACCCAGCTCATCAAGGACCTGCAGGGCAAGTGCGGCCAGGAAAAGGTCGGCGGCCCGGTGGTGATCCCCGACGACATCGCCGAGCTGGTGAACAGCAAGCTGGGCGGCCCGCTGCGTGACGCGAAGACGTCCGACGGCACGAAGCTCGACCGCCAGGTCGCGGTGAAGGAGTGCAAGAAGGCCTTCTTTGCCGAGCACTTCCCCGCCCCCGGCGAAGACGCCACGCCGTTCCAGATCGACCAGTACCGCGACCGCCTGAAGCTGGCGAAGGTCGCGGCGCACGACCTCGAAGAAGAGATCACCCGCGCGATCATCCGCGACGGCAAGCGGACCGACGGCCGCGCGGCCGACGAGCTGCGCCGCATCGTCTGCGAGACCGGGCTGCTCCCCCGCGTGCACGGCAGCGGCATGTTCCAGCGCGGCGAGACGCAGGCGCTGGTCACCGCCGTGCTCGGCACCGGCAAGGACGAGCAGATCGTCGACGGGCTGGGCCAGGAGTACTCCGAGAAGTTCTACCTGCACTACAACTTCCCACCGTTCTCCGTCGGCGAGGCGAAGCGCATCACCGGCCCGGGCCGGCGCGAGATCGGCCACGGCAAACTCGCCGAGAAGGCGCTGCTGCCCGTGCTCCCGCCCGTCGAGAAGTTCCCCTACACCGTCCGGCTCGTGTCGGACATCCTCGAGTCCAACGGCTCGTCGTCCATGGCCTCGGCCTGCGGCGGGACACTCGCGCTCATGGACGCCGGCGTACCGATCAACGCGCCGGTTGCCGGTATCTCCATCGGCCTGATCCGCGCCGACGAGCCGGGCCAGGAAGACGTCTACCTCACCGATATCCAGGGCGAGGAAGACCACTTCGGCGACATGGACTTCAAGGTCACCGGCACGCGTGCCGGGGTCACGGCCGTGCAGATCGACATGAAGATCCGTGGGCTCACGCTCGACCAGGTCCGCAAGGCGTTCGACCTCGCGAAGACCAACCGCGTGCAGATCATCGAGATGATCGAGGCCGAGATCCCCGAGCCCCGCAAGGAGCTGTCGCCCTACGCCCCGCGGATGCTCACGACGCACATCCATCCGGACAAGATCGGCAAGCTGATCGGCCCGGGCGGCAAGACCATCCGCGCCCTCGAAGCCGACACCGGCGCGAAGATCGAGATCGAAGAAGACGGCACGGTCTTCCTCTCCGCCGTCGGGGCGGGCAAGGCCGAGAAGGCCCTCGAAGAGGTCGAGAAGCTGTGTGCCGAGGTCAAGGAAGGCGCGATCTACACCGGCAAGGTGTCGAGCATCAAGGACTTCGGCGCGTTCATCGAGGTCATGCCCGGCCAGGACGGGCTGTGCCACATCTCCGAATTGACCACCGGCTTCGTCGATAAAGTGACGGACATCCTGAAGGTCGGCGAAGAGGTCCGCGTGAAGGTGATCCTCGTCGATGACACCGGCCGGGTGAAGCTGTCGCGCAAGGCCGCGTACCAGGAAGAAGGCATCGAAGACCCGCACGCGAACCGCGAACGCAGCGGCGGCGGTGGTGGGGGCGGCGACCGTGGCGGCCGTGATGGCGGCGGCGGTCGTGGCCGGGGACGCGGCGGCCGGGGCGGTCGCGGCGGCCGTGACGGCGGCGGCAAGGGCGGCAACGGCGGCGGCGACAAGCCCGACAACGGCGGGTCGTCCGGCGGCTTCGAAGGCATGGGCGACGGCGGCAACGAGCCCGACGCCCAGCCCGCGAACAGTGAGGGGTAAGCCCCCCATCAACCCCGCAACACGAAGCCGCGGTCCGCTTGGGCCGCGGCTTTTTTGCGCTGCGATCGCGCGGGGGCCGCTGGCCTGTGCCGCGGCGGGGGTGTAGGATTCTTCCGGCTATCGCCCGTCTCGTTCATCTCTTGCCTCGGAGGTCTGCTGCCCATGATCGATCGTGCGTTGGTGTTGGGCGGCGGGAGTGCCGGCTTCCTCGCGGCGATCACGCTCGCCAAGAAGGTGCCCGGTCTCACGGTGCGCGTCGTGCGGAGCCCTACGATCGGCGTGATCGGGGTCGGCGAGGGGACGACCGCCGCGTTCCCGAGGCACCTGTTCAACTACCAGGGCCTGGACGCCGGCGACTTCTACCGCTCGGTGCAGCCGACGTGGAAGCTGGGTATCCGCTGCATCTGGGGCAGCGGGCCGGACTTCTTCTACCCCTTCGCCGAGGAGTTTTCCCGACCGATCGACGGGCTGACGAAGAAGCCGGGGTTCTACGACGCGCCGGAGGGGTCGGACTGGCTGGGGCCGACGTCGGCGCTGATGTCCAAGGGGAAGGTGTTCGCGCGGCAGCCCGATGGTAAGCCGGACCTGAAGACGCCGCACGCGTTCCACATCGAGAACGAACTGCTGGTCGGCTATCTGGAAAAGGTGGCGCGGTCCCTGGGTGTCGAGATCACGGACGGCACGGTGACGTCGGTCGAGACCGGCCCGACCCGCGCCTCGGGGCGCGAGGAGGCCGGTGTGTCGGCGCTGGTGCTGGACACGGGGGAGCGGCTTACCGCGGACCTGTTCGTCGATGCGTCGGGCTTCCGTTCGGCGCTGCTCGGCGAGGCGCTCGGGGTCGGGCGGGTGAGCTACACCGACTCGTTGTTCTGCGACCGCGCGGTGATCGGGCGGTGGGAGCGGACCGACGAGCCGACGCCCGCCTATACGACAGCCGAGACGATGGACCACGGCTGGGCGTGGCGGATCGAGCACGAGCGGTGGGTCAACCGCGGGTACGTCTTCTCGTCGTCCTTTGTGTCGGACGACGAGGCCGAGGCGGAGCTGCGCCGCAAGAACCCGAAGCTGACCGGCGACACGCGGGTGGTCGGGTTCCGGTCGTACCGGCTGGAGACGATGTGGTCGGGCAACGTCGTGGGCATCGGCAACGCGAGCGGGTTCGTCGAGCCGCTGGAGGCGACGGCGCTGCAGGCGATCTGCGTGCAGTGCAGCACGCTGGCGGATGTCCTGGCCGATAGCTCGCGCGAGCCGACGGTCTCGCTGGTCGCGCACTACAACCGGTACAACACGACGCAGTGGGACGACATCCGCGACTTCCTGTCGATCCACTTCCGCTACAACGACAAGTTGGACACACCGTTCTGGAAGGCCTGCCGATCGGATGTGGCGATCCACGGCGCGCAGCCGGTCGTGGATTTTTACCGGGAGAACGGTCCGAGCACGCTGCTGGCGGGGCTGATCCTCGCGCCGACCAACTCGTTCGGGTTCCAGGGCTACTACAGCATGCTCGCCGGCCAGCGCGTGCCGTGCGATCGGACGTACGACGCCCCGGCGGGGGAACAGCAGGCGTGGTCGCAATGGATAGGCAAAGTCGGCGACTGGGCCGCGGCGGGCATGGATACCGCCGAGGTGATCGGCTTCTTCCGCGGGGTGGGGTGGTGGCCGGGCGGATAGTCGTCTCTCGCGGAAGATATTGTTGACTTCGGACCCTTTGTGCTGGTTTATTGTGCTGTGGGAGTTACACTGGCGGTAGATATGGGTGGCCGAAGCCGGTGCGGTGTACCGGTGTAAACATCTCTTTACCCATGGAGGAGTGATTATGAAGACTCGATTGGCCCTCAGCGGCCTGGTTGGCTTGGTTGTCGCGAGCGCGGCGGTGGCGGCCCCCGTGACCTGGAACGGGTCCACGGACGGCAACTGGGAGACCGGCACGAACTGGAGCACCGGTTCTATGCCCAACCTCGACGGCACCGACACCGCGACGATCGGCAACGGCGACACCGTCACCTACAACCCCGGGCCCGACCTGACCATCAACGCCGGCAGCAGCTTGACTATCAACGGTGGCAGCACCTGGCAGCAGGGGCCCACCAACTGGAGCCAGGTCAACGGCGGCTCGCTCGTGCTGGATAACGGCACGTTCTCCCGCACCGGCGGCGGCAACCTCGTGCTCGGCTTCAACGACGGCGACGATGCCACCCTCTCACTCGATAATGGGTCGGAGATCAACCTCGGCGGCGAGCTCTGGCTGGGCCACACCTCGGCGATCACCAACCAGATCATCTCCGTCAACATCGCTGGTGGCAGCTCGATCAACGCTACCACACCGGGCGCGGTCGGGCTCTGGCTCTGGGACCCCGACGCGGCGGGCAATGACTTCAATATCAACTTCGAGTCGGGCTTGGCGGTCAGCTCGATCAACGCACGCCTCGGGGTCCGCACGGTGGCGGGCAGCGGGGGCAACGCCGCGCTCTGGGAAACCCTCTGGAACGACGGCATCCTCACGATCGATGGTGGCAACGCCGGCAACTTCTCCGACCACTTCGTCACTTCCGGTACGCCCGGGACATCCGACTACTCGATCCAGACCATCCCCGTCCCCGAGCCTGGCTCGTTGGCGCTCCTGGGACTGGGTGGACTAATGATCGCTCGTCGGCGGCGTGGCTGAATTGATCGTCTCTGAGATACGCACCCACCGCGGCCAAGTCGGCCGCGGTTTTTTTGCGCGCCCTTAGGGGTGGTGGGTGCGAGAAGGTGCTGCCCGTCGCGACCCTGACTTACCGCCAGCGGTGCGGTCCGAAGCTGGCCTCGTAGTAGGGGACCATCATCCGGCCTGGCGGGCAGAGGGTGTCGATGCGTTCGCGGTCTGCGTCGGTGATCTGGACATCCAGCGCTTTCAGGTTGCTGGCGAGCTGTTCCGGCGTGCGCGGGCCCATGATCGCGCTGCTCACGCCCGGCTGCTGCGCGACCCACGCGAGCGCGAGCGCGTCGAGGGTGCAGCCCTTGTCGTCGGCGAGCTGCGCCAGCCCTTCGACCGCATCGAGGGCCTTGTCGTTCTGCAGCATCGTGCCGCCGCGCCCCTCCCCGCCGGCGTATCGCGCATCCTTAGGGATGTCCTTGCCCCGCCGGTACTTGCCCGACAGCAGCCCGCCGGCGAGCGGTGACCAGGGCAGCAGCCCGAGGCCGTAGGTCTGGGCCATCGGCACGAGTTCGCGTTCGATCCGCCGGTCCAGCAGGTGGTAGGGCGGCTGCTCGGTGACGTAGCGGTTCAGCCCGTGGCGTTCGCTGAGCCAGAGCGACTCGACGACCTGCCAGGCCGCGAAGGTCGAGCAGCCGATGTAGCGGACCTTGCCCGCGCGGACGAGGTCGTCGAGTGCACGCAGCGTCTCGTCGGTTGCGCACTCGTTGTGTGGGCGGTGGATCTGGTAGAGGTCGATGTAGTCGACGTCCAGCCGTTTCAGGGAGGCGTGGCACTGCTCGATGACCTGTCGGCGGGAGTTGCCCCAGCGGTTGGGGTCGAGCTTCGCGAGCAGCGGGTTGTCGCCGTGCTGCGCCTTGAACATGTTGCCGTGGCACTTGGTAGCGACGACCAGCCGGTCGCGGACGTCGGGGCCGAGGTCCTGGAGGGCTCGGCCGAGGATCCGTTCGGATGCGCCGTGGTTGTAGACGTTAGCGGTGTCCAGGAGGTTGATGCCGTGCTCGACGGCGGAGCGGGTCATGGCGACGGCGGTGTCGGCGTCGGTGGTGTCGCCGAAGGTCATGGTCCCGAGCGTGAGCGGCGAGACGCGGATGCCGGTGCGACCGAGGTAGCGTGTGTGCATGGTGGGCCTGAAATCGTTGTGGCGGCGGGGGGTGTCCGATACGATAGTTGCCCCGTGGGGCGGTGGTTCGATTCTAGCCCGCGAATGGAGCAGAGGATGGCCCGGACGGCAGGACAGGTACGGCGGATGGGTTGGCATGTTGCATGGCTGCTGGTATTGCTGCTGGCACCGGCAGCGTTCGCGCAAGGCGAGGACGGGCCGATGCGGCTGAGCGAGGTGAACCGCATGATCCGTGCGGACCAGACGCCGGCCCAGGTGATCGAGGCGGCCGCGACGCGTGGCATCGACTTCGAGCTCAACCGGTCGACGCTGAGGCGCCTGGACCAGTGGGGCTTTACCGAAGAGCAGATCGAGCAACTCCGCCGGATCAGCGCGGGCGAGGACCCCGGCGACGCGGAGATGGAGGGCGACCCCGCCGAGGGTGAGGCGGGGGAACGGGAGGCGGGAGACTACGCCGTTGGCTACCGGGATGGCGACGGCACGCACGACGCGGAGAAGCGGCGGATCGAGCGTGCGATCGAGGCGGCGCACCTGGGTTACGAGCGCATCGAGCTGTCTCGCGTCACGCTGTACTGTGAGCGTCGACGGGCGCGTGGGCTCGCCGAACTGCTCGCCGCGACCGAGCGGGCGGTGATCGACCGGTTCCCCGCGAGCATCGCCAACGCCATCGACCCGCGGTCGGCGCACATCGTGGTGATCGACGGCGAGAGCGAGTGGGCCCGCTGGCTCGCGGCGTTTCAGGACAGCTACGAGCAGGACGGGATCACCTACCCGCCCACACCCGAGGGCGACTTCAAGACCCGCATGGCCAACTCGCCCGGCTACACGACCGGGATCGTCTCGGCCGTGCGCGGCGACCTCATGTCCAGCGAGGAGCAGCTCCAGCGCAGCGTGACCTACCACCTCGGCCACCTGATGATGACCGGCGCTTCCCGGCCGGACGGCTTCCTCCAGCGCCCGGCGCACGACACGCTTGTCACCGGCTTCGGGAACCTGACCGAGACGATCGCGATGGGAAGCCCCTCGGTCATGGTCTATTCGTACTCCGAGCGTGACCTGGACGGCGACGAGAGCTGGGACCAGCGCGTCCGCGGGCGTTTTAGTGACGGCAAGATCACCGGCGTCACGGATGTCTGGACGTTCTCGACCGACACGATGGAGCCTGGCCAGTATGCCGAGGCATGGTCGATCGTTTCGCTCCTGTGCCAGGCCCCCGAGAAGTTCGCCGAGGCCGTGCTCCTGGTCCAGCAGGAAGAGGCGTCGATGCCGGAGGCGGTCCGTACCGCCTACGAGTTAGACGATGCGCGGCTGCTGCAGGGCTGGCGCCAATGGGCCGGGCGGTAAGGGTGCCCGGCCCGGTTGTGACTCACGACCTTTCTCGATAGGACACACGTCATGCATTATCAATGGGCGGTCGGATTGGATGCGGCGGTACTGAGCCGTCGGGGGTTCCTGAGGGCTGCGGCGTGGTCAGCGGGGGCGGCAGCCCTGCCGTGGGCCGGCTGTGTGGGGCGGCCCGTGGTGACGCAGTCGGCGCGTCGACCGGACGTACTGGTGCTGCTCGCCGACGACCAGACGTTCAGCACGCTGCACGCGATCAACAACCCGGCCGTGCACACGCCGAACCTCGATGCGCTCGCCGCCCGCGGCACGACGATGACGCACTGCTTCAACCAGGGCGGCTGGCACGGCGCGATCTGCATGTCCAGCCGCGCGATGATGGCCACCGGCCGGGGGCTGTACCGTATCACCGACCCGCACGACCCCCGCGCCGCGGGACACCTCGACACCCCGCGTACCCTCTGGCCCGAGCACTTCCGCAACGCCGGGTACAAGACCTTCGGCACCGGCAAATGGCACAACGGCGACGCGTCCTTCAAGCGATGCTTCTCCCACGGCGACGCCGTGTTCCTCGGCGGCATGCACCCCTACTCCGACGAGAACGGTGTCAACGGCGGGCCCACCACGCTCGGCCACGAGCACCCCCGGCTGCGCCACTACGACGGCGGTGCACAGACCTTCGAGACATACGAAGGCGGGGCCTGGTCGACCGACTGCTTCGTTGACGCAGCGCAGGCGTTCATCACCGAGAACGCCCCGGGCGACGCGCCGCTGTTTACCTACGTGGCGTTCACCGCGCCGCACGACCCGCACCACGCGCCGCCGCAGTACCGCGCGATGTACCCCGACGCCGAGGTCGAGCTGCCGCCGAACTTCCTCCGCGAACACCCGTTCGACACCGGCGACATGCGCGTCCGCGACGAAGTCATGCTCCCTACCCCGCGCGACCCGGAGGCGATCCGTTCGCGCATCGGCGACTACTACGCGATGGTCACGCACATCGACGCACGCATCGGCGGCCTGATGCAGACGCTCGACGCGCTCGGCCGGCTTGACAACACCGTGGTCGTCTTCACCGCCGACCACGGGCTCGCGGTCGGCCAGCACGGGCTGCTGGGCAAGCAGAGCATGTACGACCACTCGGTCCGCGTGCCGATGGTCTGGGCCGGCCCCGGCGTGCGGGGCGGCATGCGCAGCGACGAGCTGGTCTACCTGCACCAGCTCTACGCCACGACCTGCGACCTTACACGCCTCGCGCCGCCCGACGGGCTGGACGTCCCCTCGCTCGCGCCGGTGATGCGCGGCGACGCGGCGGGCTACCCGTCGGTCTTCGTCGGCTACCGCGACCGGCAGCGCATGGTCCGCACCAAGCGGCACAAGCTGATCCGCTACCCGCACAACGGCGAGGTGCAGCTCTTCGACATGCGCGCCGACCCTTGGGAGATGCACGACCTGGCCGAGGACCCCGACCGTCACGCGCTGGTGCTTGAACTCGACGGCATGCTTCGCGACTGGCAACGCGAACTCGGCGACCCGCTCGGGCTGGAGCCGTTGGAGTAGTGAACTCGCCAGAAAAGAAGCCCACGCTCGTCGAGCGCGGGCTTCGTAATTGTGAACTCGCTGGTGTTGGTCATGGGGCCAGTCTACCCCTGCAGGTCGGCGAACATCGGGGTGGACAGGTAGCGTTCGCCGAACGAGCAGCCGATGGTGACGATGTTCTTGCCGGCGTTCTCGGGCTTGGCCGCGATGTTGCAGGCGGCGCAGATGTTCGCGCCGGTGGAGATGCCGCCGAACAGCGCCTCCTCGCGGGTGACGCGGCGGGACCAGTTGAAGGCCTCGTCGTTGGTGACGGTCTCGACGCCGTCGAGCAGGTCGGTGTTGAGGTTCTTGGGGATGAAACCGGCACCGATGCCCTGGATCTTGTGCGGGCCCGGGCTGCCGCCGGAGATGACCGGCGAGTCGACGGGCTCGACCGCGTAGACCTTGATGTCGGGGTTCTTCTCCTTGAGGAACTTGCCGGCCCCGCTGATCGTGCCGCCCGTGCCGACGCCGGCGACGAGGATGTCGACCTTGCCGCCCAGGTCGTTCCAGATCTCCGGGCCGGTCGTGTGGTAGTGGACCTGCGGGTTCGCGGGGTTCTCGAACTGCTGGGGCATCCAGGTGTTGCTGCCCGAGGCAACGATCTCGGCGGCCTTGGTCAGCGCGCCCTTCATGCCCTCGGCGGCGGGGGTGAGTACCAGGTCCGCGCCCAGGGCACGCAGCAGCGCACGGCGCTCGATCGACATCGACTCGGGCATCGTCAGCGTGAGTTTGTACCCCCGCGCCGCGCAGATGAACGCGAGCGCGATGCCCGTGTTGCCCGAGGTCGGTTCGACGATGTGCGTGTCTTTATTGATCAGCCCGTCGCGCTCGGCGGCCTCGATCATGGCCTTGCCGATGCGGTCCTTGACGCTGGCCATCGGGTTGAAGAACTCGCACTTGACGTAGACGTTCGCGCCCTCGGGCGCGACGCGGTTGAGCCGGACCAGCGGGGTGTTGAACACGGTCTCGGCCATGTTCGCGTAGGCCTTGTGGTGCAGGAGGTTGGCGGTCGCGGTCATGAGTCGGCTCCGGCGGGTGGGGTGTGCGTCTCGTATCGGTCCAACCCCCGATGGTACGCCGACCCGGCGGCGGTGCCAAGCCCGTGTTGCCCCGCGCCACGACGGGCCTACAATGCGGCGCAGCACGAACGGCCGAAACACCTACAAAACAAGGAACTTCCGATGGCACAACGCTCCATGACCGTCACCCTCAAGGGCACGCCCTTCCCCCTCGCCGGCGACGCGGTCGGCGTGGGCGACCCCGCGCCGGGCTTCACCGGCACGGGCCTGGACCTGGGCGATGTCTCCCTCAGCGACTACGCGGGCCAGACCGTGATCCTCTCCACCGTCCCCTCGCTGGACACCGGCATCTGCGACCTGCAGACCAAACGCTTCAACCAGGAGGCCGCGGGCGGCGGGCTCGTGGTGCTCACCGTGTCCTGTGACCTGCCCTTCGCGATGAAGCGGTGGTGCGGCGCGACCGACTCCGAGGCCGTCGTCTGCGTCTCGGACTTCAAGTCACGCTCGTTCGGCAAGGCCTACGGCCTGGAGATTGCCGACGGCCCGCTCAAGTCCCTGATCGCACGCAGCGTGATGGTCATCGACCCGTCGGGCAAGATCGTGTACCAGGAGATCGTCCCCGAGATCGCCCAGGAGCCGGACTACGACGCGGCACTCGAGGCGGCCAAGGCGCTGGCCTGAGCGCCCCGGGTGTCTGCGCGGACGGGCCCTACTGTCGGCGTTGACGCGTTCTCGTGAGGAAACCAAAAACCGAGCGGCATCGCCTCTCGGTTTTCTAGTTGAAACTCGATGAAGAGAGTCGTGTCAGCTACTCATCGGCCGGGACCGTCTCGGGTGCGGAGGGGTCGGTCTCGAGCGCGTCCTGGGTTTCCTGGAACGTCGGGGCGTCCGATCCGGGGTGGGCGACCTCGGCCTCAAGCAGGATGTTGGCCATGATCTTGTGGGCGCTCTCGGCGGAGTAGCCGTTGATGCCGTACTGCCGGACGCCGAGCATGCCCAGGGACAGGTCTTCGTTGCTGATAAGGATCGGGAAGCGGTCGTCGCCGCGGTAGCCGCGGAGGAGCATCTCGGTGCCGGGGTCGGCGAACTCGATGGTCAGGGGGCGGTAGATGACCCGGCGGTTGCGGGCGGCTCCATCAGGCAGGTCCCGGCCGGTGACGATCGGGGTGCTGGTGCTCTTGATGAGCTGATCCTGGCCGGCGACGAGCCCGGCGAGCTGGCGTGACACCGCGGCGGCGAAGTCGCCGCGCCCGCCGATGGTCTCGACCAGCACCGTGCCGCCCGTGGCGAGGTAGGCCTCGATCGCGTCGCGCTCGGCGATGGACAGCTCGACCGCGTCGACGCCCATGAGGTGCACCAGGGTCGGGTTGGCGGAGACGATGTCGGTCAGCGGGAGCTGCTCGACCAGCAGGTTGTAGCCGGTATGGTTGAAGAGGATGTTGCCCATCGCGCTGTACGGGTCGGTCTCGGGCAGCGGGCGGTCACCAAGTGTGGGGACGACGACCTTGATCGTGCCGGCTTCGCCACGCGACCGACGGGCGACCAGCGGGGAGGAGAGCCGGGGCAGCAGCTTGCCACGGTCGGTGGCGACGGCGTAGATGTTGGTGATGTACTGCCAGTGCTCGTCGCGGTCGGCGTCGGGGTTGCGGTCGGCCTGGAAACGCATGCCCCAGTCGTCCTGCGGGAGGATGATGAGGTCGCGCGCGCCGTTGCTGAGCACCTTGATCGGCGGGCCGCGGCGGGCACGCTGGTCGCCGACCACCAGCCCGGCGATCGGGTGGTCCACCGGCACATCTTCAAACGAAAGGTGCGGGTACATCTGCTGGCCCAGGCGGATGACGCGGTCACGCACCGAGCGGTTCTCGGGGTTGACCATGAGCGTACCGCCCATGTCCAGATACTTCTTGATGTTGGCGACCTGTTCGTCGGTGAAGTTGACGTCATCGGGCGTGGAGAGCCACAGCAGCGGGGCGCTCAGCCACGACTCTGGGTCGCTATCGACGCTGACAATCTGCCAGTTGACTTCGGTCTCGATAAAGTTGCTGATATAGCGGTTGAGGAAGTAGATATCGTTGGGGCGGTTGTTCCAGGTGGCGCCGGGGACCTCGAGCTTGTTGATCCAGATCGGGACCCGGCCGCGGGAGAGGAACATCAGGTCGAACGCGGCGAGGTGGATGCTGTCGCCATAGCGGGCGTTGCGGGAGACGATCTCGTGGGCGATGGTCTCGAACCAGTCGTCACCGCCGAAGGTCCGTCGGCCCGACGCGAGCGCGACACGCTCGTAGCCGTAGTAGGTGTAGCTGCCGCCGCCGTGTGTCTCCATCTCCTGGACCGACCAGTTACGGTCGAGGAAGTCCAGGCCCTTCTGGATCGCTTCCTGGATCTGAGCGTTAGGGGTCTCTCGGTCGCGGAAGAGTTCCTGTTGCGCGATGTACAGCACCGTCAAACCAGCGCAGGTCATCGACTGCGTCGTGTTGGGCGCGCTGCTGTAGGCCCAGCCGCCGTCGCTCTTCTGCATGTTGATGAAGTTGGTGACGGCCGCTTCCCAGAACGGCGCAGGGATCCGTCCGCCGCGCTTCGCGACCTGCCACAGCGCGAGGATACCGTACTGCGTAGTGGAATTGTCGATGCGGGTGTCGGTCTCGCTGAACTGGTCTTCGCCGTAGACCCAGTAGTTGAACCGGGCCCCGTCGTAGGCGGAGTTGAGCATGGTGCCGCCGTCGCGGTCCAGAAGTGGCTTGAACCGGTCGGGGAGGTAGGACCACAGGTGGGCGCGCATCGCGAGGGGGTAGACCCCTCCGATGTGGACCTCAGCGAGTAGTTCAAGGGCTTTGGCGATCTCGGGGCGCTGGGGCGATTCGCCGGAGACGATCAGCGCGAGCGCGCCCATGGCGGTCGGCCCCCAGCGGTGGTGGGTCTGGCCGTCGTTCGGGCCGTTCTGGTAAGCGCCGAACCACGCCCCGCTCTCGTCCTGGGCGTTGAAGAGGTATTCCTTGATGTCATCGATCGCCTGCGTGACCTGCTCATCGGTCAGACGCTGGGCCTGGACCGGGGTCGCGGGCGTGGCAAGAACAACCGCCGCGACGACGGCTACTGCAAACGATAAGTACTTCATTCAAACAGTATACCGCACACAATCTTGTCTGGACAAGACCCCTGGAGCGGAGAAAGCGAGAGAAATGCCTGAGAAGACCGTTCTAGAAGATGCCCGCCCAAGCTGCCTAGGTCGGCTCAGCTCGCGTTGCGGTGTTCGCCGACAGAGACGCCCTCTTCGGCCGCGGCGGCGGCACGCTGGGCCTGGGCCGCAGCGATCCCCAGGCGGTCAAGGACGGCCTGCATGCTGTCGGGCCGCTGCTTGGGCTCGGTCGCGACGCATTCCAGCACGAGGTTGGACAGGGCGGGGGGCACCTGGTCATTGACCTCGATAGGGGGCACCAGGGCGGAGGCGTCACCGTTTCGCATGGAGATCGTGTTGTCGTTCTTGGGGATCAGCGTGGGCACGTACTTGCCGGTGAGCTTCCAGTACATCGTCGCGCCGAGGTTGAACACATCCGTCCGGTAGGTGATGGCCCGGCGGAGGACCTGCTCGGGGGCGATGTAGTCCGGCGTCCCCTGGATCCGGCGCTTGATCGTGCCGTACTTGCAGCTCTGACCGAAGTCGATGATCTTCACGTTGCCTTCGTTGGTGATCATGATGTTGGTGGGCTTGATGTCCGCGTGGACATAGCCCGCCTCGTGCATGACCTGGATACCAGTCGCCGCGGCGTGGAAGAGCTTGCAGAACGACAGGATCGATGGCAGCTTGATGTGCTCGATCGTCTTGCCCTCGACCATCTCCAGCAGGACCAGCACCTCGTTGGTGCGGATCAGGGCCCGCTGCTTGATGAGCCGGTGGACCTTGCGCAAGAGGGGGCTGTCGACCTGTTGGGCGATCTCGTATTCGGTGATGGCCTGGTCGAGGTAGCGCTGCTCGCTGGGCGAATTTTTGACGACGCGCTTGAGGCAGTAGACCTGGCCGTGCTTATCGCGGACCGCATAGAGCGTGCTCGCGGCCCCCTGTCCGAGGGTCGCTACCACGTCATAGCCGGCGATCTGGTGAAACTCAGCCATACTAAAAGCGGGAGGAAATCCGACAAAGTCCTGTCACACAAGGGCTTGCGGCTCCCGGGTCACCTTCAGGTTGTCACCGTATGAATGGATAACGGATCATCTCACTATAGCTTGCACTTCTAACCCGTACAAGCGGTCGCGTTTAGCATCGACCCGATCCCCCGTGGGCTTGACCCCACAAGCCGGGTCCGAAAAACAAGTTACGGCTTCCTGGCCCTGAAATGGCAGGACCGGGGTAGGGGGAAAACATTAGTGTTTCTTATGGGAACGCGTTTTCGCGGGAGGTTTCGGTGGCGGGGCGCGTCCGGCCACAAAAAAACCCGCCCGTAGGGGCGGGCGGGGGTAGGTTGCGTGGGGGGCGATCAGTCCACCAGCCGGCGGCGGAACTCCGCCTCGGGGAAGAAAAGGGCGGGGGCCTCGGACTGGCCGACCTGCACGATCACGTTCTCGCGGGGGATACCGAACTTCTGCTGCAGTTCCCGCGTCAGGCGGACGACCGACTCGATCTGATCGTGGCTGAACGGCCGGCTGTCCGCGTCGCCCATCAGGCAAACGCCGATGGCGATCCGGTTCCAGTGGTCGTCACCCTCGGTATCGATGTAGCCACCGGGGTACTGCTCCTGCCACCGCTGGCAGACCTCGACCCGGCCGTCGGCCCCGGAGGCCGCGTCATCGATCACAAAGTGGTAGCCCGCGCCCCGCTGGGCCAGGCCCCGGTCCGCGTAGTAGCGATTCCAGGCCTGTTCGAGGTCTTCGAGCGAGCCGGACTGGCCCCGGCTGTCATGGATGATGATGTACTGCCAGTCGTCCAGCCGCAGGGGCTTGTTGGTGTTGAACAGGGCGTCTTCGATCGAGGCCGGGTCGTTCTGCTCCATCGCCGACAACGCGAGCGACGGCCCGCGGTGCACCGGACCGGGGTCCAGCAGCATCAGGATCGAGCTGAAGGCCGTCATCCCGACGACCAGAGCAAAAAGAACCCGAACTGTTCGTTGATCTGGCAAACGCCGCCGCTCCCCGCGACCTGACGATCCGACAGCGCCGCGGACGGGTTTCCGCTTTTTGCTGCCTTGGTTTGTCGCTAAGGGTTTCATCGGACGGCATCCTGCCTGACGATCAATTCTTAGGGCCGCACGGGCGATAATCCGGGCTGGGCCAACATTCGCGGGGCCTAGCGGCGCTGGTTGGGGACCAGCCGGGCACGCAGCGCCGGCCGACGGTTCCCGTAGGTATCCAGCTCGTAGACCGGCGGGGCATCGCCCCGGAGGAGCTGATAACGCTCATAAGGCGTCCGGGGCAGCTCCTTGGAAAACGGGCTCTTCTGGCAGCCCGTGCCCAGCATCAGGCAGCCCGCCACCAACCAGATCCCTGCCGCCCTTGCCTTCATGCGCTCTCGCTCCGGGCAGACACATCCGGTTCTGCCTTCACCCGAAGTCTAGCCCGCGCACCTTGCCCAAACAACCGGCTGTTGATAAGTCGTCAGAACCTGTCACCTTCGTTGTCCCTCCGTCACGCCCTGCGGAACCGACGCACTACACTCTGCGACATGCCTTCGCCCTGCACATCCGCCCGCGATGCCGCGTTGTCGGTGCTCCGCCGGCTGCGGTCCCACGGCCACACCGCCTACCTCGCGGGCGGTTGCGTCCGCGATGCGCTCCTGGGGCTGACGCCCAAGGACTACGACGTCGCCACCGACGCGACGCCCGACCGGGTGCAGTCCTTGTTCAGCCAGACCGCGGCGGTGGGCGCCGCGTTCGGGGTGGTGCTGGTGTATGTGCCCAAGCCCGGCCGCGGCCGACACACCATCGAGGTGGCCACTTTCCGGGCGGAGGGGGCGTACACCGACGGCCGTCGGCCGGACGAGGTCCGCTTCACCACCGCCGAGGAGGACGCGAAGCGGCGGGACTTCACGGTCAACGGGCTCTTTGCCGACCCGCCCCCGGAGGACGCGCCGGCCGACACGCCGGACACGATCATCGACTTCGTCGGCGGGCAGGCGGATTTGGCGGCGGGCGTGCTGCGCGCGATCGGCGAACCGGTCGAGCGTTTCGGGGAGGACTACCTGCGGATGCTGCGGGCGGTGCGGTTTGCCGCGCGGTTCGGGTTTGAAATCGAGCCGAGGACCGCCGCGGCGATCCGGGAGCACGCCCCCAAGCTTGATCACATCGCCAGAGAACGCATCGGCGACGAGGTGAGGCGGATGCTGATGGGCAAGAACCCCTCGCATGCAGTACGGCTCCTCAACGACCTGGGGTTAGACGACGTGATCTTCAGAGATACGGCTCAAGAGGTTTCTATCGAGGCCTTAGATCGCCTTAGCGGTGAAGCAGACTATGCGACCCGACTGACCGTATGGATGAAAAGCCGCACGCCGGGGTGCAGCCCGAGCCAGATACGCGACTCACTAGCCCTCTCCAACAACGAGTATCAGAGCTATTCTGAAACGGCCCTGCTCACCTACGAGTTGATTTCGTGGGAGGGAGACAACGATGCGGCACGCAAACGTATCGCCAGTCGTCCCCGATGGTCCCAAGCGATGCTTAAGTGGGAAGCGGAGCAAGAGGAACCAACTCGCCTCGAAAGGATCAAGGCCGACGTAGTCGCTTTGGAAAACGACGGCATCGGTCTCGCGCCCGTCCCGCTGGTCACCGGCGACGACCTCATCGCGATGGGGCTGAAGCCCGGCCCGGACTTCAAGACCATCCTCGACCAGGCCTACGATGCGCAGCTCGAAGGGCGGGTGACGACCAAACAGGAGGCGTTGGACTACGCGCGTGATCACGCTTCGTAGTCGCCCAAAACCCAAGCCGGGCCGGAGCGCAGCGCCGGCCCGGTTTGGGGGGAGGGCAGTACCGACCGGCCTGTTCCCCGCTACCCTGTCGCCGTGATCGAAGAGTGGCTTAACCAGTACGCGCCTAACGCCCCGTACCTCGTGATCTTCGGGGTGCTGCTGCTGGCCGGCTTCGGGCTCCCGATCCCCGAGGACATCCCGCTGCTCATCGGCGGGTACCTCTGTGGGCAGACGTCCGGCCACCCGCAGCTGTGGGTGATGATCCCCGGCTGCATGGCCGCCATCCTCGGGGCCGACTCGCTGATCTACCTCGCCGGCCGACGCTGGGGGCGGTCGCTGCACCGGCACTGGCTAATGAAGCGGGTTTTTGGCGGGCGCAACCTCGCGCGGGCGCGGGTGCTGTTCACCCGCCACGGCGCGAAGTTTGTCTTCACCGCGCGTTTCCTGCCCGGCGTGCGTACCCCGGCGTTCTTCACCGCCGGCACGTTCAAGATGCCCTACAGCCGGTTCATCCTCTGGAACGGATCGGCCGCGTTGTTCAGCGTGCCGTGGGTCATCCTGTTGGCCTACTACTTCCACCGCGAGATCGAGTACGCCCGCGACGCGATCAGCAAGGGCAAGACCTACGGCTTCCTCGCGCTCGGGGCTGTCATCGCGGTGCTGGTCGGCTACCACCTGCTGGTCGCGCGCAAGCTCAAGAAGGTGAAGGTCAAGCCCGAGGAACCCCCGGTGTAATGCGCGAGCATCCGCCGCGACTTCCTTGCGTGCACCGGGCATCCGCTCTACTCTTTACGCATGCCTACGGAGAAGATCATGACCCCCGCGGAGCTGCGCGAGGCGTACCGGCAGGTGACCGACCGGATCGGTGAGGCCGCCGCACGCTCGGGCCGGTCGGCCGAGGACATCGTCCTGGTCGCGGTGACCAAGTACGCCACGGTCGATCAGATCCAGCAGCTCCTCGAGCTGGGCCACACCGACCTGGGCGAGAGCCGGGTCCAGCAGCTCACCCAGCGCGTCGCGCAGATCGACGAGTTCCTCGCCCGCAAGCGCACTCTCGCCAACGCCGCGCCCAAGAGCAAGGACCTCATGCCCGAGCAGGTCCGCTGGCACATGATCGGCCACCTCCAGCGCAACAAGGTCAAGCAGGTCGTCCCGCTGGTCTCGCTCATCCACAGCGTCGACTCGCTGCGGCTCGCCGAGGAACTGCACAACTACGCGGCCCGGCACGACCTGACCATCGATATCCTGCTGCAGGTCAACGCCTCGGGCGAGGGCCAGAAGAACGGCGTCGCCTGCCCCGCAGCCTTCCACCTAGCCGAGCAGATCGACACGATGGTCCACCTCCGCCTGCGCGGGCTGATGACCATGGCCGCGCAGAGCGACAACCCCGAGGACGCCCGCGGTGCCTTCGCCCGCACCGCCGAGATCTTCAAGGACATCCGCGACGCGAAGATCGGCGGGCCGACGCTCAACGTCCTGTCCATGGGCATGTCCCACGACTTCGAGGTCGCCATCGAAGAAGGGGCCAATGTCGTCCGCGTCGGGTCCGCGCTGTTCGGCGAGAAGCCGGCCGACGACGCGTAACCGGCCGGCCTCCCACGGCCGCCTCCCGCTTTTTCTTGCGGCCGGGCCCGGCTTGGGCCAGAATACGCCTTGACCTCTCTGACCCTGCCCGCCGGGCGGGGGCTTCAACCGGCTTGCCGTGGGGGCGATGCCTTGGCGGACAACTACCAACTCTCGGCGAACCGCCTGAAGATCGAGAACCGCGCCCGGCTCTACGGGCTGCTGCGGTTTGTGTACGCGCTGCTCGCCGGGGGCGTGTGCACGGTGGCCTTCCTCCTGCTACCGGTCTCGCTGGTCAACGCCAAGGAAAAGTTCGAGGCGATCAACGACGGCACCGCCGGCATGGCCGAGGCCGTCTGGCTGGTGATGTACGGCGTGGCGGTGATTGGGTTTGTCGTCGGGGCGATTACGGCGTTGTCCTGCTTCCTGCGCGGGCTCAAGGCGATGCTCACGCTGTTCATCCCCGTCAAGGTGCCTCAGGACCTGTACCTGGGTGCCCCCCAGCAGCCCAGCCGGTCGACCGTCGGCGCGAAGACGGTGTACCAGGACCTGTTCAAGCACCGAACGATCTCGACCTACACCGCGCTGCCCGGCTTCGTCGCGCGGGTGGCGCAGCTTGTCTCGTCCCGCCTCCGCTACGCGACCCCGCCGATGCACCGGCCGATCCGCGCGTTCCTCGGGGTCAAGGCGATCGTCCTCACCCTGCTGCTGTGCCTGCCCGCCATCCTCGCGCTGCCGGTGCTGGAGGACCTCTTCGCGGACATGCTCGGCGACCCGGAGCTGGCCAAGCACCTCACGGCGACCAGCGTGCCCTGGCTGCTGCTGGGGGTGGTGCTCGGCGGCCGGTTGATCCGCTTCCTGGTGCTGCTGGCGATGATGCCCGCGGCGCCGCGCGTCGAGGTGCAGGAGCAGCGCGTCCACATGGAGAACACCGGCAACCCGGTCAACTTCTTCAACCACGCCAACGAGGCGGTCGAGGACGAACGCGTCGCCGACTTCCCCAACCGGATGTACAAGGCGGTGCGGCCGGATATCGGCACGGCCAAGCCCGGCGAGACCAAGCAGTTCCGCGGGTTCATGCTCTACGAGACCCAGCCCTGGCCGATGAAGACCGGCGGGGCGCTGGCGTGCATCATTGCGGGTATGGGCGGGGCGTTCATGGGCGCGGTCGGGCTGGCGGCGCTGGTGCTCATGCCCGTCAACCCGCTGGTCAAGGCGTCGGTCTACGACATCGGCATGTGGATGCTCGGGGCGCTGGTCGCCTGCGTGGTCGCGTCCCGGCTCATGGCCGAGGCCCGCTCGCTGCAGCTGGTCTACCGCTTCCGCAGCGCGTTCCTGCTCATGGACTTCAACGGCACGTACACCTCCAGCGAGATCGGGCTGGGCGACGGCCGGGGCGGCCAGCTCCACGCCCGCCGGTCCTCCATGCAGAGCGACACCTACCTCACGCTCTACGCCTCGTCGCTCGTCACCGAGTGCTACGGCCCCAAGGCGCTGCAGCAGCAGCTCCGCTACATCGTCAGCGCGGAAGTCAACGAAGACCTCAAGCAGCTCACCGGCACGCTGGTCAAGCGGTTCCAGACCTACGCCGACAGCGGCGCGAGCCTGCCGGGCGTGCGGATCGACCCGCAGGCGCAGCAGCTCATCCAGGCCAACGCGATGATCGAGGAGGCGACCGCCGCCGCGAAGAAGCGGGGCAGCAAGCTGGGCAAGTCCAAGCACGCCGAGCAGCCGCAGATCGATATCACCCCGCCGCCACAGATCGACGCCGACGGCCCGCCCGAGGAGTAGACCCTAGGCGCTAGCCCCTTCGCCTACGACGCGCGTTTGCTCATCCGCCGGTCCGGCAGCGGGCAGGCCTTGCTGCCGTGCAGCAGCACGTCCATCAGCTCGTCCATCCGCACCGTCGCGAGGGTGGTCGAGCTGTCGCTGGCGGCGTAGGGGATGATGAGCTGGCCGACATGCTCCAGCGCGCCGCAGGTGTAGACGACGTTGGGCACGTAGCCGTCGCGCTCCTGCTCGTTGGGCGCGATGAGCGGGAACTCCAGGTGCCCGATGACGCGCGACGGGTTGTCCAGGTCCAGCAGCGCCGCGCCGATGCAGTAAGTCCGCACCGGGCCCACGCCGTGGGTCAGCAGCAGCCAGCCGTGCGGTGTCTCGATCGGCGGGCCGCAGTTGCCGATCTGCACAAACTCCCAGGGGTACATCGGGCCCTGCAGCTTCTCGGCGCTGTTCCAGAAGTACGGGTTGTCCGACTTCATCAGGAACAGGTTCTCGCCGTCCAGCCGGGAGACCATCGTGTAGAACCCGTTCACCTTGCGGGGGAACAGCGCCAGCCCCTTATTCTGCACGTACCGGCCGTTGAGGGTGTGGACGCGGATCGTGTCGAAGTCTGTCGTCTCGAACATCTGCGGGAGGATGTTGTGCCCGTTGTACGCGGTGTACGTGCCGAAGTAGGTGACCGCGCCGTCGTCGTCGACAAAGCGGGTCAGCCGGGCGTCCTCGATGCCGCGGGACTCGTTCTCGGAGGTCGGGAAGATGACCAGCTCCGAGGGGTCGGACTCGTGGGGGATGACCAGCTCGTAGTTGGACCGCGCGAGCCAGCGCATGATCCGCGCGGCCTCGTCGAAGCCCGGCCCACCGACGCCGTCGCGCCCGTGCAGCTCCGCCGCCAGCTTGTCGAGCTGCGCGTAGCTGAACCGGTCGGGCAGCTCGTCGAGGATCCGGCGGGCGTCGTCGTTGTACGCCGCCATCTCGATCAGCTTGAGGAAGAACAGCTGCTTGTCGTAGAAACGGTCGGCGTGGACCTTCATCGGCGCGACCTGCCGGCTGACCTCGTCGAAGCGGACCCGCCCGTCGCGGTCGACCACGCCCGTGCGGAAGACGATCGACGAGACGTGCCCCTCGCCGGTCGCGCGCAGCGACATGAGCACCCGCACCTCGCCGTCGGCCAGGCCCAGCTGGCTGGGGTGGGGCACGACCGAGGGGTTGAACAGCGCCGCCGACTCGATCGCGTACTCCATCGTGAAGTACGCCCCGATCAGCAGCCGGCGGGCGTCGCTGAGGGCGTCGGGCTGCTGGACCCAGTGCGCGACCTGCAGGAAGTGCTGGCCGAACGTCTGCCGGATATCCCGGTGCCGGTCGTGGAAGCGCCCGACGACCTCGGCCAGGTCACGCTGGACGTCGGCCTCGGGCATCCGCAGGACACGGGTGACGACGCTGAGGACCCGGTCGTCCCCGCCGACGGGGAAGAACCGCGCGATGACCCGGCGGTCGTCCGAGTCGAAGCGGATGTCCGTGCGTCGGACCTGGATCGGGCTGGTCTGCATGCGCGCTCCTGGGGCGTCGCCCCTGAGCACGTTCGGGGCGCAACACCCCGTGAGCATCGGCGGGATGGCCGGCCCGCGTGAAGCCGTGGCGGGTTATCGGGTTGCGAGTCGCCGGGATCGTCTGTCCCAGAACACCGCGGGTCGCTTGTCATACCCTACGCCGCCAGCGCCAGCGCGACGACGCTGACGACCGTGGGATTGGACGCGCTGATGGACGTCTTACGGCACCAGCCCGAGGTCTTCCCGCTGCCGGCCTGGCGGATGAGCCGTCGGGGTTAAGCGAGACGAGGCGGCCACGGCTTATGTGACCGGTCAACCTGCACCTGCTGGCGATGGGGTGGGTGCTGCGCGGTGCTCAGGCCATGTGAGGTCGCCGCACTGCACCAGCGTTTATCAGGCGGTTTCTGGATTTGGTGTAGATTTCCACCCTGGGCATTGTAGGGTTGGCCGATACAATGCCTGTGCATCAATAGCCCGTACACCCTCCGCGAAAGGGGTACCCCATGCGACTCCTTGCACACCCTCTCTGCCCCGCCTGTTGAGTCGGCCTTGCGTCTGGCCTGGCACGATACCGATCCAGCGCGCCGCAGCCGATTCCTGACTTGCCGATGACACCGCCGGTCGTGCTATCGCGCGCCGGCCGCAGAGACCCCACCTTTGAAACGCAAACAAGACCTCGACAAGGTCTGGCGCGAACTTTGCGCCGGCCTCGACGCCGACGATGGCGTCACAACCGATGAACTAAAGCGACAACACAGCCGGTCGAATCAGCACTCCGGCCCAAAGCCAGCCAACAAATCAACACTCCGGTTATGCGCGCAGGTCGGCAAGGCGATTGACCTCGCCCTGTCTGCTGACTTTGGCGACGAGGACCTGCACGCACTGCGTGTCGCACACGTCGAGCCGTATCCCGATGCCCGTCGGCTGCGCGTACACCTCTGCCCCTCGGCCGAGGCGCGGATGCCGGACTACACCTCGCTGAACGCCAAGGCGCAGGCCGTCGCGCACCGGCTCGCCTACGTGACCGCGGCCGCGGTCCACCGCAAGCGCGCCCCCGGTCTGGTGCTTTTCGTCGCCCCGGAAAACGCCGACAACGGCGGGGAGGCGAGCCATGGCTGACCCCCAACACCGGCCGGCGCTGGCCACGCTCATCGACGCTTCCGGCGAGCGATGGCCCGGCGATGTCGCCAAGATGATCGATACGACACGCCGGCTCAAAGACGCCCGGCACGTCGCGGTGATGCCTGATGTCCACCTCGCCAACGGGTTCTGCGTCGGCACCGTCCTGGCGACCAGCCGACTGCTCTACCCCACGGCGGTCGGGGGCGACATCGGCTGCGGCATGCTCGCTATGGCCTTCAACGCCAGTGCCCAGCAAGTAGGCGAGCACGTCGCGCACCGGCTGCTGTGCGTCCTGCCTACGCTCGTGCCCGCGAACCGGCACCCCGACGGCCGGCTCGCGGAGTTCAACCCACGCCAACGGCTGAGCGCGCCAAAGCTCCAGCGCGTCCTCCAACGCGACGGCCGCGTCCAGCTCGGCACGCTCGGGCGGGGCAACCACTTCCTCGAACTACAACGCGACACCCAAGACGATCGGCTCTGGCTCATGGTCCACACCGGTTCGCGAGGGCTGGGCCAAGCCGTCAGCACCCATCATCTCCGGCAGCCCGATGGTTCTTCGCACGGGCGACCCTATGTCGATGCATACAGCGATGCGGGCCGGGGCTACCTGCGCGATCTAGGAATCGCTCGGGCGTACGCCCGGCTGAATCGGATTCGGATCGCACAAGCCACGACGCACGCACTGCACGCATTGATTGGCGCACGGCCCGACCCCGCATCCATCATCCACACCGATCACAACCATGTCCGCCGTGAGTTTGTGGAGGGCCGGTGGCTCTACGTCCACCGCAAGGGCGCAGCCCCGGCACATGCCGGCCGGGTAACGGTGGTCCCCGGGTCGATGGCCGCGCCGAGCTTCCATGTCATCGGTAAGGGCGATACGCCGTCACTGTGTTCCTGTGCGCATGGTGCGGGCCGACGCCTGGACCGTACCACCGCCCGGCGGGTGGTCAGTACCAACGACCTGAATCGACAGATGGCTGGGGTGTGGTTCAGCAGCCAAGCCGCTAGTCGGCTCACCGACGAGGCCCCGGCGGCTTACAAGGACATCCGCCGGGTCATGAAACGGCAGGGCCGGCAGGTCCGCATCCTCCGCGAACTGGAACCGGTCCTGAACTACAAGGGGTTCTGATCGCAGGGCCCCTCAGAGCACCGAGACCGGGTCGACGTCGATGGCGGTGTGGTGGTCGCTGATGAGCAGGGACTGGTTGCGGAGGGCGGTCATGAGCTTCTGGATCGGCGGGGCGGAGGCGGCCTGGAGCAGGAGCTCGTAGCGGTGGTGGTCGGCGACGCGGGCGATGGCGCAGGGGTGCGGGCCGCGCAGGTGGACGCCCAGCCCTATCGAATCGTTCGCGGCGCGGAGGTGCCCGGCCAGTTCGTGGGCGCGGCGCTGGGCGGCGGCATGATCGGTGTCGCGCAGGACGATCCGCGCCAGCCGGCCGACGGGCGGGAGCATCATCTCCCGGCGGATGGCGATCTCGTCGTGCGCGAAGCCGGCGTAGTCGTGGTGGGCCGCGCGCTGCACCGCGGGGTCCTCGGGCGCGAAGGTCTGCAGGACGACCCGGCCGACCTGCTCGCTGCGCCCGCTGCGGCCGGCGACCTGGGCGATGAGCTGGAACGTGCGTTCGCGCGCGCGGAAGTCCGGGAAGTTCAGCGCGGTGTCGGCGCTGACCACGCCGACCAGCCGCACGCCGGGGAAGTCCAGCCCCTTGGCGATCATCTGCGTGCCCAGGAGGATGTCGATCTCGCCCCGGCGGAAGCGGTCGAGGGTCTGCTGGTAGTCCTCGGCGTTCTTCATGGTGTCCGAGTCCATGCGCGCGATCACGGCCGAGGGGAACTTGTCGTTCAGCTCGTCCTCGACCTTCTGTGTGCCCAGGCCGAAGACCGTGGTCTTCTTGCCGCAGTCCGGGCACGCGGCGGGCAGGACCTGCTCGGCCGTGCAGTGGTGGCAGCGCACGACCCCGCCCAGGGGGAGCCGGCCGTCGCGGTGGTAGACCATGGATGCGTCGCAGTGGTCGCAGCACATCAGCCAGCCGCAGCGGTGGTCGGGACAGGCGATGTAGTTGGCGTAGCCCCGGCGGTTGAGCAGGACCATCGCCTGCGCATGCTGCTCGTCGATCGTCTGTTGAAGCCGCTGCTCCAGGCGCGCGGAGAGCAGGTGGATGCCCCGGCGGCGTCGGCGTTCCTCGATCAGGTCCACGATCTCCACGGTCGGCAGGCGCATCCCCGGCACGCGGTCGGGCAGGTGGAGGTAGCTGGCGGAGGAGCGAGGGGCGGGGACCGAGGATCGAGCGCCGGCGGCCGATACGGCGCTGGCTTCGCTCCTCGGTCCCCGCCCCTCAATCCTGTCGGCCACCGCGTTGTAGTAGCTTTCCAGCGACGGCGTCGCGCTGCCGAGCACAACGGGAACGCCCTCGAGCTGGCCGCGCTTGATGGCGACGTCGCGGGCGTGGTAGCGGGGGAGCTGGTCCTGCTTGTAGGAGCTGTCGTGCTCCTCATCGACCACGATGAGCGCGAGGTGGCGGACCGGGGCGAACACGGCCGAGCGGGCCCCGACGACGATGGTGGCCTTGCCCTCGTGGATGCGTCGCCACTGGGCGTGGCGCTGCGCGGCGGTGAGCCCGGAGTGCAGGACCGCGACGCGCTCCCCGCCGAAGCGCGCGAGGAACCGCCCGACGGTCTGGGGCGTCAGCGCGATCTCGGGGACCAGGACGATGGCGGCGGGGGCCGAGTGCGGCGCGGCCTTGGCTTCTTGGATTTCTTCTTCACTCAACCCCTCGGCCCCTGGGTCCCTTGGCCCCTCGCGCAGCGCCGCGATCGCGCGGAGGTAGACCTCGGTCTTGCCGCTGCCGGTGACGCCGTGCAGCAGGTGGACGCCGAAGCGATTGGCGTGCCGCCGGAGGTGGTCGACCGCAGCCCGCTGGGCCTCTCCGAGCGTGACGGGCGGGTCGTCTTCACTCACCTCGCGGGCGCGGAGGTCCAGCGTCGAGCGGACGGTGTCCTGGTGCTCGGCCAGCAGCAGCCCCTTGGCGATGAGCTGGGTGACCGGGCCGCGGGTCTTCGCCCCGGCGAGGTCGGCGAGGGCGCGCGTATCGATCCAGCCGCCGTGCCCGCGGGCCGCGTCGAGCACCGCCTGCTGCAGCTTGGTCGGCCTGATCGGTTGGCCGTCGTGATCGACGGGCGGCGGGTCGGCGGGGCGGACGACCTGCCGGCGGGTGCTGCCCGTGCCGCGCGTGACGGCCGCGGGCAGCATCGCCCCGAACACCATCCCCAGCGGGCAGACGTAGTACGACGCGATCCAGCGGGCGAGCTCGACGAGCGTCGGCGGCAGCGACACGCCGCCGGGCGCGGGCCGCGTGATTGGTTTGATCTTCCTGGGGTCCAGCTCCGCCGCGTCGCGCAGGCGAACGACGTAGCCCGTCGCGCCGCGGTTGCCCCGGCCCAGCGGGACGACGACGCGCTGTCCCACGGCGAGTGGCTCGAGCTTCTTCGGTACGCGGTAGGTCAGCCCGGTCGACGACAGGTCGATGCCGCGCTCGATGGCGACGTCGGCGAAGCGTTCGCCCGGCTGGGGCGTGTCGTCTTGCGTCGCGGGGTCTTGCGGGAACAGGCCGGGCATGGCCGGGATTGTAGACCGTGCGGTGCGCAACGCCCGCTACTCGAACAGCGGCAGGCCGAAGAAGCGGGGGGCCGCACCATCGGGTCGCGGGCGGGTCGCGGGCGGGTCCGCATCGGTCGCGGCGGGCACGATCACGTGCGGCGGCTGGTCAAGCGAGGCGGCATCGTCTTCGGAACCGGCCGTGGCCGTCGCGGGGGTCTCGGGCGTGCGTGTTGCCGTGACCGGCCGGGCGGTGTCCGAGGCCGGCGTCGCATCGGCGATGCGTGAGTCGGCGGGCGGTTCCGGCGGGTCGCCGCCGGTCATGACGAGCATCAGCGTGAACAGGTTGATGAGCATGAGCCCGCCGAGCAGCACGACGACTGCGCCCTGGGTCGGCTGGCGGCGATCGCGGGTGGTCGGGGCGGGGCTGGGCATGCGGCGGAGGGATCGGTGGGCGGGTCTCTGGCAGGGGAGGTCGGCGGTTAGCCGGGCGGGGTTGCAGGATTGTACGCGGAACGACGCGTGCGGTGTGAAGCTGGGGGGCGCAGCCGTTGCAGGCGTCACACGGCGTCGCCGGACCGACAGCGCGGCGCGGCGATGCGTTACAGTAGGGCGATGGCCCAGGCGACCGAGAAACCGACCCCCGCGGCGCAGCCGGTGCCCGCGTCCAAGCCGGGCAAGGGCGCGGACACGCCGGCGATGCGGCAGTACAAGCGCTTCAAGGCGCAGCACCCCGGGTGCGTGCTGTTCTTCCGCATGGGCGACTTCTACGAGATGTTCTTCGAGGACGCGGTGCTCGCGCACAAGACGCTGGGCGTGACGCTGACGCAGCGGACCGAGGGCGTGCCGATGGCCGGCGTGCCGTACCACGCGGTCGAGGGCTACCTCCGCCGGATGATCCAGGCGGGCCACCGGGTGGCGGTGTGCGAGCAGGTCGAGGACGCGAAGGACGCCAAGGGCGTGGTGAAGCGTGACGTGACGCGCGTCGTGACGCCGGGCACGCTGACCGACGAGTCGCTGCTGGACGAGGGCGAGGAGAACCCGCTGGCGGCGGTGGTGTTTCATGGGGAAGGGGCCAAGGGGCCGAAGGGCCAGGGGGCGAAGGGCAAGGCGGGGGACGCCGCGCCCGGCGGCTCGGAGAAGCAGGCCCCGGCTGCCGTGTCGATCGCGTGGGCGGAGCTGTCGACGGGGGCGTTCTACGTGGCGACGGTGCCGGAGGACCAGGCCGCCGACGAGCTGGCACGGGTCGCGCCGCGGGAGCTGATCTACTGCGAGACGGCGACGGGCGAGCCGCCGCCCCGGCTGGCGCGGCTGGCGCAGGCGCTGGGCTGCGCGACGACGGGCCGGCCCGGCTGGCAATTCCGGCTGGGCGAGGCGCAGGAGGCGCTGCGTCGGCAGTACCGCGTCGCGCAGCTCGGCGGGTTCGGGTTCGCGGACGACGACCCGGCGCTCATGGCCGCGGGCGGCATCGTGCACTACCTGCTCGAGACGCAACGCGCCGACGCGGACGGCCGGCTGGCGCACCTCCGCCCGCCGCGCCGGTTCGAGCGCACCGCGCACCTGGTCATCGACCAGGCGTCGCTGCACGCGCTGGAGGTCGACAAGACCCTGCGCAGCGGGCAGGTGCAGGGCTCGCTGCTGGGCGTGTTCCGCGGCAAGACCGGGCCGGTCACCGCGATGGGCAAGCGTCGGCTGCGGCAGTGGCTGTGCTACCCGCTGGCGGACCGGGAGGCGATCGCGCAGCGGCAGCGCGTCGTCGGCGCGATGGTTGCGGACGAGCGGTTCCGGCAGGAGCTGCGCGACGCGGCGGACCGGGTCCACGACATCGAGCGGATCACCGCCCGGCTCGCGGTCGGCCGGGCCACGCCGCGGGACCTGGTCGCGCTTGGGCGCAGCGTCGCGCAGGTGCGTGCACTGCACGCGGTGCTCGAGGGCCGGCCCAGCGAGCGGGCGTACCTGGACCGCGTGGCCGTGTTGCTTTGCCCATTGGAATCGCTGGGCGGGTCGATCAACGACGCGTGTATCGAGTCGCCGCCGGCCCACCTGCGCGAAGGCGGGCTGATCCGCGACGGCGTCGATAAGGAGCTGGACGCGCAACGCTCGCTGCAGCGCGACAGCCACGCCTGGCTGGCCGAGTACCAGGCGAAGCTCTGCGAGCAGTCGGGCATCCCGTCGCTGAAGGTCGGCTACAACAAGGTCTTCGGGTACTACCTCGAGGTCACCGCCGCGAACAAGCAGAAGGCCCAGGACTACCTGGACACGACGCCCGACGGCGGGGGCTGGGCGCGGAAGCAGACGCTGAAGAACGCCGAGCGGTACGTGACGCCGGAGCTGAAGGAATTCGAGGGCAAGGTGCTGAGCGCCGAGGGGCGGGCGGTCGCGCGGGAGCAGACGCTGTTCGCGGGGCTGTGCTCCGAGGCGCAGGCGGTGATGGACGACCTGCACGGCTTCGCGGAGGTCGTGTCCGAGCTGGACGTGCTGGGCGCGTTCGCGGAGCGGGCGGTGCGCTCGCGTTACGCCTGCCCGACGATCGTCGAGGAGCCGGTGCTGGAGGTCGAGGCCGGCCGACACCCCGTCCTCGACGAATTGCTGGGAGACCGGTTCGTGCCTAACGACGTCGCGCTGGGGAAGGGGCCGAGGGGCCAAGGGGCCGAGGGGATAAGTGAGGAACAACAAGACGGGATCGATGCGCAGCACCCGGCCCCCGGGCCCCTTGGCCCCTCGGCCCCTTCCGCCTCGCTCGCCCTCATCACCGGGCCGAACATGGCGGGCAAGTCGACATACATCCGCCAGACGGCGCTGATCGTGCTGCTCGCGCACACCGGCTCGTTCGTCCCCGCCGACCGCGCGGTGGTCGGGCTGACCGACCGGATCTTCACACGCGTCGGCGCGAACGACGAGCTGCACGCCGGCCAATCCACGTTCATGGTCGAGATGACAGAGACGGCCAACATCTGCCACCACGCGACGGACCGGTCGCTGGTCATCCTCGACGAGATCGGCCGGGGCACGAGCACGCTCGACGGCCTGTCGCTGGCGTGGGCCATCGCTGAGCACCTGGCGGAGAAGGGCCCGCGCACGCTCTTCGCGACGCACTACCACGAGATCACGACCCTCGCCGACCGGTACGAGAGCGTGACGAACCTCAGCGTGACCGTGCGCGAGTGGCAGGACGAGATCGTGTTCCTCCACCGCATCGCGCCGGGCGCGACCGACCGCAGCTACGGCATCCACGTCGCCAAGATCGCCGGCCTCCCCCCGGCCGTCGTCGAACGCGCCAACCAGCTCCTCGCCGAGCTCGCGGTCAACCACGCCGGCACGGGCACCCCCGCGCCGAGCCCCGCCCATGCCGCACCGGCCCCGCCCCAGCTCTCGCTGTTCACCGAGTACGTCGACCACCCCGCCCTCGCCGAGTTGAAGGCCCTGGACCTGGACACGTTGTCCCCGATGCAGGCCTTCGACACGCTCCGCCGGCTACGCGGGCTCACCGATGGGGCCTGACCCGGAGGTTCTCAGAGGAATCGCGTGGCTGGGCCGGCATTTCGAACCCCCTGAACGGGCTTTCAGGCATATGAAGCGTGTTTTTCCCTCCCTAAGCGGGGTAGGCCAAAGACCCTATTCTTCTTTTTTAGAACGATTTTAGGCTGTTGGCCCTTCCCCTCGGCCTACATCATTCGTACTATCTGTGTAGTTCATGTGATCCCCCTCGCGGCCTGCCGGCCTCCCCCCACTCCGGCAGGTCGCACTTTTTTAATCCCGCTGTGCCGAGCCCCTACAATGGCCGCCCCCACCCCGGAGCGGCACGATGATCCAGCATGTGAGCAAAGCCCTGAGCGCGTGGTGGACGCTGGCGATGGGCGTGTTCCTCGGGCTGGCCGGGGGCCTGGTCCTGGCGGTGATCCTGGCGTTCCGCTCGGCACGGGCGATGCAGGCCCGGCCCGGGGTCGAGCCGTACCGCGACCCGCTGTTTGCCGACCATCACGCCGACGCCGTGGCCGGGCACCTGGGCCAGCAGCTCTTCGCCGTCGGCGGGGTCGCCGCGCTGGTGCTCCTCGGTCTGGCGGTGCTGGCGTTGGTTTTGCGCGGGCTGGTGCTGTGGAACCGGCCGACGGTCGGCAGCCGGCGGGTCGGCTGGTGGCGGGTCGTGGCGCTGTCGGGGGCGGTGTGCTGGATGGGTGCGGGCGCGACCGTTACGCTGCAGATCAACGAGCGCTGGCCGGGCCTGTACGACACGTCGGCGGACCGCGATGAACTTATGACCCGCCGGGCGGCGTTTGACCAGCTTCACAGCCGGTCGGAACGTTTCGTTACAATCGCATGGCTGTGCGGCGCGTTGGCGCTGGGGCTCTCGCCCTGGTGCCCACAGCCCGCGCCGCGCCACGGGGTGGACCCGTCGTAGCCGGGTGCCCGGCAGGCGGGGTGGCCCTTTCGCACTGAGGTACGTGGCCCATGGATGATCAACAGGTTCGGCAGGCCGTCTGCCGGGCATCGCACGAGCTGTGGTCGCTGGGCCTTGTGGCCGGCGATCACGGGATGGTCTGTGTCGAGCTGACACGTCGGCGGTACCTGGTCGCGTGCCCGGGGACGCGGAAGGCGAACCTGCAGCCGCACCAGCCGCGGGAGGTCGACCTGGACGGCGAGATGGTGGGCGCGACCCGCGAGGGTGCCCATCGCGCGGTGCCGCCGGCGTACTGGCGGCCTTGCATGATCGCGTTCCAGGTCGGCGCCCGCCACGAAGCGGACCGGCGTGCCGAGGGGCCGACGGTGCACGCGTGCCTCGTGGTACAGCCCGTCGCGGCGATGGCGCTGATGCACAAGTCGGCCGGCGCCTCCGAGGTGCAGCTCGCGTCCGGCCGGTCGCTGCCGATGATCGACCTCAAGCACGAGGGCGGCGAGGACCTGTTCCGCGACACGCTCGGGGAGACGCCCGGCGTGCTGCTGCCCGGTGTCGGGCTGTTCGTGCCCGCGGCGACGCTGGACCGCGCGCTCAACCGCGCCGAGCGGCTCGCGCACGACGCGGCGGTGACGCTCGCCCTCCGCTAGTCCGCCGACCCCGCCGCTACAATCGGCCGATGCCTCCGCCACGACCGACCGCGAAACCGACGATCGAGAAGGCCCCCGAGCCCGAGCGCCGCCGGGCCGCGCGGGTCTACAAACGCCTGCAGCAGCGCTACCCCGACGCCCACTGCGCACTCATCCACCGCAACCCCTTCGAGCTGCTGGTCGCCACGATCCTCTCGGCCCAGTGCACCGATACGCTGGTCAACAAGGTCACACCCGGGCTCTTTGCCGCGCTGCCCACGCCGCAACAGATGGCGGACGCGGACCCGGCCGTGATCGAGCAGCACGTCAGCAAAGTCAACTTCTGGCGGAACAAGGCCAAGAACCTCCACGCCATGGCCAACATGCTCGTCGAGGAGTTCGACGGCGAAGTGCCGCAGACGATGGAGGAGCTGACCCGGCTCCCCGGCGCGGCGCGCAAGACCGCCAACGTCGTGCTCGGCAACGCCTTTAACATCAACCACGGGGTCGTCGTCGACACCCACGTCGGCCGGCTCTCACGACGCTTCGGCTTCACCGAGCACGACGACCCCAAGAAGATCGAGCGGGACCTGATGGCCCTGTTCCCCCGCAAGAACTGGTGCATGCTCTCGCACCTGCTGATCTATCACGGCCGACAGGTCTGCAAGGCCCGCCACGCGCTGTGCGCCGACGACGCGATCTGTCGGGCGTACTGCAGCCACGCGAAAGAACAGATGATGGGGCAGTAGCACGATGACCCCGCACCAGGATTCAGCCGCCGCGTCACACGCGGCGGGAGTACGCTTGTCTAAACTCCATCCCGCCGCGTGTGACGCGGCGGCTGATCACACCGCACAGGACACCGTCACAGCGGGATGAGCGGACTAAGCCACAGCCCGACCCAGCGCAAGCTGCTCGTCGTCCTCGCGTTCGTCGCCGGAGCGTTCGCGGTGCACGCGCTGGCGCTGGGCAACCCGTTTGTCATCGACGACCACAGCGCGATCGGCCAGCACCCGGACGTGCAGGACACCGCCGGAGTGCTGCGCCTGTGGACGCACCACTACTGGGAGGGCTCGCCGTCGCTGGACGACCAGCTCTACCGGCCTGTCACAGTCTTCAGCTACTGGCTGAGCCAGCGCGTCACGCCCGGCAGCCCGGCCGGGTTCCGTGTCGTCAACCTCCTGCTGCTCGCGGGGATCGCGTTGGGCGTGGTGTCCTGGCTTCGGCGGTACGCCGGCACACTGCCCGCGCTGCTGGCGGGGGTGCTGGTCCTGGCACACCCCGCGAACACCGAAGCGATCAACCACATCGTCGGCCGGGCCGACCTGCTCGCGGTGCTCGGCATCGTCGGCTTCCTCGCGCTGCAGGCCGGTGCCCAACAACTCGGCTGGACCTGGCCCCGTATCGCGGGCGCGGCGGCGTTCGCGCTGCTCGCGCTGGGCTCGAAAGAGAGCGGGCTGGCGCTGCTCCCCTGCGCGCTCGCGCAGGGGTGGGTCGGCTCAACACACTGCGTGGATACAGCCAACCCCGAGCCGCGACCGTCAGGGGGCGTGCCAATCCCCTCTGAGCAGCCGAACGCCTGCCGCACCACCCGTGGCATCTGCCCCAAGCGTGCCCTCTTCCTCACGCTGTTCCTCCCCGCCGCGCTGTACGCCGCCGCCCGGCTGGGCGTGGTCGGCGTGCCCGCCGGCTACACCCCCGCGGCCGACGACCTCACGGGCAACCCTTTACGCGGGATGGGCTTCGTGGAGCGCCTGCCGGACGCCTGCGCGGTCGCGGCCTGGTACATCAAGCAGTTCGTCTGGCCAAGCACGACGTACAACCACACGCCGCCGCCGGGGGTGGTCGGGGCCTGGCGGCTGGCGAGCGGGTTGGGTGTCCTTGTCTATGCGGCGCTGTTCGTCGGCGTGGCGGTGCTCTGCCGGAAGCAGCGGCCGATGGCGGTCCCCGCGGTCCTTGTGCTCGCCCACCTGTTGATCGTTGGGCACCTGCTCACGGCCACGGGGGCGTACGCGGCGAACCGGCTGACGGTCGCAACGACCGTCGGCGGCGCGATGCTCCTGGGTCTGGTGCTGGCCCGGCTGACGGATCGCAGCGCCGCGCACCGGAACGCCGTCGTGGTGGTGGCGCTGATGATCGTGGTGGGGTTGGCGGGCTTGACCGCCCGCGCCAACCGCACGTGGTCCAGCGAGCTGGCCCGCATGCACGCGGACGTCCGGGCCGACGACGAGGACCCGGTCGCGCTCTATTGGCTGAGCCAGGCCCAGCTTCAACGCGCGCCCGACGCCGCGGTGTCCCACCTGAAGCGTGCCCACGCGCTGGCCCCCGGGTCCAACCAGGCCGCCGCCGCGCTCGCGGATGCGCTACTCGCCACCGGCGACGACCGCGCCGCGTGGAAGCTCTACGACCAGCTCCTCGCCCGCAACGCCATGCTCACCGACCAGCAGCGCGCCTACGCTGCGATGGCCGCGTTCAACACCGGCCGTGACGCGAGGGCCGAAACACTGGTCCGAGGGCTGCCCGACGATCTGGCGCAGCCCATCCGCGACGCACTTGAACTTCGCCAGCAACCGACCGACAGCCCGTAAAGCGGAGCTACAGCAGCCCCGCCGTCTCCGGCAGTTCGAACACCGCGTTCATGTTCTGGATCGCCTGGCCCGATGCGCCCTTCATCATGTTGTCCTCGGCCGCGAAGACCACGACCGTCTTCTCGTCCCCGTGCTCGGTCAGGCGGACCGACAGGTCACAGAAGTTGGTCCCCACCACGTCCTTGATGCCCGGCAGGTCCTCGCGCACGCGCACAAACGGCTCGTCGGCGTAGGCGTCATCGAACGCGGCGAGCAGCTCGACCTCCGTCACGTCCGGGTCCGCGGGCTCGAGGTAGATCGTCTCGAGGATGCCGCGGTCGACCGGCAGCAGGTGCGGGACGAACAGCGGGTCGATCGGCTTGCCCGCGACGCGCGAGAGGGTCTGGGCGATCTCGGGCTGGTGGCGGTGGCCGCCGATCGTGCCGTAGGCCCGGTAGTCCTGGTTGAACTCGGGGAAGTGCAGGTGGGGCTTAGGGGAGCGCCCGGCCCCGGTGACGCCGGAGTTGGCGTTGATGGTGATGCGGGAGGTCTTGACCAGCGCGTGGCTGAGCAGCGGGGCGACGGCAAGGGCCGCGGCGGTCGGGTAGCAGCCGGGGTTGGCGACGAGGGTCGCGCCGGGCAGCTCGTTGCGGAACAGCTCCGGGATGCCGTACACCGCGTCGGCCAGGTTGGCGGGGTCGTCGTGGGGGACGGCGTAGACCTCCTCGTAGAGCGCCTGAGAGGTGAGGCGGTAGTCCGCGCTGAGGTCGATGACGCGCAGCCCCGCGTCGAGCAGCGTCGGGGCGTAGGCCATCGCCGCCTTGTGCGGGAGCCCGAGGAAGACGACGTCGGCCTCCTGTGCGATCGCCTCGGCGTCGATCGGCCGGGCAACGGCGACCTCGGGGTCCAGCCGGCCCAGCAGGGGCGGGAACTCGTCGCGCAGGTCCGGCAGCTCGTCCCGGTGCGAGGCGAGGTAGGTCGGCTCGGCGTAGGGGTGCCGCAGCAGCAGGTCGATGAGCACGAAGCCGGTGTACCCCGTGCAGCCGACGATTGCGGCGCGGGTCTTCAGGCGTGGGGGGGCGGGGTCAGGCATGGCGGCATCGTATCGGATGCGGCAGGGCGTCGGACGGGGCAACCCTCCACGTCCGCCGCCGCCCGCCCGGCAGCGCACCATGGCCTCTGGAAAGCTGCGGCCTTGACCCCCCGGCCGTGCGAAACTGCCAGATCGGCAGCGGCAGGTCTCGGCCGAATCGTTGTAAACACTTGTTATTCAATCATGTACGGTGGAATGGTTTGGCACGGGGGTTGTATCTCTGTCTCCCGCACGTCGGCCGGGGTTGGCCGACCTGGTTTGATCGGGGCCCGCCCCGCCACTGATAAAGGAGACACACCATGATCCGCACCGTTCAGAAAGTCTGGGACAACCCGCTGGACATGTTCCGCGACGTCGAGCAGGCGCTCGGCCAACGGTTCAAGTTCGACACCGGCGACCTCACCGCGCAGTACCCCGTGGATATCCACGAGGACGAGGACGTGCTGACCGTCGAGGCCGAGCTGCCCGGCTTCTCGAAAGACGAGATCGACATCAACATCGAGCAGGGCGTCCTGTCGATCCACGCCGAGCGCAAGCCGCAGGAGCGCAAGGAAGGCACGACGCACGTGAACGAACGCCGGTACCTCCGTGTCGCGCGCAAGTTCACGCTGCCCAGCTCGGTCGACCCGACCAACGTGGACGCGAAGCTGGCGGACGGCATCCTGACGCTGAAGCTCGCGAAGCGTGACGAGGTCAAGCCACGCAAGATCCAGGTGCAGTAAGGCGATGCCCGGCACGCTCATCTGAACGCTTGTGAACAGCCGCCGCGTCACACGCGGCGGTAGCCCGCCTGGCCCGCACAGCTCCCGCCGCGTGTGACGCGGCGGCTAAAAAACAACCTTGTTTTTCTCCTCCGCCGCCGCGCGTTTCCGATCAGGGAGCCGTGGCGGTTTTTAGAGCACAAAATCCTCGATCGCGTGGCCGACGGCCTCGTTGTCGTTGCCTTCGAGGAGGATGATGTCGGCGGCATCGCGGGCGCTGCCGAAGGCGTTGGCGACGGCGCATCCCTGGCCGGCCCAGCGGAGCATGTCGGCGTCGTTGGGCGCGTCACCGATGGCCAGGCATCGCTCGGCGGGGATGCCCAGACGCTCGGCGACCCACGCGAGCGCCGCGCCCTTGCCCACCGCCGGGTGCACGATCTGCATGATGTGCTCGTCGCTCTCGGCGAAGGCGGCCCGGCCGGTGAACACCTCTGTGATCGCGGCGCGGATCGGCTTGAGCCGGTCGCCGGGCGCGAGGAACATCAGCTTGGTCACGTCTTCTTGGAGGGGCTCGTCGAGCGGGCCGATGTAGTCGGGCCGGAACTTCTTGGCGGTCTCGGTCTGGAGGTTGGGGTCGTCGTGGTCGGTGTAGCAGGTGTCTAGCCGTTCGAGGGTGACGACGACGCCGGGGTCCAGCGAGCGGGCGAGCTCGACCATGGCGCGAGCGGTGTCGGCGGCGAGGGGGTGGTGTGCGAGGTGGGTGCGGGTGGCGCGGTCGTGGATGAGCGCGCCGTTGTAGTTGATGAGGGGGGTGTCGAGCCCGAGCTGCTCATGGATCTCGCGGGCCGAGCGGGGCGGGCGGGCGGTGGCGATGACGACCTTGACGCCGCGTCGGAGGGCGCGTTTGATGGCGTTGACGTCGTACATGGCGACTTTTTTGTCCGAGCGCATCAGCGTACCGTCGAGGTCGAGCGCGATGAGGTCGAACTTCGGCGGGCCGGCGACGAGCCTGGGCCGGGGCGGCTGGGGCTCGTCGGCTTTCGGCAGGCCGACGAACCTGCCGGTCGCGTAGCAGAACCCGGCCCGGACGCCGTAGGGGAACACGCTGTCGGAGACGCCCTGCTTGGGCAGCTCGAAGTAGTGGCGGTTGACCGGCGGGGGGGTGACTTCGACCGCCTCGGGCAGGTCGGCCAGCGGGTCGTCCCCGTCGGCCGGGTCGGCGGAGGTATCGGCCTGGGCGGTGCGCGGCGTGGTGCCGGGCGCGGGGGCGTCGGGCCAGTCGTCGAAATCGAAGTCGTCTTCGGGGGTCACGTGCGTCAATGGGTGGGTGGAGCGTGAACAGCCGGCCGGTGCACGGCGGATGGGAGGGCCATCATAGCCCGTCGTCGGCCCGAGCCGGTCGGCGGGGCTACACTTGAGAGCCCGCGACCGAGTTACCGGAGCCCGCCGATGCCCCCGTCTTCTTCGACCGATGCGCTGCGTCCCGCGTCCACAGCCGGTTCGCGGCCGGTGAATGACGCGAACCGGCTGGGGCTGGACTTCAAGCGGGAGTCGGCCTGCTTCGGGTACGACGGGCCGATCACCGATATCCACACCCACATCAGCTCGCCCGCGGCGGCCCGTCTGTACTTCCAGGCCGCGGACGACTACGGCGTCGGGCACGCGTGGACGATGACGGGTCTGGACAACGCCCGACGCAACACCGCCGAGCTCGAACCCGCTTTGCGCGACCGGCTGCACTACATCGCCGTACCCGACTACGCCAAGCGCGACGACCCGGACACGTTCACGACCCAGTGGCACAAGGACCTCGTCTCGTTCTACGAAGAGATGGGCTCACGGATCATGAAGCTGTGGGCCGCGCCGCGGGCGCGCGACTTCGCCGGGGACGCGCTGCTGCTGGACTCGCCCAACCGGCTCGAGGGCATCCGCATCGCGTACGAGACCGGCTACCGCGTGTTCATGACCCACGTCGGCGACCCGGACACCTGGTTCCAGACCGCCTACGCCGACGCGGGCAGGTATGGCACGAAGCCCGACCAGTTCAAGCCGCTCGAAAAACTCCTCGACCGGTACGGCGACGTGACGTGGATCGGCGCGCACATGGGCGGCAACCCCGAGGACCTCGACTGGCTTCACGCTTTCCTCGAACGCCACCCCAACTACGTTGTCGATACCTCGGCGACCAAGTGGCAGGTCCGCGAGTTGAGCCGGCACCCCAAGCGGTTCGTGCAGTTTGTCGAGGCCCACCCCGGCCGGGTGCTGTTCGGCACGGACATCGTCGCCAACGACGACAACCTCACACCGCCCGAGGCCGGCGGCCCCGAGACCGGCGGGGGGTACGACCTCTACGCCTCGCGGTTCTGGGCGCTGCGCACCGTGATCGAAACGGATTACGCCGGCCCGAGCCCGATCGTCGATCCGGACCTGCACCAGGTCGACCCGTCGGTGGACCCCAAGTCCACGGCCGGCCTGCGCGGCGCGTCGATGCCCGCCGACCTGCTGCCGATGCTGTACCACGGCGCGGCGTCACGGGTAACCGGGCACGCCTGACCGGGGCACCCCGCGGAAACGTCACGCCGCTGTTCGCGTCGTTCCGGTGAGGCGAGGGCTTGTCTTGGCAACATGATTGAATTGCCTTTGGCGAGCGCCTATCCTTAGGGTCCACCCCACCCCTGTTCCGGCGAGGCCACATGCAAGACCAAAACGATTCGCGGTTGGTACGACCGACATGGCTGGCGATCCTCGCCCTGGCGGCGGGTGTGCTGCTGGTGCAGTCGATGCTGACGGCCCGGCCGGTGCTGGCCGAGGACGAGCCCGCCGCCGAGTCGCCGGAGACCGGCACCCCGCCCGGCAGCGCCGAGGACGAAGGCGGAGAAGACGCGGAAGCCGAGGTGGAAGTCGCCGGCCCGTTCGAGCCGGCCCGCGACAACGCCCGCCTGAACATGGAGACCCGCGACGAGCAGCGCATCACCGGCACCGTTGTGTCGTACACCACCGCAGCGCTGACCTACACCGACGGCGACGACGCGGAGCAGACCATCGCCTGGGCCGACTTCGAGGCCGAGGACATCGAGCGGTTCTACCCCCGGCTGATCGAGTCGCGCGATGTCGAGGCGTGGTACCGGCTGGTGACGATCCTCGCGCCGCTGGAGGACGGCAAGGCACCGGCCGAACGGGTGCTGCGTCGGCTGGAGCGGATGGACCCCGAGGGGACCGACCGGCAGGCCGAGGCGCAGGCGCTGGTCGAACGCGGCGGACGTCCCGCGTCATCGGGCGGTGCTGAGGGGGGCGACGGTGCCGAGGGCGGGCAGGCACAGGGCGGCGGGCCGAACCAGGCGGAGTTCGAGAACCCGCGCCCCTGGCCGGTGCTGACCGACGAGGAACAGGCCGCGGCGGTCGAGCGGCTCGAGAGCGGGATGCGCGAGAGCCTCGAGGCCCTGCGTATGCCGATGGGCAACACGCAGACCGAGCGCTTCATCGTGTTCACCGACCTGCCGCGGAACGAGGCCCGCAACTGGGTGTCCGTGCTGGACCGTCTGTACGCGCGGATGTGCGGCATCTTCGACCTGGACGAAGACACCAACCTCTGGCAAGGCAAGTGCGTGTTCGTCCTGTTCAACGATGTGGAGGACTACTACCGCTTCTCCGCCCAGGTCTTCGGGTTCAACGCCCAGGGGTCCGGCGGGTACTGCGCGCTGCGGGACGGCGGAGACATCTACATCATCATGTACAAGCACCGCGACGAGGACTACCTGGCGACCGTCCTGGTCCACGAGGCGTCGCACGCGTTCCTCTTCCGGTACATCAGCCAGTTCAGCGTGCCTAACTGGCTGCATGAGGGGCTGGCGGAGTACCTCGTCGAGGTGCTGCTGAACAACGGCAACGCCGAGGCACGGCTCGACAGCGCGCACCGCTATCTCCGCAGCCGGGGCCGGCTGGACAACTTCCTGACCGCACGCAACATCATCGGCCCGCACTACGGCATCGCCTACGATGTGACCGACATGATGATCGACGAGAACCGACGGGGGTACGTCGACATGATCCGCGGGATCAAGGAAGGCATGACGGTCGAGGAGGCGTTTGAGGAACGCTACGGCGCCTCGCTGGAACGGGTCATGAAGTACTACGGCCGGACCCGCCTGGGGATCAACGACCTGCCGCTGAACTGACCTAGCACAACGACAGTTGCCACCATTGGGTGGTGCCGATTAGACCGCCCCACGGCTGCGCTGTGCGCGGACGAGCAGGTAGCGCCGCAGCGTCTCGTGCAGCGGGCGGTCGGTGCGGACGAGCGTGTAGTCCGTGTCGCGCGCCGCGAGGGCCCGGCGGATCGCGTCGTTGTGCGCGTCGATCAGGCGGGCGTAGCGCTGCGCGACCGCGCGGGGCCGGGTCCGCACCGAGCCGGCGGACTCCGGGTCGGTGAGCAGGAAACCGCTGCCGTCGGGCGCGCTCAGGCGTAGCTCGTCGGGCGTGAGCACCTGGAAGACGGCGACCTCCGACCCGCCATGGCGCAGCCGGTCGATCCCCGAGAGCAGCGGCGCGGGATCGTCGAGCAGGTCGGCGATGAGGACGACGACGCCCCGGCGGGTGATCAGCCCGCCTAGTCGCTGCAGCGCACCGCCGAGGTCGCCCGGCCCGTAGCCCGCCTCGGCCAGTTCGAGCGTCGCGGTCATCGCCTGCAGCCGGCGGAACGACCCGGTCGGTGGGGTGTGGTGCCGCAGCCCGTGGTCGAGCAGCGACAGCCCCGCGCGGTCGCCCTGCCGTAGCGCGAGCGCCGCGAGCGCGGCGGCCAGTTCCCGCGCCACCGCCAGCTTGCTCCGGCCGGCCGGCCCGCCGCGCCGCCGGGGCAGGCCGGCGAACGCCATCGATGCCGAGGTATCGACCGCCAAGTGCAGGTTCAGGTCCGTCTCACGGCGGTAGCGTTTGAGGTAGTACCGGTCGGTCCGGCCGTACAGCTTCCAGTCCACGCCGCGCGGGTCGTCGCCGGGCGTGTACGGCCGGTAGTCGTGGAACTCGATGCCCGCGCCACGCAGGGGCGAGGCGTGCCGGCCGGCGTACAGCCCATCGACCAGCAGCCGCGCGGTGAGCATCAGTCCGCCGAGTTGTCGGCCCGGGTCGGGTCGGGGCATGTATGGATTGTAGGGCCGTGTGATCGCCGGCTGCAGGTCCCGCCGCCGCGGGGGATGCCGTAGACTTCTGGCGTGCGGGTCATCGCCGAGAGTCCGGGGGCCGATGATGCCGGGGGCGGCTGGGGGCTGCTGCTGGTCCGGCTCGCGCTGGCGTGGTCGGCGGGCATCGTCGCGGGCGCGTGGGTCGGGGTGCTCTGGCTGTGGCTCGTTGCGGGGTGTCTGCTCTGTGTGGCGAGCGCGGTGCTGGTGTGCCGCGGGGAAACGTACCGCCGGTCGTCGGCGCGTCGTCGGCTGGTCCATGCGGCCGCGCTGGCGGCGCTGGGGTGCGTCGCGGCGTCGTGGCTGATCGTCCAACGCGACTACACCGATGCGCACACCGCCGCGCGCTACATCCACGACGAGGGCGCGATCGTAAGGGTCGCCGGCCGGATCGCCAGCCCGCCACGCGATGTCGTGCCCGAGCAGGGGCCGTTTGGTGCGTTCAACTACCGCGACCCCGGCACGCTGTTCGAGCTGGACCTGGAGCGCATCGACGCCGGCACGGGCTGGGAGCAATGCACCGGCACGATCCTCGTACGCATCAAGCAGCATGACCACCGGCCGGAGCTGGGACAGGATATCGAGGCCGTCGGCTGGCTGAGCACGATCGGTCCGACGCAGAACCCCGGCGAGTTCGACTACGCCGCGTACCTCAAGCGCGAGGGCGTGCTCGGCCGGATGACGCTGATGCGCCGCGGCAACTGGCGTCCGCTTGGCCCGCCGCCGCGGTACACGTTCACCGGGCTGCGGCGTTGGCTGGGCGACGAGGCGGCGCACTCGCTGCGCCGCGGGCTGCCGCACAACCCGCAGCAGACCGGCCTGCTCGAGGCGCTGCTGCTGGGCCGACGCACCGGCGACATCGACGAGTTGAGCGATGCGTTCCGTGCGGTCGGGCTCGCGCACGTGCTGTCGATCAGCGGCGCGCACCTGGGCATCCTGCTGCTGCTGGTCTGGGGGCTGGGCCGGCTGCTGATCGGTCGGCCGACGGCGGTGGCGTGGCTCGTGATGGCCGTGCTGGTGCTGTTCCTGCTGGTCGTGCCGTGGCGGACGCCGATCGTGCGGGCCGCGATCATGGCCGGGGTCTTCTGCGTGGGCTACGGGTTTGGCCGGCGGCTGCGGGGGGTGGAGATGCTCGCCGGGGCGGCGCTGATCGTGCTGGTCTGGAAGCCCCAGGACCTGTTCACCGCGGGGTTCCAGCTCAGCTTCGGCGCGGTCGGCGGGCTGCTGCTGTTTGCCCGGCCGGTCTCGCTGCGGATGTGGCCCGAGCCGACGGTCCAGCTCTACCACCCGACCGCGGCGCAGCAGGGCTGGCGGTGGTTCGTCGATTTCGTGTCGGTCAGCGTGGTGGCCTTCCTCGTTGCGGTGCCGCTGGTGATGTACCACTTCAAGCTGCTGAGCCCGCTGGCGGCGCTGCTGTCGATGTTCGCGCTGCCGGTGCTGACGGCGCTGCTGGGCGTGGGCTACCTGAAGATCCTACTGGGGCTGCTGGTGCCCAGCGCGTCGTCGCTGCTCGCGCTGCCGACGGCCTGGCTGGCGGACTCCCTGGTCGCGCTGGTCGACCAGTCCCGCCGGATGCCCGCGGCGAGCGTGCCATTGATGAACCAGCCGTCGATCGCGTGGACCGCCGCGGCGCTCGCGGTCGTGGTCGCGTGGATGGCGGGCGGGTTTGGTCAGCGACGCGCTGCCGGGCTGGTCGCGGTGGTGCTGGTGGTGGGCTGGGCGGTGCTGGAGCAGCGGTCGCACGACGGGCCGGCGTTCACCGAGCGACCGCCGGCGATGGAGGTGGTGATGTTCGGCGTCGGCGACGGGTCGTGCTACCTGCTCCGCAGCGGCGGGGAGGCGGCGATGTACGACTGCGGCTCGCAGGAGTTCCTGCGGATCGGGGAGCGCAGCATCGTGCCGGCCCTGCAGGAACTGGGCGTGCACCGGCTGTCGTTCGTCATGCTCTCGCACCCGGACCTGGACCACTTCGCCGGCGTGCTGGACGTGATCGACGCGGTCGAGGTCGGGCGGGTGCTGGTCTCGGCCGAGGTGATCCGCGAGGCGGAGCAGGTCCCCTCGGGCTCGGCGGGCTACCTGCTGCGGTCGCTGCGCGAGCGCGGGATCGAGCCGATGATCGTCGGGGCGGGATGGTCGGAACCGTTTGGCGAGGCGCGGCTGGATGTGCTCTGGCCCGAGCCGGGGTTCGAGTCCGACCGCAACAACAACCACTCGCTGGTCCTGCGTGCCGAGGCGGCGGGGATGCGCATGCTGCTCAACGGCGACATCCAGGGCGAGGCGATCGATGCGCTGCTGGCCCAGGGGGCCGACCTCCGCGCGGACGTGACCGACCTGGCCCACCACGGGAGCTGGGTCGACCCATCGCCCGCGTGGTTCGAGGCGGTATCGCCCCGGCTGGTGCTGCAGTCGTCGGGGCCGCGTCGGCCGGAGCGCGACCGCTGGGCGGGGTACCTGCAAGAGCAGGGCGTGTCCCGGCTGGCGACGGACGCGGTGGGCATGGTGCGCATCGCGTTCACGCACGACGGCCGGCTGGTCTGGACCAGCCACCGCGGCGGCGGGGGCGACATGCAGGTGCGGGCCGAGGAAGATGACGGGCGCTAGCCCACGGGCTATTCGTCGGCGTCGGGGTCCGGCGCGGGCTCGGCAGGGGGGGATGCGTCAGCGGGTGCGCTGTCGGCGTCTTCGTCCGCTTCGGGCTCGGCGGTGCCCGGCGCGGCGGGACCGTCCGCCGGTGCGGGGTCCGGGTCCTGCGCCGCCTGGGGGATGATGACGATCGGCACCAGCCGGGCGGCGGGCGGGTCGGTCCAGAGCGGCGTGGTTGGTGCGAGCGGGACCTGGGGCATCAGCCAGTTGCCGCGCGGCGCGGGCGTACGTGTTTCGCGCTCGTTGGCCGGGTCCTCCGCTTCCGCCTCGTCCGCCTCGTCCGCAGACTCTGCGGCCTCCAGTAGTTCGAGGTCTTCCGCGGGCGCTGCACCACTCCGGCCGCCGCGCTGCGCCTCGGATTCTTCCGCGGCGGCGTCGCCCTCGGGTTCGGTGAGTGCCTGGCCTTCGGTGTCCGCCGGCTTGTCGTCGTCGGCGCTGTCCCCGGCCCGTGACGCGCCCCGGCTGGGTGCGGCGCGGCTGCCACCGCGTCCGCCGTCGAGCCCGCCGGCCCGTCCGGGGGCGTTGTCGTCCGCGAACCGGCCGCCGGGCCCCTGCTCCTGCTGGGCGTCCAGGAACGCCTCGCCCCCCGGGTCCGCGGGTGTTTCTCCGGCTTCGGCCATGCTGACGCCCGGATCGTCGCGGCGCTGGTTGCGGAGCACCTCGGCGTTGCGCTGCGCGGTGCGCGCCAGGTCCTCGTTGTTCGAGTACGCGAACGTGTTGGCCAGGTTCTGCTGCGTCAGCGCTTCGTCGCCCAGGTCCTCGGGCACCTTCAGCCCGACGACCTGAGGCAGCTCGTTGTCGACCAGCGCCGCCTGAGCAGCGCCGGCATCGTCCGCGTCGGCCGGTGCCTGGTTAAGCACGTTGTTGCGCTGCTGCTCGTTGTAGGCGTTGACCGGCGTGTCGATTGCCGCGCGCTGCCGGCGGGCGGGGGCGAGCTCGGCCTGGTTCATGCGCGTCACCAGCGCGTCGAGCTGGTCTTCATCGATGAGCAGCGCGTAGGGCTCGTCGGTGTTGCTGTCCCCGTAGGCGGTGCCCTGGGCGAACTGCTGCTCGACGACGGGGATGCTGTTGTCGATGCACCAGTCGAGGATCTGTCGGCGGGTCTCGTCGGGGTTGTCGGACTCGACCCTCAGCGCCTGGTTGGGCGAGAGCGCGGCGAAAGCGAGCAGCGTCTGGCCCAGCGGCCACTCTTCGCCGGCTAGCGCGGGGTCGGCGGGGGGCGCGGTATCGCGCGCCAGCGCGGCGGGGGAGTCGGGGTTGGGCGGCAGGGGGTTCGCGCCGCCGAGCAACGCATCCCGGGCGCGTTCGACCCGGCTGCGGGGGTCGGCGTTGCTGTCGGCGACCCGCGGTGGCGGGTCGGTGTTCGTGATGCCGTTGGCGCTGCGGGCGGCCGCGGCACCGCCCAGGTTGCCGCGGTTCGTGCTGACGCCGTCGGCGTCGGCGCTGCCGCTGCGCAGGCCCGCCGCGGCGTTGGATTCGTCGGCCGTGCCGCCCGGCTGGGTGGGCGCGGGGGATTGCGAGAGGTCCAGCGCGGTGCGGGGCAGCGAGCCGCTGTTGTTGACGTAGAAGACCAGCCCGGTCGCGAGCGCGACCGCCGCCGCGAGACTGCCCACGCCGATGGCCCGGCTCCAGGGGAAGCCCGCCGCGGTCGGCGCCAGGCCCGCGCCGCGCTGGATCGGGATCGGGCTGCCCGCGTCCACCTGTGGCGCGTCCAGCAGCATCCGCCGCTCCAGCCCCTGCACCAGGTCGTGGCTGAGGTCATCGGGGGCCTGCTCGGCCGGGAGCGCCCGCAGCATCGCGCGGTCGCTCTCAAGCCCCTTCATCAACGCGGCGAGCTGCGGGTCCTCGGCGAGCACCTGCTCCACCTGCGCGCGTCGGTCCGCGTCGAGGTCGCCCTCGAGGTAGTCCAGCAGCAGGTCGTGGTCGTATCGGTCGGTCATCGTGCGTTCGATTCTTCGGGGTCGGCCGCCAGGTTGCGCGGCGGGGGGCTTCAGGTCGTATCGGTCAGGCCTCGGCGGGTTTGCCACGGGTGTGGTCGAGTTTCTGGACCTCCTGCCGCAGCGCCAGCCGGGCCCGGAACAGCCGGCTCTTGACGGTGCCGACCTTCAGCTCCAGGACCTCGGCGATCTGCTGGTAGTCCATCTGCTCGATGTCGCGGAGCACGAGGACAGCGCGGAAGTCGTCGTCCAGCCGGGCGATCGCTTGTTTGAGGAACTCGAGCATCTCACCGGTTTCGACGCGATCCCCGGGCCCGGGTTCCCCCGGATCGGCGAGGAATTGCCGGAGCGAGGTCGCCTGGTCCTCGCCGTTGGCGGACGGGCCGGTGGATTCTAAGCTGATGTGGTTACGGACTTTACGTTTGCGGAGCAGCGAGATGCTCAGGTTCATGACGATCCGCGTCATCCACGTGGTGACCTGCGCATCGCTACGGAAGCCGTCGATGTGCTCGCAGACCTTGAGCATCGCATCCTGCGTGACCTCGGCCGCGTCGTCGCGGTTGCTGACCATCCGCAGGGCGACGTTGTAGAGCCGCTGCTGATGCCGCTGGAGCAGCGTGCCCAGCGCGGACCGATCGCCCTGCTGGATCTGCTCGATCAGCGTGGCATCGGTGATTGGGTCCATCGGGCACGCACCCCTTGCCTCGGCCTTCCCTGGCCCGGCGGAGACTCTTGACCGGCCCCGCTACACAACACGGGGCACACGACTCCTAGCGCCCGCCGTCCACGACGGGTTCACCGTCCCCGCCGATTCACGCCGACGCGCAGCGCCGGGCCCGCCCGGCGGGGGGGTGGGACCAAGTGTACCATGACCCGTTTGCACCCCCCAGCCCACGCCCGACACGATGGCCGACGACACCACCTACGTCTCCCCGCTCGCTTCCCGCAACGCCTCGCCCCGGATGCAGCGCATCTGGTCCCCCCGCACCAAGTTCACGACCTGGCGGAAGCTCTGGCTCGCCTTGGCCGAGAGCGAGATGGAGCTGGGCCTGGGCGTGACGCATGAGCAGGTCGACGCACTGCGGGCCCACCTCGACGACATCGATTATGACAACGCCGCGCGGTACGAGAAGAAGCTCCGCCACGACGTGATGGCCCATGTCCACGCGCTGGGCGATGTCGCGCCGCAGGCCCGGCCGATCATCCACCTGGGCGCGACCAGCCAGTTCGTCGTCTGCAACACCGAGCTGATCCAGCTCCGCGACGGGCTGTCCTGCGTCGCCGAGAAGCTCGCTATCGTGATCGACCGGCTGGGCGCGTTCGCGGCCGAGCACCGCGCGCTGCCGACGCTGGGCTTCACGCACTACCAGCCCGCCCAGCCGACGACCGTGGGCAAGCGGGCGACGCTGTGGATGCAGGATCTCGCCCTCGCGCTGGCCGAGGTCGAGCACCGCCTCGACACGCTCCGCTTCCGCGGCGTCAAGGGCACGACCGGCACGCAGGCCTCGTTCCTCGCCCTGTTCGACGGCGACCCGGACCCGCACGGAAAAGTCGAGCAGCTCGACCAACGCGTGACCGAGAAGATGGGCTGGCCCGCGGACCGACGCTTCCCGGTCACGGGCCAGACGTACCCCCGGCTGCTGGACGCGATGGTCGGCGCGACGCTCTCGACCGCCGCCGCCGCGCTGATGAAGATGGCGACCGACCTCCGCCTGCTCGCCAACCGCAAGGAGGTCGAGGAGCCGTTCGAGAAAGACCAGATCGGCAGCTCGGCCATGGCGTACAAGCGCAACCCGATGCGCAGCGAACGCATGTGCGGGCTCGCGCGGTTTGTTATCTCGCTGACACAGGCCCCCTTTACTACCGCGGCCGAGCAGTGGATGGAACGCACGCTCGACGATTCGTCCTGCCGCCGGCTGACGCTGCCCGAGCCGTTCCTCGCGCTCGACGGTGTGCTGGACATCGCCATCAACGTCGCCGGCGGGCTCATCGTCTACGAGAACACCGTCGCCGCGAACCTCGCCAAAGAACTGCCGTTCATGGCGACGGAGAACATCCTCATGGCCGCGGTCAAGGGCGGCGGCGACCGGCAGGAACTGCACGAAGTGATCCGCACCCACAGCATGGCCGCGGCGCACAGCGTGAAGTCCGAGGGCGCGGACAACGACCTGCTCGCCCGCCTGCGTGGCGAGGACGCCTTCATGGGCGTCGACCTCGACGACGTGCTGGACCCGAGCCGGTACGTCGGCCGAGCCCCCGAGCAGGTCGACGCATTCCTCGCCGAGGTCGTCGCGCCGATCCGCGAGCGGTACGCGCAGGCGCTGGACTACGACCCGGCGTTGAAGGTGTAGCCGCTCGGCAGGGAGTGCCGTGTGCTCTGGGCTGTTGGATTCTCGATCGCCGTGCTGGTTCTCCTGGGTGTTGTGCTGGCACGCGCCGCGCGACCTGCCAAGGCCCGTGCCGCGGTGCGCGACGCGCGGTGCCCGGTCTGTGGCGGGCTGGGGTTCCGGCAAGGCGCGTTGACGCGGGTCACGGCCGAGGGGACCGCGATGTGTACCGCCAGGTGCCAGCTCTGCGGCGAGCGGGTACGCTTTGACCACCGAGGAAACCCCCTGGTTTAGCCGCCGCGTCACACGCGGCGGGGTCACGCCAAGACTAAAAATGCCCGCCGCGTGTGACGCGGCGGCTAAAAAGGGAGCGGACTGCCATGCTCAAGACCACGACCCCCGTGATCCTCGTCGCTGCGCTCGCCCTCGTCGGTTGCGGCGACAACACGGCCAACGAAAGCGATCTGCCCGCGGGCCAGCCGCCTGTGGACCGTGCGCAGACCCCCGACACACCGGGGCCCGGCCTCGGTGGAGACGCGTCGCCGGACGGTGAACCGGCCGCGGAGACGCACACCGCCGAGGGGCTGGTCTACACCGTGCCCGCCGGCTGGTCGGTGGGCGAGCCGAGGCAGATGCGGGTGCTGACGCTGATGGCGGGCGACGGCGTGGAGATCGCGGTCGCGAAGTGGCCCGGCGGCGTGGGCACGCTCGAGTCCAACCTGACGCGCTGGCTGGGGCAGGCCGGCTACAACCCCGCCGACGCCGTGGCGATGCAGCAGGTCCGCGCGGGCTTCGAGGCGATCACGCTCGGCGACGCGGAGGCGACCTGGATGCCGCTGCTCAACGGCACGGGCAGCCCGATGATCGGCGTCTGGGCACCGCGCGGCGCGAACCCCACCCCGCAGAGCGAGACGTGGACCCTCAAGATCACCGGCGAGGCCGACGCCTTACGCGAGAACGCCGAGGCCATCCGCGCCTGGACCGAGGCGCTGTCGTTTGAGTGACGTTGTGGTTTAGCGTGTGACGCGCAGCGTCCAGCGCGTTTCACCTTGACCGCTTTAGGTGCCGGACGCTGCGCGTCGTGCGCAAAGCGTCACTCCCCGCCGTTGGCCTGCTGCTGGTAGAACTCGGGCTTGAGCCAGGGGCGGTGCTTGAAGGACTCGCCGTAGCCGGTGACGCCGCGTTTGCTGTCCCGGATGAAGCCGACGAACTCGCGGACGCAGGGGTCCTCGCCGATGGTCATGCCGTCGATCATGTCCAGGGCCTTGCCGCCGGGGATGCCGCGCCGGTAGTAGAGGTCGAAGGCCTCGCGGAGCGCGGCGATGTGCGGCCGCAGCCCGGCCCGGCGGAGGCCAATGAGGTTCAGGGCGGACACCTGCTTGGTGTGGTGGATCATGCAGAAGGGGGGCAGGTCCATGGTCATGCCCTCGGCGCCGCCGACCATGGAGAGCCGGCCGATACGGCAGAACTGCTGGACCCCGCAGTTGCCGCCGAGGATGACGCGGTCGCCGACCTCGCAGTGCCCGCCGAGCAGGGCGGAGTTGGCGAACATGCAGTCGCTGCCGATCACGCAGTCGTGGGCGACGTGGCTGCAGGACATGAAGTAGTTCTTGTTGCCGATGGTGGTCGGGTGCTCGTCCTTGGAGGCACGGTGGATGGAGACGGACTCGCGGAAGACGTTGCCGTCGCCGATGCGTGTGCCCGGGCCGTCGCGTTTGGGGTCGGCCTTCCAGTCCTGGGCCTCGAGCCCGAGGGTGACGAACGGGTAGAGCGTGTTGTTTTCGCCGACGGCCATCGGGCCCTTGAGGTAGCACTGGGCGATCAGCCGGGTGCCGGCCCCGATGGTGACCGCGCCCTCGATGATGCAGTTGGGGCCGACGACCACGTCCTCGGCGAGGGTGGCCCGTTCATCGACGATGGCGGAGGGGTGGATCGTGGGCATGGGGCGGGGGATTCCGAGCCGCATATCATACGGTAATCATCGTCCGTTTGCCCCGTTCCGGCCCTCCCCTGTTATGGCTAGCCCGCACGACCCGCTCACGATCCAGGACCTCGGCCGGCTGGGCTACGGCCCGGCGTTGCAGCGCCAGCGGGACCTCAACCAGGCCGTCATCGACGGAGCCGCCCCGCCGACCGTGCTGCTGGTCGAGCACGACCCGGTCATCACGCTCACCCGGCGGAAAGCGATCGGCGAGCACCTGGTCGCGACGCCCGCGCAGCTCGACGCCGCCGGCGTCACCACCCACGAGACCGACCGCGGCGGCGACATCACCTACCATGGCCCGGGCCAGCTGGTCGTGTACCCGATCCTCAGGCTCGCCGACTTCGGGCTCAACCTCAGCCGGTACATGCGGCTGCTGGAGCAGACGGTCATCGACACCACCGCGCGGTTCGGGATCGACGCGCACCGCGAGCCGGGCGCGACGGGGGTGTGGGTGAAAGCACCCGATGCGACAGGGATCGGTGCTGCTCCGGGCACCGCCAAGCTCTGCGCGATGGGCGTGCGGATCCGGAAGAACACGACGCTGCACGGGCTCGCGCTGAACGTGACGACCGACCTGGACCACTTCGGGCTCATCGTCCCCTGCGGCTTGCATGGCCGGCCGGTGACGAGCCTGCGGCAATTGCTGGGCGACGCGTGCCCCCCGATGCCAGAGGTGAAGCGCGTGTTGGTTGAGGTGTTATCAGCCAACCTCGAAGCGGGCCGGGCCGATGCCCGGGCCGCGGGCTGACCGCGCTTCAGCGGACGGGCACGAGGAACGACTCCTGCACCCCGCCGACGCCGTTCTCGCGGCGTTCGAACGTGAGCCCGTTCATCGCGTTGTAGGGGAAGCGTTCCTGCAGGCGTTTTACGGCGGGGCTGTACATCTCGGTCTGCCCGTTGGGCACGAGGGCCTCGGCGCGGGTGAACAGCCCGACGGTGATCAGCGATCGGTTGGGCCCGTGGTAGAAGTAGGCCTCTTCGCCGTCGGCGCGGAGCGTGGCGACGGCCTGCTCGGCGGCGGCGCGGAAGTTCGGGCCGTAGTTCACGTCGTAGAAGCCGATCTGCAGGGTGATCGACCCGCGGTAGTTGCGCAGGTCCAGCTCGTTGTAGACCGCCTCGCCGGTGCCCGCGCCCGAGAGCGGGACGAGCTTGGCCTGCGCGAAGGGTCGGCCGCCATCGAGCTGCGCCGCGCGCACGTGCCGGAGCATCGCCTGGGCGCGCTCGTCGCGCGGGTCGCGGAAGCGGCCAGCGTACACCGTGCTCGCCACGCTCCCCTCGGTGTACCACAGGTCGGCCAGCCCGGCCTGCTCGCGCAGGCGCGACGTCAGCGCGACCGCGTTGCCCGTCGCGTCCGCGCCGGTAAATCGTGTCAGTTCGACCGCGTACCCCTGCGGCGAACGCACCCGCGGGTCGGTCGGGTCCAGGTCCGGCTGGTCCACCGGCTTGGGGTCGGCGATGTCGCCGAAGTTGTCCGCCCAGGTGTTGCTCACCACCCGGGTCTCCATCGCGCAGCCGGCCCCCAGCAGGGCCAGGGCCAGCACGAGCAGCGGGATCAAGCGGGGCAGGTATGTCATAAGTCTCCGCGAGAAAGGCGATTGTATCCGTCGCCCGCGCCTCCGGGCAAGCATGAAGTGCTTGGATGGCACCCTGGGTTCAAGAAATCCATGGTGGCGCTGCCGCGGGCGTCCGGCGTCGGCTATACTACTCGTACATCCGGATGAACGGATGAATCAAAATGCCCCCGACCGCCACCCAACCCGACCGCCTGCTGAAGTGGATGGCCTCCCTGGCCGACGCGACCCGGCTGCGTCTGCTCGCGTTGACCGCCGAGCAGGAGCTGGGCGTCTCGGACCTGTGCGAGGTCGTGCAGCTCCCGCAGTCGACGGTATCCCGCCACCTGAAGATCCTCGCGGACGAGGGGTGGGTCGTCAGCCGGCGGCAGGGGACGACGAACCTTTACCAGCTCGTGCTGGATGAGCTCGACCCGTCGCAGCGCGGGCTTTGGATGCTGGCGCGGGAGGAGTCCGCGGGCTGGCCGGCGCTCGGGCAGGACCAGGCCCGGCTTGAGCGCGTGCTGCGCTCGCGCGCGCAGGACGCCTCGGCCTTCTTCGCCGACGCCGCGGCGCAGTGGGACGACCTCCGCCACGAGCTGTACGGCCAGGCCTTCACCCGCGACGCGCTGCTCGCGCTGCTGCCCGACCACTGGACCGTTGCCGACCTGGGCTGCGGCAGCGGGGCGCTCGCGGCGGACCTCGCGGGCTACGTCGCGAAGGTCATCGGCGTCGACAACAGCGCGGCGATGCTCAAGGCCGCGCGCCGCCGGCTCAAGGGCACTAAGCACACCGAGCTGCGCAAGGGCGACCTCGCCCACCTCCCCCTCGCCGACCACGAGTGCGACGCGACGCTTTGCGTGCTGGTGCTGACGTATCTGGACGATCCGGCCGGGGCGATCAAGGAGATGGCGCGGGCGGTGAAGCCCGGCGGGAAGGTCGTCGTGCTCGACCTGCTCGCGCACAGCCGCGACGCCTTCCGCCGGCAGATGGGCCAGCTCCACATGGGCTTCGAGCCCGAGACGATCCAGCGGATGTTCGAGGACGCCGGGCTGCAGCGCGTCCGCTGCCGAACACTCCCACCCGCGCAAGACGCGTCGGGCCCGGCCCTGCTGCTCGCAACGGGAGCGAAGGATTGATTGCCCCTCGACGCCGACTCGGAATACCCCGCCGTCCCGGCGGCGGCAAACACGACACGGATACCTAACTAACCACCAGCCACTAACCACCAGATAGCAGGAACCCCACCCATGACCACCGCGACCGCCACACCGTTCAAATCCACGCATTGCACGATCGACACCGCATCGAACGGCCTCGAGTACAAGCTCAAGCCCGGCGCTTCGCTGGACGAGCTGCAGCAGCTCGCCGACTGGGGCCGCAAGGAGATCGAGCTGGCCGAGCAGGAGATGCCCGGACTGATGGCCTGCCGCGAGGAGTACGGCGCGAGCCAGCCGCTGAAGGGCCACCGGATCATGGGCTCGCTGCACATGACGATCCAGACGGCGGTGTTGATCGAGACGTTGAAGATGCTGGGCGCGGACGTGCGCTGGGTGTCGTGCAACATCTTCTCGACCCAGGACCAGGCCGCCGCCGCCGTCGTCGCGGGCCGGCCCGACCAGGGCGGCGGCGACATCGCCGACCCCAAGGGCGTGCCCGTCTTCGCGTGGAAGGGCGAGACCCTCGAAGAGTACTGGTGGTGCACCGACACCGCGCTGGATTTCGGCGGCGGCAACGGCCCGACGCAGATCGTCGACGACGGCGGCGACGCGACCCTGCTCATCCACAAGGGCTACCAGTTCGAGAAGGACGGCGCGGTCCCCGCGTTTGATGCCGAGAACGAGCCCGAGGAGTGGGGCGAGATCCTCGCCTGCCTCCGCCGGGGCCAGGAGAAGTCGATGACCCGCTGGCAGCAGGTCGCCGAGCAGTGCAAGGGCGTGTCCGAAGAAACGACGACCGGCATCAAGAACATGGTCAAGATGCAGAAGGACGGCACGCTGCTGTACCCGGTCATCAACGTCAACGACTCGTGCACCAAGAGCAAGTTCGACAACCTCTATGGCTGCCGGCACTCGCTGATCGACGGGCTCAACCGCGCGACCGATGTCATGATGTCCGGCAAGGTCGCGGTCGTCTGCGGTTACGGCGACGTCGGCAAGGGCTGCGCCCAGTCGCTCAAGGGCCAGGGCGCGCGTGTGATCATCACCGAGATCGACCCGATCTGCGCGCTCCAGGCCGCGATGGAGGGCTTCGAGGTCACGACGCTCGAGGACGTGGTCGAGACCGCCGACATCTTCATCACCACGACCGGCAACTTCGACATCATCACCGCCGAGCACATGTCCAAGATGAAGGACAAGGCGATCGTCGGCAACATCGGCCACTTCGACAACGAGATCCAGATGGCCAAGCTCGCCAAGATCGCGACCAAGACCAACATCAAGCCGCAGTACGACAAGTGGACGTTCAAGGACGGCCACAGCGTGCTCATCCTCGCCGAGGGCCGGCTGCTCAACCTCGGCTGCGCAACCGGTCACCCCTCGTTCGTGATGTCCGCCAGCTTCACCAACCAGACCATCGCGCAGATCGAGCTGGCCCAGAACATCGACCAGTACGAGAAGAAGGTCTACGTCCTGCCCAAGCTGCTGGACGAGAAGGTCGCCCGGCTGCACCTGGACAAGCTCGGCGTCAAGCTGACCCAGCTCACCCCGGCCCAGGCGGACTACATCGGAGTGCCCATCGAGGGCCCGTACAAGTCCGAGCACTACCGGTACTAAACCCATCGCTGCGCCCGAAGCAGGCGAGGTTCGCGATGCACATGTGACTCCTCGGCCGCGCAGCAACACCTGCGCGGCCGAGGTTTTTTGTGCCTTCGCTGCCGAACCCGCCGTCAGCGAGTAAGCAATTCTCTGTGTTGACGGCTGATCCCTAAGCGGCCTGGCGGTGGTGGGTGAGGTACCACGCGGCGAGGTCGATCATCGACAGGGCGTCGTGGCGGACCTTGATCCCGAGCGTGCGTGCTTCCTCGGCCGTGACCCAGCACAGCTTGCGGTCTTCGTCAGCGGCGGTGTCGACGGCGTAGCGTGCGAGGAAGACGGTGGTCGGGTGCGCACGGCCGCCCTGCTTGCGGTGGGGGTACGACCCGAGGTTGCGCTGGGCGAAGGCCTGGACGCCGGCCTCTTCGCGGGTCTCGCGTAGGGCGGCCTGGGCCGGGGTTTCGCCGGCATCGATCTTCCCGCCGGGGAGCGTGTAGCGGCTTGCCCGGCCCGCGCAGCTAACGAGCAGGAACTCGGGCACGCCGGCCCGCGGTCGCCAGACCACCGCGCTGGCGCGGGGCTTGCCGGGGCGGACGGGGGCGGTGTAGTTGGGTGTGGTAGCGGCGAGCGTCATGCGGCGATCCCCTGAGGCGGTAGGGTCCGTGGGTTATCCGGACCATCGGCCAGATCGGGGGGCCGCTTGAGCGGGTCGCGCCGGTGGTGTGGTTTCTAACGCGGCTCACACAGCACACCCGGCGTGTTAGCCGTACCCGTTGCGGGGGTCGTAGGTGCGGTGCTGGGTTTTATCGGGGAGCTGGCCGCGGTGCGCGGCGCGGTTGCCGAAGCGGTCCTTGATGGTGTCCAGCGCCTGCTCGATCTGCCGCTGCTTCTCGCGCTGCGGGTCGGGGAACAGCGTCGGCTGCTCGTCGGCCGCGTCAGTCAGGGGCGACGCGCTCACACCGATCAGCCGGACCGGGCGGAACTGCCGGTCGGCCCACTTGTCGAAGAGCGCGGTCGCGGCGCGGTAGAGCTCCGCCGTGAGGTCGGTGGGCGCGTCGAGCACGGCCGAGCGGGTGATGGTCTGGAAGTCACCGAAGCGGATCTTGACGGTGACGCCGCGGGCGCGATGGCCCTTGCGCCGCAGGCGACGGGCGACGTCTTCGGACTGGCCGAGCATGACGGCACGGACGTGGGCGGGGTCGTTGAGGTCTTCGCGGAAGGTCTGCTCGTGGCCGACGGACTTGGCCTCGCGCGGGCCGTGGACGGGCCGGTCGTCGAGCCCGCGGCAGAGCCGGTGCAGGTGCTCGGCATGCTCCCGCCCACCGGTGGCCCGGCGGAGCTGGTCGATCGAGCACCGCTGCAGGTCGCCGAAGGTGCGCAGCTTCTGGCCGGCGAGCCTGGCCTCGGTGGACGGGCCGACGCCCCACATCCGCCCGACCGGCAGCGGCGCGAGGAAGCGGGCGACCGCGTCCGGGTCGTCCTGGGTGTTGCGCGGGACAATGGTGAGCCCGTCGGGCTTCTCGAGGTCGGACGCGAGCTTGGCGAGGAACTTGTTGGGCGCGACGCCGATCGACGCGGTGAGCCGCAGCTCGTCCCGCACCTGCTGCTTGATCGAGCGGGCGATCTGCTCCGGCGGGCCGAGGAGCCGTTGGCTGCCGGTCGCGTCGATGAACGCCTCGTCGCAGGAGAGCGGCTGGACCCGGGGCGAGACGGTCTCGAGGATGTCGAACAGCTTGCCCGATAGCTCGCGGATGCGCGCCCCGGGGACCTTGACGAGCACCGCGTGCGGGCAGAGGCGCAGCGCCACGGCCGTAGGCATCGCCGACCGGCAGCCGTATTGGCGTGCCTCGTAGGAGGCGGTGGACAGCACGCCGCGCGGCCCGCCCCCGCCGACGAGCACGGGCTTACCTCTGAGCGAAGGGTCGTCGAGTACGGCGATGGCCGCGAAGAACTGGTCCATATCGACGTGCAGGATCGCACGCGGCCAAGGGGCGTGATGGCCAGTCGTTCGGGTCATGTACGGATTGTAACGGTTGCCTCAGGTGCTACAAAAAACAGCCCCGATGCTGTGTCGGGGCTTGCTCAGGATCCGGTTGTCGGAGGCCGTGTGTTACGACTTCGCCGGGGCCGGGTTGTCGGCCTTGGCTTCGCGTTCGCGCTTGCTGTCGGTGGCGTCCTTCTTGCCCTTGTCCGGGGCGAGGACCATCGTCGCACGTCGGCCCATCATCTTCGGGGCCTGCTCGACCTTCGACACGTCGCCCAGCCCCTCGACGATGTTGTTCATCTGGCCGATCGCCAGCCCTTTGTGCGCCATCTGTCGGCCGCGGAAGAGCATGACGAACTGTACCTTGTGGCCGTCCTCGAGGAACTCGCGGGCCTTGCCGACTTTCAGGTCCAGGTCGTGCTTGTCGATGTTCGGGCGGAGGCGCATGCCCTTGAGCTCGGACTTCTTGGCGTGGGCCTTGGCCTTGGATTCCTTCTTCTGCTGGGCGTACTTCCACTTGCCGTAGTCCATGATCTTGCAGACCGGCGGCTTGCCGTCGGGCCCGGGCGAGCCGGGCGAGACCTCCACGAGATCGAGCCCGGCGTCTTGGGCGCGGGCTTTGGCTTCTTCCAGTTCGACAATGCCGAGTGGTCCGGCCTCGTCGTCGATGAGACGGACCGGGGAGATGCGGATCTGATCGTTGATGCGTAGGCGCTTGCCGGTGTCTTTCGGCTGCGGGCGGAAACGTCCTCGGGCGATGGGGAATACTCCAGGTGGAAAAGAAAAAACGCGGGATGCCGCGGCGGGCCTTCCTCGGACCCATGCCACGCCGACACCCTTCCGGTCGGGGCCGGCGTATCCCACGGAATCATAGATTATCGGGGTCCCCGTGGCGCGGCAAGGCGGAAAATATAGATTTTCGCGTGAAAAACGGGTTCACACCAGCAGCCAGTACGCCACCGGCGCGGCGATCAGGGGCGAGTCGATCAGGTCCAGCACCCCGCCGAAGCCGGGCAGGAGCTTGCCGGCATCCTTGACCTGCGCATCCCGCTTCAGCAGCGAGGCCGCGAGGTCGCCCAACTGGGCCACGACGGCGAGGACCGCGCCGACCAGCAGCGCGTAGGCCGGCGACAGGCCCGCCAGGGGCGTGAGCAGCAGCAGCGATACCACCGCCGCCAGGCCCATGCCGCCCGCCAGCCCCTCCCAGGTCTTGCCCGGGCTCAGCCAGCGGATGAGCTTGTGTCGGCCGAGCGTCATGCCGACGGCGTAGGCCCCGATATCGCTGGACTTGATGACCAGGATCGCCGCCGCAAGGACCCACGCGGAGTGCTCGGCCCGCAGCGCGAGGAAGAAGCCCGGCAGCAGGCCGAGGTACACAAACGCCAACGCCGCGGCAGACCCGGCGACCAGCGCCCCCTCGGGCCGACGCTCCCGGGCGTGCAGCAGCCAGGCGACCGCCAGCGCCGCGCAGCCCGCGCTGGCGGCCTGCAGCAGCCGCAGGTGCGCATCAGACCCGCCGGGCCGGCCGCCCTCGAAGGCGATCAGCCCCAGACAGCCCGCCACGCCGGCGAGGAACATCGTGTTGACGCTGACCCACGCGCCCTTCTCTTCATAGAGCCGGCCGAGCTCGCCCGCGGCGATCCGGATCGCCGGCAGCATGATGACCGCGAGGATCACGACGCCCGGCCGCCAGCCGAGGTGGTCGCCGGCGTACTGATCCAGCCAGAGCACCAGCAGGAGCAGCGCGATGAGGATCGGCCCAAACGTCAGGCGGTAGGCAAGCATGCGGGGATGGTAGCAGGTGCCCCGCGGTCGACGGCGGGGCGACGCGGCGTTCGCGGGGTCTGGCGCGTTGCAGTACGCTCTGCGCCCGATGTTTCGACGCGTCCAACACGTGATGGCCTGCGGGCTGGCGCTGGCCCTGGGGTGGCTGGCGCTGCCGTGCGCGGGCCAGGACCTGGGGGTGGTCGCGGACGGTGAGCACCTGTGGCTGGTGTTCGAGAGCCAGGGCGAGTCCGGCGAGCAGATCGAGGTGTACCACCGGTCGCGGGGTGACGAGGCGGGGCGGATGCGCGCGGCCGAACCGATCCCGGGCCGGCTGCGACCGGGCGGGGTCGCGGCGGGCGGGGGTAAGCTGGTCCTGGTGATGGACGACGGGCGGGTGCTGACGCGGGCCCCGTTCGAGCAGGCGCACGGCTGGGGCTGGGCATTCCGGTCGGGCGAGCTGCCCGGGCTGCCGGACGGCTGTTCGCTGGCGTCGTTCGTCGCGGGGGACAGCGGGGTGTGGGCGCTGGTGCGGGTGGATGTCGCGGAGGCCCTGCACGCGATCGAGCCCCGGCCCGCGCCGCCGGCACAGCTTCATGAAGGCGAGCTGCGCCGACGGCTGAACCTGGTGCTGGGTCTGCCGCCGGATGTCGAACTGTTCCCGGATTTCGCGCCCCCGGACCCAGACAACGAGCCGGATAGGGAACCCGAAGACCCGGAAGGCGCGCCGGACGAGCAACCCGACGCTGGGCCAGACACGACCGGCGATGCGGACGCGGGTGTGCCGGATCAGCCGGAGCCGTCTATAGATGACGAAGACTCGGCTGCCAACACAGACGCAGACGCTATCGCCGACTCGGAGGCGGAACCGTTCGAGCCGGTGTACCGGCTGCTGCACCTGGAGTCGGGGGGCTGGGTGTCGGTGCCGCTGGCGGAGGGTTTCGGTCAGCCGCCGCGCGCGGCGTTGGTGCCCCGGGGCGAGGGTCGGCCGGTCGTCGTGACCCAGCGTGACAGCCGCGACTGGCACCTGACGCTGCACCTGCCGGGTGCGGACGCGGGCTGGCGGGAGGTAGTGTATACGCTGCCGGGCTCCGGCCCGTGGGCGGTCGCGCCGGTGTCGGGGCAGGTGGTGCTGGCGGTGGAGCGTGAGCGCAGCCGGGACCGGGTGTGGGCGGAGCTGTACCTGCTGCGTGCGGGCCGGGCGCACGGGCTGGGCGCGGTGGACCTGCCGACGACGTCTTTGGCGCGCTGGGGGGTGGTGGGGGGTGCGGGCGAGGCGGTGGTGCTGACGCGTCCGGGCCCGCTGATGCAGTCGGGGCGGGAGGGGGAGGACCCGCCGGTCGCGTTGGCGGGTCTGCGCCGGGTCGGGCTGGGGGGTGAGCCGGGCGCGGTGGAGGCGCTGCTGCCGCACGAGCCGACACGCTGGGAGAAGAACGCGGACTGGCTGATCCAGATCCTGACGTTCGCGGCGGCGATGCTGCTGATGATGCTGTTCTGGCGTCGGACGCCGGGCATGGCCGAGGTCCGTTTGCCCGAGCGGGTGGTGCTCGCGCCGCTGAGCCGGCGGGTGCTGAGCGGTCTGATCGATCTTGCCCCGGGGCTGTGGGTGGCCGGCGCGGTGTATGGGCTGGGCGCGGACGAGCTGCTGCTGCGGCACTGGCCGGGCACACCGGTGCCCAAGCCGCCGGCCGCGATGATCCCCGGCTGGGTGGTGATCGCCGTGACCGTCGGGCACACGACCGCGTGCGAGTTCATCGCGGCGCGCTCGATCGGCAAGTGGTTCACCGGGCTGTACGTGTCGGACTTCCGCGGCGTGCCCGCGCCGCCGGGCGCGTCGGTGGTGCGCTCGATCACCAAGGTGCTGGACCTGGTGGCCTGGCTGCTGCTGCTGCTGCCGCTCATCAGCCCGTACCGACAGCGCCTGGGCGACCTGCTGGGCAAGACCGTCGTCGTGATGCGCGAGCCCGAGCCCCTCGAGGAGCAGCCGGAGGACGAGGCGTGACCGCGACCGACCCCACACCCGCCGACCCGCCCGCGGTCGTCCTGCTCTCCGGCGGGCTCGACTCCGCGACGACGCTCGCCATCGCCACGGCGCAGGGCTTCGCCTGCCACGCGATCAGCTTCGACTACGGCCAGAAGCAGCGCGTCGAGCTCGACGCCGCGCGCCGTGTTGCCGGGCAGCAGGGCGTCGCCTCGCACCGCGTGGTCCGGGTCGACCTGGGCGCGTTCGGCGGCAGCGCGCTGACCGACGCCTCCCTCGCCGTGCCCAAGGACCGCAGTGACGACGACATCGCCCACGGCATCCCGATCACCTACGTCCCGGCCCGCAACACCGTGTTCCTCAGCTACGGGCTCGGGCTCGCCGAGGTGCTGAACAGCCACGACATCTTCATCGGCGTCAACGCCGTCGACTACTCGGGCTACCCCGACTGCCGGCCCGCGTTTATCCGCGCCTTCGAGCAGCTCGCCAACGTCGCGACCAAGGCCGGCGTCGAGGGCGAATCGATGACCATCCACGCCCCGCTCATCGACCTCACCAAGCCGCAGATCATCGAGCAAGGCCTCAATCTCGGCGTGGACTACGCGCTCACGCACACCTGCTACGACCCGGGGCCCGACGGACGGCCCTGCGAGCACTGCGACGCGTGCCACCTGCGTATCGAGGCGTTCCGGTCCCTGGGCATGACCGACCCCGCGCTGCGGTGAGCCCGCGACCGCTTGCGGTACGATACGCCCATGGCACCGACGACCGATACCCCGACCGGCCTGCCCGTCTCGATCGACGATATCCTCGCTGCGGCGCACCGCATCAAAGGCGGTGTCGCGCACACGCCCTGCCTCCGCAGTGACTGGCTCTCGCCGGTCGTCGGCATGGACCTCTACCTCAAGCGCGAGCACCGCCAGCGCACCGGCTCGTTCAAGGAGCGCGGCGCACGCAACGCCCTCAAGCGCCTTGCGCCCGAGCAGAAGCAGCACGGCGTCATCGCCGCGTCGGCCGGCAACCACGCACTCGCGCTGGCGTACCACGGCCAGCAGCTGGGCATCCCCGTCACCGTCGTTATGCCCACGTTCGCGCCGATGATCAAGGTCGCCAACTGCGCGGGCTTCGGCGCCGACGTCCTGCTGCACGGCGACCACATCGGCGACGCGAAAGACCACGCGATGACCCTCGTCGCCGAGCGTGGGTTGACCTACATCAACGGCTACGACCACCCGGACATCATCGCCGGGGCCGGCACGATCGGGCTGGAGATGCTCGACCAGGTGCCGGACCTCGACGCGGTAGTCGTGCCCGTCGGCGGGGCGGGGCTGATCGCCGGCATCGGGCTGGCGGTCAAGTCGATCCGCCCGGAGGTCGAGGTGATCGGCGTCGAGCCGCGGCGCGCGAGCAGCTACGCCCCCGCGCTCGCCGCGGGCGGGCCGGTCAAGGGCGAGATGCTGCCGACGCTCGCGGACGGCCTTGCCGTGCCCGTGGTCGGGTCCAACGCGTTCGCGATCGCGCGCAAGGTGGTCGACCGCACGGTCATCGTCCACGAGCACGACATCGCGCTGGCGATCCTGCGGCTGGCCGAGATGGAGAAGGCCATCGTCGAGGGTGCGGGCGCGACGGGCGTCGCCGCGGTCCTCGGTCACATGGTCGACGACCTCGCGGGCAAGCGGGTCGGCACGGTGCTCTGCGGCGGCAACATCGACACCACGATGCTCGGCCGGATCATCCAGCGCGGCCTCGCGGTCGATGGCCGGGTCTGCCGGTTCAGCGCCCACATCTCCGACCGCCCCGGCGGGCTCGCGGGCTTCACCCGTGTCCTCGCGGAAGAAGGCGTGAGCGTGATCGACATCGCCCACGACCGGGTCTTCGGCGGCGACGAGATCGCGTCGGTCAGCGTGGAGTGCAAGGTCGAGACCCGCGACCACGCCCACATCGAAGCGCTCCGCCAACGCCTCGAGACCGAGGGCTTCGCGACGACGTTCCACAAGCAGCCGAACTAAGCGAGCGGATGACCGAAACCCCGCCTATGCAGGACCACCCCTCCGGCCGCGGGGACGCGCCGCGTCTCTGGCTCGTCCGCGCCGCCGCGCTGGCGGGGCTGTGCATCTCCGGCTACCTCTTCTACCTCTCGGCGAAGGGTGGCACGCCGCTGGGCTGCGGCGAGTCGTCGGGATGCGCGGATGTGCTGGGCAGCCGGTGGTCCAAGGCCTGGCGGTTCCCGGTCAGCGCCCCGGCGATGATCGCGTACCTGGTGGTTCTCGCGGCGTCGCTCCACGCCGGGCCGGGCACGCCGGCCGGGCAACGGCGCACAGCCCGGCTGATCCTCAATAGTGCGGCCGTCGCCGCGGGCGGCGCGGCGCTGTGGTTCATCGGGCTGCAGCTCTTCGTGCTCAAACACGTCTGCGTGTTCTGCATGGCCGCGCACGCATGCTCGCTGGTGATCCTCGCCGCAGCGCTGTGGCAGGGCCCGCGCGTCAAGCCGCTCGTCGGTTTGGCGGCGGTCGCCGGGCTGGTCGCCGTGCAGGTCTTCCTGCCCCCGCCCGTCTCGACGCTCAGCCGGTTCGTCCAGATCGGCGGGATCGAGACCCGGGGCGCCCCGACGCTCGGCGACCCGGACGCGCCGCACGTGGTCGGCTTCCTCTACGACTACAACTGCTACTACTGCCTGCAGACCCACGCGGCGCTGCACGCCGCGCTCGAGCGTTACGACGGGCAGCTCGCCGTCGTCCTCCTGCCGACGGCGATCGACCCGGCCTGCAACCCCTATGTGCAGGAGCGCTCGCCGGTCTCGCTTACGTCGTGCGCGATCGCCCGGCTGCTGCTGGCGGTCTGGGTGGCCGACCCGGGTCAGCTCGCGGTGTTCGACGCCTACCTGCTCGATCAGGTGCCGCGCTACAAGCGCACCGGCAGCGTCCCGCCGGAGATCGTCGACGGCGTGTTCCGCGACGAGGCCGAGCGGCGGGTCGGTGCCGAAGCACTCGCCGCCGCGCTCACCGATCCGCGCATCGACGGACGCCTGCAGGACTCGGCCAACCTGTATCACGTCGCGGTCGACCCGCAGTTCATGCGCCCCGGCGTGCCGCGCGTCGTCATCGCCGGTGGGGTGTACCCGGCGTTCGAGGACCCGGCCCAGCTCTACCAGGTGCTCGAGGCCGCCTACCCGGGGCTGAAGCCCGCCCCGCGAAACGAGTAAACTCCCCCGCATGACCACCGCCCACGACCCCGGCCAGCCCTACGGGCTCAAGACCACCCTCATGGTCGGCATGGAGATCCATGTCGAGCTCGATACCCGCACGAAGATGTGGACCGATGCGCCCAACGTCGCGCACCCCGACTACTTCGACGCCGGGCCCAACACGCTGCTCTCCCCGGTCGTGATCGGCATGCCCGGCACGCTGCCGGTGATGAACCACGCGGCGGTGGAGATGTCGATCCTCGTTGGGCTCGCGCTGAACTGCGCCATCGCCCGGCGGTGCAAGTGGGACCGCAAGAGCTACTGGTACCCGGACCTGCCTAAGAACTACCAGATCAGCCAGTACGACCAGCCGATCTGCGGCGCGGGCTACCTCGACATCCCCGTGGACGGCAGCACGAAGCGCATCCGCATCACCCGCGCCCACCTCGAGGAGGACGCGGGCAAGCTGCTGCACGACCTGCCCGGCGGCGGGCACAGCGACGGCTCGCTGGTCGACCTCAACCGCGCGGGCACGCCGCTCCTGGAGATCGTCACCGAGCCGGACTTCGGCAGCGCGGATGAGGCGGTCGTCTTCGGCCAGATGCTCCGCGACCTCTGTCGTCACCTGGGCGTTACGCAGGGCGTTATGCAGCAGGGACACATGCGCTTCGAGCCCAACATCAACGTCCTCATCGAGAAGGACGCCAGGACCTGCAAGACCCCGATCGTCGAGATCAAGAACCTCAACTCGTTCAAGGCGGTGCACGGCGCGATCCTGCACGAGCACACCCGCCAGGTCGAGAAGTGGCTCGAGGACGGCGTGGAGATGGGCGCACGCTCCAAGTCCACGCGCGGCTGGGACGATGCCAAGCTCGTCACCACCCCGCAGCGTGAGAAGGAAGACGAGGACGAGTACCGCTACTTCCCCGACCCCGACCTGTGCGAGGTCGAGGTGGACGACGCGATGCTCGAGGCGATCCGCGCCCGCCTGGTCGAGCTGCCCCACGCACGGCTGCGGCGGTACGTCGACGAGCTGAAGCTCAAGGAGGCCGACGCGAAGGCGATCATTGACGAACCCGCGGTGACGGCCTACTTCGAGCGGGTGCTGGCCGAGGGGGCCGGGGCGTTGCCGGCCGCGAAGCTGCTGCGGAACAACCTGAGCAAGCTGGCGAACGAGAAGGGCGCCGGCCCGGACGCGTTGGGCGTGAGCGCTGCGCAGCTCGCGAGCATCGTGGGGCTGCTCGATGCCGGGACGGTCGGCAGCAACGTCGTCGACACGCTGCTGGTTGCGTGTACCACCAGCGACGCCGACCCGGCCCAGCTCGCCGAGCAGGGCGGCCTGGTGCAGGTGCAGGACGACAGCCAGCTCGAGGCGTGGGTCGACGAGGTGCTGGCCAACCCGAAGCTGCAGAAAGCCGTAGAGGACCTGCGCGGCGGCAAGCAGCAGGCCATCGGCGCCCTGATGGGTCAGGTCATGCGCCTGAGCAAGGGGTCAGCCAACCCGGGGCAGGTGACCAAGCTGATCTTGGCGAAGGTGCGGCAGTAGCGGCGCGGGTTTCCACGATGGCACAAAGCCCCGCGTGAGGAAGGAAACCACCGATGCACTCGGATGCACACCGATTCGAGCGTGGTGGATTTCTGGGATTCAGAACAACACATCAAGAGGTTAGCGCTATAGAGAATCAGCCGCTCCTCATCCGTGTAGATCCGTGTGCATCGGTGGTTTCAACTACCTCTGATATAGAAGACAGCACCACCCGCAAAGGTGGTGCTGTTGTTGGTCGCATGTTGTTCCTGTCTCTTACACGTCCCGGCGGCGGCGTTTGGCGGCGAGGCCGAGCAGGGCCAGGCCCATGAGCGCGGCGCTGGGGGTGGGGACGGGGGTGGAGTCTTCGGGCTCTTCGTTCAGGTCGGGCAGGTCGCCTTCCTGGTCGAGGTGGCAGGGGTAGTTGCCGCTGGGCTGGCCGGTGCCGGCCAGGGCCCAGGCGGTCTCGGCGTGGTCCTGATCGTTGTAGCCCTGCAGGCGGAGGCCGATGCCGTAGCCCTGGCTGGCGAGTGCGTTGTCCAGGTCCTCGAGGGAGACGCCCGAGCCCGCGGCGACGTAGGCGACGGTCGCGGTCCGGCCGGACTCGACACCCATGAGCATCGTGTCGTGCATGCTGCCCTGGTCCATGACCTCGTAGCTGACCAGCGAGCTGGTCCAGCCGGCGATGTCGGGGGTGACGGCGCCTTCGACGAAGTTCGGCGGGCCGCCGAGGTTCAGGTTGCGGTCGAAGGGGCTGGAGGAGAAGTAGCTGGCCCAGCCGGACTCGAAGTAGAAGCCGGTGATGATGGCGTCGCCGCACTGGGTGTTGTTCTCGATGACGAACTCGTAGTCGTAGCCGGCCAGGTCGGACTGCTGGACGGTGACCATGATCTCGACGCCCTCGTGGGCCTGGCCGGTGACGACGTCGAAGTAGGCCGAGCCCGCGGAGGCGGTGCCTGCGGCGGCGAGAGCGAGGGCGGCGGTAGCGATGTGCTTGCGGATGGTCATGGCGTGTTCCCCTGCCGTGGTGTTGGTTTCCGTTGCGTCTGGGTAAACAATGACACGGCCCGGCGTCGGGGCAAGCCGCGGAGCAGGTCTGCGGCGTCATCCCGGCCGGGTCCTGCGGGCTGGTGGGGTTGTGCGGGCTGGCGGGGAGTGTGCCGGGGTCGGCGGACCGCCCGCGGGGCCGAGGCGGGTTAGAATCCGGCCATGGCGATTGGTTTCCAACGGGGCTTGGCGACGCCGTTCCGCGGGTTCTCGCACCTGCGTCGGCACCCGCACCTCTGGCCGTTTGTGATCCCCGCGGCGCTGGTGAACGTGCTGATCACCGGGGCGGCGCTGCTGGTGCTCGTGCTGGTGGCGGTAGCGCTGGTGGCGTGGGTGCACCCGATGTTCGGCGACGGGGTGTGGGCCATCCTGCTGGAGGTGATCGTGGTCGCCGCGGTGGTCTTGGTGGTGCTGGGGCTGACGCTGGTGTGTTGGTTGCTGATGCAGAACATCATCGCCGGGCACCTGCTGTCGAAGCTGGCCGAGCGGGTGGAGCGGGACCTGGGCATCGACGAGGGGGCGATCGCGTCCGTACCGTTCCGACGGCAGGTGATCGACGGCGGGCTGGACACCGGGCTGCTGGTATCGATCAACGCGGCGGGCTTCCTGATCCAGCTCGTCCCGGGCATCGGGACGGTCGTGGGCGTGCCGCTGGTGTTCATCGGCGACGCGTGGGTGCTGGGCAGCGACTTCCTGGCACACCCGCTGAACCTGCGCGGCCGGACGTTCGGCGAGCGGCAGCGTTTCCTGCGCCGCCACGCGCGCGTGACCGTCGGCATCGGCACGGTGGTCGTGCCGCTGGGGCTGATCCCGGTCGTCGGCGGGCTGGTGACGGCCTGCACGGTGATCGGCGCGGTGCTGCTGTACCGCGAGTTGGAGGACGCCCCGGACGCGGGGGCGTAGCGCCTTGTCGCGCGGCGCGGCGGCGCGCTTCCCGGCTACAATCGGGCGATGCCCGAGCCCCAGCCGGTAGTGATGATCCACGGCATCGCGATGCGTCGCGAGGCGAAGGTCACGGCGTACGCCGAGGCGATGCAGTCGCGCCTGGGCGACCGCTACCGGCTCGTGCCGATCTACTGGGGCGACCTGGGCGCGGACGACACGTACCTGCACAAAGTGATCGCGCGTTACCCGCAGAAGAGCACGAACTTCGGCGCGATGGTGCGCGACGCGGTGGCCCGTCCGATGGTGCGCGGGGCGGGCAAGGCGCGGGCCTGGGTCGAGGCCCGGCGGGGCGACCTCCGCCGGTCCAGCGTGCTCTACGAGCACTCCAAGCGGCGGAGCGTGACCAGCCGGGCCAACGTGCACGGCTACCTGGGCGACAAGTTCCAGGAGGCGCGTCTCTGGCTGACGCAGCAGTCCCTGCCGTTCATCGCCGACGTGATCGTCTACCAGAGCCACACCTACCGCACGAAGATCCACCAGCGTGTGCGCGAGGTGATCGACCGCGAGCTGGGCGAAGACGCGGGCCGGCCCGGCCGACCGATCAAGGTCATCGCGCACTCGCTGGGCGGGGTGGTCGCGTTCGATATGGCGGTGCGGAACACCGACCCGCTGTACGTCGAAGCCCTGGTGACGCTGGGCAGCCAGCCGGCGTTCTTCCACCTGCTGGACCCGCGCGAGGGGCTCGCGCCGTTCGAGGAGGGCCGGCCCGTTGCGCTGCCGCCGACGATCGGCCGGTGGACCAACGTGTGGGACGAGTACGACCTACTGGCGTTCGGCACAGGCGAGGTGTTCCGCCTGCACGGCGGCGCGGTGCCGACGGATACGGCCGTGCGCTGCACGCGCTCGCGCATCAAGGGCGCGGCGTTCATGCGCTCCCACCTGGGCTACTTCGAGAACAAGGACGCGGCCGAGGCCGCCCGGCGCTGCCTCGACGGCGGCGTGTTGCCCACGGAACCCGAACCCGAAACCCCTACTCCCGAGGACGGACCGGCATGAAGTTTTATGGCTACCAGAAGTGCTCCACCTGCCGCGACGCCATGAAGTGGCTCGACGACCACGGCGTCGCGTACACCTTCGTCCCCATCATCGAGAAGCCGCCCACGCAAAAGGAGCTCAAGACCGCGCTCGCCGCGGGCTACACGCTGCGCAACCTGTTCAACACCTCGGGCATCCAATACCGCCAGCACAAGATGAAGGACAAGCTCGCGGTGATGAGCGAGGCCGAGGCCCTCAAGGCGCTGACGGGCAACGGGTACTACGTGAAGCGGCCCTTCGCGATCGACGGCAAGACGGTCACGATCGGCTTCAAGCCGGATAAGTACGCGGAGGTGTGGGGATAGGCCCGCCGGGTATTGGCTATGGGCAAGTCGGTTTCACTCCGCGCGGTTCGTCACGCGCACTCGTCGCACAGGCCGTAGAGGATGACCTCGTGGTCTTCGAGGGTGAATCCGTCCGGGATGAGGGGCTTGAGGTTGCCCGGGCAGCCGTGGACCTCGAAGACCTTGGAGCAGGCGCGGCACTCGAAGTGGTGGTGGTGCTTTTTCCCGGCCATCTCGTAGCGGGTGGGGGCGTTGGGCAGGTCCACGGGGGTGAGCCAGCCCTCCTCGACACCGAGCTTGAGGGTGCGGTAGACGGTGGCGAGGCCGAGGTTGTCGGCATCGGTCTGCGCGGCGGCGAGGACCTCGTGGGCGTCGAGCGGTCGGCCGGCCTCGTCGATGGCCGCGCGGATGGCGCGGCGCTGTGGGGTGCTGCGGGGCTTCATCGCAACAGATTATAGGTGCACGGCCCGGCGGAGATGCGGCGGCGGGTTCCGGCCCGGTGGGAGGGCTAGGGCAGTCCCGCACCACGCGAAGTGTTTGGTTATGATGACCCATCCATGAGTACCGCCGCGGATGCCCCCCAACCCATCGCCGCCGCCCCCCCGGGGGACCCGCGTGGCATGCCGCGCCTCTCGACGGGTCGGCTGGGTGCGGTTCTCCTGCTGCTCATCGCCTTGCCGTGCTTCCTCACCCTGCCGTGGACGCTGGGCACGCCCAGCCATTCCGGCACGGGCCAGCGGTACAACGACCAACGTCTTAAGCCCTCGTCCCAGCTCCAGGGCCCCGGCTCGGTCACGTTCCAGGCCGATGCCGCCTCGCCGAAGGTCACGTTCTTCGAGCCGCTGGGCACCGACGACCTGGGCCGGTCGGTCTTTGTCCGCTGTTTGATGGGCGGGGCGATCTCGCTGGGCGTGGGGATCTGCGCCGCGCTGCTGGCGGTGTTTATCGGCGTGAGCTGGGGTGCGGCCGCGGGCTACCTCGGCGGGCGAACGGACGCGTTCATGATGCGCATCGTGGACGTGTTTTACGGCCTGCCGTACCTGCTGCTGGTCGTGATGCTGTCCGTCGCGGTGGGCGGGGTGGTCGACAACCTGTCTGACGGGATGGTGACACTGCCCGGCGTGTTCCGCGCATGGTGGGGCGTGTCACCGGCCGTGTATGTGCTGGCGTCGCTGGGTGTCGTGCTTCTGCTGTGCGGGGTGGTCGCGGGGCTGATCTGGGTGACCGGCGAGGCGTTCAAGACCCGCACCGGGCTGGACCTGCCCGACCTGCTGCGGTTCTGCATCCGCATGCTCGCGGCGCTGTTGATCTTCGCGACGCTGTTCCTGGCGTTGTGGATGGTCGCGCTGATCCCCGTGCTGCACAACGCCAAGGGCGAGACGCAAGGGGCGCTGCCCCAGTTCCTCGTCACGTTCATCACCGATTACCCGCTGGTCATCAACCTGCTGACGCTGGTCGCGGCGATCGGCGGGGTGAGTTGGCTGACGATGGCGCGGGTGATCCGCGGGCAGGTGCTCTCGCTCCGCAGCCAGCCGTTCATCGAGGCCGCCCGGGCGCAGGGCATGGGCGTGGCGCGCATCATCCGCGTGCACCTGCTGCCGAACCTGATCGGCCCGATCGTCGTCTATACCACGCTGGCCGTGCCCCAGGCGATCCTGCAGGAGAGCTTCCTGAGCTTCCTGGGGATCGGCGTGCAGGAGCCGCTGCCCAGTTGGGGCCAGCTCGCCTCCAAGGGCATCGAGGAGCTGCCCGCGCTGGCGATGCCCGGCCAACTCGCGTTCAACTGGTGGCTGATCGTCTTCCCCTGCCTGCTGCTCGGGCTGACGCTGATGAGTCTGAACTTCATGGGCGACGCGCTCCGCGAACGCTTCGACCCCCGATCCAACAAGAAACGGTAGACCCCCGGGGCCCGTGACTGCCGGCCGACCCGCCGGCCCCACGCGTCCCCCATCGAGAAGGCACCCGCCATGGACAACCGGTTTAGCATCAAAGACTTCGTGGTCGTCGCCCTGATCCTGGTGGTGATCGTGATCCTCCTGCTCAGCATGTTCATGAAGGACCGCGACTGGGACCGCTTGGACCAGATGATGGGCGTGATGGAGCAGCAGCAGCAGTCGATCTCCGGCTACGAGCAGACCGTGCAGCGGATGCGGGAAGAAAACAACGCGCTCAAGGGCGGGGTCGAGCGGCTCATCGCCGTGCTGCAGGAGAACGCGGGGCAGGGCGGGGGCGTCTCGCTGGGCAACGGCGGGGACATCAACCTGGACGCGAACGCCGCCGGCGTCGAGGGCGGTTTCGAGGAGCGCCGCCTCGCCGTCCGGGAGAACGCCGACTTCGCGTCTGGCGACTGGTACGTCACCGCCGTCGGCAGCGTCATCCCCAAGCTCACGCCCTACATCCCCGGGGACACGGTCGGCAGCTACATCCGCTGGCAGATCGTTGAGTCCCTCGCCAAGCGGGACTACGACGACCCGACCATCTGGCGGCCGGTGCTCGCCAAGTCCTGGGAGGTCAGCGATGACGGGCTCACCATCACCTTCCAGCTCCGCGAGAACGTGCGCTTCTCCGGCGGCGAGCCGTTCGATTCCTCGGACGTGATCTTCACCTACAACTGGGTCATGAACCCCGACATCGCCGCCCCGCGGACCCGGGCCTACTGGGACCGGATCGAGAGCGTCGAGGCGACCGGGCCCTACGAGGTCGTGTTCAAGCTGAAGGACAGCTACTTCCTGGGCTTCTCGGTCTGCGCCGAGATGGAGGTGCTCTGCGAGGAGTACTACCGCGAGTTTACGCCGGACCAGTTCAACACGACCCCGGGGCTGGTCTACGGCTCGGGCCCGTACAAGCTGCAGCAGGACCCCGAGGAGTGGAAGCCGGGCACGCAGGCCACCGTGCTCGTGCGGAACGAGAACTACTGGAGCGTGCCGCCGGCGCTGGACCGGCTGGTCTTCAAGATCTTCACGACCCGCCCGCCGATGGTGACCGCGTTCCGCAACGGCGAGTTCGACAACCTCGGCGTCCGGGCCGACGAGTACCTGAACTTCCGCGACGACGCGTCGCTCCGCGAGGGCAAGCGCTGGCTCGAGTACGAGATCGTCAACGGCGGGTACCGCTACCTCGGGTGGAACACCGCCCGCCCGATGTTCTCCGACAAGCGGGTCCGCCAGGCGCTGGCCATGCTCATCAACCGCGAGCAGATGGCCGAGCGGCTGTTCAACGGCACGGCGTCGGTGGCGACCGGCCCGTTCCACCCGCTGGGCAACCAGGACGACCCGTCGATCGAACCCTGGCCCTACGACCCGGCCGCCGCCTCCGCGCTGCTCGCTCAGGCCGGCTGGGAGGACCGCGACGGCGATGGCGTCCTTGAGAACAGCGCGGGCGAACGCTTCCGCTTCTCCATCACCTTCCCCGCCGGCATCGCCACCTACCAGAGCATGGCCGAGGCCATCAAGCTCACCATGGCCCAGGCGAAGATCGCCGTCGACCTCAACCCGCAGGAGTGGAACTCCATGCTCGAGAGCATGGACGCCCGCGACTTCGACTCGATCACCCTCGGCTGGGGGGCCGGCGGGCCGGAGAGCGACGTCTACCAGATGTTCCACTCCGACAGCATCGAGGACGGCGGGGACAACTACGGCTCGTTCCGCAGCGACGCGCTCGACGCCGCGATCGAGGCCGCACGCTTCGAGCCCGACGACGAGAAACGGCAGGTGCTCTGGCACGAGGTGCACCGCATCCTCCACGACGAGCAGCCCTACGCCTTCCTCTTCAACTCGCGGCTGATCCGCATGGTCGACGAACGCATCCACAACGCGAACCCGACGACGCTGTACGACTTCGTCCACTGGGACGAGTTCTACGTGCCCGGCCCGCAGCAGCAGCCGCGGCAGTAGCCCCGCCGACCCGCGTTGACCCGGACCCGCCGCTGACCCCTCCCCGAGCGCCTCGATGCTGAGCTACATCACCCGACGCCTCCTGCTGATGGTGCCGACACTGCTCGGCGTCACGCTGGTCGTGTTCTTTGTGATGGCGCTCGCGCCCGGCGGTTTCGGCGCGGCGCTCGAGCAGACCGGCGACCAGACCGTCGGCGAGGAGGCCAAGCAGCAGAAGGCCTACATGATGCGCCGCTACGGGCTCGACAAGCCCCTGGTCGTGCAGTACGGCCGGTGGCTCAACCAGGTCTCGCCGATCGGGTTCCGCACGTCCAGCGAGGTCATCGACACCGACAGCACGGACCCGGAGGTCAAGGAGGCCATCGCCCGCGCCGACGCCGAGGCGGTTGCGCCGGTCGTTGAAGCGCACCCCTGGCTCAACGAGGGGCAGCGGGGGCAGATGGGTGAGGCGATCCGGTCGATCGCGTCGTACGAACGGCTGTCGACCGACGAGGTCGCGGCCGACCTGTCCGCCGCGTTGTCGGACCCGAGGGGAGCCGGCGTTGCGTTCTTCGATCGGTTCGACCGCAACGCGGAGGACTTGGCCAACGCGATCAACCCGATCCTGGACGCGGAAACGGACGAGGCGGCGCGGACCGCGCTGGTTAAGAGTCTGAACTACGAGGCGAAGGGGCTGGACCGGGTCTTGTTTACCCGGCCGGGCATCAAGGCACCGTCGCTGGGCAAGACGATCCGCGAAGAGAAGGTCGCCGACAAGATCATGCAGGCCCTGCCGATCACGCTGCTGCTGAACCTGATCACGTTCCCGCTGATCTACCTGGTGGCGATCATCATCGGCATCTACGCGGCACGGCACCGGGGCGGGGCGTTCGACATCGCGTCGGGCTCACTGCTGCTGGGCTTCTGGTCGTTCCCGCGCATCGGCGCGGGCGTGCTGCTGATCGCGATGCTCGCCAGCAAGGAAAAGCTCAACTGGTTCCCCACCGGCGGGCTCAACAAGATCGAGGCCGAGGCGATGCCCTTCCTCCCGTCCTTTAGCGGGCTGCTCGAGGCGTCGGGCTTCGCGCTGCACGTCCTGATCTGCGCGATGGTCGCGGTCGGGGTGCTGCTGCTGGTCGGCCTGCTCATCGGGCAAGGCCCGGCGATGATCCGCGGGGCCCGCCCGCCCAAGGGCGTGGGCATCACCCTGATCGTCATCGCCGCGATGATCGCCATCGGTCTGGCCGAGTTCTACCTCAAGGTGCTGCCGACGGAGATGACCGACGAGCGCGGCTGGCTCATCGACCGCATCTGGCACCTGGTGCTCCCGGTGCTGTGCCTGATCTACACCGGCTTCGCGCTGCTCTCGAAGCTGATGCGCGGCTCGGTGCTGGACAACCTTTCATCCGACTACGTCCGCACCGCGCGGGCCAAGGGCGTGAACGAGCGCGACGTGCTGTTCCGCCACGTGTTCCGCAACTCGCTGCTGCCGCTGATCACCGTGGCCGCGGCGATCATCCCCGCGATGATCGTCGGGTCGGTCGTGGTCGAGCGCATCTTCACGATCCAGGGGATGGGCTACCTCGCCGTCGAGGCCGCCTTCCAGAAAGACCGCGAGCTGATCCTCGCGACCACGCTGTTCGCCGGGCTGCTGGGGCTGACCAGCGAGCTGCTCCGCGACCTGTGCTACGCCATCGCCGACCCGCGGGTCAGCTACGAGTAACGCCCGAGCCCCATCCGACGACGCCCACCGACGAGACCGATGACACAGACCGCCTCCCCCAACCCGAACGCCGCCGCCGCCGTCGCGGTGATCCGGCCACGCCGCAGCTTCCTCGGCTCGGTCGGGCTCAAGCTGCTCGGGGCCTGGGGCGCTCGGCTGGGCATCATCTGGGTCGCGTTTGTCGCGCTGTTGGCCGTGTTCGCGCCGCTCCTGGCCAACAGCCACCCGCTGCTGCTCAAGACCACCGACGCCGCGGAGGGCGGCGCGACGCTGAGCAGCCCGCTCTACAACGCCATGACCCCGGTCGACGTGGTTTTGCTGATCGCCTTCGCGCTGGGCGTTGTGCTCGCGCTGCTCCGTCAAGCACCCAAGGGCAAGCTCTGGGTCTGGCTGGGGGTCGTCGCGGCGAGCTACCTGTTCGCGTCGCTGTACCTCACGATCCGCGAGATCAGTTCGCTGGGGCTGTCGCTCTCGGGGGCGAGCGAGGCGTACGAAGCGGCGCTCGCGGAACTCGGGGCCGAGGCGACCGACGTCAAGACGAAGCTGGAGGCGGTGAAGTCCGCGCGCTTCGGCCTGATCCAGGGCTGGTTCATGGCCGTGCTGGTCTTTGGGGTGATGGGGGCGCTGTGGGCGCTGTGCCTCTACAACCTTCGCCGCAGCGTCGTCTGGCTGGCGACCCTGCTGGGCCTGACGGTCTTGCTCGGCGCGCTGCTGTCGGTGCCCGTGCTGCGGGTCGTGCCGCCAGAGACCACCAACTACGTCAAGTACCGCCAGATGCAGGCCGACGGGCACATCGACTGGGCGGTGTACACGCCGATCCCGTACTCCCCGGCCGACACGCTCTCGGACCTGACGATCGACCAGCGCTTCGCCGCGCCTGGCTACCACCCGACCGAGGCGGAGATCGCCCGGGACATGCGCACCAAGGCGCTCAGCAGCTACAACGTCGTCGAGCAGGAGGTGCAGACCGGCCGAACCATCGACTCGGCCTACGAATCGATTGCGCGCTACCGCGCCGAGTACGAGGCCCGCCCCGGCGCACGGCCCGGCGTGGTGCGCTCGACCACCGAGCAGCTCGACGAACTCGCACAGACCCCGCAGCGCACCCGCCTGTTCCTGATGGGCACGACCTCCGAGGGCCAGGACCTGGCCAGCCGGATGATCCACGCCGCGCGGATCGCCCTGGCGATCGGCTTCGTCGCGACCGGCATCGCCGTGAGCATCGGGGTGTTCATCGGCGGGCTGATGGGGTACTTCTCCGGCTGGGTCGACCTGATCGGCATGCGGCTGGTGGAGGTCTTCAGTGCGATCCCCGTTATCTTCCTGCTCATCGCCATCGTCGCGTTCTGGGGCCGGGACCTCTACCTGATGATGGTGGTGCTCGGGCTCACCGGGTGGGTGGGGTACGCGCTGTTTACCCGGGCCGAGTTCCTCAAGCTCCGGCAGATGGACTACGTCATGGCCGCCCGCGCGTCGGGCACCGGGCTGTTCCCGCTGCTGTTCAAGCACATGCTGCCCAACGGCGTAACGCCCGTGCTCGTCTCCGCGAGCTTCGGCATCGCGGGCATGATCCTTACCGAGGCGACGCTCAGCTTCATCGGCCTGGGGCTGGTCAACGAGCCGAGCTGGGGCCAGATGCTCTCCAACGCTCAGGGCATCGGCGGCAGGTTCTACTGGTGGCTGGCGATGTACCCGATCGTTGCCATCTTCCTCACCGTGTTCGCCTACAACCTCGTCGGCGAGGCGATGCGCGATGCGCTCGACCCCCGCGCCCACAAGTCCACCGACTGATCGAAACCGCGACCCCGACCCTGGGATGACCTGATATGAGCCCGACCCCCGTCCTCAACATCCGCAACCTCTCGGTCAGCTTCCCCGCCGGGCGGGGCGGCGACGCGGGCGGCCGACGCGTCCAGGCCGCCGACGGCGTGTCGATGTCGATCTACCCGGCGCAGACGCTGGCGGTCGTGGGCGAGTCCGGCTCGGGCAAGTCCGTCTCCGCGCTGTCCGTGCTGCAGCTCATCCCCCACCCGCCGGGCCGGACCGACTCGGGCGAGATCTGGTGGACCGACGACCCCAAGCAGCCGCCGCGCAACCTGCTGGAGAACACCGACCAGCAGATGCGCAAGGTCCGGGGCAACGAGATCGCCATGATCTTTCAGGAGCCGATGACCTCGCTCAACCCGGTCTACACGATCGGCGAGCAGATCCTCGAGGCCGTGCTGCTGCACCAGCACGTCTCCCGTGCCGACGCTGTCGCCATCGCTATCAAGGCGCTGGACGACGTGGGCATCGCCGACGCCCCGGCCCGGCTTAAGGAGTACCCGCACCAGCTCTCCGGCGGGATGCGGCAGCGTGTCATGATCGCCATGGCCCTCGCCTGCCAGCCCGCGCTGCTCCTCGCCGACGAGCCCACGACCGCGCTGGACGTCACCATCCAGGCGCAGATCCTCGAGCTGCTCCGCAAGCTGCAGTACGAGAAGCAGATGGCCATCATGCTCATCACCCACGACCTGGGCGTCGTCGCGGAGAACGCCGACGTCGTCGCGGTCATGTACTCCGGCCGGATCGTCGAGTACGCCTCGGTCTTCGACGTCTTCAACAACCCGATGCACCCGTACACCAAGGGCCTGCTCAAGTCGATGCCGGTGCTCGGCCAACGCGTCGACCGCCTGCCGACCGTCATGGACGGCGCGATCGTCGGCGAAGACTTCCCCGCCGGCTACACATGCGCCCCGCACATCGATCAGCAGAACCCCGTCGGCGGCTACGGCGGACCCGACGCTCGGCTATACGAGGTCGCGGAAAAGCACTGGGTCCTCTGCACAAAAAATGGGCAGCCGGTGGGCAACCCCGACCCGCCGCAGCTCGACTTCCGCCGCGAAGACGTCGCCGCAAAAGCGTAGCCGTGACACGACACGCTCCGTGTGTTTTGCGTGACAACCCCTTTCATTCGAGGGGTGTTGTGTTACAGTGTCACCACCGCGATGCATTTCAAGGACTATCAGACAGACGGTTTTTACGATGAGTTGTTCGAGCAGCCCGGCCGCGTCAGGCCGGGCGCTTCGTTGTTGATCGAGCGCATCGAGCAGCTCCCGCAAGGGGACCTCCAGCGCCGCCAGCGGGCAACCGAGGCGTCCATGATGAACATGGGCATCACCTTCGCGGTCTACGGCGACGAGCAGGGCGCCGAGAAGATCATCCCCTTCGACATCATCCCACGGATCATCGAGGCCCCCGACTGGCAACGCATCGAGGCCGGGCTCAGGCAGCGCATCACCGCGCTGAACCTGTTCCTCCACGACGTCTACAACGACCAGAAGATCCTCGCCGACAAGATCATCCCGCCGGACGTGGTCCTCTCGGCCGAGAGCTACCGCAAGCAGTGTGTCGGGCTCAAGCCGCCACACGACATCTGGTGCCACATCACGGGCACGGACCTGATCCGCGACCGCGACGGCCAGTTCTATGTCCTCGAAGACAACCTCCGGTGCCCGTCAGGCGTCAGCTACATGCTCGAGAACCGGCAGCTGCTCAAGCGCACCTTCCCCAAGGTGTTCGAGCAGTCGCGCGTCCGGCCGATCGACGACTACCCCAGCCGGCTGCTGGAGACCCTCGAACACCTCGCGCCGCCCAATGTCGCCGACCCGACGACCGTTGTCCTCACGCCGGGCATGTACAACTCCGCCTACTTCGAGCACGCCTTCCTCGCCCAGCAGATGGGGGTCGAGCTGGTCGAGGGCAGCGACCTGGTGGTGTCCGACGGCTTCGTGATGATGCGTACGACGCGCGGGCTCTCGCGGGTCGACGTGATCTACCGCCGGATCGACGACGAGTTCATGGACCCCAACGCGTTCCGCGGCGACTCGATGCTCGGCGTGCCGGGGCTCATGGAGGTCTACCGCGCCGGACGGGTCGCCCTCGCCAACGCCCCGGGCACGGGCATCGCCGACGACAAGGTCGTCTACGCCTACGTCCCGGACATGATCAAGTACTACCTCGGCGAGGACCCGCTGCTTGCGAACGTACCGACGTACCTCTGCTGGCGCGACGAGGACCGGGTGTACGTGCTGGACCACCTCGCGTCGCTGGTCGTCAAGTCCGCCAACGAATCCGGCGGGTACGGCATGCTCATCGGCCCCGCCGCAACGCAGGCCGAGCGCGCCGAGTTCGCACAGAAGATCCGCGACACGCCACGCAACTTCATCGCCCAGCCCGTCGTCTCGCTGTCGCGTGCCCCGGTCATCGTAGGCGAGCACTTCGAGGGCCGCCACGTCGACCTGCGGCCCTACGTCCTCTACGGCGATGACATCCGCGTGGTCCCCGGCGGGCTTACCCGTGTCGCGCTCCGCAAGGGATCGCTGGTCGTCAACTCCTCGCAGGGCGGCGGCAGCAAGGACACATGGGTCATCGATGATTCCCCCGTACCCGCGGGCCAACTGCTCGCTCAGTCCCAGCAACAACTCTGACGGAGCCCGATGCTTAGCCGAGTCGCCAACGCGATCTACTGGAAGAGCCGCTACATCGAGCGTGCCGAGAACATCGCGCGCTTCCTGGACGTGGTCCGCCACCTCGTGCTCGACCTGCCCGAGGAGGCGGGCAACCAGTGGGAATCGTTGATCCAGGCCGTCGGCGAGACCGCGCCGTTCCACGAACGCTACGGGGAGGCGAGCCGCGCCAACGTCCTCCGCTTCCTCACCTTCGACCAGAGCAACCCCGGCTCGATCCGCTCCTGCCTCTGGGCCGCCCGTGAGAGCGCCCGCTCGGTCCGCGACACCATCTCCTCGGAGATGTGGGAGCAGATCAACCGATCGTTCCTCATGGTCAAGAGCGCCGAGGCCGACGGCCGGGTCGACGAAGACCCCGCCGCCTTCTTCAGCCACTTCAAGAAGGCCTGTCACCTCTACGTCGGCATCACCGACACCACCATGACCCACGGCGAGGGCTGGCACTTCGGCCGGATGGCGCGCCTCACCGAACGCGCGGACATGACCTCCCGCATGATCGACGTCAAGTACTACATGCTCCTGCCCCGCGTGGACTACGTCGGCTCGCCCTACGACAGCCTGCAGTGGGCGGCGCTGCTCAAGTCCATCAGCGCCTTGGAGATGTACCGCAAACGCCACCAGCAGATCATCCCCAGCCACGTCGCCGAGTTCCTCATCCTCGAACGCGAGTTCCCCCGCGCGATCCGCTACTGCCTCATCAAGGCCGAGCAGTCCCTCTACGCGATCACCGGCTCGCCGCCCGACACCTTCAGCAACCCCGCCGAGCAGCGCATCGGCCGCCTGCGCGCGGAGATGGACTATGCCCGGGTCGAGGAGATCTTCGACGCCGGCCTCCACGAATACATCGACGGGCTCCAGCTCAAGCTCAACGATTTCGGCAACGCCGTCTACGAGACCTTCTTCGCGCCCCACATGCACGGCTGAGCCACCACAACGCGCCCAGACAACGCCGACGCTACTCGGCCGACGCCGGGGCACGTACCGCTTCGATGAGGTCGTGCACGAACCGCATCTTCTCGACGACCGGTTTGGTCAGCGGCCGAGTCAGCACGTCGCGCAGACCCATGGTGCGGTTCAATTCGTTGAGCGCCGTGCCGACGTACGCGTAGGCCGTCACCATCCGGTCGTGGTCTACGCCCGGCTCGATCAGCAGGTCCAGCGGCCCGAGCATGCCCATGTGGTGGGCCGTGTCCAGGATCGCCACCATCTCCAGGTACGCCGCGAATGTCTCGGCGAAGTCCTCCCACGGGTGCATCGAGGCGTACGCGCTGGCGAAGTGCTGCGCCCAGTGCGGCGACGGCCCGCGCTGGTAGTACGCCTGCAGCGCATCGGAGTAGCTCGGCGCATCCGGGTCGCCGAACACCGCGGCAAACGCCGGCTCACGCCGGCCCTTGATCAGCAGGTCCCAGTAGTAGTGCGCCATCTCGTGCCGGAAGTGCCCGATCAGCGAGCGGTGCCGCTCCCCGAAATGCACCCGCAGCCGCTCACGCTCGACCGGGTCGGCCTCGCGCAGGTTAATCGTGATCTTGCCGTTCAGGTGGCCGGTCATCACCACCTCCTGGCCGTTCAGCAGCTCGTTGTTGTCGTAGGTCTGGCCCGACCAGAGCGGGACCGGGTCCTCCTTGAACTCGAACGACAACGGCGGATCGAACCCGTCCGCCTCTGTGCCGCGCGGCAGACCCAGCAGGTCGAGCTGATAAAACAACCGGCGCTTCGCGGCCTCCAGGCGACGCCACTTGTTGCGATTGTCTTCCTTGCTCAGGTCCGGGATCACCGCGTTGTACCGGCAGCAGCTGCACAGCGGCTCCGCGGGCTCGCCGTCCGCGGGCAACACGACACACCGGTTGCAGACTCGCTCGTACCGGTAGTTGTTGCACTTGACCAACGCCGCCCCGCACGCGGTGTTGCCGCAACGCAGCCCCGCCTCGTCGCTGCCGACCAGCGGGACCAGCTTCTGGCACACCGGGCAGAACCCCGCGTCCGCACCGCAAGACATGCAGCGCGTGTTGTCGAAAAAGAGCGTTTCGCCGCACGAACAATCGAATGTCCGCATTGTGTCAAATACCTCGGGGGCTTACCTACGCAAGAAGCGCGCACCAGGAACACGGGTGGATACCAGGACGGTCCGTACTGCCGGACGCGCCTGCGCAGAAGGCCCGGCCTACTCGTCGTCGGTCACGCGGGTGAACGTCATCACCTCGCCGATCAGGTCCTGCTCCAGCAGCAGCTTGCCGTCCTCGATCCGGTAGGTGTAGACCATCGGGTTGGGTGTCCCCAGACCGGTGCCCGGCTCGATCGTCAGCGTGCCCTCCGACACGGTGTACGACAGTTCCCAGGACTGCGACTCGCCCGAGACCTCGGCCGTGACGGTCACCGTGTCGGCATCGAAGGCGAACCATAGGTGCTGGCCGTCGCCCGGCTCCTGTCCGCCGACATCGGACAACTCCCATCCGCCCAGCAACGCGTTGTCCGCGGCCGCGGGGCCGGCAAGAAGGAGCCCCAGGAGGAGGGCGGACAGGACGGGCAGGGCGTATCGGGTCAGTCGCATCGGATCATCCTTGACGCGGGGCGTCATCGAGGTTCATGAAAGCGGTGGGGGTGGGATTCGAACCCACGGTACCCTGACGGGCACGACGGTTTTCAAAACCGTTCCATTCGTCCGCTCTGGCACCCCACCCGGCCCATCGCGGGCGCAGTCCGGGCACGGGCTAGGCCCGGCAGGGCGGGGATTGTACCCCACCCCCGGGCCGCCACAAAGCAGGCGGGGCCGTGGTGCCCAAAACAGGCGGGTTTCGGGGGGTTCCGCGAGCAATCGGGGCTGGTGGTGATGTCAGAGCCCCAGGGGCGAACGCTGTTTATCCACACCCGGCCCACGGGCTTGACAATCATGAGGGGTTCGCTAAACTTTTCCTTCTCGCCACTTTTTGGCGGGGTACCAAGGAACCGGCTCTGAACCACAGACAACCGCATCCTGCAATGCCCTGAGGCCCGCTACCACGGCCCTCACCATGGGCCGGCGACTCAGGGAGTTGACACCCCCGAAACAGCCGCTAAACTCTCCGCCCGCTCCGAGCCGGCTTGCTCCTGACCGAGCACCCCGGCCCGCAGCTAAGCGGGGCCTCACCGTCCGCCCGCCCCGGCGAGCGAACAACGAGGCTCGGATCCTTGACAAGTGGATAGGTGTCTTTGGTGTTGCTGAATAACAGTGACACCGAGTGCAAGCGTTCTGAGGTGCTTGCCCCTGGCGTGTCCAGCGTCCCGTGAAAGCGGGCCGTGAAGCCACGCCGACGCGTAGCCATGCGTGGCGAAGCGTCTGGTCCGATGCCGCAAACATCGAACCAATGGGGTCATCGGGTAATCGTCCCGATGCGTGTCTCGGCCGACATCCGGTTTAGCCGGTTGGAGGTCGGGGTGATGAAGCTACTAAGGGCGCACGGTGGATGCCTTGGCATCGAGAGGCGATGAAAGACGTTGTAGCCTGCGATAAGCCACAGGGAGCTGGCAAACAAGCTTCGATCTGTGGATCTCTGAATGGGGAAACCCGGCGGCCTTGTGCCGTCATCCATACCTGAATGCATAGGGTATGGAAGCGAACCTGGTGAACTGAAACATCTAAGTAACCAGAGGAAAAGAAAGCAACCGCGATTCCGTAAGTAGCGGCGAGCGAAAACGGACAAACTCATAGTGTCGTGAACCGTCTGGAAAGGCGGACTACAGAAGGTGACAGTCCTGTAGCGGCATAGTGAGGTAGCCCTAGAGTAGGGTCGAGCTCGTGAAACTCGGCTTGAACATGGGGGGCCCACCCCCCAAGGCTAAATACTCCTCGATGACCGATAGTTGACCAGTAGGGCGACTGAATGGTGAAAAGTATCCCGATAAGGGATGTCAAAAGTACCTGAAACCGTGCGCTTACAAGCGGTCGGAGCCGATCTTCGGATCGGTGACGGCGTGCCTTTTGCATAATGAGCCGGCGAGTTAATCTCTGTGGCAAGCTTAAGCGGTACCCCCGCGTAGGCGAAGCGAAAGCGAGTCTTAAATGGGCGAACCAGTCGCAGGGATTAGACGCGAAACCGAGTGATCTACCCATGGCCAGGTTGAAGGGACGGTAACACGTCCTGGAGGACCGAACCCGTAAACGTTGAAAAGTTTTGGGATGAGCTGTGGGGAGGAGTCAAAGTCTAATCATACTCGGAGATATCTCGTTCTCCTCGAAATAGTTTTTGGGCTAGCCTCACGTTACACCCTACGGGGGTAGAGCTACTGATTGGGACTGGGGGGCACCAGCCTACCCACCCCAGCCAAACTCCGAATACCGTAGGACCCTGTCGTGGGAGTCAGACCGTGGGGGATAATCTTCATGGTCGAGAGGGAAACAACCCAGACCGCCAGCTAAGGTCCCTAATTGAACCTAAGTTCTTAAGGAAGTGCGATTGCCGTGACAGCCAGGATGTTGGCTTAGAAGCAGCCACCATTTAAAGAGTGCGTAATAGCTCACTGGTCGAGGAGTCGTGCGCCGATAATGATCGGGAATCAAGGTTCAAACCGAAGCTGCGGACTTCGTAAGAAGTGGTAGAGGAGCGTTCCTGTCAGCGTTGAAGCAGAACGGATAACGTTCTGTGGAGCGGCAGGAAGTGATTATGCCGGCTTGAGTAACGATAAAGCAGGTGAGAATCCTGCTCGCCGAAAACCTAAGGTTTCCTGGGCAAGGTAAATCCGCCCAGGGTTAGCCGGACCCTAAGGCGAGGCCGAAAGGCGTAGTCGATGGACAACGGGTTAATATTCCCGTGCTCCGTCGGGCTAGAAGCGACGTGACGGATCTTGCAGTTCTGGCGGTTGACTAGTCGTGACCGTTGCTGAGAAGCTAAGGGCATTTTGATCCCGATGCAGGATGAACAGGTTCCCCGAAATAGCGTTCGTGAATCCCCGATGGATCCGTACTAAAACTGACACAGGTAGGTGTGGTGAATAACCTCAGGCGCTCGAGAGAATGGTAGTTAAGGAATTAGGCAAAATAACCCCGTAAGTTCGCGATAAGGGGGCCCTCCCTCGCAAGAGAAGGGCGCAGAGAAGACGTGTTGACGACTGTTTATCAAAAACACAGGACTGTGCTAACTCGCAAGAGGACGTATACAGTCTGACGCCTGCTCGATGCCGGAATGTCAAGGAAGTAGGTTATCCTTCGGGAGAAGCTTACGACTAAAGCACCGGTCAATGGCGGCCGTAACTATGACGGTCCTAAGGTAGCGAAATTCCTTGTCGGGTAAGTTCCGACGCGCATGAATGGCGTAACGATTGACACACTGTCTCAACTACCAACTCGGTGAAATAGAAGACGCGGTGAAGATACCGCGTACCCGCAGCAAGACGGAAAGACCCCGTGCACCTTTACTGTAGGCTGATATTGGCCAAGACCCTATATTGCGTAGGATAGGTGGGAGGCTTTGAAACCTGGATTCTGGTCCAGGTGGAGCCATCCTTGAAATACCACCCTGTATATCGTTTTGACCTAACTCGGACCCGTGAATCCGGGCCGAAGACAGTGTTTGCTGGGCAGTTTGACTGGGGCGGTCTCCTCCTAAAAAGTAACGGAGGAGTGCAAAGGTTGGCTCAGCATGGTTGGAAACCATGTGCCGAGTATAAGAGCATAAGCCAGCTTTACTGCGAGACATACAGGTCGAGCAGTCTCGAAAGAGGGCTCTAGTGATCCGGTAGTCCCGTGTGGAAGGGCTATCGCTCAACGGATAAAAGGTACGCCGGGGATAACAGGCTGATCGCTCCCGAGCGTCCATAGCGGCGGAGCGGTTTGGCACCTCGATGTCGGCTCGTCGCATCCTGGGGCTGAAGGCGGTCCCAAGGGTTGGGCTGTTCGCCCATTAAAGCGGCACGCGAGCTGGGTTCAAACCGGCGTGAGCCAGGTTGGTCCCTATCTGCTGTGGGCGTAGCAATATTGAGAGGATTCTTCTTTAGTACGAGAGGACTTGGAAGGACGTACCCCTGGTGCGCCAGTTGGTCTGCTAAGGCCATCGCTGGGTAGCTAAGTACGGCAGGGATAACCGCTGAAAGCATCTAAGCGGGAAGCCCCCCTCGAGATGAGTATTGCATACGTCTTTGACGTGAGAGACCCCAGGTAGACCACCTGGTTGATAGGCGGGAGGTGTAAAGGCCGAAAAGCCCTCAGCTGACCCGTACTAATGGTCGATCGCTTCATCATCCCGACCCACAACCCGCTGTCCCCGTGACACGGTTGTCGGTCACACAAAGCATCTCAAAACGCAAGCACGCAAACCGTCACAAACCAAAGCAAAACACGGAGTTTCCTCACCGAAACGGCCCACCGCTGGACCCCCAGCCCAGGCCCTAGGCCCTCAACCCTAGTCCCCACGAAAGACACCTGTCCGCCTCTGGATCCACCCATCCAGGCGGGCATGCTCGAAAGAGCATCGCCCCCCTTTGCCGGTGACCATAGTGCTGGGGTCCCACCCGTTCCCATCCCGAACACGGCCGTTAAGCCCAGCATGCCGATGATACTGCCACTGCGGGAAAGTAGGTCATCGCCGGCTTTACCAGCCCTCGTACCCTAAAGGTGCGAGGGCTGTTTTTATGCGCGCACTGCATCGCCCCTGGATCCGTGGGCATACGCTTGCCGACACGCACCGTTTCATTGCCCCGCCTCGGACGTGATCTTACACTTCGGCCCATGGTCATCGTCGATATGCAGGATGCGATCCGTCGCCCGGTGCTACATGTCGGCACCGCTGTCACCAAACTGGTCGATGACCGCCGACGCTTCCTTGTCTTCTACTACAGCACTCTTGCGCTCCTCTTGTTAGTGGGGGTCGCTCTTTGTGTCTGGGCCGGGTACGAAGATCAAGACGCGCTTACCGTCGCGGTGATGTATTTCGGCTTTGTCGGCGGGATCATGGGTTACCTGACGCTCCGGTTGATTGCGAGGTCTACTGCATGTTGGTTCTATCCCGAGCAGCGTCTGGTCCAGGTCCGGCGGACGCTGTTCGGTCTGTGCGTACGCCGGCGATGGATCGACCTGGCCCATGCTGAGTTGGTGACGAAGCCCGCCCGCATTCGCGTCGTCCGCATGACCGAGAACCCGCTCGCGTGGCTGGTGTTTTTTGCGATGCTTCCTTTAGGCGTCCTGGGGGCATTGATCGGCTTGGAGATGGAGAAGCAGCACCTGGGCGATGCCACCGCGTTGTGTGTGGTGACATCCGAACGCCGCGAGGAGACGGTTGCTGTGGTCGCGGGGCCGGGTGAGGGGCTGGCCCGTGTCCTGCAGATGTTTGCCCCGTAGGCCTGATAGCGCGGCTGTAACCGGTCGCCTGCTCAGGACGCTGCGCGCCGGACGCTAAACGGGAGGCGGGGTGGTGCGCACAGGTGGGGCGCTGGGATTGGGTTTGTAAGGCGGTTGGGCGCCGGGGCTTAGCACGGTTGGGCGCGCGCGGGTCGCGGTGTGTCCCCGGGTATGGACGACACGGAACGGGCGCTGGTCGCGGCGTTTGATCGGGCGGCGGGGCGGCTGCTGTCGGGGGGTTGTGACCCGGCGGAGCGGGCACGGCTGCTGCGGCGGGTGGGGTCGAAGGTGGTGTCGGCGAACCTGCGGTCGTGGGCCATCGTGCTGCGGGCCAACGATGCGCGGCTGACGCGGGCCTTCGGGACGGGCGGTGAAGGCGGGCTGCACGAGCTGGTGCTGTCGGGGTGGGATGTGCGGGCGTTTTGCGGGCCGGTGGTGATCGACCCGCCGGGCGTGTCGCTGACGGAAGCGGCGCGGTTGTTCGGGGTGAACCGGACGACGGTGTCGCGCTGGGCGGACGCGGCGCCGGAAGGGCGTGCTGGGGTGGGAACCGATGCGGGTTGCGTGTCCGCAGGCAGGATGCGTGTGTCACCGGCGGGCGCGACGTCTGCCCCTCCGAGTGGCAAGCGTGTGACCTGGAAGCAGGAGGTTGAGCGGCAGGTTGCGGAAGCGCGCGCGTTGGCGGCGGGAGAGCGGTTGGGTCCGCCGGCGTCGTACCGGGTGCGTGGCAGGCGGCTGGTGCTGGACTACTCGGTGAACCGCGCGGACCGGAAGCGGGATGTGGTGCGGGTGTGGACGCCGTTGGCGTACGGGGTGGACCCGGGCGGGGAGGTGGCGCAGGCGGGGTGGGGCCCGGCGTGCCGGTGGCTGGTAGGGCGGGTGCCGGGTGAGTTTGAGCAGGTGTTGTTGCGTCGTCGGCGTCGGCTGTCGGCGCGGTCGTGGGTGTGGGAGTGGTGCTGCTCGGCGGCCGGGGGCGGCTGCGGGGGCTGGGTGGCGAAGCTGTATTGGCCGATGGCGGTGTGGACGCTGGGGGCCCGGGTGCATGAGGGGGAGGCGGCGCGTTGCCGGGGGGAGGTGGGTGGATGGGGGGGGGGGGGGGGGGGGGGGGGGGGGGGGGGGGGGGGGGGGGGGGGGGGGGGGGGGGGGGGGGGGGGTTTGTCTGCCGGCGGTGTGCGGGGGTGGTGTATGAGTCGGCGGAGGGCCGGTCTTCGCCGGGGGTCCGTGGGGACGGTTCGCGTCGCCGAGTGGATGGGTGGGACCGGTATGTGAAGCGTATGAGCGGCGGGGTGCTGACGGGGCGGTCGGTGAGAGCCGTTGCCCGCGGCGGGGGTGGCGCGGGGTAGGGAGGCGGGGTGCGGGATTTTGTTTGTCATGGAGGGGGGAAGGCGGGTATACTGGGCGGTTCGCAGCTGTGCACTGTCGCACAGCGATTTGAGATAGAGACGTTCGCGAAGCCCCCCGGTCTCCCGGTAGCCCAACGATCCGCCTCGAAAACCCCGGAGCTTCGTGATGAAGATCTACGTCGGCAACATGGCATTCAGCACCACCCAGGACTCGCTTGACGCGCTGTTCTCCAACTACGGCCAGGTCCAGGAAGTCGCGGTCATCACCGACCGTGACACCGGTCGGCCGCGCGGATTCGCGTTCGTGACGATGGAGGACGAGGGCGGCAAGCAGGCCATCGAAGCCCTGAACGGTCAGGAGTTCGAGGGCCGGACCCTCACCGTGAACGAAGCCCGCCCGCGCGAGAACCGCGGCGGCGGCGGCGGTGGCGGCGGCTACCGCGGTGGTGGCGGCGGCGGCGGCCGGTGGTAAACCGGACGCGCCTCGCTGATGCAGCATGAACCCGCCCCGCCGACTCAACGTCGGCGGGGCGGTCTTTTTTTGTGCCGCGTGGAGCGCGTTACGACGGGCTATCGTGTTTTTGCTTGCGGGGCGTGACGGCGTGCTTTAGATTGAAGCCGATGCACGGGGCCTTTCCTGGCTTGTTTCCTCTCCACACTGCGGGGCCGAGATGACGATGAAGAAGCGATCGATGGGGGTGTTGCTGGGCGCGTTGCTACTGGTCGTGTGCGGATGGCCGGGCGCGGCGGAGGCGCAGGAGGAAGAGTTGGACCGGGACGGCCAGCGGATCTTCCGCAACTACACGCGGGTGTTCTGCCAGCAGTTTTTTGAGTACGAAGACCGTTTTATTCTCCTGCCGAACTACTACCGTGCGCGTGAGGCGTCGACGGGCAAGACGTACGACCAGGCGGTTGAAGAGCTGACGGAGACACGGACGGAGCGGGCCGGGGGGAACATCGTGCGACATATCGAAGTGTTGCCGCCGCGGGGCGAGGCGATGGCGGTGTCGATGGTGTTGCCGGCGATCGATGTGGGGCACTACGGTTTCATCGACGCGGTCACGGTGGTGCGTGTGATTAGTGACAACGAGATGGTGGTGAAGGACCTGCGGCTGATCGATCCGGCCGCGGTGGGCAGCGAGAACAACACGCACCGGCAGGCGTTGGCCGATCGGCAGAAGGAGTATGTGGATACGACGTATCGGCTGCACGGATTCCGGACGGATGGGCTGACGCCGGGCACGATGTACCGTGGCCCGGAGAACGAGGGCCTGCACATCGCCGTGGCCGGTGCGGACCAGCACCACAACTTCGTGCTGATCAACTACAAACGGATGCGCCGCATCCGCACCAGCCAGTTCTCTGACGCGTTGGCGTACGTGGGGATCACGCCTGCGGCGTTTAACGAGATGGTCCGCAGCAACCGCGAGGACCACGGGGCCCAGGGCGATAAGGCAACGATGATCGGGCTCTACAAGCGCTACTACACCGCCTTCCGCGTGCCCCGCCCCGGCGACCAGGCCGGCCCCGGCCGGGTCCCCGACGCCGCGCCCGCGACGCGCGAGCCGCAGCCGGAACCTGAGCCTGAGCCCGACCCCGAACCCGTTCCGGAACCCGAGCGACCCGTCGAGCCCGACCCGGCCCCCGGTACCACGCCCGAGGTACCACCCGCGACCGACCCGCCCGCCGACGACAGCTGGCACGACGAGGACGACTGGGACGACGACTGGGTCCCGCCGGACGCGCCCGACGACCCGGGGTTCTTCGGCATCCCGCTGGACTAGGGCCGCATCCGCATTGGAGAAACCGTGAATCTTCGGCTGCTGCTGTTGCTGGTGTTCGTGGTCATCGGCGTGGGCTGCGGGGCGCAGGAAGAACTGCCGGGACCGTCGATCATCCTGTACCACGAAATCTCAGCGGGCGATCCCGGTGTTCATGACATGACCCGGTCCCGTGGTGTGATGGAGATGTACCTTACACGGCAGAAGCCCACACGCACATTCTCGAACAGCCGAGACGGCATCGAGGAACCTTGGGCAGTTCTCACGCTTGTCGGCGTCGCGGAAGACGGCACCGTGCGGATCACCTTTGGTGACGAAGAACTGCGCGCCCGCCCGGGCCAGACGTTCCCCGGCACGGGCTTCCGCGTGATGGCTTCCTGCCACGGGCTGGGCACCGCGCTGCTCCGCTCTCGCTGGACACGGACGGATGTCATCTCGCCCCGCCCGCCGGTCGCCGACGCCGAGCCGATCGACAGCATCCCCGCGTTCGTATCGGTCCGGCCGATGCCCAACGGTCGGGTCTACCTTGAGGCGGATTCCCGCAACGATCTGCTCCCCATGCATCTATCGATCCGCCGAGGCGACTGGGGCCGAGCGGGCTACGCCGACCCCGGGGATACGATCCATGTCGCACTGATGCATGCGGTCGGCGCGGGAGCCCATTGGTTCATTTATCTGGGCCCGGGCGAAGAGGGCCGGCTCATGTTCTACGAGTTCTCTTCGTTCTACGACATCGTGCCGGACACCCGGCGGCTTATCGCGGTGATGCCGTACGGCGATCCGCCGAGCGATCCGTGAACGCTGAGTTTCAGGTTCCACACGACCCAGATGCCGTCGGCCTACCGCCCCGCGCGCTGGTGGATCACCCAGCGGGACCGGCCGCCGCCGGCGCGTTCGCCGCCGTCGCCGGGCGTGGGGTAGAGCCCCGGCTCCGCGTCGCTGCGCGCGATCGTCGCGGTCACGCGGGTGAACCCGGCGTCGAGCACGGCGTCGATGGCCTGCGACGACATCGCGCCCTCGACCACCAGCGTCAGCAACGCGGCCGCGCCGCCGGGCGCTGTGATCAGCCCCTCGCAGTCGCCGGTCACGTGAAGCGTCGTCGCGGGCTGCCCGGCCGTGAGCGTGCCGACCAGATCGCCGTCGATCACCAGCGTCGCCGAGCCCGACGCCTGCACCTGCCCGAGCAGGTCGCCGCCGGTGTACAGGTCCAGCGTGCTCCCCGCGAGGATGCGCCCCGACGGCTGGACCGTCCCCGCGACCACGACCTCGCCCGAGCCGCGCAGCGTCACCGTGCCCGACAGGTCGCCGAGGATGTGCACCACCGCGTCGCCGGTGATCGTCACATCCGTCGCGCAGTCGCCCCACACCAGCACGGTGCCCCGGCCGTCTACGAACACGGGCTCGTCCAGGTCGCGCGGGTGCTCCCACGACCAGTCCCCGCCCCGCAGGTACCCGGTGTGCCAGTAGCCCCGGCTGGCGAAGTACGCGCCCTCGTGGCGGACGCCCGCGAGCGCGACCGCGCGCTGCACCGCGCGCCACCGCTCGCCGTACGCCGCCAAACGATCACCATCCGACATCTCGCCCGCCAGCACCGCGTCGAACGCGTCGACCGCCGCGGTCGCCGGGCCCGGCAGCAACGCGCTTTTCGCCGCCGCCGCCGGGTTGCCCGCGCCGCCCCCGGGGCCCGGGGCCGGGTCGGGCCCGCCCTCGCAGCCCACCACCAGCAGCGGGAGCACGGCCAGCGCCAGCCGTCCACGGCCGACACGTCGAAGCAATCGCGGAGTCTTGTTCATCACTACCCGATTGTATCGGCCCGGCCCGGAGCGGCACCCGAGCATGGGCCGGGCCCCGCCGACACGTCCGGTAATGACCTGAATCCCGCGGCGAAACCGGCCGATACGCCGCGCCCGGCGGCTCCCCGGGCGAAAACCCTTGGTCCCGGGCGGGCGCGGGTTTACACTGGAAACCGGGTTCACCCGCATCCTCTCGACTCGCCGACCCACGCCCAGGGCCAACACCATGTCCAAGTTCCTCTCTATCCTCTCGATCGAGCCCGATGACGATACCGCCCGCCGGCTGGAGGTCTGCCTCACGCAGATGTCCGCCTACGAGTGTGGGTTCCACCGCCAGCCCGACCCGGGCACGGCCCTCCGCCGGCTCGCACGCTACGAGGCCGACGTCCTCTTCATCGCCAACGCACTGCCCGCCGTCACCGGCCGGGAGGTCATCCTCGCCGCACGCGACGCCGGCGAGGTCCGCCCGATCATCGCCACCAGCGAGGAAGACTGCGGCTACCTCGCCGCCGATCTCATGGCCGCCGGCGCCGACGCCTACCTACTCACCCGCGACCTCGGCCCGGCCATGCTCCAGTCCGTCCTCCGCCGGTCCCTCGTCAGCGCCCGACAACGCGCCGCCCAGGTCAGGCTCCGCAACGACGCGCTCGACGGCATGCTCAACCGCCCCCGCAAGATGACCCGGTCGTACTAACCGCGCACCTCACGACGCGTTGTCTGAGTCATCGACCCCTTGAACCGCGCCTTGCCAATAGCCGCCGCGTCACACGCGGCGGTCTGTTCTTGCGCTGGCACCACGGCCCCGCGCGCGCGCCGCCGCGTGTGACGCGGCGGCTAACCCAATCCTCACGAATCACGCACCGGGTCCCCCACCTGTTCACTATTCACTTTGACGCTGACGCGTGGACTACAATCCCCCGCATGCCCCACGCCGGCGGAGAACTCAGACGCGAACTGGGCGTGTTCCACGCCGTGCTCCTCGGCCTCGGGTCGATCCTCGGGACGGGCGTGTTCGTGTCGATCGGCATCGCCGCGGGCGTCGCGGGCCCGGCCGTGCTGGTCGCGATCGTCCTCGCCGCGCTGCTGGCCCTATGCAACGGGCTCAGCAGCGCCCAACTCGCCGCCGCCCACCCCGTCGCCGGCGGGACGTACGAGTACGGGTACAAGTACCTCCACCCCAAGCTCGGTTTCACCGCCGGCTGGATGTTTCTGCTGGCGAAAAGCGCTAGCGCCGCGACGGCTTTGCTAGCAGTCGGCGGGCTATTGTTTCGTAGTGATTTACGGCATCGAAAGACGATTGTCGATACGGTAAGAGACTGGTCGCACTCGCCGCAGCACTACTTCACGCAACTCCCTTTGGATATCTTGCCGGTCACTGCATGCTTGTTTGTGATCTTGGTGTTTTGCATTGCCGCAGTTTTAGTTGGAGTCAAGAGGGGCGCGGTCGCAAACACGGTGCTTGTTGTAATCACGATTGCGGGTATCGCGGTGTTTGGAATCTATGGGGCCTTCATCTTACCAAGGGCGTTTGGACATACACATATCTTCGATATGATCGGCTGGCACCGCGCAGACTGGTCCCGGCTTGGATGGGCGTCGGCATTCCTCTTTGTGGCCTTTACCGGGTACGGCCGGATCGCAACGCTGGGCGAAGAAGTCCATCATCCCCGCAGAACGATCCCGAAAGCTATCATCGTTTGTCTTGCAATCACGGCGTTGTTGTACCTGCTTGCGGCACTGGCTTACCTCCCGATCCTGCGTCTGCCACAGATCCGTAGCAACCCGCTAGGGCCGCTTGGGTACAGCGCCGAACTCTTGCGGTTCAGCAGTGCGAAGGGTGTTCTGCAGCCGTTCGTCATCTTGGCTTCCGTGACCGCGATGATCGGGGTGCTGTTCAATCTGGTCCTGGGCTTGTCACGTGTTGTGCTGGCAATGGGACGGCGCGGCGATCTACCCGCACACTACGCAAAGATCGATGCGACGGGCAAAAGCCCCGGTTCGGCTGTGTTGCTTGTTGGTGTCCTGATCGCGCTCGTCGCATCGCTGGGCGATATCAAAGCGACCTGGTCGTTCTCCGCGTTTACCGTGTTGATCTACTACGGGATCACTAACCTCGCGTGCCTGCGCCTGCCCAAGGCAGACCAGTTGTACCCACGTTTCTTTGCGTGGGCCGGGCTGGGTGGGTGCTTGTTTCTGGCGTGGTGGGTCGAGCCGAGGTACTGGATCACCGGTCTCGTGCTGATCGCGCTGGGGCTGGTCTGGCACAGCGTAGCGCAGCATGTTAAGGCGCGTCGGCCCGACCCGCGCGAGGTCTGCGCGCAGTGCGGTTATGATCTGCGGGCGTCGGCCGGGTCGTGCCCCGAGTGCGGGGAGGTGATCCCGGACGGTGAAAACGCGTCCGAACCGACGCGCGAAGCCTGACCCCGAACCCCAGTCGCCGCGTCACAAGCGGCGGGGCCCACCCAACGATCCCCGTTGCGCCGCGTGTGACGCGGCGGCGATTCCCAAGGAAAACCACAGTTTTGCAAGAGCCCGACGCCCTGATCTTTGACCTGGACGGCACGCTCGCCGACACGATGCCCGTGCACTTTGTGGCCTGGCAGGAGGTGCTCGCGCCGCTGGGGCTGTCGTTCCCCGAGGACCGGTTCTATGCGTGGGGCGGGCTGCCGACCCGCCGGATCGTCGAGATGCTGTCCGAGGAGCAGGGCATCACGGTGGACGTCTCGGCGGTGACCGAGGCGAAGTACCGCGGCTACTTTGCGCACATCGACACGATCCGCCCGATCGACACGGTGTTCTCGATCGCGGTCGAGCACCACGGCAAGCTGCCGATGGCCGTGGCGACCGGCGGGAAGCGCGAGGCGGCGGAGCGGACGCTGCAGGCGATCGGCGGGACGCACCTGTTCGCGGGGCTGGTCTCGGCCGACGACGTGTCGCAGCACAAGCCGCACCCCGAGACGTTTCTGCGAGCGGCGGAGCTGGTGGGCGTCGACCCGTCGCGCTGCCGGGCCTACGAGGACGCCGACCCGGGGATCGAGGCGGCGACGGCCGCGGGGATGCAGGTCATCGACGTGCGGGAGCTGCTGCGGAAGTAGCGGAAAAAGAGAAGCCCAGGCCGTGACGGCGTGGGCTTCGGTGGTTTGGATTCAACGTGGGTGTGGCGCTCAGCTCACCGCGTCGGCACCGGCTTGTGCGACGGTGTGGTCGTTCTCGACGGTGGAGCCGGAGACGCCGATCGCGCCGATGATGGTGCCGCTGCTGTTCTTGATGGGGACGCCGCCGGGGAAGGTGATGAGCCCGCCGTTGGAGTGCTCGATGTTGTAGAGCGCCCCGCCGGGCTGGCTGAGCCCGCCGATGTCGCCGGTGTTCATGTCGAAGTAGCGTGCGGTGCGTGCTTTTTTCTGTGCGATATCGATCGATCCGATCCACGCGCCGTCCTCGCGGACGAAGGCCTTGAGGTTCGCGCCGGCGTCGACGACGGCGATGTCCATCTTCGTGCCGATCTCGGCGGACTTGGCGAGCGCGGCCCGGATAGCGGCCTGGGCTTGTTCGAGGGTGATGTCGCTCATGGGGGTTCCTTGGGGTTGACGTTGGTAACTGGACCGGTGGTTTGCCGAAGACCGACAGGGTAACGCGCAGCACGAAGCCCAGCCATCAGATGGCTGGGTACCCCACGGAGGCAATCCGTGGGCTTCGTGTGGTGCTTGTCGTTACGCGGCGTGGCGGCGGGCGGGGCGGACGTCGACCTCTTCGAACAGGTCGTCGAGCATCGCGTCGAGGGTGTGGGCGGTCTTCGCGGTGCGTTTGCGGAGGTCGGTGAGCTGGTGCCGGCTGACGATGGACAGGTGGTAGGCGACCTGGGCCTGGACGAGGGTGTCGCGGAGCAGGCCGTGCGCGGCGGCGGCGGCGGCCTGTGCGTCGTCGTAGGTGTCCTGGGCCCAGCACTCGGCGAGCTTGACGGGGAGGGCGGCGGTGGCCTTGCGCATGCCCGCGGCGAGGCCGGACTTCTCCTCGGGGGGGAAGTGCTGGGTCAGCCGGTAGACGTGGCTGACCAGGGCGAGGGCCTGCTTCCAGGCGCGGGTGTGCTCGTAGGTGGGGGTGGGCATGCGTCGCTCCGGTTGCCGTGCCGTATGACATCGGCGAAGCGGTCGCGTCGCGGCAAGCGTCCGGGCGTTATCGGGCGCGGGGGGCGGAATCGCTACCCACGCTCCTCACTCCTCCGCCTCGGGGTGGAAGGTGATCCAGACGCTGCGGTTGCGCAGGTCGAAGGTGAGCTGGAACGCGGCGAGGGCGAGGGTGCCGATGCGTCCGATGACGTAGCGGTTGGAGATGAAGCCGGTGGGCTGGGGCTCGAACGTGACGGGCACGCCGTCGAGCTGGAGGCCGAAGACCTGCACGCGTCGGAGCCAGCCCTGGTGGGTGTCGATCGCGCCGCCGACGCCGTGGGACTGGCCGGCCGAGGACGCGCGGGTCGCGAGGATGCGGGGCCAGTTCGCGCAGTAGTCGGGCAGGGAGATGGCGTTGTTGGCGCCCGAGTCGATGATGAGCAGGACGTCCTGCCCCCCGCCGAGGGTGGCGACGACGGCGGGCAGGCCGTGGAAGCTGAGCAGGTCGTGGCGTTCGGCGCCGGGGGGCGGGGTGAAGGCATCGCGTCGGTAGACGGTGAGGGTCTGGTTGGGGAAGTCGAGGGTGAACGGGTGGCCGGCGAAGGCGGTGAACCCGGCGATGCCGCCGAGGGCGAGGTTGCCGCCGCCGGCGAGCTTGCGCATGCTCAGCGCGGCGAGGCGGGTGTGGTCGACGCCGACGCCCGCGAGGGTGACCGACTCGGCGCTGCGGAACTCGAAGTTGGCGCGACCGGCGATGCCCAGCGTCTCGCCCTCGCCGACGATGGGCAGCTGCAGGCGGTTGGCGGTGCCGGTGTCGATCAGCGTGAGGGTGCTGCCGGTATCGATGAGCATGTCGCCGGTGGCCCGGCCGTTGACGTGCGACGGGGCGAAGAGGTAGTTGCCGCGGCGGGTGAGGGGGAGGGTGACCTGCGCGGGCATGGTCGACGGGTCGGTGAGGTCGATGTGCGGGGGCGGCGCGGTCGGGGCGCTGGACGACGCGCCGCCGCCCGACGCGCAGCCGACCAGTACGAGCACGGCCGAGCAGAGGAGGGCGAACGGCACGGTCCACAGGCGGTTGGGGTGATGCATACTCGTGATCGTAGCACAGCGCAATGAGAAGCCCACGCCGTGACGGGCGTGGGCTTCGTGGGGTGTACGGGTTGCTGGGCGTATGGGCCTACCAGTCCAGCAGGATGATGTGCGGGCTGACGCCGTCACGGTCGCTGATGATGCGCTGGTAGCCGAGGTTGCTGCCCGGGTCGATCGCGCCGTTGGGGTAGAGCCGGCTGGCCTGCCCGCGCGGGCCGGAGTGGACGACGTCGTCAAAGCGGGACTGGAGGTAGAAGGTCAGCTCGTGCGCGGTGAGCATGCGGTCGCCGTTGAGGTCGGCGGCCTCCTTGTCCTTGTTGAACGCTTCGGTGAAGAACAGGGAGAGGTAGCCGCCGGCCTGGTACTTCTCGGCGACCATCGAGAGGCAGTCGCCCTCGGAGGAGAACAGGCCGATGCGGCCGGGCTTGGTGACGACGTCCTTGGCGAACCCGCCGGAGAAGCACGCGTCGATGACGACCATGGTGGTGCCGGCGTGGATCTCGTCGAGCAGCGCGGCGAACTCGTCGTCGGAGATGTCACCGCCGTAGGCCGCGAGGGTCTCGTCGTTGCCGTCGGGGTCGGCGACGTCCGGGCCGGAGGGGCGGGGCACCTGGTCGCCGTGGCCGGAGTAGAAGAAGACGAACATGTCGTCGGGCCCGGTCATCGCGCCGATCTCGGCGATGGCCTTGCGGATCTCCTCGGGCGTGGCCTCGGAGTTGGTGAGGACGACCGAGTGGTCGCGGTCCATGTCGAAGTGCCGGCGGAACGCGCGGGCCGTGCGGGTCGCGTCGGCGTCGCAGTAGGGCAGGTCGCCGTCGCCGGGGTAGTCGTTGATCCCGACGAACACGCCGTACACCGTGCCGCCCTCGTTGACGGCCCACTCGCCGGCCTCGTGCTTGTTGGCCTCGAGGTTCAGCTCCAGGTCGTACCCGCCGGTCTCGCCGCCGCTGAAGGTCGTCGCCGACAGGTAGTACGTCCCCGACTCGGACACGCGGAACGCCATCTGCGAGTCGGTGCTGCCCGGCTCGAAGTCGTCCACCATCTCGTTCAGCTCGCCCGGGCCCTTGAGCTTCAGCACCGTGTCCACGTCGTCGGACCGCATCGTGATGATCACGGTGTTGCCCTGCTCGGCCTCGAAGGCGTAGGCGTGGACGTAGCCGTGCTCGGTCAGCACCGGCTCGCTGCCATCAAACTCGGCGTGGATCGTGCCGCCCTCGACCGGCGTCGCGAGGTAGCCCTCCGACGTGCTGATCGACAGGGTGTACGTCCCGGTCTCGCCGCCCTCGAAGCTGGTCACGCCGATGCGGTACGTGCCGGGCATGAAGATGTTGCTCTCCAGCCGGCTGGTGAGCGTGTCGCCGGCGTCGTCGTTCTCCTCCCACGAGCCCATCGGGTCCTCGAAGATGAGGTAGGTGTCGAAGCCCTCGCCGCTGATCTCCAGCAGCATGAGCTGGCCGGCCTCGCACTCGATGTCGTACCAGTCGACGTACTCGCCGTTGGGCAGGGTCGGGTCGCCCTCGGCCAGCTCGCCCGAGTACGCGGTGAAGCTGCCGAAGGTCAGCGTGTAGACGCCGCGGTCGTCGGCGTCGAAGCAGGTCGCCTGCACCGTGTACTCGCCGTCCTCGGGCGCGGTGAACTGGATGTGGCTGTGGCGGCGCGAGCCGTTGTGGTCGTCATTCTCGTCGACCAGGTTGCCCTCGGCATCGAGCAGGACCAGGTACGTGTCCAGGTCGTCCGAGTTCATGTCGATCGCGATGTTCTGGCCCGCCTCGGCCTGGAAGGTGTAGGCGTCGAACGGCTTGCCGCTATCCAGCTGCGGCGAATCGTCGGTCAGCTCGCCTTCCTCGACGCGGGGCTCCTCGGCGTTGAGCTGGACGTGGACGGCGGGCGCTTCACCCGCCCCGGCACCGGGCGCGGGCGCCTCCGGCGCGGCGTCTTCCATGTCCTCGTCTTCTTCCTCGGGCATCGGCGCGTTGCCGGCCGGGGTGACCGTGATGGTCAGGGTGTAGTCCCCGCGGTCCGACGGGTCGTAGCACGTCGCGATGATCTGGTACTCGCCGTCTTCGGGGGCGACCAACTCGACCCGGCTGTTGGTGGTGCCCTCGCCCGCGTCGTCGTTCTCCTCGGCGTCGTCCATGAAGTCGGCGGTGATGCCGACGTAGGTGTCCACCTCGTCCGACGCCATCTCGATGACGATGGTATCGCCGGCCTGGGCCTCGACGGTGTACATGTCGAACGGGCTGTCGTCGCCCAGCCGGTCGTCGTCGTCGGTCAGCGCGCCGCGCTCCACGCGGGGCTCGTCCGCCTGGGCGGAGGCGGGGGCGGCGGCCCAGCCGGCCCCCATCAGGGCGGCGAGCAGGGCGGCGGTCTTGAACGGGGTCATCGTGTTTCTCCGACAAAGGGGTTGGACGGGATCATGGACAAAGGACGGGGCCGGCTCGGCCGGGTTACCAGCGGAACAGGACGTGGTTCGGGCTCACGCCGCCGCGGTCGGCGACAAGCTTCTGGAAGCCCAGGTTCACCCCGGGGTTGACCTCATCGGTCTCCAAGTACTGGTCTATCGGCTTGGGCTGCACCAGGACCTCCTGATAACGTGCAGAGACGTAGTGGCTCAGCTCCAGCGCGGTGATCATCCGGTCGCTGTTCAGGTCCGCGTCCTCACGCCGGTCGCCGAACGCCTCGTCGATGAACATCGCGAGGTAGCCTCCGGCCTGGAACCGCGCGGCCACCATCGACAGCACGTCTTCTTCCGAGGAGAACAGCCCCATCCGCCCCGGCGCGCTGATCACGTCCTTCGCGAAACCGCCGGCGAAGCACGAGTCCAGGATCACCAGCTGCGTGCCGGCCTGCATCTCGTCCATCAGCTCGCTGAACGCGTCGTCGGTCATCTCCCCGTCGATGAGGACCAGCGTCTCGTCCTTCGCGTCGGGGTCCTGCGCGGTGTGCTGCTCGATGGGCTGCTGCCCGCCGTGCCCGGAGTAGAACACGACGACCACGTCGTCCGCGCTCGCGCGCTGGGCGATCTGGTGCAGCGCGTCCTCGACGGCCTGCATCGTGGCCTTCTGGTTGGTGAGCAGGATCGCGTCGTCCGGCTGCATGCCGAACTTGTCGCGGAGCGAGTCGTGCAGGCGGGTGGCGTCTTCGACGCAGAAGGGCAGGTCGCCGAACCCGCCGTAGTCGCTGATGCCGATGAACAGCCCGTGCACGCGTCGGCCGGGCACCTCGGGGATCGGCACGTCCGCGCGCTGGAGCACCTGCAGCCCGAGGCGGTAGTCGCCGATCTGCCCGGGCCCGAAGGACGTCGCGGTCAGGCGGTAGGGCCCGGACTGCTCGACGTCGAAGGACAGGCGGGAGTGGCCCGAGCCGTCGAAGTCGTCGTTGTGCAGGCGCTGCCCGTCGGGCAGGGTGAGCTCGAGGAAGGTGTCGAAGGCCGAGGAGGTGAGGTCGATGACGACGCGCTGGCCGGCCTGGGCGTCGAAGCTGTAGCGGTCGGCGAGGGTGCCGCGGTCGGTCTGCACGTCGCCGTAGGCCAGGTCGCCGCGGACGTTGTCGCCGTGCGCGAGCAACGTGCTGTCGCGCTGCGCCCGCGGGTCGGGCGCGGCGGTGATGCGGACGTCGACGGTGTACGCCCCGGCCATGCCCGGCTCGAACGTGGTCACGCCCACCCGGTGCACGCCCGGCCGCTCGATCGTCAGGACCGCGTGGCTGCGCGACGAATCGCCCTCGTAGTCGTCGTTCTCCAGCGTCGCGCCCGTGGGCGTCTGCAGGATCAGGTAGGTATCGAAGTCCTCGGAGTTCAGGAACACCTCGACCACCTGCCCCGGCTCGGTCGGCAGGTCGATCCAGTCTATCAGCTCGCCCCGGCGGTGCGTCGCGTCGCCGTCCACCAGCACCCCCTCGATCAGCTCCGTCTCCCGCGGCGCGATGCGCGAGACCGTCAGTTCGTACGCGCCGGTCTCGCCCCGGTCGTAGCTGCCCGCCTCGATGATGTACCGGCCGTCGGCGGGGAGCGTGACCGCGATCTGCGAGTGGTTCGTGTTCCCCGCCGCGATGTCGTCGTTCTCCCACACGGCGCTGCCGTTGCCGTCCTGACGCAGCACAAGGAACGTGTCGAACGCACGCGAGTGCAGGTCGATCGTGACCTCCTCGCCCGCCTGCCCGTCGATGGGGTAGCGGTCGATGTATGCGCCGTCGTCCCGCTGGTCATCGCCCGCCGCGAGCGTCCCTTCGTGCTCCTCGCGGTGGTCGGCCACGGGCTTGGGCGGCGGCGTGCCCCGCTGCACCACCAGGTCGTACGCCCCGACCTCCTTGGGGTTGAAGCTCGTCACCGTCAGCGTGTACGCACCCGCCTCGGGCAGGGTCACGCTCAGGTGCGACAGGTCCTGACGCGACTGGAAGTCGTCGTTCTCCCAGCGCTCACCCGTCGCGTCCCGCTCGAGGATCACGACCGTGTCGAACACCTGCGAGGTCAGGTCGATCGTCAGGTGCTCGCCCGCCTCGGCTACGATCGGGTAACGGTCCATGTACCGGCCCGGCGCACCGGGAACCTCGTCGTCGCCCTCGGCCAGCATCCCGCGCTCGGTCAGCGGCGGCTTGCTGCCGTCCGGCGACTCCGGCCCCGTGAACAGGTCCACCCGGTAGGGCCCGTGCTGATGGATATCAAACCCCGCGACCCGCACCCGCCAGACCCCCGCCTCCTCGGCGATCAGGTGCACGTGGCTGTGCGTGTTCGTCAGGTTCCAGTCGTCGTTGCCCGTCACCTCACCGCTGGGCGACACGACCGAAACATAACCGTCGAACGCGAGCGTCCGCAGGTTCACGATCAGGTGGTGGCCCCGCTCGACGGGCAGCTCGTAGAGGTCCAGGAACTCGCCCTCCTCGAGGACGCCTTCGTGCTCCATCACCCGGCCGACGCGGAAGCCGGCGTCGTCTTCGGCCAGGTCGGTGGTCTCGGCCAGCGGGTCGGCGCTGCCGCCGGGGACGGCCTCCGGCTCGACCGCCTGACCCACCGCCGGGGCGACCCACCCCAGGCAGGCCAACCCGACCGCGCCGATTCCCCATCGCATTGCGTTCATCCCGTGGTCCTCGAGCCCATCGACGCGGAGCAGAAACGATACCCAGAGTATAGACGCTGATACGGGCAAACCCGCAAAAATGTTCGCGGCCGGCCCCGGTCCACCGCTTCCCGCGGTGGGGCGGCGGGTGCCGGACTGGGCCTCACTCCTCCGCCGGCCAGCGGACCTCCGCGACGACCGGCCGGTGGTCCGACAGCCGGGACGCCACCACCCGGAAGCGCGAGAGCGTCAGTGGCGGCTGGGCGAGGATGTAGTCGATCAGCCGGGTCGGCGTGTCGCTGGGGAACGAGGCGGGGGCCGGGCCGTCCGGGGTGTCGCCGGCCCAGACGAACAAGCCGGTCTCGACCAGCCCGGCGACATCGGTGGACGAGGCCGAGTCGTCCAGCAGCGAGCTGTTGAAGTCGCCCGCCGCGATGAGGGGCGGCCCGCCGTCCCGGGCGAGCTCGGCGAGCGCCGCGGCGCTGCCCGCGCGGACCGCGGCGTCGCGCGTGTCCCAGTGCACCGCGACGACGCGCACCTGTCGGCCGGCCCCGAGGTCCAGCGTGCAGACCAGCCCGCGCTTCCGCCCGAACGCCGCCGACTCCCACCCACGCACCGCCGGGTAGTCGATCGCCCGGGCGCTCCCGATCGGGTACCGGCTCAGCACCGCGTTGCCAAAGCGGATGCGGAAGCCCGGCAGCCAGAGGTCGTAGTTGCACTGCTCCGCCCGGTACGCGTACCCCGCGCGCTCGGCCAGCACCCGCGCCTGGTTGGTCCGCCCGCTCCACGTCGCATCGAGGTCGACCTCGTTAAGCACGACCACGTCCGCGTCCCACGACGCGATCAACGCGGCGAGCTCGCGCAGCCGGGCGTCGCGGTCGCCGGCCCAGTTCGTGTCTGCCAGCCCGCGTGCGTGGGCGATGTTGTACGCCGCGACCGTCAGCGGCTCACCAGGGGCAAACGCCGGAGGCGCGGCGGGTCGGTTCGAGTCCTGCACCACGCGGACCTGCCGGGTGCCATCGGTCGCGCGGGCGATGGCGTACCAGCCGACCACGAAGACAACGGCCAGCACCAGCGTCCGCCACACCCAGCGGCGTTTCCGACGACGTACCGGCGCGTTTGTCTGCGGTGTATCGGTGGGTTGGGCTCCGCTCACAACGCCATGCTATCGCACGGCCCATGCACGGCCCAACCCGACGCGACGATCAAGCTGGCCCGGTTCTCGACCGGCTTCGGCGTCGTCCCTGCAACAGCAGCCCGGACGCGAGCACCAGCGCCGTGGCCGGCTCGGGCACCGTGTCCCCCGGTGGCGTGCCGGCGCCCCAGTTGCTCAGGACGGCGTTGAGGTCGTCGTCCCCGACCCAGCCGTCGTTGCTCGCATCGCCCAGACGCCAGTCGCCGAGCGTGACCGCGGTGCCCCAGTTCGCGAGGACGATGTCCAGGTCCGCGATGCCGACGAACCCATCGCCGTTGAGGTCGCCGGTGAACGCGTCGACGAGGTAGTAGAAGGCGGTCGACCCGAACGTCGCACCGCCCTGGTTGCCGAAGTTCTCGATCGTGACGTTGATGCTCTCTTCAAACGCGACGGGGTCCGCGATCAGCCAGCGGTACTGGTCGGTGCGGGTCTGCGGGTCGCCCTGGGTATCGAAGTCCATGCGCAGCAGGCCGGCGAAGGGCGCGTCGTCGCTCTCGGGGAAGGGGGAGTCGCCATCGTTCGACAGCCCGCCGATGTGGTTGTAGTAGTACCCGCCGTTGTACGCGTCTTCGAGCCCGGTGCCGTACAGCACCTGCGTGCCGTCGATGGTGATGATGTCGTCGCCCTCGAGGATGTTGCGGCGGTCGTCTTCCAGTTCGACCCACAGCAGGTTCCCGACGTAGTGCCCCGCGCCCTGGACATCCAGCAGTTCGTGGTTCTGCTGCCCGGGTGTCGTGGTCTGCTCGTGGTACACCGCGTGGAAGTAGCCGGCCTGGGGCGCGACCTCGCCCAGTTCCGCCTCGACCGTGGCGCCGCCCAGGACGATATCGCTGCCGGTCGCGTTATACAGTTCGATCACCGCGCCCTCGCGGAAGGGCATCGGCCAGTAGGCGTAGAACGACCCGTCGTCCGACACGCCCATCGGCAGCGACTGGTAGTCCTGCCGGCCCTGCCCGACACCGAAAAACTGCGAGACGGCGACGTCGATCGCGTGGGACGACGCCCCGTCGTAGCTCACCCGCAACCGCAGCCCGTCGAGCTCCGCATCCGTCGCGCTCTGCAGTCCGAGGTGCATCGCCTTTACCGTCCCGCTGCCCGCCAGGCCCGCGAGCGTGAGCGACTGCCCGGCCGCGATCGACTGGGTCGGGGTCGTCAGGGTGCTGGCCGCCGGGCCCGTGCCGCCGGGGTTGCTGCCGATGTTCTGCATCACACCCGCCGCCAGGTTGCGCGCCGCCTGCTGCTGGGGGGAGAGCGTGCCGGTCGTTGCGAAGACGTGCGCGTTCGGCGACAGCGTCTGCACGTTGTACTGGTAGTAGTGCTTCCGGCTGGACGAATCGCCCGTGCCCTTGTTCTCCGACAGGATCAGCAGCGACTCCTGGAACACGATCGGCTCGTAGCTCGTCTGCCCGCCCGCCATCGTGTGCGTCAGCGTGCCGTCTACATAGCCGTAGTTACCCGCCAGGTAGAGGTTCGAGTTTGTGTCGATGACCAGTGTGCCGTCCACAAACACACGCAGGTCGAACGAACGGTCGGCCGTCGAGTGCGGCATCCAGAACCGGCTCAGCACGCCCGGCCCATCGACCGAGGCCACCACCGCGTCCGACACCGTCCCGGTCTGAAAGCCCGTCGGCGACAGGTAATAGCTGTAGTCCAGGTTCGCGCCCGTGCGGTCGTAGCTGCTGAAGAGCAGCGACCCCGTCCCCGCCTTGGACCACGATAGCGCTTCCCAGTGGGTGAGCGCCTCGTACCCCGTGACCTGCGCGGCGGCCGGCAACCCCACCACCACGCCCAGCGCGGCGGCGGGCACGGGCAGGCGCATCGGAACCCAGCTTCTCATACCGTTTCTCTCCTGCGATCTGACCAGATCATACTCCACCCTGCGGCGAATCCCAATACTTTCAGCCAAACCATCGCGCCGTGCGCACACGCGGCCCCGTACTGCGCAGGGGCATGACGATGACGGCGCGCTGTCTGGTGATGGAGCACGGCCGTGTGTTCAGCCGTCGCGTGGTGCCGTCGGGTCGAAGAAGACCGTCTTGAGCATCGGGGCGCATTCGACCACCTCGCTGCGGACCGAGCCGTCGTCGCCGAGGTGGTGCAGCACAAACCCCGTCCGCTCTGGTGCCGGCGGGTTCGGCAGCCCCGGCGCATGCACCCACGTCCCCGACGCGGGTGGGGCCCAGACGATGCCGGTGCCATCGACCGTGTCGAGCCTGGTCTGGTGCACGTGGCCGGAGGCGATGAGGTGTATGTCGATGTCTTGAAGCTGACTGTAAAACTTCTGCCTCTGTTTGGTTGGCCCCAGCCAGTAGTTGGCGCCGGCATTTTGAGGTTCGTCGGCTGTGTTAACAAAGAACGGACTGTGAAGAAACACCGCAGTATGCCAACGAATGTCATTGGGGGCATGATGCTGCGCGCAGTGCTTGTTCAGCGCGTTAAGTTGCTGGTGCTCCGCATCAAGGCCGGACCCAAAAACCATACTGTTGCATAGAAGGAGGTTCCAGCAGACTGGAACCCCCTGATTAGCTTGAGACAGAGTGAGTCGGAAGTGATTGCCGAAGACACCACCCCATGCATCGATCCGATTGTCGCAAACCCGGCCTTCTCTAAGGCTGGCGAAGTTACCAACATCGTGGTTGCCGGGTACGACTACTTTTTTCCCTTGCAAGTGCTCAGGAAGCCACCGTCTCGCCCACGCCAGGTCTTCCGGCCGTTCCCACCCGTCGTCCGTCAGGTCGCCGGTGACGACGGTCAGGTCGGGCTTCGCCGCGTTGATCCCCGCCAGGACAAGCTCCGCCTGCGTTTGCCGCTCGGGCACGCGCGGCGAGAGGTGCAGGTCCGAGACTTGGGCGACGACGGGCATAGCGGGGCCCCTGAGAACACGAAGCGACAGGGCGGAAGGACGCCGGGGGTGATCGTAGCGTTACAGGGGGAAGTTTTCACCGCAGAGTGCGCAGAGGACGCAGAGAATACAGAAGACAGTGAAACCACCGATGCACACGGATACACACCGATGCAGAGTTTTGGATCAGTGTGTATCGGTGTGCATCGGTGGTTTCACACTTTCTTCCTCCGCGCCTGCGTGGTCAAGCCGCCTTACTCCCACTCGATCGTGGCCGGCGGCTTGGACGAGATGTCGTAGACCACTCGGTTGACGCCGCGGACCTCGTTGATGATGCGGTTGCTGATCGTCGCCAGCACGTCGTAGGGGATGCGGGCCCAGTCGGCGGTCATGAAGTCTTGGCTCTCCACCGCGCGGATCGCGACGACCTGCTCGTGCGTCCGGCCGTCGCCCATCACGCCCACGCTCTTCACCGGCAGCAGCACCGCGAAGACCTGCGCCGTCCGCCGGTACAGGTTGTTCGCCACAATCTCTTCAAGCAGGATCTCGTCGCAGTCGCGCAGCAGCGCGAGCTGGCTGGGCGTCACCTCGCCGAGCACGCGCACCGCCAGGCCCGGCCCGGGGAACGGGTGGCGCCAGACCATCGCCTCGGGCAGCCCGAGCACGACGCCGAGCTTCCGCACCTCGTCCTTGAACAGGTTGCGCAGCGGCTCGACCAGGTCGAAGCCCAGCTGCTCGGGCAGACCGCCGACGTTGTGGTGCAGCTTGATGTTCGCGGCCGTGCCCGCGTAGCCGTGGCCCGACTCGATGACGTCGGGGTACAGCGTGCCCTGGGCGAGGAAGCTCGCGCCGGCGATGTCGCTGCTCGCCTCCTTGAACACCTCGATAAACCGGTGGCCGATGCGCGTCCGCTTCTCCTGCGGGTCGGTGATGCCCTCCAGGTCGCCGAGGAACTGCTGCGCGGCGTCGACGACGCGGAGGTCCAGGTCGAAGTGGTCGCGGAAGGTGTTCTCGACGAGCTGGCGCTCGCCCTTGCGCAGCAAACCGTTGTCGACAAAGATGCAGGTGAGCTGCCGGCCGATCGCGCGGTGGAGCATCGCGGCGACGACGGACGAGTCGACCCCGCCGGACAGCCCGCAGATGACCTGCTGGTCACCGACGGCCGCGCGGATGCGCTCGATCTCGTGCTCGAGGAAGTTGGCCATCTTCCAACTGCCCGCGCAGTGGCAGACGTGGAAGAGGAAGTTGCTGAGGATGTCCGTGCCGTGTGGCGTGTGCGTGACCTCGGGGTGGAACTGCACGCCGTAGAACGGCTTGGTCTTGTGCTTAACCGCGGCGTAGGGGCAGGTGCCGGTGGTGGCGAGGGGGACGAAGTCGTCGCTGAGGGACTGGACCTGGTCGCCGTGCGACATCCACGCGGTGGTGTGCTCGGGGACGTTCTTCATCAGGTCGTCGTCGTCGGTGATGTGCAGCTTCACGCCGCCGTACTCCCGGGCGTGGGCGTTTTTCACCTCGCCGCCGAGCAGTTCGCAGCCGGCCTGCATGCCGTAGCAGATGCCCAGCACCGGGACGCCCAGATCGAACAGCCGGGGGTCGGGCTTGGGCGCGCCTTCCTCGTAGACCGACGACGGCCCGCCGGAGAGGATGATGCCCTTGGGCTCGAGGGCCTTGAGCTGCTCGTAGGTGATCTGCGGGCCGACGAGCATGGAGTAGACGCCCTGCTCGCGGACGCGGCGGGCGATGAGCTGCACGTACTGGCTGCCGAAGTCGAGGATCGGGACGACCTGGCCGCGCATGGCGGGGGGGATGTCGGCGATCGCGCGGTCGGTGGGGTCCGGGGCGGTGTCGGTCGCGGGGGCGGTTCCGGGGGTGTTCATGACGCCGGCTCGTGGAGGGGGTGCCTGGGCGGGGATCGAAAATCGGAAACCGCGCATCATACCGCATGCCGGGTCCCCCGGGGCGGGGTCCCGGGCGCGTTCCCGGCTAAACTGCCCGGATGCGGTGTGGTTTGCCCCTGTGGTTGACGGTGTGCTGGCTGGCCGGCGGCGCTCTTGCTGCGCCCCCGCTGACCGATGCGCAGCGGGACGTGCTCGCCACCCACGCGACCGATTTCGATGCCGACCTCGAGGCTGGGCCCGCCATCTACCCGCTGCTGGAGAACGCCGCGGGCTGGTCGGCCGACGACTTCGCCGGCGACGCCGGGGCCGCGACGCCGCCCACGCCCGACTATGCCTTTCTGCTGGAGCACCCCGAGCAGGTGCGCGGCGCGGTCTTCCTCGTCGAGGGGGTCTTCATCGAGCAGGTCCGCTTCCCCACCGACGAGCGTGACGGCCGAGACCGCCTCCAACGCTCGGGTCACCCCGCCTGGGGCAGCCAGCTCACCGGCTGGGGGATCAAGGTCGGCGAGGGCGCGGACGATGTCGTGATGGTCTACTTCGTCGACCCGGACGGCCGTATCGAGCCGCCGCGCAACGGCGCGGAGGTCCGTGTCGCCGCACGGTTCTACAAGGTCTGGACCGTGCCCGACCGCGAGGGCCGGGGCTTCGACTTCCTGGCGTTCGTCGGCGGTGCGCGCGAGGTCGTGGGCGCGCCCTCGGCCGGGCCCGGCGGGCCGGGCTGGAACAAGGTCGTCATCATGCTCGTGCTCGTCGCGGCCGGCGGGTTCTACGGCATGCGGGTCTTCCTCGCCCGCAAGCAGAAGGCCGGCCGCGCGCACTCGCAGGCCCTGCTCGACCAGCGCCGCCGCGAACGCGACACCGCCGAAGACGCTGGTGCCGAAGAAGCGATCGACCCCAACCTCCCCGAAGACCCCGCCGAAGCCCTGGCATACCTGCAGGAACGGGAAGCCGGCAGGTGATCTGCACGACTGAACCTGTAGTGCATAACTCCGATCGGCACGAAGCTACTCGCCCGCCTCGACCGTGAGCCCGGTGAAGCGGGTCCTGGTGTTGTTGAGCCCGTAGCCGGCGTGGGTGACCGGGCCGAAGCCCGCGGGCAGGTTGGCTCGGATGCGTGAGCCGTTGGCGGTCAGGGTCAGCACGCCGTCGGCGACCTCGACGCGGAGGTCGTAGCTTGTCGCGGTGTCTTCTTCGGTGATCGTCATCTTCGCGATGGGCTCGCCGTCGGGCCCGAGCACGACGTACTCGTTCGCGCCGATGTAGGCCCCCGCGCGGATGGCGGTCTTGCCGTTGTCGTCGCTCAGCGCGATCAGCCCGTTGCGGATGCCGTCGGCCCGCTCGCTCTGCACGGTGCAGGTGACGGTGAGCGTGTCGGCCGGGGCGTCCAGGGGCTGCACGGCGAACGCGCCGTCGGTGTTGCTGGTCAGGACCCAGCCGCCCTCGACCCAGCGGGCGTTGGAGAGCCCAAAGACCTTGCCGAGGTCCGGGTGGTCGCGTCCGCCGATGGAGTTGCCGAACTCCTCCCGCAGCGCCTGGAGGCGCTGGTAGAGGCGGAGCTGCACGTCCGCGTAGGCGGGGTCGTCGTAGACGCTGGTAAGTTCGTCGGGGTCCTGCTGGCGGTCGAAAAGCTCCCAGTAGTCCCACTCGGGCTCGTAGTAGTGGATGAGCTTGTAGTTGTCGGTGGCGACGCCGTAATGCGCGGCGACGCGGTGGGTCGCGCGGGACTCGTAGTAGTGGTAGTAGAGCGCGTCGCGGCCGGGCAGCTCGGCGTCGCCCTCGAGCAGCGGGACGAGCGACGTGCCGTGCATCGGCGTGTCGGGCGCGGTGCCGGCGAGGTCGAGGAAGGTCGGGGCGTAGTCGATGTTCTGGACCAGCTCGTTGCTCTCGACCCCCGCGGGGATGTGCCCGGGCCAGCGGACGATCAGCGGCATGGCGAAGCTCTCTTCGTACATCCAGCGCTTGTCGTACCAGCCGTGGTCGCCGAGGTAGAAGCCCTGGTCGGAGCTGTAGATGACGATGGTGTTGGCCGCGATGTCGGGGTGGCGGTCCAGCCAGTCGAGGACCCGGCCGACGTTGCGGTCGACCCCCGCGACGCAGCGGAGGTAGTTCTTGATGTACCGCTGGTACTTCCAGCGGACAATGTCTTCCTCGGACATGCCTTCCATCTGCCCGCGGAAGGCATCGTTCTCGTCGTTATACGCGGCGTCCCACGCGGCGCGCTGCGTCTCGGTCATACGGTTCATGTTGTTGCGGTAGGCGTTCATGAGCCACTCGTCGTCATCGACCGGGCACATCAGGTCATAGCCGAACGACATATGCCGGTCGATCTCCATCTCGTTGTCGGGCAGGGCCGGCCCACGGCCCGCGTAGTCGTCGAAGAGCGTGTCCGGCTCGGGGATCGTCTGCCCGTCGTAAAGGTTCAGCTCCTCGGGCCCGGGCATCCACGCGCGGTGGGGGGCCTTGTGCTGGCACATGAGGACGAAGGGCTTGTCGGTGTCGCGGCCGGTCTCGAGCCAGGCGAGCGCCATGTCGGTGGTGACATCGGTGCAGTAGCCCTCGATGCGGCGTCGGCCGTCGGGGAAGATGAAGTCGGGGTTGTAGTACTGCCCCTGGCCGGGGAGGATCGCCCAGTGGTCGAAGCCGATGGGGTCAGAGTTGAGGTGCCACTTGCCGATGATGGCGGTCTGGTAGCCGGCGCGTTGCAGGAGCTGGGGGAAGGTCTGCTGCGTGCCGTCGAACGTGTTGCCGTTCTGCATGAAGCCGTTGGCGTGGGAGTGGAGCCCGGTGAGGATGTTCGCGCGGGAGGGGCCGCAGATGGAGTTGGCGCAGTAGCTTCGGCGGAAGAGGACGCCCTCGTCGGCGAGGCGGTCGATATTGGGCGTATCGTTGATGACCGAGCCGTAGGCGCTGATGGCGTGGGGCGCGTGGTCGTCGGTGAAGATGAAGATGATGTTGGGCCGGCTGCCCGAGAGGTCGGGGCGGACCGCGGGGGCGGGATCGCTGGGGGCGGGGGTGGCGCCGGTTGTAGCGGTCGTGTCGTCGCCGTCGGCCGTGCAACCGGCGAGGACCAGTATCAGGGCGGGGGCGAGGGCGGCCAGGGTCCGATGCAAGCGGTGGCGGGGGGGGTGTAGACGCATCATGGGCTCGCGTGGGTCGTGGGATCGGGGGCGGCGGGAGTGTGGTCTATACTCTGGGGAACGATGCAGGGCGGGCCGGCTCACTTCTTGGCCCGGACAGGGAAACGCTTCATGCCACTATACAAGACGCCGACCGTGCTCACGCTCACCGCCCTGGCCGCGCTCGCCGGGTGCCAGGGGCCGGCCCCGGCTGCCCGTCAGGCCGCACCCGTGCAGCCCGAGGTCGCACCGGAAGAGGCCGCCATCGCCGTCGCGTTGGTGGACGAGGGGCGGCAGCGCCAGGCCGAGGGCGACTACGAGGACGCGCTCGCCGCGTTCACCCAGGCGATCCAGAAGAACCCCCGGCTGACCGAGGCGCACCTGGGCATCGGCGACGTCTTCCGCGGGCAGGGCGACTACGACCAGGCCGCCTCCGCCTACCGCACCGCCATCCGCACCAACCCCAACAACTTCGACGCCCGCTACTACTACGGGCTCACCAACCAGCTCGACGGGCTCACCGAGGCGGCGATCGCCTCCTACGAACGCGCGCTGCGCATCCGCCCCGACAGCTTCCCCGCCAACCGCGACATGGGCTCGGCCCAGCTCCAGCATGGCGATCCCGAGGCCGCCATCCCCTACGCCCAACGCGCGACCGAGCTCGACCCCGAGTCGCAGGCCGCCTGGGCCAACCTCGCCGCCGCCTACTCCCTCGTCGGCGACTACACCGGCGCGATCGAGGCCTACCGCCAGACCCTCGAGCTCGGCGAGCCGGCCGAGCCGATCATGCTCGGCCTCGCCGATGCGCATATCCAGCTCGGCAACTTCTCACGCGCCGAGAACGTCCTCCGCGCCACGCTCCGCACCGAGTCTAGCCCGATCGGCTATGAACGCCTGGGCTTTGTGCTCTTCCGCCAGGCCCGGTTCGAGGACGCGCTCGCCGCGTATAACGAGGCGCTGCGCAACGCGCCCGAGGACCTCGCGGCGCTCAACGGCGCGGGCGTCTGCCTGATGGCCCTGTACCTCGACGGCGGCGAGTACGACGACCAGCTCCGCGTCCGAGCGCTCAACAACTGGCGGCGGAGTCTCGAACTCGACCGCAGCCAGGACATGCTCATCGACCTGATCTCGCGCTACACCAAGGAGTAGCGCCGCGGGTTCGCACGGGATGTTTGGTACAAAAACAAAGCCCACGCCGTCACGGCGTGGGCTGCCTTCTGCTCGGGTGGCGGCTCGGCTACGTCGAGGCCCCCGCGGCGCGGGCGTCGCGCGAGGCCTGTACCGACCCGGCGTCGCGCACGACCTGCTCGAGCTGGCCGATGTACTCGAGGAACCGCTTCCGCCCGAGCTTGGTCAGCCGGTACTGCGTCGGGCGTTTGCCCCGGCCACGCTTCTTCAGGGCCGAGGGCTTGAGCGCCTGCGACTCGACGAAGCCGGCCTCTTCGAGGACGACCAGGTGACGGTTGAGGTTGCCGTCGGTCAGCCCGACGAGTTCCTTGAGGTCGGTGAACACTAGCCCGCCGGGGTGCGTGACCAGCGAGGTGAGGATGCCCAGCCGGGCCTTCTCGTGGATGACGCGTTCCAGCCCGTCGTAGGCGAACCGGCCGGCGTCGTCGGGGGTGGGGGGGTCGCTAGTCATGAGCGTGCTCCGAGGCGGGGCGTTCGAGGGTCCAGAACAACACGCCGGCCGCGAGCGCCTGCCCGATGCCGAACGTCGACGCCATCGCCACCGACGACAGCGCCCACGCCCCCTGTGCCCAGGCGAGGCACGCCAGTCCCGACGCGAGGTACCACATGCCCACCGCCATCATCGGCCGGGGCAGCATCCGACGCATCGACAACACACCCAGCCCGAACAGCACCGCCCACAGCCCCGGCAGCATCCACACCTGCTCCCGCGCCCACAGCGCGAGCACGACCGTCAGCCACGCCCCCGCCCCGAGCACCGGGCTCAGCCGTTCGACCACCTCCAGCGCCTGCTCGCGCTCCAGCTTCGACCCGCTCAGCCGGGCCCGCTGCACCATCGCCCACGCCGCGGCGAGCACGCTGCCCACCGCGACGACAAACCAAAGCGTCAGGTACCGCCGCATGCTCAGCATCGGGTCGGGCACCAGCCACGGCTGCGCCGCGGCCCCGGCCCACGCCAGCGCCGCGCTCACCGCCACCGACGACGACCGCAGCCCCCGGTACACCACCGCCCGCCCGACCTGCTGGCGGATCTCCGCGATCTGATCCAAGGCATCGTGTAAACGCATCGTTAGATTCCTGGCCAAGTGTCTTTAGAATACAGAGTATTGGTTGGCTTGCAACAGGATTTTGCAGCAGCCAGATCGGCACCGGGAGCCAGACCGATGGGGTCACGTAAAACCTTGTGGATCGGGGCGTGGGCACTGGCCGGGCTCGGGCTCTGCCTTGGGAGCCTGGAACTGCTTGGGCGAACCGTGACGCCGTTTGGCCTCCGCTCTGGGACAACCGCCGACCCCATCCTTGAGTCTTTGTTGCCCACGGGCGGCAATGGATGGTGGGGATTGCTCGCCGGCGTGTTGTATGTCTTGTTTCTTAGCGTGGTGTGCGTGCGGAGAAACCTGTCGCTAGCGATGCGATTGGCCCACGCCAGGAGCGCCGTTGTGCTGTCGGCCGGCCTGCTGGTTACGTCCTTCGGCGTCGCCGTGTTGATATGGGGCGGCCTGTTCCTGGCGTCGCTCTGGTTCTGGTCGAGCTGGTAGCACGCGTGTGTCGCCAGGAGCGTGCAGCTTGTACCGATTGCTCATGGGGCTATTGGCATCGATCGGACGATGCGCGTATGGTCGGGGACCATGAGCCGGCTCATCACCGTATCCAACCGCCTGCCCGTCCAGCTCAACGCCAAGGGGGCCCTCGTCCGCAGCGGCGGGGGGCTCGCCTCGGCCATGAGCGCGCTCGACCACCCCGACCAGCTCTGGATCGGCTGGCCCGGCCAGCTCGACGCCGCCCGACACGACGAGCTGACCTGGCGCCTCCGCGTGGAGCAGGGCTGTGTCCCCGTCTACCTCGACGACGAGCTGTTCGAGCCGTTCTACGCCGGCTACGCCAACGCAACCCTCTGGCCGCTGCTGCACTACATGACCGACCGCGCGAAGTTCGAGCCCGACTGGTTCGAGGCCTACCGCGTCGCCAACGAACGCTTCGCCGACGTCGTGCTGCAGGAGGCCCGGCCCGGCGACCACGTCTGGGTCCACGACTACCAGCTCATGCTGCTGCCCGCGATCCTCCGCGAACGCATGCCGTCGCTCACGATCGGCTACTTCCTGCACGTGCCCTTCCCCTCGCACGAGGTCTTCCGCGTCCTGCCCGAGCGCGAGCACCTGCTGGCCGGACTCCTGGGCGCGGACCTGATCGGGTTCCACACGTTCGGCTACCTGCGGCACTTCCGATCGGCGTTGCTGCGCGGCCTCGAGCAGGAGTCGCTGCCCGGCAGCGCGGTCGTCGGCGGCCGGCTGGTCCGCATGGGCGTGTACCCGATCGGCCACAACCGCGCGGCCTTCGACAAGGCGACCGCCGCCCCCGCCTTCCGCAGCCACCTGGGCCAGCTGGAGAAGGAGTTCGAGGGCCGACGCCTGGTGCTCAGCGTCGAGCGGCTGGACTACACCAAGGGCATCCCGCAGAAGCTCGCGTCGATCGAGCGGTTCCTCGCCGACCACCCCGAGCGCTGCGAGGACACGGTGTTCCTCATCATCGCCGTGCCGTCGCGGCAGACGGTCGAGGAGTACCAGCAGCTCACCGAGCAGGTACAGCTCGCGGTGGGTGAGATCAATGGCAACTACAGCACGTTCAGCCGTCAGCCCGTGCACTTCTACCACCGGGGGACGGACCTGGAGCACCTCGCGGCGCTGTACGCCCTGGCGGACGTCGCGCTGGTAACGCCGCTGATCGACGGGATGAACCTGGTGGCGAAGGAGTACGTGGACTGCAAGGGTGCGCCGGGTGCCCGGCCGGGCGTGCTGGTGCTCTCGGAGATGGCGGGCGCGGCGCAGGAGCTGGCCGGGGCGCTTCTCGTGAATCCGTACGACACGCAGGGCGTGAGCGAGGCGATCAACACCGCGCTGTCGCGCTCCGCGGAGGATGCACACGCCGCCATGCAGCCGATGCGCCAGCGGGTGCGCAACGTCGACGCCGCCGCGTGGGCCAAGGGGTTTGTCGACGACCTGGGCAGAGAACAGCGGGCACCCTACGACCCCGCGGCCGAGCCGGGCGACGAGCTGCTGAGCAAACTCGCGTCCGCGGCGAAGCTCGCGCTGATCCTGGACTACGACGGCACCCTGCGCAGCTTCACCGCCAAGCCCGAGGACGCGGTGCCGAGCGACGAAACCCTCGCGCTGCTCGCCGCGCTGGCGGCGCTGGACGGCGTCGACCTGACCGTCGTGTCGGGCCGGCCCGAGGCGTTCCTCGAAACCCACCTGGGGCCGCTGGGCATCGCGATGTTTGCCGAGCACGGCTACCGCTGCCGCGCCGCCACACCGCTCGGCGGGCCGGCCCCGGCGTGGGAAGACACCAACCCGCGGGCGGACGTGTCGTGGGCGTCGGCGGTGCTGCCGATCCTGGAGATGGCGTCGTCGCTCACGCCGGGCACGCACGTCGAGGTGAAGCGGTCGGCGCTGGTCTGGCACTACCGCCGGGCCGACCCCGAGTTCGGCGCGTGGAAGGCCGGCGAGCTGCTGGGCGAGCTGACCGAGGTCGCCGCGAACCTGCCGGTCGAGGTGAACCACGGCCACAAGATCGTCGAGGTCGCCAGCCAGCAGGTCAGCAAAGGCGCAGCGCTGGACGCGGTCCTGCAGCAGCAGACGCCCGACCTCGCGCTGTGCTGCGGCGACGACCGCACCGACGAGAAGATGTTCGCCCGGCGCGATGCGCACCCGAACCTCGAAACGATCAAGGTCGGCCCCGGCGAGACGCGCGCCGCATGGCGCGTCCCTGATGTCCCCGCGATGCTCGCCTTCCTCCAGCGCCTGCTAGACTCCCGACGATGAATCGACGCTACGACGACAACTACCACATGGGCTTGATCGGCAACGGCCGGACCGGCGCGCTCGTCCGCAGAGACGCCACCCTCGTCTTCGCCTGCCTCCCGGACTTCGACGCCGGCTCGGTCTTCTGCTCCCTGCTCGATACCGACCGCGGCGGCGAGATGGGCGTGTCCATGGTCGGCGGCAAGCCCGTCGCCCAGCACTACCGCGAGCACACCAACATCCTCGTCACCCGGTTCGAGGGCAAGGACGGCAGCTTCGAGGTCGTCGACTTCATGCCCCGCTACCGCATGGCCGGCCGGCACCAGGTCCCCTACGCGCCGCCGGACATCGTCCGCGTGCTTCGGCCCCTCGCCGGCAAGCCGCGCGTCCGCGTCCGCTACCAGCCCGCGCTCGAGTACGGCCGGTACGACACCACCACCCGCCAGCTCCGCGACGGGCTCTACAAAAGCACGACCGTCGGCAAGACCACCGGCATCAACCACTACGAGTCGGTCTACCTCTACACCGATCTGCCCGAGAAACAGGTCTGCGGCGGCAAGCCCTTCGCCCTCGAACGCGACGAGCACCTGCTGCTCACCTACAACGACAAGCTCCACCCCATCGACCGCGAACGCGTCCGCCTCCTGCTCGCGCAGACCGAGGCGTACTGGCTGGCGTGGACCTCCTCGACCCACGCGCCCGGCCGGTACCGCGAGCACATCGTCCGCTCCGCGCTCGCCCTCAAGCTCATGCAGTACAGCGAGACCGGCGCGCTCGTCGCCGCGCCCACCACCTCCCTGCCCGAGACCATCGGCGAGGTCCGTAACTGGGACTACCGCTTCTGCTGGATCCGCGACGCCTCCATGACCGTCTCGGTCCTCAACAAGATCGGCCACCACGACATGGCCCACCAGTTCGTCCACTGGGTCATGGACAACACCCCGACCAAGGACGACCCGCTGCAGATCATGTACGGCATCCGCGGCGAACGCACGCTCACCGAGAAGACGCTCGGCCACCTCGCCGGCTACCAGGGCTCGTCGCCCGTCCGCATCGGCAACGCCGCGTACAAGCAGAAGCAGCACGACATCTACGGCGCGGTGCTCGACGTGTTCTGGCAGTCGCTGGACCACTTCGCGACCCGGCTGGACGTCATCGAAGACCTGTGGACCCGCGTCCGCTCGGTGTTCCGCACCGTCGAGCTGATCTGGAAGAAACCCGACCGCGGGATATGGGAGTTCCGCGGCGCGAAGCGGCACTTCGTGTTCAGCAAGGTCCTGTGCTGGGTCGCCGCCGACCGCGCGGTCCGCATCGCCGAGCGGCTCGGGCAGGCCCGCTGGGCCGAGTCCCACCGCGGCCTGGCCGACGCCATCCGCGCCGACATCTGCAGGCACGGCTGGTCGGAGAAGCTCGGCGCGTTCGTGCAGACCTACGGCTCCGAGGCGCTGGACGCCTCGAACCTGCTCATGGCCGACTACGGCTTCTGCGCCCCTGACGACCCGCAGTACGTCGCGACGGTGCACAAGACCTGGGACGACCTGGGCCGGGGCGAGGGGCTGCTGATGCGCTACCAGGCCGCCGACGACTTCGGCGAGCCGACCAGCGCGTTCACCGTCTGCTGCTTCTGGGGCGTCAAGGCGCTGATCCACATCGGCGAGTACGGCCGGGCCCGCGCCGCCTTCGAGCGCCTGCTCGAGGACACCAACCACCTGGGCCTGCTGGCCGAGGACCTGGACGTGAACAACCGCCGGCAGCTCGGCAACTTCCCACAGGCCTACTCCCACCTCGCGCTGATCGACACCGCGCTCGCGCTGGACGAGCTGGAGCGCCGCAACGGCGAAGACAACCTCCTCGACCAGGCGGCGCGGTAGGCGGCTGCCGAGCCTGGGGTGGCTACATGCTCGCGACCCATCGGGTGACGGCCGCGGCCGCCATCGCGAAGGTGAACAGGGTTGCACCATCCAAAACGCAGAACAGTGTCGGGGTGATCGGTTCGCTGCGCAACCCGAGGATCCCGTTCATCCGCGAGGCGGCGAAGGCGTTCCGCTCGTCGCTGCGTGCCAGGCACCAGAGCATCCGCACCAGTGCCAGCAACATGGCAACCCACAGGATGGTTGACCAGCTCCCGGCCAACGCGCCGAGCAGGATGCCGACCAGTAGTCCTCGCATGGCGGGATTGTAACCCTGTGCCGCAACCGAACGGCGATCTATGATGTGGCAACCCTCCACCCCCACCGGGCCCCCCTATGTTCTTCTGGCGAAAGATTGGCAAGACCCTGCGCGGGTCGGCGAAGCCCTACCAGGTCGTCTGCGCCGCGGTGCTCGGCGGGCTCATCGGCTTCGCGCCGCCGCTGCTGCACGGCCCGCTATACCTCGCGGCCGTGCTCATCCTCCTGGCCGTCCTCAACGCCAACCTCTTTGTCGCGACCGTCTCGGCCGGGGCGTGCAAGCTGTTGTCGTACCTGCTGCTGCCGGTCAGCTTCCAGCTCGGGCTGCTCCTGCTCGATGGTCCGACGCGGCCGCTGTTCGTCTGGCTCATCAATGCGCCGGTCACCGCGCTCATGGGCTTTGACTACTACACCACGGCCGGGGGCATGGGGCTGGGGATCGCGATCGGCGCGGTGTTCGGCGTCGCGCTCGTGAAGCTGCTGCGCACCTTCCGCAAACAGATGGCCCGGCTCGAGGCCGGCTCGGAGAAGTACCACGCCTGGGCGGGCAAGGGCTGGGTGCGGGCGTTGTCGTGGGTGTTCTTCGGCGGGCGGGCGAAGCAGTCGTACGCCGAGCTGATGGAGCAGAAGAAGCTGGGCAACCCCGTCCGCCCGCTAGGCATCGTGTTCGCGGTGCTGCTGGTCGCGTTCCTGTGGGTGGTGCAGCAGTTCGGCTCCGGCCCGATCGTCGCGTGGGCGTTGCAGGACGGCCTGCAACGTTTCACAGGCGCGACCGTGGATGTCGACGATGCGCAGATCGACCTCGCCGCGGGGAAGCTGACCGTGGGCCGGCTCGCCGTCGCCGACCCCAACGCGCTGGGCACCGACATGCTCCGTGCCGAGCGGCTGACGGCGGACATCTCCTCGGCCGACCTGCTGCGCAAGCGCGTCACGCTCGACGCGGTGGTGGTCGATGACGCGCAGGCCGGCGTGCCGCGGCAGTTCCCGGGCCGACGCGTCGGCGGGCCCGCGCCCGATCCGCCGCCGTCCGAGGAGGAGGGCCGGACACTGGAGGAGTGGTTCCAGACCGCGCAGGTCTGGCGCGACCGCCTGGAGACCGCCGCCGACCTGTTGGACCGCCTGCGCGGGCTGGGCGGCCCGGAGGAGGATCGGAAGACGATCGGCCAGCGGGCGCGCGAACGCGCCGAGCGGCTGGGCTACGCCAACGTGCGTGCGTCGCACCTGATCGAGGGCTCGCCGGCGCTGTTGGTGCGCGACCTGCGGGTCGAGACGATCCGCACCCGCTGGCCCGAGGGCGAGACGACGGACCTGCACGCGACGAACCTCTCGACCAACCCGCGCCTCGTCCCCGAGCGCCCGCGGGTGACGGTCGCCACGTCGGCGGGCACGCTGGAGCTGGACGCGACGATCGCGCCGCGCGGCAGCGGCCAACCGACGGACCTGATGCTCGCGCTGCGGAACCAGAGCGTGGATGATGCGCTGGGCGCGATGGACCTGGGCAGCCAGTCGAGCGTGGCGGGCGGGACCTGGTCGGCCACGATCGACGGCGGGTGGTCCGGGGCTGCGCTGGACCTGCCGCTGACGCTCGCGCTGCAGGACACCGTGGTCGCGCTGCCGGGCGTGGACCCGGTGACGCTGGAGGAGCTGCCGGTCCGCTTCGGTCTCACGGGCCGGCCGGGCGCGCCGCGGCTGACGCTCGACCGCGAGGCGTTGGTGCAGGCCCTGATGGACGCCGGGGCACGGCAGATCGCCGGGCAGTACCTGCAGCTCGGCGAGGACCGCCTGCGCGAAAGCATCCTCGAGGGGCTGGACGACGACACCCGCGACGCGCTCGAGCCGCTGCTGGGCGAGGAGGGCGAGCTGATCCAGCGCGGGCAGGACCTGCTGCGTGGGGCCCGGGACCGCCTGCGTGGCGGCGACGCCCCGGCCGAGCGGGAATAGCCCGCCCGAACAGTTTTTAGAGATCCCGCTTGACCTGCACGACACGGTGTCGTACATTACGACACCGTGTCGTAAACTCCCGCTGATGCTGATCCCCCCGATGCTGACACCCCTCGCCAACGCCGAACTCGCCGTCATGGACCTGCTCTGGGAGGGGCGGGGGCTGACGGCCCGGCAGATCCGCGAGCGGCTCTACCCCGACGCGACCAAGGCCCAGCACGGCACGGTGCAGCGGCTGCTGCAGCGCCTCGAAGACAAGGGCTACGTCGAGCGCGACCGCTGGCTGCCGGTCCACGTCTTCAGCGCGACCGTCTCGCGCGAGGCCTACGCGGGCGGGCAGCTCGAGTCGCTGGCCGACAAGCTCACCGGCGGCTCACTGACGCCGCTGATCACGCACCTGGTCGAGCACAAGAAGATATCCCCGGCCGAGATCAAGCGCTTGCGCGCCGTGCTCGACGGGAACGCGAAGACGGGGGGGAAGCCGTGACCGACCTGCTGCTCCAGTTTGGGCTGAGCAACCTGGTGCTGTCGCTGCTCATCGCGGCGGCGGCGTGGGGCGTGCACCTTGCCGGGCGTTGGCCGTCGGTGGCGCACCTGCTCTGGCTGGTGGTGCTGGTGAAGCTGGTGACCCCGCCGGTGGTCGCGTTGCCGGGCGTGGCGCTGCCGGGCTGGATGGGACACGAAACAACCGGCCCTGCGGCCTCGGCCGTACTGGAAACAACCCCCGCCAACCCGGGTGCACTCGCGGAGGTGTCGGTGCTTCTGCCCGAGTCCGCCTCGTTGCCCGTGACGGACCGGGACCCCGCGCCTGCGGCAGACACGCCGTTACCTCTCAACCCGGTCGCGCCCTTAGCATCAACCAGCGCGGGGCCAATGGCTGTGCCAGGCGTTTGGCCGACGGTGCGCCGTGTTTTGGTCGGCGTCTGGCTGGCGGGCAGCGTGCTGGTGCTGGCGGTGACGCTGTGTCGCGTCGTCCGGTTCAACCGGCTGCTGACCCGCGCCAGCGTCGTCGCGCCGCCCGAGGTGCAGCGGCTGGCAGAAGACGTCGGCCGACAGCTCGGGCTGCGGCGGACGCCGACGGTCTACACCGCGCGGGCCAGGCTGTCGCCGATGGTCTGGTGGGTCGGCGGGCGGGTACGCGTCGTGCTCCCGGCCGACGTCGCCGAGGCGATGCCCGTCTCGCAGCTCCGGTGGGTACTCGCCCACGAACTGGCGCACGTCCGCCGGCGGGACCACGCCGTGCGGTGGATCGAGTGGCTGGCGTGCGTCGGGTTCTGGTGGAACCCCGCGGCCTGGTGGGCCCGGCGGAACCTCCGCGCGAACGAAGAGGCCTGCTGCGACGCGCTCGTGCTCGACTGCTTGGCGGGCACGCACCACACCCCGAAACACTACGCGGACGCGATCCTCAGTGTGGTCGAGTCCCTCGCCCTGCCGGCCCTCCGCCCCCCGGCGATCGCGAGCGAGATCAACAGCGGCGGCACCCTTGAACGGAGGTTTGACATGATCCTGTCGTCGAAAACACTTAAGAAGTCGCCGCGCTGGGTGCACGGCCTGGTCCTCGCCGGCGCGGCCGGGCTCCTGCCCCTCGGTCTGGCGCAGGCCGGTGAACTGGAGGCGAAGCAGGCCGACCGCCCCGCGGAGCAGGCGGACCTGGAACGTGTGGCCGAGCGCATCCGCCGCGCGGTCGAGGCGGGGGACCTCTCGGCCGAGGAGGCCCGCCGGAAGATGCAGGAGGTCCGCGCGATGATGCAGGCGCAGGCCGAGCGGGGCGACGCGCGTCGCCGGGGCGATCAACGCGACGGCGAACGATCGGGCGAACGCGAAGCGAACTTCCGTGCGATGGGGATCGACGAGGCGACCTATGACGCGGTGGTGGGTTTCCTGGCGGAGCAGGGCGTCGGCCGGATCCAGATGGACGCGGCGATGGGTGCGTTGGCACGGATCAGCCACGCGATGCGCGAGCAGCCCGGCGCGTTCGAGCTTAACGAAGAACTCGCCGGCTACCTCACACGCGAGGTCGGGCTGGACCGCGGGCAGGTCCGGGCGCTGCTCGAGGTCGCGGCGAAGCTGGCGGCCGAGGCGTCACACGCCGCCGACCAGGCGGCGCACGGCGACGATGTCGATATCCGCGGCTACTTCCTGCGGATGGGCGTCGATGAGGCCACGCTCGACCACATCATCGGCGCGCTGCGCGAGCACGGCGTCGGCCGGGTGCAGATCGAGCCGACACTCGGCGGGCTGTTCCACACGATCCTCGCGATCAAGGAGTACGGCATGGAGGAGGCGATGTCGTCGATCGACGCCCACGCCTTCTTCTCCGAACAGGTGGGGCTGAGCGACGAGCAGATCGAACTGGTCGCGGGCATCGCCCGGCGGGTTTTCGAGGGCCTGCGTGAACGCCACGAAGAGCGGGGCGGGCTGCTTCGTGAACAGATCGAGCGGTCTGGGGCCGATGTGCAGATGGAGGCGGTGCTGGCCCGGCTGAAGGCCGCGGTCGAGGCCGAAGAGCTGAGCGCGGCGCAGGCGCGCGAGCGGTTGGAGGCGCTGCGTCTCCAGTTGGCCGAGCGTGCCGCGGCCGAGGAAATGCGTCGGCAGCGCGAGGGTGAACGGCGGGGCGATGCGGCCCGCCGCGACGGCGAGCGTGCCGCGCGCGAGCAGGACGGGGACCGTGTCCGCCGGGAGCAGGAACGCCGCGACAATGCCGAGCGTGACGCCGAGAAGCCCGACCCCCACGCCCAGGCCGAGCGGGTGCGTGGTGCCTACGCGTCGGGCGCGCTGTCCGCCGACGCCGCCGAGGATTACCTCTCGGCGATCCGCGAAGAACTGATCCACCAGGTCGAGCTCGCCCTCGAAGCCGGCAAGATCACCCGCGACGAGGCGCGTGAGAAGGTCGCCGCCATCCGCGCGATGACCCGGCTCCCCGAACGCGAAGGCGCAGGCCGGTAAGCGTCAAAGCACTTCGCTGCAGCGACATGATCCTTTCACCCAGACCCCCCGCTGCAAGGCGGGGGGTTTTCATGGCACAACGGTGACGCAGAGGTCAGGGTCGGTGCCGCGCTCTGGCCCGGCTTTGAAAGCCGTTTGAAACATGCGGCCTGCGGTTCACTTCCGCCGTTTCACCGCCGTCGCCTCAACACAGCAATCGCGCCCAGCGCCAGCAGCGACGCGCCGCCGGGCTCGGGGACGTTGCGGGGGGCGATGCCATCGCCCCAGTGGTTGAGGACGATGTCCAGGTCGACCTGGTTCACCCACCCGTCGCCCGAGGCGTCGCCGAGCGTGAGGTTGCTGGCGGCGACGGAACTGCCCCAGTTCGCGAGGAGGATGTCCAGGTCCTCTACCCCGACGAAGCCGTCACCGTTCAGGTCGCCCGCGAGGAAGCCGGTGGTGTTGACGACGAACAGCCCGTTGCTGCCGCCCTGGAACTGGAGGCGGAAGGCGATCTCGCCGTGGTCGCTGAATCCGCTGGTCCGGCCGTCCTGGTTGCCCGACCCGCCGAGGAAGCTGATCTCGGTGATGGTGCGGGTCTCGCCGCCGGGCAGCGTCCACGATTCGCCGGTGGCGACGATGAGCTGGAGGACGCCGTCGACCTCGGCGAAGAGGCCGAAGTCCAGCGAGTTGTCTGGCCGGCGGATCTGCGCGTAGAAGGCGACGTCGTCGTTGGCGTTGATGACGACGTTGTTGATGTTGGCGAGGGCGATGTTGTTGAAGGTGGTCCCGGGCGCGAGGCCGGGCACCTGATCGCCGTCGAGCGCGATGGGCTGGAGGGAGGTGAGGGTGCCGGTGCGGTCGGTCCAGAGGCCGGTGTGCGACAGGGAGTTGTCGGGGGTGGAGGCGCGTGCCCAGAAGACGGTGTTGCCCTGCGCGTTGAGCAGGGGGGCGGAGCCGCTGCCGAAGTGGTTGAAGGTGAAGTCGGGGACGCCGTCGCCGGAGAGGTCGGGCGTGCCGTTGGCGATGATGCCCTCGGTGGCGATGATGCCGTTGGGGTCGTTGGACTTGAAGATGCCGGAGTTGCTGTCGGGCAGGTCGCTGAACCCGGCGACGAAGGCGGCCTGGCCGGCCTGGTTGAAGCCCGGCAGGCCGGAGAAGCCGGTGAAGGTGATGTCACCGCCGGCGTCGGAGCCGGACTGGGCGATGTAGCTGATGTCGTTGGTGTAGGTGGCGATCGCGTTGAATGTGCCGCCGTCACCGGGCGAGACGCTGCTAAGAAACATCACCTCGCCGATGGGGCTGATCGACAGCGTATCCTGCGGGTTGAAGTCGGTATCGGCCCCGGAGCGCGCGACGACGCCGAGACCGGTCGGCGGCCCGCCCAGCGGCCGCTCGGTCCAGATGCCCTGGAGCGAGCCCGGGCCGTCGGGGTTGGTGATCGACGCCTGGAACGCGACCTGGTTGCCGTTGAAGACGAACTGCTCGCCGTTGTACGGGTTGATGAAGTTGACGCCCGCGCCCAGCGAGCTGAACTCCCAGCCGAACACCAGCGACTGCGGGTCGGGCTGGGGCACGGTCTGCCCGACGTAGACCGCGGTGCGCAGCGGCACCGCGCCGCCGACCATGATCGCCTGGTCCGTGCCCCCGGCGTGGTCGAACTGGATGTTGAACGCGACGCCCCCGGCGTGGTCGATGATCAGCCGCCGGCCCAGGACGCTGTCGTAGGTCGCGCCGTGCATCGTCGGGATGGACTGGCCCGCGACGGCGAGCGGGGTGATCACGCCGTTCTGCTCAAAGAAGATCGCGTTGCCCGTCGCGCCCCCGCCGATCGGGTTCAGGTTCGCCCAGAACGCCAGGTCGCCCGCCGCGTTGATTACCGGCGCGGCATACACATCGAAACCACCAGGCGCATCGAACGTGTTGTACTCCATCCCCGGCACGCCCGGCGCGGGCTGGTCGGTCAGCCCGATCATCCGCGAGGTAAACCCGCCGGCCAGCGCCGGCGTGGCATGCAACACGGTCCCCGAAGTGAGAACCGCCGTGGCGAACGTACCAAAGCGTAGGCGTGTGATGGGCAAGGTTCTTCTCCTGTCGCGGCATGTGGGCCGAGGGCAACCACGGATGAATGGTCACGGGCAATCAGTCGGCCGCGAGACAGGGCCCCACGTATGCAGCCAACCTACGACTCTCGCAGCATACCACGTCACATGCCCGCGTTGAAGCATGAATGGCCGTGTTTTCTTGCGTTTCCGTACCGCCTAGCCCCCGCAGAGCGCCTACCCCGCCACGGGCTCGGGCTCTTCCTGTCCGGCGACCACCGGGATGTAGTTGTCGCCTTCTTCCAGGACCCGGCCGTCGGTCGTGCGGATCTCCGGCAGCGGGTTGTCCTTGAGGTGCTGCTTCCACTGCTTCTCGAGCTGCGCCTGCTTGTCCTCGTCCAGCTTGTTGAACGCCTCGCGTCCGCGGCACTTGGGGAAGGCGGAGCAGCTCAGCCACAGCCCGCGCTTCGAGTCGCGGACGTACAGCATCGAATCGCACTTGCTGCAGGTGAGGTCCGTGTGCATCGGCGGGGGCTTGGGCAGCTCGACCGCGCCGGTCTTCGCGTTGAGCTTCACGATGTACTGCACGTCCGGGTAGCTCGCCGCGGCGAGGAACGGGCCGAACCGCCCGGTCCGCTTGATCATCGGCTGGCCGTCACCCACCGGCGGGTCGGGGCAGAGGATGTCGGTCTGCTCGGGCTCCATCGGTCGGCCGTCCTGGTCGATCGGCGCGGCGTAGGTGCACGGCTCGGGCATCTCGTCGGACAGGCGCTGGAACGTTTTCTTGTCGTCCGCGGTCAGCTTGGTCCAGTTGACCTTCTCGCTCTGGTCTGCGTTCATCACCTTCGGGCGGGCCTTGCCCTTGGCCTTGTGCAGGTACCACGTGCCGGGGTGGCCCTCGACGGCGACCTCGATCGGCGGGACGTTGAACGCGGTGCACGAGAGGAACCGGCCGTTGCGGCCGAACTTGTACTCGGTCGGGCTGCCGCACTTGGGGCAGACCAGATCGTCGGGCGCGGGCTGGGTCTCGGCCTTGGCGTGCTTGAGGTTCTCGTGGGCGTGCTCGAGCGCGACCTTGAACGGGTCGTAGAACTCATGCAGCGTCTGCCGCCAGTCCTTGTTCTCCGACTCGATCTCGTCGAGGTGGGCCTCCATCTCGCGGGTGTAGCCGACGTCGAGGATGGTGGGGAAGGCCTGGACGAGCATGTCGGTGACGACCTTGCCCATGTCGGTCGCGCGCAGCCGGCGGTCGCGCGGGGTCACGGTCTCGACGTACTTGCGGTCCTGGATCGTGCCGATGATCGCGGCGTAGGTCGACGGCCGGCCGATACCCTCTTCTTCCAGCTTCTTCTGCAGCGACGCCTCGTTGTACCGGGGCGGCGGGCTGGTGAAGTGCTGGGTCGGGTTCAGGTCCACCGGCCCCAGCGGCTGGTCTTCTTCGAGCGGCGGGAGGATGACGTCGTCGGACTTGGGCACGCCCATGACCTTGAGGAACCCGTCGAAGACGAGCGTCCGACCGGTCGCGCGGAAGCGTGCATCCACACGGTCGGGCTTGATCGTGATGCTGGTCGAGTCCCACTGCGCGGGCACCATCTGGCAGGCGACGAAGCGGCGCCAGATCAGGTCGTAGAGCTTGAACTGCTCGTCGCTGAGCACGCCGCGGATCGACTCAGGCGTGATCGTCGCGTCGGTGGGGCGGATCGCCTCGTGGGCCTCCTGCGCGTCCTTGTTGGAGGACTTGAAGAAGTTGGGCTTGTCGGGGAGGTAGCGGTCGCCGTGCTTCTGCTTGACGAAGTCGCGGGCCATCGCGATCGCCTCGCCCGACAGGTGCGTCGAGTCGGTCCGCATGTAGGTGATCAGGCCGGTCTGCCCGCGCGCGCCCTTCAGGTCGATGCCCTCGTAGAGCTGCTGGGCGACGCGCATCGTCCGCTTGAGCTGGAACCCCAGCCGGGTCGAGGCCTGCTGCTGCATCGTCGACGTGATGAACGGCGGGGACGGCCGGCTGGTTGTCCGCTTGGTCTCGATCGACTCGATGGTGAACGACGGCGCGTCCCCGGCGATCCCGCCCAGGTAGACGCAGCGGTCCTTCGCCGGGCCCTTGCCCTTCTCGTCTTCCCAGGTCTTCGTGTCGGTCTTCGCGAAGCCCAGGGCCTCCGCCGCGGCGAGTGCCTGCGTGCGGTCGGTCGGCTTGAACGGCTTGCCGGCAAACTCGACCAGCTCGCTGCGCAGGCAGCCGTGCTCGCTGAGCCAGGCGTTCTGCTCCTTCACGGTCTTGTCGTTCTCGTCGTCCCCGACGTAGAAGAAGCCGTGCCACTGCTCGGAGAGCTTCGCCGCCTTGGTGGGGTCCGTGGCGAAGATGCCGCCGAGGCGCCAGTACTCCTCGGGGATAAACGCCTCGATCTCGCGTTCGCGCTCAACGACTAAACGCGTCGCGACCGACTGCACCCGCCCGGCGCTCAGGCCCCCGGCGACCTTCTTCCACAAGAGCGGCGAGACCTGGTACCCCACGATCCGGTCGAGGATCCGCCGGGCCTGCTGCGCATCCACGCGGTGGGTCTCCAGCGGCCGGGGGTGGCTGAAGGCCTCCTCGATTGCCTGCTTGGTGATGGCGTTGAAGACGACGCGCTTCGCGTCCTTGATCGGGTACTTCAGGGCGTGCGCGACGTGCCAGGCGATCGCCTCCCCCTCGCGGTCGAGGTCGGTCGCGAACCACACATCCTCCGCCAGCTTCGCCGCCTGACGCAGCTCGCTCACCGTCTTCTTCGAGTCGGACATGACCTCGTAGTCCGGCTCGAAGTCGTTGTCCAGGTCGACCCCCGGCACGGGCCGCTTCACGCCCTTGGGGTTGCGGGGGGGCAGGTCGCGGACGTGACCAACACTGGCCATGACGTGGTAGCCCGGGCCGAGGTACTTGTTAATAGTCTTGGCCTTGGTCGGCGACTCGACGATGACCAGGTGCTTGCCCTCGGCCTGCTTGGGGTTGGCGGTCCACTTGCCCCGGCCGCCCGACCGCGCCGCCGACTTCTTGCGGGTCGTGGTCTTCTTCGTGGACTTCTTTTTCGTCGATTTCTTGGCCATAACAAAGGGTTCTGCGTCGCCTGGGGGCGTGGGGGTCGTGCCGTGCGCCGGCCCGCATCGGGATCCGGACCGGCCGCCGGGCGGGGGTCTCCCGGGGCGGAGTCCCTGCGGTCTATCGCCCCGGATGGGCGGAACACTTGAGCAGGGCAAACGCCGGATGTCAAGCCGATTGTGTAAATTGCTGAAAACAAGCGATTTACGGGATGGCATGGTCGGAAGTGCTGAGTCCGAGTGGGTTTATCTGCCACCAGCGGGCAGTTCCGCCCACGCCAGGGCGGCGTCGGCGGTGGCCTTGGGGTCGGCGTGGTCGCAGTCGAGCCAGTGTGTGCCGGTGAACCGCTTGAGCCAGGTCCGCTGCTGCTTGGCGAACCGGCGGGTGAGGACCTTGGTGCGTTCGTAGGCGTCGTCGATCGTGCGGAGCTTGGGGTCGGTCCGCTCGATCACCGCGAGCAACTGCTTGTAGCCGAGCGCCTCGCGGGCCTGGTTGGGGGTGGTGGGAGCACCCGCCGCCTCGTCGCGCCGCGCCTCAGCGTCGGCGTGGGTCGCCGAAGGGAGCGGATCGAAACGCCCCTCGTCTTTGAGGCGCTTGGTCTCGTCGATCAGGGACTCGCCGTGGATGCAGACGTCTGCGGCGAGCTGCGGATCGACCTTGTCGGGGTAGAACATCGCCTTGACGCGGAGGTTGATGCGCGGGTTGATCTGCTCGGCGGACCAGCGGAGGCCCAGGAGGCGACAATGCGGGTACCGGGTTCCGGGTTCCGGGTCTTGGCCGAGACCCGAGCCCCCAGCCCCGGCACCCGATCCCTCCCACTGCGTCTGCATCGCGCTGATGGGTTGGCCGGTGAGTGCGTAGACCTCCAGCGCGCGGACGATGCGTTGGCGGTCGGCGGGCTTGACGCGGTCGGCGGTGTCGGGGTCGACCTGCCGGAGCCGGTCGTGCAGCGCGGCGGTTTCGGTGCCGTCGAGCGTGGCGCGGAAGGCGGGGTCCTGGCCCGGGCCGTCGAACAGCCCGTCGAGCAGGGCCTTGAGGTAGAGGTTGGTCCCGCCGACGATGACGGGCGTGCCCCCGGCCGACCGGACCCGGGCGATCTCGGCGTGTGCCCGCTTGAGCCAGTCGTGGACGGTGAAGCGCTGCGTGGGCTCGACGATATCGATCAGCCGGTGGGGGACGCGTTGCCGCAGCGCCGGCGGGGGCTTGGCGGTGCCGGCGTCGAGGCGGCGGTACACCTGCATCGAGTCCGCGCCGATGACCTCCCCGCCCAGGCGCTCGGCCAGGGCGGCGGCGAGGTCGCTCTTGCCCCCGGCGGTGGGGCCCAGGAGCACGATCGGGCGGGTGTCGGCGGGGGCGGGCATGGCGGCAGTGTAGCCGTGGGTGCCGTAAGAATGCGGGAACCCCGCGAACGGGTGCTACGTCCAAGGCGTAGGGCTGGGTATAGTGGGGTAGTGGCGGCCCGGCGTCGTCCACCACAGAGAACACGGCATGAAGACCAGCAAGGGCATCATCGGCGGGGCGGGGCTAGGCGGGGCGGCGCTGTCGCTGGCGCTGCTCTCGGGCGCGCTGGCGCAGGATGCGGCGGAGGCCCCCGACCCGGCCGAGGCCCAACCCGTTGAAGACGCGCAGGAAGCGGGGGAAGCCGCGCTGACTGTGCAAGCCGACCGGGTGATCATCCAGGTGCAGGGCCGGCTCGATCAAGAGGACGAGATGCTCCGCCAGATCTACAAGGACCTGGTCGAGTCGGGGGTGCCGGCCGCGGAGGCGCGCGAGATGCTTGGGCTGGACGCCACGCCGGCCGAGCAGGGCGGCGTGATCGACGCGGACGCGCCGGTGGTCAACACCTCGTCCGATGGGCAGGCGTTGTATCTGCCGCTGGGCACGACGATGTCGTTCGAGCTGGAAGCGGGCACGACCCTCGAGCTGCCGTTCACGGCCGACGGGCCGGGGCTGCTGACCATCGCGTACGGGGGGGACGTGACGTCGCTGGGCCTGGTGGTTGCGGATGCGCGGGAGCGGCACCTGGGCTGGGAGACGACGCGGGACTGGTCGGGCCGGCGTGCCTCGCCGGTGCTGCACGCGTTGGTGCCGGTCGGCCGGGCGGGCGAGTACCGCGTGCGTTTGAGCCGGCCCGGCGGGGGGACGGTCAAGCTGGGGGCCGAGTGGCTGCCCTTCGCGGAGATGCGTGGCCAGGAGGCGGCGGTCGTCCCGATGCCGAACGAGAACAACGAGGTCGCGCTCGTGCCGGGCCGGCTGATCACCGCGCAGCTCCAGACGGACGACCCGGATGCGCAGTACCTCTGGTGCCGGTTCGACGCGGAGGCGGACGGCCAGCTCGCGGTGCTCGCGAACGCGGACCGGGGCGACATCATCATGGAGACGTTCGAGCCGGGCCGGTACGCCAACGCGCTGGAGTACCACGACGACGACCTGAACGGCACGGTCGCGAACGAGGGGCTGGTGCTGGATGTTGTCGCGGGCCAGACGTACTACGTCCGCGTGTCGATGCGCAGCGGCAACCGCTGCGGGCTGGAGGTCCGGGCCGGCTGGGTGCAGGGCCCCGATGATGAGGACGAACAGGAATAACACGCCCCCGCGCTGCCGGGGATGCGATGGACGAGTGACAGGATGCCAACGATGAAACGAACCTTATCGACCGTTGCCGCAACCCTGGCCGCGCTGCTGCTGATCGTGGCGGTGCCCCCGCTGTTGGCGCAGCAGGACGACCCCCCCGCGCCGCCCGCCGAGCCCGCCGGAGACCCGCCGGCCGAGGACGCACCCCAAGGCGATGAGCCGGGTGACGCGGACCCGGTCGAGTTTGAGGAGATCGAGGTAGACGAGATCGAAGGGGTTGAGTTCATCGAGGTCCAGCCGGCGCAGCTCGGCGTGCAGCGGGCCGTGGTGCTTCAGGGCGCCGCGCTCGGCGGCCGGATCGACGGCGGGATCGCGCGGCAGTTCAGCGACGACCTCTCCGGCCTCGACGAGCTGGTGCTCGGCGCGGTGGCGGACGGCGTCACCAACGACTCGAACCCGACGGCCTACCGCTTCGTGGCCGAGGGCCCGGGCCTGCTCACCGTCGCGGTGCGGGCCAAGCAGGGCGACGACATGACGATCGAGATCTACGACGCGAACGGCTCGCAGCTGGGCCGGTGCGATATCGACTTCGGCGGCGACACCGGGGCCGAGCACATGGCCGTGCCCATCGCCGAGGCCGGCGCGTACCGCGTCGTGGTCGACCCGCTGGGCAACGGCGGGCCGTACTGGGTCGGGGCGTCGTGGCTGATGTTCGAGGAGCTCGAAGCGATGGCACCCAGCCGGCCCGATGACGCGGTCGAGATCACGCCCGGCGAGGCGGCGCAGGACCTCGCCCTCGCCGCCAACGGCCCGGCCGAGCAGTGGCTGACCTTCACCGCCCCGGCCGAGGGACTGCTGGTCTTCAGCACCACCGCCGACAGCGGCGACCTGGTGCTCGAAGCCTACATGGACGGCCGGTTCGACAACGCCTACCAGTACTCCGACCAGGACCGCGGCGGCAACGGCGCACGCGAACGCCTCCTGCTCGACCTCGTCGAGGGGCAGGTGATCTTTATCAAGGCGCGCTCGCTCAGCAGCGGACGCGACATCGACTTCTCCGTCCGTTCCCAGTTCCTCGAAACCCCCGAGTAACCCGATGCGCCACGGCCGACCCCACCCGCGATGGACCACCGCCGCACTGCTCGCGGCGCTCGGCGTGACACTGGCGATCCCGCCCGCCACCGCGCAGGACGACCCGCCGCCGCCCGCCGCCGACCCCGCGCCCCCGGCGGCCGAAGGCGACTCGGGTCTCTTCGCCGACCCCGATGACGCCGACACCAACGACCCCGCCGTCCCCGAGGGCCAGCGCGTCGACGCGGAAGACCTCACGCTGGGCGAGACCGTCGAGCTGGACAGCGACCTGTCCCGCTTCCGCTTCCACGCCGAGGAGCCGGGCATCCTGACACTGCTCACCTACGCGCCCAACAACAGCGCGAGTCTCTCGCTGCAACTCCAGGACCCCGACGGCCGGGCCGTGCCCGGCGGGGTGTTCCACGGCAACAACGTCAACCAGCTTGGCGCGCGCATCGTCGTTGATGCCCGCGGCAACCGGCAGGGCGTGCTCCCCGGCTTCGCGTACACGACCGTCGTCGTCACCGAGCCCGGCGAGTACCAGCTCCAGGTCTCGGTCGACGGCGAGCCGGAGGACCGCCCGAGCATCGGCGCCGCGTGGATGCCGTTTGAACAGGTCGGCGGGTTCGAGCGGCAGCGGCCGGTCGCGCCGCCGCCGCCCGCCGTGCCGCCGCCGCCCCCCGTCGACCCGACCGAGGACGCGGTGGAGCTCGCTGTCGGCGCGGGCCTGCAGCTGGAGGTCGAGAACGGCACCGGCTGGGTCAAGCTCACCGCCGAGGACCAGGGCACGCTCGTGTTCACCACCCGCGCCGAGCGCGGCGACGTGAACCTGATGCTCTATGCCGAGGACGACCTGGACAACCCGCAGGAGTACGCGGACTACGACCGCAACGGCCGGCCCGGCCACGAGGCGCTGCTGTTCCACGCCGACGCCGGCGAGGTCTGGTACATCCAGGTCAGCTACGGCCGGGGCGGCGAGGTCCCCGTCTACGCCGGCTTCGTCCCCGACGACCTCGAGGCCGTGGACGACCCGGCCGAAGGCGACAACGCCGCCGAGCCCGACGCCGCAGAGGAGTAGCCCGCTCGCCCGGCGGGCGGTGCCCCGCGTCCGCCCCAACCGACGGCGCTGCAACCGACTCACAACTTGCTTCCCGCCCCCCCGCGCCCGATGATGGGGTGCTCGGCGGTAGCTGCACCGGAGCACAACATCCGCCGAATGCCCCAGAAAGCCGTACCCCTGCAACGCAAGGGTGCGGACGCGATCGGAAAGACCACCCCATGACCACCCCCGCCAACAACGACCCCTTCAATGCACGCACCACCCTCAGCACCCCGCTGGGCGACCGAACGATCTACCAGCTCGACGCCGTCGGCGACATCAGCAAGCTGCCCATCTCCATCCGCGTCCTGCTCGAAGCCGTCCTCCGCAACCTCGACAACTACGTCGTCACCGAAGACCACGTCAAAGCCCTGGCCAACTACAACGCCAAGGACGTCGGCGAAGTCGAGATCCCCCACAAGCCCGGCCGCGTCGTCTTGCAAGACTTCACCGGTGTCCCGGCCGTCGTCGACCTCGCCGCCATGCGCTCGGGCATCGTCCGCATGACCGGCAACGAAGCGGACGCCCAGAAGGTCAACCCCCTGGTCCAGTGCGACCTGGTCATCGACCACTCGGTGCAGGTCGACGCCTTCGCCTCCGGCGTCGCGCTCACCGTCAACGCCGAGAAAGAGTTCGAACGCAACAACGAGCGCTACACCTTCCTCAAGTGGGGCCAGCAGGCCTTCAACAACTTCGCCGTCGTCCCGCCCGCCACCGGCATCGTCCACCAGGTCAACCTCGAGTACCTCGCCAAGGTCGTCTGGCAGGCCGAGGGTGCCGCAGCGCCCGGCAACGGCGCGCCGGACCTCTACCCCGACTCCCTCGTCGGCACCGACTCCCACACCACCATGATCAACGGCCTGGGCGTCGTCGGCTGGGGCGTCGGCGGCATCGAGGCCGAGGCCGTCATGCTCGGCCAGCCCATCTACATGCTCATCCCCGAGGTCGTCGGCATGAAGCTCACCGGCAAGCTCGCCGAGGGCGTCACCGCCACCGACATGGTCCTCCGCGTCACCGAGATGCTCCGCGAGCACGGCGTTGTCGGCAAGTTCGTCGAGTTCTTCGGCGACGGCCTCGACGAGATGCCCCTCGCCAACCGCGCCACCATCGCCAACATGGCCCCCGAGTACGGCGCGACCATCGGCTTCTTCCCCGTCGACCAACGCACCCTCGACTACCTCCACCTCTCCGGCCGCGACGAAAAACTCATCGGCACCGTCGAGCAGTACTGCAAGCAGAACCGCCTCTGGCGCACCGCCGAGGAAGAAGCGGCCATCGTCTACACCGACACCCTCGAGCTCGACCTTGCCACCGTCGAGCCCGCCCTCGCCGGCCCCAAACGCCCGCAGGACCGCATCGACCTCTCCGCCATGCAAAACCAGTGGCGCAACGACCTCTCCACCACCTTCGGCAAGAACGGCTACGCCAAAGACTCCACCCCCCAGACCATGACCGCCGAGGGCGGGCCCGCCGCCGCGACCCTCGACCCGCCCAAGACCGACTCCGCCCAGGTCACCTACGAGGGCAACACCTTCGAGCTGACCCACGGCGACGTCGTCATCGCCGCCATCACCTCCTGCACCAACACCAGCAACCCCGAGGTCATGATCGCCGCCGGCCTCGTCGCGCGCAAGGCCAACGCGCTCGGCCTCACCCGCAAGCCCTGGGTGAAAACAAGTCTCGCCCCCGGCTCCACCGTCGTCACCGAGTACTACAACAAGGCCAACCTCACCGACGACCTCGAAGCCCTCGGCTTCCACACCGTCGGCTACGGCTGCACCACCTGCATCGGGAACTCCGGACCGCTGCCCGAACCGATCTCCAAGGCCATCAACGACAACGACCTCATCGCCACCTCCGTCCTCTCGGGCAACCGGAACTTCGAGGGACGCGTCTCCCCCGACGTCCGCGCGAACTACTTGGCAAGCCCGCCCCTCGTCGTCGCGTACGCGATCGCCGGCACCGTCAACATTGACCTGCAGAACGACGCCATCGCCACCGACAAAAACGGCAACGACGTCTACCTCAAAGACATCTGGCCGACCCAGCAGGAAGTCATGGACCTCGTCGCCACCTGCGTCACCCGCGAGCAGTTCATCGAGCAGTACAAGGACGTCTTCGCCGGCCCGCAAGCCTGGCAGCAGATCGACGCACCGGCCGGCCAACTCTACAAGTGGGACGACGCCTCCACCTACGTCCAGGAGCCGCCGTTCTTCGTCGGCCTGACCCAGGACGTCAAGCCCATCGCCCCCATCTCCGGCGCACGCGTCCTCTGCAAGCTCGGCGACTCGGTCACCACCGACCACATCAGCCCGGCCGGCAGCATCAAGCGTGGCACCCCCGCCGCCCGCTACCTCGACGACCACGGCGTGCCCGTCTCCATGTACAACTCCTTCGGCTCCCGCCGCGGCAACGACCGCGTCATGACCCGCGGCACCTTCGCCAACATACGCGTCAAGAACCAGGTCGCCCCCGGCACCGAAGGCGGCTTCACCGTCGACTTCTCCGGCCTCGACGCCCAGCCCTCCTTCACCCCCATCCCGGACGACGCGCCCAAGACCGGCGCGGGCGGCGCCCCGGTCCGCTACATCTACGACGCCGTCCAGAACTACAAGCAGAGTGAAACCCCGCTGGTCGTCCTCGCCGGCGTGGACTACGGCATGGGCTCCTCCCGCGACTGGGCCGCCAAGGGCACCTTCCTCCTCAACGTCAAGGCCGTCATCGCCAAGAGCTTCGAGCGCATCCACCGCAGTAACCTCGTCGGCATGGGCGTCCTCCCCCTGACCTTCGCCGACGGCCAGGACGCCGATGCGCTGGGCCTCGACGGCACCGAAACCTTCGACATCCAGATCACCGACGACGTCAAGCCCCGCCAGACCATCACCGTGACCGCGACGAAGGCGGACGGCACGAAGACCGAGTTCGAGACGACGTGCAGGATCGATACCCCGGTGGAGGTCGACTACTACCGCAACGGCGGCATCCTCCACACCGTCCTCCGCAACATGGCGAAGGGCTAAGCCCCCGCCGCGGATTATGGGTATGATGTGTGGTCCTGTTACCCGGCCCGCCGGGTAACGCCCTAGAAACCGGCCGGGACATCCCCGGCCACAATGAACTGAGCCGCTCGATAAGCCCCCCGGTCTGTTGCCGGACGCCCACCGTTCGTCTCGCAACCCGGAGCTCACTTATGAAGCTTTACGTAGGCAACATGGCATTCTCAACCACCCAGGAGGGCCTCGAAGGCCTCTTCTCCAACTACGGCGACGTCCGGGAAGTCGCGGTCGTCACCGACCGCGACACCGGCCGGCCCCGCGGCTTCGCCTTCGTCACCATGGCGGACGAGGGCGGCAAGCAGGCCATCGATGCCCTGAACGGCCAGGAGTTCGAAGGCCGGACCCTCACCGTCAACGAAGCCAAGCCCCGCGAAAACCGCGGCGGCGGCGGCGGTGGTGGCTACCGTGGTGGTGGCGGCGGCGGCGGCCGCTGGTAACCCCCCGGGGCCGGGCCCACGCCCACCCCACAACAACGACCCCCGTTGGCAACCCCGTCTTCACTGGCGGGGTTGTTTTTTGAAGCGACCCTCCCGCGCAGACCCACTATCGTGTGGCGGTCCCCCTGGCTGGGCGTGGCCCCGCGATGAATCAACAACCCCCACACGACATCGCGGTGTTCGGCGCGACCGGGGCGACGGGCCGGCTGCTGGTGGCCGAGCTGTTGTCCCGCGGGGCGCGGGTGCGTGCGGTCGCCCGCTCGGCCCAGAAGATGCGCGGTGTCTTGCCCGAGCCGCTGCGCGGCCACGACGGGTTGGCCGTGATCGAGGCGTCGGTGTCGGAGCTGCCTGACGCCGAGCTGGCCGGCCACCTGCGCGGCTGCTCGGCCGCGGCGTCAACGCTGGGGCACACGCTCTCCTTCCGCGGCGTCTACGGCAAGCCCCGCCGCCTCGTCGCCGACACCGCCCGCCGCGTCTGCGACGCGCTGGCGGCCCAGGCCACCCCCGACGCCCCCGCCCGGTTCGTCCTGATGGGCTCCGCCGGCGTCCGCCACCGGGGGCAGCAGGAACCCATCCCCCTCGCCCAGCACGCCGTGCTCGCGCTGCTCCGCCTGCTGGTCCCGCCCCACGCCGACAACGAGCAGGCCGCCGAACACCTGCGGACGCGGGTGCCTTCGGTTTCCGGGGGCGACCCGGCCGGCCCCGTCCAGTGGGCCGTGGTCCGCCCCGACACGCTGGTGGACCACGACGCCGTGACACCGTACGACGCCCACCCCTCCCCGACGCGGAGCGCGATCTTCAACGCCGGCCAGACCAGCCGGATCAACACCGCCCACTTCATGGCCGACCTGCTCACCGACGACACCCGCTTCGCGGAGTGGCGCGGGAAGATGCCGGTGTTGTACAATCAGGATTGACCCGTTTCCGGAGATGTCTCAGATGGCAATGCCACCCCGACAACCGATCGTAGAGGCCTGCCACATCGATCCCTCCGTCGCAATCGAGGACTACCGCAACGGCGGCATCTTCCACACGGTCCTCCGTAGTATGGCGAAAAACTAGTTTAGAGCGAGAGTGTTATGCCTGGAATAGACTCAATTGATTTCAAAATGCCGGGCATCGGCGAGTTGTCTAAGCAGCAGTTACTGCGTGTACCGTCGTATCAGCGATCATATGCATGGACTAAATCTCATGTTAATGATCTGATGGATGATGTAGGGGGTGCCATTCAAGCAGGTAACTCAGATTATTTTCTTGGCACGGTAGTGCTCAAGCAGAATGACGACGGTACTTGTGATGTAGTGGATGGACAGCAGAGATTGGCAACGTTTCAACTGCTTGTGTCATCTGTTTGTGACTATCTGCGCCAAACTAATGAAGTGGAACGAGCTGATTTGATTGCAGCCGAGTACATCGCTACTACCGATGTGATGACATTGGAGAAGCAGGCGCGCTTGACATTGAACGATATCGATAACCCGATCTTCGATCAGATTGCAGTTCAGTCGGTGCCCCTAAGTCAGATCGCCACAGGTAGAACATCTCACACATTGTTGCACGAAGCAAAATCTACCTTGAATGAGCGTGTGCGGAGCATTGCAGTCTCTTCAGGATCAAGAGCAACCGATGAACTCTTGGCTTGGATCAAGTATTTTAAGCAATCTGTTAAGGTAATATCTGTCACTGTAGCAAGTCACTCCAACGCTTTTGTTATCTTTGAAACCCTGAATGATCGTGGGTTGGATCTTGCGATCTCTGACTTGCTGAAAAACTACTTGTTTTCCAAGTCTGGTCGACGTATTGATGAGGTTCAAGCCAGATGGCTTGGTATGTTGGCGATTATCGAATCTTTGCCGGATGATTTGACAGTGACATTCATTCGGCACTATTGGTCGTCTATCCAAGGCCTGACTCGAGAAAAGGAACTATATGAGGAGATTCGTTCATCTGTCGGGAATCCTGCACAAGTCATGGATTTCATGGGAGACATAGAGAGGGCTGCAAAGTTTTATGTTGGGTTGATGAACCCGAGTTCTGCTGTCTGGAGAGGCTACCCACCATCTGTCCGAAGGTTGTTGTCAATTTTTGTAACGCTTCGTGTAGAGCAAGTGAGACCACTCTTGCTTGCAATTGCGTTGCATTTCAATCCAGAGAACACTGCAAAAGCGTTTCGGTTTGTTTTGTCTTGCGTCGTCAGGGTCATTGTCGTCGGTGTACGCGGCGGCACCTATGAAAAACTGTACTCACGCATTGCGGCAAAAATTTCTAAGGGCGAGATCACGGGCTCTACCGATCTCTCTGTTGCAATGAAAGAGGAAGTGCCTAGTGATTCGGCGTTTGAATCGTCTTTCGCTTCGATGTCGGTAAGCAAGGCTTATCTAGCCCGGTACTATCTCGGAAGTATAGAGGAGCACATTAACACTAGTAATCGCGAGTGGGTACTCAGTGGCGACGAATCGCATGTTGATCTTGAGCATGTCTTGCCCCAGACGCTTATGGATGGTTGGGGTGTCTTTGATCGTGATGAACAGCGAGGTTACCGTCATAGATTAGGAAATCAAACTCTAGTCGATGCAACGGACAACTCTGTTATGGGGTCCGAAGAATATGATGTTAAGCGGCCTATTCTAGCGGAGTCTTCTTTGGAGATCACAAAATACTTGGCTCAGTCCAGTGAATGGGATCAGAATGCGATTAACTTACACCAAGCATGGTTGGCTACACATGCGAAGCAAGTGTGGCCGCTTTCGACCAGTCCGCCTAGACGGAGTAAGAAAAAAGCTGCTAAGAAAAAAACAAAGAAGCGCCAGGTGAAAAAAAAGACATGAGCATGTGCTCAACGTGAGTTTTCAACTTTACCTGGGTAGCGAACAGGGACGGACCCCGTTACTGTCTCGCGGGAACAGAGATGTCCGATGCCGTTTTCTCGCGGATGCAACACATCGCACGTTTATACTCCTGTCAGAGCGATGAAGAAGCACAAGATTCACAAGGCGAGGATGCTTAATTTTCTTAGCCTTGGCTGTGTCGGTCTTGGTGCGTTGTTCTATCAGGCATCTGCTGTCATGGCGTGGGTCTGTTTCATTGCCGCGCTGTTCTTCATGTTCGCTTCGAGTTGGGCGAGCCATTGCCCGCACTGCGGTGAGTACCTGACGTTCAAGCGGAACTGGATCGGCAAGTTCTGTAAGCACTGTGGTGAGAAGATCGAGTAACGCATCCGCGACCTCTGCCGAGGTGTTGCTTATCCCCGGGCAATGGGTCTGGTTTGTTTTGCCTTGATTCCCCCACGAGGACCCGGGGACGGGGGTTTTGTGTCGGGGGACGCGCCGATGGCATCCGGGGACGGGACTTCCGTTCCCGGGAACAGAAGGTTGGGACCCGGGGACGGGCGCTCGGGATCGGGGGACGCGGGGCGGGTGCCCGGGGGCGGGGGGTTGGGGCCGGGGGACGGCTTATCCGGTCCCGGGGGCGGGGGTATCGGACCGGGAGACGGGCAGTGGCATCAGGCGCGTGGGGTGGCCGATAGGGCGGTTAGACGGCGGTACATGCCCCTGGGGCTCAGCAACTCTGTCTATGTTTGTTCTTCGCCTTTTCTGGGAGCTTCCACGATGTCAGGCAGATTGCCCAGGCGGGATATGGCGCGGGTGCGTCCGGGGCGTCCGGGGCGTCCGGGGCGGGCGGTGTTCTGGGCGGTGCTGCTGGGTGCGTGGGGGGTGAGCCAGGCGGGGTGCGCGGGGCGGTCGGCGGGGGTTATGGACCCGGTGGTGAGGCGGGCGATGGAGACGTCGCTGTATGCCGACCGGGTGGACTGGCCGGCGGTGGACGCGGAATACAAACGATTGGTCGCGGACGGCGGCTCGGCCGAGGCGTTGCGGCCGGGGCTGGCGTACCTGATTAGTGCGATGGGGGACGAGCACGGGGCGGTGCGTTCGGCGGCGGACGGGCTGCCGATCGCGTGGTACACGGGGGAGCGCGGGGCGGACGCGTTGCCCTGGGACGACGGGTTTGTGCGCGCCGTGTTGCACGATACGAGCGCGGAGTTTTCGTATGCGCTGCTTGCCGGCGGCGTGGGGTACCTGCGGGTGGTGGGGATCGGGCCGGGGGATGTCGACGCGCAGGCGGCGCAGATCCGGGAGGGGTTGTTGGCGCTCAAGGCCGAGGGGGTGGAGCGGTGGGTGGTGGACCTGCGGTTTAATGGGGGCGGGAACATGAACCCGATGCTGGCGGGGCTTGGGCCGCTGGTGGGCGAGGGGTTTGTCGGCGGCGCGGTGGATGCGGAGGGCGAATGGGTCCGGCGGTACGCGGTGGTGGGCGGGGTGTTTTTTGATAGCGGGCGTCGGGTGAGCGAGCTGGAGCCGGGGCCGGCGATCGGGGCGGGCGAGAAAGTGGCGGTGCTGCTGAGCCGGTACACGATGAGCTCGGGGGAGCTGGTGGCGATCGCGTTCAAGGGCCGGGCCGGGACGCGGTTCTTCGGCGAGAGGAGCGCGGGCTACACGACCGGGACGGGGTACGAGGACATCGGCCACGGGCTGGTGATGACGATCTCCGAGTCGGTGATGGCCGACCGCGACGGCAACACATACCCGCATGGATTGAGCGTGGATGTCGAATCGACGTTTCGGCCAGAGCGCGGCGGCGGGCAGGATGCGCAGCTCAACGCGGCGCTTGAGTGGTTTGCCGATTGACGGCGGGCAGAGGCGTGCGGCCTTGGGCAGGCATTGGATACTTGTTTCTTCTTATGGGAGCGATAGCGATGGCAGACTTTATCCCCCGGCGTGATGTGGACGTGGTGCAGTTCACGCAGAATTTCGCGAGGCAGATCCAGGCCGACCCGTCGCGTTTCGCGCTCTCGGCCGAGCAGGCGGCGGCGTATACCGCCGACCAGGAGGCGTTTGCCGCGGCGTACAAGGCGGCGGTCAACCCCGGCACGCGCGGGCTGGCGACGGTGCTGGCGAAGGACACGGCGCGCAAGGCGGTGGTGCAACAGACGCGGGAGCTGGCGCGGTTCATCCGGGTGCAGCCGGGCGTGACATCGATGATGCGGTTTGACCTGGGGCTGCTGGGCGCGGGGGGCGAGGCGGCGGGGGCCGGGGGTGAGGGGGAGTCGGTGTATAAGGCCCGTGGGCCTCGGCTGAAGGTGTCGGCCCCGGGGCGGCGGGTGAAGGTGTCGGTGCGTCGCACGGATGGCGGGCGCCGGCGGCCGGCGGACGCGGTGGGCGCGGCGGTGTACTGGTTTATCGGGGAGCAGACGCCCGCGGAGCTGGGGCGTTGGCACTGGGCGGGGAACACGACGCGGCCGGAGATGTCGTTTGTGCTGCCGGGCGATGCGTGCGTGCCGGGCGCGAAGCTGTGGGTGATGGGGGTGTGGTTGGACCGCAGGTTGCAGCCCGGCCAGCCGGGCACGGCGGAGTACACCGCGGTGGGCTACGGCCTGGCGTTGGCGGCGTGAGGGCGGCGGCTCTGTTCAAGCAGAACATGCGGGGTTGTGGCGGGGGGGGGGTGTGATTGACGGGCTGTCGGCGCGGGGTGTTTTCGTTTTTTGTACGATGCGGCCATACTGGGTGCAGGGCTTTCCCGTCTGCAGGGGTGGGAGCGAATGGGTGGTTCATTTTGGCGGGCGGTTGGAGATCGGCCTTCGGGGTGCTTTGCATGTGCGGGTGGAGCGGCTGACCGCGCGTGCCGACGCGTGCCGGCTGGTGTATGTGAGTGATCTGCATCTGCGGCGTGGGCGGTCGGTGCTGCTTTCGCGTCGGGTGGTGGAGGCGGTGGGGGGGTGTGGTGCCCGGGCGGTGCTATTGGGCGGCGATCTGGTGGATGGGGCTTCGGAGTTGGGGGCGCTGAGCGCGTTGGTGAGCGAGCTGGGCGCGGTCGGGCCGGTGCTGGCGGTGGGGGGCAACCACGACAGGCGGGTGGGGTTGGATCGTGTGCGGGCGGCGGTGGAGGACGGGGGCGGCGTGTGGATTCAGGATACGACCTACCGACTATCGCACGGGTCTCGGTTGGTTTCGATCGCGGGGCCGGGTGCGGCGGTGCCGGGCGGCGGTGATGTGCGAGTGTTGTGCGCGCACCACCCGCGGGTGTGGCATTGGGCGCGTCGGGCGGGTTACGACCTGGTGCTGGCTGGGCATCTCCATGGCTGCCAGGTGGTGGCGTTTGCGTATCGCGGCCGGCTGTTCCCGGGGGGCATTTTGTATTCGAATTGTTGTGAGAGCCGCCAGGTCGGCTGCAGCCGGCTTGTGGTCAGCCGGGGGGTGAGCGATTTGGTCCCGATCCGTTGGTGTTGTCCGCGAGAGGTGGTCGTGTGTGATGTCTGACGATGTTGCGGCTCGGGGGGAGGCGCATGGTGGCCGGTTGCGGGCGGTTGCGGCTTCGTTGGTAAGCGTGCTGCGCGGGTCGTTGTTGTTGGTGTCGTCTCGGCCGGGCACGCCGCTGCGTGTGCTGTGCGTGGTGGCGTTCGACACGCTGTATGCGTTACGGTCGCGTCGTCGGTTGCCGATGCATCGGCTACGGGCGGTCGCGGGGCTACTTGATCTGGGGGCGTGTGTGAACAGGTTTTTTGATGGCAAGGGGTTCAGCCGTGGGGAGTATCGCGCGACGCGCGAGCTGGCGCGGCAGGCGGGTGCGGACGGCCTGGTGGAGGCGTACCTGCGGAGGCTGCGTCGGGTAGAAGGGGGCCGGCCGGTGCCGGGGGGCGGGCGGCTGTGTTATGAGCAGACGCGGGCGTATCGCGAGGCGGTGGTGCGTTTGTCGCTTGAATGTATCACCGCATTGGTGTTCGACGCCGAGAGCATGGAAATGGGTGCGGGGGTGTTCGGCGGCGATGATGACTTTGAGGTCCTATTCCGCATCGTGATGCTGTGCCAGCTCGCGGATGATGTGCTTGACCGGCGGGCGGATGCGCGGTCGGGGCTGCCGAGCTTGATGACCGCGACGGCTTCGGTCTCGGAGGCGCATGCGTTGAACGGCCGTGCCCTGGCGTCGTACCGGGATGTCGGGGGGTTGTCGCCGTCGCGGTCGGCCTTCCCGTTTCGGGTAGCGTTGTTCGTGGTCTGGGCCTGTACCCGGGTGGTGCTCGGCGTGTCGCGTCGGTGGTCGGGTTGAGGCGCGGCGGTGTACACGGCGGTGGGCTACGGCATCGCGCTGGCGGCGTGAGGGGTAGACGCCTGCCGGGAACCCGACGAAGCCGGCGATGTCATTTGGGTTGTCGTCGGCTGTCGCGCCGCCGGGGACGCAGGTGTGGGTGACGGCGTGCTGGCTGGATGCGCGTTTGCAGCCGGGCCCGGCCGAGCATGCGGTCCCCGTGCGGGTGGGTTACCTGCCGCTGATGCGCGCGGCGTGAGGGGTTTGGGCCGTCGCTGGCTCAGCGTCGTCGGCGGAGCAGGGGGAACGCGGCGAGGGCGAGGAGGGCGAGGGAGGAGGGCTCGGGGACGCCGTTGACGAAGCCCTCGCTGAACTCGAGCTGGTAGTAGCTGGCGAGGTCGAAGGTGTCGGCGCCCATCATCTGGTCGAAGGTGGCCTGGTCGAAGGTGAAGACGGGGTCGGTGCTGGCGGTGGCGCTGCCGGTGTATTCGCCGGCGTTGATGACGTCGGTGATGCCGATGTTGATCGAGGCGCGTTTGTAGAAGTAGTTGGGGTCGTCGGTGCTGAGGGTGATCGTGGCGCTGGACACGACGGGGTCGGGCATGGCGATGCCGCTGCTGCTGGCGATGAGCTGTGCGATGTGCGGGTTGCCGATGCCGACGACGCCGAAGGTGGCGGTGGCGGAGGCGGAGACGGGTTGGCTGGCGGAGGCGGTGGCTTCGAGGTTGAAGTACGCGATGACGGGGATGTCGCCGTTGTAGCCGGCGGGGTTGGCGGCGGTGGCGACGGGGTTGACGGCGAAGATGATCTCGCCGCGAGCGGCGAGGACGTAGTTGGGCAGGGCGTTGCCGTCGGGTGATTCCGGGATGTAGGTGACGGTGAACTCGCCCTGCACGGTGGCGAGAGCGGGCGAGACGAATTCGCCGTTGGTGCCGACGATGCCGCCGTTGATGTTGACCGAGGCGGTGAGCTGTGCAACGAGTTCGCCCAGGTCGTCCTGGGCGTTGATGAAGCCCGAGCCGTCAAAGGCGTTGCCCGAGGCGACGACGTCTTCGCTGATCGGGTCGACGATGTTCGCGCCGAATCGCGTTGCCTGCAGGTCGACCGAGCCGGTGGTCGGCTCGGCGGCGGCGGGCAGGGCGGCGCAGAGCGCGGCCAGCGTGACGGCGGGTGCGGACAGGCGCGGACGGCGGATGTGTGGTGTGTGCATGGTTCTCCCCACATTGAGATGTTGGACCGGGGATATCGTAGCGGGAGGCGACGGATCGACCTAGGGCTTTTGGTGAAGCGGGCTTGGGAGCGGGCGTGTGGTGGCGGTGGTGTCTGTTCTGCCGTGTTGAGCTTGCCCTGTTTAGCAGGGCGGGTTGAAGCGGGGGTGCTGGGGCGGGTTTCCCGCGGGCGGACTCGCTGGGTGGGTCGGGGCAAGAAAGTGCTGGCCATCCGGGGCGGATCCGGTAGCATGGGGGTGGTTCATTTGGGGATCCTTTCACCGGCGAAGCAGAGAAGAGAACCATGCGGAGCGAGAACACCCTGGGGTGTGTGTTGGCGTTGGTGTGCCCGGCGGCGGGGGCGTGGGCGGGTTCGACCAACTACAGCGACCTGGTGAGCTGGGAGGCGGCGGTGTCGGCCCCGGTGACGCTGGTCGATTTCGACGGCCTGACGAACGGCACACTGGCGGGGGGCATGGACTTCGGCCCCGGCGCGGTGGTGCAGGACTACCAGGGGCTCGCGACCTCGCCGCGCGTGGACAACGACTCGCCCTACGGCGGGGGCTGGCTGACGAACCGGAACAACCCGGGCTTTGACGAGTTTGTGAACGGCTTCCGTATCGACTTCACCACGCCGGTCTACGCGGTGAGTCTGCTGGATAATCCCAACGAGGCGAACCGGCTGCGGCTGTACGACGCGAACGACCAGCTCGTCGGGGAGATGAGCAACACGACGGGGCAGAACTTCCTGGGCATCGTGACGGACACGCCGGTGGCGTACATGACGGTGGTGAACCTGCCGCCGGAGGACGGCGCGTTCGCGATCGACGACCTGCGTTTCGCGGTGCCCGAGCCGGGGTCGCTGGCGCTGCTGGGCCTGGGCGGCTGGACGCTGCTGCGGCGACGGCGGTAGCTCGGCCTTCGATCGATAGGCGACTAAGGCGTTTCCGGCGCGTTGCGGTCCCGGCGAGCGCGGGGGTTGTCGGGGTTGCGGCGGCGGCGCTGGTCGCTCATGGGGCGGTCGGACATGCGGATCGCTTCTTCCCACGTGATGCCCTGGTCGTGGCCGGCGGCGACGTGCGCTTCGTAGGGCAGCTTCTCGAACGTCGCGGCGAAGGTGTCGAGCGCGCCGTGCAGCGCGGCCTGCTGATCGGCGAGTGGGGCGGAAGGGTCGAGCGTGCCGATCACGGCGGCGGACCGGCCGAACGGTTCAGGCTGGAGGATGACGACGCCGGCCTCGGTGTCCGGCAGGTCGGGGACGAAGGCGCGAAGCTCGGCCGCGTCGTCGTGGGCGAAGTCCCAGTGGACCCGGCCGATGAAGTCGGGCGACCAGGCGAGCGCGCGGAGCTGCGCTTCGTAGGCGGCGCAGGTCTCGGCGTCGGGCCCGTAGGCGAGGACCAGCGGCCGGCCGTCGCAGGCGGCGAAGTTGATCGCCTCGCGGACGGCGGAGAAGTCGGGCGTGTGCGCGGGGGCGTCGGGCTGCCGGTCGGGGTAGCCGTCGGCGATGCGGTGTAGGGATTCAACGATGTCGCGGCCGGCAAACGCGAGGCGGGGCGAACGCGCGGGCCGGGAGAGCCGGGTCTCGCCGTCGGGCGCATAGAGGACGAAGACGGTATTGAGCAGGCTGCCGTCCATCAGCACCATGGACCGGTCCATGTTGGCCTGGTTCTCGTAGCTGTCGAGCCGGACGCAGACGTAGTTTCGGGTGGCGTCGATGAAGGTCTGAGAGAAGAAACTCTCCTCTGTCTGGGTGTAGCCCTCTCAGAACACGCCGGACACGCCCCGGCAGGCGGGGCGGACGAAGTAGAGGAGGATGGGGCGCTGGCTGCGCTCGGCCTCGGCGCGTGCGGCGTCCCAGTCGCCGTACCACGCGACGCCGGGCTCGACGGCGGGTGGCTGGGTTTCGGCGGGTGCCGCGGTGAAGGCGGACAGCACGAGCAGGGCAGGGATGAGCATGGCGGTCTCCCGTGTTGGGTGTCGTGTGCTGCGGGTCGAACGCGTGGGGTGTCGCGGTATTGCGTCGGCGCGGGAGGCGGTGCGGCGCTGGTATGCTTCGGCGATGGTGAGCGTGCCGTTCAAGGTGAAGAAGGTGCTCGAGGGCTGGGCGGAGGCGAGCGGCCTGCTGGTGCTGGACGGCCACGCGTTGTCGTTCCAGTTCCAGACGAAGGACGCGGTGCTGGGGCTGATCCGGTCGGGGGTGCGGGAGGTGCGGGTGGACCTGACGGACGTGGTTGAGGCGCGGTACCGGCGGAAGATGCTCGGGGCCGGGGTGCTGACGGTGCGGCTGGCGGACATGAAACTCGCGTCGGGGCTGCCCGGCCAGGAATCGGGCACGGTGGAACTGCTGATCGCGCGGGGCCATGCGGTCGCAGCGCAGGACCTCGCGTCGTCGCTGAACCTCGCGTCGGCCGAGGCCCGTCTGCGGCGGACGATGGGCTGAGGCCGGGGGGCTGTGCAGTGCTCGTCAGGCGTTGGGGCACGTCATTGACCGTTGGCCATTAGCCATAACGCGTTATGTGCAATACGTCACAATAGGGGGTTTAGGGAAATGCGAATCGCGAATCGCCAGCCGTCTGCTCGGCCGGTTCGCCGAGCCGACACCGGGGTACGGCGACAGCAGGCCGCCACTACATCTACTAATCGCCTCTCGCGGCGTCTTGAAATGGGCCCAAGAAAAAAAATCGGATCCGATGTCCAAGGTTGAGGGTCTCGCGCCTTATAAAGGTGGGGTTCTTGTGCGTGCCCCCCGCTTTGCACTGTCTCACTGTCACTTCATGGAGTAGATTGATGTCCACGCCCCTTGCCCTGACCCGTTTTGGAACGCTCGCCCTCGTCGCCGCGCTGCCCGCGGCCGGTGCCTTCGGCGAAGCCCTGCTGTCGTCCGGCGACTTCATCATCGCGATCGACCACAGCCTCAACCCCTCCAGCAGCTACCCGGGTGGTGAGCCCCCGAGCGCCGCGATCGACGGGGACGACTTCTCCAAGTACCTGAACTTCGGTGGCTCGGGCTCGGGCTTTATCGTGACCCCCGGCAGCAGCGTCATCCAGAGCATGCTGCTGGTCACCGGCAACGATGCGCCGGGCCGTGACCCCCTCAGCTTCGAGCTCTACGGCACAAACGATGCCATCACAAGCACGGACAACAGCCTTGGCAACCTCGAGAACTGGCAGCTGATCAGCAGCGGTGGCCTGGCCCCGCCCGCCGGCCGCAACACCGCGTACCCCACGGTCGATTTTGCGAATGCCATGTCGTTCTCCTCGTACCAACTGATCTTCCCGACCCTCAGCGGCGGGCCCACCGAGACCCTCATGCAGATCTCCGAGGTCCAGTTCTTTACGGGCTTGGGCGGCGCGGGCTCGGCGGTGCTCAATTTCAACGACCCGATTATCGCGATCGACACCATCACGACCCTCTCGCCCGCGGCCGAGAGTGCCGCCAACCTGCTCGACGGCGATACCAGCACCAAGTGGCTCAGCTTCGGCCAGGACGGCAGCGGCGTCATCGTGACTCCCTCCGGCGGGCCGTCCACCGTGGTGGCGATGCAGCTCGCCACCGCCAACGACTTCGACGTCCGTGACCCTACGAGCTTCGAGATCTATGGCACCAACGACGCGATCACCTCCTCGGAAAACAGCGAAGGCAACAACGAGAACTGGGTGCTTATCGACTCCGGCTCGATCTCCCTGCCGACCGACCGCGAAACCCTTGGCGACGTGATCCTGATCGACAACGACACCGCCTACACCAGCTACAAGATCGTCTTCCCGACGATCGTCGACAACAGCGGTGTCTTCCCGGCCGACTCGCTGCAGATCTCCGAGCTCCAGCTCTTCGACGAGGTGCCGATCCCCGAGCCCGGCTCGCTCGCGCTGCTCGGCCTCGGCGGGCTCGCGCTGCTTCGCCGCCGCCGCTGAGCCGGCAACAGATTGCGTGTCATCTCCTCCTGGCCGTCCCGTCTCCACGGGGCGGCTTTTTCTATGCACCAGGGTCCAAGGCGACCTCTTGGCCGTGACGCGGTGAGACAGAGTGGGCTACAAACAGCAAAAAACGTCGCTTCGGACCTGTTTTTTACTACCTCTTCCCGGTTCGCTCAGGTAGACTTTATATCGTTGTGTTTCTATGGCACGGCGACGCATATCGCATCGATCGATTCATCTCAGGAGGCCACGAGAATGATACGCTATCTTTCCACATCGGGTGCCGCGCTGGCGTGCGCCCTGGTCGTGCCCGGTGCCGCGGACGCAACGCTGCTCGACGACGGCGCGTTCGACAACGCGACCTCCGGCTCCACCACCAGCGGCAGCGCCTGGCAACTGATTACCAACATGCCTGATGGTGCAAACCTGGGAGCCCAGTTCCAGACCGGCTTCGCCAACGCCAACAACACCGGTGTCGGCGGCACCCAGGCCCCCGGTGTCGGCACCGGCATCTGGCTCCGCTCTTTCGAAGGCAACCAGGGCAACACCGGCGAAGCACTCGCGCAGATGGTCCTGACCCAGTCTGTCTTCGCCGCTGTGGACGGCGACTATGTGCTCGACTTCGTCGCCGGGCGTGAATCCATGTTTACCGCGCGCGTCTTCGAGGTCACCCTCTCCACCAACAGCCAGTCCGTTACCGTCGACCTGCTCACCGCGGTCATCCCCGATGGCAACCTCGGCGGCGCGGCCTCGGGCAACCCCGGCGGCACCCCCTTCCAACTCACGCTCACCGGCGTCACCACCGGCGAACTGGTCACCGTCACCGCCACCATGCTCGACGGCGAAGACTCCCAGGTCCCCGGCGGACAGTCCGCCTTCCTCGACGACTTCGAGCTCAACGTCATCCCCGAGCCCGGCTCGCTCGCGCTGCTCGGCCTCGGCGGGCTCGCGCTGCTCCGCCGCCGCCGCTGAGCCGGCAACCCATCACCGTGACCGACACTCGGCCGCCCCACACCCGTGGGGCGGCTTTTCTGTGCTCCCGTGGCTGCGGCATGGATCGCATCGCAGCGGCGTGTCTCTTTGCCGGCGCCGCGCTTCCTGCTACGCTGGAAGTTGCCGACGGGAGACGTTGACCGACCACGGAGCGACCGATGCCGACCGATGAATCCACACGCGTCCTGCCCGTCTGCCGCGCCCTCGCGGTGCTGGGGCTGTTGGCGCTTGCGCTCGCCTGGCCGGGCGCGCTCTGCGCGCAGGGCGACGTGCCCGACGACGCCCCGGCCGACCTCAACGCGGAGGTGATCGAAGAGGCCGAGCGCCACGCCGGCGGCGGGTACAACAACCGCTGGGCCGGCTCGGGCACCATGCAGGAGATCCGCTTCAAGGGCGAGCGCATCCTCGCCGCCGGCCAGGGCGGCACCTACTGCTGCGGCTACACGTTCAATGTCTTTATGAACGTCGCCCAGCAGCACCGCCTGCTCGACGACCACACCGTCGCTCAGGTCCGCGCGCTGCAGAAGCACTGGTACGGCGCGGTCCCCGACAGCCACGACCAGGCCGAGCTCATCCGCGAGACCCAGATCCGCTACGCCCTCACCCTGCTGGGCCTGGGCACCGGCGTCGAGCCCGAAGACGCCCGGCCCGGCGACTTCCTCCAGTTCTGGCGCCAACGCTCCGGCCACAGCGTCGTCTTCCTCGGCTGGGTCCGCGAAGACGGCGAGGTCGTCGGCCTCCGCTACCGCAGCTCCCAGGGCGTGACCGACGGCATCGGCGAACACACCGAACGCTTCGCCGGCCACGGCGGCAGCGTCGACCCCCAACGCATGTACTTCGCCCGCCTCCACGCCCCGGCCGAGGACTAGGCCCATGCCCACCTGGATCGCGCTGCTCCGTGGGATCAACGTCGGCGGCAACCACCCCCTGCCCATACGCGACCTCGCCGGCCACCTCGAAGCGGTCGGCTGCAACGACGTGCGGACCTACATCCAGAGCGGAAACGCCGTCTTCACCGCGCCGCGCAAGAGCGGGGCCGCGCGCGGCAAACAGATCGCCGACCGCATCGAAGCGCACCACGGCTTCCGCCCCAGCGTGCTGGTTCTCTGTGCCGACGAGCTGAAGCAGATCGCCGACGAGAACCCCTTCCCCGAGGGGCAGCGCGACCCCAAGACCCTGCACGTCTTCTTCCTAACGGCCCCGGCCCGGTCGCCGGACCGGGCCGCCATCGAGGCACTCCGCTCGCCCACCGAACGGTACACGCTCACCGAACGCGCCTTCTACCTCCACGCCCCCGATGGCATCGGCCGCTCCAAGCTCGCCAGCCGGGCCGAGCGGCTCCTGGCCACCCCCACGACCGCCCGCAACTGGCGCACGGTGCAGAAGCTGCTCGATCTCGCCGCCGCCGGCTAGTCTGGCCCCCGTGACCCGCCAACGCCGTTGGCCAGACCTGCGCCCCGGCCCGCCTGATCCATTCGTGCCAGGGACTTCCCGCCGCGTGAAACATTCCCGACCGCGCCGACGTTTGGTCTCTACCGCCCCGTCGTGTGCCGGCGCGGTCTCTTTTCCCCCTATGCAGGAGCTACCCATGCATCGATTCGCCAAGGCCCCGTTCCTCATCGCCGTGCTCGCGCTGCTGGCCGCGACCACCACCACCTTCGCCGACAACGACGAGGTCTCGCTGGACGGCGTAAACCTCGGCACCCACGTCTACGGCCCCGAGGTCGATGCCGACGACCTTGAGAACAAGGTCGTCGTCTACGAGTACTGGGGCGACCGCTGCGGGCCGTGCCTCCGCGCCATTCCCCACGTCGTCGAGCTCCAGGCCGAGTACGGCTCGGACAAGCTCGTCGTCATCGCCAACCAGGTCTGGACCCAGGACACCGACGCCGCGAAGGACGCCTGGATCAACGCCGGCGGCAGCGACGACATCACCGTCATCAACCACGGCGGGCTCGTCGGCGCCCAGGTCCGCGGCGTCCCGCACTCGTTCATCTTCAGCCACACCGGCGAGCTGCTCTGGCACGGCCACCCCATGCGCATGGATGAGCCCCTCGCCGCCGCTATCGCCGCCCGTGACGCGGACATCGCCGAGCAGAACTGACACGCCCCGCGCTGGTCGGTCCGACCATGTCTGACCCCCTAAGCCCTCGGCGGCCGACCGTCGAGGGTTTTCCATGCGCCCCACGCAAAGCAACAACGCCCGGGGCTCGGGCGTTGTGCGTCGGTTTCCTTGATGTCTGTCCTCCGGCGGCTGGGCCGGCCCGGGTTTTAGGCCCGGCGGCGTCGGCGGCTCGCGCCCACCAGCATCGCCAGGCCCAGGGCCGCGGCGCTCGGGGTCGGCACGCCGGTGGGCGTGTCCCCGCCGGTGACGAACGACTCGCTCCCGCCGTTGGCGAACGACTGGGCGTGCACGCCGATGCGCAGGTCGCCCGCGGCGATCGCGTCGAGCACGTCCTGGTACGACGCCGTCAGGCTGAACGCCACACCCAGCGACTCGCCGACGCCGATGCCGTTGTGCGGCTGCGGGTTGTTCGGCTCGGTCGCGAAGTCGGCGTTGAAGCTGATCGTGCTCCACCCGGGCAGGTTGCCGGGGTTCACGCTCGACCCCAGCGACTCGTAGTCCACGCCGGGGTCGGTGTCGAAGATGTCGGTCATCGCCTGCAGCACGCCGGCGTCGTCGTCCCAGTACAGCTCGGACATGACCGAGTCCGCCGGGCCGTGGTTGTAGAACGTGAACAGCGCGGTGCTGCCGCCCGTCTGGCTGACCTGCAGCTCGAACTGCGCCTCGCCCGCCGCGGTGTTCGCCGCGTTGTTGTTCGTCACGCCGGTGAACGAGTAGCTCGTAAACGCCCCGCCCGCCGAGGCAACGCCCGCCACACCCACGGCCAACGCCGCGCCCATCATGCTCTGCCTGTTCATCCCTCGTCCTGTTCTTTTCTGTCCTGGAATCCCATCGGCGGAGCCACGCCCCGCTCACAATCCAAGTATACGTTATAGAAGAGCCCGCATTACCGGTTTTTTGTCAGGGAACCCCTGTTTTTCTTGCACCAGATGGCAGGATAGGCAAGCTGGGAGGATTGCAGCGTGTGCCACGACGGCCAATGCCTAGGCGACTATGTCTACAACCACAGCGAAGGCAACATCATCAAGACCGAGGTCAACAAGGCGGGCGAACGTATCGAGAGGCGAGAAGAGGAGTGCACCTGTATGAACAGATGTGAAACGGAGAGTCAACGCTTTGAGAGCCAACTGCGCGTTTAGGAACGACGGCGCCACCACCAACAAAGTAGAGCAATTAGAAGAACAGCACCAAAGACATAACGCATGGGTTCGGGGAGGTGCCATGGGTGCCCATAGCGGAAAGCAACGAGTCCACCGAGTGCAACCATTTGCTGGTATGCACACACCATTTTCTAAACCTCACTCTAAGGTTTGCTTCCGCATATGACACTAGTTCATTCGTTCAGTCAGGCGATTGCCGTGCTGGTTCCGGCACGCTTGGCCGAATACCGGTTCCGATCTTGAAGCGTCAGTTAGCTTAGTCTGCATCTTCTCCGTTGTTGCTTGTCACCCACGCAAACAGGTTCAGCGCGAGCTGGGCGTTGTCGAAGCGGGTGAGGTCCGTGCCGGCTCCGCCTTCGTTGAAGAAGGTGTTGCGGTCGAAGTAGCCGATGAGCCGGCCTTCGCCGATGGTGGCGGCGAGGAGGACGGCGTCGCGGCCGGTGGCGGGGGTGGTGGGGCCCAGCCGGCGGTCGCCGAAGGGGCCGTGGTTGCGGCGGACGTTCCCCTTGGCGGCGACGAGGATGTCGACGCGGACGCCCTCGGGCTGCTCGTCCTGGACGGTGATGGGGGTGACGCCCTCGCCGTCGAACCGGTCGACGCCCGCGAGCAGGGGGTGGTCGGGCAGGAGGTAGTCGCCCCGGTCGCGGTCGAGGGTGTACGTGCCGTGGTCCTGGTTGACGGTGAGGCCGAAGCGTTCGAGGAACGGGCGGTCGGACTCGGGGGCGTCGGCCCAGTCGGAGCCGAAGTTGGTATCGCTGATGAAGACCGCGCCGCCGCCGTCGCGGAGGTACTGCTCGATGGCGTCGGCCTGCGCGTCGCTGTAGCGGGCGTTGTTGGAGGCGAAGACGATGGCGTCGTACCGGGAGAGGTCCATGTCGGCGAAGTCGATGGGCCGGCCGTGTGACTGGCCCTCGGTGCTGCCGGGCTCGACGGTTTCGGTGATCTGGGTGAGGGTGTAGCCGTGCTCGGTGAGGAGGTCGGCGAGCTGCTTCCAGCCGTGGTTGCCCGGGGCGGTGTTGTCGTTGTCGATGCCGGCGAGCTGCTCGGTGCGTTGCGCATCGTTGCGGGCTTCGAGGAACCCGCCGCTGCGTTCGGCCCCGCGGACGAAGAGGATGTGCTGGGCGGCGGCCGCGGGGGTGAGGAAGGGGCAGAGCGCGGCGGCGAGGAGGAGCAGCAGGGGGGTGCGGTGGGGCATGGTCCTATCTTACGGCGGGCGGGTGGCTGGGGCGGGATGGGATACACTCGTACCCATGCAGACGCCGGGCTACACCAAAGCGCACTGGGGGATCGTCCTGGCGACGGCGGGGTACCTGCTGGCGGCGGCGGTGGGGGCGTTCGTCACGGGCAACGGGGAGTTTGTGTTCTACCTGGTGGTGATGGTCGTGCTGTGCGCGGCGGTGGGGTGGATCGATCGGCGGGTGGGGTTTTCGGTGGGGGTGCTGGCGGCGTTGTCGGCGTGGGGCGCGATGCACATGGCCGGGGGGCTGCTGCCCGTGCCCGAAAGCTGGCCGATCAACGGCGACCAGCGGGTGGTGTATTCGTGGTGGGTGCTGCCGGCGGTGTGGGGGGAGGATGGGAAGGTGGTGTGGGGGATCAAGTACGACCACGTGACGCACGCGTACGGGTTCGGTGTGACGTGCTGGGCGTGCTGGGAGGGGCTGCGCGCGGCGATGCGGGGCCAGGCATCCGACGCGACGGACGCGGGCCGCGTGATCCGCCCGACGTTCGGCCTGGTGGTGCTGTGCGTGGTGGGGGCGTTGGGCTTTGGGGCGCTCAACGAGGTGGTGGAGTTTGTCGCGACAATGCTCGGCCCGACGAACGTGGGTGGCTACGAAAACACGGGCTGGGACCTGGTGTCGAACACCGTCGGTGCCGTCGTCGCGGGCGCGGCGGTGTGGGTGTGGGGGAAGCGGTAATGATCGATCTAATCGTGATGCTGTTCTTGGCGTTTCTGGAAATGGCTGTCCGCGTTGTGTTTGTCGTTATTGTGGTTTTTCTTGCGCCGCCGGTGGCTCTATACGTAGTTTGGCGAAGACCCGCCCGGCCAATATGGCCAGAGTTTTGTACGCTCTATCGCGAGTGGCTGGGCCGGGCCATTCACCTGTCGTTTGGAGCGTGATCCAGCAGGGATAACGCCCGCTGAAGCGAACTTTGCCGCGGCAAGCGACAGTCAGGCATGCCTGTCTTGCGGGGAGCATCACACAGGCAGGATGCCTGTGCCACCGTGTTAGTCGAGTTCGATCTCGAACGTGTAGCCGTCGCCGGTGGGCTGGTTGGGCTCGATGGTGGCGAGGTCGGCGTGGCCGTCGAGGTAGGTCATGGCGGACTGGTTGGGTCGGCCGAAGTCGGCCTCGACGACGGGCAGGCCCGAGGACCAGGGGGTGAGGATGACGTCGGCGACCTGGTCGTGGTAGAGGACGAAGTTGGACGGGTCCAGGCCGGTGCTGGTGCGGAAGCGTCGGTGCCCGAGCTCGAAGGCCTCGTCGTAGGAGTAGCCGGCGTTATCGAGCTGGAGCAGCCACTTCATGTTCGAGTGGTAGGAGGTGCCGACGTCGTCGTAGCTGCTGACACCGTCGGTGGTGTTGGGCCAGTTGCGTTGCATAGTGCGTGCATCGCGTGGCGAGCGGAAGACCTCGAGCTCGATGGGGGTGCGTTGGCTGTTGTTGGCGGGGTTCTGCGGGCCGTTGTAGCCGGATGCGCCGGTGACATCGGGGTGGAGGTTCTCGGTGTAGACGTAGGGGTTGATGGGGCGGGCATCGGGCGCGAGGTCGAAGTAGCCCAGGGAGCGGGTGGCCCAGTAGGGGTCGGCGAACTTGCCGCCGAAGGACCAGGAGCACCAGCCGACGGTGGAGACCGACGAGCCGAAGCCCCGGCCGACGGGGGTGATGGGGGGCGAGCCCTTGAAGTCGGCGGCGTAGGCCCCGGAGCCGATGCCGATCTGGCGGAGGTTGGAGAGGGTCTGCGCGAGCTGGGCAGACTTGCGGCTGGCGCTGAGCGCGGGCAGGAGGATGGAGATCAGCAGCGCGATGATGGAGATGACCACCAGCAACTCGACGAGCGTGAAGCCGGCGGGGCGCAGCCGCTGTGTGGTCCGCGGGGCACGGTGGACGGGGTGAGTTAGAAGCAAGATGGGGCTCCGGCCGGAGTCGGCGGGGGGAGAGATGAGAAAGAGGAGACATTCGTAGTGTACGACGAATCAGGGGAAATGTGTAGGGGAAAACATGGACCTGCCGCGGTCAGCAATGGCATGAAAAAGCCCCGCGGTGGGCGCGGGGCTGGGTGGGGTTTGATTTGGGGATGGGGTCAGCGGCCGAAGAGCTGGGTGTAGTGCTTGCCGTGGGTGCCCAGGCCGATGCGGTTGTGGCCCTGGCCCATCATGTTTTTGAGGTGGCCGGGGGAGTACCACCAGCCCTGGGTAGCCTGGAGCTCGTTGCCGTAGCCCGCGGCGATGTTCTCGCCCGAGGCGGTGGTGCCGAAGTTCTCGGCCCGTTTCCAGGGGGTCTCCTTGCCGGGGACGGGCGAGTCGTGGGCGAAGAAGCCGAGGGTAGCCATGTCGTTGGAGTGGTCCCGGCCGGCCTCGACGAGCTTGAAGTCGACGGCGAGGGGGTTGAGCCCGAGGACCATGCGGAGGCGGTTGCAGCGGTCGATGCCGTCGCACTCGCCGGTCATGCCGTACTGCTCGGTGTTGCGGTACTCGATGTTGCCGGCGATGACCTCGCGGTCGCGGTTGTTGGCGGCGAGGGCGTACTGGATGGCGATCTCTTCGATCCAGTCGACGTCGTTGCCGTTGCCCGGGGCGATCTGCCGGCGGAGGGCGAGCAGGTCGGCGTTGACGGCGTAGAGCTGCTCCTGGGTGGGGACGAGCAGCTCTTCGAGACGGTTGTAGATCGGGTCGAGCTCCTGCTGGACCATGGCCTTGGTGAGGTTGGGCCGGTCGATGATCGCGCGGGCCTCGTCGCGGAGTTGCTGGACCTGCTGGGGGTCGGCGCGGCGGGCCTTGGCTTCGACGGCGGCCATCGCGGTGCGGCGCGCGGCGCCGAGGTACTGCTGGTAGGCCTGACGGAGGCGGGACTGCTCCTCGAGGCGCTCGCGGTGCTCGCGCTCGGCGGCGGCCTGGGCGCGGGCCTCACGGGCCGCGACCTCTTCCTCGCCCAGCGTCTGGATCAGGTCGATCTCGGTCTCGCCCTGCGCGGCAGCGGGGGGGCAGAGTGAGAGGCAGACGGCACACGCCAGCAGCATCGCCAAAAGACTTGGCCGGACAAATGCCATGAGGAACTCCGTGGGGCTGGGGTTGGCGGAACAGGCGGGACGGAACGTAGCAGCCCCTTTATACTATCGTCCACGCGGGCCCCCGCCTAGCCCCCGCCCGCGGATTGGTGGCGATGATCGGGGTGTAGCGTGCGGTGGGTGATTCCACTCCGCTGCATCACGCGGTCTCCGCACCGGGCACGCCGATACCTCCCCGAACCCGGAGCCCTCCCTTGGCCGATGTGACCTGCCCCTACTGTGGTACGACCCAGCAGGACAGCGTTCGGTGCGGTGCCTGCGGGGGGTACTTCGAGCCGCTGAGCCGAGATGCGACGCAGTTGGCGATGGGCCCGTGGTACATCCGCGACGAGGCGAAACCGTTTATGCCCGGGTTCAGCACCGAGGTGCTCCGGCACCAGGCCATGGCCGGCCGGATCAAGGCCGACACGGTCCTCCGCGGGCCGACGACGCACCAGTTCTGGATGCCCGCGGCGAGGGTGCCGGGGGTGTCGCGGCTGCTGGGGTTCTGCCACGCGTGCGCCGCGTCCGTCGCGCCGCACGCCAAGTCCTGTCCCCAATGCCAGGCCGACCTCACCCTGCCCGAAGAGGCAGACACGCTGGGGCTGAAGTTTACCACGGATGAATCAAGGGCCCAGGCGCAGCGCGAACTCGCCGCGCAGCGCAACCAGCCCCCGGCCAAGCCCGCCGCGCCGCGCACCGCACCGTCAAGTCCTGCCAGCCCGACATCGCCGCAGACGCCGCGTCCACAGACCGGCCAGGCCACACCGCCGCCGCGCGAGATCGTACGCGAGACGCCCGAACCGCCGACCACCACACACGAAACCGCCGGCTACACCGACCCGGCCGGACACGACATCGAAGAACTGTGGGACGCCGCGCCGGCCCACCGGCCGCGCCGTACGCGACGCGGCGGCGCCGACCCGATGGTCATCGGGCTCATCGCGGTGACCGTGTTGGCGGTGATCGTCGCCGGCTACTTCGCGATGAGCGCCGCGTCCAAGCAGCACGACAAGCAGATCGCCGACCAGACCCCGCCCCCCCAGCGCACCGGACCGGCCCAGCCCCAGCCGCAGGACCGGCCGACCCGCCCGGCACGCGACCGCACCGATGACGAGGTCCAGGCCCTGCTCGCGCAGGTGCTCCCCGTGCTCGACCGGCTCAATCAGTCCGGTCTGCCCGCGCACCTGCACGAGGCCTACGACACCCTCGCGGACAACGTAGACCGGGCCCAGGCCCTCCAGGCCGACGGCGACCTCAACGGCGCGTACCTCATCCTGGCCGAGGCCGACCGCGCCGCGGGGGTGCTCGACGTCGAGTTGGCCGAGTACGCCGCGAACATGGACGACCGCGCCGCCGCGACGGACATGCAGGCCGCGGCCTACCGGGCGCGCGAGCAGGCGCTGGCCGACGACGCCGAGCGCTGGGCCCCGCCGGACTGGGCGCTGGCCGAGGAAGCGCTCGCGCGCGGCGAAGAAGCGCTGGCGGTCGGTGACGCCGAGGGCCTGTACCTGGCGTACGAGGAGTTCCGCGGCGCGCAGTCCGACTTCGAGTACGCCCGGTCGCAGGCGTCGCTGGGCTTCCTCGCGGTGCAGGCCGGGGAGAAGCTCGACCAGCTGATCGCCGATAGCTTCAGCCCGCCGGAGTTCGCCGAGTTCGGCGGCGAGGCGTACCCGCAGATGCAGGCCCTCCGCGAACGCGGCCATCAGCACCTGGACGCCTACGAGTACTACGAAGCGCTCGACGCGTTCGAAACCGCTCAGCTCCGCCTCACCCAGGCCGAGCGCGGCGTCAAGCGGGCCTACGGCGTGAAGTTCTACGCCTTCGCCGCCGGCTACGCAGCGACCGACGCGCTCATCGCGATCGCCGCGGGCGACGGGCTGTCCAACGAGAAACGCGCCTTGGTGCGCGAGGCCTTCGACGACCTGTCCCTCGCCGACGACCCCGTCGACGCCGTGCCGGATGGCCCGACACCCGACTACACCGCCAGCGCACAGGCGCTGGTGACCCGGGCCCGCCAGGCCATCGCCGACGAGTTGGGCGCCGAAGCGCAGCTCAGCTACAGCATCGGCTTCCAGTTCCGCATCGTGCAGCAGACGCTCGACAACCCCCGGCTGAGCTCCGCGCACAGCCGGCGCATCGAACGCGCCCTCCACACCATCCAGACCCAGGCCAACGACGCCGGCTACAGCGGACAGATCCAGAACCTGCTCGACGCGTTCCAGCAGACCGTCCGTACCGCCAACGAGGGCGAGCCGCTCGAACGCGCCCGCGCCGAATGGCGCGACCTGATCATCCTGCTCCGCACCTACGAACAAGCCATGCCCATCGTCAACCCCGGGGCCGGCGACCTGCCCCCCGACCCCGAATTGTTCCCCGGCAGCGGGGACTAAGCACGCCATAAAAAAGCCGGCCCGGGGCGTCCCACCAGACGCGCCGCGGGCCGGCAACACGTGCGACCCGTCGTCACCGGCCGCACCTGCTGAGGGACTTGTTTCTTAAGACGCCGCCATCTCCTCGAACGCACGCTTCATCCCCTCGGCCGTGATCTCCGGCCGGGGCTCGTTGAGCCGTGCGCGGTACCGCTCCAGGTCCCGCACCCGCACCGCCCGTAGCACCCGGCCGTCGCTCGCGCGGAAGGTGTGCAGCCGCAGCCGCCCCGTGTTCACCGCACGCACCACCGCCATCGACGGCACGCCCAGCCGCCCCGGTACCCGCTCCAGCATCTCGTGCGGCCCGAGCATCGCCCGCCACTGCCCCAACGTCATCTGTGCCATCGCCGCGCTCCACGTGAAGTCTTCCACAACCCATCGGCGTATCGCCGCGTGGCTGCTGAGACATGGGTCCGCGGGCAGTTATCGGAATCCCCGCCCGGTTGCGTGGGCGGGGGGAATCGCCATGATGCCCGCGATGTTGTTGGCCCAGATCCATACTACGCACGCGCTTTTCGGCCTCGCGGCCGCGGCCACCGCCGCGATGTTCTGGGCCTGCGCGACGGTCATGTACCGACGGATCGGCCGGGTCATGCCGCCGGTCCGTATGAATCTGACCAAGAACCTGCTCGCGACGGCGCTCCTGCTCGCGGTGGTCGGCGCGGTCGCGTGGCGGACGGGCGATGCGCCGTTCGCGCTCGCGGCCCCGCTGATGGCCCTGCTCGTCCTCAGCGGGGTGGTGGGCATCGGTATCGGCGACACGTGCTTCTTCGCCGCGCTCAACCGGATCGGCGCCCGCCGGACCCTGCTACTGTTCATGCTCGCGCCGGTCTGCACCGCGGCGCTGGCCTGGCCCGTGCTGGGCGAGTCGCTCGGGCCGCTGCAGGTGCTGGGCATCACGCTCACCGTCGCCGGCGTCGCGTGGGTCATCGCCGAGCGCAACCACGCCGCGTCCGACGGCCACGTCGATGCGCTGGGCCTCGCCTTCGCCGCCGCCGCCGCGCTCTGCCAGGCCGGCGGCGCCCTCATGACCCGGCACGTCTTCGCCCACAGCACGATCGGCTCGGCCCCCAGCGCCGTTGTCCGCATCGTCGCGGGCTCGGCCATCCTCGTGCTCATGCTCCCGCTGGACCGCCGCTTCCCCGAGGCCGGCGGCAGCGACGCCAACCACCCCGAGCGCCCCGGCCGCGGCAAGACCTGGCTGCTCCTGGGCCTCGCCATGTTCCTGGGCACCTTCCTGGGCATCTGGCTCCAGCAGGTCGCCTTCAAGAGCGACGCGAAGGTCGGCGTCGCCCAGACCCTGCTCTCGACCAGCCCGCTGTTTGTCCTGCCCATCGTCGCGGTGCTGGGCGACCCCGTCACCCGCCGCGCGGTGCTCGGCGCCGCTGTCTCGCTCCTCGGGGTCGCGCTGCTGTTCCTCCGCACCGGCGGTTGACCCCGCCCGGTTCAGCCGCGGTACAGCAGGAACATCCCCAGCCCGACGCAGAAGCAGAAGCAGCCGTACAGCGCGTGCTCGAGTGTCGCGAGCAGCAGCGACCGGTGCCGCAGGTAGGTGCGGGTAAACAGTACGCCGCCGACGAACGTCAGCGCGAGCACGACCCAGTTGCCGAACATGACGTGGCCGAAGCTGAACAGCGCGGCGTTGAGGAGGATCATGCCCCAGCCCGCGCCGAGGATCGGGCGGTAGCGGTGGCAGAAGAACGCGCGGTAGATCAGGTTCTGCGGGTAGACCGACACCCACGGGTAGAACAGCATGATGATGACCCACAGCGCCGGGATCAGCCGGGGCACGGGGAAGAGCCCGGTCGGGAAGCGTTCGCCGCCGACGACCTGCCCCGCGATCAGGCCGTAGAGCCACAGCCCGACGAAGCACAGGATCAGCCAGCGGAGCACGACGACGCCGAACCGGTCGTACGCGGCGTGCAGGTTCCAGAGCTTCGTGCGGTCAAACCCCTTGTCCCGCAGCAGCGCGACCAGGCACAGGACACCCCCCAGCCACAGCAGCGGGAACAGCCCGGCCCCGCGCAGCACGGCGGGCACCAGCGCCAGCACCACCGGGCCGCCGACAAAGATCAGCAGCATCTCGGCCCAGAGCCAGGCGCGACGGGCCCGGCTCACGCCCGATCCCCTTTAGGCGATGCGACGCCTACACCGAAGTAGCCGTTCAGGAGCGCCCGGCGGTCGCCGGTGCACCGCACGTACTCGACCATGCCGTACAGCCGCTGCTGGTCGCCGCGCAGCTTCTCGGCCAGCGCGTCTGCGTCCAGCAACGCCTCGGGCAGCCCCGCGACAACGTCCAGCAGGCCGTCCTGCATCGCGTCTTCGATGGCCAGCGGCTTGGCCCCTTCGCTGGACTCCCGCGCATCGATCACGCCGTGGCGGTACAGCAGGTTCAGCGCGGTCTCCAGGCGGAAGTCGCCGCGTTGTCGGCCGTGCAACTGTTCGCGCAGCCAGTCGATGCCGAAGGCGTGTACCCGCTCCGCGTCGTGCTCGAGCAGGTGCACCACGCGCTGCAGGTACTCCGGCCCGGGGTTGGACCAGCGGATGAACATCATCTGTGTCTCGAGGTCGCGCTCGTCGTAGAGCAGCTTGCAGACCGCGGGCCGGCCGTCGCGCCCCGCGCGGCCGATCTCCTGGTAGTAGCCCTCGACCGAGCCGGGCACCTCGGCGTGGAGGACGAAGCGGATGTCGGGCTTGTCGATGCCCATGCCGAACGCGTTGGTCGCGAGCACGAGGGACGCGCCGTCGCCCCCACGCATGAAGCGGTCCTGCGCTCGCCGGCGGGTGGGCCGGTCCAGCTTGCCGTGGTAGCAGACGTGCGGAACGCCGCGTTCGCGCAGCCGGTCGCTGAACGCTTCGAGCGTGCGGATCAGGGCGAAGTAGACGAGGCCGCTGCCGGCGGTTGGCCCGAGGGTCTGGGCCGCCTGCACGATGGCGTCCAGCTTGTCGTCGTCGCCCCAGACCTCGGCGACCTCGAGCGACAGGTTCGGCCGATCGATCCCCGCGCTGAGCACGGCCATCTCCTCGGCGAGGCCGAGTTGCTCTGCGATGTCGGCCTGCACGCGCGGCGTCGCCGTCGCGGTCAGCGCGAGGGTCGTGGGGCCGCCCATGAGCCTGCGCAGCTCGGACAACCGGGTGTAGTCCGGGCGGAAGTCGTGGCCCCAGCCGCTGACGCAGTGCGCCTCATCGACCGCGAGCAGCGCGATGTGGCGCGTCGCCAGCGCGGCGCGGAAGTCCTCCTTGCGGAAACGCTCGGGCGTGACGTAGAGCAGCTTGTACCGCCCGGCACGCAGCGCGTCGTACCGCTCGTCCCGCTGCTGGCGGGTAAGCGTCGCGTTGATGTACGCCGCATCGACGCCCCGGGCGACCAGCGCATCGACCTGGTCCTTCATTAACGCGACCAGCGGCGAGAGCACCACCGTCAGGCCGTCGAACAGCAACGCGGGCACCTGGTAGCAGACCGACTTGCCCCCGCCCGTGGGCATGAGCACGAGGGTGTGCCGGCTCGACAGAGTGCGCTCGATCGCCCGCGCCTGGTGGCCATGGAACGCCGTGTGGCCGAACGTGTTGCGCAGGACCGCGCGGGCGTCATTGAGCGTGGGCGGTTGGGTGTCGGCGGGTGACATCGGCGGGACATCGTAGCGGGCCGACCGGGCGTGTTCAGCACGGCAGCTCGGCGAGCTTAATGTGGACGGCTTCGAGCGGCATCTCGCCGACGACCGATGCGGTGTGGCCGTGGACTTCGGGGTCGAACGCCTCGCCGTCGGGCAGGGCGTCGGCGGCGATGAAGGCGTCCCCGGCCGAGAAGTCCCGGTGCCCCCCGCCGCGCAGCCCGATGCGCAGCGTGCCCGCCCGTACGACGATCAGCACCGGCTCGCCCGCGACGTGCCAGTCGGCGTGGTAGCCCGGCGCGCTGCGGCGCAGACGCAGCGACGACGCGCCGAGTCGCGGCGACAGCACCAGCCCGCCACGCACCTCCTCGGGCCATGCCGCGTCGACAAATGCCGACACGCCCGCTTCGCCGGTGATGAGGGTGGGGAGGGTGTGCATCAATTTCTGAATATGGTTTCGGTTTGTCTAAGCAAGACTGCCGGGTTCAGGCCGACCATGGGCGACCTGTATACCAGCTCGGCGGGTCTTTTGTGCCAAACCAGCCCCAGTCATTCAGGGTATCTACCCACATCGCGCGATCAAAACGGCTGTAACTCTTAGGGTTGAGCTGAGATGTGAAGTAACCGGCTTCTCCTGCGATATTGAGCAGGTTTGTGTCACCGATCAACACCGGAAGCGTTCCGTTACACGAACCGAAATCGCGGACCAACAGAGGGAATGTCGTTCCCGCAACGCTAAGGCCCGTGCGCACATCGATTCCAAGGCGGGCCGCCGCAGTGAGCCAGGCTTGCGTTACTTCTTCCGGCCAGTTCAAGCCCGACACCCTCTAGCGATAGGCTGGTCTCGGAGTTTCGGCTACCGCTGCTTGAGCGTGATGCCCAGGTTGTGGGTGCCCGTGTTGCTGTTCGCGTCGAGCTCGGCCTTCTTGCGGTCGTGGGTGCGCATCTTTTCGAGGTGGTCGCCGTAGAGCCGCTCGCAGGCCTTGAGGAAGGTGTCGACCGGGCTGTTGTCGTCCAGGTCCTTATTGACGAAGACCAGCAGCGTGTGGCCGATCTGGACGATGTCGCCGTCGTGGATTTCCTGGGAGTGGTTGATCTTCGTGCCGTTGACGCGGACGCCGTTGCGCGAGCCCAGGTCGATGATGAAGCACTCGTCGTCGTCGTGGCGGATGAACTCGACGTGTCGGCGGGAGATGCCCGCGTCGCCGGTGAGCTGCGCGAGCAGGGACTCGTCCCGGCCGATGACCAGCTCTGCCTTGCGCTGAAGGTTGAAGTAGTCCCCGCGTCGGGTGCCGTGGATCACGACCAGTGCCGGCATGGTTGGATACCCCTGTGTAGCCAGTGCTGAGAAAGGACGGGTGAGCCGGTCGAGGCGGCGGCCCCACCTCACGAGACGGTCCCCTGCCTGAGCGGTATCGGCACAAAGCGGGCCGGCCGCCGACAAATTCAGTCTACCCGACGGACGGGTGTCCCCCAAGACAATTACGCCGACCGCCCGCCGCGGGGTCGCGCAGCGGGGCCGGTATAATCCCCACCATGTCCAGCCCGCCTCACCCCGGCCCGCCCGCGCCGGGCCCACACGACCGCCCGAGCCCGACCGGTGCCCCCGCGCCGTCCCCCGCGCCCGCGGCCGGCTCGTCCCGACCCCGGCCCGGCCACATCCACACCCACCGCTCCAGCCGGGTCGACCTGGGCAAGCGCCGCCGGCCGCTGCTGGAGTGGTCGCTCTACGTCGTCGCGCTGGGCGTCATGGTCACCGTCCTCGCCGGGCAGATCATCTTCGACGCGCTGCGGGGCGACGCCTGGATCATTACCACGATCATCCTGGGCATCTTCGCCTTCGCGCTGGTCAAGAACTTCCTGGACGTCCACTTCATCGCCCGCCAGCGCCGCCTCACCAGCGTCCAGATCGATCAGCTCCGCGAGACGAACAACATCTTCGTCTTCCTGCAGAACTCCGAGCCGAGTCTTTTCCGCGACCACATCGACAACCTGCACGAGATCTTCCGCCGGGACTACAACATCTCGCAGGACAACCTCATCACGCTGCTGCAGGCCCGGCTCCTCTCCAAGACCAAGGTGGTCGACTTCGCCTCGAGCATCCTTGTCACCCTCGGGCTGGTGGGCACGATCATCGGGCTCATCCAGTCGGCCGGCGGGCTGGGGGACGTACTCCGGGCGATGAGCGCCGGCGACACATCGATCCTGGCCGGTGTCGACCAGGCGCTCGAGGGCATGGGGCTGGCGTTCTATACGACGCTGCTGGGCGCGATCCTCGGCGGGGTGTGCCTCCGGCTGCTGAGCAACCTCGTCGACGCGAACATCGACCACGTCGTCAGCCACATCGCCGAGCTCACGGAGATCTACATCCTGCCGATCCTCCGCCGGGCGGGGCGGATCAACGAGGAACACCAGCGCAAGCTCCGCGAGCAGGGTATCGGCCTGCCCGTCGGCGTGCCGACACCCGGCTCGGTGCCCGGTGCCCGCGTCACCGACACCGCCCGCGCCGCGCCGGCCCACCCGCCGCCGACACCCCCCGACGCCTCCGGCGAGACGATGGCGTGACAGGGGGAAGTGGCCGGGTGGCCGAACGCCAAGCGGGGGGACATCCGACCTGCCATACACGTACAAGGGCGTGAACCGCTACAGACATCGTAAGGAACCATAGCACCAGCTCACTCGGCCACTCGGCCACTCTCCTTCCCCGCATGCTCCACCTCCCCCAGCGCAAGTCGACGTTCAACTTCTTCGAGTCGTTCAGCGACCTGGTGTTCTGCACGCTGGTGCTGTTTCTGGTGCTGGTGCTGTTCCTGGCGATGAACGTGAACCAGAAGGTGCAGGCGGTTCGGGTCGATGAGGAGGCGGTCGCTGCCCAGAGCGCCGCGCTGGAGGAGGACGTCGCGGCGCTGGAGCGGGAACGGGCCGAGGCCGAGCGGCTGGCGGAAGAGGCGCGGCTCGCGGCGCTGGAGGCCGAGCGCCAGCAGGCGATGCAGGAAGAGCAGCTCGCGGCCCAGCGTGCGGCGGTCGAGCGCGAGCGGCAGCGTTACGAGCAGGCCCTGGGCGCGAACCGCTTCACCGACCCGGACGCCGCGCCTCGGCTGGTCGTGGCCTACCAGTGGGAAGACCGGCGGGTGCTCGTGCACCCGGTGCCGGCCTGGCTGGTCACGCAGCTCAACACGACCCCCGCCGGGCTCAGCGACGCGCAGCGCGCCGAGTACCAGGCCGCGCTGCGGGGTCAGTTCCTCATCACCTCCGCCGAGGTCGAACCGCTCTCGGCCAAGCAGTACCGGGCGCTGGTCCGCGCGATGTCGCTGGGCATCCAGCCGATGACCCAGCGCGACCGCCAACGCCCCGGCGACCTGGGCGTCGCGTTCCGCGTCGCGTCCGACGGCACGCCGACAACCTTCGTTGCGCGCGTGCTGCCCGGCGGCAACGCCGACCGCGCCGGGGTCCTGCCGGACGACGAGCTGCTCGCCCTGGACGATGCGCTCCTGACGCCGGACACCGCCGCGGGGGTCCTCGCCGGGTACACGCCGGGCGACCGGGCCCGGCTGCTGCTGAAACGCGAGGGGCAGGTGATGGACCTGGGCTTCGCGTTCCAGGAGACCCGGCTGGTCGAGCTGGTCGAGGCGTACCGCACGGACCTGAGCATGGTCGCCAGCGGCGCGGTGGATGCGCAGTACCGCTACCTCTGGGAGCCGGCGCTCGCCGACGCGCTGCGGAACCGGCTGCAGCAGGACGAGGCCTCCGCCGCGGTCTGGCAGAACTACAGCCGGACCGAGGGCAAGCGCGCAGTGCCCGGTCGGCCGACGCTGTTGTTCGACCTCGACCCGTCGTCGCAGGAGGTGCTCATCGAGCGCGAGCGGTTTACGGCCGAGCAGTTCCGCCGCGTGCTCGAAGCGCTCGGTGGCGGGGGGGTGGTGGTCGAGTATCGCCCGGCCCGTGGCCCGGCGGCGCTGCCCGCGTGGGTGATGGAGCGGTGCCTGCAGCCGACCGGCTTCGTGAACCGCGCGCCGCAGCTCGAACTGCTCGACGACCCCGAGCCAAGTGAGGACGACGGCGAGGGCTAGGGGCGGTTTGCAAACCTCCGGCCGTTCAGAACCGCCGGTGCATCTTGACGTGCGACGCGGCGCGGGCGGCCTTTACCGTGTCGTCCACCTCGAACCCCCGCTGGTACGACAGCAGCCGTTCGTGGATATCGGTGAGCACCCGGGCGTCGGCCATGTGCCCGGCCTGGCTGAGCAGCCGCCGGGTCCGGTGGATCATCACCTCCAGCCGCGGACGCACCCGCTCCCGGCCGACCATGAGCTGCGCCCCCAGGTCCGCCAGGTCGCGCTCCAACTGCTCGATGTCCTGCGGCTGGGTCATGGTGTCGCTCGGCGGTCCGCCCCGTCCCACTCCCCGCGTTCGGCACAATAGCCCACCGGGCCCCAGCGGGCTGTACGAATACTGGCGGCGGCGATGTTCTCGGACGTGGGGGGAAGGGGCCAGGGGGCCAAAGGGTCCAGAGCGGGGAGTGTGACTTGCGTCCCGGGGTGCCTCCCGCACTATGATCCCCGCATGCTTGAGCTGCTCCCCAACCTCGGCAAGCCCGGGCTGCTGGTCACTGGCACGGACACGGATGTCGGCAAGACCGTGGTGTCCTGCGGGGTCGCGTGGGCGATGCGGCAGCAGCGGCCGGGCGCGCGGGTCGGCGTGTGCAAGCCGTTCGCGACGGGCTGCCGGCGGGAGCGGGGCGGGCTGGTCGCCGGCGACGCCGAGGCGCTGGCGCACTTCGCCGACTGCCGGCTGCCGCTGGACATCATCAACCCGGTCCGGTTCCGCGACGCGCTCGCCCCCGCGGTCGCGGCGGAGCAGGCGGGCGTGCCGACCGATTGGCCGGCGCTGGCGCACGCGCTGCAGCGCATCGACGAGGCCAGCGACGCCGTGGTCATCGAAGGCGTCGGCGGGCTGATGGTCCCGCTGGACCCGGCCGACCCGTCGCTGACGGTGCTCGACCTGGCGGAAGCGCTGGGCTACCCCGTGCTCGTCGTCGCCCGCGCGGGGCTGGGCACGCTCAACCACACGGCCATGACCGTCGCGCTACTCAAGTCGCGGCGGGTGCGCATCGCGGGCATCGTCATGAACGGCTACGACGCCGATGAGGCCGCCGCCATGGCCGACGACCCCTCGCGCGGCAGCAACCGGGTCTGGGTGACCAAACAGACCGGTGTGCCGGTGGTCGCCGCGCCGCCGTTTGCTTCCGACGGCGGCGTCGACCCCTCGGCCGGCCGGATCGCCCGGCCCGTGCTGGACAACCTGGGCATGACCGACTGGTGGGGGTTGGCGAGAACGCCGAAGCGGGGCAGCCGCCGCGGCGGCTAGTCCATGAACCACGCCATGACGCCAATCGGGTCGCCACGGAGCAGGGCGATGGCCAGCATCCACCACCAGATGTACCCGATGCACTGCGAGACGATGAGTGGGATGCTCCACTTCCGCAGGATGGCATAGAGGGTTGAAAGGAACAAGCCAGCGAAGAGCACGACCGGCAACAGAACGATCGCAGCGATACACAAGTAGTTGAATACGTTGTTGGCGACTGAGATCGATGCGGGGTCATCGATGTAGAGCACCGGCCGGTGCCCAAGCACGGCCCAGGCGATGAGCCAGTTGCCGTAGAACACCACGGAAAACAGCAGGGGGTAGCCCCAGCAGAACGCGGTCAGCCATCCTGCGACACGCAGGTACGGGGCGACTCGGGTGGCGCTTGTGCTCTGGGGGTCCGCCGGGTCAAAGGCCCGGCCGCACTCCGGGCAACCGCCGCGCGGCAGGGCGTGCAGGTTGTACCCGCAGCCGACACAATACCGCGGGGTGTCGGCCTGGGACGCTTGCACGTGTGACCCGTGCGTCGCTGCAGCATCCACGGGTTGCCCGTCGGCCATCGGCTACTCCCCGACCCGCGGCCGGCCGGTCATCAGTTCGTTCAGGGCGTCGCGCGTGTTCTGCAGGACGGTGTAGCCGACCTCCGGCTCGTCGAGCGTGCCCTGGACCTGGATACCGACCAGCTCCGAGCGGAGGGAGTTGAACACGTCGCCGAAGGGGATGGTGATGACCGACCCGCCGCGTTCGGTGCGGAAGCGCAGGTCCAGCGCGAGGTCCGGGAAGGTCATGGTGCCCTCGCCGTTGAGTTGCAGCGCCTGGCCGGTGATGGCGGCGGGGGGGGTGCGGAGGCGGATGCGGTTGAACAGAACGGTGTCGTCGACGATGGCGAAGTCGATCGCGCCGGTGTCGAAGCCTCGGCCGGTGGGGAGGTTGAAGTTCAGCAACGAGAGGATGCCCATGCCCAGTGGGTTGTCGCCGTAGAGCGAGGCGTCCTCGATGTGGATCGCGCCCCGGCCGTGGCGTCGGCCCGCGTCGCCGTAGCCGCTGGTGACCGACACCTCGCCGGAGATCAGGCCGGTCGACCGGTCGCGGACGGCCACGGCCCCGGGCGGGTTCTCGTCGCCGACCCCCTCGGGCTCCATGAACGCCTCGAGCCGGACATCGTGGACCGACGCGCGGAACGTCGAGCGGTCGAGGTCGCCCAGCCCGAACGCCGCCTCGACGACGACCGTCCCGCCGTACATCGACCCGGCCAGCCGGCTCGAACGCAGCACCTCGGCCCGGTCGGTGTTGTCGGCCCAGCCGCGCAGGCCCGTGACGTGCCGGCCCATGACCCGCAGCGACGGGCAGTCCAGGTCGAACCGCATCCGCGGGACCGCGCGGTCGGGTGTGTCATCCACCACGACCCCGAGCGTCGCCGAGGCGTCGGTGAGGTCCATGCCCGCGACCCGCATCGAGACCCCCTCGAAGTGCGCCGTGCCGTCGAAGCTCGTTGCCTGCGCTTCGGAGCCGACGCCGGTCATTTCGAGGTGCGCGTCGCGCATCGCGAAGCCGCCCTGCCAGTCGATCGCGTCTAGCACGTCAAGCGTCGTGTCCGGCAGCAGCAGGCGCGCGGTCTGCCCGATCGCGCTCGAGTCGCCCACCATCCGCAGCACAACGTCGGGGTGCTCGGCGATGTGGATCGTCCCCGCCGCGCTCAGCCGGCCCGTTGCGCCGTCGGGGTCGGTAAACGTTCCCGTCATGTCCTCCAGGTTCAGCGCGTCGGGGGTGAGGTGGGCCCGGCCCTCGACCTCCCCCAGCGTCAGCCGGCCGCCGAGCAGGTTCAGCGCCAGCGTGTAGGGCGTGACCCACGCCGCGTAATCGTCGGGCGCATCGGGCACGCTCGTCGGCCGCCAGCGCAGCCGCGCGTCGAACACACCCTCCGGCTCGTAGGTGTCGAACAGGTCCGCCAGTTCTTCGCGGGTCGTGCTGTCCGCGGGCAGCAGGCCCAGCAGGTCGCGGGTGAAGAAGAAGCGATCGGCCGTAAACATCAGGTCGGCGGTGGTGATCGGCCCACCGGTCGCCGGGTCGCGCGTCGACCAGTCGACGCCTCCCTCGACCGTGAGGGACGCGCCGTCGCGCCAGTTCCCGGTGAGGCGCAGGTCGCGGATCGCGCCGGTGTGGAGCTGCAGTGCGCCGTTGATGTCGGTGAGCGTGACCGCGCCGCCGAACGGGTTGGCCGTGCCGTCGGTGAGGAGGATGTCCATCGCCATGCGGACGTCGGCGTCGCCGGGCGACTGATCGATCGGCCCGGTCACCCGGAGCATCCCCCCGACGCGCAGGTCCGTGAGCAGCTCGCGTGCGTCCCCGCCGATCGCCGCGAGCAGCAGCCCGTCGACGGGCAGCGTCCCATCGCTCACCATCAGCGACGGCAGGTACTCGCCCGACGCGTCGTCCTTGTCGGCCCGACCGTCGATGGTCAACGCGCCGCCGGTCAGCCCCATCAGCTCCATGCGGTCGACGACGACAAAGTCCGGCCCGATCGCCACGGTCCCGCGCGTGACCGTCACCGGGTAGGGGAAGTCGGTCATGAGCGCGCGGACGCCGGCGAGGTCGATCTCGGGCACGATGGAGTACCGGCCGTCCTCGCCGTAGCCGCGGTAGACCGGGACGTGGACATCGACCGTCCCGCCCAGCTCGAAGCGCGGCGCGTCCGTGCCGTCCGCGCTGACGAGGCCCTGCTCGACCAGCGCGCGGTAGGCCTGCGGGTTGAGGAAGCGGTCGAGGTTGTCACGCTCGCTGGGCGTGAGCACGGCGCGGAGGTGTTCGTCGATCGGCAGGTCTTCGATATCGACCGTCAGCACGACCTCGGCGATATCGCTGGCCGGCGTCGCGGTGCCCGAGATCGTGACCCGCCCGCCGCCGGGCGTCCGCGCGGTGAGCGGGTGGATACGGACCTGCTCGGCCGCGATGTCGATCGTCCCGCGCATCTGCTCCAGCGGCATCGGGAACATCTCGTGCACGATCCGCGCGTCGCGCAGATGGAGCTGGATCGCCCAGTCCGGCTCTGGCTGCTCCGCCTCGGCGATGAAGTCGGCCGTCAACGCGAACTCCCCGCTCGGGCGGAACCGCCGGTACGCCTCACCGGTCAGCGGCGAGAACGCGAGCAGAAACTCGAAACGGTCTCGCAGCGTGAACGGCTCGGTCTCGACGCGGATGTGGTACGGCTCGTCCAGGGAGAGCCCGCCCTCCGCGTCGATGTGGTAGTCCACGGTGCTCAGCCCGATGCCCACCTGACGCATCCGACCGCCGGCGTCCTCGAATCGCCAGCGCCCGTCCTCGAGCAGCAGCCGGCCGCGCAGGTCCGTCAGCCGGCTCTCCACGGTCGTCAGCAGCAGCGCGGCCTCCCGCAGGTCCGGGTCATGTGCGCCGAGGATGTCCAGGTTCAGCCCGATGTTCTCGAAGTCCATCTCCAGCGTGGCGTCCGCGAGCGCGAACCGGTTCTCCTCGTCCGGGCCGACGTGCAAGACCAGCCGGCTGACATCGCCGACCGGCGCGAGCCGGGCCCACAGCGCGCGGAACTCGCCGGGCACGAAGTAGCGCTGCTCCTGGGCCAGACTGAAGCGGTCGACCGTCAGGTCCAGCCGCGGGTGGGCGAGACTGAACTGACCGGTAAACGCGGCCCCCTCGGGGTCGGGGTTCATGCCCTCGCCAAGCGTCTCGCGCAGCGCGAACCGGTAGACACGCTGGTCGGGCTGCTCGGCGTCGAGCGCGCCCTGGACGTGGATCTCGCCCAGCGGCTGCACCGTTTCGCCGTCGCGCCGGCCGAAGCGGATCATACCGTCTTCGAGCAGGATCGTCGGGATGGCCGCCTCGGCCGTGTCGGCGTCGCCGCTTTCCGGGACGACCAGTTCCTCGAAGTTGAACGACTGCTGCTCGGTGTCCTCGGTGAGCCACAGCGTGAGCCCGCGGATCTCGACGCGGTCGGGCTGGTAGGTGCCGTCGAGCAGCGCGCCCGGCTCGCCGTAGAGGTCCAGCCGGCGGACCTGGGCGAGGGTGGCGTAGTCGCCGGTCCGGCCGGGGATGCGGAAGACGATGCCCTCGAGTTCGACCCGGCCGCTGCGGTTGACCCGGGCGTGGTCGACCGAGACGTCACAGCCGGTGAGCTGTTCCAGGGCGCGCTCGGCGACGGGGATCACCTGGGCCGGGCGGGTGTAGTAGTAGACCAACAGCAGCGGGGCGGACCCGGCCACGAGCAGCAGGATGAGCGCCGCGACCGCGAGCCGGCGGAACCAGCGGCGGCGGGGCCTGGGCTTGGCGGGGGGCGTGGGCATACAGCGTTCGTAGTGTATCCGCGTCGTCGGTCGCGCAACGCCGGCCACGCGCCGCGTGAATCCAGTATCCTTGCCCGGCTCCGGGTTCAACCCGTCCCGCCACCGCCTAACCCCGCAAGAGACCCATGGACACCAAGCCCACCATCCAGTACGACGACTTCGCCAAGCTCGACCTCCGCGTCGCTACCGTCCTCGAAGCCGAGCACCACCCCAACGCCGACCGCCTGCTCAAGCTGCAGGTCGACCTGGGCACCGAGAAGCGGCAGATCTGTGCCGGCATTAAGCAGTTCTACAACCCCGAGGACCTGGTCGGCAAGCAGATCATCGTCGTCGCCAACCTCGCGCCGCGCACCATCCGCGGCGAGGAATCCAACGGCATGCTGATGGCCGCCAGCGCGATGGACGGCGAGACCCTGGCCGACGTCGTGCTGCTCACGCCCGGCAAGCCCGTGCCGGCGGGCTCGACCGTCGGTTGAGCGGTCGGCGGGTTACTCGCTGTCGGAGTCGTCCGCGTCGCTGGCGCCGTCGGCGGCGGGGCCGTAGCCCTCGGCCCACTTGAACTCGGTGAGCTTCATCAGCGATTCGAGCGACAGCGCGTCGCGCATGCTCGTGTCGCCGGCGGGCATCGTGCGGTTCAGCGCGATGTTGGTGACCGCGTCGCCCATCGCCGGGTCGAGCCGGGCCCGGTAGTCACGTTGTGACAGCGGCACCTCTTCCTTGAGCAGGAAGACCAGGAGCTTGCGCTCGCGGGGCAGCTCGACCAGGATCAGCCGGTCGGCCGAGGGCGTCGCCCCGATGCCGGCCCCCTGGCGCAACTCGTCGGCGAGGCCGAACACCGCGTCGCCGAACGCCCGCATGCCCCGCGGCGTCACGCCCTCGATGCGGGGCGGGTTGGCCCGGCTGAACCCTTCGAGTTCCTGCAGGTCCTCGGCCGGTGCGATGTTGTAGATCGAGTCGGTCTTCGCCTGCTCGAGCAGCGCGTCGGCGGTCGAGAGCAGCGTCTCGTAGCCCGCCAGCCGGCTCGCGTCACGCAGCACCTCCTCACGGACGTCGGCCAGCGACTCAGCCGGGTGGTCGGGGTCGGCCGCGGTCAGACGCGAAAGATAGATCGAACCCGTCTCGTCGATCGTCGCGCCGGGCAGGGCCACGCCCACCTGCGGCTGGTCGGGCATGACCGCCTCCGCATCGTTGCGGAGTTCCTTGGCCTGCGCGATGAGCCGGCCGAGCGAGACGGCCTGGTTCTGCGCGCCGGGGATGCCGCTGCTGAGCAGGCCCATCCGGCCCGAGAGCGTGGTGGACGACAGGCGCAGCTCCGAGATCGCGAACGCGCCCTCGTTGACGAACCACACCGAGCGGGTCGGCATCGTCCGCAGCATCGCCGAGACAAAGCCCATCGCGGACTCGAAGTCCCGCTGCGAGACCCACGAGCCGTCATCGGGGATGATCTCCAGCTCGACGCCGTGCTCTTCCTGGATCTTCTGGGCGATCTCGGCCAGCGGGGTCGGGGTGTAGTCGGCGGGGATGACCTTGAACCCGTCGCGCTCCTCGAGCACACGCGTGTCCTCGGCGAACAGGCGCTGCAGGTCGGTGGCGATCTCCTGCTGAAGCTCCTGGGTCTTCTGCATCACCAACGCCGCGCGGATCTCCGCGCGGAGGCGGAAGTCGATACGGACCCGCTCGTTGGCGGACGGGGCCTGCGGCTCGTCTTCGGTTTCGGCTTCGTTCTCGGCGTCGGCGGGTGCTGCGTCCGCATCGTCCGCGGGGGCGGCGTCGCCCTCGGGGGATTCGCTGCCCTCACCGGCGTCGGGGGACTCGGGGTCTTCTTCGGGAGCGGCTTCCTCGTCCGGCTCTTCGTCGCGCGGGGTCCATGAGGCGTAGAGCGCGGCGTGCTGGTCGTGGTACCGCCGGACGTCCGCCTCGGTGACCTGCGTCGCCGCGATCGCGCGGAGCTGCTCGACGGGGATGCGCAGCGACTCGAGGCGGACCCGGCCGGGCACGCGGTAGCCGAAGCCGTACGGCTCGCTGGTGCCAGTGAAGTCGCCCTTGTACTGCTCGAACAGCTCCAGGAGCTTGTCCTCGCTAGGGGGGAGGGTCGAGTCGTCGGCGTCGAAGACGACCAGCGCGCCGCTCAGCCGGGTCTGCTCCTGCATCAGCGTCTGCCGAATCGCCGCCTCGGAGATGCGCGGCCGGCCGATGAGTTGGCTGAAGATCAGCCGCTCGGCCATAGCGCGCTGCTCGGCCTCGTTGGGCATCCGGCCGTACTGCTGGATGAAGGCGAACAGGAGCTGCTGCTGGTTCTCGTCGATGAAGCGCAGCGACGCGTTCTCCTGCCGGACGCGGTTGAGCCCGACCGACGCGGGCAGCTCGCTGAAGTCGTCACGCACCTGGAACGTGTGGCCGAGCACGAGCTGGCGGTACTGCTCGGCGACGAGGTACTCGCGCACGGTGCCCAGGAGCTGCTGGGTCGAGAGGTTCATGTTCGCGGCGAAGGTCTCCAGCGACTCGCTGTCCTTGACCTCGGACTGCTTCATCGCCAGGGCGTTGAACGCCTCGGAGTCGCTGGACGACAGCCCGGCGTGGCGCGCGGCCTTGACCAGCAGCAGCCAGGCGAGCGCCTCGTCCGCGTCGTTCTCTTCGTTGGGGAACAGCCCCGCGCCGTAGAAGCCCAGCCGCTTGAGGCGGTCCAGCGTGTTAGCCGCGACCTGCTGGTCGCCCTGCGTGATCTCGTCCCCGCCGAAGACCGTGGCGAAGGTCCGGTTCTGGGGCTTGGGCATGAAGATTTCCATGACCGGCTGGATCAGGAACGCGACCATGAGGACGGCGCAGAACACCACCAGCAGCCACTTCTGGTATCGACGGATAAACTTAAACACGCGGCGGGCTCCACAGGGTCGTTCGGGGGCGAACCGAGGAGTATAGCCGGTTTCAGCCCCCCCTAACAGGGGCCGGCGGCCGAGTCACTGCCCGGCGTAGAGCCCGCCGGGGCCGGCCCCGGTGCCGAAGCCGTCGGGGATGAGGATGAGCCCGATCGTGGTGTCGTCGTCGATCTCGTCGTAGGCCAGCAGCAACTGCAGCCGGGCCCGGGGCAGCTTGCGGTCGAGCGTGAGGTTGATGCTGCGGGACTGGGAGTCGCCGAAATCGAGGGTGTGGGAGAAGGACAGGCGGTACTTGGTCGTCAGGTCCAGCGCGAAGCCGTAGGTCAAGAGCCGGGCATCGATCGGGTCGATCTCGCGGTAGTGGACGAAGGTGGACAGGTGGTCGGTGTGGCGCATCTCCTCGCCCAGGCGCCACTGCACGACGTTGCCCGACTCGAAGCCGTGCGTCAGCTCGCCGGTGACCGCGACGTTCTCGCTCACGGCCCAGAGCAGCTCGGCGTAGAAGTGGTCCCCGCCCAGGGAGTACTCCGGCCGGTGGTCGAAGAACCGGGGGATCGCCGTCGCCGTGTCCGCGTCTTCGGAACGCAGCACCACGTCTGTCCGAAGCTTGAGCCAGTCGACGGTGCGTTCCCGGCCTTCCTGCCCCCGACGGGTCTGGAGCGTGTGCAGCGCGCCGATGCGGATGACCGCGCCCTCCGCCAGGTCCTCGACCTCCGGGTCGTAGATCGGCAGGTCGCCGTCCTCCATCGACGAGCCGTAGATCGCGAGGGTCGCGCTGGGCTCGATGATGTGGCGCAGCCCGTTGAGGTCCAGCAGCTCGCTGGTGAAGCCGTAGGTGCGGGCGACCTCGGTGGAGATCTCGATGCCGCCGCCGCCCCAGAAGCGGACGCTGTCGTCGTTGCCGCCATTGAACGCGGCGAAGTCGTCGTCGTAGGCGGTGACGCGCCCGACGACGAAGGGTGTGACGTCGAAGATGCCGGCACGGAGCGGGACGGCCAGCTCGTTGCGGGTGTCGAACCGGCCGACGGTGCTGGTCGGGAAGCCCGCGGCGCGTGCGGCGTCGTCGAAGGCGGTGGTGTTGGGCAGGCCGAAGATGGCCATGGACTGGGCGTTGGAGAAGCCGCGGTCGGCGGGGCTGTCGCTGCCGAATCGGGCGCGGACCGTACCGACGCGGGACTCGTGGTACCACGTCGCGGTGTCCTCGAACACGCTGGTGCCGTTGCGGTAGTAGGCGACCTCGGGCAGCTTGTCGACGGTGTAGCCGGGCGTGAGCAATTGCGGGAGCTGGGCGGTGAACCGGTTGGTCTCGTACCGCAGCAGGCCGGTGAGCGCCCAGTCGTCCTCGGCCTTCTTGAGGTAGACGGAGGTCTCGTACGGCCGGGCGCTGTAGGCCTCGTCGCGGAAGAACTCTTCGAGCAGCGTCGGGTCGGAGACGTGGTTGCCCTCGACCGACAGCTCCCAGCCGTTGGGCAGGTCCTGGCGGTGCTGCAGGTGGATCAGCCCGCGGGCTTCGCTGTCGAAGGGCACGTCGTTGCGGTCGGCGACGTCGTCTTCGCCCGAGTCGCTGGGCAGGAAGTAGCCCAGCAGCGTGCCGCGCATCGTCTCGCGGTCGTAGTCGAGGTCCACGCCCACCGCGACGCCGTGGTCCCCGCGGTAGTCCAGGTTGCCCAGCAGCGTGACGCCCTCGGGGGCGCGCCGGCCCGCCAGCGCGTACACGTCCCACGCCGTCTGGATGTTCAGCCCGTTGCTGCTGCTGTACCCGACGTTGATCTGCTTCAACGGCAGCGCGTGCGCCGGCGCCGCGAGGAACGGCCAGTAGAAGAACGGCGTGTCCTCGCTCCGCAGCGTGATGCCCTCGGCCGTGACGTACCGCTCGACAAACCCGTCGTCCTGCCGGCTCTGACGCAGCGTGATCCGGTCCGCGCCCAGCGCGAGGTGCGGCTTCGCGAACTCGCTGGTCGTCAGCACCGCGCCCGTCGCCGAGAACGCGTCGGCCGACGACTGGCGGATCACCTCCGCCCGCATGTACAGCGGCACCTGACGCTGCACGTCCAGCGCGTACACCACCGCCTCCAGCAGCACCGCGCGGTTCTGCTTCAGGTCGTAGTACACCCGCGGCGCACGCACCGTCACGTCGCCGTCGGTGATCACCGCGTCGTCTTCGAGATACACCCCCTGGATGCGCGACGCGTCCAACTCCGCCGGCACATCCCCCGCCCGCTCCGCCTCCTGGTCGATAAAGATCACCACCCGCTCGGCGGTGAGCAGCACGTCCCGGCCCTCGTCCGCGTCCTCGTAGAGCACCCGCACGTTGCCGATCAGCATCACCGCGTCCTGCGTCTCGCCCATCTGGAACACCGCCCGGTCCCAGCTGTACCGCACCGTGCCGCGCGTCGGCAGCACGCTGCGGTCGACCAGCTCCGCATCGACACGCGGCGCGGCGAAGCGCGGGTCGGTCGGGTCGATGTGCTCGCGCTCGGCGTCGATCGCCGCCCGCCGAGCATCACGTCGCGCCGCCGCCTCCGGCCCGAACGCCGGCCCCGCCTCCAGCGCCGCCATCGGCTGGTGCAGCGCGGCACGGTACTCGGCGAAACGCGCTTCCGCCTCGCCGAGGATCGCCGCGCCCGGCCGCGCATCAACGGGGTTGAACAGCGGCGTATCGACATCCACCCGGCCGGAGATCGCCGCCGTCACCACCAGCCCCGCCCCACGCATCTGCACGCCGCCCGCGCCCGTCGGCACCGCCGAATCAAAATAGACCGCCAGGTGCCGGACGCCCGGCCCGTAGCCCGGGGCGGTCTCGATCCGCACCACCGCGTTCGCCGCACGGAAGCCCTGCACCCCGATCACGACCGAGGCGTCGCCCTCCAGCAGCAGCACCTGCGCCCCGCCGTCGCGGTAGACCGTCACACGGTTGGCCGAGGCGAGCAGGTCGCTGCCCAGGACCTGCGGCGCGTAGGGGTGGTCGGCGGGCAGCGGCGGGAGGATGCCGGGCCCGGCGGCGGCGGGCGGGGTGTCATGTGCGAGGGCGGCCGTCGCCGGGGGGACAGCCGCGAGGGCGGCGAGCAGCACGGCGGCGGTGAATCGCATCGGCATCGCCGGATGATACGTCGGTGGTGGGGTGCCGCAAGTAGCCCGCACCCGTGGCACAGGCATCGTGCCTGCGAATCCCATCACACCGCGGCCGCAACACCCCCGGGCACCGCGCCGGGCTCGCCCACGTCCGCGCCCGCCCGCAGCACCAGCGCCGGCCCCGTTGGGCTCAGCACCACGATCTGCCAGATGTCCACCACGCTCGTCTTGAAGTGGTACCGCACGTGCAGCCCCGTCCCCTCCAGACAATCCTCCAGCGACAGGTCGCTCTTCCAACCGATCTTCAGGAACACCGGGTTCAGCACCGTCTCGAAGAACGCCACCACCCGGTTGCTCGCGTGAAAATGGTTGAGCAGCACGATCGTCCCGCCAGGCTTCACCAGCCGCTCGGCCCACAACAGCAGCTTGTTCGGCTCGCTCACCACGCTGATCGTGTGTGCGATCATCACGTGGTCAAACACCCCCTCGGCCAACGGCGGGAACATCGCGTCCGCCTGCACCAGGTGCACATGCCCCAGCCCCTGCTCACGCTTCTTGTCCGCCGCCTTCCGCAGCATCCCCGCCGACAGGTCCGCGCCGACGACCGTGATGTCGCCCGGGTACTCCGGCAGCGTCATCCCCGTCCCCACCCCCAAATCCAGCACCAGCTCGCCGGGCCGGGTCTTGAGCTGCTTAATCGCCCGCACGTGCCGCTTGTGCACCAACGCCCCGAACGTGTAGTCGTAAAACTTCGACCACAGGTCGTAGCACTTGGCCGTAAACGAGGTCTGCATCGTGCTCATGGCAATCGCTCCGAGCCGCATATGCTACCCGATGCCCCAAGCCCGCGGCTTGTCGTGCAGCGGCACGCCGCGCGACCGTGCTTCCACCATGTTGGCCCTGCTAAACTACCCCCATGCCCACGATCACCCTCAACGGCCAGCCCCACACCACCGACGCCACCACCGTCGCCGATCTCCTCCGCGAGCAGGGCCTCGAAGGCCAGGCCGTCGCCGTCGAACTCAACCAGTCCGTCGTCCCCAAACGCGACCACCCCGGCCAGCCGCTCCAAAACGGCGACACGATCGAACTCGTCACCCTCGTCGGCGGGGGGTGAGTGCGATGCCTCGCAAGCCAGGCCGATCAGCCAAGCACGACCGCTGGGAAGAGATCCGCGCCTCTCAATCGATCTTCCGGGCGTACCCCCGGAGCTTCTGGATCAGGGTGGTGGCCCTGGGGCTCGCCTCGTTCCTGGTCTTGTCCGCCGTCCTGTTCTTGCTCTACCTCCTTCAACGCGCCTGGTGGGCTAAAGTAATCCCGTAGCGACACGCAACCCCGCCTCTCTACCCCCCGGAAACACGATGACCGCCACCCTCGCCACCAACCTCGACGCCCCCCTCCACATCGCCGGCCGAACCCTCGCCTCCCGACTCATCGTCGGCACCGGCAAGTACGCCTCCTACGAGCAGATGCAGCACGCCCTCGACGCCTCCGGAGCCGAGGTCATCACCGTCGCCGTCCGACGCGAACGCCTGGTCAACGACAAAGGCGAGTCCCTGCTCGACTACATCGACACATCCCGCTACAACATCCTCCCCAACACCGCCGGCTGCTTCACCGCCGACGACGCCGTCCGCGTCGCCAAGCTCGGCCGCGAACTGCTCGACCAGCTCGACAACCCCGGCAAAGACTGGGTCAAGCTCGAAGTCCTCGCCGACAAAAAGACCCTCCTCCCCGACCCCCTCGGCACGCTCGAAGCGACCAAACAACTCGTCGCCGATGGCTTCAAGGTGCTGTGCTACACGAGTGACGACCCCGTCATGGCCGTGAAGATCAAGGAGGCCGGCGCGAGCAGCGTCATGCCCGCCGGCTCACCCATCGGCTCGGGCCAGGGCGTCCTCAACCCCAACGCCATCACCATCATCCTCGAACTCTTGAAGGACGGCGATCCCGATTACCCCGTCATCGTCGATGCCGGCGTCGGCGAAGCCGCCGACACCGTCCACGCCATGCAGCTCGGCGCGGACGGCGTCCTCATGAACACCGGCATCGCCCACGCCAACGACCCCGTGAAAATGGCCCACGCCATGCGCCACGCCGTCCACGCCGGCCGCCTCTCCTACCTCGCCGGCCGCATCCCCAAGAAGCTCTACGCCACCGCCAGCTCCCCCTGGGACGGTGTGATCTCGTATATTCCGGGGGAGTAGAGTATTCGGTAACGTCTACATACACCTGATGGCGGCGAGTGAATACCGAATAGAGAGCACCCGACTGCATGAGTCTTGAGCTTTGTTTGTTCTGTGTCTTTATTCAGCGTACTCGACAAACTCGTCGAGAACAGTGTCTGTAGTGTGGGACAAGTACTGCAAATCAACAAGGTCTCGAATGCTGCCGTATGATAAGTATGTACAACGCTCGGACAATGGCGTGTGTTCCAAAAGCGAAAACACGGGGCGTGTGATTTCTTGAAACACCTTATCTCGACGTTCTTCTGGTGCCACGAGATGAAGTGACACATTAATATTCGGCAGAAGAGCGCATAGATCTGCCATACGGAGGATGCCGGAGTAGATCGCAGTGGTGTGTTCCACCTCGAAGGCGCGTGTAATTGAACGTCCCTTTAGCCACAACACATCAATACGTTTAATCGTATCAAGAGTTGTTTCGTCGTAATTCAAGGGAAGTCGGTCAAGCAAAACACCTTGTTGTGGTGTCCAGTGATCTGCAACACGAGTTCGATCTGCGGCGGGAAGCCAGATTTTGAAACCCATCGCCTCACCAATGCGACATAGATCGGCCTGAACCCGTATTGATTCGCGGTCAGACGATTGTGGGCTAGTAGTCTGTTCTTTCTCAGCTGAATCATCAGGGACTGTGACGACTACTGACCCTTCGGGCCGCTGAATACGACGTTTTAGTGCACGTTCGTATTGATCGATGTCAAAGTCAAATTTCCTGTGATCCACAGTTTGGCGCACTAACAAGTCATTCAGAAAACCACCATCTTGCGAGTCCAGTTTCTGGAGGCTGCGCCGGAGAGGACCAAGCCAGTAGCCGCCTTCCTCAACGTTCCGCGTGAATGTCAATTTCGAGAATACTTCGTCGTCCTGGATCGGAATGGTTTCGTCGAGCGGTAGCCATGCGGTTGGTGCGACCTTGAATCGTACGACAAATGGGTCGTCTTCCGGAAGAAAGATCGGTGTCTGATCTATGAATGGCCCTTCAAGTACGTCGAGGACACCTACCCATCGCGACATGCGGACCATATAACAAATGAGTTTGTCACCCACCTGAATACGGTCAGCCATCCCTTTTTGTGTTTCACGAAATCCAGAGATTGTCCGATCAGATCGAGCGAACGCCTCATAGGTTTCCGGTGTGAATAAATCAGTCCAATAGTTCATTTAGCCTCTCATGTTGCATTTCATTATGCCGCAGAACGCAAAAGGCCCAGTCGCTGGCCGCCCGCAGGGAAGCATACTACAAACCAACAACAACATAATAACGCGGGTGTAGCCGGCAGGTGGCCGGGTAGAGCGGAACGGCTGGTTGCCGGGGTGGAGCGAGTCCGCGAGCGACCCCCCGGAAGGGATCGACAAGATGGACGGATCGGAACGTGTGAGGTGATACGCCGCCGTCTCGTTTCGGGGGCGTATGCGGGCCGGGTCACGGTCGAGGTGTGGGCAAGCGTGGCGAGCGCTTGGGGATTCGCGGCTAAACCCCGGGAATACGCCGCAAAAACCCGGGAGTATGGCGCAAAACCCCGGGAGTACGCCTCGAAAACCCGGGAGTACGGCTTAAAAACCCGGGAGTTTGTGGCGGAAACCCGGGTTTTTGCCGTGAATCCCAGGGGTTTCGTCGGCATATCCCACACGCCGGCCGTGGATGGCCGGGTTATTGAGACGCGTCCGAGCGTTTCCCCCGCGGCGGGTGGCTGGGGTGGAGCGAGTCCGCGAGCGCCCCCCCCCCCCCCCCCCCCGGAAGGGGGCGGCAACGCGGTTTGATCGGTTCGGGTGGCGCTGATTGAGCGGCGTCCTGTTCAGGGCCTTTTCGGGGACCGGGGGCTCGCGGACTCGACCCCGGCCACCATGCTTCTGCGCTGGCGCAGCGAGACGCTGCGCCAGCGCCGCTCGGACGTGCGCTAGCGCACAGCAGACATGCGCCAGCGCACCACGGACGTGCGCCAGCGCACAGCGGACGTGCGCCAGCGCACAGCGGGCGTGCGCCAGCGCACAGCGGACGTGCGCCAGCGCACAGCGGACGTGCGCGAGCGCAGAGGGGATTGGCGCGAGCGCACAGGAGACGTGCGCCAGCGCACAGGGGGTGTGCGCCAGCGCACAGGGGATTGGCGCTTGCGCACCGCCGGCGTGCGCGAGCGCACGCCGTGTAAAACGCGTGGGTAAGCCGCGGATGGACGCGGTTTGCCGTGTTATCGGGGCTCGCGGTTCGGAGTAAGTGTGTGGAGTGCCAGTGCCCTCACTCTCCGCTGCGCAGGATGCTCTCCATCTTCTTGCCCCTTGCCAGTTCGTCGATGAGTTTCTCGAGCTGGCGGAGCTTTCGCATGAAGGGGTCTTCGATGTCCTCGACGCGGTAGCCGCAGACGACGCCGGTGATGAGGTGGGCGTTGGGGTGGAACTTCGCTTTCTTAACGAAGGTGTCGAACGTCACCCCGTCCTGGATGAGGGCCTGCTGCTTCTTGGCGGTGTAGCCGGTCAGCCAGTGGATGACCTTCTGCAGGTCCTGCTCGGTCTTGCCGTTCTTCTCGACCCTGGCGAGGTAGAGCGGGTAGATGGACGCGAAGGTCATCTTCCGGACGCGTTCGATGCTCTCGGGCGGCGGCTGTTTCATGGCGGGTCCGTGTGGGGTGAGGTGGTGGAACGCTGGTGAATGTCTGATGGCCGGGGTGGAGCGGAGCGCCCCCCGGGAAGGATGGCCATCCTGCCTGGACCGCATGGATGGTACCGGCTCGCAGGCGGTCCCGGGGTCGGCGCACCCGCCCCCGGCCACCAAGGGGTTTATCATGCGGCCATGACCTTCGGCCAACTCCACCACGTCGAGCTGTACGTCTCCGACCTCGCGCAGTCGAAGGCGTTCTACGGCTGGCTGCTTGGGGAACTGGGCTACACCGTCTACCAGCAGTGGGACGCGGGGGTGAGCTACCAGAAGGGGGAGACGTACCTCGTGCTGGTGCAGGTCCTGGAGAAGTACGCGGGTGACGGCGCTTCCGGGGGGCCGGGGTACCACCGCTGCCGGGTGGGGCTGAACCACCTGGCGTTCCATGGCGCGTCGCGGGCGAAGGTCGATGCGTTGACGGCGCAGCTGCGCGAGCGCGGCGTGACGGTGTTGTACGAGGACCGGCACCCGTATGCGGGCGGGCCGGGCTACTACGCGGTGTTCTTCGAGGACCCGGACCGGATCAAGCTGGAGGTGATGGCGCCGCCGGAGGCGTCGGAAGGGTAGTCGGGTTGACGGCCCGGTTGTTGCTGGGCTTGCCCGGTGATGCGTAAGGCGAGTGATCGTCAACGCCTGCGGGTATGCGCCCACGCGGCGGCGATACATAAAGTCAGGCCTACGGCGAGCACGGGCAGGCCGAGCTTCAGGAACCCGAAGCCGATCTGACGGTTCTCGGCCGGGCCGACGTCCGCGAGGATGCCGATGAACCCGAGCACGGCGAAGCCGAGCAGCGGCAGCGACAGGAGCGTCACCGCCGCGCCGAGGATCAGCAGGATCAGTACGGTGGGTTTCATAACGTCGGCCTATAGGGGGTGTGGTGGTCTTGGGCCGGGTTACGATAGGCCGGGTACCTATAGCCGGGCGGGACTAGGGAGAGTGCGTTCGGCGGAAGGCGTATCATGCCGCGGAGTTGAATCTTGGAGCAACGAACAGGGAGTCTTGCATGCAACCGGCCGAGCTGATCGCGGCGTTGGAGGCGAACCACGGCGTGTTCGCGGCGCAGTTGCGTGGCGTGCCGGAAGCGCTGCGGGCCTGGCGGCCGCGCGAGGACCACTGGTGCCTGCTGGAGATCGCCTGCCACCTGCGAGACGAGGAGGGGGAGGACTTTCGGGCGCGGGTGGCGTCGGTGCTGGACGACCCGTCGCGTCGGCCGCCGCAGATTGACCCGCAGGGGTGGGTGGCCGAGCGGGCGTACATGGCGCAGGACTACGACACGGCGGTCGAGGCGTTCCTGTCGGCGCGTGAAGCGTCGCTGGCGTGGCTGCGCGGGCTTGAAGCGCCGGCGTGGGACCACGCCTACCAGCACCCCGAGTACGGCCCGCTTTCGGCGCTGTTCTTCCTCACCAACTGGGTCGCCCACGACTACCTGCACCTGCGGCAGGTCACGAAAGTGAAGTACCTCTACCTCGATCGCCACACCGACGCGACGCTGCAGTATGCGGGGGAGTGGTAGGTGCATTCGCAGTAGGTTAGGCGAGCGCTCTTCGAATCATGCGGGGTTAGGCAATGGGCTGGGCTGAGATCGGGTTGTGGGTGCTCGCCGTGTTGGGTGTGTTGCTCCTGTTGATCGTGGCGTTTGTCGCGCTTTTTGTGAAGGGGTACATCCTGGGAGATGGGGATTGTGTGTTCTTGTGTGATGTGGTCGGTTTGTTGCTGACCGTTGTCTTGTTTCTGCCGCTGCTGGTGGTGGGGGCTCCTCTATGCTGGGTCTGGCCCGTCCATGACAACGAGCGGCGATCGACCGTGTTTTTGCCGCGTTTGAAGCGTGTGATGTTCTGGTGGCGGTGGGCATTCAAAGCGTACAATGGATAGGCGTTCCATGGCCTGCGGGGACTTCTGGATAGGATGGATGATTGAATCAGGCGTAGGAAGTTGCGGCTCGTCGTAGCTGGTCGGGATGCGCTGGCGGGATCGGGGTTGACACGGCTGGCTTCCGATGCGTATTGTCTGCCGCGGGGGACAGTCCGAATTCTTGCCGGGGCGATTCTCTGGGCGGCAGCCCATCGAAAGGAGCCCGATGCGAGTGTTGACAAACCAGACCCTCGCCGTCTTGCTGGCGGCGCTGTTGTGTATGTGTGCGCCCGGGGCCGTTGCCCAGGTGCCCGAGCCGCTGCCGGCCCCCGATGGCGAGCCGGCGGACCAGACCCAGCCCGTGCAGGTGTTTATCCTGCTGGGCCAGTCGAACATGCTGGGCTTCGGCCGGGTCGAGGACCGGGCGACCAGGGGCACGCTCGCACACCTCGTCCACGAGCAGGGGCGCTACCCGCACCTGGTCGATTCGGACGGCAACTGGTCGACCCGCCGCGACGTGCACTACATCCAGACGACCGTCGGCAACCGCCAGCAGCCGCTGGGCGTCGGCTGTGGTGTGCGGAACGGGTTTGTCGGCGTCGAGCTGCAGTTCGGGCACATCATGGGGCACCTGCACGACGCGCCGGTCGTGATCCTCAAGGCGTGCATCGGCAACCGGTCGCTGGGCTGGGACCTGCTCCCGCCGGGCAGCGAGCGTTACGAATTCGACGGCCGATACTACGCGGGATACGGGGAGAGCCCGCTGTCGTGGGAGGTGGGCCGCGAGCCCGAGCCGATCGAGTGGTACGCCGGCAAGCAGTACGACACGGACACGTCCAACGCGAAGGCCGTCCTCGCGAACCTGGTCGAGCACTACCCGGACTACGCGGGGCAGGGCTTCGAGGTCGCGGGCTTCGTGTTCTGGCAGGGGCACAAGGACCAGAACGCGGCGCACGCGGGGCGGTACGAGCAGAACCTGGTGCGGTTCATCAAGACGCTGCGCGAAGACTTTGAGGCGCCCGACGCGAAGTTTGTCCTCGCGACCATCGGGTTCAATGGCGATGCGATGCAGGGCCACGCGCTGACGATCGTCGACGCGCAGCTCGCGGTCGACGGCGGAGCGGGCAACTACCCCGAGTTTGCCGGCAACGTCGCAACGATCGACGCGCGGCCGTACTGGCGCGGCGCGGACGAGTCCCCGGCCAACCAGGGGCACCACTACAACCAGAACGCCGAGACCTACATGCAGGTGGGCGATGCGCTGGGGCGTGCGATGGCACGGCTGCTCGCGGACCCTGCCGACGACTAGCGGAATCCCGATGGATGGACCGGCAAACCATGCGTAACCGACTGCGGCTTGTCCTCTTTCTCGCCCTGGCGTTGTGCGCCCGGTCGGGTTCTGACGCGGCCGCTCAGGATATCCGGGTCGACTCACGGGCGGGGTTGTTGTCGGCGTTGGCGGACGCCGGGCCGGGCACGACGGTGCTCATCGCGCCGGGGGTGTACGACGGGGGGCTGCATGTCGCGGGGCTGCACGGCGAAGAAGGTTCGCCGATCACGGTGCGGGCCGCGGACCCGGACGACCCGCCGGTGTTCCGCGGGGGGACCAACGGGATGCAGCTGTCGCGCGTGTCGCACGTGGTGCTGGAGCACCTGGTGTTCGAGGGCGCGACGGGCAACGGGCTGAACATCGATGACGGCGGGGTCATCGACGAGCCGTCGCACGGTGTGGTGCTGCGCGGGCTGGTGGTGCGTGAGGTCGGGCCGAGAGGCAACCGGGACGGGATCAAGCTGTCGGGCGTGGTCGCGTTCCGTATCGAGGACTGCACGCTGACCGACTGGGGCGACGGCGGGTCGGGGGTGGACATGGTCGGCTGTCACAACGGCATTGTGATCGGTTGCTCGTTCCAACGAACGGACGAGGGGGCGCTGGGCAGCGGCGTGCAGATGAAGGGCGGGACGAGCGGGGTTCGCGTGCTGGGGTGCCGGTTCGAGAACGCGGGCAGCCGGATGGTGAACGCGGGCGGCTCGACGGGGCGCGCGTTTTTCCGCCCGGCGTTGGAAGCGTCGGGCAACGCCGAGGCGCGGGGCCTGGAGGTCGCGGGGTGTGTGTTTGTCGGGCCGGGCACGCCGGTGGCGTTCGTGGGGGTGGACAGCGCGGCGGTGCACCACAACACGATGGTGGGCCCGACGCCTTGGGTGCTGCGCATCCTGCAGGAGTCGGACGGCGAGGACTTCGTGCCCTGCCGGGACGGCGTGTTCACGGACAACCTGGTCGTCTTCGGCGGCGACGGCTACCGCCGCGCGGTGAACATCGGCGGGGGCACCGCGCCCGAGACATTTACGTTCGCGCGGAACTGGTGGTACCACGCCGGCTCGCCGGGCGACTCCCGGCCGCAGTTGCCGGCCACGGAGGCCGACGGCGTCTACGGCCGCGACCCCCGGGTTCTGGCGGACGGCACGCCCGCCGAGGGGTCGCCGGCGACCGATGTCGGGGCGCACGCGTGGGACGGCGAATAGCCGGCGGCGGGTGGGCTACCATGCCCGCATGGCTGAGTTGGAGCGAACGGATGTGTTGGTGGTCGGCGCCGGTCCGATCGGGCTGGAGTTGGCGGTGTCGCTGAAGGCGATGGGCGTCGGCTTTGTGCAGGTGGACGCGGGGCGGATCGGGCAGACGGTGCTGGACTACCCGCCGGGGACGACGTTTTTCTCGAGCCCGGAGCGGATCGCGATCGCGGGCGTGCCGCTGATGACGCCGGACCAGGGCAAGGCGACACGCGAGCGGTACCTGACGTACCTGCACGCGGTAGTGAAGCAGTTTGACCTTGAGGTCCGCGACGGCGAGCGGGTCGAAGCGGTGACGAAGCGGGATGACGGCCGGTTTACCGTCACAACAAGCAGGCAGGCCTACGACGCACGGGCGGTCGTGCTGGCGATCGGGGACATGCACCGGCCGCGGCTGCTGGGTATACCGGGCGAAGACCTGCCGCACGTGTCGCACGTGCTGGCCGAGCCGCTGCGGTACTTCGGGCGACGGGTGTTGATCGTAGGCGGGAAGAACTCGGCGGTGGAGGCGGCGCTGCGCTGCCAGCGCGCGGGGGCGCACGTCAGCATCAGCTACCGGGGCGAGGCGTTCAGCGAGACGTCGATCAAGTACTGGCTGCTGCCGGAGATCAAGGCGCTTATCAAGCACGGGCAGGTCGGCTACTACCCGCGGACCGTGCCGACGCGTATCGATGAGCGGGGCGTCACGCTCGCGTCGGTCGACGACCCGGCCGACACGCGCGCCGTCGAGGCGGACGACGTGCTGCTGCTCACCGGGTACGAGCAGGACAAGACGCTGTTCGAGTCGGCGGGGGTCGGGCTCGAGGGCGAGAACCGCGCCCCCGTCCACGATCCGGCGACGATGATGAGCAACGTTGCCAACCTCTACCTCGCAGGCACCGCCGCCGCGGGCACGCAGCACCAGTTCAAGCTCTATATCGAGAACGCCCACCCGCACGTCACGAAGATCGTCACATCCCTCACCGGCCAGCCGCCGCCGGCGCACCTGGTCAACACCGCCGCGAAGACGTACGGCCTGCCCGAGAGCTAAGCCGCTACACTCTCCGCATGAAACCCTTTCTCCTCGCGACTTGTCTATCCGTCCTCTCCGTTTCCCTGCTGGGCTGCGCTGCCGCCGAGCCGGTGATGTACTCCAACCCGATCGCGCCCGACGGCGAAGACCCCTGGGTCACGCGTCACGACGGGATGTACTACTACACCTTCTCGTCGGGCCCGAACCACACCGGCGAATACAGCCGACGGAACGCGGTGTGGGTGACCGGCTCGCCGTCACTGATCGGGGTATGTACCGCCGAGCCGGCGCTCGCGTGGGCACCGGAGCCGGGAACGATGTATTCCGAGGAATTGTGGGCGCCGGAGCTGCACTGGTACGACGGGGCGTGGTACCTCTACATCGCCGCAGACGACGGCAACAACGACAACCACCGCACGCACGTGCTGCGCCGGACCGACGCCGACCCGCGCGGCGCGTTCGAGCACCTGGGCGAGCTCGAGCTGCCCGAGGGCAAGTGGGCGATCGACATGACGCTGTTTGAGGACGACGGGCAACTCTACGGTGTCTGGTCCGGCTGGCCGGGCTTCGAGAACGTGCAGCAGAACCTGTACATCTGCCGGATGGACGACCCGGCGACGCCGGTGGGCGGTCGCGTGCTGATCTCCCAGCCCGAGCACGACTGGGAGCTGCGGGGCGGCGCGCCGGGGCTGCCGACGATCAACGAGGGCGCGGCGGTGTTCCATCACGACGGCCGGACGTTCCTGATCTACGCCGCGAGCGGGTCGTGGTCGGACTTCTACTGCCTGGGGCTGATGGAGCTGACCGGTGATGACCCGATGGACCCGGACGCATGGACGAAGCACGAGGACGTGTGGTTCGAGAGCGGCAACGGCGTGACCGCGCCGGGGCACTCGTCGGTCGTCATGTCGCCGAACGGCCGCGAGTACTGGCTGGTGTACCACACGGCCAAGCACCCGGGCGCGGGCTGGGACCGGCAGGTGTGCATGCAGCGGATCACCTTCGACCCGGAGACCGGCCTGCCGACGCCCGGCGCCCCGGTGCCGGTCGGCGTGCCGACGCCGGGCCCCTCGGGCGAACGGCCGTAGGCTCGGCTTGTCAACGGGCAACCTCCCGGGATTGGGACTCAACCCCGCCGACATTCGCGTCACCAACCTTGAAGGGCGGGTAAGTTAGCCGGGCCTGTCCGCTGGTCCCCGTCCCGAGCGAGCCGTTCACATGTCGCAGCTTCCGCCTCACGAGACGTCCCCCATCCCGTCGCCTACGGCCGGCTCACCGCTCGCGCCCACGGCGGGGTCGAAGCGGATCGTCGCGATCGATGTGCTGCGCGGCGTCGTGCTGCTGGGCATCCTGGTAATGAACATCCCTTTCATGGGCTGGCCCGAGGCGTGGGCGATGGACTCGCCGCGGTTCACGGACGACACGGGCCTGGAGCTGACGCTGTGGTTCTTAGCCGACGTGCTGGCGAACATGCGGATGATGTCGATCTTCTCGATGCTCTTTGGGGCCGGGGTCGTCATGGTCGCGGAGAAGGCGATCGCCGCGGGCAAGTCGCCGGCGGGGCTGCACTACAGACGCATGGGCTGGCTACTGGTGTTCGGCCTGGTCCACGCGTTCCTGATGTGGTACGGCGACATCCTCGTCGGCTACGCGCTCATCGGCTCGGTGGTCTACCTGCTCCGCCGGCTCCCCGTCGGCTGGCTGATCGCGTGCGGCACGGCCTCGCTGCTGGTCTCGACCGTCGCGACGCTCGGCCTGGCCGGGCTGTTTCTGATGTGGAAGCACGGCGACCCGTCGGGCTATGCGGCGTTCGACTTCTACGAGCGGGACCTGATCCCCGGCGAGATCGAGGCCTACCGGGGCGGGGTCGTGGCGCAGTTCCACGAGCGCTGGCCGGCGGCCTTGACGTTCATCTTGTTTGTCGGCCCGGTGATGTTCTACTGGTGGTCGGCGGGGATGATGCTCTTTGGCATGGCGGCGATGAAGGCCCGGCTGATCACCGGCGAGCGGCCGACGAAGGTGTACGCGGCGATGGTCGCGGTAGGCTTCGGTATCGGGCTGCCGCTGGCGTCCGCGGTGACGTGGTACAAGCTGGCGTACGGCTCGGGCGACGGGGCGCAGACGATGCTCCTGTTCGCCGCCCACTACCTGCCGACGGTGTGCGTGGTCTGCGGCTGGGTCGGGCTCGTGCTCCTGCTGTGCAAGCAGGCGTGGTTCGCGAAGCTGTCATACCCGCTCGCCAGCGTCGGTCGTATGGCGCTGACCAACTACCTCTCTCAGACACTGATCGTCACGTTCCTGTTCTATGGCCACGGCTTCGCGCTCTTCGCTAAGCTCGAACGCCCGACGATGTTCGGCATCGTGCTCGGGGTCTGGGCGCTGCAACTGGTCTGGTCGCCGCTGTGGCTCAGCCGGTTCCGCTTCGGCCCGATGGAGTGGGTCTGGCGTTCGCTGACGTACGGCCGGCTGGAGCCGATGCGTCGGCGTGCGTCGCCGGCTCACACCTCCTAAACTTGCGGCCGATGACCGAGCCCACGACCGCCGACCCGGAACAACCCGCCGACCGGCCCCGCCTGCGCAAACGCGACCTCGCCGCCGCCCTGGCCGGGCCGGCCCTGGTGCTGGCCTTGCTCGGGGTCTACCTCGTCTCGCCGGGGCAGTGGTACGAGGGCGTCGAGCTGGACGGCGACAAAACGCTGCTGCTCGACGACGCCCACAAGGGCTTCTACCTCACGCACATCCTCGAAGAGCGCTACCGCGAGTATCAACTGGTCGAGATGATCACGTTCGGCTGCTCGGTCCTCGCGGCGGGGTGCGGCTTCCTCGCGGCAGGGCTGGTCTTCCGGCAGGTGCGCGAACGCTTCCCCGACGCCGGGCCGCTGGCACGGTGGTTCTCGCCGGCACTGCTGGGGGTGTCGGCGTTGGCGTCGCTGTTCTTTGCCGGCGAAGAGGTCAACTGGGGGCAGACCTTCGCCCGATGGGGCCGGCCTGAGTTCACGCAGGACGCCGCGACGGCCGAGCAGTACACCGCGCAGAGCATCCACAACAACCTCGAAGGACTGTCGGTGCAGTCGATGGGATCGGTGTTCCTGATCGTCGTGCTCGTGGTCCTGCCGATCGCGTGGGCCCGGCGGAAGCAGCTACGCCTGCCCGCGGCGTGGGGCCCGGCCATCGCGTGCTGGCCCGCGGCGGCGACGGTGGCCTCGGCCTATGTGCTCAAGGAGGTCAAGTCCGTCTACCGCTCGGCTATTGGCAAGGACCAGGCCAAGCTCGATACGTTCTACATGGGCTACCTCGAGCAGATCAACGAGCAGAAAGAGATGCTGCTGGCCCTGGCGCTGCTGCTGTACCTGGGATACGCCCTGGCCCGGGCCTGGAAGGCGCGGGGAGAAGCCGGGCCGGACGCGGCCTAGACCCTCCCGGGTTCGGGAAAAACGGGGGCGGGGGCCAAAAATAGTGGGAAAACCTGAGCCCGGTGCTTGGCTGGGCCGGCCCGGAAGGTATGATCCATACTTCCGCTTCACCGAGGGTGCCGATGTCCAACACGCCCAGAGCCCGCCGCGCCGCCGCCAAACTCCTTTGGCCGATGGCTGCGCTGCTCCTGCTGGCGTGGGCGGGCCCGGCCCAGGCGGCCCCCGTCGTGCCGGTCGAAGAAGCCGACGAATCGTCGCTGATCCAGTCGGCGATCCGCGCGTTCGACGTCTACCTCGGGCTGGTCGATGGCGGCGACGTCAACGCCGTGCGCGAGCATGTACTCGACCCCGGCTACACCGAGGGCCGGGTGTCCGTCGTCGAGAAGCTGTTGGCGTTCATCCATGCCCGGCTGAACAGCAGCATCCAGAACGAAGGCGTCGTCGTCCGCGTTCAGGGCGACTGGGCGCTGGTGGTCTACCAGTACGACACGACGAGCATGGGCCAGACCACGCGGGTCATCACGACCGCGTGGATGATCAAGTCCGAGGGGAGCTGGCGGCAGTTCATCGTCGCGCCGCGCGAGCGGGCGTTCTGGGACAAGCGGCGTGCGGACTTCGACGCGCTCCAGCGCTGGTTCGACGAGCACGCCCGCGAGATCGTCGGCCGAACCGACGGCATGATCCTGCTGCCGACGCCGGTCGAAGACGCCTGAGCGGTTGACCGCAGTACAACTAAAGAAGTGACGCGGCATCCCCACAGATCAGCGCTGTGGGTTTTTGGTTGGTGCGAGCCGCGAAGCGTTACCCGCCGAAGAGGTGGCGCCAGACGTCGCCGATGCCGATGCGGTCCGGGTCGTGCTCGTCGGGCAGGGCGGTGGGGGAGTACTCGCGGACGGCCGGCCGGGCGGTGAGTTCGGGGTCTTCTCCGTCGGCGAGGCGTTTGAGCCCCAGCGACCCGTCGCCGGTGACCGAGACGACCCACCGGCCCTCGTCGAGCCGGCGGTAGATGGCCTTGCCGTACATCGCGCCGGGCGCGTCCCAGTCGACCTCAAGCAGTTCTTCATCGATCGGCGTGGCGTAGGCCGGGGCCGTCTGATCGTCGAACACCCGGCGGATCAGCAGCCGGCCGTCGATCAGGGCGTAGTCGATAAACACCTCGCGGTCGGCGCGGTAGGGCGTAGGGATCGTCTCCTCGCCGTGGCCCGTGCGGACCACGACGCTGATCTTCCCATTCTGGACCAGCAGTTCGGTCACGGGCTTGGGGGTGACGGCCTGGTTGTATTCCTTGGCGAGCTCGCTGTACTCCGCGTGCAGCGAGTCCAGCCGGACGCGGTACACATCGCTCGCCACCGAGGCCTTCGCCCACTGATAGCCCGCCAGGGACATCGCCCCCAGCAGCAGCGCGGCCAACAGTAACACCAGTCGGTTCATCATCGTCGGGCTCGAAAGCGGGTCCGCCGGGCTTCTCCACTGTCGCCGGGCCAAAACCCGTATGCTTATCGGCGATCCGCCCCCGGTCGATCCAGCTTCCCGCGTCCGCCCCGCACCAGGATGAACCCCGCCATGCCAACCCGCCTGCCCGCGTTCCTGACTCTGCTCGCCGTCCTGCTGCCGGTTCAGGCCCGGGCCGAGGTGACGCTGCCCAGCGTGATCGGCGATCACATGGTGCTGCAGCGCGACGCCGAGGTGCGTATCTGGGGCTGGGCCGAGCCCGGCGAGGCGGTCACCGTCGCCTTCGCCGGCCAGGAAGCCCAGGCCCGGGCCGACGCGGATGGCCACTGGTCGGTGATGCTGGACGCGATGCCCGCGTCGGCGGACGGCCGAGACCTGGTCATCCAGGGAGCGAACCGCATCGAGGTGATCGACGTGCTCGTCGGCGAGGTGTGGGTCGCGTCGGGCCAGTCCAACATGGAGTGGAACGTCCACAACTCCAACAACCCGCAGGAAGAGATCGCCGCGGCGAACCACCCGGGCCTGCGCATGTGGACCGCCCGACGCACCGTCGCCGGTGAGCCGCAGCGCGACGTGCCCGGGCAGTGGCAGGTCTGCTCCCCCGCGACGGTCGGCGGGTTTTCGGCCGTGGGCTACTACTTCGCGCGCGAGCTGTACCAGCGGCTCGACATCCCCGTCGGCATCCTGCACTCGAGCTGGGGCGGCACGCCCTCCGAGGCGTGGACCAGCCGGGAGAAGCTCGAAGCCACCGACGAGGCCGGCCCCATCCTCGAACGCTTCGACGCCGGCAACGGCCCCGCCGCCAACCACCCCCACGCGCCGGCGGGCCTCTTCAACGGCATGATCGCGCCGATCCTCCCCTACACCATCCGCGGCGCGATCTGGTACCAGGGCGAGTCCAACGCCGGCCGGGCCGAGCAGTACGCCTCGATCTTCCCCGCCATGATCCACGACTGGCGCGAGCACTGGGACCAGGGCGAGTTCCCCTTCCTCTTCGTGCAGCTCGCCAACTTCATGGCCTACGACGACCAGCCGACCGACACCGACTGGTCCCACCTCCGCGACGCCCAGCTCCACACACTCCACACCGTGCCCAATACCGGCATGGCCACCATCATCGACATCGGCGAAGCCAACGACATCCACCCCCGCAACAAGCAAGACGTCGGGCTGCGGCTGGCACTGTGGGCGCTGGCGGATACGTATGAAGAGGATGTGGTGAAGTCCGGGCCGGTCTTTGTGCCCGGCGCGGTGGTGAGCGTCGGCAACGCACTGGTCGTCCAAATGGAGACGTTCGGCAGCGAACTCAGGGTCCGCGAGGGCGAGGCGCTGACCGGCTTTACCATCGCGGGGGAAGACGGCCGGTTCGTTGAGGCCCAGGCCACCATCGGGTACGGAGACATCGAAGAGCCCGTCATCATGGTGCAGTCCCCCGACGTCCCCGACCCCCGTCACGTCCGCTACGCCTGGAAGAACAACCCCGAGGACGCCAACCTCGTGAACGAGGAAGGCCTGCCCGCCTCGCCGTTCCGCACCGACGACCTGCCCGGCCCCACCGACGGGCGACGGTAAGTCAAGCCAGCCCAGTCTCGCCTAGCGAACACTTTGACCGCATGACAGGATTCGCAAGATCTACAGGATCCGGGCCCGTTCTTGATCCTGTACATCCTGTCGTCCTGTCGATAACGGGCCCGCGGCGACCGTCATGACGCAACGCATCCGATAGCTCGGAAGCCGCTACGATCTCCGCATGCCGCGCCGCCGCTGCCGCCGCAGACGCAGACGCACGCTCCCCGGCCCGCCGGGCCCCGCGGGCTGGGTGTGGCGCGGCCTTGTCGTCCTGCTCCTCGCCGCGGCCGGGTGGATGGCCTGGGACCAGCTCCTCCGCCCCGGCGCGATCGATGCACAGCTCGAACAACGCATCGACCGCTCCGCATCCGCTGCCGGCCTACCGCCCGAGCTCGTCCGCGCCGTCGTTGTCACCGAGTCCGGCGGCGACCCGGCCGCACACTCCCCCGCCAACGCCCGCGGCCTCATGCAGATCACCCCCATCACCCACCGCGAGGTCATCCAGCGCTTCGGCCTCCCCCCGGCCGACGACGACAAGCTCTACGACCCCGCCTACAACCTCGACATCGGCACCCGCTACCTCGCCTACCTCCTCGAACGGTTCGAAGGCGACACCAAGCTCGCCCTCGCCGCCTACCACATGGGCCCGACCGCCGTCGCCCGCCTCCGCCGTGCCCACCCCGCGCTCACCACCGACGAACTGCTCGCCCTCGACGGCGAAGGCCAGGTCGGCCCCAGAACCCGCGCCTACGTCGCTAACGTCTTACGCCGTGCCGGCATGGATGGGGAGTGAACCGCAGAGGCGCGGGTTAAGACAGGAACGACACAGCCACGGATGTCACGGATGGCCACGGATCACGCAAAGCAAAATTACACAAGCTGCTCAGCGATAGACCATAACGCACTTTTACGTCTAACCCCTATTGCCTGATTTTCTAATCCGTGTGGATCCGTGACTTCCGTGGCGGTTCCCTTATCGTTTTCCGTGGCTAATCCCCCGACTTCCCTACCAGCAGCCGGAACACCAGTGCGATACTCGCCGCCGCGGTCACGAACACCGCGCCGTACGCCGCGCCCATGCCGTACTCCGTGCCCGACAGCGCGTGGGTCACCAGCGTGTCCGACGCCAGCAGCGCCACCCACCCCACGCACAGCCCCAGCGATGCGAGCGTGATGCCCACGATCGCGAGCATGCCCCCGGCCGACACCCGCTTGTCTCTGCGCTGCTTGTTGGTCGCATCCGCCATCGGTTACCCCTTGTCGGTGAATTGCTTCACCCTCTCCGCCAGACCCGCACACATCCGGCCGTAGACCTCGTCCTCCTCGCCCCGCGCGTCGACCACGAGGTAGTGCCCCGGGTCGTTGGTCGCCTGGTCGAGGTAGCCCTGCCGGACCTTGCGGTGGAACGCGTCGCCCTTGCTCTCCATCCGGTCCTGGTCCGTGTCGAACTCCTGCCCGCGCAGGAGCGGGTTCATCCGCGCCCGGGCCGTCGCCGCGTCCACATCAAACACCACCACCAGGTCCGGCCAACACTCCTGCAACGCCACCTTCCCCACCGCGATGATCTCCTCCACCGGCAGCCCGCCGCCCGCGCCCTGGTACGCCAGCGTCGACGAGATAAACCGGTCCGCCAGGACCAGCTCCCCCCGCGCCAGCGCCGGCCGGACCCGCTGCGCGATGAGCTGCGCCCGGCTGGCCATGAACAAGAGCATCTCGCAGCGCAGGTCGATCGGCGCTTCTTCCTCGTGCTGCGCATCCAGCAGCACCTTGCGGATCTCCTCGCCGATGTGCGTCCCGCCCGGCTCACGCACCTCGCACACGGTCACCCCGGCCGCCTCCGCCAGCCCCACCAGCCGACGGAACTGCGTGCTCTTCCCGCTCCCGTCCGGCCCATCAAACACGACAAACCGCCCGCCGAGCTTCCCCGGCCAGTCCGCCGGCGCTCCGCCTTCCCGTGCCAAACTGTCATCGCTCACCGCGCTCATATGGACAGAATAACGTGAATAGAGGCGGCTGTTTCACGGCTGTAAACCGCGATCCTGATCTTCAAGTGCGGATTCGATCTGCTGGACACTACGCACGAACTCGTCATGGAACGGAGAGTTTTGGTGGGCATTTGTGACCTCCCGAAGCGCAGGCAGCGAACGGGCCGCATCAGCGCCGAGATGGCCCAATACTTGTGCAGCAAACACGCGGACATCAATGCCAACCGGGTCATCCAGGCATGCGATGACTTCATCGAGGATGACCGATGCCTCGTCGCCCCGGTCTCTGACCGCGAGGATCGCATCACGCCTCGTATAGTGGTCCTCGTGAGATAGGTAGGGGGCGATGAGCTGGATCTCATCAAGCCGACTCGACTCAACCCGGCCCAATGCCCGCAGGGCCATGCCCCGCGTCTCATGATCGGGTTTGCCCAAGTAACGGACGATCCCCTCCGCGGCACCGATGTCGCCTGGATTACTGGCAATCTGTTGTTCGTAGGACTGTAATTTCGCGTAACGCTGTTTCAAGATGAAACGCTCGACCGGGTACTGCCCGAAGATGAGCCCGCAGCAGCACAGCGGCAGAGCAACAAATAACAACGCCGCAACGGCGTTCGGTAGCTTGTTGAGGCATGACTGCCTAAAGATAGGGAGCTTCCAGCTCATGGACCACAGAATAACGCGAGCCCGGACCTGCTAACGCCCGCCACGCTAAACCTTGCCGGTACCAAGACATTGGGCCTACAATAAATCGGCGCATGCCGCGCACGAAAGGAATCCAAGGCACCCCATGATCATCCAGACCAACTACAGCAATATCGAGAAGAGCGACTCCCTCGAAGCCATGGCCCGCGACACCGTCACCGACAAGCTCGGCCACCTCGCCGACCGGCTCACCCGCGTCGAGGTCCACCTCTACGACGACAGCAGCCCGACCAAGCAGACGCCCGGCGACAAGCGCTGCCTCATGGAGGCCCGCCCCAAGGGCATGAAGCCCCTGGTCGTCGAGGCCAACGGCGACGACTTCTTCAGGGTCGTCAGCGACACCGCCGGCAAGCTCGCCCGCACGATCCAGAAAACCCTCGACCGCCTCGCCAGCCACTGACCCCGCCCCCCGGCCCAACCCCCGGCCCGTGAGCCGCTTCGTCGCCCCCGCCCCCAACTTACGCCGCATCCAGACGCAGCCGCTCCACACGCCCCGGCTCGGCATCCTGACTCCCGACAACACTCCCGACGCCACTCCCGGGGGCGGGGGCGGGGGGGTGCGTAGGGGCGATCTGCCGACGCACCGCGTACTTCTCGCTCCCGGCCGCCAGCAGGTGGGGGCGCTGCTGCACCTCCTCCAACCACCGGTCCTTAAGCTCCCGCGCAAACGCCACTTGGGCCGGGTCGAACTTCTGCTTCGCCTTCTTCACCGCTCGCTTCGCCTCCTTCAACGCTCGCTCAACCTCCGCCACATCCACACCCCTCGAACCCGCATCCGGGGCCGTAGGCGAGTCAGCGATCCCCGGCCCAAAGCGGAAACCCCCAAGCTCGATCGAATCCTTCCGTAGCCCCTGCCCAGCCGCACCCCGGCCCTTCCCCTTCCCGCTGCCCCGCTTCGCCGCACGCTTCTCACGCTCCAAACGCGATACCTCATCCTCCAACAGCTTCACCTCATCCTCACCCCCATTCCGGGGGCGCGGGCCCTCCGGCAGCACCACCGGCTTCGCATCACCCCAATGCGTCCCCGGCGGGATCGGAAGCACGATCCGGTCCTCACCGATCGCACCCGCACCCGTCAAACTCGGGAACCAATACGCGGTGCCACCCTGCGCCAAATCACCCTCATCCCCCTCACGGATCCGCTTCTGCCAGAAGATATGCATCCGCCCCCGGAACTTGCCATCCTTCTTCGTCTTCCCCCGGCCGCCACCCGTCCGAAACGCCAAAGGCACAAACCCCATCGCCTCCCAGAACCTATTCGCCGCTAAATCTTGCGCACACCAGCAGCAGTACAACCGACACCCGTACGCACTACGCTCAAACTTCGCCTTCAGCAGGTTGGCTGCAACCAACGAGCGTCGATATTCCGGGGCCACACACATCTGATAGATGATCCCCAGCTCGTCCCGCTTCAGGTACCGGTCGGCCCCGAGCACGTACCCCACGGGGCGTGGGGAGTGATTCGTGAACAGTGAACCGTCAACAGCCGAGCCTTCTTCCCCGCTGTTCACTGTGGACTGTTCACGATTCACTTTGATCGCCTCGGCGATCAGCAGGTTCCCCTTCTCGATATGCCCTTTGATGGCCGCCTCCCACATGAAGCCGACGCCTTGCTTGTTCGCCTTCTGCAGCGCATCCACAAACGCGAAGTCCGACAGCACCCCGGGCCGAACACGCATGTCCACCCGCGCCCCCGGAAGGACCGGGGGAACCGGGGGCACCGGCACGTGTGTATTGTTTCGATCTATATCAACAATACGGATGACATCCGACATGGCGAAACTCCCGCGAAAACAAAAACCGGAAAAACCTCACGCAGAGGCGCAAAGACGCAGAGAAGAAACAAAGCAATTGAAACCACCGATCCACACCGATCCACACCGATGCACACCGATCGATCTACGATAGCTCTGAATCAGTGTGAATCCGTGTGCATCGGTGGTTCCTGCTTCCCTCCGCGCCTCAGCGTGAGGAAAAAGAACAAGAAAAAAGCACGGGGGGACAAACACACACCCCCATGCTTTCATCGAACCGATAGAACGGGATCACTCGGCCCCTCGACCCCTCGGCCCCTCGGCCCCTTCCGCGGCCTTACGCCGCCTGCTCGATCCCGTTGGAGATAAACGTCGCCACCGGCGAACACACCGGCCCGGCCTGGAGCTTGGTATTGCACCACGCCGCCGTGACCCACACCTTCGAGCCCGCCGGCACGGCCGTCGGGATCGTCATGTCCACCGTCGTCAGCGTCGTGTTGCCCTTGAACACCCAGCCCGTCATCTCCAGCGGGAAGTCCTCGCCCACCGCGTAGTACAGCGTCGCGCCCTTCACCCCCTCGGGCCGCGCACGACCCTCGCCCGGCCCGGCGGTCAGCTTGACCTTCACCGTCCGGCCCATCACCGCCACCACCGACAGCAACGGCGAGGTCTCCGGCACGGGCACCGGCGTCGGCTCATAATCGCGAATAGAGATATCGAGCGCGCGGCGCATATCGTCCGTCGTGCCGGGGTGCGCCTGGATGATCGCGATGAGCCCGCGTGCCTCGGTGATGAGCGCCTTCTTGGCGAGCTTCTTCTGCTCGACCTTCTCGGGGGTGCGGGTGGTGGGCTGGTTGCACGCGTTGAACAGGGCCTGGAACGCTGTGACGCGGCCGGTAAACGCCGTCGCCTGCTCGGGTGTGAGCCCGTACGCCGCCGCATCTGCCTTCAAAATCAGGTCCGCGTTAAGGGCCCACGCCAAAAGGTCGGCCTCACGGCCGGGGGGGAAAGTGGTTGCCATGATTCAGGTCTCCATTCAAATGCCTGGATGTCCTGCCCCCGCGGAAAAGAGAGGCCCCGAAGACATGAACACCCGGAAAACGCGGAACCCGTTGCCCCACAGGCGGAGCACTTTCGCCGCGTACCCCCAAGATCGGCCGCCCACACACCCCACATAACCCACGCAAAAGAAAAATGCCTCACAACCCGAATCAAACGCCCCCGTGCCGTGCGCACCCCGAAAAACCCGGCCGGATAACCGAGTTATCCGCCGAAACCCCAAAGTTTTTGATCTGTAACACCCAGTTCTAGTTCTGCAACGCGCAGTTCTGGCTCTGGAACCCGTCGTTCCAGTTCTAGAACCCGGCGTTCCAGATCTGTAACCGAGCGCTGCAGACCTGTAACGCACCGTTCCAGTTCTAGAGCCCCGCGTTCCAGTTCTGAAACCGAGTGTTCCAGACCTGGAACGGAGCGTTCTAATTTTGGAATCGGGCGTTCCAGACCTGAAACCCCGCGTTACAGACCTGTAGCCGCTCGTTCTAGATTGGGAACGCCGGCTTCTGAGTTAGAATCGGTCCGGATACAAATGTGATACAATAACTATACCTCAAGTAAACATGATATTAAAAAACTTCCCTTATTGAAGGAGTTGTATTGACTCAAAGTTTTTCGGGTGATTTCTATAGTCCTTGCCACTCCCCGGAGATGCACTCATGTATTCATGCTCTGCCGCCTCCAGCACTCGACAGCTTTGGCTACTGCTTGCACTTTTGTATCTTCGCACCACCGGTCCCAAAAGTTAACTGTTCCGCCATCAGGTTTGGCATTTGGCTCGGCGATTCGTATTCGACTCGGTAGCAAAGATGCATCTCCAACCACTAGCGCTTCAGCAGTGTCCAAGACTGGGAGTATACCTGCAAATCCTCCCATGCTATCAGGTAACAGCCTCTGAACTACAGATTGATCCTCCGCATTTGTCAATCGAAGAGCGATAAAGTTGTTACACTGGCTCAGTACCGTTTTGCTAACTTCAGAAGGTCGTTGACTAATGACAACAAGTCCCACGCCATACTTTCGTCCCTCTTTAGCAATTCGTTCGAAGTACGGCAACGCGACAGATGAGACACTGCCGGGATCAGAACGATTAGGGATATACAGATGTGCCTCATCACAGAATAAAGCAATCGGATGGCGATTTGCTTTTGCGGTCCATTGCTGGACACTGAAGACCAAGCTTGCAAGTCGTCCGACCACTAGAGGCAAGATGTCTGATGGAACTTCCGAAAAGTTAATGACCTTGACGCCGCCGCACCCATCGTCTTGATCGATCGTGCCAGCAAGAAGACGAAGCGCAAACTCATCGAGCCAGGAGAAGTTACTGCATTCTGAAGGTGCGTCGAACAAAAAGCCAAGACGGCGGTCGTCTCGCTTTGCCTCAAGTCGTGCAATCAGCCGGCTTAATTTGCCGTGGAAGTCGCCTTGCTTCGCGCCCCTAGCTCCGGCCACCATCTCCGTGTTGATCTCGTTGAGCTTGGTCAGTACGGCTTGCAGTTCGAACGGAACCGGACTGTCAATAGTAAAGGCCTTTAAGATTTCGTGTTGCGTGTTCTGTGTCAAATAGTCACGCTTGGACTCCATGATCGCACGCCCCAGCAACATGGTTTGGTTCGGCGCATTCTGATCGGTACGATCTACAAAAAGGGACACAAGATCCTCATATCCTAAGAGCCAATATGGGAAAAACATTACGTCATCTGCGGGTGAAGTATCTCCTGCGAGATCGGTAGGTCCGGCGATTCGGAAGTGGCGAACACCCTTGCCGTGAAGTGTGTGATATTCGCCGTGGATGTCGAAGAGAATCGCGCATGCATTCTTTAACTCTGATATGCGTTCTAGTAACAGTGCGGTTGTCCATGACTTTCCTGATCCTGTACTGCCGACAATGACGGCATGCCGCTGGAAAAATTTGTTCGCGTTGAGAAATGCTTCCGCATTCTCGTCAAGTGTGTAATGTCCCAGTGATAGGCGTTCACCACTGTCCTTGCTTAATTGCGAAACAGCTCGCATGAAATGCGTAAGCGTTTCACCTTCAACTGAAAAGCATCTGGCATCAATCTCTGGAACACTCTCAAGCGTGCGGCGGAAGACGTCATTCTGGACCCCAAGTCGGTCAATGAACGTACCAATCAGACTGATCCGAACAATGTTGTTTTCCCTAATTTCAGCTTCTATCGATTCATCGTCAGCAACCTCAGCACCCGCAATGGCATTGCGGATAATCTTCTGCACGATGCCAACGAGATGCTGGCCCGGCTTCGAGCTTTGTAGCGTAACTAGCCGATTCACCTGTAGCTTTCTTAGTAAGTCGACATTCTCAACCCGAACGGTTGCTGTTGCTGTATCTACTGCGGATACCAAACCAAGTGCGTCTGTGTCTTTGAAAGCGAATATCGGCATTTCGTATTCCTAGTTTTGTGTGCCAAGAGTGAGGTTCAAGAACTCTTCGAGGGTCCATAGAGAAGGAGTGTCTACTTCTATCCCACTAGTAGCTTGGTCTGTAAAAATGCGCGATCCAGATGCGCATTCTTCAATCGCCACATAATTTGACTTCACACGATTGACCAAAAATAGCTTAGATTCACTTGTTAGAGTTCGCGCTAAAACTACCACTGGGATTGTTTGTTTTTTCAGTCTTTTGACCAAGTTTGGCTCGACATGAGTATCTCGGAAGCCAAATCCAACGCAAAGTACAGACTGCGCGGAAGTCATTGACTTGTCTGCCTCGGACAAGATTGATCTAAACGGATCAGATAAAGCTGCTTGATACTTCGTCGTGCCGGGCGTAACAATGAGCGGCATTAAATGTTCTGCTAGAGGTACATCGTCAACGCACAACGGCACACCATCACAATCTTTAAACCAGTCGATCGAACCGTGCACTTTCCAAATGTCAACAGTGCGCACTTTAGGATGACTTGCTTGCTGATCATCAAAAATGCCAAGCAATCCCGCCTTAAATCCGGTGTAGTATGCAAAGTCTGCCGCATTCGCGGCGTATTCAGCTAAGCGATCATAGTTTGTTGTCACGATCGAGATTCGATAGTGCGTGCTTTGGAATAGACGACGAAAGAGCTTCGAGAGTGGAAGTTGTACGGTCCCTTGTACGACCCCGGAGTAGACCTTGCGATCATCTTTGGATACTAAAGCGTGAGTTGTTTTCACGACCTCGTCAAGCAGTCGTTCGGGCAGAGTTACTTTTTGCAAGGCTACTTCTAAATTCTGTATAGTCGACAATTCTTTTCTGAATCGGGACCATATATCCTTGTCTGTTGGATTCGGAGTTACAGTTGTTGCAAGGTGTTTGCCTAGCTCACCCATGCCTCCAACGCCGTGTGCCATTGACGCGCCACTTCCCAAGATAATCAAGGGCGGGCCGTTTAAAGCTTGCTGGCCGATTCGAGCGACTTTTTCAAGTAAATCGTCTTGCGTTTGTGCCATATTTTGGATATCTCGAACCAATGTTGTTTAGGACGACCCGCAGTGTCGCGCTACTTGAACTTCAAACGGCCAAACTTGACTATCCCCGAACAACCAAAGGATGTGAAAAGCCCAGAACCAACGGGGAATCTGCCCAGACTTAAAACAAGTCTACACCGCAGCCGGTTGTGCCGCCTTTGGTGCCCTTTTGGATGATGTACGTGGGAGTGTGCTTGACGGGCATGATGGACCTTTCTGAGGAAGGGAAGAGGAGGAAGGGAGTTATTTGGTTGGTGTAGCGTCGGCCGCGAGCAGCTTCAAAAACAGACTGAATTCTCGCTTGCGATAGCTAGGGATCAGGAACAACGCCGCGATGAATCTACGGCTGAGCATCCATATCAAAAACAAAAAGCCGATAGCTATCGCCAGGAAAATTCCTACGCCGTTGGTCCAGATCGGGAAGTGCCCTGTCGCGGAACTGATCAGCGTGAGCACGGCAAACAAAAGGAGAATGTAGATGGGGTGCCGAGTAAGGGCGAACTCATCAAGGTCGCGCTCTTGTTGATCGATGCTGCATAAAGCAGTGAAATGATCTGACGAACTACGGATGACCTGTTCTACTCGCTCTCGGAAAAACAGGTAGCGGAGTGTGCGGAGGTGCAATTCGAGAGGCAGGCACCTTCTGGCATCGGGGGGCAGCCGATCTTTCAATGCAGCATGTGCTGCCAGATTGAGAATAGCAATGAGTACGGTGATTGAAGCGCCCATCGCACCGCCGAACCAGTGACCGCGTATCCCGGGCGCACCGAAAAGCACTTCAAGCGTGATCGGTGTAACCAATAGAGAGATACCCGAGAGACTCAAAGCAAGACGCCAGGGCCACGCAGATCGGGAGAACACTGTCTTAAAGAGTTGCCAGCGTGTTAGCGATCGATGCTCGGCCCGGAGTGCCGCCAGATCGAAATACACACTTCCACCGGAATGGGGAGTCTGCTTCATGAAGGTCTAGGATAACAAACCCCGTATCGGTGTACACAGTCAAGGGTGAGAAAAGACCTACGATTTCTCCCAAGCGTGGGTGATTGCAATTGCTGTGGGCGGTCTACGTCCGATTATCCCGTTGCACTGCTGCATCCAAGCGGGCGGTAGGGGGGCGTCGATAGGGGGGGTGGCCCGTGGTGGTTGCGGGTGGTTCGGTGTTTTCCTTTCGGGAGCTTGGGTATGGCACGGCAGACGACTTCGGCGTATCGGGGGGTGGGGTGGGATCCATCGCGTGGCAAGATAGGACACGAGAATGGCCCGGCGGAACGGGTGACGACGGCTCAGGCGCGGGCGATGTTCGGGGTGTCGGCGCAGGTGTGGAAGGATTGGGTGCGGCTGGGGTGGGTCCCGCGCGGGGAGCGGGCGGGGGAGCGCGGGCCGCGGTGGTATGACCCGGTGGCGTTGGCGGGGGTGGTGGAGGCGTTGTTGGAGGAGGGGCGGCCGCGGCTGGACCCGCGGGGTAAGCCGGGGGAGGCGGGGAGTCATCCGGGGGGTCAGCCGGGGGCGGGGTTTGAGGGGTGTTGGTTGTTGCCGTTGGCGCGGAGCTTTCGACGCCGGCGGGACCCGCTTCGTGAGGTGCTGATCGATGGGGAGGACCTGGGGCTGGTGGCGGGGCGTCGGCTGGGGTGGGCGTCGGGCGGGTTGTATGGGGGGTTTGTGACGTACTCGGTGGGTGAGACGACGGCCCCGCTGCACCGGTTGATCATGGGGGTGGAGGAACCGGGGCTGCGGGTGATCCATCGGAATCGTGACCCGTTGGACTGCCGGCGGTCGAACCTTGAGGTGCGGACCGATGCGGAGGCGGTGGTGCGGAACCGGAAGATGGGGTCGGTCAGCGGGCGGGTGTATTCGTCACGGTTTAAGGGGGTGAGCTATGTGAAGCGGGTTGGGCGGTGGCGGATGCAACTGAGCAAGGGGGGTAAGAAGTTGGCGAGCGGATACTTTGAGGACGAAGCGGAGGCGGCGCGGGCGTACGACCGCGCAGCGTGGGACGCGTTCGGGCCGGGGGCGTATCTGAACTTCCCGGGGGATTTTGGTCGGACGCACGAAGACGGGGCGGACGAGGCGGGGCGGGTCGTCGGGTCTGTTGTGCGGGGTGCGGAGGCATTGGAGCGTCGCGCGGCGTAAGGGGGCGTTGGATCGAGGTGCGATCGGGTGGGCCGTGCGGGGGTGGCTGGGGGGTGTTGCGTGCGTGGTCCGGGTGTGGTGGGGAGGTGTGGTCGGGGCGGTGGTTGGGTTGAGTTGGGGCGTGTGGGCTACGATACGGCCATGACGATACAGGACCCCGAGTCGTATCTTGGCCCGTATGTAGAAGCGCAGAAGGAGCACGGCTCGGATGTGAAGGTGACGCTGTGGGCGAACGAGCGGACGCAGCGGCTGCGGTTCCGGGTGTTTACCGAGCTGGTGTTCTTCACCGGCAAGCGGGTGCTGGACGCGGGGTGCAGCCGGGGGGACTTTGCGGCGTATCTGTTGGAGCAGGACCAGCGGTACGCGCGGTTTGTCGGGGTGGACGGGCTGCCGGGGGTGGTGGACTTTGCGAACCGGCGGGGGCTGGGGGGGGCCGAGTTCCACGCGGGGGATTTCGTGGCGGACCCGGGGCTGCTGGCGATCGGCGACCCGCAGGTGGTGGCGATCTCGGGGACGCTGAACACGATGGAGGACGCGACGGTGTTGCGGGTGCTTGAGCACGCGTGGTCGGCGGCGGGGGAGGCGTTGATCTTCAACTTCCTGTCGGACCGGGTGTCGCCCGAGGCCGAGCCGCAGAAGCCCCCGTCCCGCCGGCTGCCGACGCTGGCGCTGCTGGCGTGGGCGTTCGAGCAGACCCCGCGGGTGGTGCTGCGGCAGGACTATTTCCCGCACGGGCACGACGCGACGATCCTGATGCGGCGGGACTAGCCCCGGAAGAGTTCTTGCTGCATCGTCATGCCTCTGGCTGCGCTGCGCCTCGGTGGGCGGGCTTGCGGGAGCGGCTATCTTCGCCAGCTTGACACGGGGCGCTCAAAAATGTCTGTTTTCTAAGCGGTTAACCTGTTGAAAAGGGCTTGACCCTTGCGGGTCGGGCACGCACAATAGGGTTGCGAGAGAGACAAGGCCGGCCTGATGCCGGTGTGCTTTGTGTCCTATCGGGTGGCCTTTCTTGGGCCACCGCTTGTTTCTCAGGAGTACGTGCCGCATGTCGGTAGCCCGAGATCGTTTTACCTTCTTCGCAGTGATGGCCGCGGTCGGGGTCGCGGTGTTTGGGTATATCCGTCTGGGGGATATGTATCCGACCCAGGGGCGAGCGGAGGAAGTCGACCGCGGGGGGGATGTTTCAGTGGAGGAATCGGACCACTCGGAGGGCGAGGCCCGGCTCCGGGAGGAAGGCCAGGCGACGCCCGACCCGGGCGAGTGAGTCCGTTGCGTTCGAACGCGGCGGGGTGTGTGGAGCGATCCACGTGAAGGAGGAGCACCCCGCCGTTTTTCTTTTTTGATCAGGGGATCGGGGCACGCGACGGCGTGTGCCCTGCAGGGTCATCCCCTCGGGCGCCTGTGGAGGAGCGCCCCGGCGGTATGGCCGCCGAAGCCCGCGGCGAAGACGGCGTGCGTGCCTGCGTCGTCGCACGCGGCGGGTCGAAGGGAGGCGGCTGCGCCGTTCAGGTCGATCGGCTGGTCCAGCCAGGGCATGGGGGGGAGCTTGCCCGTCCGCAGCGCGAGGAGCGCGAGGACGAGGGAAGCCAGGCCCGAAGCGCCCAGCGCGTGACCGAGTGCGCCTTTGCAGGCGTACAGGCCGACCGGTGGGGAGCCGTGCGTGCCGGGCCCGTGGGAGTTGCTGAGCGTCTGGAGGAGGGCGCTCAGCTCCCGCGGGTCGTGGTCGGGGGTGCCCGGGGCGTGGGGGTGCATGACATCGATGCGGCGGCCGTGTGCCTTAGCCGAGGCGAAGAGCCGGCCGGCGACGTATCGGAGCGCGTCCATGTGGTCGCTGGGGCGCAGCAGGTCGGTGGCCTCGCAGGCGGTGGCGGTGTCGAGGAGCTCGGTTTCGCCGGGCGCGGGGGCTTGGCCGCGTGGGAGCCGGCGGAGCAGGACGGCCACGCCCATCTCGCTGAGCATGAAGCCGACCCGGCGTTCGTCCAGCGGGCGTTCGCGGTAGCTGTCGGCGGAGGGCTCGGCGAGGACGCCCAGGCGGAGGTAGCTGTGCACAAACGCGGGGGTGAGCGCGGCGTCGGCGCTGAGGACCAGCATCCAGTCGTTGCCCGCGCCGTCGGGCGCAGCCGCGAGCCGGCGGCGGGCGGTGTCTAACGCCGTGAGCCCGGAGGCGCAGGCGGCGACGCTGTGGCCGCGCGGCCGCGTGCCTAACCGCCTGGCGAGCGTATGCGCGAGGTAGCCGTGCGGCCCGAGCGCGAGGGTATGTTGGCCGGCCTCATCGAGCGGCTTGCCCATGCCCAGTTGTGTGGACACCTGCGCGACCGCACCCTTGCTCGTGCCCAGCATCATCGGCAGACCCGCGACCGGCCGGCCCGCCATCGCGGCGGCCTCGCGCGCCGCGCGCTCCGCCAGCTCGACCGCCGGGTCGACCGCGCTGTGGCGCACCGCCGAGACCCCGCCCAGCGCCGCGACCCACTCCGCGGGGCGCAGCCCCCCGGGCAACGCATGGGCACGGTCGCTGATCGACCGGCCCGCCAGCAGCGAGCGGTAGGTCGGCCAGGCCCCGTCCCCCAACGGCGTGACCAGGCCGAAGCCGGCGACCACGATCCGCGCGTCGTCGGGCGCGGGGTGCGGGATGGGTTGTGCGTCGGGTGTAGGCATGAACGGCGGCAGGCGGATGGCGGGCGTGTGCGTTGGTTTGCTCATCCCGGTAGGGGGGCCGATGATAGCGGCGCGGCCGAGGCGTGGGGCGGGCCGCGCATGGGAGTCCGGCACCGCCGATGACGAACGAGACACCCCCCGATACCGGGCTGGTCCAGACGCAGGGTCAGGCGCTGCTGACGACGCCGAAGATGCTGCTGCGCGCGGCGTTGTCGGCCGGTTGCGACGTGGTAATCACCGCACGGATCGGCGCGCCCGAGTCGGCGGCGGAGCTGATCGAGGGCCACCGCGGCTGGCTGGCGGACCAGGGGGTGGAGGCGTTGGTGCTGCCCGACAGCGTGCACGCGTTGGCGGCGGCGCGCGGCGCGGTGGTGGCCGGGCGCCGCGGGCTGCTGCTGCTGGAGGCGAAGTCGGTGCCGGAGGCGGGCTGGCTGTCGCTGGGGGGCGGCGGGGAGCCGGACGAGACGCGGGGGGCGGTGGTGCTGGTGGCGGGGCCGGTGGATACGCCGGAGGGTCGGCGGGCGTGTGAGGCGTGGGGCGCGGGCGGCGTGGCGGTGTTTGAGCCGGCGCTGCACGGGGAGGTCATCCCGTGGTTCGCGGTCGCGCTGCAGTCGGCGGGGCTCGCGGGGGGGTGGTCGGCGATGGGGCTGGCCGGAGAATTGTGGGACGGGTTTGCGACCGTCGCATGCGGGCCGACCGGTGGCCGTTCGTCGTCTTCGGGGGTCTCGTCCGCCCGGCCGAGCGAGCAGGTACAGAGCGAGCGGCTGGTCGCGCTGGCGCGTGAGCATTCGGTCAACACGATCGTGAACCCGCCGGGCCGGGACGAGGCGTTGCCGCTCGGGCTGATCGCGGGCGGGGTGGGTTACGCGCGTCTGCGGCAGGTCATCAGCGAGCTGGGGCTGATCGGTCGGCTGCCGATCCTCCGGCTGGGGATGGCGGGCCCGCTGGACACCGAACTGCTGTCGCGCCACGCGCGGGACTGCCGGGCGTTGTGGGTCGTGGACCACCGCGAAGGCGGGTTGTACCGAGCAGTGGCGGCGGCGTTGCAACGCCGTGCCGGCGAACCGGTTCAGGCGAAGCTCGGCGCACTGCTGGAGTCTTCTGACGCGTCGCCCGGCGCGGTGCTGATGGGGTTGGCGCCGCACCTGAGCGGGCACCCGGCGGTGCCGCGGGAGGTGCTGGATGGCGCGCTCGACGCACTGCAGCGGCAGGTGCGCGCCGCCGCGGAGGGCACGGACGAGACCATGCGCGACGTGCTCCCGCCGCCGGGCAGCGCGCTGGTCGATGTCGCGGCGGTGCTCGGTCGTCTGCGCCAGGACCTGACCGATGCGCAGTACATGTCCGAGCAGCACGGCCGGGGCCCGCTCGACCTGGTGCTCTACGGCGCGCTGGACGACCAGTCCCGCGCGCTGGTCGCCGACGAGGGCGCGGCGGTCACCGAGACGCTGGTGCCCGGCACGGTCGCGGGCGGCGCGGCGCACGGCGCGGGCGCACGCGACGACCTGCGCCCGGTCGTGGTGATGTCCGGCCGGGACTTCTTCGCCAACGGCTACGCCTCCATCGCCAACGCGTCGCGCGGCGCTCGCGACATCACGTTCATCATCCACACCGAAGACCCGGCTACGCTGCGCAAACGCAAGCGCCGCCGCCGACGGTTCAGGCGTCGGCCCGCCCCGGGGGTGCTGGACGTGCAGGCGATGCTCTCGGCGCTTTCGGCCGACGGCATCCACCACGGCATCAGCATCGGCGAGATCGACCCCACAGACCGACCGCGCCTCCGCCGGCTGCTCGAACGCTCGCTGGTGGGGCGCGGTGTCCACGTTGTGCTGGCCCGCCGCCGCTTCGGCCCGCGTGCGCTGGCAGAGGCGGCGCGCGAGACACAGCGCGAGTGGATCGAGCACAGCCACAACCCGGTCCAGCAGCAGCTGGTGCTTTGCCCGGAGGTCTGGCCGTTGGGCCCGGCCCAGCGCCTGCACCTGGGGCCTTTGGGGCTGGAGCCCGCGCCGGGCGAGACCGGCGGGTGGATGACCAGCGTGTCCTGGGGCTGGGCCGGCAAGCCGATGCTCAAGGCGCTGGCGAACCCGTCGCTCGGGCTGGCGACGGTGGTCCGCACGGGTCCGGAGCGCAGCCGGCTCGACGAGTCGGAGTTGGCCGACCTGCCCGCGCTGCCCCGGCCGGTCCACGCCGAGCAGGAGGTCTGGCGGGCGAGCGTGGCGGGGGTCGCGCTGGCGGGGATGGACCTGCTGCTGGACCTGCTGACCGAGGCGGGCACGGCGATGGGCTACCAGGTGCGCGGCTCGCGCACCGACACGCTGTCCCTGGCGAGCACGGGCGGGCGGGCGGACGTGGTGTTCAGCAGCCGGCCGCGCGAGCAGGAGCTGACGGTCGCCGGCTCGCCGGGCCGATCGACACGAGCGATGTCCTCGTCGGCGCCAACGCCCGGCTCCACGGACCTGGTGCTGGGGACCGATGCACGCGAGTCGGTCGCGGCGCTGCTGGCCGTCGGCGGCGCGGGGCGGACCTCGGCGGTGGTGGACACCGCCGCGCTGCCGACCCTCGCGGAGCTCAAGGCCGGTCGGCCCGCGGCGAATACCGACACGCTGCACCGCGCTCTATCGAGCCGCACCCGGCCGAGCGGCGGGCTCGCGATGCCCGCCGCCGAGCTGAGCGAGTACCTGTGGGGCCACCGGCGGTTCGCGTCGTGGCTGATCATGGGCGCGGCCCTGCAGCTCGGGCTGGTCCCGCTGAACCGCCAGGCCGTCGACGCCGCGACCCGGCGGGTGCTTGGCCGCAACGACCTCCGCTGCCGGCAGGCGATCGACGTCGGCCGAAAGCTCGCGGTCGACCCCGGCTTCGCGGACCGGTGCCTGTCGGTCGACGAGGAAAGCCCCGAGACGCTGCTGGAGTCCGTGACCGAGGACCTCGCCCAGCAGTACGGCGGGCGCAGCGGCCCGAGTGTGTCGCGCGAGTTCCACGGCCTGGTCGCGCCGCTGCTCGAACGCTGCGCCCCGCTGGACCCGGCCGTCCGAACCCGTCTGGTCCACGCCGCGCACCGCTGCGCCGTCTGGGGCGGCAAGCGCGGCGGCGTCGCGTACGCTCGGCGGTACTGCGAGGCCGTCGGCCTGCTGCTGGACCACGACCAGCCCGAACGTCACTACGAGCTGACCCGCCGCGGCATCGACAGCGCCGCACGCGTGATGGTCGTCCCCGACGAGGTCTACCTGGCGTCGCTTCTGACCTCGCCGCTGCGGTACCGGCGGGACCGGCGTCGGCTGAACATCGCGCTCGAACGCGGTGACAAGGTCAGCTACCTGCACGTGGTCCGCCCGGAGTTCGACATCTTCAAGCGACACATCGCGTTCACGCTGACGCTCGGCGAGCGGTCGCTGCGGCTGCTGGCCCGGCTGCAGGTCGTCCGCCGGGTCCGCGCGGGCTGGTACCGCGAGCAGCGCGGGCTGCGCGACCTGTACCTGCAGACGCTGGCCGGCGTGTCGGATACCGCCGACCTGAGCGACTACCGCAAGTGGTGCGCGATCGCCTCGAGCACCGCGCGGATCGCCGGCCGGGGTGAGACCCGCCGGCAGGCCGTCCGCGAAGCCCGGGCTCGCCTGGACCGGCTGGTCGCGGTCGATGCCAAACAGCTCGCGAACGAATAGCCGGTTTCGGGTGCGATCGGGGGTCGGATCGGCTACCCTGTGGGGTTGTGTAAGCGGGGCATGAGGCCCCGACCCCGACGCAAACACCGCCGGCCGGCGACCGGCCCCGTCCCGCGCCGCCGGCTTACGAAAGGGCACGGATGACCACCCAGCCCGACCTGCTCAAGACCCAGCGCGCCGCCCGGCCCGACCCGGCCGGGCTCGACGCCATCTCCCACGACCGCCTCGCCGACGTCTACCGCGCGATGCGCGCCGCCCGCACCGTCGACCGCATCGAGCAGGAGCTCTGCGCCGCCGGCGAGGGCTTCTTCCACATCGCCGGCACCGGGCACGAGGCCGCCGCGGCGCTCAACCTCTTCTTCACGCCCGAGGACTGGCTGCACCCGCACTACCGCGACAAGGCGCTCATGCTCGCCCGTGGGGTCCAGACCCAGGCCTGGTTCGACTCGCTCCTGTCCAATGCCGGCAACTACGCCGCGGGCCGACAGATGGCCTGCTTCCTCGCCGACAACACCCTGAACCTGCCCAGCACCGTCATCCCCGTTGGCAACAACGCGTTGCAGGCCTGCGGCATTGCCATGCAGGTCAAGGACCAGCCCGGCCGGCCCATCGTCCTCTGCGGGCTGGGCGACGGCACGACCCAGCAGGGCGAGGTCATGGAGGCCATCGCCCAGGCCGTCCGCGAGAACCTGCCCGTGCTGTTCTGGGTCCAGGACAACGGCCTGGCTATCTCCACGCAGACCGCCGGCAAGACGTTCTACAACCTGCCCGGCTGCGAGAACGACCGGTTCTTCGGGCTGGACGTCCACCATTTCGATGGCACGGACATCCTCCAGGACGTGCCCCGCATCGGCGCGCTGGTGGACGAGGTCCGCACGACCCGCGGCCCGCGCCTCGCCGTGATGCACGTCGAGCGGCTGTGCAGCCACTCCAACGCCGACGACCAGCGCATCTACCGGATGGACGGCGAGATCGACCGCGTCCGGGCCGAAAGCGACCCGGTGCTGAACATGCGTAAGGCCCTGGTCGCGCACGGGCTCAGCGCCGCGGACCTGGACACGATCGATGAAGAGGTCGAGCGCGACTGCCGTGCCGCCGCGGAGCGCGCCCGTCGTATCGGTGACCCGGTCGCCTGCCACACCGCCAGCCGCGACCTGCCCGACCACCTGCTCCCCGCCAACGCGAAGCAGCACGAGTACCTCGGCAGCGCCGACCCCACCGCCCACGAGAACCCCGACGCCATCACTATGATTGAGGCGATGCGCGGCGTCCTCGCCCACCGCCTCGCCGCCGACGAACGCGTCACCCTGCTGGGCCAGGACATCGAGGACCCCAAGGGCGACGTCTTCGGCGTCACCAAGGGGCTGTCGACGAAGTTCCCCGGCCGGGTCACCAACGCGCCGCTCGCCGAGTCGACCATCATCGGCACCAGCATCGGCCGGGCCATCGCCGGCGGCCGGCCCGTCGGGTTTATCCAGTTCGCCGACTTCCTGCCGACCGGCATCGGCCAATTGATGTCCGAGGTCGGCACGATGTTCTGGCGCAGCAACGGCCAGTTCGAGTGCCCGCTCATCCTGATGATCACCTGCGGCGCCTACCGCCCCGGGCTCGGGCCGTTCCACAGCCAGACCCTCGAGTCGATCGTCGCGCACATGCCCGGCATCGACGTCATGATGCCAAGCTCCGCCTCCGACGCCGCGGCCATGCTCAACGCCGCGTTCGAGTCGGGCCGGCCCACCGTGTTCCTCTACCCCAAGGTCTGCCTCAACGACCGCGCTCCCTGGAAACTCACGTCCAAAGACGTTGATAAGCACCTCGCGCCCGTCGGCAGCGCGCGCATCCTCCGCAAGGGCAACGACCTCACCCTCGTCGCCTGGGGCAGCACCGTCACCATCGGCATGGGCGTCGCCGAGAAACTTGATGCCGCGGGCTTCGGCGTCGAGCTCATCGACCTGCGCTGCATCTCGCCCTGGGACCGCGACACGGTCATCGCCAGCGCACGCAAGACCGGCAAGCTGCTCGTAGTCCACGAAGACAACCTCACGCTCGGCTTCGGCGCGGAGATCCTCGCCACCGTGCTCGAGACGCTCGGCCATGAGATCAAGGCCAAACGCGTCACCCGAAGCGACACGTGGACGCCGTACAACTACACGAACCAGCTCGAGGTCCTCCCCAGCTACCGCCGGACGCTGACCATCGCCTGCGAGCTGCTGGGGCTGAGCATCCGCTGGCCCGAAACGCATCACACCGACGACGATGGGCTGACCGAGATCGTGGAGGCCGAGGGCTCCAGCCCCGCGGACCAGTCGGTGACGATCAGCGCCTGGAAGGTGGCGGTTGGGGACACGGTGAAGTCCGGCCAGCTCCTCGCCGAGGCCGAGGCCGACAAGGCCGTCTTCGAGATCAACTCGCGTTACGACGGCACGGTCACGGAGCTCATGGTCGAGGAGGAGCAGACGGTCGACGTCGGCACGCCGATCCTGAAGATCCGCACCGAGCAGGCCGAGCCCGGGCAGCGCGTGATGAAGCGTCAGACCCGCGAGGACCTGGGCCACCCCGAGATCAACAGCCCCGCCGCGCCAGTCACCTCCAGAGACCGCGAGCTGACCGACGCCGTCGGCAGCCGGGTGAAGATCTACCTCTCACCGATCCACATCGCCGAGGGCCGCGACCGGCTGACCAACACGCTGTTCGAGCGCCGCTTCCCCGAGTGGACCAGCGACGACATCATCAAGCGCACCGGGATCGAGTCCCGCCCGATCCTCGCGCCCGACCAGACCGCCGTCTCCATCGGTGCCGACGCCGCACGCAAGGCGCTCGAGGCCGAGGGGCTTACCCTCGACGACCTCACCGGCATCGTCTGCCACACGACGACCCCGCCGATGAACACGCCGTCCATGGCCTGCATGATCCTCCGCGAGCTGGACCCGGAGGCGAAGCACGAGCTGATGGTCTACGACGTCAACGCCGCGTGCTCCGGCTGGCTCTACGCGCTAGACACCGCCTACCACACCATCCTTACGCAGCCACACAAGGCCGTCCTCGTCGTCACGACCGAGGCGCTCTCCCGCGTCGTCGATCCCAACGACTTCGGCACCGCGATCCTCTTCGGCGACGCCGCGAGCGCGACCGTCGTCCGTGGCACGACCAGCGACTCGGTCTGCTCCGACAGCGGCCGGTGCCTGGTCATGCGTCGGCCCGTCCTGTCCGGCAAGGCCGACAAGGGCAACGTCCTCACCGTCGGGTTCGAGGGCCGCAGCCACGTGCACATGGACGGGCAGAAGGTCTTCGCCGAGGCCGTCCGCGCGATGACGAAGATGGTCAAGCAGGCGTTCGAGGAGTCCGGCCTGCCGATCAACCAAGTCGACTGGCTGGTCCCGCACCAGGCCAACAGCCGCATCGCCGAGGCCGTGCGCGCCCGGCTCAAGGTCCCGCCGGAGAAGGTCGTCGACCTGCTCTCGACGCACGGCAACACGTCGTCGTCCTCCATCCCGCTGTCGATCTGCAAGTCCTACGAGCGCTTCGAGAAGGGCGACACGATCGGCGTCTGCGCCTTCGGCGGCGGCTTCACCTTCGGCGCCGGCGTGATGACGGTGGAGTAGGCCCCGACCGCGAGACCCTATGCACCTCGCCTTCATCGGTATGTCCGGCATCGGCAAGTCCTACTGGGCGCGGCGGCTCGCGCAGCGCGGCTGGCTGCACCTGGACTGTGACGCGATGATCGCCGAGCGTTTGGGCGAGCTCATCGAGGTCGCCGACAACGAGGACCCCGTCCACGCCGTCGGCCGGTGGATGGGCATGCCCTGGACGCCCGGCTACGCCGAGCGCGAGACGCGGTACCTCGAACTCGAACGCGCGGTGACCGCCGAAGCCCTCGACACCGCCGCGACGCAGCCGGCCGACCGCGGCGTCGTGCTCGACACGACCGGCAGCGTGATCTACACCGGCGATACCACGCTCGACCGGCTCAGGCATGAGACCCATGTGATCTACTTCGACGCACCCGAATCCGTGCGAGAGCAGATGGTCGAGCTATACCTGCGCGAGCCCAAGCCCGTGCTGTGGCAGGGCGGCTATCAACCCGTACCAGGGGAAGCTCAAGACGCAGCGCTGGCGAGGTGCTATGCGGCATTGTTGGCAAAACGGCATGCTCGATACAGTCGGCTTTCGAGTAAAACAATCGCTTACAACGTGGCTCGGCAAGCAGATTTCGACGAGACCGATCTGATCAGCTTATCTTAGCTGCCTTTTGATCCAATAAAGTTGTCTATGACCGGATTGTGCGTAGCGGTCTGAAAGCAGTGCCGCTTCCCATAGTGGTATAGCGGTCCTGACTTCATACTCAATACCGTTGTCGTCGGTCCTCATCAGGGTCGCCAAGGTTGGCATTAGATATCTGTGACAGACGATGATACTGTCGATGTCCGTGCAAAGGAATCGTAGGACTTCGATCGTATCGATTTCACAGTAGGCGAGATCATCAGATACCACGATGTAAGTGACAGGTCCATTGCATTCGGATTGAGTGAGGTTTTCATACAACGCGGCGTAGCGACCAGAGGTGAGTCGCAACGGGACACCGCGTGCCGGTCCCAGCCCATCTTCAACAAAACTGATGTATGTCAAGTCCCTTGATTTACAGAGGTCCACGAGTGACCGGTTGACCCCAACAGGGTAAACCGGCTGCTGTATCCCGCATAGATCGGGAGAAACAACTTCCATGCCGTACTATCATAACGCTAGTCGCCGACACACCAGCGCCACCACCCGCACATCAAACCGAAGGATAAACACGGTGTAGGGCGTGTCGCCTTTGCCGCGCAGTTGTTTAGCCGTCGTGTCGGGGTCCACGGCCTTGCCGCGTGTCTTGACCTCGACGATGCCCGCATTGTGTTCGTTCAGCCACCGCCGGACCTTCTTCGGCCGCCACGGCAGCTCAGCCAGGAGTTCGAACCCCGTGAGCCAGGGCGATTCGGTTGGCGTGTCGCGCGACAGCAGGCCGAGCTTCGGGTGGATCAGCGGCGCATCGTGTTCCCCCGCGAGCAGGTGGACCAGCCCCGCGCGTTCGACGGCGGGATGCACAGCGTAGAGGTAGCGCTGGATCGATCCGGTCGGCGCCGTGCTGGGCGGGCCGGTCAGCGTGTGCGTTTGGCCGTGTGCGATCAGCGTCGCGCCGCGCTCGGCCTGCCGCAGTCTCCCGGTCCAGAGCACGGCCTGAACGAGCCGGCTGTCCTCGGCGATGAACTCCACGCCATGCGGCGCGCCGCCCGCGAGCTCATCGAGGGCCGACAGATCGACGCCCGGACTGAGCTTCACGGCAGCGCCGAGTTCCCCGGCCGGTGTGATGAGTCGCGTGAGCACGTCGGGCCGGGGGCGTAGCGCGTCGAGCCGCCAGGCGCGTCGGCCCGTGCCTTCGTCCCGCCGGGTGGGGTCGATGTGGATGGCGCTGTGCGCACCCGCGGGCCAACCGTGTCCCCAGTCGGCGACATCCATGCACACCGCTTCGGCGCGCTGCCCGCTGTTCTGCCGAGCCATCCACGCGCGGACCGGCTCGCGGTCCACAGCCGTGACCGCCAGCCCCACATCACACAACGCGAGGGTGTCCCCGCCGATCCCGCAGCACAGGTCCGCGACGGCCGCGCCCTCGCCCAACGCGTCACGCATGCGTTGCGCCTTGTAACACGCGACGGTGGACCCGCTCGCCTGTTCGACGCCCTGCACGTCGGCGACCATCCCCGACGCACGGCCGCCGAACTTCGTGGCGGCCCTGCCACGCGCCTTGACCAGCTCGATCGCGACGGCGGCGGTGGTTTCGTCGTAGGCACCGCGCAGGCGAGCGATTTCATTGATCCCGCCCGCCTCGGCCTCGGCTGCACGATCCAGCAGGGTGCCGTCCGACGCGACGCGTTGCCAGTCTTCCATCGTCCCACGCATGCGCCGCATGGTAGCGGACACGCAAGAAGCCCACGCTCGCCGAGCGTGGGCTTCACGGGTTCGTGTGGATACCGCCGCGCTCAGATGTCTTCATACCGCGCGAGGAGCTCGACGATCGCGGGCTGCTCGGGGTTCAGCTCCAGCGACTGGTTCCAGGCCCGCTTGGCCTGGTCGCGTTGCCAGATGTTCTCGCGCTTGCCCTCGATGTAGAGCGTCATGTACGCGACGCCGAGCCCGTTGAGCGCGGCGGTGTCGGAGGCGTCCAGGTCGACGGCCTGCTTGAAGTTCTCCAGCGCCTGGTCGTACCGGCGGAGCTTGAACATCGCCACGCCCATACGCTCGTGTGCGGTCGAGGTCGGCGCGGTGCGGAGTACGGACTGGAGCACGTTGATCGCGCGGGTGTAGTTGCCCAGACGGATGTGCGCGTCGGCCAGGCCGAGCATCACACGCGCCGCCTCGTCGTCGTTGCCGGCCAACTCGGTCGCGGCGCGCAGCGCGTCGATCGCGTCCTCGTAGCGGTCCATGCGGATGTAGATGAAGCCCAGGTTCGCCCACGCCCCGTAGGACTCGGGGGAAAGGTCCGCGGCGCGTTCGGCGTAGGCGAGCGCGAGCCCGGCCTTGTTGTCCTGGAGGTAGGCCGACGCCAGCCCGCTGTTCGCCTCGCCCGAGTCCGGCTCGATCGCCAGGGCCCGGAGGTAGCTGCGGATCGCGACGGGCAGGTCGCCGAGCACCTGCTTGCAGACGCCGAGGTTGAAGTGCGCGTCGTAGTTGTTGATGTCGATCGCGGCGGCCATCTCGTAGCGGAACGACGCGCGTTCGTAGTCGCCGCGTTCCTTGTAGATGTCCCCGATGCCCAGGTGGGCCTCGACGATGCGCGGGTTCTCTTCGAGCGCGAGGCCGAAGGCCGCGAAGGCCGAGTCGGTCAGCCCCTGTTCGCGGAAGTCGTGGGCCTCGCTGAGCAGGTTGTTGATGCGTTCCTGCTTCGGGTCGAAGGTCGTCCGCGGGGTCGGGTTGCAGCCGGCGATGAGGACGGTGCAGCAGGAGGCCGCGAGGAAGGGGAAGATTCGTTTCATTGCGTGGGCTCGGGTAGTGTTTCGCCTCGGGTCATACGCGGCCGGCCGGTGGACGGGTCGTCGTGTCGTCGCGGTGGGGGCAAAGCCCTAGAATGTAGTCGTAGATTTCACCGACCAGGATAAATGATAACCGGGATGAAACTCGCGCTCGCCCAGCTCAACCCGACCGTCGGCGACATCGCGGGGAACGCCGAATTGATCCGCGACGCCCTCCTCCGGGCCCGTGACGCGGGGGCGGCGCTCTGCGCGTTCCCGGAGCTGGCGATTATCGGCTACCCGCCCAAGGACCTGCTCTTGAAGCCGGCCGTCGTCGAGGAGTGCGTCGCCGTCGTCCACCAGCTCGCCGAGGAGTGCCGCGACATCGCCGCGGTTATCGGGCTGCCGATCCCCTCGGAGCACGAGACCGGCCGGACCCTCCATAACGCCGCGGCCCTCTGCGTCGCGGGCCGGGTCGCGGGCTACCACCGCAAGCACCTGCTGCCGACCTACGACGTCTTCGACGAGCGGCGGTACTTCGAGCCGGGCCCGCGCGTCGACCTCGCCGACCTCGCCGGGGCCCGGCTGGGCATCAGCATCTGCGAGGACCTCTGGAACGACGAGCACGCCTTCAGCCGACGCCTGTATCACGACAACCCGATCGACGAGCTGGCCCGGCTCGGGGCGCAGCTCTTTGTGAACTGCTCCGCGTCGCCGTACATCCTCCGCAAGCACGCGTTCCGGCTGAAGCTGATGAGCCAGGTCGCGAAGCGCTACGGGCTGCCGCTGGCGTACTGCAACCAGGTCGGCGGGAACGACGAGCTGGTGTTCGACGGCAACTCCTGCGTGTTCGACGCGGCCGGCCAGCTCCTCGCGCACGCCAAAGATTTCGAGCCCGACCTGCTCGTCGCCGACGTGCCGCTCGCGGGCTCGGCCGACGGTGGCGACGGGAAGGCCGGGGCGGGGCACGGCGCGTCAGAGGTGGCGCGGATCGAGTCGCCGCGCGAGGGGCTGGCGTCGGTCTACGCCGCGCTGGTGCTGGGGCTGCGCGACTACTGCCGCAAGTGCGGGTTCGAGCGGGTCGTGCTCGGGCTGTCCGGCGGGATCGACTCGGCCGTGTCGTGTGCCGTCGCGGTCGATGCGCTGGGCGCGGCGAACGTGCGCGGCTTCGGCATGCCGTCGCGCTACTCCAGCGGCGGCAGCGTGGACGACGCCCGGCAGCTCGCGGAGAACCTGGGGATCACGTTCGACGTCATCCCGATCGAGCCGGCCCACGCGGCGATGGAGGCGATGCTGTCCGGCGTCTTCGCCGGCCTGCCGGAAGACGTCACCGAAGAAAACATCCAGGCCCGCGTCCGCGGCAACATCATGATGGCGTTGAGCAACAAGTTCGGCGCGATGCTCGTGACGACCGGGAACAAGAGCGAGCTGGCCGTGGGCTACTGCACGCTCTACGGCGACATGTGCGGCGGGTTCTCCGTCCTCTCGGACGTGCCCAAGACGATGGTCTACGACCTTGCGCGGTGGATGAATACCCCGGACTGCCCCCTGTATCAACAATTCAACGGCCCGACGATCCCCGGGGACACGATCACCAAGCCGCCCAGCGCCGAGCTGCGCCCCGACCAGACCGACCAGGACTCGCTCCCGCCGTACGACGTGCTGGACGAGATCATCGAGCGCTACGTCGAGCGGGAGCAGACGGCCAAACAGATCATCGAGCAGATGGATTGCGACGCGGAGACCGTCCTACGCATCGTACGGCTGATCGATCTGAACGAGTACAAGCGCAAACAGGCCGCGCCGGGCCTGAAGATCACCGGCCGAGCGTTCGGCTTCGGCCGGCGCATGCCGATCGCCCAGCGTTACGACAACCGGCGAAGCGTGGATGCGGGTGTTGACCGGTGAGAGGGTGGTGTGTTGCACCGTCTCGTTTGAGAAAAAACGCTTGCATGCGGTACGGCGTCTCTGGAAGATGGGGCGGTTGCCGTGCCGACCACTTTCCTGGAGACGATAATGCCGATCCGTGTTTTGTCCGCTGGCTTGCTGCTTGCAAGCCTGCTGCTGGCGGGATGTTCGACGCAGCAACAGGTGGCTGATCCCGCCACCGCCGATACAGCATTCATTGCACGCCTGCTGGATGAGGCGGGCAAACTGCGAGCGGAAAGCCACTACGAAGCGTCCTGGGCCGCATTGGAGCTGGCTATATGTATCGACCCTACTCATCCGCTTGCTGTGGAGATGTGGGATGCTGCGAAGCAGGATCGGGACATGATGGTTCAGCAGCAATTGCGATTAGCCCGCAGCATGCAAATCGAACGGCGTTACGGGGAAACGCTTTTGGCGCTTGCTGAGGCGCAGCATTTGAAAGCCGACAACCCGGCGGTCGAGGTACTGACCGAGATTATCGTGGATGTCATTAATGCGCAGACGGTCCAGGTTGCCGGCATGCGGGATAGCGCGACAACCGAGTGCGGGGATGGGATGCGCTGGGCGTGGTATGACGACCCGATTAGATCAACCCAAGAGTTTGAGCATTCAATCGAGCGTGCGATCCCACAGCACCGAATCGAGAGCTATTGCGAGAGTCAGGTAGCCGAATCGGTTGATACCCCGATCTATGTGAAGTCGGGCTCGATGCCTGTCTTTCTGCGTGATGAAGACGTGGTCATACGCGGGCGGCTGTTTGAAGACGATGAAAACCTCGGACAGATCAAGTGGTACGCGTTTTCGTTTGGCAGTGTGCATTTTGAACATTTGTGGGCTTACGTTGTTTGGCGCGACGACGGGGAAGACCGTTGGGTACTAAGGCGCGGCCTAGTGACCTACGACCCGGCGGTCAGCCCGGCTACCTATGACGGGGCCACAGTCATCAACAGCAGTGAGGATCGCTATGAAAGTGTGATGATTGTCACGGACGGTTAGGGCTGGCAACGCGCTTCCAGCGTCGCGTCGGCGAGGGCCTTGTTCTGCGCGTCGGCGAGCTGCTGCAACAACGCGTGGCCCGGCAGCGGGGCGTCTTCCGCGGTCGCGCGGGTCGTGTCGATGAGGTCCGCGATGCGGATCTTGTTCGGCGGCATGGCGAGGGTCAGGCCCGCCGGGCCGTCGTCGCTGGGGAGCTGGTGCAGCAGGCCGCGTCGGGTCAGCTCGTCCACCAGCCGGTCGACGGGCTTGATCGGGGCGTCCAGCCGCTCGGCGATCTGATCCACCGAGACCGACCGGCCCTGCTCGAACGCCTCGGCCACGGCGCTCATCACCGGGATCACCAGCCAGGGGTCGCGCGTGGCCCGCCCGCCCCCGCCTCGGGCCGCGCTGAAAGGCGATCGGCCGATGCGTCCGGCGGGGAGTGTCTGCAGGATATGTGTCACCTCGAGCCCGGCGAGGACCACCAGCCAGGTGACGTACACCCAGAACAGCAGCAGCGGGATCAGCGCGAGCGAGCCGTACAACGCCGAGTTGGTCTGGCTGATGACGGCGTTCTCGATGTACCAGCGCAGCGCGGCCTTCATGCCTTCCCAGGCGAGCGCGGACACCATCGCGCCGATCATCGCCGGCCGCATCGCGACGCGCGCGTTGGGCATGAGCTTGAACAGCAGGAGGAACAGCAGCCAGGTGACCAGCAGCGCCATGAACCGGTTGAGCCAGGCGATTAGCGGGCCGACCACCGCGACATCCGAGCCGGCCTGGATGAGCTGGTTGCTGAGATAGAAGCTGCCCCAGGCCAGCACCGGGCCGAGGGTGATGACGGCCCAGTAGATCGGGATGCGGACGTGCCAGGGCCTGCCCTGTGGCGCTTTGAAGATGACATTGAAGTTCTTCTCGATCGTGACGATGAGCCCGAGCGCCGCCCAGATGAGGATGAGTGTGCCGACGACGCCGATGCTGCGGAGGTTGATGCTGCCGATCCAGCCCGCGCCGTCATTCAGGAACTCGTCGATGCGGGCCTTCATCTCCGCGTTTTCGCGGGCCCGGGCGGCGGCGGGGTCTTCCTCGGCGGCGGCGGCGATCGCGCTCAGGACCACCGGCCGGTACCAGGATGGGAATTGGTCGGCGTCCAGCGACAGCACGGGGTTGGCCTCGGGGTCGAGGGCGGGGTCCGGGGTTTCGGTGTCGATCTCCAGCACGCGGTACGCGAGGTTGGTCAGGCCTTCCTGCGTATCGCTGAACCCGCCGAAGGCCTTGAAGACGATGAGGGTCATCACGACGACGGGGATGAAGCCGAAGATGGTGCGGTAGGTGAGGGCGGCGGCCATGGTGGTGGCCGAGTCGTCGCGTAGCTCGTCGCGTGCATGCAGCGCGAGGTCGATGCAGTAGCGGATGAAGCGTTGCCCGCGCGTGAGTTGCGTGCCGGGGCGCATGAGCGCCAGCCGGGTCTCGCGGTACAGGCGGTGCAGTCGTTTGACCATGGGAGCGCGGGGCTGGGGTGAGGGCCTAGGGGCTAGGGCTGTGTTGCGAAACGCTAGAGAGTGTATCGGCTGCAAGGGCCGTATCTTGGCGAGATCGGTTGGGCACCTTCGTTTTACATCTTAGACCTTAGCCCCTACACCCTCGCCCTACCCCTCTGACCCTCCCCGCGCTCTCCGCTTCTCTGCCACCACGTGCAGTTGATCGACAGCGGTGGCGAGGTGCTGGGCGTAGGCCTCGAGCGACAACGCGGCGTGCGGGTGGACGATGACGACCAGGTCGTACCGGCCGGGCCAGGCGTGCTGGTTCAGCCGGAAGGCCTCGCGGAGCAGGCGTTTGATGCGGTGCCGCTTGACCGCGTTGCCGACCCGCCGGGAGACGGTCAGCCCCAGCCGGTGGTGCGGGGCCTCGGTGGGGCGGGCGAGGACCGCCAGGGGCCCGGCGTTCTTGCGGAGCTTGTTGGTGAAGACCCGCTGGAACGCGTCGTCCCCGTGCAGCCGGTGCGCATGGGTGAATTTGAACCGTCGGCACGGTTCGGGGCTGGGGTGTCGGGTTTGGGGTTTCGGGTCGGTGATGTTCAGTCTGCCGGCTATGTTCGGTACGTCCGGAATCGTATCGGCTTTCGCACAAGACACGGTACTCAGACCCGGCACCCGCCTTACCCCTGCTCGTCGAGTTCGTCCTGGTACCGGCGGAGCAGGCGGGAGCGGGTGATCATGCCTGACACGCTGCCGTCGCCTTTGAGCAGGGGCAGGGAAGAGACCTCGTGCTTGGCGAATTTGTCGATCACGACGTCCAGTGACTCCCCGGGCTGGACGGTGGGCAGGTTGGTGCGCATCAATTCGCCGACGATCATGAGGGGGATGGCCTCGCGCTGGACCAGCGCGGTGCGCAGGTCGTCGCCGACGACCATGCCGACGTAGCCCTCCCGGTCGTCGACGACGACGAAGTCGGACGCCGCGAAGTCGGTGGCGAGGTCGATCAGCCGCTGGGCCGGGTCTCCGGCGGTGACGAGGACGGCGGGGGTGGGGGGGACGTCGGCGGCGTGGAGGCGGCGCAGCAGGGTCATGTCGGCGAGCCGGCCGAAGCGGATGCCGCGCCGGCGGAGGATGTCGGTGTAGACCGAGTCGCGGTGCATGAACTGGGCGGCGGTGGTGGCGATGATGGCGACCAGCATGATCGGGAGGATGACCTTGTAGTCCTGGGTGATCTCAAAGACCAGGAGGAAGGCGGTCAGCGGGCAGTGCAGCGTCGCCGCGATCGCGCCGGCCATGCCCGCGAGGGCGTAGGTCGCGGGGGTCGCCCCGGGGAAGTAGCCGGTCTTCTGCAGCGCGACGGCAAGCAACGCCCCGCTGGCCGCGCCGACGAACAGGCTGGGCGCGATGACGCCGCCCGACCCGCCGGACCCGATGGTGAGCCCCGTGCCGACGACCTTGAACCCGATGATCGCCAGCAGCAGCCAGAGCCCGATGTTCGTGGCGTTGTAGGTGTCAGGGCGGAGCAGCGACTCGATGACCGGGTAGCCGTTGCCCATGAAGACCGGCTGGTGGTAGCCCAGTTCCTGCTCGATCGTGTGGTTCGCGGGGAAGAGGACGATGAACAGCAGCCCCATCGCCCCGAGCATCAGCCCACCGAGCGCCGGCCGCCAGTAGGGGGGCAGCGGGACGCGCTGCCAGAGCTTGCCGCTCAGCCGCAGCGCCGCCGCCAGCCCGAGCCCGGCCAGCCCGCAGAGCAGCCCGAGCATCATGTAGGCCGGCACTTCTTTCAGCGTGAACCGGTAGTCGATCAGCATCTCGGCGGGCACTTGGAAGAGCGCGCCCGCAGCGCTGTCGTGCCCGCTGCCGAACTGCGTGAGGACTTCCTGTGACACGGCGGTGCCGAAGACGCTGGCGACAACGATGGGCATGAAGGTACGGACCGAGAAGTCCCGGAGGATGACCTCGAGCACGAAGAGGACGCCGGCAATCGGCGCGTTGAAGATGCCCGCTGTGGCCGATGCCGCGCCGCAGCCGATCAGGGTCGGGTAGTGCTCGGGCTTGATGTGCAGCCACTGGGCGATCTTGCTGCCGACCGTCGCGCCGATGGTGATGATGGGCCCCTCGACGCCGGCCGACCCGCCGGTGCCGAGTGTGCAGGTCGCGGTGATGGCTTTGCTGGCGCCGATGCGGCCCTTAAGTTTGCCGCGGTCCCGCGCGAGGGACTCGATCACCTCGGGCACGCCGTGGATCGGTCCGGTGCGCATCAGCCGGGACTGGATGAGCCCGACGACGAGCCCGCCGGCCGCGGGGATGAGGACGATCATCGCGCCCATCTCCCAGGGCGAGTTGCGTGCCTGGGCGAGCGAGAGGTTTTCGCTGAGCCACTCGACCATGGTGCCGAAGCCGGCGGCCGCGACCCCGCCGAGCGCGCCGACCACGCCGGCCAGGGGGATGAGGAACCAGTCGGGCGTGAACCCGGCCGAGGCGCGGAGCCGGCTGAACGCGCGGGCGAGTTGGTTCCACCGCTGGGGCATGCTGCCAGTGTATCGCTGGTGCCGGGGGCTGCCCGTGCCCGGGGTCAGGCGTCGGCGGCCTGCCCCTCGAAGTCACCGAAGCGGACGCGGTCGATGGCCTGCGCCATGCCGATGCCCGTGGCGACGCCGACCATGCCGGCCGAGGCCCAGTGGATGGGCAGGGTGACGGCCGGGCCGATCAACGCGCCGCGGTGCAATAGCCCGATCAGGTCGGTCGCGGAGGCGTCGGCGTGGACCACCGCCGAGTGGGCATAGGCCACGAACCCCGCGAGCAGCGGGCTGAGGACGAGGAAGACGACGTTGCCCGTGGGCACGACCAGCCGGGCGGTGAGCGACGCGACGGTGAAGCTCACGAGCATCGCGCCGATGACCTGGCCGTTGCTCGCGTTGCGGATCAACAGCATGCACCCGAGCCAGCCGATCGCCGCGCACAGCAGGCCCGCGACCATCGGCGCCACCCGCAGCACGAACTTGGGCGTGTCTTCCTCGGTGAGCCGCTCGGAGACCGCCGCGTAGGGCGTTTTCAGCCGCGAGGGCACGAACCGGGCGCGGACGCGCTCGCGGTATCGGCGGACCAGGAACATGAGCAGGCACCACGCGATAGCCCAGAGAACAAGCTCCAACTCGAGCCGGATGAACATGCCGCCCCCTCCGCCGGAGGGCCAGTTGGGCTGGCGGTGGTAGAGCCCCTCGGCCGACCCGCCGAGCCCCGCGAGGATCATCAGCGAGCAGCCGACGGTGAAGATGCCCGACAGCGGGTTGCCGGCCGAGGCGAGGTACACCGCCGACACCAGCGCGGGCAGCCCGGCGACCAGCAGCAGGAGCCCCGCGAGGAGCGTGCCCGCGCGGGCGTCCATGAGTGAGACCCCCGGCGATCCGTCGGCTGGGAGCAGTTGGCGGTAGACCAGCATCCACGCCAGCGTGCCGACCGTGATCGCGGCCAGCATCATCAGCCGTTGGGTGATCGTAGGGAGCATGGCGGGATTGTAGGGCAATAAGGGCGTGCCGAGCGCCGTGGAGCAGCCCACGGCATTACTTGACGGGCGCGCGGGGCGCGGACACAATACGCCATGGAAGCCAAGATTATCACCGATGGCATCACGTTCGATGATGTCTTACTGATCCCCGCCCGCAGCGATGTGGTCCCCGCCTCCGCGGACCTGAGCACCCAGCTCACCCGCAACATCCGCCTGAACATCCCGCTGCTGTCGGCCCCGATGGACACCGTCACCGAGTCCGCCCTCGCGATTGCGCTCGCGCAGGCCGGCGGGCTGGGCATCATCCACAAGAACCTCTCCATCGACGACCAGGTCCGCGAGGTCATCAAGGTCAAGCGGTCGGCCAACGGCGTGATCAGCGACCCGGTCACCCTCGCCCCGGATGCGCCCGCCGCCGAGGTCCGCCGGCTCATGGTCGAGCAGCACATCTCCGGCGTCCCCATCACCGACGACGGCACGACCAGCGGCAAGGTCGTGGGCATCATCACCCGCCGGGACATGATGTTCCTCGACGGCGACGACCGCCCGATCCACGAGGTCATGACCAAGGACCGCCTGGTCACCGCGCCGCCGAACACGACCCTTGAACAGGCCGAGCGCATCCTCAACCAGAACAAGGTCGAGAAGCTGATGCTCGTCGACGGGCAGATGAAGCTGCAGGGCCTGATCACGATGCGGGACATCTCCAAGCTGCACCAGTTCCCCCTCGCCTGCCGGGACGACCGGGGCCGGCTGCGGGTCGGTGCGGCGGTGGGCGTGCACCAGCTCGACCGCGTCGACGCGCTCATCAAGGCCGAGGTCGATGTGATTGTCATCGATAGTGCGCACGGCCACAGCGCGAACGTGATGGACTCGGTCCGCGCGGTCAAGGCGCGTTACAACATCGACATCATCGCCGGCAACGTGGCGACCGAGGAAGGCGCCCGCGACCTGATCGAGGCCGGCGCCGACGCGGTCAAAGTCGGCATCGGCCCGGGGTCGATCTGCACGACGCGGGTCGTGTCGGGCGTCGGGGTGCCGCAGATCACGGCCGTGTTCAACGCCTGCCGCGCCGCCGACCCCGCGGGCATCCCGGTGATCGCCGACGGCGGGATCCGCCTGAGCGGGGACATCACCAAGGCCCTCGCGGCCGGGGCGAGCGTGGTCATGCTGGGCTCGCTGTTTGCAGGGCTGGACGAATCGCCCGGCGACCTGATTATCCATATGGGCCGGCGCTACAAGCAGTACCGCGGTATGGGCAGCCAGGGCGCGATGCTCGCCGGCTCGGCCGACCGCTACGCGCAGAAGGGCGTCACGACCAAGGACAAGCTCGTGCCCGAAGGCGTCGAGGGCCGGGTCCCGTACCGCGGCCCCCTGGCGGATTATGTCTACCAGATGGTCGGCGGGATCAAGGCCGGCATGGGCTACTGCGGCACGCCGACGATCGAGGCCCTCCGCAAAGACGCGCGGTTCGTCCGGATCTCCGGGGCCTCGCTGGCCGAGAGCCACCCCCATGACATCCACATCACCCGCGAGAGCCCGAACTACTCCACCGAGGTCGTTGGCGGCGAGTAGGCGCGGCGCGGTTGCGGTTTCCGGCGTTATCGCTAAACTACCGCCTATGTAAGAAGAGCCGGGGGGTTCGATAAACTTTTGTTGCCCGCACGGAACCCTGCTTTTTCATTATCCATTCGCCGTTGACACCGCGCCCCCGCCGCCAAGTGACGGGTCTGTCTTTAGCGCGTTACCGTTCCACCTTCGTATTGAGAGCAACCTATGGCCGCCGCCGCATTGTCAAAAGAACAACTCATCGACCGCATCCGCAGCGCGGTTGCGCCGCACCTGGAGACCTACCTGAAGCAGAAGACCACGCATCAGCAGGAACAGGAAAAAGAGATCGAGCGCATCCAGAAACTGATCGCCAAAGAGCCGGCCAACAGCCCGACGCTCCCGGCCCTGCAGCGCGTGATCGAGTCGATCCAGGCCGAACTGGCCAAGCCCGGCATCAACATGCCGCTGCGGCGCGACGCGGCGCTGGCCGTCCTCGCCGTGTGCAACGAGCACCGCCTGCCCCTGCAGTTCAAGCAGGACGCGATCGCCCAGCCCGCCGCGCCCGCGAAACCCGCCCGCGCGAAGGGCGAACGCAAACGCCTCCCCCGCGAAGAGATGCAGAAGGCCTGCGACGCGATCATGAAGGTCCTCCCCCCCAAGGACACGCCCGACCACCTGTGCATGGCCAAGTCCCGCGTCGCCGAGAAGTGCGACCTCGACGCCAAGACCACCAGCAGCGCCCTCATCAAGCTCAACCGCGACGGCAAAGCCACCAGCAACGGCATCCGCGGCGCCGGCGGCGGCTGGCGCAAGCTATAAACTTCCCATGCAAACTCTCATTCTCGATAACGAATAAGAAACCCACGCTAAACGGCGTGGGTTTCTTACATCCATACAAGTTCTCGATCCTCCCCCCGGTTGCGCGTGCCTACTCCATCGCGTAATCGCTCGGCACACGGCCGACGATGTAGCCGTCCTTGCCCTCGGCCGCGGCGCCGAAGCCGTACTGGCTCGGGTGGTAGTCGCCGACCAGCGCGACATCCGTCCCGTCCTCGGGCACGTCCATCCCCAGCAGCCAGTACGCGGCGTTGACGATCAGCCGCCGCGTCCCCTCGGCCACGAGGTCGGTCGCCGCGCCCATCGTCGTGGTAAACGCCGTGCCTGCCTCCCCGCCCTCGAGTTGGTACGGCTTGGTCCACGCGATCGGCATCATCGGGGCGTTCTTCTGGTTGTCGACCGGCGCGTCGTCATCGCCCATGCCCGTCAGCACCGCGCCGAGTACCAACGGCTCGCACCCCTCGGGCTGCGGCAGACGCACGCCGTACACGTCGCTGGGCCCCCAGATCGTGCCCGGCTCAATCCCCCGGACGATCGGGTGGACCCCGGCGGCTGCGGCCTCGGCGATCACGCCGCGCGTGCTCTCGACCTTGTGGTGGCCGTGGTGGTTGATCCACGTCTCCCCGAGCACGAACCGCCCAAACCCGCCTTGCCAGTCGCCTTCGCCGAAGTTGAAGGTGTATCGCTTGTAGGTGTTGCTGCTGCGAATGTTGAACGCGTGCGTCGAGGTCCGCATCCCGATGACCGGTCCGCCGCGCTTCAGGTACGCATCGATATGCGCCATCTGCTCGTCCGGCAGGTCGCGGAACCGCAGCGCCATCACCACCAGGTCCGCGTCTTCCAGGTGCTCCAGCCCCGGGATGTTCTGCTGGTAGTCCGGCTGGATATGCCCGGTCTCGGGGTCGATCGCGAACAATACGGTGCAGGTGAACCCGTGCCGCTCCGCCAGGATCTTGCCCAACTGCGGCAGCGCTTCTTCCGAGCGGTACTCGTCGTCGCCGCTGATGAGGACGATGTGCTTGCCGACGCCAGGCCCGTCCGTCCCCTCGTAGGTCACCCACAGGTCGTCCGCGTGGGCGGGCGAACCCGCGCAGGCCGAAAGCAGCGCGAACACAGGGATCAACATCATGGGTCTGAACATCGTGTGGGCTCCTTGGGCGGACAAGTTATGCGTCGCGATTCTACGCCGACCGGCAGCGGCGCGGTAATGCAAACGGGCCCGACGCATCCCTCGGGCAGGACGGGCCGACACCCGGCCCCGTTTCATCCGGGTTTCGCGTTAGAATCCTGAGCGATACTGGTTCATTTCCACCAACCGTCTGCAGAGTGAGCGACCATGCCCCGATCCTATTCCCGCCGTGACCTGATCAAGTCCGCCCCGCTCGGTGCTGCCACGCTCGCGGCCGGCTGCGCCTCGACCGGCAACGCCCAGCCCTCGGAGCAACCGACCGAAACCCAGCGCTGGCAGGGCGGCGCCAGCCCCTGGCCGATCTGCCTGGACTCCGCGACCATCCGCCCCAGCACGCTCACCCAGAAGATCCGCATCGCCACCGCCGCCGGCTACGACGCCATCGAGCCGTGGGAGGGCGAGCTCCACCAGTACGAGCAGGAGGGCGGCAACCTCCAGGACCTCGGCAAGCGGGTCCGTGACGCCGGGCTCTTTGTCCCCAGCGTCATCGGGCTGTGGGGCGCGATCCCGCCGACGCGCGAGCAGTTCGACGCTTCGCTGACCGACACCCGCCGACGCATGCGGCAGGCCGCGGACCTGGGCGCGGAGTTTATCCAGGTCGTCCCCCAGCCCGCCCGGCCGTGGACCGAGTTCGACCCCAAGTGGGCCGCCGACCGCTACCGCGAGCTGCTGGAGATCGGCATCAACGACTACAACATCAAGCCCGCGATGGTCTTCGTCGAGTTTCTTGAGGGCAGCAAACGCATGGGCCAGGCCGCCGCCATCGCCATCGACGCCGACCACGCCGAAGGCCGTATCATCCCCGACGTGTTTCACATGCTCATCGGCGGGACGGGCTTCAACGGGCTCAAGCACCTCAACGGCGACTTCTTCGCCATCTTCCAGTTCAACGACGCCCCCGCCGATATGCCCGTCGACCAGATGCGCGACGAGCACCGTGTCTACCCCGGCGACGGCATCCTCCCGCTCACCGACATCCTCGTCGACCTCAAGCAGACCGGCTTCAAACGCTGCGTCTCGCTGGAGCTCTACAACCCTACCTACTGGGAACAGGACCACCTCACCGTCGCGAAGACCGGGCTGGAGAAAACCGTTGCGGTGATCCAGCAGGCCGGCGTGTAAGAAAGAACACCGCACGGCTCCGCCGCACGGTGGTCATGGAAAAAAGAGTTTTGTTCTGGATCGGCGAAACAAGAGGTTTCGTGTAATGAGCGTTCCTTTCAGTGAGGGAGCGTGGGGTGAGTCTGGCACGGCCGGATGGATCGGTTCGTAGAGGCAGTGGCGGGTGCTCACCAGAGGACGGCGGTTTGTTTCATGGGTGGCCTTTCATCGGGTGCTATGCGGTCGTTTCAGTTCGGAGAGGAAGGAGGCGTCCCTGCCCCCTGAATCCACCGCCGAGCCGTTAGGCCGGGCGATGGGGTGAGGGTGTGTTGGTTACGCCCGCCGACGCCGGCGGATCAGGGCGAGGCCGCCGAGGCCGAGCAGGGCGATGCTGCCGGGCTCGGGGACGACCTCGAAGTTGTAGGTGGTTTCCGAGCCGTTGAAGCCGACGACCAGGTTGTCGACCGCGCCCTCGAAGGGGCCCCAGCCCGAGCCCACGCCCATCGAGAAGCCGAGCACAGCCGAGTTCGCATCAACGGTGCCGACACCAGCGACCCAGTCCGCGAGTGAGTTGCCATAACCCTCTTGGGCGAACGTCATGCCCGCGCCGAAGGTCCAGAGGTTGGCGCCGTCGCCGGCGTTGTATGCAAAGATGTCTTCGCTGACCCAAGTATCGGTCGCGGCGGTGGCCGAGCCGTTGTAGGCGATCTCGAAGACCAGGCCGCCACGGTCGCCGGTGGTGTTCAGGTCGCCATCGGCATCGACGAGGATACGCAGCGCCGGGTGCTGGCCGGCCGAGTTGGTGCTACTGCTGTCGCGGTACCAGTCGTAGCCGAGACTGGTCAGTTCCCCAAGGGTGCCGAACGAGCCAGCGGCGAAGTAGTTCCCCCCGATCGCCGTGCCGGAGGCCAGGAGTTCGAAGTCGGCCTTGCTGCTGTCGCCGCCCGGGCCGTTGACGGTCTGCAGGTAGACCGAGCCGTTACCGCTGCGGGCGTAGTTGGTGTTGATGCCCGCGACGCCATCGTTGCGGACGTTGTTGTAGTAAAAGTCCGTTCCGGTGACGGCCTGACCCTGGCTGCTGGTCCCGGCTTCGGTGAAGCTGTCGCCCGGGGCTGATGCGTTGGAGTAAACGGTCGTTGCGGATGCAGCGCCCGTGATTAGCGAGGCCGTGAGCGAAGCAGCGAGAATCGGGTGGTAAGTCTTCATGGCTTTCTTTCTTGGTGTGTTTGTTTGTTACGTTGAATGGTGAGAGTGTTTGTCGCCCCGCGTTTACGCCCGCCGACGCCGGCGGATCAGGGCGAGGCCGCCGAGGCCGAGCAGGGCGATGCTGCCGGGCTCGGGGATGGCGTTGAAGGCATAGATCTCGCCGGTCGAGCCGCCGGCGGCACGGGTCGCCACGAGCAGGTGCCCGTCGCTGGTTACATCGATCCCACCGATCGAGACCCCGCCGGCGATCAGGGTGTCCAGGTCGATCGACGCGGTCGGTGTGGTGCTGGGGCTGGTCAGGTCGAACGCGTCGATGATGCCGCTCTCCCAGGCCAGGTACAGGAAGCCGTCAAACTCAAGCAGATCCTGCGGCGTGTCGCGCCCGGACCCGGAGGTCGCGCCGCCCAGCAGGTCGGTCACGGTCGTGCCGTCCTGCGAGATCGCGTAGATGTTGACCGAGGAGGAGCCGGCTACGGTGGCGACCCGGCCGTCGGAGAGCACGATCCCGTCGTTGCCGTTGCCGACGCCGGAGGCGAAGGTCGTGGACCAGTTCGGGGTGGCCGAGAGCGAGCCATCACCGTTGATGGTGTACTGAGCGACACTCTGGTCCGCCGAGTCGTCGGTCATGACGTAGAGGAAGCTATTGAGCCGATCGATCGCGATCCCTTCGGGGTCGTAGGCCGAGCCGCCATCCGCACGGACCCCCGTGAGGTCGGCGACCTGAGTGTGCACCAGCGGGTCTGCGGCCAAACTCGTCGCCCGGCCGATCAGGCCGTAGGTGTTTGGACCACCCTCTTCCAGGGTGTAGTACAGGGTGTCCGCGTTGTAGAAATCCAGAGACTTCAGGCCCTGGCCGTTGTGGTTCAGGCTTGAGATCGAGTCGTAGTCGAGCGTCGCACCCGTGATCAGGCCGCCGACACGTGTGAGGGTGAAGCGGAGGATGGCCTGGTTCGAGGTGTTGCCGGTCTGGGCGACGAAGATCTGGTCCACGTTGAACGGGTTGGCGACGACGTCATCGGCCGTGCGGCTGGAGTTCGTGGTGCTGCCCAGGAGGACCTCGTCGGTTGACCATTGGAAGGGGGTAGATGCCTGCGCCACGCCGCCGAAGGTGGCGGCAAGGAGAGCTGAAAGAAGATTGGCGTTTCGGAAGTTCATGTCGATTCTCCTGTTTTCGTTGAGCTGACGATGCAGCGTTATTAGAGGGATGTTGCCCCGATCCGCCCACGGCGGCAGAGCCGCCGCGGTGGGCAGGGGGCAGATGGTTTACGCCCGCCGACGCCGGCGGATCAGGGCGAGGCCGCCGAGGCCGAGCAGGGCGATGCTGCCGGGCTCGGGGACGAAGTTGACTTGGCCGATGTCGCCGTTGTCGAGGGTGATGACCAGTGCATCCATTGCACCTGCGGTGCCGGGGCCGCTGTTGGTCTGCACGCTGATCATCTCGACAAGCTCGTCGCCGTAGGTCGCCTCGAACGTCGCCCAGTCCATGTAGTTGGTGCCGGCCCCCTGACCACTGCGCTCATCCAAGTCGAGCATGCCGCCTGCACCCGTACTCCACTCGACCCAGATGCCGTCGGTGGCGATGCTGCCGTAGTTGTTGGTAAACGAGAAGCCGTACCACGAGGCCTGGTCGTTGTCGCCGTCGGGGCGGGTGTAGACCTTCAAGAACCAGTGCTCGGTCGTGCTGTTGACTTGGTAGCTGATGTTCGCGATATCGCTGATCGTCAGCGTTGCGGCCTGCGGCCCGAAGAGGGCGCTGAGCGCGTCGCCGTCGGCTCCATATCGGGCGTGCCAGTTGACCTTACCGGTCGCAGAATCTGACCAGGAGTCGGGGCCGAACCCGGTCGGGGCGTCCCCGGTGTTGACGATCGGCATCATCTCGTCGGGAACCTGGGTCGGGTCGACGTTGATCGTGGTTGTCGTCGCTTGTGCGGCTCCCGATGCAAGCACGGCGGACGAAAGGGAAGTAACAAGGATGGTCTGTGCGGTGTTCATGGTGGATTTCTTAGACATAGGTGGTTTTGGAAGTTGGATCATCGAAAGCAAGTAGTTGATCGGTTTTGTTGTTGGTTGAGCAGGCTCAGTCTCAACCCGGTGATGGCCCGGCTCGTGGCATACGGTTGCGCAACCTCAGGGGCCCGTCCCGCGCCGGCGGGGGGTGTGCGAGCAGCCGCGCCAGGTGCGCCCTCGGCGCGATACCCGGGTCGACCGGTGTCGGATGCTTGACGGCAACAGGTGCGCTTGCCCGCTCAAACACGTTGTCGGGGAGCAGAGATTGAGCGGTGTCGATGACCTGCTCTGGCGACGGGTTGCTGAGATACACCGCGGCGCCCGCCGCGCGGATACGCCGCTCGGCCTCGGCAGCGGCATCAACCGCGATTGCGACGCTCTTTGCGGATTGCGAGGAAAGATGCATCGCGGTCAGCAGGCGTTGGGCCGGGCTGTTGGGCGTGATCATCTCGATGAGGACCGCGAGCCGCGGTATCGCGATCAGGGATCGGAGCAGTTCGCGAGTCATCGGCTCCATGAGGACCGGCCAACCCATCCGCTCGGCGGCCTGGCTCAGCGGGGTCGCCGAGAAGCCGTGCTCGGTCACGGCCAGGATCGGGTTAGGGGTTGCGGGTGTCATGGGGAACTACCTGTGTGTTGAAGTTGTCTTCGTGTGTTGACGCCATGACAAATGCAACGCCTATGCCATCGATGAAAACAATCGGAAAATATTTGGAGCGTTGTTTTTGTCCTGACAGGACGGTTTCTGGGCCGCGTTATCCAGCGGGGCGACGATGAGAAGAGTGCCGTTCTGGTACTCGTTCCGTCCTTCGCGCGGAATCGAAAAGGAAAAACAGTGTGAAATACATCAAGTGCCGAACTGGTACCCGGTACCACAATGGTCGCTACAGCTATGCATCTTCCGGCGCAACAGAAAACACACGTCTAAAAGACGTGTGTAATGCATCATTAAAATATAAAGGGTGGTGTCAGCTACGCGTGTGCGCTTCGAGTCGGTGCCGCTTGACCATGCGATAGAACTTTCGGCGTTCGACCTGGATCAGACGCGCGGCCTGCCCCTGGTGGCCTTGGGTGGCATGCAGCGCGTTTAGGACGAGCTGTCGTTCCATGCGCTCCAGCGGCTGGACGACGGGCTGGTCTGGGCGTGCCACGACCCGGCCGGGAGTGTGCCGCCTGCGTAGTCGCGCGGGCAGGTCCTCGATGCCGATCTCGGCGTGCGGTGAAAGCACAAATGCACGCTCCACCGCGTTGATCAGTTCGCGCACGTTGCCGCGCCAATCCCAGGCGCACAGCGCACCGATGGCCTCATCACTAATCGATCGCCCCGGCTCGTGATACAGCCTGGCCAGCCGTTGCATGCACATCTCGACCAGCGCGGGGATGTCTTCCCGCCGATCACGCAGGGGCGGCAGAGACACCTCGACGACGTTGAGCCGGTAGTACAGGTCCAGCCGGAACTCGTCCTTGTCGATCATCGCGGCTAAGTCCCGGTGCGTTGCCGTGATCACCCGGACATCCACCGGCGTCGGCCGAACCGAGCCGACCGGCGTCACGCTGGACTCCTGAAGAAACCGCAGCAGCTTCGCTTGGTTGCCAAGCGACAGCTCCCCCAGTTCATCGATAAACAGGGTCCCGCCTTCGGCCGCGCGGATGAAGCCCAGCGTGTTTTTGTGTGCCCCGGTAAACGACCCCTTCTCGTGGCCGAACATCTGCGATTCGAACAGCGAATCGCTCAGCGCGGTGCAGTCGACCGGCACGAAGGGTTTGTCTCGGCGTGGGCTGTGCTCGTGGACCGCACGGGCGACGCGTTCCTTGCCGGTCCCCGATTCCCCGCGGATCAGCACGGTGGAGTCTCGCGGGCCGACCTTACGGATGAGCGCGAAGATCTCCTGCATCCCACGGCTCACACCGATGAAATCACTTGCCCCCGATTTCTCCCGGTCGCCGTGAGCCATTCCCTCGAAATCCCCGCGTTAAAACTGCATCGCGAAAAGCCATCGCCGCACAATCAAGCGACGCCTCGCGGGCCGTCATCTTACGGGTTGGGTCCGATCATTTATACCCCGAACAGAGTAAAACTTCGGTTTGGTAAGATGGGGAACGCAGTGGGTTGTGTTCTGATCGTCTTGCGGCTCCGAACGACCTGCCCAAGGGCTTCATGAATGTGGAGCTGCGCATGCTGGAGGGTCTGGGTGTTTATGTCACGGGCTGGAAGCGCGGGCTGATCGCTTTAGAATTGGCCGTCTTGACACGCCCCGGTCCTCGGCGATAATGCTTCGCTCGGCAGAGGAGTGCACCCCGCTCCGCCTGCCGGCCCGGTCTCGGTTCGGCATCAATCCGGCCAGACAACCCGGGCTTGTAGCTCAGCTGGTTAGAGCGCACCCCTGATAAGGGTGAGGTCGCAGGTTCGAATCCTGCCAGGCCCATTTTTGGAAGTCCCGTCAGAGTCGCTAGTTAGCGACACCCGGCCCCGGCCGGTGCTGACCAGAACGCCTAGAGATCGCGCGGAAGATTCCGCGCAAGGCACTGGAGCACCGACCGATGGCAAAGCAACGCGATCCCCAGTACCGCCTCCACCGCCAGTCCGGGCAAGCGGTTGTCACGCTGCGCGACCCGGCAACCGGCCGACGCCGGGAAGTTCTGCTCGGCGGGCACGATACCCCTGCCAGCCACGCCGACTATGCTCGGGTGGTACAAGAGTAGAACGATGCCGGCCGCGTGCTCGACTCGACCCCCACGCCTGACGCGTTGACCCCTCCCGACAAGAGCGTGGCCCGGCTGCTGCTGGATTACATCGCCGCCGAAAAGAAGCGGGCCGGCATCCCGCTCGATGCTAAACGGTTGCCGTCCAACCTTCAGAAAACCAAGAACGAACTGTCGCGGTGTCGATCCGTCGCAGGCGGGATGAACGCGCACGCGTTCGGTCCGCGGGCGCTTACCGAGGTCCGTGACGCGATGGGGGCCGTGAGATTGACCCGGCGTCATATCAATCAACTCATTCGCATCATCATCCGTGCGTTATCGTGGGGCCTAGCCAAGATCGCTGATCGGTGCAGGTGCACTCCGCAGAGCGTGACCCGTGCCCGTGCCAAGCTCGTGAAACGTGGCCTGATCGTACTGGTCTCGCGCGGCGGGGTCCATGGTGCCCGCCGCGCGAGCCGCTACCGAATCCCGATGCGCTGGCCCTCGCGGTCAGCGGACCCGTTTGCACTATCGCCGCCGTCACGTCTGGACGCAGCTCCAGGCCCTGACACGGTACCGGGCAAACCGGCTCCGGACGCTGCTCCGGGCTTGGACGCAGTTTCAGGCGAGATCGGTTCGTGGCCAGACGCCGCTCTGGCACGTGTCAACGGGCAGAAGGGTAGCCCGATGGACACCCCCGACGGGGGTGCGCCACGCCACCCCCCTGGCGTTCACGCCCCCCTAGAAGCCCAGAGAACAACCCAGCAAGCAGCAAGGCAGACGGCGATACCGTCGGTGTGGGTGATCCGCCGCCGTCCGGATCGGACGAGGCGGTGCCTGCTGCTGCTGCGTTGTTGATCGACTTCGGGATGGCCCCTCAGTCCGCATTGGAAATGGTCCGCGTACACGGGCCCACCCGCGACGAGGAGTGCATCGTGATCGCTAACGCCAAGGCGTGGCAGTAGGCCCAACGGGAGGGGCGGCGTAAAGCACTCAACAACCCTGTCGGATTCGTCCGCTCGGCGATCGCCAAGAAAAACTACACCCTTGACAGCGAGGCTAAAAAACAACAAGAAAGTAAGCGGTTCACCGCCGAGCGGAATGCGAAGCAGCCGCATAACGAGCAGCTCGATCAGGCATTTGCGGGCCTCTCTACTGAACAGCGAGAACGGTAAAAGGCCATGGTCTTTGTTGAAATGCGGGCTCAGAATACGCGGGAGGCGGATTACTTCAGGAAGTTTCTCCCCCAAGATGAGCCATTGCGAACGCTCATCGCCAGAGTTGCTCTGGCGGAATCAGAAGCAGGAATCCAGGGGTTGCGAGAGTGAGCTAGCAGGGCTGCTGCAATAAGCGTCCGAAGTAGGATTAGCCACGGAATCATCCACCAGAGGGTAACAGTCTGCTCGAGTGAGACGCGGCCTAACTCTGACCTCCTCGGCTTCTTTGGTCCAGCCCTATTACAGAATGGGATAGTAGTTTGATCGGATGCTGAGTCGGTGGGAGGGGAGTAGCCCCGACCTGACGATCAGCCCCTGAGGCGGCCGAGAACGCCTCGGCCTTCGAGCCAAGTATCGTCGAGGCATTAGCCGCAAGTGTTTGCTAGTGCTCTGACGAACGCGGCCGGCGGTGGAAGTAGTCCAGCCGCCACCGCCGTGGACAAGAATCAGGCAGATCAGGTGAAGCGTTGAGGCCTGCGGCCTGAGATCAGGCCAACCACTATCAGAGTTGAGGCTACGCCGGGCTCGGGGACGGGCTGAGTAAAAAGCGTCGCAGATGCGCCCCAATCCCCTTGGAGCAGGGCGAGGTCGGCCTGCCCAATGATGCCGTCGCCGTCGAAGTCGCCTTGCGCCCACCCATCGGGCCCGACGTCCTGTCCCCAGTTGGCGAGCAGCAGGTCCAGATCGTCGATACCCACGGTGCCGTCGAGTGTCGCGTCGCCGAAGTAAGGCAGGTAGAGCGAGACCAAACGGCCGCTCTGGACCAAGACATAGGCATCCGCTGCCTCGCCATCCACCGTGATGCTGTCGAATGTTCCCTACAGCAGGCCGGTGTCGAAGAGCAGTAGACTGTCGCCGCGCGTCGGGTTGAAGCCGTCGGCCGTAATGAGCGCCAGTGTGCCACCCAGATCGAGCACTTCCGACACGCCGAGCACCACATCGTCGCCCGGCGCGGTTGCCGCGTTCCAGGCGACCTCGAAGACGCCATCGCTCATCAGGCGGAGGGTGTTGAGGGCGAGCGATCGTTGATCGGCGGCGCCCAGAAGGATCGTGCCGTGGTTGTGCCAGGTACCTGAGAATGCGACTGTCGCACCGGGGAGCGTCTCGATGAGGCCGAGGTTCGTGCCGTGGGCCTGGCCCCCGCTCTGTGTCCCGAGCCAGATACTGTGGCCGGGGGATTCGTTACGGACCGTGCCTTCGATAACCGTCTGGTGGTTGGACCGTCCCAACTGAACATTCCCATCGGTCGCGCGGACCGTCACACCCGTGCCCAGCGTGAAGTCGCCGTCGCCATCCAGGTATACCCGGCCGGTGTTGCCTGGCCCGTCGAACAGAAGGGTGGCGTTTGCGTCCGCCAACAGCTCACGGTTCAGGATCAGGAGCAGGGTGTCTAGCGTATCACCCGAGATGCGGATCGTCTGTCCATTCAACGGGTCGGGGCTATCCAGACGTACGATCGCGCCGTTGCGCATCACGGCCTCGCCCAGGAAGGTCGCATCAAACATAGACGTGCCGCGGTTGAAGAACAGCGGTGTCGCGCCGGTCGCGTCGATGGTGCCGTTGGAGACAGTACCGCCATCGCCGGCAAAGCCGACGACCAGCCCGCCGCGCGGGCCGTCGGTGCCCCAGGTCTGCCCGAGCAGGTCCAGCGACCCGATGACTTCAATCCACGCACCATTGGCCTGGGTGTAATCGGGCAGAGCGTTGAGGTCGAATGTCCCGCCAACGCGTAGCGCCCCGGCGTCGAGGTACACGGTGCCTGTGTTGTTTAGCTCGGTGGGGTCCAGCTCAATGGCGCCGCCATTGATGGCCGTAATCAGACCGGTGTTATTGACTGCGTCGGCAAGGTGGATCGACCGGCCCACACCCTCGGCGCGGATCGTCCCATTATTGTTGAGTAAGCCCCCGTAGACCCGGCCCGACCCCGAACCGGTCCGCAGCGTCACGCCGGGGTCCAGGGTCAGCTCACCCGAACCGAACATCGTGATCTGGGCCTCGACGTTGACCGTATCGAAGACCAACGCTCCGTCGCCAACAACGCTCTGCACCTCGGCAAAGCGTATCGAGGTCGCGAAGCCCTGCTGGAAGTGGATCTCGGCCCCGTTGACCAGCGTCGTTTCGCCGACGAAGCGGATGCGGGTCGCGTCGATCGCGTCGATCCGGCCATCGAGCGTAAGCTGCTGGAACAGCGTGTTGTCGGTGGTGAAGAGCCGCGCACCATTGAGTGTGTTGACCGTGCCGATGATCGCGGCTTCATCGTTTACGCCAGCCAGTCCGCCGACCAGCCACGTGCCCGGGCCGTCGATGACCAGCGGCGCCGTAGTCGCATCGAGAACGCCGTTGATGCGGACGATCCCGGCGTTGATGGTGAGTGTAGCGAGCTGTGCTGTGTCGAACTGCCCCCCAAGCCGCAGCGTGCCGTTGTCGACCAGGATCGTGCCGGTGTTACTCCATTCGCCGCTGAGGTATACCGCACCGAATGAATTGGCTTCGATGTGCCCTGTGTTTGTGACGTTGTACAGGTCCAGGGCACCGGCATTCGAGGCGCGTAGTGTCCCCGTGTTGTTGAAATCGGCGAATGCACTGTTCACGAGTGTGTTGGTGTTGAGCGCTTCGACTGTACCGTGGTTGGTGATGGTCAGGCCGCCGAGGATACCGTCGGCGCTGACGGCTTGGACGGTGAAATCGGCACCGATGGTCAGCGCGTCGTTGAAACCCATCAGGACAGAATCGGAGCCAGAGACCGGACCGTCGGCCTCAAATCGCAGCTCGCCAGCGCCGCTGAGCGCAGAGGTCGTGAAACGCGACAGGCTGGATGAACCGGCGGCGGCCGAGCGATAAAGCGTGATCGAGTTGCCGGCGGTAACCTCGATGCCCGACTCGGAGGTGCCGCTGCTGTTGGCGAGGAACATGTCTGCGTCGAGCAAGATGCCTTCGTAGTTCCCGCCCAAGAGCATACCGCCGCTCGCCGCAGTGATCGTCCCATTGCTCGCCTCGCTGAACTGGTCGCCGAACCTCCAGCCCGCGCCGCCGAGGTCGAACACGCCCCCAGCCAGATCGAAGCCGCCTCTGACCCAGACGCTTGCGCCCGCACCGGTGAAGGACCCCAGGTCCGAGGCGTCGCCGTTGAGCATGCTTAGCTCGAGGGTTGCCCCCGCGTCCGCGGTGATCGTCCCGGTGTTCAGCAGGAGGTCGGCAAACAGCGTTGAACCCGCGCCAACGTGGACTGAGCCCCGGTTATCAAACTGGTCCAGATCGGTGGCGTAGATCGTCGCGCCGTTGATCGCTTCGACCCGGCCAGTGCCGTTGACCCGCACCAAATCAGTATCGAGATCGAGCAGGTGGCCGGGCCCATCGGCGGCGATCGTGCCCCTGATCACGATCATGTCGCTGGCGTCCAATCGGTTTGCGGTCCCGCCGACGGTGCGGATGATCGAGAAACGTGAGATCACGAGCTGGTCATCGTTGCTCTGGATCAGGCCGTTGTTCAACAGGTACGTGCCGGACCCTTCGAGGTCATTTGTGCCCGTGACATACAAGTCGGCACGTCCAGCGCCCGTCCCGAGATAGACCGTCCCACCATTGATTTCCAATTGATTTGTCGCGGTCAGGCGTTGGCCGCCCGCGATGTGCAGGTCAACTTGGTCGAATGCGATGCCGTTGAGGGTCTGGTCTCCTGCACCTAGGCCGAATGTCCCGCCACTCGAGGAGACCACCATGTTGCCCAGCGTCCCGCCGTCGAGCAAGTAGTGCCCGGCCTGCAGGTCGAGTGTGCCGCCGTTGAGGTTGAGCTGGTTTGCGGTGTGGTGGATCGTAGCGTCCACGCTGTTCAGCGAGAGGGCGTCTACCTCGATCGCGAAGTCGATCGTAACGGTGTAGGGCGCCCCGACAGCATCGATCCAGGCGTGGTAACGGTCCAGCGGATTGGGGAAGCCGTTGAATGGGATGCTCGGATCGACCGTCCAATTGGTGCTGGTCGTCCAGTTTCCGTCGGTTGGGCTGATCCAGTGTGCGGCGATCTGTGCTGCGGCTGGCGGTGCGGACAGGACGCAGGCAGCAAGGGATACACGCGTCGTGATGAAACGATTCAAGAGCATCTATGATTTCCCCCGCCGGGGTCGGATGGAATGGAAAGCGGTTGGTGGTTGACAGGCCCTTGATTCTAGTTCAATAGGTGCCTTGCAGGTAGGTGATTGTGGGCTGATAGCAATAATAGTTTTGGGCGGAAGGCCGGAACTGGTACACTCCTATGCCTCATGATTCGGAGAGTAATGATGTACGCTGGGGGGACCAGGATGGGATGGAAAGGTTTGATCAGGCTGTGTTTATTGGTGGTTATTTGCCTACCTGTTGGGCACTCGATGGCGGGGATGCCCTCGCAGTTCGACTTCGACGTGATCTTGGCCGGCGGCCCTGTGCCCGAACTGGGTGCCGGGGTGATTGTGAACCCCGGGAGCGCAACCATCAATGAGTCCGGCGACTTGCTTATTGGCGCGTCACTTTCGGGGGCGGGGATCACCACAGAGAACGACGATACGCTGTGGCGTCACACCGATGCAGACGGCGCGGTGATGTTTGCCCGCTCGGGTCGGCCGGCTGCCGGATTCGACTTTCTCACGACCTATGCCGGTTTTTACAATGCGCTGTTGGACGACGACGGGGGTGTTCTCCTGACCGCCGAAATCGCCGGGCCGTCGATCGATACCCTCAATAACTCGGCGCTCTGGTCCGGTGACCCGCTGGCATTCAGCCTCCATGCACAGCAGGGTGATCAGGTCCCAGGCTTACCGGCATCCGTGACGTATCCGCGGTTCGATACAAGTACGGCCTATAGCGCGGGCGGGCACATGGCGACCCTGTTCACCTACTGGTCGCCCGGCATGCCCGGTTCGTTCGAACGCGTCTTGCTTTTTGGCACTCCCTACAACCTCGCGCCGTATGCCACGACCGATGGTCAAGTCGCCCCAGGTGGTGTTGTGCTTGACCAGCTTCAGCGTTTCCAGGTCAACCGACACGGGCAACTGGCAATACAGGGCAACCTGGCTGGCGGTGCCAATGCGATATTCACCGATGCGTCGGGCGTGTTTCGCGCGGTGGTTATCGCGGGGCAGCAGGCGCCGGGGATGGTCGCTGGTGTGACGATCGAGCAACTCAATGGGATGACACTACACGACGGCGGGCGGATCGGCTTCCTTGCCGAGTTCGACGGGCCTGGCATCAATTCGGGCAATAACCGCGCCTATTGGTTGGCCGACCCGGACGGGCAGTTGACGCTGTTGGCTCGAGAGGGCGATCTTCTGCCGTACCGCAACGGGACCGCGTCGATGAGCGTGCTGCAGGAGTTCTATACCAACAAAGATGGGACGGTGGCGCTCGCTGCACGCATCGATCTGCCCCCGATCGACCAAGACCGCAACAGCGGCGTCTGGTACGGCACGCCAGGTGAGATGGAGCTGGTCATCCAGAGGCGGGACCCCATCCCCGGCGTTACGGGATTTGAGTTCGGCGAAATGTTCAACCCGGTGGTCAACGACCGCGACCTGCTCGTTTTTTCTGCTCACCTGATCCGGGAAGGCAACTCGACGGGCAATGTTGATGCCGTCTTCGCATTCCGTGACGGCGTCCTCATCCCGCTGGTCATCGCCGGCGATGTGGTGGATGTGTCGGCACCGGGCGAGGCATCAGACCTGCGTACTGTCAGCACCGTACTCAGTTCGTCGTCCGGACCCGACACCGGTTTCGGCCACGGCCTGAATGACCAGGACCAACTCGCCCTCACACTGCGTTTCAGCAACGGCACCAATGCGCTGTTGCGCTACGACCTCACCGGCGTGTTTGCACCGGGGATCGCCGGTGACCTGACCGGGGATGGGTTTGTCGGCGTTGAGGACCTGGACATACTGCTCGCTAACTGGGGCCGGACGACCTATGCCGGCTCGTGGCGTGACGGCGATGCGGACGGCGACGGCATCGTTGGTTCGGGCGACCTGCAGACCCTGATCGACCACTGGAGCGAGGGCGCCCCGCCCGGCGTCGTCGTCCCAGAGCCCGCTACCGGCGCGGTGCTGGCAGCGCTTTTTGTCCTGACAGGCCGTCGTCGCAGCAGGCGGCGCAGCATCTGACGCGATTCACTCCTAAGAGGTTTTGCCCGATGACCGATGCGCCAATGCCCGCACGCTACCCCAGACGCCAACGCCTCGTCGCGGCCGCCGCGCTTCCCCTGTTGGTCGCTGCCAACGCCCAGGCCGAAGTACAGTCCACTGGCTACGTCAGCCCCAATCCGCTGTTCGTCACCGCGCAGGACGACTTGCTCGTCGGCTCATCCTTCAGCATCCCCGGCACGCTGGACATCACCAATGGCAGCGTGCTCGCGAGCCGAGAGGGCCGGCTCCGCGGCAACGGCACCTATGTCCGCGTCCATGGCGTCGGCTCGGCGTGGCTGATGTTTGGCGACCTCAACCTCTCGGGGACCGGCGTCCCCCACCTGCTCATCGAGGCCGGCGGCTGGGTCCGAAACATCGACGGCGAGGTGTACGGGGCGACCGGTTCGCCCGGTTACGTCGCGGTCGATGGAGCAGGGTCGGTCTGGGACATCACCGGCGACCTTTACGTCGGCGGCGCGCCAAACGTCACTTCCGATGGGTATGTCACGATCACCGGCGGCGGCGTGGTCAACGTCGCCGGCGGGGCGTTCATCGGGTCCTCGCCCAACCGGACCGGTTACATCGCGTTCGACGACGGCACGCTCAATACCACCTGGGGCCTCGCCAGGATCGACGACCTGCGCGGCGCAGGTACGATCAACGCCGACCACTGGCTGCTCACCGGGGATTACACACTCGCTTCCGCCGCCGACCTGCCGAGCGTCGTGGTCCTCGACGAACGCCCCGGCCAGAACATGACCCTCAACCTTGGCTGGTCCACCCCGTTGGACCAGCTCGAAGTCTTCGGCATCGACGACGGCACGTTGGACCTCACAAACGGTCTCGCGGTCACCAGTGGACTTGCGCATATCGGGTACTCGGGCGGCACGACGCAAGGTATCGTCAATGTCATCGGGACCGGGACGGTCTGGTCGATCAACAATCGGCTTGACCTGGGGGGGCTGGGTGACGGAACGCTGAACATCATCGGTGGAGGGCATGTAGCCCATGCGGGGCTAGACCCCATCGTGGGCAGAGCCATCACGATCGGTGTGGCCGACGGATCAACCGGCACCTTACTGATCGAGGGCCCCGGGTCACGGCTGGATGCTGAAACGAGCCTTGAGCTGGGTGGCTTTGGCTTGGGTCTCAATCCCGGTCCTGGCCGGGGCGACATGTCGGTACGCGCTGGCGGGGCGGCCGTAGCGGAGGGGATCAACCTGAACCATGGGTTGCTGCATATCTCGGGGGCAGGATCAACACTCGAATTGTCCGGCCGCCTGCTGGTCCGTGAGGCAGTTGCTGGCACGCCCGCGTTTGAATCCTTCGCTCTCTTTGAGAACGGAGCCAGCGTCTCGATCGACCTCCTAACGCTGGAAGGCGCAGGCAGTCTCTCCGAGCTCGTGCTGGCGACCGGGACAGGTACCAGCGTGACCCTCACGGACCGACTCGTCGTTGGCAACAACGGCGATTCAGCCGCACTACGCGTGGCGGATGGCGCGGTGCTCACGACCGTTTCCGCTTCGATCGGCCTGAACACCAACTCGGCCCCGTCCAGCGCGATCACCGTCACCGGTACGGGCTCTCGCCTTACCGTCGAAGAGGACCTCTACATCGGCCACGGCGGGACCGGGTCCCTGCTCATCTCCGACGGCGGGCGGGTCGAGGTCGGCGGCCTGCTGATCCTCAACCAGTCCGTCAACACGGCCTTCGGCATCACACCGATCACGCTGGACCAGGGGACACTCGTCCTCGGCACGAGTAACGCCCTCTACGCCGAGGACGTGATGGGCGTCGGCACGGTCCACGCGAACACCTGGCTGCTGGAAGGCGACCACACGATCACCGGCTTCGATGACCTGCCGGCGCAGATCCTGGTCTCACAGTTCGAGGGCCAGGCACTCACCGTCAACCTCTCCTGGATACGCAACGCCGGGATCGATTTTCAGCAGTTCGGGGTCAACGACGGGTCCGTCACGATCACCGACGGTATGGCTCTGCGGAGCAGCTCGGGGGTCGTCGGCTACTACGCCGGCTCGGACGCTTCCGTTACGCTGACCGAACCTGGCACGGTCTGGCGTGTCGGCGGGTTCACCGTCGGGGCATCCGGTACCGGCGTGTTGCGTATCGAAGACGGCACGCTGCTGACGGCAGAGTCGTCGTTCATGATCGGCCAATCGGCCGGGTCGAGCGGGACGGTCGTCGTCTCGGGGCCCGACGCCGCGCTCTCTCCCACCACCGATCACCGCCCGGTGACCACCGTGGGCAGCTTCGGCACGGGCCTGCTCAGGATCGAGAACGGCGCGGTGTTCGGACCTGGCTCGACGTTCCTCGGCCGCAACGACGGCGCAGTCGGTGAGCTCGTCGTGACGGGGAGTGGAACCACCCTCACCAGCACCAGCACGCTGTTCCTCGGCCAGGACGGCACCGATGGGATTGGGCTCCTGCGGGTGTTGGATGGGGCTCAGGTGCTCTACCAATCGATCAACGTGAACGGAGCCGGCGACCTCGGCAGCCGGGTTGAGATCGACGGCGCGGGCTCATCGGTGCAGCTACAGTTCGGCCTCCACTCGGAAGCGATCAGCTCGGACTGGCTGTCCATCACCAACGGCGGGACGCTGGTATCTCATGGGCTCAACCGCCTCTACGGCGGTCTGCTTATCGACGGGAGTGGCTCGGCGTGGTCGGTTGAAGGCGACCTGTACCTCGGCGATCGATACGCGAGCTCGCTGGACCTGACGGGCGGGGCGGTGTTGACAACCCACAACGCTTTCATCGGACAGAACCGCTACAGCACATCGGACGCTCGGGCCGACGTGCTTGTCGATGGCCCCGATACGCTCTGGTCGATCGAGGGGAACCTCACGATCGGCGGCACAACGGGCGACAACTTCGCCCAGCCGGACATCTATCGCGGGACGCTGACGATCGCCAACGGCGGCACCGTTACCGCGACCGGCGCGGTCCTCGTCGACCCTGGCCCATCGGGCAGCTCGATCGCGTTCGACAACGGCACGCTCAACGTCGACTCCGCGCTGGTCTACAGCACACAGCTCACCGGTGCCGGCACGGTCAACGCCGACTACTGGCTGATCTCCGGCGACCATGTCATCAGCGACTTCAGCACGCTGCCCACGCAGATCGTTTACGACCAGCTCCCCGGCCAGGCCGTCACTGTAAACCTCGCGTGGTCCGACCCAACCCGTGTCTTCGAATTCTTCGGCGTCGATGACGGCACGGTACTCGCCCACAACGGGTTCAGTGTCCACAGCACGACCGGCTACCTCGCGTTCAACCCGGGCTCGGTAGCGGACTTCTCGATCAGCGGTGAGGCAACGGGCTGGATCGTTGATGAAGAACTCCGAGTTGGCTTTGGTGGCGACGGGGCGCTGAGCGTCCTGGACGGGGCGCAGTTGACGGCCAACCATCTGCATGTCGCCGACCAGCCAGGCTCGGTCGGGCACCTTAGGGTTGCCGGTGCGGGCTCGTCGGCCGTGGTCGAGCGGCTGCATGTTGGGCAGGCCGGCGTAGGCAATCTGAGCATCACCCACGGCGGGGAGGTTGCCGTGGCCTCGATGAACGGTTCGAGCAACGGGCAGCTGGTCTTTGCCGAGGTTACATCGGCCACCGCGACGGCGACGATCTCCGGGGCCGGGTCACGCCTTGACGCGGCGCTGGTACGCAGTGAGATCGGCGTCCACGGGGCGGCGCATGTCACGGTCGAGGACGGGGCGATCTTCGCCTCGGGGTACAACACCTACCTGGGCCTGGCGTACGACGGGCTGGGGCAGCTCGTTGTCGATGACGCGGTCTGGCTCGCGGATTTCGTGCTGATCGGTTTCGACGGCACGGGCACGGTCGAGCTGCGCAACGGCGCTTTCGCCACCGCCGGCACGGTCCGCTTAGGCTCGGAAAACGATACCGTGGTCGATGGCGTGCGTTACGCCAGCTCGGGGCACGCCGTTGTCCAGGGTGCAGGCACGACCTGGGACTTGATGTTCGACATGAATGTCGGCCGGCTGGGCAACGGCACGCTCAGCATCATCGAGGGCGGCGTGGTCAACAGCCGAAGAGGCTACATCACTTCCAACAGTACGACGCCGTCACACGTCACGGTCTCCGGGCCCGGCTCGGCCTGGCACATGACCGAGGACCTCTCGGTCGGGCCCGGCTCCACATCGTCGCTCGTGGTCGAGGCGGGCGGGCGGGTTGTGAACCGCGACACGCTGCTTTACGGCACGGCGGTTGTGGATGGGGCCGACTCCCTCCTACGCAGCGAAGACCTGGCGATGCAGTCCGGCGGGGTGTTGCAACTCGCAAACGGGGGGCAGGTCGAGCTGGCGGGCAACCTGATCCATCGCTCATCGGCCGGCATCCGCTTTACGTTCGGGGACGCGGGGCCCGGCCACATCACCGTGGCGGGAGACCTGAACCTCAACAGTGCAGGCTCGGTCTCTTTCGCCGGCGTGGACGGCGCGGGGCTGTCCCTGAGCGATCAGCTAACCCTGATCCAAGTCGGCGGGCAGCGTCTGGGCGCGTTCAACAACGCCTTCGAGCATCAGACTGTCGCGACACACAACGGCCTGGACCTGCTGCTGACCTACACGGCCGGCGGCGGGAATGATGTCGGGCTCATCACCGCGGTCACCGGCGACTTGGATGGCGATCACCTGGCCGATGCCGCAGACCTGCGGGTCATCCTGGAGCACTGGGAACAATCGGTCACACCCGCCGATCGCGCCGCCGGTGACCTGAACGCTGACGGCCTCGTCAACGGTGAGGACCTTCTCCGCACCCCACAGGCGATCCTGGCGTTGGGCGCGCAATTGTCGATAGCCGAGGTGCCCGAGCAAGCGCCCGGGCCTTACGCGGGCATCGTTGAGGGCCAGACGCTGGTGCGGTACGACGGGGTCGACCTGCTGCTGACCTACCTCGCGGGAGACGGCGACGACATCGCGCTGACGACCGCCGTCACGGGCGACGCAGACGGCGACGGCGTGGCCGGCGTCACCGACCTGGACCTGCTACTCGCCAACTGGGGCGACACGGTGACGCCCAGCGAACGCGCGGCGGGCGACCTCGACGGCGACGGGCTCGTAGGGCAAGGGGACCTGGACCTGGTCATGGCGTACTGGGGCAACAACGGCCTCGCCGGGCCACAAGTCCCAGAGCCGTCAGGTGTTTTTGGGTTGCTCCCGCTCATGTACCTGACGCGCCGAATCAGAGCGACCACAACGTCTTAGCGCATGCTGCGCGGTTGACAGTGGCTCGTACATCGGTATCGGTCGTAGATCCATAGTGTCCCTTTTGACGCAAATCGATTGCCCATTCAGGGGTCAGGGGCGCGTTGCCGGGTAGCTGTTGGGTTGGTCTCAATCTCAGGTGCCGGCCCCAAAGCACAATCTTAGCCCCGCTTCGGTCCGCCAACTCAACTGGAGAGGGGGAAAGAGCGGTCCTTGAATTTGCGTATTCGCAAGCCTTGGCTGAACATGCACCAAGTATCGTGTTCCTCTCTTATCGACGGACCCCATCATGCAGATCCCCTCCACGCTGGGCGACCTTACTTCGCTGATCAACACCGCGAACGACCTGATGTTCCATGACGTGGTGATCTATATCCTCCTGGCGACCGGGGTGCTGTTCACGGTGTGGTCGGGCTTCGGCCAGTACCGGGCGTTGACGCACGGGGTAGGCGTCATCCGCGGCAAGTACGACAGGAAGAACGACCCGGGCGCGATCAACCACTTCCAGGCGCTGTCCGCGGCGTTGTCGGCAACGGTTGGGCTGGGCAACATCGGGGGCGTCGCGTTGGCTGTCGCGCTGGGCGGGCCGGGCGCGGTGTTCTGGATGTGGGTCATCGGCGTGCTGGGGATGGCGCTGAAGATGACCGAGGTCACGCAGACCATGCTCTACCGCAACACAGACGACCCGGACAACCCGCACGGCGGGCCGATGTTTGTGCTCCGGGACAGCCTGAAGAAGGTCGGGCTCGGGCCGCTGGGCTGGGTCCTCGGCTCGGTCTTCTGCATCACGTTGCTGACCTCGGCGATCACGGGCGGGAACATGTTCCAGGCCTGGAACGTCGCGGACACGACGCATACCTACTTCCCGACGGTCCCGAAGATCGCGGTGGGGATTGTGCTGGCCGTGGCGGTGGGCGCGGTGATCATCGGGGGCATCCGCCGGATCGGGTCGGTCGCGGGCCGACTGGTGCCGGTGATGTGTGCGCTGTACCTGCTCGCGGCGGGGTATGTGCTGGCCCTGCACCTGGGCGACCTGCCGGGCTTGCTCATGCTGATCGTGCGCCACGGCCTGGGGCTGGAGCCGACGGCCTCGGCGTCGGGTGCGTTCGTCGGCGGGACGTTTGGGTACGCGGTGATGTTCGGCGTCAAGCGGGCGCTCTTCAGTTCGGAGGCGGGGCAGGGCTCGGCACCGATCGCGCATGCCGCGGCGAAGTGCGACGAGCCGGTCCGCGAGGGGGTCGTCGCCGGCCTCGAGCCGTTTATCGACACTGTCGTGGTGTGCACGCTCACGGCCCTGGTGATCCTCGCCAGCGGGGCCTGGAACCGCGGGCCGGAGGCGGCGTTCGCCGAGGACGTCCCGCTCGTGTTCACGCCGCCCGCCGACGCGGATGAGGGGGACCCACCGGCCTGGACGATCGCGGACACCCCGGTCCCCGAGCGCACGGCCGAGGCCAAGCGCATCACCGGGACCACCGGCTGGAACGCGGGGGAGGGCGTCTTCCTGCTGATCGAGGCCGACGACTCGGTGGATACTGGCGGCCGCCTGCACCGGCTGACCGGCGTGGTGAACGTGCCCGACGAGGGCGCGCCGTTCATCGCGTTCAGCCCCTATGTCGGCGACACGAAGCCGACGCTCGCGGGCCGCGGGCTCTACGCGGACTACGCCGGCTCGACGCTGACGGCCCACGCCTTCGACCGCGTCACGCCCGGGCTGGGCAAGTGGCTGGTTACGATCTCGATCTGGCTGTTCGCGATCTCGACCATGATCTCCTGGAGCTACTACGGCGAGCAGGGGGTCTACTTCATGCTTGGCGGCGTCCGCAAGCAGGTCGCCGAGCCGGTCATCATTGCCTACAAGCTCATCTACTGCCTGCTGATCATCGTCTCGACCATGCCATTCATCACGACCGACGCCGAGCTGGATATGTGGACGACGCTGGGGCTGGGCGTCATGCTGGTCGCGAACATCCCGATCATGTGGGTGTTCGGGCACCAGGCGATGAAGGCCTATCACGCGTACATCGGCCGGCTGAAGCGCGGCGAATTCCCCACGCACGATGCGCCATCGATCGAGGACGTTGTGTCCGGTAAGGACGTGGAGTAGGGGCCGCGTCCGTCCGCGTTACTCCTCGGGCCGCTCCTGCGGGATCAGGCCGAGCTGGATGTAGCGTTCCCGGTAGAGCTCGTAGAGCTTGGTCTGTTTGTTGGTGAGGTCGATGTTCCGCCCGTCGACGAAGGCGGTCAGGATCGCCGAGCGAATCTCCATCGGGTTGCCGGTCGTGATCAGGAGGGTCGCGCGTTTGCCGGCTTCAAGCGAGCCGAGCTGGTCCCCGACGCCGATCGCACGGGCCATGTCGATGGTGATGGATTCGAGGGCACGCTCGGCGTCGAGGCCGTGCGCGACGGCGAGGGCGGCGGTAAACGGCAGGTTGCGCTGCTCGCTGGGGTCGTTGCCGTAGGCCAGGCACCAGTCCAGCCCCGCGGCCTCACACCGGGCGGGGAGCGTGAACGCGTCGTCGTACGGCGAGTCCTCGCGTTTCGGGAAACGGAAGGTCCCCGCGAGGATTACCGGGACCTGGTGCTCGTTCAGCAGCGACGCGGCGAGCGGCGCATCCCGCCCGCCGTGCACGATCGGCCGCAGCCCGCGCTCGACCGCCCAGCGGACCGAGGCGGTGATCTGGTCCACCTCGTGGGCCTGGATGACGACCGGCCGCTGGTCCCCACCCGCCGAAGGCAGCACGCCGAGCATCGCCTCCATCCGGATGTCCACCGGCTCGGTCGGGTCCGCGGCGCGGGCGTCCCGGTACGCCTCGGCCTGATCGAAGAGCGCGTCGATCTCGGCGATCGCCTCGTCACGCTCCCGGAGCTGCTCTGCATCGCTCTGGTCCATCCACCACGCCTGGATCGGGCGCATGTTCGGCCAGGTCATCATCAGCCCCGCGTCCCGGACCAGCGTCATGTCCTCCCACGTCCACCCCTCGCAGCTCATCACCGACGACCGGCCGGGCACACGACCGCCGCGCGGCGACGCGATAAACGTCAGCACCCCGCCGCTGCGCGCCACCGGGATCAGCGTCGAATCGGGGTTGACCGCGACCGCGGCGTAGACCTCCGGCGTCATGCTCCCCGCCTCGTTGTAGTCATCGGTGGCGCGGACCGCCTCGATCTCCTGCAGGCCAAGCGTCGACGGCCCGGCGATGAAGCCGGGGTAGAGGTGCAGCCCGCTCGCGTCGATCAGCTCGGTCCCTTCGCGGATGGCCAGGTCCGGTGCCCCCTCCCCGACCGCGACGATCAGGCCCTCGTCGAACAGCACATAGCCGGGCGCATAGGTATTACCCGCCATCGTGTGGACGGTCGCGCCGAGGATCAGGACCGGGTGTGCCTGCGGCGGGGCGGTGGGCGTGAGGTCCTGCGCGTAGCTGGTCAGGCCGGCCAACAGCATGACCAGCAGGGCAAGGCAGAACGTGGTGATGGAGTTACTCATGGCATCTGTCTCTGGGGGTCCGCGGTCTGCCGTGCCTAGTGGTTGTGGCCATGGTGGCCGCTGTGGTTGAGGTCGCGATAGGTCTCGCCGCAGTCGCCGCAGTGCCAGTGGGTGGCGTCCTCGCCGGACTCGAGCATGCGGAGGTAGTGGTTGCGGATGTTGGCCGCGCGGATCGCCTCGACCGAGCCCGGCTCGGGGTGCGTGCCTTCGGCATCGTGTCCGTCATGGTCCTCCTCGGCGGCGGGACGGTCAGGCCGGGGGTGCGCCTCGTCGAGGATGCGGTGGATCAGGCGCGAGCGTTCCTGTGCGATCCGTTCGCGGTGCGCGGCGTCCTGCTCGAGTGAGAAGTACTCGGCCGACTGGATGTACGTCGCCTCGCAGCGTGAAAAGGATGAGAGCGGGTCGCCGGACCAGATCACAAAGTCCGCGTCCTTCCCGGCTTCGAGCGAGCCCACACGGTCGGCGATGCCCAGCTGGATCGCGGGGTTGAGCGTGACGAACTTGAGGGCCTCGTGCGGGTCGACCCCGCCATAGCGCACGGCCTTGGCGGCCTCGGTGTTCATCCGCCGGGCCAACTCGTCCGAGTCGGAGTTGAAGCTGACGACCACACCGACCTCGTGCATCAGCGCCCCGTTGAACGGGATTGCGTCCTGCACCTCGACCTTGTACGCCCACCAGTCGCTGAACGCGCTGGCCCCGAGTGAATGCCGGGCGATCTCGTCGGCGACCTTGTACCCCTCCAGCACGTGCTGGAAGGTCCCGATCGTAAAACCGAACTCTTCCGCCACGCGGCAGAGCATCAGGATCTCGTCCTGCCGGTAGCTGTGGCAGTGCACCAGCCGCTCGCCGGCCAGGACCTGTGCCAGGGCTTCCAGTTCGAGGTCCCGGCGTGGCGCATGGCCATCCCCGGCCCCGCCCTCAAAGGCCTCCCAGGCCGCGGCGTACTCGCGTGCCGCGATGAAACGGTCGCGGATCAGTGTCTCCACACCCATCCGTGTCTGCGGGTAGCGCGAGGTGTTCCGGCCCCAGTTGGACTGCTTCACGTTCTCGCCCAACGCGAACTTGATGCCCGTGGGCGCGCCCTCGAAGCGCGTGTCCTCGGGGTGAAGCACGCCCCAGCGCAGCCGCTGCACGAGGTTCTGCCCGCCGATCGGGTTCGCCGAGCCGTGGAGACTGTTCACCGTGGTGACTCCGCCCGCGAGCTGGCGGTAGAAATCGACCGACCCGGGGTCCAGCGAGTCGCTGATGCGGACCTCGGCGGTGACGGCCTGGCCCGACTCGTTGATCCCGAAGCTCTCCAGCCCGGTGTGGCTGTGGCAGTCGATGAGGCCCGGCGTGATGTGTTTGCCCGACGCATCGATCTCGACCAGGCCGGCCGGCAGCGGGATGCCGCTGTCACGCACGCCGTCCGCCGGCCCGACATACAGGACCGTCCCGTCGGCCGAGGTCAGCAGCGCGCCGTCCTCGATGATGCCCTGCTCACCGCTGGTCCAGATGGTCGCGCCGGTGATGAGCATCGCGCGCTGAGCGGGCGGCTGATCGACCGCGTAGGGGCCGAACGGGTAACGGATCTCTTCGGGGACGGCGATCGGGCCGTCGTCGGGGTCCTCCGCCTGGCCTTCTCCCCCCGCGGCCTGTGCCGCGGATACCTCATCGGCGTCTGCCTCGCCGGCTTCATCCCCTACGGCCTGTGCCCCCGCGGCGCCCGGGTGGTCCTGATCCGCTGCGTGGTCGTCGGGATCGGCTGGCTCCGGCTCCTCACGGACCGCGGTCCACTGGAACGCGGCACCGGCCGGGCTCATCCCTACGCCGGTCATGCGGTCCCCCTCGATCACGCCGGACATCAGGTAGCTGCTGCTGCCGTCGTCCTCGTCGTCGAGGATGAAGTGCAGCCGATAATGGTCGATCGATACGCCGCGGGCTCGGCCCTCCGCGTCGCCTTCGCTTGCCGTGATCTTCCTTCCATCGATCTCCAGCCGGATCACCAGATCGCCGACCCGCAGCGTCCAGTGCCCGTCGAAGTCGCCGTCGGTGTCGCGTTCGTTCTCATACCGCCGGCCGTCGACCCACACATCCAGGATCGTGGTGTCCTCCCCAAACAACGGGCCATCGGCGACGATGAGGCCTGCGATCTTGCCCGGTTCGATAGTGCCCAGCCGGTCGTCGACGCCTAGCAGCTCCGCGGGCCGGGTGGTCAGCATCGCGAGTGCGGTGTCGGCTTCGAGGCCGTGCCGCATCGCGTAGCGGACACGCTTGTAGAGCTGCGCGGGGTTGTCCAGGCCGTGCGTGGTGAGCGAGACGTGCAGGCCTGCGTCGTTGAACCGGCGTGGGTTGGTCGGCGCTTGCTCCCAGTTCATCAGGGTTTCCAACTCGGCCGCGTCTGCGGCCCCGACGGTGGACACGTCCGGTGCGTCGGGGAAGTCCAGCGGCAGGACCAGCCGCACGCCGTCGCGCACCACCGCGTCGAATCGGCGGAACTCCATCCCCGAACCGACCACGACGACCGGTCGACTCAGCTCCCGCCCGAGCCCGCCGGCGCGGAGTGTGTCCAGCTCGTCGTCCGCCAGGATCAGCAGCGGCACCTCGGGGTCGGCCAGCGCGTCCAGGCAGTTGCTCGGTTCACTGAACGTGCCCCGCGCGCGTTCCGAGGCCTGCCAATCGGCATCCAGTACCGTCTGCCGGATCAGTGCCAGCGAACCCATGCCCGAGTTGGGGTAGCCCGAGCCCCGGACCGTGTCGAAGGCGACCGCATGGAACACCGATGCGCGGTAGACCGGCGGGGGGTCCTGGCTGGGGTCCTCGGCGGGCGCACCGAGACTGATCACCGCCGTCCCCCCGCGAAAGATGCCGCTGTCGGGCACGAGTCCCGCCGCGACAAAACCTTGCCGCCGCAGCGCAGCGCGTCCCTGCTCGGACAGCCCCGGCCCCGCGAGCACCGACCGCTGAGGGAGCACGAGACTGTTCCAGTGCCTGCCCGGCTCGTCTTCGGGCAGCGATCCGGCCTCGACCGCGCGGCAGGGGTCGATCAGCCCGGCGTACACGTGTCTGCCCGACAGGTCCCACACGCGGGCCCCCGGGACCTCCAGGTCTTTACCCACACGGACGATCCGGCCGCCGCGCACCTCGATATCGGTCTCTTCCAACACCTCTCCGGGCCGGACATGGACCGTCGCGTTGGTGAGGACGTGCCAGCCCGGGTCGGTTTGGCGGGGGCCGTTCGGCGGAGACGCCAGCGGCCCGTCGGAGGTGGGCTGGGCGATCGTCGGCGAGACCGTGGAAGACCAGACGGCCAGGACCGCGGCGCAGACCGCGACGAGACGGACCGGATGAGCAAGAATCCAGAGGGGGCGTATGTGCATGGGCGTAGCCAGGAAGGGAAGAGAAGGGTGACTGATTCTACCAGTGTGCCATACGACAGCCCGGTACATGTGGATCGTGTTCGCGGATACAAACCGAACCCGCAGCAATCACCCATAGCTGGTTACGGCAAGATTGGCGAGAAAATGGGGGTGTGCGTGCTTCTGTGTGGTTGGGTCTAGTCTGCAAGGCCAGTCCAGAGAGATGCCTTTCTAGCGGGACCACTCACATGTTGATTCGATACCCATTCTCACCCTTGATCCAGGAGCATCAGACCTGTCTTCAGAAGTGGCCTACGGAGACCCATAGACCACAACTGGACGTGTATCGTGTGTTTTTCTTCCATGCCAACTTCCGTCCTGCGGGATCTTGATTGCAACCGATGAGACCTGGTGTGAGAAAGACCCCCTGTCGGCTATGGCCGGCTGGTCGTGTGACGCTCACGGGTTTGGTGCCTGCCAATCCCCATGCGCGTGTCCCCCCGGTGCTGAGTGTGCTCGGTTTCATCGTGAGAGGCAGTTGGCGGCATCCCCACAATTGTGTAATGTTGTGTGCGATATCACGTCAGGAGCGTGCTGATGATTTCTTGTTCGAGGCGAGGTGTCAGGATGATGGAACACGGTCGATCCCGTTGGTTGGGCGTCTACAGCTGTATCGGGCTGTTGTGTGTCGTGTTAGCGGCCCCGGTGCATGGGCAGGGGTCCGCGGAAGACTATGCCCGCGCGGCGCGGGTGCAGGAGTTGTCGCACGGCCGGGTGTTTGGTGGCGAGCTGACGCCGCACTGGATCGGCGGGGGGGCGTGGTTCTGGTACACGAAGATGGACGCGCCGCGGCGCTGGCGGGTGATGCGGGTGCGCAGCGAGACCGGCGAGCAGCGGCCGGCGTTTGATCACGACGCCTTGGCGGCCCGGCTTGGAGAAGCGGTCGGGCGCGAGTTGCGGGCCGACCGGCTTTCGTTGGCGGAGCTGACGTTTGCCCCATCCCTGGAATGGATGACCTTTGAGAGTGACGGCCGCCGGTGGGTGTACCGCATCGAAGGAGATGTGCTGACGGAGCAGGCCGTGGAGCCGGCCGCTGAGGCGCAGGACAAGCAGCGGGCCTCGGCGGAGGACTACCCGCTGGGCCGGCGTGGGGCGCTCTCGCCGGACGGGCGGTGGCGGGCGAGCGTGCGGGAGCACGATGTGTATCTCCAACACGTGGGCGAGGAGGGCTGGCGTCGGCTGACCGCGGACGGCAGCGCGGCGGACGGCTACGTCGCGCAGTTCCTGTGGTCGCCCAACAGCAGCAAGCTCGTCGTGACCCGCCGACAGCCCGGCGATGACCGGCGGGTCACGATCATCGATACCGCGCCCGATGACCGGCTCCAGCCCCGCACCGACACCTACCCCTACCTCAAGCCGGGCGACCGGGTCACGGTCGACCGGCCACGCCTGTTCGATGTCGAGCGCGGCGAACCGATCACGACGGACGACGAGCTCGCGCCCAACCCGTACGAGATCCGGGCGGTCCGCTGGCGGGGCGATAGCAGCGCGTTCAGCTACGAGTACAACCAGCGGGGCCACCAGGCCTACCGCGTGATCGAGGTCGACGCCACGACCGGCGCATCGCGCGCGGTGATCGATGAGACGTGCGAGACGTTCTTCTGCTACTCGAGCAAGCACTTCGCACACTACGACGACGCCCGGGGCGAGATCGTCTGGATGTCCGAGCGCAGCGGGTGGAACCACCTCTACCTTTACGACTGGACGACCGGCGATGTGAAGTATCCGGTTACATCGGGCGACTGGGTCGTGCGTCGTGTCGACCGGGTCGACACCGAGGCGCGGGCGGTCTGGTTCTGGGCCGGCGGGGTCCACGACGGGCAGGACCCGTACTTCCTGCACTACTGCCGTGCCGATCTGGATGGAGGGGGCGTGACGCCGCTGACCTTTTCCAATGGTACACACACCGCGGTCAGTGTCTCGCCGAACGGACGGTACCTGGTGACGACGTGGTCGCGGGTCGATCACCCGCCGGTGCATGAGCTGCGCGACGCGCGCGACGGCACACTGATATGTGAGATCGCCCGGGCCGACACGAGTGGGCTCGAAGGCACGGGCTGGCGGGCGATGGAGCCGTTCGTCGCGAAGGGGCGGGACGGCGAGACGGACATCTACGGCGTGATCGTACGGCCGACAAATTTTGATCCGACCCGTCGGTACCCGGTGATCGAGTACATCTACGCGGGCCCGCACAGCGCGTTCGTGCCCAAGGCGTTCCGGGCGTTCGACTGGATGATGCACCCGATGGCGGAGTTGGGGTTCATCGTCGTGATGATCGACGGGATGGGGACGAGCCAGCGGTCCAAGGCGTTCCACGACGTGGCGTGGCGGGACCTGGCGGACAGCGGGTTCCCCGACCGCATCGCGTGGATGCGCGCCGCGGCGGAGCACGAGCCGGCGATGGACCTGTCACGCGTCGGCATCTACGGCGGCTCGGCGGGCGGGCAGAGCGCGATGCGCGCGGTGCTCGACCACCACGACTTCTACGACGCCGCGGCCGCGGACTGCGGCTGCCACGACAACCGCATGGACAAGATCTGGTGGAACGAGCAGTGGCTGGGATGGCCCGTCGCCGAGCAGTACGAGCACAGCTCCAACGTGGCCGACGCGCACCAACTGGGCGGCGCCCTGTTCCTCACCGTCGGCGAGCTGGACCGCAACGTCGACCCGGCCTCGACGATGCAGGTCGTCGATGCGCTCATCGCCGCGGACAAGGACTTCGAGCTGCTGGTCGTCCCCGGCGGCGGCCACGGGTCGGGCGAGAGCCGCTACGCCCGACGCCGACGCGCCGACTTCTTCGTGCGCGAGCTGCTCGGCGTCGAGCCGCGGTGGGAGTAAGCGCTTACGGGTTGGCGAGCTGCTGGTCCCATTCGGCGTGGAATCGTTGTTCCTTCAGCTCGCTGAGCGGGGTGTTGCGTGTCGAGCCATCGAAGTAGACGAGGTTGAGGCCCTGGCCGTGCCGCGTGAGCGAGAACCGGGCGAGCCAGTTGCCGCCGCCGACAAAATCGTTGGGTTGGATCGTATCGGGCGGGATGAAGTCCAGCTCATCAGGCCAGCCCTGGTCGGCCCATACGCCATCGCCGAAGATGGGCGCGTCGGAGTCCGCCCGCGGGTCATCGGCGCCCTTGAAAAACCGCATCGGGTTCTGCCCGCTGGTGAAGTCCGGGTCGTACTCGAACCAGTTGTTCAGCCCGAAGCTGCCCACGTTGTGGAACTCCGAGCCGGCGTGGATCGGGGTGTCGATGTACCAGGCGTTGAAGGCCCGGCCCGCGGTGTCGGTCGAGGTGTCGACGGGGGTGTCGGCCAGGGGACAGACAAAGCTCTGCTTGTTCTGGTCCATGTAATCGCGGATGGCCCAGTGCCACTGCGCGCCGATCCCGATGCTCGTGCCGAACGCTTCGGTAAAGATGGTGGTCTGGAAACTGGGGACGCCTTCCCCGTTGTTGTCCGCGGCGTAGGCGTGCCAGGACGTGCCGATCTGCTTCAGCAGGACGCTGCACTGGGTGTCGCGGGCGGTCCGGCGGGCGGAGGCGAGCGCCGGCAGGAGGACCGCGATCAGCAGCGCAATGATCGAGATGACCACGAGCAGCTCGATCAGGGTAAAGGCGTGGTTCCGTCGCATCGTGTTCCCCGTCAGGGGTTGATGGAGATCGAGTCGTCCCGCTCGAAGGTCGCGTGCCACTGCATGTCCCAGAGCCCGCCCAGCGCGGAGGCTTCGCCGTGGCCATCCAGGAATACGAGCTGGGTGGTCTCGTTGTGACGGCTGACGGTGTGCCGGCCCATCTCGCCGGCCTGCCCGAGGTAGACCAGGTACGGGTCGGGGTTGGTGTAGTTGCCGCTGGGGTAGTTGGTGTCGTGCGGAAGCGAATCGATCCAGAACCCGTCGCTGAGGAACGGCACGTCCGAGGCCGAGATGCGCCCGTCGTCCATGCCCTTGACAAAGGAACGCTCGGCGTCGTTGGCGCCGACGTAGGACGCGGCGGCGCCGATGATGGTCGTCGGGAAGCCCACGCTCTTGTCACGCACCTCAAAGAGCCAGGCGTTGAAGGTGTACGAGGACTTGTAGCGCTCGCCGGTCTGGCTGCTGATGGCCTCGGACTCCCAGTAGTTGTCGGCCTCGCCGTAGTAGTTCGCACCGAAGAAGGGGGTGTCGGCCCGAGTGGTGGCTTTGGGGCAGACGTTGGCGGATAGGCCCGAGGTGTCGGTCATGTATTCCTCGGTCTCCGCGATCCAGCTGCCGGCACCCACGCTCCCGTAGGGCAGCTCGTGGCCGTTATCGATGGTGTATGTGGTCTTGGCCCGGCCCCACTGCTGGATGTTCGCGAGGCACTGGGCGGCCCGGCCGGACTCGCGCGCCGCACCCAGGGCCGGCAGGAGGATCGCGATCAGCAGCGCGATGATGGAGATCACGACCAGCAGTTCGATGAGGGTAAAGGCGCTTCGGGTACGCACGGCGGCTCCTTTTCGAAGGCAGATGAATCGATACACGAGAGAGCCGGGCGAGACGGCGGGGGCCCGGCGGTCTGAATCGGCCGCCCGCTCCGTTTGTGCGGACGACCGTTAGGTGGAAGCGCCCCGGCCGGGCTGCCCCGGCCGAGGGTGAAGGAGGAAGCGGGTTCAGCCGCGGCGACGACGGGCGATCATCAGCCCGCCCAGGCCGAGCAACGCCAGCGAGCCGGGCTCGGGGACGTTGTTGGTGAAGACGATCTCGGCCAGGCCGACACGATCGCCCCCGCCCGAGCCGCCCGCCCCAGTCGTTTCGGCGCTGCCGAAGTGGTTATCGTTGACCGTGAGGGTGATGTAGTTCGCCAGGGTCGGGGCGAGTGCAACCGTGACCGACGCCTCAGGGGTCGCGCCGAAGGGCACGCCGATCGTCTGGCTGCTGTCGATGCTGCTGCCGCCATCGGTCGAGAAATCGAGCGTGATGTTGGAGATGTTGTTACCACCAAAGGAGCCGAAGTGGTAACCCCATGCGGAGAAGGAATCGACGGTGTGTGTGCCTCCAAGGTCGATCTCAAAGATAACAGTGCCGGGAGCGGGGGCGAAAAAGTCCCCGGCGCTACCGTTGGGGTCGGTGGTGGCCCAGGCATTGCCGGGCGCTGAGAAGGAGACCGCGGCGTGGGTCACGCTGGCGATGTTTGATTCATCGCTGGCCAGCGCGGCGCTCAGGCCGTTGCCGTTAATGAGATTGGTCGCATTGTCGAGGTTGAGACCAGTCAGCACCGGAGCGGTGCCCACATAGTTGATGCTGGCCGGGTTGATCACGTCGGCCGAGGCACCGGCCGCGAGGGTGCCGGCCACAAGGGCCGCGAGAAGGGTACGCGTCTGCATGATTGGGTCCTCCATAAAGAAGTAAAAAAGACGCTTGTCCCAGCGGAACACCCGCCAGGCACTGCCGGCTGCGTTTCTCCGAGTCGCGTCGCCGGCGGACGCGATCGAAAACAAACCCCTACTCCCGATCGCTCGGCCGCAGGTCGATGCGGGGCTGGCAGAGCAGCACCCAGTCAAATGTGGTTCCGTTGAGCCCGTCGGTCACTACGAGGGTCAGGTACCGGTCGTTGCTGCCCAACGGCAGGTCGATGTCGATCATCCCGTCGGCGGTCGTGATATCCCGCTCGGTCACACGCAGCCGGCCGTCCACGAAGACCCAGAGGTCGACCGAGGCGTAGAGGTCGGCCAGCGGTTCGCCGGGCGATCGGCGGGTCGCCTCGCGGTTAGACACGCCGGTGCGGAAACGCGTGGTTGTCATGCCCGGGTGTCGGCGGCGCATCTCGGCCAGGTCCAGGCACAGGCCCGAGTTGGCGTGCATGCGCACCAGCCCGCGGCTTGGGGCGGCGTAGTTCACACCATCGATCAGGGTGTCCAGCTCCGGCTGGGCACCGGGCACCGGCACGTAGCCGCCGCCCCAGATCGGGCCGTAGGAACTGCAGTTCGAGACGGTCAGCCCGTCGAACCGGTGGCCGATCGGGTCGAGCTCGGTCGGCGTGCCCTGGACCGCGGGGATCACGACGCCCGCGACCAGTGGGCACCGGCTGACGGAGTGGAGCCGGCCGTCGCCCAGCACGGTCCAGTCCGCGCTGCGGGGGGGCATGTCGCTCCAGAGCCCGGTCTGCGGGTCGATCCCCGCGTTGCGGCGGTCGCCCGTGCCGTCCCCCCCGGCAACGATGTCGACCAGATCGATCACGCGCACATAGTCCATGCTGAACCGGTCACCGCCGGACTGGATGGTGTCGACTTGGCCGGTCTGCAGGTCCAGCCGCGCGGCCTGGGCCTGGCTGACCTCGGTGAAGGCCCCGAGCCCGCGGTCCGACGAGAGCGCCGCGACCTGGATCGCTCCATTGATCGCCTCGGTTTCCGTCGTCAACGCATCGACCACCTCGAGCCCGAAGCGGGCGTCCGGGCTGCGGACCGCGCCCGACGGCGTGTTCACGCGGAAACCCGCGACCGAGTTGGAGGCGTCCACCACCAGCTCGCCGGCATGCAGATCCATCTCGCCGGTGAGCCCCAGGGAGAACTCCGCCGGCCCGAGCACCTTGATGCGGGTGCCGTCGGCCAGTTGCAGCCGCGCTTCGCCCTGGACCAGGCGGTAGCGCCCGGCGGTCATGCCCGCCGGATCGGGCTGGCCCCCGTCCTCCCAGACGGCTTGGAACGTATCGATCGGGCGGGCAAACACACCGTCTGTGGAGGGCTTGTCCAGCCGGGCGATGCCCGTGCCGGCGGGGATGGACGGTTGCTCCGGCCAGCCGAGGTACACCATGAGCGCGATGGCCGCGGCGAGCCCGAGCCAGATCAGCGCTTTAGGGCCGATGGACAGGCTTTGGTCGATGTGCTTTTCGGCTTGCGCCAGTTGCCGTCGTGCCAAGCGTCGTTGCCGGCTTGTCTCGCTGCGCACGCGTGCTGTGATATCGACGAGCTGCTCGACCTCCGCACCGTCCTCCAGTGCCGCCAGTTCCGCAAACAGGTCACTCGATTCCTGCGCCAGCAACTGGCGGTTCAGGCCCCGCTCGAGCAGCCCGAGCTCCGCGACGTAGCGGGCGTGGTCGGGCGACGCGGTCAGCCAGGCGGAGAGCTGCTCGGCCTGTGGCTCGGTCAACTCGCCCTCGAGGTACGCGGAGATCAGCGTGTCGATGTCGTGTTCAGGCATCCTGCCGCCTCATCTGCTGGTTGACGCACCGGGCCAGGGCCTTGCGGGCACGGAAGACCAGGGCGTTGACGGCGTTGGGCTTGAGCCCGAGCCGGTCGGCGATCTTGTCGGGGCTGTAGCTCTTGCCGTAGCGCAGCTCGACGACCTCGCGGTGCCGGCCGGTGAGCTTGGCCATGCACTGGCGCAGGGCGTGGAGGCGTTCGTCGGCCTCTTGGGCGACCTCGGCACACGCCGCGCCGAGGGCATCGACCGCCTCGCTGGAGATCGCCGGCTGGCGGCGGCCTTGTTTGCGGAAGTGGTCGGCGATCCGTTGTTTGGCGATCGCGATCGCCCACGCCGCGAACGGTCGGGCCGGGTCGTAGCCGGCGAACGAGTCGACCGCCGAGCGGGCGGTGTCCTGGATCACGTCTTCGGCGTGATGGAAGTCGCGTACAGACAAATAGATATAGCCCGATACCACGTGCTGGTTCTCCAGCCAAAGGCGGGTAAAGTCCCGCATCTGCGTGTTCGGGTCGTGCTCAGCCATCCAGTAATCCGCGATTGAAGGGGCGAGATGAAGCGGTCTACCGTGTTTTACGCGGCCCAAGCCCGCCGCTTATGCGCCGTTCTCACAAAAACTGAAAAGAAAAGCCGGCCCGAGGTGGGCCGGCGGTGCGCTGCGGGCGGATGTAGGGTCTGTCGGAGGCGGTTACTCGGTGGGCTCGTCGTCGCCCGCGGGGGCGGCCTCTTCGGAATCTTCGGTCTCGAAGCCGTACGCCCGGAGTTGGTCGTCGACCGACTGCAGGAACGCGGTGCCCAGATCATTGCCCTGTTCCTCGGCCAGCCGCTCGCGTTCACCGGCGACGTGCTCGGCCCGCTGCCGGGACAGCTCCTGGATCTGCTCCTGGACCTGGGCGCGGTCGGCGGCCATCGCGTCGATGTACGCCTGCTTCTCTTCGAGGGTCATCCCACGCATCGCCTCGGGCAGTTCTTCATCCGGGATCGACGCGAGGTCGAAATCGTCCTGCGTGCTCGCGTCCACCAGGTCCCAGCTCCCATTGAAGTAGAGCTCGCTGGCCTTCGCGCCGGCGCGGCTCGCGCCGGCGTCGGCGGAGAGCGCCTCGTTCTGCACGTCCAGTTCCTGTTGCCGTTGTTGGTTCTCTTCGCCCGCTTCGCCGTAGGGGATGTAGGTCGTGTTGAGCCGGCGGTTGAGCAGGAGGATCTCTTCGTCCTGCGGGGCCTGGATGTGCGCGACGGCGCGGTCCTGGTTGATGGTGAGGTAGCTGCCGCCGGCGATCTGAGCGCCGTGCAGCCACTTGCCCTGGATGCCTTCCTGCTCGGGCCCGCAGTGGATCGTGTTGACGAGCACGCCGCGCGCGGCCGCTTCTTCGCAGGGGGTCTTGTAGTCGAGCCGGCCCTGCGTGAACGGCTCGTTGCCGGCGATGTAGATGGCCTTGAAGTCGTTGCCGTTCACCGACCACGGCAGGCGGTGCAGCGCCTCGGCGATGACCTGCCCGCAGTACTCGTCCCCGCCGTTGGTGGTGAGCCCGAACAGCGCGGCCGAGACCGCGTCGAGGTCGTCGGTGAAGCCGACGACCTGCCGGAGGTAGCCCTCCTCGGCGGGCAGCGAGGTGTTGCCGTACTCGAACAGCGCGATCTGGAAGCGCGGGGCTTCGCCGTCGCGGCGGGCCTTGGCGAAGCGGTTGACGATGGTCCAGAGCTGCGCCTTGGCCTGCGTGATCAGCCCATCCATGGAGTTGGAGGTATCCAGCAGCAGCGCGATCTGGATCAGCGGCGGCTCGCCCGCGTCCGGCTGGGGCGCGGGGTCTTGCGGGGGCACGGGGTCGTCGTGGGGGTGCAGCACCTCGACGACCTCTTCCGGCGGGGCGGGGCAGACCGCGAGCATCGGCGCGGGCGGCTGGGCCTCCACGATCGGCCCGTCGCAGGCCGGGCAGCCGTAAGACGAGGACGCCCCGGCGGCGATCAACAGTGCGGACAGCAGCGAACAGGTCGTGAACTTCAGCATGGCGGTTTCCTTTGCCCAGGGGTTGGGGGTTGAACCTCTTCTGGTGCGTTGGACGCCCGCGGTATCGGGGGGTTCCGACGTCTGCTGATGTTTTTTCGTGGCGGTGTATGGAAAGCCGCGTCAGGACCCCGCCGGCGCCACCTCCCCGACGATGACATCGCGGCGCTCCTGCTCGCAGGCGATGGCCCCGCCGGCGATCTCCGCGTGGGTCAGCCACCGGCGGGTGCCGGCTTCGCGGACACTGCCGAGCGTCACCGTGTGGTAAACCAACCGGGAGCAGGTGCCGGCTTGTTGCCGGGTGCGTTCGGCCGCGACGCGCGGATCACCGGCCGATGAACCGAGCACATGGATCACCCGGCACGGGTGGCTGCCGAGCAAGGCGAACAACGGGTCGAGCATCGCGGAAGCGCTGCGGTGCAGCCAGAGCAGACAGAGGTCGGCGGGCCCGCGTGTTGCTACGGCATCTGCGACGGCTGCAAGGTAGGCCCCGGGTTTGTGCCAGTCGGCATCGACCGCGGTGGTGTGACCGAGTGGTGTGTGCGTGATGAAGAGCGAAGCACGGCGGGCGACCAGTGTCTGTGCCGAGGAGCACGCATCCAGGTGCCGCGCTGCCCCCGCCAGCATGCCCGTCGCGCCGATCGATAGCGAGTGCTTGTAGCGTGGCAAGGCATCCCTTTCACTGCGGTTTCGCACAACGCGTGATGCACATTTCACCACGGTACCACGCGGCCGCGCTGGTCGGCGCGGTCGGCTACCATGGGGCCATGGGTGACCCGATGGAGACCGGCGAGGCGGAGGTGTTGGACTGGCTGGACGGCCGGCAGGGCGCGATGCTCGACCGGCTGACCGCTTGGGCGTCGGTCAACTCCGGGTCGGCCAACCTGTCGGGCGTAGCGGCGATGGTGGACCGCGTGGAAGAAGCGGCCGGGGCGCTGGGCGCAACCGTTCGCCGAGTCGACCTGCCGGAGTATCACACCGTCGATGACGCCGGCCGGCCTGTCCACACGCGCTTCGGTCAGGCGCTGCACCTGCAGAAGCACCCCGAAGCGCCGGTCCGCGCGTTCCTGTGCATCCACCTCGATACCGTGTTCGGCGAAGACCACCCGTTCCAGTCGGTGCGGCGCGACGGCGACACGCTGCACGGCCCGGGCGTCGCCGACGCTAAAGGCGGGCTGGTCGTCATGCTCGAAGCGCTCGCCGCGCTGGAGCGCAGCGCGTGGGCGGGGCGCGTCGGCTGGGAGGTGCTGGTGAACCCGGACGAGGAGGTTGGCTCGCACGGGTCAGACCCGCTGATCGCGGAGCTGGCGGGGCGGTGCGACTTGGCGATGCTGTACGAGCCGGCGCTGCCCGACGGGACGCTGGTGGGGGCGCGCAAGGGCTCGGGCAACTTCGCGGTCGTGGTGCGGGGCAAGGCCGCGCATGCCGGGCGGGACTTTGAGCTGGGCCGTAACGCCGTGGTCGTCGCGGCCCGGCTGGCGGACCGTCTGGACGCGGTGAACGGGACGAGCGACGGGCTGACGCTGAACGTCGGCAAGATCGCCGGCGGCGGGCCGGTGAATATCGTGCCGGACACGGCGGTGGTGCGGTACAACGTGCGGTACGTGTCGCCCGAGCAGCGGGCGATCGTGGAGCGGGCCGTCGCCGGGGCGGTCGCCGTGGTGCAGGCGGAGGACGGGTTGTCGGCCGAGCCGTACGGGTCGTTCACCGCGCCGCCGAAACAGGTCGGCCCGGGCAGCGCCGCGATGCAGGGGCTGGTCGGGCGTTGCGCCGCGTCGCTGGGGCTGCCGGCGGTGGGGTGGCGCGACACCGGCGGCGTGTGTGACGGCAACCGGACGGCGGCGCTGGGCGTGCCCACGATCGACACGCTCGGCGTGCGTGGCGGCGCGATCCACAGCGACCGGGAGTTCATGGCCATCGACAGTCTGGCCGAGCGGGCGAAGCTGTCCGCCCTGATGCTGATGCGGCTCGCCTCGGGGGCCGAGCCCGTCCCGCCACGCGACGCGCCGGTCGCGTAAGATCATCGACCCCACGGACCCGACGACAAGGAACCGATATGCCCCCCCTCAACGCCGAGACCTTCCTCCAGGACCCCCGCGTCGCGCAGGCCAAGCAGCTCATCGCCGACGCCCTCGCCGACGCACAGGCGTCACTCGACGGCGTGCGCCCGGCCAACCCCGCGTTGGCCGATGGCTTCAACGCCATGCTCGAGAAGTTCGGGGCCCTGCGCGGCAAGCTGTGGTACCCCTACATCGGCTCGGGTATCGGTCGCGGCCCGCTGGTCGAGCTGGCCGACGGGTCGGTGAAGTTCGACATGATCAACGGTATCGGGGTGCACGGGCTGGGCCACTCCGACCCGGGCCTGGTCGCCGCCGGCATCGACGGCGCGATGGGCGACACCGTCATGCAGGGCAATCTCCAGGCCAACGCCGACGCGATGCAGCTCTGCGAGGACATCCTCGCCCTCGCCAACGCGAACGGCGCGGCGATGGACCACTGCTTCCTGACCACCTCCGGCGCGATGGCCAACGAGAACGCGCTGAAGATGATCTTCCAGAAGCATGCACCGGCGGACCACATCGTCGCGTTCAGCAAGTGCTTCACCGGCCGGACGCTCGCACTCGCCGCCGTCACCGACAAGGCCGCCTACCGCGAGGGCCTGCCCGACACGCTGCGGGTCCACTACCTGCCGTACGTGGACACCGACGACGTCGACAAGAGCATCCGCAGCGCGCTCAAGCACCTGCGTCTGCACCTGGGCCGGCACAAGGGCAAGGTCGCCGCGGTGATGTTCGAGCTGGTGCAGGGCGAGGGCGGGTACAACGCAGGCGACGCGAAGTTCCATCGGGCGCTGATGGAAGAGTGCAAGAAGCAGGGACTCGCGGTCTTCGCCGACGAGATCCAGACCTTCGGCCGGACCTCTCGCCCGTTCGCCTACCAGCACTACGGGCTCGACGAGTTCATCGACGTGGTCTCGGTCGGCAAGATGAGCCAGGTCTGCGCAACGCTCTACAAATCGGACTACGCGCCTCGGCCGGGCCTGGTCAGCCAGACCTTCACCGGCTCTACGCCGCAGATCCACGCCGCACGCGAGGTGCTGTCGCGCATGTCGGCGGGCGACTGGTTCGGCGACACGGGCAAGAACGCGACCATCCGCGCCCGCTTCGAGAAGAACATCCTCGACCTCCACGCCAAGCACCCGCGCCTGATCGGCGACAAGCTGTTCGGCGTCGGCACGATGATGGCGTTCCAGGTCCACGACGGCAGCGCGGACAAGACCCGCGCGACACTCAACAAGCTCTTCGAGAACGGCGTCATCGCGTTCGTTTGCGGCAGCGGGCCGTACCGCGTCCGCTTCCTCCCGCCCGCGGCGGTGATGACCGAGCAGGACGTCGACGCCGTGTGCGCGATCCTCGGGTCGACGCTGGTGCAGGTCGCCGACGAGCTGGCGCAGAAGCAGGAGGCCTAACCGATGATGGTGATCCGGCCGGTGACGGTCCACGATATCGATGGCCTGCTCGACCTCGCGAACCTCAGCACCTACGGGCTCACGACGCTGCCCAAGGACCGCGAGCTGCTGGAACGCCGGGCCCGCCACGCCGCGCGCTGCTTCAAGACGGTCGACGACGACGCCCACCCCAACGCCTCGGGCGCGGAGGGCCAGTCCTACCTCTTCGCTCTCCACGACACCGACGCGAACAAGCTCGTCGGGATCAGCGGGCTCGAGTCCAAGCTCGGCGGGTTCCACCCGTTCTACTACTACAAGATCGAGACCAGCGTCCACCAGTCCAAGGCGCTGGAGATGCGCAAGGAGATCCCGACGCTCCAGCTCGTCGCGGAGCACGACGGGCCGTCGGAATTGTGCAGTCTGTTCCTGCACCCGGCGTACCGCAAGGGCGGGATGGGCCGGGTCCTGTCCGTCTCGCGGTTCCTGTTCCTGGCGCAGTTCCCGACGCTGTTCGACCCGACGGTGATCGCCGAGATGCGCGGCGTGATCGACGAGCAGGGGCGCAGCCCGTTCTGGGACGCGGTCGGCACGCACTTCTTCGGCATGGACTTCCCGATGGCGGACTACCTGTCCATCAAGGTGAAGGAGCTGACCGGCGAGCTGCTGCCGCGTTACCCGCTGTACCTGCCGCTGCTCCCGAAGACCGCGCAGGCCGTGGTCGGCAAGGTGCACCCGCGGACCGAGCCGGCGCTGGCGATCCTGAAGAAGGAAGGGTTCGACTACAACGGCTGGGTCAATATCTTCGAGGGCGGGCCCGTGATCACCTGCCACCGCGACGAGATCCGCGGCGTGCGCGAGAGCCGGGAGACCATCATCGCCGCGATCGAGAGCCGGCCGATCGAGAGCGAGCAGTACGTCGTGAGTGTGAGCAACGCGAAGCAGGTCTTCGCCGCCTGCGAGGCGAAGCTGAAGGTCGAGGACGGCTGCGTGACGCTGACGCGCGAGGTCGCCTCGGCGCTGGACGTCAGCGTCGGCGACACCGTGCGGTATGTGAAGCTCCGGCCGGACAGCAACTGAAGGAGGCGACCGTGATCGAGCCCCGAGGCAACCTGATCGCCGGGCAATGGAGCCCCGGCGGCGGCCCGGCCTTTAGCGCGACCAACCCCGCCACCGGCGAGGGCTACTGGCAAGTCAACGCCTCGACGGCCGACGACGTAGACCGGGCCATCGCGGCGGCACGGGCGGCGCTGCCCGCCTGGTCGGTATTGCCGCAGGAACAACGCGCCGAAGCGATCTGCCGGTTCCGCGACGCCGTCGAGGCCCGCCGGGCGGAGGCGGGGCAGCTCATCAGCGACGAGACCGGCAAGCCGCGATGGGAGGCCGCGACCGAGGCCGGTGCGATCATCGGCAAAGTCGCGCTGACCTTCGAGGCGTTCGAGCAGCGCCGGGCCGAGCAGTCCTTCCCGATGGGTGACGCGAACGCCGCGCTCCGCTACAAGCCGCACGGCGTATTAACGGTCTTCGGCCCGTTCAACCTGCCCGGGCACCTGCCCAACGGGCACATCGTCCCGGCCCTGCTCGCGGGCAACACCATCGTCTTCAAGCCCAGCGAGCAGACGCCCGCCATCGGCCAGCTCATGGCCGAGTGCTGGCAGGAGGCCGGGCTGCCAGATGGCGTGTTCAACCTGGTGCAGGGCGCCCGCGAGACCGGCGTCGCGCTCGCGCAGCACCCCGGACACGACGGCATCCTGTTCACGGGCAGCTACCCCGTCGGGGCCGCGCTCCACCGCGCGCTGATCGACGCGCCACACAAGGTGCTGGCCCTCGAGATGGGCGGCAACAACCCGCTTGTCGTCCACGAGACGCCCGATATCGACGCGGCCTGCTACACGATCATCAACTCGGCCTACATCACGGCCGGCCAACGCTGCACCGACGCCCGCCGGCTGATCCTGGTGGACGGACAGGAAGCAGAATCGCTGCTCGCTCGCCTGGTGGAAGCGCTGAAGCGGGTCTGCTATGGGCTCCCTGCGGACGAGCCCGAGCCGTTCTATGGTCCGCTCATCAACGCGGCCGCGGCGGACAACGTCTTCGCGGCCTACGAGGGCTTGCTGCAGCGTGGCGGCAAGCCTCTGTTCGAGATGCGGCGCTCCGGTCGCTGCCCGGCCTTGCTCGGGCCCGGGCTGGTGGATGTCACCGACGTCCCCGACCGCGAGGACGAAGAGGTGTTCGGGCCGCTGCTGCAGGTGGTCCGTGTGCCCGACTTTGATGCCGCGATCGCGGAGGCCAACAACACCCGGTACGGGCTGTCGGCCTCGCTGCTCTCGGGCAGCCGTGAGCACTACGAGCGGTTCTTCACACTCGTCCGTGCAGGCATCATCAACTGGAACAAGCCGACCTCCGGCGCGAGCGGGAAGCTGCCGTTCGGCGGCATCGGAAAAAGCGGGAACCACCGCCCGAGCGGGTTCTTCGCGGCGGACTACTGCGGCTTCCCCGTCGCGTCGGTGGAGCAGGCCGACCTGCCGCTCCCCGCGTTGCCGGCGGCGGGCCTCGAAGGCCTGTTCGGTTAGCACGATTCTCGGAAGGCAAAGAAACAGGGCGGGCTTTTCAGCCCGCCCTGTCGCTTAGGTGGTTCCATCGATGCGTTGGACTGGTTACCGGCCGAGCAGGCCGCCGGGGAGGTAGACCGAGCGGTAGTAGGCGATGATGCCGGCCGCGGAGAGTGTCGGGTCATCGCCCGCGTGCTCCTCGGCCATGAGTTGCAGCAGGCCGTCCACTGAGAGCCGGGGGCTGAGCTGGTGCAGGTATTGCCCCAGGTCGCTGAGGGGGTTGGTGTCGCTGTTGTTAGTGAAGTTGATCGCGCTCGCGTTGGCGGTCGAGGGGAAGATATAGAATCCCGGGAGGTCGGCCAGCGCGGCGGTGTTTTCCGTGACCGCGATGTTCTCCATCGGGGTATTCAGCTTGATCTCGATCGCCTGCGGGCGCTCGTTACGCGGGTCCGGGTCGCAGTACAGGTTGTTAGTGAAGTTGCCGTCGATCATCCAGCCGATGCGCATCGCAGGTCCACCGGGGTTGTCCAGCGGCCAGCCGAGGGTCTGGGCGAAGACATTGCCGGTGACTTCCACGTTGCGGTAGACGGTTGGGGTACGCCGGCCGTCACCGTTGTTGGTGTCGAAACCGATGGCGTAGGCACAGGCGAGGAAGAGGTTGTCCTGCACAAGGATCCCGGTCGAGGGGTGGTCCCCGTCCTCGCTGCGGAACTTGACGTCTTCGTAGCTGCCGCGGGCGAAGACATTGCCGACCAGCGCGACGCCGTGGCAGTGGCTGAAGTAGGTGTTGTGGTTCCGGCCGCGACGCTCCGAGTCGCTGACCTGCTCGTTCCAGCCGTTGTGGTCGAAGATGCACTCGGTGACGACAAAGCCCGAGGCGAAGTTGACAAACATCCCGCTGGAGTCCGTGTCGCCGTGCGAGTACGAGTTGCGGACCACACAGCGGTGCATGCGGATGTCCCGGAGCGTCGGCTCGTCCGGCTCGGGGTAGTCCTGCATCACGATGTTGCCTTTGAAGTACTCGATCATGCAGTTGAGCAGGACGAGACCCTCGGCACTATTGACCCAGACACCGACCTCCGAGTTCTCGTTCCTGTCGTAGGCACGATTGCTCGGATCGCGTTGGTTGGCGTACATGTGCAGATCGCGGACGACCAGGTTGTCGGCGCGCAGGCCGTAGAACACGCCGTTACCGTTGGTATCGATCCTCGGCCGTGCCAATTCCAGGTCGCCATAGGCCCCGAGGATCATCGGCTCGAGCGGGGATCGTCCGGACTTCTCCCAGGCACGGAAGTCGTTGCTGTTCCGCGAGGTGAGCGCGAAAACGTCGCCGCGCTTCAGCAACATCCAGTCGGGCTTGCCGCCACGCATCAGCGCGTAGCCCCGGTCGAGCGAGCGGACCGCGGTCTGGGGGGTCAGCCCGTTGTTCGAGTCGTTGCCATCGGACTCCGAGACATAGATGATCCGTCCGTCCGCGGGGAGTTCCCAGTCGGGGAGCGGGGTCACCTCGATCGGCCCGGTCGGGCCGTAGCCCTCGCCGACATCACCACCCCAAGTCGGGATCGGCCTCGGGCGGATGGAGGGACGACCACCGGTCTCCGCGGTCTTTTCGCTGCCACGGATCAGGATCCGCTGTTGCGCGCGGGTCACGGAAACCTGGTCGGGCATACGGATCATCACCTGCAGCATGTACTCGCCGTTGGCAAGCACCGCGAGACGATCCGGATCGACCCCCCAGTCCGGGCCGGAAGCGACGTGGGTGAAGTTGTCGGCCAGTTTCTGGTCGGCGATGGACCAGGCCTGGTACATCAGGTCCGCCCGCGCGGGCAGGGCGGCCGAGACGACCATGTCGTACTCGCTGGCGCCGCGGCCGAGATCGATGACCACCTGCTCGGGGGTGGACAGCCAGAGGATCTGGCCGGCCCCCTGCACGGTGGTCTGGGTAAAGAGTTCGTGGTAGGTCACCGGGTCCAGGCCGGCGACAGGTTCCTGGATCTCCGCCGGCCGGGTCAGGACCGAACCGTCCGGGGCGACCTCAAGGATCCAGTAGTGCTCGTCGGCATGGGCCGTCGTCGCGAGCAGTCCGAGCGCCAGGATAAGCAGGAAAAAAGAGCGGAAGCGGGGGTACAACATACTCGTCATGGATGTCCATCCAATCTGCACCAACACACTCGCCCTCCGCAGCTTCCTGGGGGCTGCGGCGGTGAGGCCGGGGCAGGGGGGTTAGTGGCCGGCGGTCCGGGCAGGGGATGCCGAACATCCGGCCAGTGGCTACTGATGGGGCCGGCCCGTCCTTGGGTCGGCCCGAACGCGACGGATGCACCACGCACCTTGTCGTCGGACGTGACTCAGCCATTGCAGCTAAGGCATCGCCCTGATCGTTCGGCGGCGAGTATAAGCAGAACCGATGAAAATGTGCATAAAAATAGTTGATTTTTGTTGCATTTTGTGACACACGCCCGGACCGCCGTTGGCCTGCCACGGATAACTCATTGTCGGGTAACACCTTCAGAGTTCATGGCCCCATGGTGTTATTTCACGTCCTCACCGTCATCCCAACTCGGGTTGTCCACATCTGACCCCGTGATCCCCTGGCATCAGGGACGCTTGTGTCGAGGGCAAGGGGTGTCGGTTGGCCGGGCGCATAGCGATCAGGGCGCACATTCGGGCTGTAACGCGCTTTGCCCGCGAATCGTGTGATGGACCGGTCAGAGGGGCGGCCGATTGCCGGGCCTGCGCGGGTTGTGCGGCGGCACGGGTCCATCTGTTCGGGTTGTGATGCTGGGTAAACCGGGGAGTTCGTATCGGTCCGCGGGAGCAGCGAAGCCGGGCAATCGTCACGCCGATGCTGGGCTTGCGGTACGTCCCAGGTTCATTGCAGGGGCAGTGGGGGCAGGAGATAAGGCATGCAGTTCGCCCGAATCAATCCGGTTTCCCGAGCAGCAGGCGTGCAGGCCCTGGTGCGCCTGTTCGTATGGGCCGTCCTCGCGGTTCTGGCGCAGCCCGCGGCGGCCAACATCGCCATCCTTAACGGTGTGGAGGGTGTCTCGAGCGGCCAGGCCATCTCCGGCGAGGTGATGGTCCGCGCGAATATCCTGGGTCAGCCGGACCTGGTGATCTTCGAAGTGGCCGGCCCGGTCAGCTTTACGACGGTCCGGACCGGCAACCAGCCCAGTCTGATCGTGGACCCCCAGACGGGCCAGGACATGGCCTGGGACACCACCGCCGTGCCCGACGGTGACTACGCGCTAACGATACGGGCGGTCGTGGAGAACGGGAACGACCGCGAGCAGACCATTCATTTCGCCGTCCGCAATACCTTGACAGAAACCGAACAAAATGATACGGTCGTGGCCGTGGATACACCCGACACACCGGCCCTTGACCCGCAGCCCCAGCAGCCGACCGAGCCCGACAACGGGGGCGATGAGGCGGAAGCCCCGCAGGTCGTGGTGATCGGCGGGGAGTCGGATGATCAGGACGACCTGTCGGTGATCGACGATCTGCAAGCCGCTCAGGAGCTGCCCGCGGTCCAGTTTGCACAGGCGGTAGAGGTCTACGAGCAGGGTTCGGGAGCGGACCTGGGTGTTCTCGTCGCGGGTGCGATGCCTGAGGACGGGAGCATTGTGGCGATCGCCTGGTCGGCCGGCGAAACCCGGATCGTGGACGAGTTCGCCCACGAGCTGGACCTGGACGATCCCGGGGTGCTGGCGGCTCGCCTAGACCTGCTGCCCGCCGGGGAGAACGAGATCCAGCTGCTGGTCCGTAGGTCCTCGCAGGTGCACGCCATCGTGCGGTTGTCGATCGAGGTCGTCGTGCCCGAGGCCGAGCCGACCGGCCTGCCCGAGGTCGCGATCGAAGCCGTCCCTGCGACGTATGTGCGTGGGAGCGGCCAGCCGCTGACGGTCACGATGGATGGTGAACTGCCTGAGAACGCGGATGTGCTGGTGCTCGCGTGGTCGCGTACCGAGGCACGGCTGGTGGATGCGTTCACGTTCGTGCTCAGCAGCGACCGGCAGGTCCCGGCGTCGGCGCTGGATGTGCTCCCCGAAGGCGGGGTGCAGCTCCAACTCCTGACCCGTGTCGCGGGCGAAGTGGTCCAGCGCGTCAGCTATCGTTTTGCTGTAGAGCTCCCGGCTGCGCCTGAGCCGCCTGTTGAAGAGGAAGAAGTTGCGCTGCCTGCCGTCGGCTTTGCATCTGCGCCCGCGGTGTATGTCATGGGCTCTGGGATCGATCTGGGCCTGTCCGCGAGCGGCCCGCTGCCCGCGGACGGCGATGTTGTTGTGATCGCCTGGTCCAACAGCGAGCAGCGCATGGTCGACCCCTTCGCCTTCACGATCGCATCCGGCGACGCGTGGGTGATCCCCGCGGCACGGATGGAGCTGTTGCCTGCCGGCTCGACCCAGCTTCAGTTGCTGGTTCGGCGGAACAGCCACGCCGAGGCACTGGTGACGCACAGCCTGACGATCGAGCCCGCGCAGCCGGACGAGCCGGAAGCGCCCGTTGAGCCCGCACCCTCGGCGCGTCCCGTGGCGGCCTTCGCCCAGACTCCCGGCAGCTACACCGTGGGTGTCGACAACGGGATCCAACTCGCGACCACCGGCACGTTCGACGACAACACCGACCTGCTGGTGATCGCCTGGTCGGTCGCGCAGAGCCGGCTGGTGGACGAGTTCGCGTTCACCCTCCGCGAGGGGCCGTTCGTGATCTCGCCCGACCGCATGGCGATGCTCCCCCCCGGAGAAGTCATCCTCCAACTGCTCCCCCGCGAGGACAACGCGCCTTACGCGCAGGTCCAGCACCGGGTGACCGTGGTTAACGCCGACTACGCGGGCGGCGGCACCATCAACCCCTCGCCGGGTGATGATGGCGGTGCAAGCGACAGCGGCGACAACGGTGACGGCTCGACCGATGACGAGTCGCAGACCGGGGACGAGCCGTCCGGCGGCGACGAGCCGCAGCAGGACACCTACAGCATCGCTTTCGCCACGGGCGCGCCGGCGGAGCACGTGCGCGGCTCCGGCGTGCCGCTGAACCTGTCGCTGTCGTCGGGCCTGCCCGGCGGCTCGACGGTGGAGGTCCGTGCGTGGTCCTACGGCAACCAGGCCTACGTCACGACGTTTGCCCTGACCCTGGCCGGCTCGCCCTGGCGGGTCGAGTCGTCCCGGCTGGATGCGCTGACCGACGGCGAGTACCGCATCGACGCCACGCTGTACGTGCCCAACCGGCCGGCGATGATGGCCAGCCACGCGATCACGATCACCTCGGCGGGGCAGTCCGGCGAGGACGCCACCCCCATCACCGTGATCGACGGCTTCGCATCGTTCACCCCTTCGTCCGACACCCGGCTGATCTATGTCGCTAACAACGGCAACGACAGCAACAACGGGCTCTCCGAGCAGTCGCCCGTCCGTACGCTGGACAAGGCCTACGCGCTGCTGCGTGACGGCTACCCCGACTGGATCCTGCTCAAGCGCGGCCACACCTTCGACCTGAACCCCAACGACGACGGCGCGTTTCGTTGGTGGCGCCGGTCCGGGCGGTCCGCGGACGAGCCGATCGTCATCGGGGCGTACGGCGACTTGTCGCTGCCGCGCCCGCTGATCCGGTCCAACGGCCGGGGCGTGTTCCGCAGCTTCCGCGGCGACTACGTCGTCCTCAACGACCTGCACCTGAACGCGAACTACCGCGACCCGCACTCACCCCAGTACAACGCCTCGCTGGACAACGAGGTGGGCATGTGGGTCAACAGCGGGGTCGGGCTGTTCTTCCAGGGCTGCCTGATCGAGCACTTCCGCACCAACATCGTGATGCAGGACTACCCCGAGCCCGCGTCGCCGACTATCCGTGACATCCGCATGCACCGGTGCGTGCTTCGCAACGCCTACTCGCATGGTGATGCGGACGCCCACGGCATGTTCATCAACTTCGCCTCGGGCTTCACGGTCACCGAGACCGTCTTCGACCACAACGGCTGGCACGAAGACGTCCCCGACTCCGTTCGCCGGGGCCGCAACCACAACGCCTACTTCGCGCACTGCGACAACGTGGCGCTGGTCGAGAACGTCTTCGCCCGCGGCAGTTACGAGGACCTGAAGTTCCGCAACGAGAACGGCGGGAACCGCTGCAGCAACCTGCAGGTCAAGGACAACCTGTTCCTCGCCTGTGCCTACGCGATCGGCTTCGACTCGAACAACGGCGACGGCTACGCCTCGCCCATCGTCTACGAAGACGTGGTGGTCACCGGCAACGTCTTTGTCCGCACAATTGGCTGGCCGATCGACAACCCCGGCGGGCCGACGATGCGCATCGGCTGGATGGACGGCGGGGACTTCACCAACAACCTCTACTGCGACCCGGACCCGCGTAACCAGCGCCCGCAGGCGATCGAGATCAAGATGAACACCCAGATGCAGGACATCGTCGTCGTGGGCAACACCTCGGCGCTCAGCAGCCTGCCCGGGATCTACATCTTCCCGTCGACCGCGAACACGGCCGGCCTGACCCTGGCCGATAACCCCAACAACCTGCCCGACGCGTACTACGTGGACCCCGGCCGAACGCTCGAGTCCTACATCAGCTCCGCGACCAACGCCCCGTCGATCGACAGCTTTATCGTGCGGATGAGCGATCAACGGTTGGGCGATTGGAACGAGGCGTACACCGGGGCCGCCCTAGCGGATTACTACCGCGACGGCTACGAGCGGACGCTGTTCGACTAATCGGACCTTGGCCCCGCTACGGCGATGCTGGGAACGCGGTTCGCGGGTCTTCCCAACCCTATTCCAACAGAGAGATCACGACCGGCCCCGGTATAATCCGGGGTCGGTCTTTTGTCAGGCCCACCGTCCCTGCGCGCTGCGTGGCGGCGGCGAAGTCGTCGAGTGTTATGGGCGAGCCGCGGCTTTGCCTCAGCACGGTCCCCCGCTTGCCGATGACTACCTTGGGCCCGCGCGGTGCCCCTACGCGCAGAGCAACCATGAGTGATCCCGAACCCATCCTGGCGACCTCCGCACCGATCGGCTCGGGCGGCGCGGCACCCGCGCTGGGGCCGGCGACCGCCGAGAGCCGCAAGCTCGCGCGGCGGAACTCGCTGCGCGGCCGGACCATGACCAGCGGCATCTGGACGGTCTTCGGGCACGGCACCACCCAGGTCCTGCGGCTGGGCAGCAACATCGCGCTCAGCTACCTGCTCGTGCCCGACGACTTCGGGATGATGGCCCTCGTCGCTATCTTTATGCAGGCGCTGCAGATGTTTTCCGACATCGGCATCGGCCCAAGCATCATCCAGAGCAAGCGCGGCGACGACCCGGTGTTCCTCAATACGGCCTGGACGATCCAGGTCTTCCGCGGCTTTGCGTTGTGGGGCGTGGCCTGTGTGATCGCCTACCCGGTCTCGCTGCTGTGGGGCGAGATGCTGTTCACCCTGCTGCCCGTGGTCGGATTCACCGCCGTGCTCCAGGGCTTCAACTCCACACGCCTGCAGACGATGAACCGCCGGCTAACCGTCGGCTGGATCACGATGATCGAGATGGGCACGCAGATCGTCGCGATCGCCACGATGATCGGCGTCGCGCTGTGGGTCAGCGCCTCGGTCTGGGCGCTCGTCGCCGGCGGGTTCGCCGGGGCGACCACGAAGATGGTCCTGAGCCACACAGCGATCCCCGGCCACCCCAACCGCTTCGCGTGGGACCGCTCCAGCGTGACCGAACTGGTCCGCTTCGGGCGGTGGATCTTCATCAGCACGATCGTCACTTTCCTCGCGCTGCACGTGAACAACCTGCTGTACGGGGCGCTGATGTCCGCCGCGGCGATGGGCGTCTACTGGATCGGCTACCAGCTCGCGCAGGTCCTGCCGGTGCTGGTCAAGCAGGTCGGCGCGCAGGTCGGTTTCGCCGCGCTGTCCGAGCTGTACCGCCGCAACGAGGACGACTTCCGCCAGAAGCTGGCGAAGGTCCGCTTCGTGCTGGTGGTTCCGATCAACGCGGGGCTGATCCTCGCGATCCTTGTCGGCCCGCTGTTCATCGACCTGTGCTACCACACGCCCTACTTCGGCGCGGGCTGGGTCATCCAGGTCCTCGCGATTAACTCCCTCGCGGGCATGCTCAACTCCAGCTACGGCCACGCCTACATGGCGACCGGCTCGACCTTCCGCAACATGGTCACCGTCGTTGCCCAGCTCATCCTCACCGTCTCCGCGACCGTGACCGGCTACTTCCTCGCGGGCGAGACCGGCTTCCTGATGGGCATCGGCATCAGCCAGTGGCTGCGGTACCCGGTCGACGCCGTGCTCGCGGGCACCAGCGGCTTCTGGCAGTGGCGCTTCGACTTTGCGGTGCTCGTGGTGTCCGCCGTGCTCGCGCTGGGGGCGCTGTGGGCTTCGCCCTACCTGGTGCTCTGGTTCGGGGGGCAGATGTAATGTCAGACCCCGCCGTGTCCGTAGTGATGACCGCGTACAACACCGAACGCTACATCGCGTCCGCGGTCGGCAGTGTGCTGGCGCAGACCTTCGAGGACTTCGAGCTGATCATCGTGAACGACGGCTCGTCGGACGGGACGCGCGGCGTGATCGATCGGCTCGCCGATCAGGACGGCCGGGTGCGCGTGTTCCACCGCGACAACGCGGGCATCTGCGCGGCGAGCAACTTCGGCATCGCGCAGAGCCGGGCCCCGTTGATCGCCCGGCTGGACAGCGACGACCTCGCCGAGCCCGAGCGGCTGGCGAAGCAGGTTGCGTTCATGGGCGAGCATGAAGATGTCGTTTGCCTCGGGACGTTTGTCGACTACATCGATGAGAAGGGCCGTCGCCTGACGACGATCCAGACGCCGCTGACGCACGAGGCGATCGACGCCAAGCACCTCGAGGGCCACTGCAGCGTCTGGCACACCAGCGCGGTGTTCAGGCGTGCCGCCTTTGAACAGGTCGGCGGCTACAACACGGATTTCGCCTGCTGCGTGGATATGGAGCTCTGGCTGCGGCTGGGCGAGGTTGGGCGGCTGGCCAACCTGCCCGAGCGTCTGCAGCGGTACCGGATGCACCTGGGCTCGGTCAGCGCGAAGAAGCGCGAGCTGCAGCGCGAGCTCGCGCGGCGGGCGTGCGAACAAGCGGCCGAGCGTCGCGGCATCCCTTGCGCGTTCGATGCCGAAGAGGACTGGCGGCCTGGCGAAGACCGCGCCTCGCGGTTCACCTACGCCAAGCGTTTCGGCTGGTGGGCGTACAACAGCGGCGAGCGGTCGACCGCGGCGGTGTACGGCCTCAAGGCGATCGGCATCCTGCCTTGGAAGGCCGATGGCTGGCGTCTGCTGGCCAGCGCGCTGCTCAAGCCCATGAAGACGACCGGGGCCGTCCAGGGGGGTGCCGGATGACAACGCCGCGTGTGTCGGTCGTCATGCCGGTCTACAACACCGAGCGCTTCGTCGCCGAGGCGATCGAGAGTGTTCTTGCGCAGACGTTTCCCGATTTTGAGTTCATCATCATCGACGACGGCTCGACGGACGGCTCGCTGGCGATCCTGCGGATGTACGAGGAGCGTGACCCCCGCATCCGTGTCGTGAGCCGGCCCAACACCGGCAACGTCGTCGCCGCGAACGAGGGTGTCGACCTGACGCGGGCCGAGCTGATGGCCCGGCTGGACGCGGACGACCGGATCATGCCTGAATTGCTTGAGCGGCAGGTCGCGCGGTTCGATGCCGAGCCGGGCCTGGTCCTGCTCGGGGCCAATGCGCAGGTGATGGACGAGTCGGGCGTGGTGTTCGGCGACTTCACCGTGCCGGAGTCGCACGAAGACATCGAGGCCTCGCACCTGAAGGGCGACATGGCGGTGCACCACCCCGGGGCGATGATGCGCGTCGCGCAGGTCCGGGCGGTGGGCAAGTACCGGCCGCAGTTCAGGATCTGCGAGGACTACGACCTGTGGCTGCGGCTGGGCGAGGTCGGGCGGCTGGCGAACCTGCCGGGCGTGATGATGCACAAGCGGATGCTGCCGGGCAGCGCGATCGTGAGTGGCATCGCCGAACGGGACCGGACGGTGGAGCGTGCGCTCGACGAGGCGCTGGCACGGCGGGGGTTGCCCGCGCGGGCCGAGCCGATCCACTCGCTGATCCGCAGCCGGGCGGATTATTATCGGCAGTGGGCGTGGATGGCGCTGCGTGCGTCGCAGAAGCGGATGGCTCGCCGATATGCATGGGGTGCGTTGCGGTCGGACCCGCTGCGTGGGAAGAACTGGAAGCTGCTGGCCTGTGTGCTCCGTGGGCACTGAGGCGGGCGTCTGAGATCAGGGATGCGGATTACGTTTGTGCTGCCGCCGGTGGGGATGAGTGGGGGGATCCGCGTGATCGCGGAGTACGCCGATCGTCTGCGCCGGCGGGGGCACGAGGTGGCATGCATCGCGCAGCGGGAGAACCAGCCGGGCCTGCGGGAGCGGCTGCGGAACATCACGCGCGGGCGGGGGTTTACGCTGCCCGCAAGGGGCCCGTCGCACTTCGACGGCCGGGACGAGGGGCTTCGGGTGCTGTCGCGGTACGGGTCGGTGACGGCGGACGACGTGCCGGACGCGGACGTGGTGGTCGCGACGTGGTGGGAGACGGCCGAGTGGGTCGCGGAGATGCCCGCGCGCAAGGGGGCGAAGGCGTACCTGCTGCAGCACGACGAGTCGGGCCTGCCCAACCAGCCAAGCAAGCGTGTGCGTGCGACGTGGTCGCTGCCGCTGCACCGCGTCGCGGTGTCACGCTGGATCGCGGACCGGGTGCGTGCGGGTTCCGGCGGCGAGGTGGTGGTGGTGCCCAACAGCGTGGATCTGGAGCTGTTCCAGGCCCCGCCGCGCGGGAAGCAGCCCACGCCGACGGTCGGCTTCATGCTGGCCGGTCAGCGGTGGAAGGGCGTGGACCTCGCGGCGGAGGCGGCGCTCCTGGCGCGTGATCGCCTGGGCGGATTGAAGATCATCGTGTTCGGGGCGTACGACATCCGTGAGCGTTTCGGGCTTGGGTCGGCGGCGGAATTCGTGCAGGCCCCGGCGCAGCGCGAGATCCCCGGGCTCTACGCCCGTTGTGATGCCTGGCTGTTTGCGAGCCGATACGAGGGGTATGGATTGCCGATCCTGGAGGCGATGGCCTGCAGGACGCCGGTGATCGGTGTGCCCGCCGGGGCCGCGCCCGAACTGCTCGGGGGCGGCGGCGGTGTCCTCGTGCCCAGCGAGAACGCCTCGGCGATGGCGGACGCGATCGTCCGCCTGACGCAGATGCCCGACGCCCGCTGGCGGGAGATGTCCGATAACGCCTACCACACCGCGGCGGGCTACACCTGGTCGGACGCGACAGACGCGCTGGAGCGCGAGCTGAAGCGTGCGGCCGACGGGGGGACGGCATCGGCCGGGGCGGTCCCGGCTGATTCGGAGAAGGAGCACCTGTTCGGATGAGTGCAACGGTCTCCATCGCGCTGTTGGGCTGGCCGCTGGTGGCGCTGCTGCTGTTTGCGGTCCTGCCGCCGCGCCGCGCGGTGCTCGCGACCTACCTCGGCGGGTGGATGTTCCTGCCGCAGTTCTCCCCGTTCGCGATCGAGGGGCTCCCGGAGTACGACAAGTTCGCCGCGACCGCGCTCAGCGCGCTGGTGGGCTCGGCCCTCTTCGCGCCGCATATCTTCAAGCGCTACCGCTTCACGGTCTACGACCTGCCGATGCTGGTCTGGCTGGTCTGCCCGGTGTTCTCCGCGATCACCAACGACGTCGGCGGCAGCGTGTCGCGGTCGGCCTACGGCGGGATGACCATGGTCGTTACGCAGGTCCTGACCTGGGGCGTGCCGTACTTCCTCGGCCGGTGCTACTTCAACGACTTCGAGGGGCTGTACGAGCTGGCCCGCGGCGTGTTTGTCGCCGGGCTCGTCTACATGCCGCTGTGCCTGCTGGAGGTGCGCTTCGCGCCGCGGCTGCACCTGCTGGTCTATGGGGCCCACGCGCACAGCTTCGTGCAGACGCTGCGGATGGGCGGGTTCCGGCCGACGGTGTTTATGCAGCACGGGCTCATGGTCGGCCTGTTCATGTCCGGCGCCACGTCGGTCGGGTTCTGGCTGTGGCTGACCGGGCGGATGAAGCAGCTCTGGGGTGTGCCCGCGGTGGTGCTTGTCCTGGCCATGGCGGTGACGACGGTGCTCTGCAAGTCCGCCGGCGCGATGGCGCTGCTCGCGATGTCGATGGCGGTGATGGCGAGTATCTACTACCTCAACCTGCGTGTCGGCGTACTGGTGCTGCTGCTGGTGTCGCCGCTGTACATCGTGACCCGGAGCATGAACGTCTGGACCGGCGATGAGGTGGTGTCGGTCGCGGAGGACCTGTTCGGCGAGGAGCGTGCGGGGTCGCTCGCGGGGCGGATGCGCAACGAGGACATCTTCAACAACAAGGCCGCGGAACGTCCATGGTTCGGCTGGAGCGGCTGGCAGCGGTTCCACGCGACCAACGACGTCGGCCGGACGATCGGCACGCCCGACGGGATGTGGATCATCGCGCGCGGGCAGTTCGGCGTCGTCGGGCTGACCAGCATGTGGCTGGTGCTGCTCATCCCGCCGATCGTGCTGCTGATGCGCTACCCCGGGGCGGTCTGGCCCAAACAGGCGATGGCCCCAACGATCGCGCTGACGATCTTCCTGTTGATCTTTACCCTCGACTGCCTCATGAACGCGATGATCGGGCCGGTCTACGCCATCGCCGCCGGCGGGCTGATCGCCGTGCTCCCGCGAGGCAAGGTCGCCGCGCGGAAGCAAGCCCGACCCAAGCCCGCCCAACCCACGACACCCTACCGCGCCGCCCGCGCGTCCTTCGCCGACTGATCGGTTGCCGCCATGCCCACACCCGACCACGCCCAACACGAGCCGACGCTGCTGAGCATCGTCATGCCCTGCCACAACGAGCAGGAGGTCTTGCCGACGACCTACGAGCGCACCACCGCCTTTGGCAAGACCCTCGCCGAGCAGGGCATGGACTACGAGATCATCTTCATCAACGATGGCAGCCGGGACCAGACGCCCGCGATCCTCGACCGCCTCGCCGCGGACGACCCGCGCGTCCGGGCCGTGCACCTGACCAGGAACTTCGGCCACCAGCCGGCGGTGACCGCGGGCCTGTCGGTCGCGCGGGGCGATGTCGTGGCGATCCTCGACGCCGACCTGCAGGACCCGCCGGAGGTCCTCCCCGCGTTCCTCGACAAGTGGCGCGAGGGCTACCAGGTCGTCTACGCCGTCCGCAAGAAACGCAAGGAGTGGTTCGGCAAGCGGCTGGGCTACTGGGCGTTCTACCGCATGTTCGCCATGATGAGCGAGCTGGAGATGCCGCTGGACTCCGGCGACTTCTGTGTCATGGACCGGTCCGCGGTCGACCTGCTGAACCAGCTCCCCGAGCGCCAGCGCTTCGTGCGCGGGCTGCGGACCTGGATCGGGCTCAAGCAGGTCGGCGTCGCCTACGAACGCGACGCCCGTCAGGCCGGCACACCCAGCTACAACTTCCGTGCGCTGTTCCGCCTCGCGTCGGACGGTATGGTGAGCTTCAGCGTCGCGCCGCTTCGGCTGACCACCCGGCTCGGGGTCTTCGGCGTGCTATGCGCGATCGTGCTGGTGATCTGGGTCCTCTTCGTCGCGCTGTCCGGCGGCAAAAGGCCCGAGGGCTGGGCGTCGCTCGCCTGCCTCATCCTGTTCCTCTCGTCCATCCAGCTCATCTCGCTGGGGATCCTTGGCGAGTACATGGCCCGCATCTTCCTGGAAGTCAAGGGTCGGCCGACCTTCCTTATCGGCCGCATCGAGACGCAGGCCGGGCGCGAGGTGCCCGCGGTGACGCGGACCGCCGACACCGCAGTGACGACGGAAGTCGCTGAGAAACAGGGGTGCTGCTGATGGCGGAACCGCTGACCATCCTGTCGATGCGCGACGTGCAGCCGGCTCTGGGGTTCTCGCCGGTGTACGAGTTCGAGGACCACCTGGTGCGGCTGATGTCGGCCGAGCTGGTGGTGCCGACCGCGCGGCCGGACTGGCAGCAGCGCTTCCTGCGCGGGCCCGCACGCTTCCGCGTCAGCCCGATGCTGCTCGACCGGCAGCCCGAGCCGGGCGGCACGCTATTGGTCTGCGCGCCGACGCCGATGCACCTGGCCGGCCTCGCGTCGATCAAGGGCTGGCGCGCGGGCTACCGCAAAGTCGTGGCGTTCATCATCGACTCCTACCAGATCCGTAACTACAACCTGCCGCCGTGCGTCGCGGAGCTGGACCACCTGTTCACGCCGATCCTCGAAGACGTCGAGCTGCTCGAACAGAAGACCGGCGTCCCCACGAGCCTGCTCCCGTTCGGTGCCGATGCGCTCGTGCAAGGCACGGATCGCGACGCCACAGGCCGACAGATCGACGTCATCGGTTTCGGCCGTCAGCCGGAGGTCTACGACCAGCCGCTGCGCGAGGTCTTCAACCGGCCGGGAAGTGGGCGGTTCTACCTGCACTCCACGCTGGACTCGCCGACACCGATCTCTCGCACCGATGAGCGGACGGTCTTCTGGAAGACGCTGCGGCGGGCCAACCTGTCGCTGGCGTTCTGCACGCTGTCGTACTACCAGCGGAAGATCCCTGTGTCGATCATCACGCCGCGGTGGTTCGAGTCGCTGAACGCCGGCTGCATCGTGATCGGCAAACGCCCGCAGACGCCGCTCGCTGACCAGTTGCTGGGCTGGGAGGACGCGACCATCGACCTGCCCGACGAGGGCGGGGACATCGCCGGCTTTGTCGAGGGCCTGCTCGGCCAGACGGACCGGCTGGACGCCGCCCGCCGCCGCAGCCGGCAGCAGTTCCTCAAGCGGCACGACATCCGCTACCGCATCGCGCAGGTGCTCGACACCGTGGAGCACCCGCACTCGGACACCCTCGCGCAGGAATTGGCGCAGCTCCGCGCCGCCGCGGAGGCGTACGATCCCCGGCTCGACCTGGAGATGGCAGACCAGACGTGAACCACCCCGACCCCGCCAATACGCAACCGAAGCCGCGCTGCTGCTCCGCGTGCACAAAATACCTGCTCGTCGGGCTGTTTGTGCTCGCGCTGGGCCTGCGCATCGGCGCGATCGTCGCGCTCCAGAGCTGGGGCAACCCCAACGCGATGGAGCACAACACGATCGCGGCGAACCTGGTCGAGGGCAAGGGCTTCAGCTTCACCGGCTTCGAGCGGTTCCAGAAGACTAGCGTCCAGTCGCCGACGATGCCGCTGCTGCTCGCGGGCAGCTACAGCGTCTTCGGCGTGGACTCGGACGCGTCCTACACCGCCATTATGCTCCTCAATGCGCTGCTCGGCGCGGTGGGTGTGCCGCTGGTCTACCTGCTGGCGCGTCGGATCGGCGGGACCGATCTGGTCGGCCTGCTCGCAGCATCGGCATACACGGTCTGGCCGACACAGGTCTACGCCGTCACCGCCGTGCAGGTCATCGTGCTCGTGACGGTGCTGGTGGTCGCGGTGGTGTGGCTGTTCTATGTTTCGCTGGATACCGGCCGGCTCGGGCCGTGGGTCGCGTTCTCGCTGCTGGGCTGCTTCGCGGCGTTGACCGAGCCGGCGCTCCTGCCGCCCATGGCGCTGACCGGGCTGGCGATCTTCGTCTGGCCCGGCGGACTGCGGTTCGGTCAGCGGCTGCGGTACGCTGCGGTTTTGCTCGCCGCCGCCTTCCTCGTGCTAGGCCCGTGGACACTCCGCAACTACCTCGTCCACGACACCTTCATGCCCGTCAAGAGCAGCTTCTGGGTCAACACCTGGAAGGGCAACAACCCGCACGCGACGGGCACCGACCGGCTCGCGCTCTCCGCCGAGCAGCGCGAGGCCCTCGCGGCCCAGTCCCTGCTGGATGCGGACGCGCTCGCGCGGGACGACCAGGGATTCGACGTCTACCGGCAGTACACGATGCTCACTACAGAGCAGCGTGCCGAGCTGACCGGCAAGACCGAGGCCGAGCGGGAAGAGGTCTTCAAGCACTACGCCAAGACGTGGATCGCCGAGCACCCCGCCGGCTTCGTCAAGCTATGCGGCATCCGTCTGGTCAAGACGCTCTGGCTGGAGTGGGACAACCCCCGCTCGCAGAACCTGCTCTACAAGGCCACGCGGACCGCGTTTGTGTTCCTCTCTGCTGTCGGGCTCGTGCTCGCGCTGCGGCGCGGCTGGCGGCTGGGCTACGCCGCGCTGATCGTCGGCCTGCCCGTGCTGCTGATCACCCTGACCGTCACCGCCGCACGCTTCATCCTCCCCTACGAGCCGATCGGGCTCTGCCTGATCGGGCTCGTCGGCGCGGCCGTGCTCGGCCCGCTGCTGAGCAAAGACACCCGGACCCACAGCTCCCGCGGTGAAGCGCAACAACCCGACCCCCGAACCGCCTGACCCATGCCCGAGACGCGACCCAACACGCTGATCATCGGGGCGATGAAGGCCTCGACGACCCTGCTCTACACGATGCTGGGCCGGCACCCGCGTGTCTGGTTCCCGCACGACAAGGAGCCGCACTACTTCACCGCAGCCGACTACGACGACCCGAAGGCCTGGCAGCGTTACCTCACCCTCTTCAAGGGGTGCCCCGACGACGCCCGCATCATTGCCGAGGCGTCGACCAACTACAGCAAGCTCCCGCACTTCGGCGATACACCGGGGCGCATCCGCGCAAAGCTCGGCCAGCCGAAGCTCGTCTACATCCTCCGCGACCCGGTCGCCCGCGCGGTCAGCAACTTCAGGCACAGCTTCGTCACACGGCAGTACCCGGCCGGCATGACCTCCGAGCGCGCGTTCGCCGAGGACCCGATCCTCATCACCGCCAGCCGGTACGCCCAGCAGCTCGACGCCTACCACGCCGAGTTCGGCGAGGGCAGCGTGTACGTTATGATCGCCGAGCGGCTGCACGCCGACCCGGCGGGCGAGATGGCCGGGCTGGGGTCGTACCTCGGGATCGATAAGATCGATGATTGGGCCGAGACCCCCGACGCGGTGAACGCGATCGGCCAACTCGCCGCGGCCGACCGCGCCGATCGCCTGCTCGGGCCGTCGCTGCGCCGCAAGGTGTCGGCCCTGCTGCCGCGCGCGGTGAAAGACAAACTCAAAAACGCCGCGTCGAGCGACGTCCAGGTGCCCGACGTCGACGCCGCCACCCGCGAGCGGGTCTACAACGCGGTCGCCGACGACCTCGCCCGGCTGCATACGATGCTCGGCAGCGCGATCGATCTCTGGCCGAGCACACAACGCCTGACCGAAGCCACGACCGAGCGCAACCAGCCCGCCGCCTGACCCATGACCACGATGACGCCCCCAGCCCGCAAGACAACCCGGCCCGCCGCCGAGCCGACGCGCACCCAGGTGCTCGTCGTCGTGGTGAACTACCGGACCGGCGGGCTCGTCTGCGACTGCCTGGACGCGTTGTCCGCCGAGTCCAGTCGCGTCCCGGGCATGCGCGTCGTGGTGACCGACAACGCCTCGGGCGATGGGTCTGCCGAGCAGATCGCCGAGCACATCCACGGCAAGCAGTACGACGGATGGGCGGCCATGATGCCGCTGGATACCAACGGCGGCTTCGCCTACGGCAACAACGCCGCGCTGCAGGATGCACTGGACGCTGACGACCCACCGGCCTACCTCATGCTGCTCAACCCCGACACGGTGATCCGCGAGGGCGCGGTCGAGTCGCTCTGCCGGTTCATGGACGGGCACCCGGCGGTGGGCATCGCGGGCAGCCGGCTCGAGCACCCCGACGGCGCGGTGCAGCCCTCGGCGTTCCGATTCCCGGGCGCGGCCGGTGAGTTCGAGGAGGCCGTGCGCTTCGGGCCGGTGAGCCGTCTGCTCCGGCGGTGGGTGGTCGCGCCGGAGATGCCGACGACGGCGGGGCCGTGTGACTGGGTGTCGGGCGCGAGCATGATGGTCCGGCGTGAGGTGTTCGACGCGGTCGGGCTGCTCGACGCCGGCTACTTCATGTACTACGAGGAGCTGGACTTTATCCGCCGCGCGGCGGATGCCGGCTGGGCGTGCTGGTACGTGCCCGAGAGCCGGGTCGTGCACCTGGTCGGGCAGGCGTCGGGCGTGACGGACCTGAAGAAGCCATTGAAGCGACGCCCCGGATACTGGTTCGCGTCGCGCAGCCGGTACTTCCGTCGGCACCATGGCGTCGCGGGCAAGCTGTGGATCGATGTCTGCTGGCTCTCGGGCCGGCTATTCTTCCAGGCGATGAACATGGTCCGGCGCAAACCGACCAACGACCCGCCGCACCTCGTGCGCGATTACATCCGGCACAACCTCCTGCCGTTCCGCCGCCGGGAAGGCGGTGCCGCATGAGCCAGCCCACGGCGACGACTGCGCACGACTCAACGCTCACGCTTGGCGAAGAAGCTGCGCCCGCCCATCACGCGCTTCCCGTCCACGCGGTCGGCGGTGTGAACCAGAACCCCGAGGGGATGGGCCTGTTTGCACTCTGGCGCGAAGACCTGCGCACACACGACGGCAAGCTGTTCGAGCAGGGCTTCTGGGCCTTGGCCGTGCACCGCTACGGCAACTGGCGGATGTCGATCCGGCCGAAGCTGCTCCGCCTGCCGTTCTCGCTCGTCTACAAAATCCTGAACAAACACGTCGAGTGGCTCTGCGGGATCAGCCTGCCCGACACGGTGAAGGTCGGTCGGCGTGTACGGCTGTGGCACCACGGCGGGATGATCCTGCACGCCGCGTCCATCGGCGACGAGGCGCAGGTCCGGCAGAACACGACGTTCGGCGTGGTCCGCACGGACCACCACTTCGAGATGCCCGTCATCGGGGCGCGGGCCGACATCGGCTGCGGCGCGTGTGTGCTCGGCCCGGTGACGGTCGGCGAAAGCGCGGTGATCGGCGCGAACGCGGTCGTGCTCAAGGACGTGCCGCCGCGCGGCGTCGCCGTAGGTGTGCCGGCGAAGGTCATCAAGGTGATGGATGCCCCCAGGCCCGATGACACGGGGGGTGGTTGAGCCGTGACACCTGTCGGAGCGATCCTGATCGGCCGGAACGAGGGCGAACGCCTGGAGCGCGCGCTGCGCGCCGCTTGCGCGCAGACCGACCGGGTGGTTTATGTCGATTCGGGGTCGACCGATAGCAGTGTGGCGTTTGCGGCGTCGCTGGGTGTGGCGGTGGTTGAGCTCGACCTCAGCCAGCCGTTTACCGCGGCCCGGGCACGCAACGCGGGCGTGGAACGGTTGATGTCCGAGTTTCCCGATACATCGTTGTTGCAGTTCATCGACGGCGACTGCGAACTCGTCGCCGGCTGGCTTGATGCCGGAACTGCCGCGATGGCGGGGAACGACAGACTCGCCGCAGTGTGCGGCCGGCTGCGCGAATTGCACCCCGAGCGATCGGTCTACAACCGGCTGATCGACCTGGAGTGGGACACGCCGATCGGGGAGTGTGCGTCGTGCGGGGGCATCGCGATGTTCCGCGCCGAGGCGTTCGTAGCGGTGGGGCGGTTCGACCCGACCATCGCGGCCGGGGAAGAGCCGGAGCTGTGCATGCGCTTGCGCGCGGCGGGCTGGACAGTCGAACGGATCGACCACGAGATGGCTATGCACGACGCGGCGATCACGACCCTCGGGCAGTGGCTGAAGCGCAGCGTCCGGACCGGGCGCGGGTCGCTGGACCTGGTCACACGGTTCGGGGACCACGGCAGCGGCTTCGGCACGATCGTCAGGCGGGCGCGCGTGTGGGGGCTCCTCTACCCAACGATGATCGTGCTGCTGGGCCTTGCTCCGCTGTTGCTGTTCGCGATCGCTTTGCCCGTGTTTCGCACCGCGACGTGGCCTGTACTCGGCCTTTCGGCCGCCGCGATCGTGTTGGCGCTGCTGATGTTCCTCGGCGTGATGAAGGTCGGCTACACGCTTCTCTCGGCCCGTATGCGTGGACTAAGCCACCATGAGGCCGGGGTCTATGCCATGCTTGATTTCCTAAGTAAGTTTGCCGAGGTCAAAGGGCAGTTTGGCTATATCCGAGACCAGAAGCGTGGGCGGACGACCCGCCTGATCGAGTACAAGGCCGCGGCACCCCGGGCGGTCGTCGGGAATGGGATGGAGGCAGAGCAGGCATGAAGACCGCAGTCATCGGCACCGGCGTGATCTGTGAGCAGCACCTCATCGGGCTGTCGCGGGTCGGCGCTGCGCGCCTCGTCGGCGTGTGCGATCTGTCGCCGGCGATGGCGGAGTACACGGCCGACCGTTTCCACGCCGACGCGACGTACACCAACTACCGCGCAATGCTGGAGCAGGCGAAGCCGGACGTCGTCCACGTCCTCACCCCGCCGCCGACCCACCTCCGGCTGGTCACCGACTGCCTCGACGCGGGGGCGCACGTCTTCGTCGAGAAGCCCGCGGCGCCGACGCACGCAGAGCTGACCCAGCTCCTCGACGCGTCGACCCGGACGGGCAAACTCCTGGTCGAAGACCACAACTACCGCTTTAATCAGGCGGTGCAGCAGATCGAGCAGCTCGTCGAAGAAGGTGAGCTCGGGACCGTCGGTGAGGTCGAGGTGCGGATGGTCCTCGGCATCCGCGGCGAGGGCGGCCGTTTCGCCGATCGGCACCTGCGCCACCCGTCGCACGACATGCCCGCGGGGGTGATCCACGAGTTCATTACGCACCTGTGCTACCTCGGCCTGATGTTCATCCCGCCGGGCCAGCCACGCACCGCCGAGCGTGTGAGCGCGTTGTGGTCCAACCACGGCGGGGGCGACCACTTCCGCTACGACGACCTGGACGCGACAGCGATCGTCGGCGATACGCACCTGCGTATCCGCTTCAGCTGTCACACCGGGCCCGACTGCTTCACGCTCCGCGTGCGGGGTTCCGAGGGCTGGGCCGAGACCGATCTGTTCCTCCCGCACGTCCGGGTGGTCAAGCCGCGCCCCGGCGGCAGGCAGCTCTCGCCACTGGTCAACCAGTTCGCGGGGGGGTGGACCCTGCTGACCGCCAGTGCGCGCAGCTTCCGCGACAAGATCATGCAGCGCAGCGCCTACGAGGGCCTGCACGAACTGGTTGTCCGGCTATACGACGCGATCGACCGCGGCGCACCGATGCCGGTGACGACACAGGACATGCAGGACACCAGCCGGCTGGTCGATGCGCTCGTCGCGGGTCAGGAGGCGGCATGAAGCTACTGGTGACCGGATCGACCGGGTTCCTGGGCCAGGCGGTGGTGCGCGACGCGCTGCGGCTGGGGCACACGGTTCGCGCCGCGGTCCGCCCGGCGACGGATGTGGACCGTGTCTGGCCCGACCGAGACCCCCGGCTGGACATCGTGCGCATCGACCTGCGTCGCAAACAAGGCCTCGCCGAGGCGTGCCGGGGTGTCGACGCGGTGATCCACCTCGCGGCGGTGAAGATGGGCGACTTCTACGACCAGATGCTGGGCACGGTCGTCGCGACGGAGAACCTGCTCGCCGCGATGGACGAGGCGGGCTGCAAGCGGATGGTCCTGTGCAGTACGTTCAGTGTGTACGACTACATGCGGCCGCGCAGCGGACGGGTGGTGGACGAGTCGTTCCCGCTTGAGCCAGACCCCGATGCACGGGACGAGTACGCGAAGACCAAGCTGTTGCAGGAAAACATGGTGCGCGCACACGCCGAGAAGCACGGGCTGTCTTTGACGGTCGTCCGCCCGGGCGTGATCTACGGCCCCGACAACCTGCTCAACGGGTGGACCGGCCAACAACTCGGCGCGACCCGCTGGGCCCGTGTCGGCGCAAACGCACAGATCCCGCTGACCTATGTCGACCACTGCGCCAACGCGCACGTCCTCGCGGCCACGACCGACGCCGCGGTCGGCCAGACCTACAACGTCGTTGACGGCGATCCGCCGAAGCAGAAACGCTACATCAAGCTGCTGCAACGCCGGCTCACGCCCCGCCCACGCGTGATCCCGATCAACTGGACGCTGGCCCGGACCGTGGCCCGGTGCGGCTGGCTGTTCAACCGGATGTGCTTGGGCGGCAAGGCAAAGGTGCCGAGCATCCTGGTGCCCTGCCGGCTGCACGCCCGAGCCAAGCCGTACCGCTACAGCAACGCCAAGCTGCGCGACGAACTCGGCTGGGAGATGCGTTACCCCCTCGAACAAGCCGTCGACCGGTCGCTCGCGATCGAGCGCGGCGAAGCCGTTGCCGACGACGCGGAATACACGGCGCGCCCAGGCGAAGCACCGGCAGTCGCGGCTCCCGTCACGGAGGCCGCCACCGCATGACGCGCAAGGTCGCCTACCTCAACGGCCAGTACCCCCGCGCGACGGACACGTTCATCCAGCGTGAGGTGGCGGGCCTGCGCCGGCATGGGATTGATGTCTCGACCTTCTCGGTCCGGCAGACCCCGCTGGGGCCGGGGCTCTCTGAGGCGACACGCCGGGAACACGCCGGCACCACCGCGCTGCTGAGCCGCGGCGCGTTCGGTCTTTTACTTGATGGTGTCGTCGAGGGGCTGCGTGCTCCGCTGCGGATGTTCCGCGCCAAACGGTTGGCGTGGTCGACGCGGCAGCCGGGCCTTAAGGGGCTGCTGTACCAGGCCGTCTACCTGTTTGAGGCCGCCGCGCTGGCCCGGCAGCTCCACCGGCTCGGCATCGAGCACCTGCACAACCAGTTCGCCGACGCGAGCTGCACGGTCGCGATGCTCGCGTCCGAGCTGACCGGCATCCCGTTCAGCTTCACGATCCATGGCCCGGGCATCTTCTTCGAGCCCAGGCGCTGGCGGCTGGACGCGAAGGTGAAACGCGCCGCGTTTGTGTCGTGTATCAGCCACTTCTGCCGGTCGCAGGTCATGTGCTTCGCGGCCCCGGAAGACTGGGACAAGCTGCACATCATCCACTGCGGGGTCGAGCCGGAACAGCTCACGCAGCGTACCCACGCCGGCGACGGCTCGCGTTTGCTGTTTGTCGGCCGGCTCGATGCCGTGAAGGGGCTCCCGGTGCTGCTGGAAGCGCTGTCCACGCTCCGTAAGCAACGCAGGGACGCGACCCTAACCGTCGTCGGGGACGGGCCGGACCGCGCCCGGCTGGAACGGCGCTCGGGCGAGCCGGACCTCGCGGGGGCGGTACGTTTTGTCGGCTACCAGACGCCGGAGCAGGTCCGGGAGCACCTGTCGGCCACGGACGTGTTTGTGATGACGAGCTTCGCCGAGGGCGTGCCGGTGGTGCTGATGGAGGCGATGATGGCGGGGGTCCCGGTCGTCGCGCCTAGGATCGCGGGTATCGGGGAGCTGGTTGAGCACGGTGTGTCGGGCGAGATGACACCGCCGGGCGATCTGGCTTCGATCGTCCAGGCGATCGAGAAGCTGCTCGCCGACGGCGCGTTGCGGGAGCGCTACGGGCGGGCGGGCGCGGCGAAGGTCGCGGCCGAGTTCGACATCGACGCCGAGTCCGCGAAGCTCGCCGCGCTGTTCCACGGTGAAGAAAACGCTATAGAGGTTGCGGCATTGTCAGCCCCGAAGACCCCTGTTAAGGCGGACCTGCCCGCTGTCCCCCAGCCGGAGCACGCCTGATGTGTGGGATCGCCGGCGCGGTGGGTTTTGTCGACGACCGGGTGCAGCAGGCGGTGCGCGCGATGAGTGATGCGCAGCACCACCGCGGGCCGGACGGCGGGGGGTACTGGTCCTGTGTGGAGCCAGGCAATGCGGACGTGCGTGGCGTCGCGCTCGCGCACCGCCGGCTGGCGATCCTCGACCTGAGCGATGCGGGCGCGCAGCCGATGCACGACCCCGCGAGCGGCCAGGTCATCGTCTACAACGGCGAGGTCTACAACTACCGCGACCTGCGCGAACCGCTCCGTCAGGCCGGCCAGTCCTTCGCTTCCGATTGTGATACCGAGGTGATGCTCCGCCTGCTTGCGACCCGCGGCACCGAGGCCCTGGACGATACCAACGGTATGTTCGCGTTTGCGCAGTGGGACCCCGCGACACGGACGCTGTGCCTCGGCCGTGACCGGCTGGGGATCAAGCCGCTGTACCTCGCGGAAATCGACGATGGCGGCCGGCCCACCGTTCTGTTTGCTTCCGAGGTCCGCGCGCTGCTCGCGAGCGGTCTGGTCCCGGCGCACATTGACCCGCACGGGCTGAGCAGCTACCTCTGGAACGGGTTTGTTGCGGGTCCGGGCACCTTCATCCAGGGGGTTTCGCTCCTGCCCGCCGGGCACACGCTGACGCTTTCCGCCGGCGACGCGCCGGGGGAGCCGCGGCCGTTCTGGCGGCTCCCGGATGCGGGGGGCGGGCGTGCCGGACTCGAGGATGCACGCGAGGCGTTGCACCAGGCCGTCAGCCGACGCCTGATCGCAGATGTCCCGCTGGGCGTGTTTCTGTCCGGCGGGATCGACTCGAGCGCGGTGGCCGCGGTCGCGTCGCGCGTCGCGCCCGGTGCGATCCACACATTCAACATCGGCTTCCCCGAGGCCGAGTTCGACGAGTCGCCACACGCCGCGCGGGTCGCCGAGCAGCTGCACACCGAGCACCGCTGCATCGAGCTGACCGAGTCGCATTTCAAGTCGCACCTCGATGACGCGATGCAGAGCATCGACCAGCCGACGTTCGACGCGATCAACACCTATTTTGTCAGCCGGGCCGTCCGCGAAGCGGGGGTGACCGTCGCGCTCGCGGGGACGGGTGGGGACGAGTTGTTCGGCGGGTACACCAGCTACCGGGACCTGCCGCCCGCAAGCATCTGGGCCGGCCGGCTGCGCTGCCTGCCCGAAGTGTGCTTACGCGGCGGGGCGGGGCTCGTCAGCCGGGTGAAGACGGGCCGGCCCGGCGCGGTGCCGCCGCAGACCCGGTGGGGCAAACTCGGCGATGTCCTCGCGACCCGTGGCGACCTTGTGGACCTATACCAGGTTTCTTACGCGCTCTACACCGAGCGCTTCCTCGACCAGCTCTCTCCGCATGCCCGGTCGCGCGGCTACGGCCTGTCGACCGCGGTGCGCGACGGCCTGCGCCGACAGATCGGCAACGACCCGGCGTTGCACGCGATCAGCAAGCTCGAGCTGTCCTGTTTTATCGGGCAGCGCCTGCTGCGCGACACCGACGCGGCGTCGATGGCGGTCTCGCTCGAAGCCCGCGTCCCGTTATTGGACCACGCGCTGATCGAGACCGTGGCTCGCCTGGACCCCGTGGAACGGTTCGAACCGCTGGGTAAGAAGCAGATGCTGCGGCGTCTCGCGCTGGACGGGTTAGACCCCGAGACGTTCGACCGCCCAAAGTCCGGCTTCGTTCTGCCGATTGATACATGGGTGAGGCAGGGGCTGCGCGACCAGGTGCGCGAGGCCCTGCACGATGAATCGCTGTGCCGGCAGGTCGGGCTCGAGCCCGACGCGGTGCGGCGGCTGTTCCAGGCGTTCCAGGACGGGGCACCCGGCTTGTATTGGTCCCGCGTGTGGGCCTTGTTTGTTGTCCTCTGGTGGAGCCGTGAGCACAACGCACGGATCGCGGCATAGACTGGTTGCTCGAAGTGACGGAAGCAGAAGCAGACAACCCGACAGCCGGCCGCCGGTATGTGCTGATCACGCCCTGCCGTGACGAGGCGAGGTACGCGCGGCGGACGCTCGACGCGGTGACCCGGCAGACCGTCCCGCCGGCGTGCTGGGTGATCGTGGACGACGGCTCGACCGACGACACGCCGGCGATCCTCGCGGAGTACGCCCAACGCTACGACTACATCCGGGTCGTCCGGCGGGAGGACCGCGGCGAACGGAAGGTCGGGCCCGGCGTGATCGAGGCGTTCTACCACGGCTACGACCAGATCGACCCCGCGGCGTACGACTACGTCTGCAAGTTCGACCTCGACCTCGACCTGCCGCACGGCTACTTCGAGCGATTAATGCAGCGGATGGAGCAGGACCCGCGCATCGGCACGTGCAGCGGCAAGCCCTATTTCCCGCCGGCCGGCACGGAAGACGACGACCGCCGACGCGACTGCGTGTTCGATACGTCGGACCTGGTGAGCGAGGCCTGCGGCGACGAGATGTCCGTGGGCATGATCAAGTTCTACCGCACCGCCTGCTTCGAGCAGATCGGCGGGTTTGTCCGCCAGGTGATGTGGGACGGGATCGACTGCCACCGCTGCCGGATGCTCGGCTGGATCGCCTGCTCCTGGGACGACCCCGCGCTGCGGTTCATCCACCTGCGGGCGATGGGCTCGAGCCACAAGGGTGTCCTCACCGGGCGGATGCGTCACGGCTTTGGCCAGTGGTTCATGGGCACCGGGCTTGGCTACATGACCGCGAGTTCGCTGTTCCGCCTGACCCGGCCGCCGGTGCTGCTCGGTGGGCTGGCGATGTGGTGGGGCTATGTCCGCAGTATGCTCCGGCGCGAGCCGCGCTTCGGCGACGCCGCGTTCCGGCGGTTCCTCCGACGGTACCAGCGCGACTGCCTGCTGCACGGCAAAAGCGCCGCGACCGCACGCCTCGACCAGCGCCAGGCCGACGCCTGGTCGCCGCCTCCACCGGCTCCCACGGATCAAGCCGACCGGCCGACACCGGCCCGGCTCGCCAGCGCCTGAACCCAACACGACCTCGGCAAACGGGGGAACCCGCCATGATCAACACACGCACCCAGCACGAGCACATGACCAACACCCGCGAGGGGGTCGATGTCTCGATCGTCGTCCCGCTCATGAACGAGGAGGACAGCATCGTCGCGCTCTACAACGAGATCGCCGCGATGATCGATCAGCAGACGCTCGCCTACGAGGTCATCTTTGTCGACGACGGGTCCAGCGACCAGACGATCCCCCGGCTGTCGGACGCGACGGCCGACGACGGCCGCGTCAGCATCGTGCAGTTCACCAAGAACTTCGGGCAGACCGCCGCGATGGCCGCCGGCTTCGCCTACGCCAACGGCAGCGTAATCGTCCCCATGGACGGCGATGGGCAGAACGACCCCGCGGACATCCCCCGCCTCGTCGCGAAACTCGGAGAGGGCGACGGCTGGGACATCGTGTCCGGCTGGCGCAAGGACCGCAAGGACAAAATGATGTCCCGCCGCCTGCCGTCAATCATCGCCAACCGCCTGGTCAAGCAGATGACCTGGACCACGGAGATCCACGACTTCGGCTGCTCGCTCAAGGCCTACCGCTCCGACGTCCTCGAAGACGTCCGGCTGTACGGCGAGATGCACCGGTTCCTGCCTGCGATCTGTAAGTGGCGCGGCGCACGGATCACCGAGGAGGTTGTCAACCACCGCGCCCGCACCGCGGGCGTCTCCAAGTACGGGCTCAAGCGCACGATCAAGGTCCTGCTGGACCTGCTCACCGTCAAGTTCATGGGCGACTACCTCGCCAAGCCCATCTACTTCTTCGGCAAGCTCGCGATGGGCTTCATGGTCATCGCGTTCCTCGCGCTGGGGCTGGCGGTCATCAACAAGTTCGGGATCCTCACTGAAGACGGCGACCCGGTGAACCTCAACCGCAGCGTGTTCCTGCTCTTCGCGATGATGACCGGGCTGATCTCGGTGATGATGCTGATGATGGGGGTGCTCTCGGAGCTGATGTCGCGGATCTACCACGAGAGCCAGGACCGCCGGCCGTACAAGGTCCGCCGGGTCCTGTCGTCCGAGGACCGGGCCGACCCGCCCTCGCCGGTCGGGCGGGTGTCGCCGCAGAAAGAAAAGGCGAGCTGACCCATCCGGCTCGGCTGAACCGCGTCATCGTGACCTGACTGGTTATGCCGCACCGGCGGGCACGGGGTCGCCCAGCGCATGCCCCGAGCGCGGCGCGGCACGCCGCCGGCCGACGAACCGGTCGAACGGGATCCACAAGGCGTAGAGCAGGATGAACTGCTGAAACGTCGCGCCCATCGTGACCAGGATTCCGACGTGGAAGCCCAGCCCGGCCAGGAAGTACAGCGGGCGGACCAGCCGGACCAGCTTGAACCGGTCGAACAGGATGAGGATGAACGTCGCCTCGAAGACGAGCGTGCTCGCCGCGAGGAACATGCATACCTCGCGGGGCTGCTGCGCGAACCAGATGCCCAGCGGCCGGTCGAATCGGATGCCGTCCCGCAGCAGGTAGGTCTGCAGCGTGTAGCCGTTGATCCAGTGCAGCCCGCCGCCGGTGACCTTGGAGAAGAACGCCTCGAGGTAGGCGATCGCGAGCATCCACTGCCCGAGGAGGATCGGCCAGGTGGCCGTGTCCATCGTTGTCTCGGGCCCCCAGGCGCCGGGGTCTCTGCGTCGCCCCAGCCAGCTATCGATCGAGTAGCACCGGCCCAGCGGGGCGAACGCGAAGACCAGCAGCAGGATCCGGTAGAGCGCTTCGGGGTGGTGGACCTCGCCGTAGGAGTAGCGGAACGAGACCATCAGCAGGTTGCCCAGCCCGAAGAGGAACATGCTGGTGCGGGTGCGGAACCCGATCAGCGCGAGGAGCCCCGCCGCGTGGGTCAGCCACCACAGCGACTCGACGAACGCGGGCGTGCGCAGCAGCTCCTCTGTGAAGACAAGCAGCAGCAGCCGGGTCCACCACATCGGCTCGATGAAGCCGTCGGCGCTGAGCAGGTGGCGCTGGTCGGCAAGGGACTCGCGGAAGACCGTGAGCTGCGCCGCGACGAAGATGATCCGCAGCACCGCGAGGCGCACGGGCGTGGTCGTCGGGAAGAAGTATGACGACCAGAGCCCCGACAAGCCGGGCCGGCGAACGGTTTCGCTATGCATCGTCCGCCCCCTCGCCGGCGGGTGGCTCCGCGGGGTGTTCGTTTTCGGGCGGATCGTCGAGGCGGACCGTGCGTTCGTCCGTCTCGCGTTCGATCCCGTCGTCGGCGATGCGGTGCGTCTCGATCGTGAAGTGTAGAGCGACCGGCTCGGCACCGTCCCGATCACGGACGGCGGAGGCGACCCGCCGCAGGGCATCGGCCCGGTGCTCCTCGACGAGGGCGCTGCCCGGTTCGGCGAGGATGCGCTTCACGGTCGCGTCCTCCCAGGCAAAGCGCTTGATGCCCAGGTACTCGGCCGAGACGTCGATCCGCCGGCCGTCGGGCAACTCGGCCACCATCTGGTACATCCGTGCCTCGACCGGCGGGCCGTAGGCGCGGCGGTACATCGGGTAGTTCACGAAGGGGTAGAACCGCGTGCCGGCAAAGTACGCGACGCTCTGCATCGTCACGCATACGACGATGACGGCCGAGATGGCGGTGTGCTGCGGTTTCATGATGCGGCCATGGCCCGGCGTCTGCGGGCGTCCCGCGGCTAAGATCGGAAGATCGGCCGGGGCCCGATGAAAAGGATGCACCCCGGGGCTGAATCGCCCGATCATCCCCCGGGAGGCGCGGCCTATGATGCTGTGCCCGCCGATGGGGACAAGACCAGCCATGACCACCGAACCGGAATACATCTTCTACGACGGCGAGTGCGGGCTGTGCCACCGCTGGGTAAAGCGCGTGCTCGCCGCGGGGCCACGGGCCGAGCACTTCGTGTTCGCGCCGCTGCAGGGCGACTTTATCGGAACCCGGCTGAGCGACGAGAAGCGGCGAGCCCTCCCCGACTCGATCGTCGTCGAGACCGCGGACGGCCGGGTGCTGACCCGTTCGACGGCGGTGCTGCACGTGATGCGTCGGCTGGGCGGCGCGGCGGGTGTCCTGGCCAAGGCGGGGGGGCTGTTGCCCCGGCCGATCCGAGACCTGGGGTACGCCGGCGTCGCCCGCATCCGCCACCACCTGTTCGCCCGGCCCGACGAGGCCTGCCCGCTGATGCCGCCGGAGATGCGAGCGCGGTTCCGCATGTAGCCGTCGGCCGTCCGGGGCGATATTCTCGGTCCCGGGTGACGCGCCTCCCAGCGGATCGTCGGCTTATCGACTCACACTCAGCATTGGCCCGATTGTGACGATGTAGACCTATAGTGGACCCGCCGGGCGGGCCCGGCCCCTGGGAGATTGGGATGGACACGCTGCAGACACAAGCCCCCCCGGCCGCCGAGCCGGCACCTGCCTCGGTGCACGCGGGGGACGACCCGATGGCGATCCGCGACGAAGACCTCGCGGCGCTGCACGAGCCCTTCGACTCGTACTGGCAGGCCCCGGACGACGTCGAGGCCGGCTACACCAGCTTCTTCACCTACTACCAGGCGAACATCCTCCCGCACCTGCCCGCGGACAAAGACGCGCCGATCCTCTGCGTGAGCTGCGGCCCCGGCTACCTGGTCAACCTGCTCAAGGAACGCGGCTACCAGAACGTCACCGGTATCGACTCGGACCCGGACAAGGTGGCCTACGGCCAGGCCCGCGGGCTCGACTGCACCGCCGCCCGGTGCTTCGCGTACCTCCAGCAGCAGCAGCCGGAGACCTACGGCACGATCGTGCTCGAGCAGGAGCTCAACCACCTGACCCACAAAGAGTCGATCGCGTTCCTCAAGCTCTGCCACCGCGCGCTCAGGCCCGGCGGGACGATCTACGGCTACGGGCTCAACGGCGCGAACCCCATCGTCGGGGCCGAGAACCTTGCCCACAACATCGACCACTTCTCGACCTACGGCGAACACTCGCTCAAACAGGTCTTCATGCTCGGCGGCTTCCGCGACATCAAGCTGATGCCCCTGAAGCTCTACGTCTTCTGGAAGAACCCGCTGAACTATGTCGGCCTCGCGGTCACCGGCACGCTCGAGCTGTGGTACCGCGTGATCTTCAAGATGTACGGCAAGAACTGCAAGATCTTCACCAAGAAGATCGCCGCGGTCGCGAAGAAGTAGGCATTCCGAAACGAAACAACCCCGGGCCACAGGCAGACAAGGAACGGACCCACATGCGCATCCTCGCGGTCAACTACGAGTACCCGCCCCTGGGCGGCGGCGGCGGCGTGATCCTCAAAGACATCGTGGAAGAACTCGCGTCCCGCGGGCACGAGATGACCGTGCTGACCTCCGGGTTCGAGACGCTCAAGCCGGTCGAGCAGTTCGGCGACAACATCGAGGTCCACCGCGTGCCCGTCTGGATGCGCAAGGAACTGCCGACCGCGACGATGCCGTCGATGCTGTCGTTTTGGCCGCTCGGCGTGAAGTACGGCAGGAAGCTGCTGAAGCAGAAGCAGTTCGACATCGTCAACTCTCACTTCATGGTCCCCAGCGGACCAGTCGGGCAGAAGCTCGCCGACCTCGCGGGCATCCCGCACGTCCTGAGCTTCCACGGCGGGGACATCTACGACCCGACCAAGAAGAACTCGCCGCACCGGCGGTGGATCCTCCGCAGGCTCGGGCGGAAGCTCCTGCTGGGCGCGACCGCCACGATCGGCCCGTCGCACGACATCATGAACAACGCCCGGAAGTACTACGTCCCGGGCCACGAGTTCGAGAACCATATCCCGCTGGGCATCAAGCCCACAACGCCGATGCAGACCAGCCGGTCCGAGTTCGGTATCGGCGAGGACCGGTTCATCATGATCACGACCGGCCGGCTGGTCGAGCGGAAGAAGGTCGGCGACATGATCCGTGTCGTGGCGAAGATGGACGACTCGCGCGACCTGCTGATCGTGCTCGGGGCCGGCCCGAAGATGGGCGAGTGGAAGGCGCTCGCCCGGGAGCTGGGCGTGTCCGACCGCGTCGACTTCCGCGGGCACGTGAGCCACGAGGACAAGTGCAAGCTGACGCAGTTGGCCGACGCGTACACTTCGACGAGCACGCACGAGGGGTTCGGCCTTGTGTTTGTCGAGGCGATGGACCGCGGGGTGCCGGTCGTCTCGTTCGACCGTGGCGGGCACGTGGACTACCTGGTCGACGGCGAGACGGGCGGGGTCGCGCCGCTGGGCGACATCGACGCCTTCGCCGAGCGCGTGATGAAGCTGAAGAACGACGACGCGTTCCGTGCCAAGTGCGCGGCGCACGTGAAAGAGAAGGCCAAGCTCTACCACATCGGTGTCTGTGCCGGCCGGTACGAGGCGTTGTTCAAGCGGCTCGTCGGCGAGACGGGCAGCGGCGAGAGCAACGGCAGCGGCGGGGACAACTCACAGAGCCAGGCCGCCTGACGATCGACCGATGGCCGAGCCCACCCCCGAGACCGAAGCCCGGCAGGACGGCGGCGCAACCGACGCCGAGCCGGGCGATCCGCCGCGCCCGTCCGGGCGGAAGCGGTGGATGTTCTGGGTCAAGCTGGTGATCACGGTGGGGCTGCTCGCGTGGATCATCCTGGCGGTCGACTGGTACGAGGTGATGCAGCACATGGTGTTGCTGTCGTGGTGGGTGGTCGCGGTCGTCCTGGTGATCTGGACCGGGTGCGTGTTTGGCAGCGCGATGAAGTGGCAGCAGCTGCTCGCGGTCCACGGGGCGCACTACCGGCTGTGGACGCTCTCGCGCTGGTACTTCATCGGGTTCTTCCTCGGCCAGTTCCTGCCTTCGATGATCGGCGGCGACGCCTACCGGGTCTACAAGACCCTCGACAACCCCGCGGGCAAGACCTCGGCGGTGCTCGCGATCTTTGTCGAGCGCGCGACCGGGATGCTAGCCCTGCTTGCGATGGGCTGGGCCGCGGCGCTCGTCCTGCTGCTGCGTACCGGCGACACCCTGGCGATGTGGCTGGTGTACCTCGGCGGGGGCGCGGCGCTCGCGGGCGTTGCGACGCTGGCGGTCATGATGCGATTCAAGCTGCTGGGCCGAGCCGCCCGGCACCGCCGGTGCCCGGGCAAGGTCCGCGTCCTGATCGAGCGGTCCTGGGAGTACCGCGAGCACCCGCTGCGGATGGCTTATGTCGGGCTGCTGTCGTTCCTGTTCCACGGGTCGCGTGTCTTCCTCTATGCGTTGTTGTTCTGGGCGATCGCCGAGCCCGAGGGCGTTATGGAGATCACGATCGTGATGGCGGTGACCACCGTCATCAGCATGCTGCCGATCAGCCTGAACGGCTACGGGCTGGTGGACGGCTCGTTCATTTACATGATGGCCGCCTACAGCAGCGCGGACACCGCGACCGCCACCGCGGCGGCGACGACGGTGATGGTCCTGGTGCGGGTGACGACGATCCCCGTCGCGATGATTGGCGGGGTGTTCTATTTCTCGGAGACCGGGGCGAAGTCGCCGTGCGAGGCCGACGCGGCCGGCGCGGTCCCCGCGGAGATGCAGGCCTGAACGGGGCGGACCCATGACGATGATGACCACAGCGGACAACAACCCGGCCGAAGAACAGACGGAAGCTGCCGCTCCAGACGCGCCGTCGACCAAGGAGCTCTCCGAGGACAGCTACATCCGTGCGAAGCTCTACGGCGGGGACAAGTCCGACCTCCGCCGGTACGCGGACCTGGTCTGCGGCGAGGGGTCGTCGTACTGGGCGCTGCTGAAGTACGAGCTGTTGACCTGCCTGCTCGCCGGACGGCGCGGCGCGCTGGGGCTGTTTCTCCGGAAAAAGCTGTACCCTTCGCTGTTCAAGGAGTGCGGGCGGGGCGTGATCTTCGGGCGCAACCTGACGATCCGCAACGGCAAGAACATCGTGCTGGGCGACCGCGTGGTGATCGACGACGACTGCGTGCTGGACGCGCGCGGCGCGGGCGACGAGGGGGTGCGTATCGGTTCGGGCACGATCCTCAACCGCGCGGTATCCGTCCAGGCGAAGATCGGGCCGGTCCATATCGGTGAAGAGTGCGACATCGGGATGCACTCGGACGTGCACGCCCAGGGCGGGGTCTACATCGGCGACCAGGTGGTGCTCGGCGGGGGCGGGAAGATCTCCGGCGGGGTGTTCCAGATCGACCGGTCAGACGACGACGGCCGGGAGCAGGACCGCTCCACGCGCGGGCCGATCCGCATCGACAGCAAGTGCCTCATCGGGATGGGGAGCATGTTCCTCGACGGCGTCCACGTCGGAGAGGGCGTGGTTCTGGGCGCGGGCTCGGTCGTGCTCAAGGACGTCCCGGCGTACTCCGTCGCCGCGGGCCAGCCCGCCCGGGTGCTGCGCGAGCGCACCTCGCGCGAGGCCGCGGCGATTCACTAACGGCAGCAACGCTGCCGGCCGGCAGCCAGACACAGGATCACGCATGACGACGCTAGTGACCGGCGCGACCGGGTTTATTGGTTCCTCGCTCGCCCAGAAGCTCCTCGAGCAGGGGCATACCGTGCGCGTGCTGACGCGTAACCCCGCGGGGCTGGAGAAGGTCGGCCTGTCGGGCCGGGTCGAGGTCGCCGAGGGCGACATCACCGACCCGGAGGCGGTGGGGCGTGCGCTAGAGGGCTGTGATCTGGTGTATGCGATCGCCGGCACGTTCCGCGAGCCGAACCTGTCGGATGCGCGTTACCGCGAGGTGAACGTTGAGGCCGTCGAGCACATGGTGCGCGCCGCAAAGCAGCACGGCGTCCGACGGGTCGTGCACTGCTCGACCTGCGGGATCCACGGCAACGTGCCGCTGGGCCAGAGCGTCAGCGAGGACGACCCGTTCAGGGGCGTGGGTATCTACGAGGAGACCAAGGCGGCCGGCGATCAGCTCGCGCGTTCGCTGGGCCAGGAACTGGGCGTCGAGGTCGTCGTGATCCGGCCGACCCAGGTGTACGGCCCCGGCGATACGCGGCTGCTCAAGCTCTTCAAGATGGCGGACAAGGACAAGCCGCTGATCATTGGCTCGGGCAAGGGCGGCTACCACCTGGTCTACATCGACGACCTGGTGGACGCGTTCATCCTCGCGGGCTCGGCCGAGCAGGCGGTGGGTGAGGCGTTCCTCGTCGGTGGGGGCGAGGTGCCGTCGCTGAATGAGCTGTTTGCCGAGCTGGGCAGGGTCTTCGGGCGGGAGAACCAGAAGCCGCGTCGCCCGCCGGCACTGCCGTTCATGCTCGCGGGGATCGTGTGCGAGACGGTGTGCCGCCCGCTGGGGATCAGCCCGCCGATCTACCGGCGTCGGGTCGAGTTCTTCACGAACAACCGGTCGTTTGAGATCGGCAAGGCCCGCGAACGCCTGGGCTACGACCCCAAGGTGACGATGGCCGACGGGCTGCGGCGAACCGCGCAGTGGTACCGGGAAGAAGGGATGTTGTCGGCATGAGCGGCGTGGTGATGACGCGTGACATCGAAGCGCTCCGTACCGAGGTGTTTGACCTCGTCGTGATCGGCGGGGGCATCTTCGGGGCTTGCTCCGCCTACGACGCGGCGCAGCGCGGCCTGCGCGTCGCGCTGCTCGAACGCGGCGACTTCGCCGGCGCTACCTCGGCGAACTCGCTGAAGATGGTCCACGGCGGGATCCGCTATATCCAGCACCTGGACGTCGCCCGCATCCGGCACTCGGCCCACGAGCGGCGGGCGTTCTTGAAGATCGCCCCGCACCTGGTCCGGCCGCTGCCGATCCTCATCCCGACCTACGGCCACGGGATGAAGGGCAAGGGGGTCCTCCGCATCGGGATGACGCTCTTCGACCTGATGACGATCGACTGCAACAAGGGGATCGGCTCGAAGTCGCGCCGGATCCCGTGGTGCGATTCGGTCTCGCGCGGCAAGATGCTCGAGGTGCTGCCCGGTGTCGAGCCCGAGGGGCTCACCGGCGCGGCGCGATTCTCCGATGGGCAGATGTACAACCCCTGCCGGCTGGTGCTGGCGTTCGTGCAGAGCGCGGCCCGGCATGGCGCGGTGGTGGCCAACTACGTCCGGGCCGACGGGCTGCTGCGCGAGGGCCGGTCGGTGACCGGTGTCCGTGCGGTGGATGAGGCGGCCGGCGAAACGATCGACGTGCGGGCCAGGGTCGTCCTCAACGCCGCGGGCCCGTTCGCGGAGAAGCTGCTGACCTCGGTCGACCCGATGCTGAAGCTGCCGTACAAGATCGACTTCTCGCGTGACACGGCGTTCGTGGTGAACCGCCGGCTGACCGACGGGGTGCACGCGGTCGCGCTGCAGGGCAAGACCCACGACCCGGACGCGAAGCTCTCGCGCGGGGCCCGGCACATGTTCATCGCGCCGTGGCGCGGCTACACACTGGTCGGCGTCTGGCACGGGGTCCACCGCGACGACCCCGACCGGATCGACGTGACCGACGTGGAGCTGCAGTCCTACCTCGACGAGATGAACGAGATCTACCCGGCGTGGAAGCTGACGCTGGACGACATCAACCTGTGGAACGCCGGCCTCGTGCCGTTCGGGGAGAACAGCGAGGACGCCAAGGACCTGCGCTACGGGCACCGCTCGCACCTGATCGACCACGCCGAGCACCACGACCTGGAGAACCTGGTCACGCTCATCGGCGTGCGTTACACGACCGGTCGTTACGAGGCGGCGCACGCGATCGACAAGGTCTACGCCAAGCTCGGCCGACCCACGCCGAGGGCGCAGACCGACCGGGCCCCGCTGGTCGGCGGCGATCTCGGTGATTTCGGCGAAGCGGTTGCGCAGGCGCAGCGTGATGCGCCGGCGGGGCTCGATGCCGAGGTGCTCGCATCGCTGATGCACCAGTACGGCTCGGAGTACACGCGGATCGTCCAGCGGATCCATGGCCGCCCCGAATTGGCGCACCGCATCGGGGGCTCGGCCACGGTCGCCGCGCAGGTGGTGCACGCGGTCGAGGACGAGATGGCCCGTACGCTGGAAGACATCGTGTTCCGCCGCACCGACCTGGCGACCGGCGCGTACCCCGGCGAGGCCGCGCTGCGGCAGGCCGCGGCGCTCGTGGCCGAGGCGCTGGGCTGGGATGCGGCGGAGGTCGACCGGCAGGTCCGCGCGGTGCAGTCCCGCTTTTCCGCCCGCGTGATCGAGCGGGTCGACGGCCCGCAACAGGCGCAGGCCGTGGCGTAGCACCGGCTGCATGCCGCCGCTCTATGCGGGTCCTGCCGACTGGGCCGGCCCGTCATCCCCTTCCAGCAACTTCTTTCCGGACGCGGGCGTACCCCGCCGGGTTTCTATTCGATGTTGAGGGCGTGACTGCCCGCGCATGCCGCGCGGAGCGTCCAGGGAGCGCTCCGGATGTCTCATGGTTTCAACCGTCTTCGTGGCTATCCCGGCCTGACCGCGCTGCTGCTCGGCCTCGGGCTCTGCGGCACGCCGTCGTCGGCCGACACGATCACCGACAGCTACTTCGTCGGGATCGGCGACAGCTACACCGCGCCCTACGCCCCGCGGTCGTCACGGAACAACCACCGGAGCTGGCTCGAACAGCTCGATAGCCACAACCCATCTGGCGGTTTCACCAACCTTGCGGTCAGCGGGACGACGACCGCGACGGCACAGCAAGTCGGGGACGGGCACGACCAGCTTCAGGCCGGGCTCAACGCCATCACGGGCCAGGGGGCGGGCGTCGTCTTCATCGGGCTGGGTGTCAATGACTTCACTGGCCTGCTCGAGTCGGGCACGCCCAAGTCCTCGTCCGAGGCGATCGCGACGGCCGACGCCGCGTTCGCCAACCTGACGCAGCTGGTCGATGCGCTGCTGGACCCGGTCACCGGCAACCCGCAGGCGCAGATCGTCATCGCGAACAGCGTGGACCGTGGGAGCTGGGCCGGGCGGTCGGACGCGGCGTACGACCTGAACCGCGCGGCCACGACGCTCGCGACGCAGCACTACAACCAGCGGATCGCGGACGAGTTGGCCGGCGACCGGGGCATGGCGGTGGTGGATACCTACCGGCTGCTGGAAGACCTGCTCGCGGGCGACCCGGCCGACTCGTACACCGGCGCCGGGCCCAACGGCGAGCTGTTCATCGCCGGGCAGGCGATCAACATCAACCCGCTGGACAGCATGGGCACCGACCAGCCGTCCGACCACCTGTGGGCCGACGGCGCGCACCCGGGGACGGTGTTCCAGGGTCTGCTGGGCAACGTTGTGCTGACCGCGCTGGATCAGACCTATGGCATCGAGCCCGGCACACAGGGGCTGCTCACGCTCGACAGCATCTTTGCCAGCGCGAACGCCCTGCATCCCGACGATAGCGTGACGCTCACCGCGACGGACACGGACTACGTGTTCGACTACGGCGCGTATGTCGTGCCCGAGCCGGGATCGGTGGCGCTGCTGCTGCTGAGCGCGGGGCTGATGGTGTGCCGACGGCGGCCCGCGTAACCGACCGCTACGGGAATGCGCGTGTTTACGAGGATTCGGACGACTGCTCGGGGTAGCCGCTGGCGGTCTCGCCGGAGGCCGGCGAAGTCGGGGCGTGGTAGCCGACGTGCTTCTTGAGCTTGAGGAACCACGCCTCGAAGCCGTGGTAGCTCGCCGCCGAGACGAGGATCGTCCCGAGCGTGGCCACCGCCGCGGACGCGATAAAGCCGACGGTCGGCCCGGCCCCGATCGCGTCGGAGATCCTTGGGCCCATGCCCTTGTTGCCCAGCCAGTAGCGCGGGATGTTGTGCCAGACGTACATGCCGTAGCTGTAGAGCCCCAGCAGGACCGCGACGCGGTTGGTCAGCAGCCGGCTGATGACCGAGCCCGGCGCGGCCGAGAGCGCCAGCACGATCGCCCCGGCAGACGCCAGCGTGATCAGGGGGTAGCCGACGTTCTGCATCAGGAACGATTCGTGCCGGACGCCGCGCAGCCCGCACACCGAGAGGAACGCGAGCAGGACCACGACCGAGGCCATCGCCCAAGGGCGCAGCCGATCGAGCGAGACGACGCGCTGGTGCAGGCCGTAGGCGAGCAGCCCGCCGAGCGCGAGCTTGTCGACGTGGCAGGGGGTGATGGCGCGGACGACGATGCCGACCTTCTCAGGGTCAAACCACGCGTAGCAAGCGAGGCGTGACGCGACACCGACGCCGACCATCGCCAGGCAGACCCCGCCCAGCCGGCGGGCCGGCGTGAGGAAGACCAGCAGCGGCCAGACCAGGTAGAAGTGCTCTTCGACGGCGAGGGACCAGAAGTGCCGGAGACTCATCCAGCCCTCGCCGAAGATGTGCTCGGGCCCGAACGCGAGGCGGAAGTTCGTGCCGTAGAGCCAGAGCCAGGCCTGGTTGTCGAGTGTTTCCTGCTCGCCGGGCCCGACGGTGAGCAGCATGGGTGCGATGATGAGCGCCCCCAGCAGCGCGAGGTAGTAGAGGGGGAAGATGCGCAGGGCCCGCCGGGCGTAGAAGTACCGGAAGTAGCGGGGGTGGTCGCGGGTCTTGATGAGGATGCCGGTGATCAGGAACCCCGAGAGGACGAAGAACACATCGACGCCCAGCCAGCCGTACTGCCGGAGGGCGATGACGGACTTGATGCCCTCGGGCATGGGGTCACCGAAGTGCGACGCCCAGACCCAGGAGGTGTAGTGGTAAACGACGATGAGCAGGGCGGCGTAGCCGCGCAGCCCGTCGAGCCCGGGCATGTGGCCGGTCAGCCGCGGGTCGGGCTGTAAAGCGTTGTCGTGCAAGGATGGGTCCCGTCGGGCCGCATTCTACCGGCCGGGGCTGGGGCCCCGGCGGTGCGGGTATGATTGGGCAGCGCTCGTGCCGAAGGACCGGCCTTGTTTTTCCCGGCTCGGTAGTTTTTGGAACGCATGACTCACGCAGGAACAAGCCGCCCCGACGCAGACCAGCCCCCGACGTCGGCGGGCCGCCGCGCCTTTCGGTGGCGGGCGGCCGAGCTGCTGCTGGCGGTCGCCTTAGCGGGCGTGGTGTTCGTGCTGTTCCAGAACCCGACCCGCCACATCGACGAGCTGTACCACGTGCTCGCCGCGAAATCCCTGCTCGCCGACGGGGACCTCGTGCTGGGCGAGACCGGCGAGCCGTATACCCGTGCGAAGGCGTACACCTACGCCGTGGCGGCGAGCTTCCGGTGGTTCGGTGAGGGGCTCTGGCAGTCGCGCTTGCCGTCGCTGCTGGCCGGGCTCGTGCTCGTCGCGGTGCTGTTCGGCTGGTCGCGTCGCCGGTTCGGCTCGCTCACGGCGTGGGTGACGCTGGGGCTGATGCTCCAGATGCCGATGATGGTCTATGCGACCGAGCTGTGCCGGTTCTACATGGTGCAGGCCGCCGCCGTCGTCTGCCTGCTCGCGTCGGCGGACACGCTGCTCGACCGCTCGGCGGGGGTCTGGCTGCGCCTGCTGTCGGTGGTGGTCGCGGTGCTGTCCGGCTGGCTGGCGATGCACGTGCAGGTGTCCAGCGTGTTCGGGGTTGGGCTGGTTTGCGGCGGGGTCCTGCTCTGCCTGCTGTGGCGTGTGACCGAGGGCCGGCCCCGGCAGCGGGTGCTGCGGGGCTGGGGTGTCACGGCGGGGCTGGTGCTCGGCGGCGCGGCGCTGGTGGCGGGGCTGCTGTGGCTTGAGCCGGTGCGCGGCCTGTGGGCCGGCTACCGCGCGTCGGTCCTCTGGGCGTCGGACGCGCGCGACGACCCGGCCTACTACCTGGACTACTTCCTGCTCTGGCACCGCTGGCCGCTGCTGCTCTCGCTGCCCGCGGCGGGGCTGGCCTGCTACCGCTGGCGGTGGCGGGCGATCTGGGTGGTCGCGTTCTTCACGGTCGGGCTGGCCGCGCACTCCTTTGCCGGCATGAAAGCGCCGCGCTACCTGCTCTGGGCGTTCCCCTACCTCGCCCTGACGCTTGGCATGGGGGTGTCGACCGTGGTCTGGCTACTCACCCGCCGGCCCGGCCGGGAGGAGTCGCTGGCCCCGCTGCCGATGCGGATCGGGGTCGCGGTGTTGGTTCTTGCGGTCTTCGCCTACGCGTTGTCGCGGACGCTGGGCCCGTACCAGGTCCGGTCGATGCTGTTCAGCGACGACCACGCGTTCGTATTCGCGGACTGGGACGGGGCCCGCCCGGTCCTCGCGGCCGACAGCGCCTGGGCCGGCGGGGTGGTGCTGGCCAGCGCGGATGTCAAGGCGATGGACGTGCTGGGCCGGTGCGACTACTCGCTCAGCCGGACGCGTGCCGAGGACCGGGACGAGTTCGAGCGTGACTGGCGGACCGGGATGCCTGTGGTGTTCTCGCCCTCGGCGGTGGCGTCGATTGTCGAGGCGGAGTCGGCCGGGCTGGTGGTGGTCGAGCACGCGCACTGGCGCCAGCCGTGGGGCGTGCCCGACCCGCTGGCGGAGTGGCTGGAGGCCAACCTCCAACGCGTGCCGCTGGACGACGGGATGCAGTTGGATGTCTTCCGCTGGGACCGACGGGGCGATGCCGCGGACGTGTCCGGCGGCGGCTGATGTTTGTCGGCGGTCGGCGTGTATCATGTGACCGTCGGGGACGTCTATGCCCGATAAGGATCGTTTCTGTTCGCCGATTCAGGCGGGTGCAGTGTCGTAGGGCACCCCACAATTGACCGATAGGACCAATAGCCGCGCGCCGCAGGTGCCCCGGCCGCTTGTCGGCCGTGGATGTGTGCCCGCTTGGGGGGTGTCTTGAAACACGAGGGCAACACGTCAGACCGACGCTCTGTGGAACCGATGGACCCGATCAGCACAACCCGCGTCACGGATCACCGCACCGCCAGGACCGCGGCGGTCAGCCGCGCCCACCTTGCTGTCGGTGTGATCCTGTTGGTGCTGGTCGTCGCCGGCGCGGTCATGCGGATGCACCGGCTGGGTGCGCTCGGGCTGGTCGGTGACGAGGGTTACCAGTACCAGGCCGTGCAGGCCGTGCTCGACCACGGCGTGCCCCGCCTGGACACGGGCTATGTGTACCTGCGGGCGCCGCACTTCATCTACCTGCAGGCGGGCGTCGCCGCGGTGTTTGGTTTAGACGAAGCGACGCTGCGCGTGCCCGCCGTGTTCTTCGGTGTGCTCGCGATCCCGCTGGGCTACCTGCTCGGCCGCGACCTGGTCGACGCCCGCGCGGGCCTGCTGCTGGCGGCGTTCCTCGCGATCTCGGTCTGGGAGATCGAGCTGTCGCGTTACGCACGCTTCTACACGCTGCTGCAGGCGTGCTACCTCGCGGGGCTCTTCTGTTTCTGGCACGGGTATGTCAAAGGCAAGACGCGCTACAAGCTGGCCTATTGGGCCGTGGCGTTCGTGGCGATCCTGACGCATCAGCTCGGCGTCATGCTGACGCTGTGCTTCGTGGGCCTGCTCCCGCTGACCGGCTACAGCGTGCGTCAGCGGCTGGGGTTCGGCGCACAGTTCGTGGCCGGCGGCGTCCTGTTTGTTGTGTCAGGGCGCGCGCTGAATGGACTCGCGGCGGCGCTGTTCGGCCGGGACTACCTCCCGGTCGCCGCTGCCGAGATGGAAGCGATCAAGCAGCAGGCGTCCGGTGGTGTGTCGTTCCACGCCGGGAACATGCCCGGCGTGTCGCTACCGCACTTTCCCGTGCTCCGTGCGCTGTGGGAATCGCAACGCCCGGCCGCGCTGGTGCTGATGATCCTCGCCGCTGTGTGCATTGCGGCGGCGGTATGGCTGGCGCTGCGTGGCAAACGGTGGCTGGTCGGCGGGTTGTCGGCGGTTGCGCTGGTCTACGCCGGGTTGCAGCTCGGCGCGGCCTCGGCGGCGGTGCTGATGGTCCTCTTCGCGGTCGCCGTCCGTGAGCGGCGCGACCTGCTCAAGCCGGTCGTGCTGGTCGGCTGGGCCGGGTCTGCGGTGCTGCTGGGCGGGTATGTGCTGGTGTCCAAACTGTTCCTCGGCGTTGGTGTGCTCAGCGCGTGCATCGACCTGCTGCACTACCCGGACATCGACCGTTACCTGCTGCGGTGGATCCGGCTGGGCTGGCCGGTCGTCGGGGTGCTGGGCCTGGTCGGGCTGGCGTGCGCCGCGTGGCGTAGCCGCAACGCGGAGGGCACCTGCACGGGCCGGTGGTTGCTGCTAACGATGCTCGCGTTGCCAGTGTTAGCCGCGTCGATGGTGGCCGGGAAACACAACGAATCGCGCTATTTCTTCTTCCTCTACCCGTTGATCCTGCTGCTCGCGGGGGTCGCGCTGCTTGAGGCAGGGGACCTCGCCGCGCGGATCGGCCGACACCGCCGCGCGGCCTCCGCGACACTGACGCTGCTGCTCGTCGGTGTGCTCGTGCTCAGCCCGGACCTCAAGCCGGCCTCGGCATGGGCGGTCGGCTCGCACGGCTACGGCTTCACCGCGGACCCAATGCGCCACGCCCTCAGCTACCCGTTCTACTGCCACCTCCGGCAGGACCAGGCCGGCGTCGCACGCTACGTCCAGCAGAACCGCCGGCCCGGCGAACGGCTGCTGCTCGTTGGCCCGCCGCACCGCGTCGTGAACTACACCCTCTACGCCGGGCAGGCCGACTACGTGCTCGGCAACGTCGAGTACTACACCCGCCTGTCCCGCGACAAGCACGGCCGGCTCATCGACCCCGACACCGGCGCGGAAATCATCCTCGACACCGAACGACTGCGCGAAGTGCTCCGGGAAGCCGGGCAGGGCGGCGGGCTGTGGGTGCTCGGGGACGGCGGGCTCTGGCTCGACTGGCCGGCCCTGTTGAACGACGACATGCAACGCGAACTCTTCGATGCCGTGACCGGCGGCACCATGACGACCGGGCTGGACGACGTGAGCTTCGCCTCATTCATCACCCGTGCGCCCGAGCCGGTACGATCCGAACCGACCCGTTCCCCGGACCAGCCGTGACCGTGACGATGACCCCCGAGCCACCGAACGCCGCGCCCGACGAGCCCGCACCCGCCGACGCGGTGGCCGCGCGCGACCGTGTCGTGGTGGGCGGGGTCGCGTTTGATGCGTTGACCGAAGGCCAGACAGTCGAGCACATCGTGGCCGAGGCGTCGGCGGGCCGGGGCGGGTGGGTGATCACCGCGAACCTGGACCACGCCCGGCGGGCGCGGGTCGATGCCGAGTACCGGCGGATGCTGGACGAGGCCGACCTGGTGGTCGCGGACGGCACACCGCTGATCTGGGCCAGCCGGGTCCAGGGCACGCCCCTACCCGAGCGGGTGGCGGGCTCGTCGATGGTGGAGCCGCTGGCCAGGCGTGCCGCGGACACCGGGCTGTCGATTTACCTGCTGGGCGCGACGCCGGGCACGGCCCAGGCCGCCGGCGACCTGTTAGTTTCGCGTTACCCCGGCCTGACGATCGCGGGGGTGAACTGCCCGCCGATGGGCTTCGACCAGGACCCCGCGGCGATGGACGCCCTGCGTCAGGAACTGGTCGAAAAGCGCCCGGACCTCGTTTATGTGGCCCTGGGGTCCCCCAAGCAGGAACGGCTGATCGGGGCGCTGCGGGCGGCGCTGCCCGGCGCCTGGTGGCTGGGGATCGGGATCAGCCTGAGTTTTTTAACCGGGGAGGTGCAGCGTGCCCCTTTGTGGTTACAGCGGATTGGGCTAGAATGGTTGCACCGCTTGGTTCAAGAGCCACGGAGGCTTGCGAAGCGGTATCTCGTGCATGGGCTACCCTTTGCATGTCGATTGGCCGTGGGGGCGGCTTGGGGAAGGGTCTCCGGGCGAGGCCGATAACCGGATTTTTTGGCCCCGATCTGTGGTTTCACTTGGGGGATCGGCGTCATTGCGGGAGAATGTCTCAGGGGTGGTGACTGGAGAGCACCCCCCACCTCGCCGATGGCGAGGAATAGTTTCAGGGAGAAGTGCCGTGCGCAGGCCACCGGCGATACTGCTGCGCGGCGGAAGGGAAGCGGGATGACGCTCAGAATCGTTGACCAGGAGGTCTGGCCCACGCGTGCGAGAGCCGCGGCGCGGCCTTGCAGCCACGGTCTGGGGGACCTGCGTGCGGTGGTGCTGCTGGCCGGGGCGGTCCGCCCGTCCCGCCTCATCAAGGCCTCCGGTCGCAGCGTGCTGGACCTGCCGGTCGGCGCGAGCCGTACGGTGCTGGACTGCTGGCGCGAGCAGCTCCTGACGCTGGCCGAGACCCTGCAGATCGACCACCTGCCCGTCCGGGTCATGGTCTCGCAGGGCTGCGGGCTGGAGGCAAAGACCGAGCGGTATGGCCGGATCGAACTCACCATCGAGCAGGACCCGTCCTCGTTCCGCGGGACGGCGGGCCTGCTGTCGGATGTGGCCCGGGGCTACGACGACAACGAGCAACTGCTCATCAGCCACGCGGGCCAGCTGCTGTTCGAGCCGCTGACCAAGCTGGCGTTCGGGCTGGCCGAGCCGAAGGCCGACATCGCGCTCGCCGCCGAGTCGCAGGGCGCGCCCAGCGGGATGATGCTGCTGCGCTGCGGGGCGGTCCGGGGGATCAACAGCGTCGGCTTCGTGGACTTCAACGAGCAGGCCCTGCCCGAACTCGCCAAGGACCACACGATCAAGGTCAGGACCTTCGGCTCGGCGACGTCGCGCTCGGCGCGGACGCTGGCGGGCTACATCGGGGCGCTGCGGGCCTACCACCGCCGGGCCGCGGGCCGGCAGGAGGCGCTGGGCCCATTCACCGAGGACTGGCGGCCGACGTTTGGCATCGTCGAATCCGGCGGCCGGGTCGCGGGGGACGCGGTGCTGCACGACTCGGTGGTCCTGCGGGGGGCCCGGGTCGAGGCGGGGGCCGTATTGGTGCGCAGCGTGGTCTGCCCGGGGGCCGTCGTGGCCGCAGGGCAGCGGGTCGTGGATCAGGTGGTCGCGTCTGATCGGCCGATGAAACCCTGAGAAGGATGGCCCCCGGGCCGATGGCTGACTGTGAAACTGCTCCCCCGCGTACTCCGAAAAAACGGCTGGACCCGAGGCGATATCGTCCGGATGGTCGCGGCGCTGCTCGCGGCGGCCATCGCGACGCACGCGGCGTGGATCGAGTTGTTCCGCACCGCGATCCGGTACGAGCACTCCCGCCCGATCGTCTTGGTCCCGTTTATCGCGGCCTGGCTGGTGTGGGTCCGCCGGGCCCGGTTCCGTTACATCTGGCCGGGCGATACCTGGCCGGGTTGGATCATGCTCGCGGCCGGGGCGCAGTTCTACTACATGGGCTACTCGCTGTACGGGCTGCGTTCGACGTGGTATCTGGGTGCGCTGCTGATGATGGGCGGCGCCCTGGTCGTGACGACAGGCGTGTCGGTGCTCAAGCAGTTCCGCCCGGCCTGGCTGGTGATGCTGCTGCTTGTGCCGGTGCCGATCACCATCGCGCAGATGGTGTCTCTGCCGATCCAACTCGCCGAGGCGAAGTCGATCACGTTCCTCTACGGGCTGCTTGGCTTCGAGGCCGGCGTCGTCAAGGTCTCCGGGGCCTACATGCTTACGGTCGGCTCGGCGGTACTCCCGCTGGAGAGCGCGTGCAAGGGCATCGCCACGGCGATGTCGCTGTTCCTGATCAGCTACGGCTTCGTGTTCGGCACGCCCCTGCGGATGCCGGTCCGGCTGGGTCTGCTGGCGCTGAGCCCGGTGATCGCGATCCTGTGCAGCGCCTTGGCGCTGGGCTGCACGCTGTGGGTCTACGACCGTACGCCGCTGGTGACCGCGGACACGGTCCGGGCGGTGTCGGAGTGGGCGACGCTGCTGCTGGCGTTCCTGGTGATCGCGTCGCTGCTGCGGGTGCTGGCGTGGGCGTCGGTGCCGGTCTACGAGTACCACCTGGCGAGCGAGTACTAGGCGCGGCCGGGGATATCTTTACAATACAGAGATTCGCGGCCCGGCCCGTCCGGGACCGGCCGATAACCCCGCCGCCCGGGCGGTCTGTGGCGGGTGGGGCGGGGGCAGGGATTAACATGGCCCGGAACGTGGCCGATGATCCGAGAGTGAGAGCCCCCGGTCCAGGGGGGGGATGGCCGACGTGGCCTGGTCCGAATTCAGGGAACCCAAGCAGCGGGTAACTACAATGATCCGTCGCGGAGCACCCGCCAGCGAGCAGGGCGGTAGAGAGGCGAAGATGCAGAACGAGCCGATGCTGATGATTGACGACCAGGGCGGGGGCGGCGACGACGCGCCCAACCGCCAGGGGATCAAGGCGATGCTCGGGCTGCTGCGCGGCCGTTGGCACTGGGCGATCATCCTCGGCGTGCTGCTGGGGGTCGGCGGGGGGTTCGCCGGCTTCTACAGCGAGCCGGACCTCTACCAGGCCGGGTCCTACATCGATATCAAGGAAAAGATTGTTTACGCCGAGGGCATCGACAGCGAGCTCTCCGAGCGGTACAGCACGTACATCGACCGGCAGATCCGCTCGATGACCGAGTCGGAGGTCATTGATGTCGCGATGAAGCTGCCCGAGTGGCGCGAGGCGCAGGCGCTCCGCCCGCAGGAGCTGGAAGAGATCAACACCGCTCGTCAGTTTGCGCAGGCGCTGCAGATCACCCCGCCGACCCGCGAGGTCCCGGTGATCCGCGTGACGTTCGAGGACCGCGACCCCGAGACGGCCAAGGCCGGGCTCAACGCGTTGATGCTTGCCTACAAGCGGGTGCACGACGACGAGATGCAGGTCACCAACTCCAGCGAGCGACAGATGCTGATGACCCTGCTGCAGAGCCAGCAGCGCGAGGAGCGCGAGCTGCTCGACGAGCGGGCTCGCATCATCCCCGAGGAAGACATCCCGACGCTAAACAGCATGCTGACCGCTAAGCTCAGCGCACTGAATATCCGCGAGCGCGAGCTGGAGACGATCAACCTGCGCCTTGGCGACCGGGTAAATCTGAACAACGGCGAGATGACGCCCGAACTGTTGCTCGAACTCGCTGCCGAGGACCCTCGGATGATCCAGCTCCAGGAGCTGCGCGAGGCCTACGAGAACCAGCTCCGCAACGAGCTGGAGGTCAACCAGCGTGGCGACAGCCACCCCGCGGTGCAGCAGCTCCGCCGTGCGATCACGATCGTCGAGCGGGATATCCTCGCGCTGGAGAACGAGTGGACCAGCGGCGAGGTCGCGGTCTCGATGCCCCAGGACGTCCTCTCCGCGATGGCCGAACGCGACGGGCTGATCACGACGATCAGCCAGCTCAATGCCGAGATCGACGACCTATCCCGCAAGAAGCAGGCGATCGACGAGCTGAACCTCCGTCTGGACGAGATCCGCGAGCGCATTAAAGAGACGCGGCACCGGATGGACAACCACGACGCGTTGAACACCGTGGCCAGTATCAGCGACCTGGCGCAGGTCAACCTGGGCCCGATGGCCGGCACGCCGACCGAGCCGTACAACGTATCCAAGCGCCGCCAGATGGCGGCCGCGGGCGGGATGGCCGGGCTCATGATGGGCTTTGGCATGATCATGCTCGTGGGCGCGATGGACCGCCGGCTGCGGCACGTCAACGACGCGACCGCCGGCATGCCCCACGCCAACGTGCTGGGCATCCTGCCGACGCTCCCGACCAACCTCAAGGAACCCGAGCAGGCCGAGGCCGCCGCGCACTGCGTGCACCACATCCGCACGCTGCTGCAGATCGGCGGCAACGGCCGGGTCTTCTCCGTCACCAGCCCGACCGCGGGCTCGGGCAAGAGCTCGCTCACTAGCGCGCTGGGCCTATCCTTTGCCGCGTCGGATACAAAGACGCTGGTCATCGACTGCGACCTCGTCGGGGCCGGGCTGTCCCGCCGCCTGGGCACCGTCGTCCACGACCCGCTGGACGTGGTGATCCGCAAGAACGGCCTGCTTAGCGAAGAACAGCTCGACCGTGCGATGACCATCGCCGCCGCGGAAAACGCCGCGCTCGACATGGTGCTGCTGCAGGAAGGCATCATGGACGAGGGCGAGATCGAGCGTGCCGTGCGCCTGCAGCGCGACACGTCGCTGGGTGTGCTCCAGGCCTGCACGCCCGGCCGCTTGCGGAGCTGTGTCGCCGCGGCGGACGTCAACAACCTGTTCATCCTGCCGGTCGGCAACGCCCGGCCGTCCGACGCCGGCAAGCTCTCGCCCGTCGCGATCCGCTCGCTGATCCAGCAGGCCCGCGAAGACTTCGACATCGTGCTGATCGACACCGGCCCGGTGCTTGGCTCGCTGGAGGCGTCCATCGCCGCCGCCGAGGCCGACGGCACGGTGCTGATCGTGTCGCGCGGCGACCAGAAGGCGCTCGTCGCCAAGTCGCTGAACCAGCTCAAGTCGGTCCACGCCAACGTCGCCGGTATCGTGTTCAACCACGCTCTGCAGAACGACCTGGCCCACACGTCCTACGCCAGCATCGTCTCGCAGGACCGCCGGCCCGACCGCGACACCCGCCGCAAGCGCCTGCCCAGCTCGGGCACGGTAGCGCGGTACGGCCCGCTGGGCTCGGCCGTCGCCTCCTACTCCGACGACCTCGACAGCAACGGCGCATACACCGGCCACGACGCGAACTAACATACACGTCCCCCCGGCCCGGCAACCGCCGGGCCGGACGTTTCCCCGCCCACCGACAGCGACCCGCCGATGATCACGCACGCGGACGACAGCTCCACCGACCTGCGCGACCACACGGTCTGGGGGCTGGATTCTGTCCAGCTCCACGACCGGTTCTGGGCCGCGCGGGGGGTGCAGGTCGTCCGGCAGGGCGAGCCGTCGGAGATCGTCAAGCACGCGGAGCTGTACCTGCTCATCGATAGCGACTGCCTGTCGCTGTTCCGCCTCGGGCAGCTGATGGACACGCTGAGCTGGCTCAAGCCGCGGGTGCTGTTCGTCCGCATCCACGACACGCACGACCCCGGCTACCGCGAGCGGGTCATCACCGACGGCGACGACAACTTCATCCGTTTCGAGCGGGCGTACCGGCAGATCGACTACCGGCTGGGCCGGGTCGCGCTCACGCCGCACGAGGACGTCGCCCGCGCCTGGCAGACCGCGCGCGAGCCCCGCGCCGCCTGGCGCGAGATGCGACGGACCATCCCCGCCCACCACCGCTCGACCATCTCCGTGGACGGCTGCGTCTTCGACCGCAGCGACAGCTATCAGGTTATGGAGTTTGTGCGCGAGCTGATCTCGGTCTGGAAACGCCCGGACGCCACGATCCGCCAGGCCCGCAAGATCGAGGGCGAGGCCTGGGGAGACGCCACCGCTACCGCCGAGAACGCGGGGTCCGCGACGCGGTTCGTCGGACCGGTCTGGGTCGGCGTCGGTCGCGAACTGGACGGCATCGACAGCGTCGTCGGCCCCGCCGTGCTCTGGGACGACCCGGACCGCCGGCCCGAGGTTGAGACCCTCGAGTGGCACGCGATCGAGCCGAGCGAGCACTACACCGGCCCGGAACGTGGCCGCCGACGGCGCTCGATGTTCCGCATCGCCAAGCGGCTGTTTGACATCGGCTTCGCGCTGGTCGCGCTCGCGCTGACCCTGCCGTTCTACCCGCTGATCATGCTCGCGATCATGATCGAGGACAACCGGCCGTTCTTCTTCGCCCACCGGCGTGAATCGATCGGCGGCAAGGAGTTCCCCTGCCTGAAGTTCCGCACGATGTACAACAACGCGGAAGAGATCAAGCAGCAGCTGAAGGAACAGAACCAGGCCGACGGCCCGCAGTTCTATATCGACAACGACCCGCGGATCACGAAGGTCGGCCGGTTCATGCGCAAGACCAACATCGACGAGCTGCCGCAGTTCTTCAACGTGCTGGTCGGGCAGATGTCGGTCGTCGGTCCCCGGCCGAGCCCGTACAAAGAAAACCAGTTCAGCCCGGCGTGGCGCGAGGCGCGGCTGTCGACCCGCCCGGGCGTCACCGGCCTCTGGCAGATCAAGCGCTCCCGCGAGCCGGGCAAGGACTTCCAGGAGTGGATCCGTTACGACATCCGCTACGTCGAGAACATGTCGTGGAAGCTGGACCTGTACATCCTGCTCCAGACGCTGCGGGTCTGCCTGTTCTCGAAGAAGCCGCCGGCGACCCGTGGGCACGACGCCCAGGACTGACCCGGCCGGCCTGACCCCAAGCTACATCACAAGATTGACCCGAAACCACCCGCTGCACTGCACTTGTGGCGGAGGCGTGGGGTTGTTGCGTGGGCCGCTTTGATTCCGTGTCGAGGCGGGCCGCCGATAAAACCCCTTCCCGCGACGGCCAGGGGCCGGATCCGCTACAATCTCCGCCTTCCCGAGGGCCCGCCGGTGGATGGATCGGTGGGCGGGGCCGACGCGCTCCCGTGCATCGTCCCGGACCTGTGTGTGCCTACGAGTTGCCAGATTGTCCAAGGATGGACCGCGCTGCGTCCCCGCGCCGTGATCCTTGGTGTGTCCCGCTGACCCGCGTTGAAACGAGTGATCCCCCCATGCCAGACCTCCCGACGACCTACCGTGCCGACGGCCTGGAACCCCTCGAGCCCCGCGTCCTGTTCAACGGCGACCTGTCGATCCTCCCGCTGGGCGACTCGATCACCGCGTCGTCGAGTTCCTACCTCAGCTACCGCTACTACCTCTGGACCCAACTCGTCGCGGACGGGACGGCTTTCGATTTCATCGGGACCGAGGACACCAACCGCGGCAGCACACCGAACTGGCCCGACTTCGCCGGCCAGCAGTTCGACCGCGACCACGAGGGGCACTCCGGCCGACGCGTTGACCAGATCAATCAGACGCTGCCCGGCTGGCTGAACGGCTACACACCAGACATCGCGCTGGTCCATCTGGGCACCAACGACCTGCTGCAGGGCCAGTCCGCGTCGTCGACCGCCGACGAACTGCGGACCACGATCGCGCTGCTTCGGCAGGACAACCCCGACGTTACGATCTTCCTGGCGCAGATCCTCCCGATCGAGCCGGTCAGCGCCTCAACCATCGATGACTACAACAACCGGGTGGCGAACCTCGCGAGCGAGTTGTCGACGGCGCAGTCGCGCATCATCGTGGTGGACCAGCACACCGGGTTCAGCATCAACCATCACCTGCGCGACGGCATCCACCCCAACACGGCCGGCGAGCAGCAGATGGCCGACCGGTTCTACGACGCGCTCGCCGACTTCCTCGACCAGACGCCGGCCCCGCCGCCCGCGCCCACGCCCAACGTCGTGCCGAACGCCCACGCCGGGCCCGACCAGACCCGCACCGATACCAACGGCGACGGTCAGGCCAGCATCGCCCTCAACGGCACCGCCAGCAACGACCCGGACGGCTCGCTGGTGTCGTACACCTGGCGGCTGAACGGCTCGACCATCGCGACCGGCGCGAGCCCGTCGGTCAACCTCGGCCTGGGCACGCACACCATCACGCTCACCGTGACCGACGACGACGGTGCATCGGACAACGACACCGTCCGTATCACGCTCAACGCGCAGCCCACGCCGCCGACGCCCAACCCGCCGAGCAACAACGCCCCGGTGGTCAACGCCGGGCCCGACCGCACCTACGTTACCAGCAACGGTCGGGTCACCCTCGCGGGCTCGGCCAGCGACGACGGCGCGTTCACCGCCGGTTGGTCGGTCGTCTCCGCGCCGGGCACCGTCTCGTTCGCCAACGCCGCCAGCCCGACCAGCCAGGTCACGCTCACCGGCTACGGCACGTACACCCTCCGCCTCACCGCGACCGACGGCACGAACACCACGACCGACGATGTCCGGCTCACGATCAGCCCGCCCAACTCCACACCCAGCCCGCCGCCGACACCTACCCCGCCGAGCAACAGCGCCCCGGTGGTGAACGCCGGCCCCGACCGCACGTATGTCACCAGCAACGGCCGGGTCACGCTCGCGGGCTCGGCCACGGACGACGGCGCACTGATCACCGGCTGGTCGATCGTCTCCGCGCCGGGCGGCGTCGCCTTCGCCAACGCCGCCAGCCCGACCAGCCAGGTGACACTCACCGGCTACGGCACATACACCCTGCGCCTTACCGCCAACGACGGCACGACCTCGCGCAGCGACGACGTCCGCCTGACCATCAGCGCCCCGGGCAGCGCACCCGCACCGACCCCCACCCCGCCGAGCAACAGCGCCCCGGTGGTCAATGCCGGCCCGGACCGGACCTACTACACCAACAACGGCCGGCTCTCGCTGCTGGGCTCGGCGACGGACGACGGCGCCCTCACGACCTGGTGGTCGATCGTCTCCGCACCGGGCGGGGTGGCCTTCGACAACATCAACAGCCCGACCAGCCAGGTCACCATCAGCGGCACGGGCACGTACATCCTGCGCCTGAACGCCAGCGACGGCTCGACGACGGTGAGCGACGAGGTCCGCCTCACGATCTACCGGCCGAGCTAAAGCCGCTCGGGCCGTTCGTAAGCCGCTGGTTTAGGTGTGGTTGTTCGCCGACGGCCCGCTCAGCGCAGCAGGACCCAGGCGATCAGCGCCTGCAGCGTGAGGATGCCGGTGGTGAGCAGGGCGACCTGGCCGGGGTTCTCGCGCAGGCCGGCGAAGAGCTTGCGCGGGCGTGGCAACGGGATCATCGAGAGTTGCGGCGTGACCGCGGCGGGGCACTGTCGGGCGATCAACCCGCGGCGGGCCTGGTCCTGCACCATCGCGATGATCAGGCAGCCGTCGAACGGGGTGAGCCCCATCATCTTCGCGAGCGCGATGAGGCGCTCGCGGTGTTCGGGCGGGAGGATGTCGCCCTGCAGCGCCTCGGCGGTGCGCACGGCGAGGACCCAGCGCGGGTCGGTCGCGCCGGTGATCGGCGTCGGCTCGGGCGGTGTCGCTGTCGCGGCGGCGGCCACATGGGCCTCGTTGGTTTCCTCGGCACCGACCAGCCGCAGCGGACGCTCGGCACGTGGGCCGATGACGCTGCGGTCACGTTGCCGGTGCGCATCGTGGAGCCCGTGCGCGGACACCGTCGGCACCCGCAGCTTCGGTCGCTGCCGGGTGAACGGGCTGGGCAGCGCGTCCGCGGGACGTTCGGCCCGGGCGTTCGGGTTGTGCGGAGGGGTGGGTTTCATGCGCGGCCGGGTCTGCCCGGCCAACTGAACATTAGCACGGAATCCGCGCGATCCAAGCGGATTTCGCCTGATTCTTGAAGGCCTGGGGATGACTTCTTCGAGATTCCCGCGCCCGTGGGCCCGATAACCGTTCCTGCCGACCCGATCGGTATAACCCGACCTACGGTGGGCGATCAGGCGGAGACGGTGTCGAGCGAGAAGGCCTCGATGGCCTGCTTGACGTCGGCGAGGAACCGGCCGGCGCCGACGCCGTTGGCGACGCGGTGGTCGAAGGTCAGCGCGAGCTTCGCGGTCTTGATGAAGTCGTAGCCACCCCGGCCGTCGGGGACCGGCTGCCAGTACGTCTTGCCGAGCACCAGCGTCGCGACCGCGGGGGCGACGATCGCGGGGATCCCCATCTCCATGCCGGCGGTGCCCATGTTGCTGACGCTGAGCGTGGTGGAGGCGTCGGCCTGGTCCTTGCCGTCGCGCGCGAGCGCGATCTGCTCGGCCGCCTTCTGGAAGAACGCGTCGGGGGCGTAGGTGTCGGCGTCCTTCACAACGGCGGTGACCATGAGGTCGCCGGGCAGCGCGACGGCGATGCCGAGGTTGACGTGCTTGTAGGTGCGCAGCGTCTTGCCGTCGCCGACCAGCGCGCTGCGGAAGCGGGGGTGTTCCTTGAGCACCTGGGTCACGCACCAGAGCATCATGAGGAACGCGGTGGGCCCGCCCTTGCCGTCGTGCGCGGCCTTGACTGCGGCGCGGGCCTCGTCGAGCCGGGACCAGTCCGCGTCGGTCATGCAGGTGACGGGGACGCAGACCTGTGCGCCGCGCACCAGGCGGTAGTTCAGCGTCTGCTGCTGCACGGGCAGGGGGGCCTCGTCGTAGTCTTCGCGCTCGGCGGGTGTAGGCGCGGGCGCCTTGTCGCCGGCGAGGTAGCGCTCGACATCGGCGGGCATGAGCGTGCGGCCCGCGGCAGGGATCTGCCCGGCCTGGTCGAGCAGGCCCCGGTCGCGCAGCAGCTTGCGGGTCCGCGGGGGCATGAGGATGCGGACCTCCGGGTCGCCGGCCGGAGTGCTGGCTGCCACGGCGGTGGTTTTCGAGGCCGTGACCGGGGCGGGCCCGTGACCGGCGGCCATGTCCGGCGCATCGGCCGCCACACGGATCGTCCCCACCTGCGCGCCGATCGGCAGCACCGCGCCGGGCTCGGCCAGCCACTCCACGATCGTCCCATCGAAGGGCGACTCGACATCGGAGTTGGCCTTGTCGGTCTCCATGGTGTAAAGCGGGTCGTCACGCTTGACGGCGTCGCCCGGCTGCTTGAGGTACTCGACCAGCATCGCCTCGGCGAGGCCTTCGCCGAGTTGTGGGATCCGGATCGCGGTGAGTTTCGTGCCGTCGCCGCTGGGCGCGGGTGGGGCGGTGGCTGCGGGTTTGTCGGTGGCGGGTGCGGCGCCGGCTTCGGGGGCCGAGGGGCCGTGGCCGCCGCCGACTTCCTTGACGCCCTGGGCGACCTCCATCTTCCCGACCTCTGCCCCGATCGCCAGCACGCTGCCCGGCTCGACGGTCCACTCCACGATCGTCCCGTCGTAGGGCGACTCGACATCGGAGTTGGCCTTGTCGGTCTCCATGGTGTAGAGCGGGTCGTCACGCTTGACGACATCGCCCGGTTGCTTGAGGTACTCGACCAGCAGCGCCTCGGCGAGACCTTCGCCCAGTTGCGGGATCCGGATCGGGACAATCGGCATCGGGTCTAGTCCTTCATGCAGGCGCGGATCGCTTCGGTCACGTCGTCGGCCGCGGGCAGCGCGGCGTACTCGTAGATCGGGTTGTAGCCGATGTGCACGTCCGGCTTGCTCACCAGCCGAGGGGCGCTGAGGAGGCTGTAGAAGCTGTCGGTCTCCGCGGACACCGTGCTGATGATCATCTGCCCAACGCTGCACGATTCGCTGTCTTCCTGGACGACGACGAGTCGGCCGGTCTTCGCCAGCGAGGCGGCGACCGCTTCCTGGTCCCATGGCTGGATCGAGCGCAGGTCGATGACCTCGACCGAGACCTCCTCGCCCAGCGGCTTGATGCCCTGCTCGGCGACCTCGACGCAGTTGCCCCAGCAGACGAGCGTGACGTCCGTGCCTTCCTGGCGGATGCGCGCCTTGCCGAACGGGACGGCCTGGGTCTGGTCGGGGGCGACCGCAGGCTGGCGGATGAGGTGCTTGGGCAGCAGGACGAGGGTCGGGTCCTCGGCGTGCATCGCGGTCCAGAGCAGGCCCGCCGCGTCCTCGGGGGTGCTGGGCACGACGACGCGGAGCCCGGGGATATGCGCGAACGCGCTCTCGTTGGCCTGGCTGTGCCAGAGCGAGCCGCCGGGCAGGTAAGCGCCGTACGGGGCGTAGAGCACGATGGGGCAGGTCCAGTCGCCGTACGTCCGCCAGCGGAGGGTGGACCAGTTCTGCGAGATCTGGTTCCACGCCGGGCCGACGAAGTCGACAAACTGCAGCTCGAAGACCGGCCGCATGCCGTAGCTCGCCAGCCCACACGCGACGCCGGCGATCGTTGCCTCGGCCAGCGGCGAGTTGAAGACCCGGTCGGGGTGCTTGGTCGAGCAGCCGGCGGTGAGCCCGAACACCCCGCCCTTGGGGTCCTCGATGTCTTCGCCGAAACACACCCGTCGGCGGTCGGCGTCGAGCCCGGCCATGATCGTCTGGTTCACCGCGTCTACCATCCGCCAGCGCTCGTCGGTCTTCAGCTCGACCGGCTCGGGCGTCGGGGCCGGCCCGAGCAGCTCGTCCATCAGCGCCGAGGCCTGGGGGTCGGCCGCGTCCTCCGCCTCGCGGTACTCGCGGTCGACCTGCTCCTCGATCTCCTTCTTCTTGCGGTCCCAGTACTCGGCCGTCAGCTCGCCCTTCTCGATCAGCTCGGCGGCGAGCAGGGTGATCGGGTCGCGCTCGGACATCTTCTCGATCTCCGCGGCGTCGCGGTACACGCGGTGGTCGTCGCTGGAGGTGTGGCTGCACAGCCGGTCGAGGTCGCAGACCAGGACGCTCGGGCCCTCGCCGCTGCGGGCCTTCTCGATCGCGCGGGTCCCCATATCGGTCAGCACGTCCACGCTGCGGGCGTTGATGTGTTTGAGCCCGCCGGTATCCAGGAAGATGTCGAGGTTGAACGGGTTGAAACGCTCGGTGTTCGTGCTGATGCCGTAGTGGTTGTCCTCGATCATGAAGATGACCGGCAGCTTGCGCTCGACGGCGAAGACGACGGCCTCGTAGAATTCGCCCTGGCGGGTGGCGGCGTCGCCGATCGTGGCGACGACCACGCCGTCTTTCCCCTCGAGCTGCATCCCCCACGCGACGCCGCACGCGGGCAGCAGGTTCCCGCCCGTCGGCGTGGGCACGGACCAGACGTTCTTCTTCCGCGACGAGTAGTGCCCGGGCATCTGCCGGCCCGCGCTGCTGCTGCCGCGCTTGGCGAAGTAGGCCTCGGCCAGCTCTTTGTTGGTTACACCGCGCGCCAGCACCATCGCGCGGTCGCGGTAGTAGGGGAACAGGTAGTCGTTTTTGTGCAGCAGCTTCGCGATGGTCGCGAGTGCTTCGTGGCCCATCCCCGCGACCTGGAACCAGCCCTTGCTCTGGCGGAGCAGGATGCCTTCGCGGCGATCGCCCTCGCGGGAGAGGTACATCAACTCGAGCAACGCCAGCTTATCGATCGCCTTGGGCTGGACATCGGTGGTTGCCATGGTGCGCTTCCTCGGGGTGGCGGGCCTGATTTTGTACGCTAGGGATAACCCCCTAGCGGGTCGCGCATTCTAACGCGCGCCCGTAGGGTTAGCCATGCTGCCACGTTCCGATTTGAGAGATGCCACAAATCACTCAAACGGCAGCGCAAAGAAATCGATCTATCGCTGGCCGATTCTTTTGACCACTCCATACTGCACGGCATAGGCGAGCATCCGTTACGCCAGCGGCAGCCGGATGTCTTTGTTGAGTTCTTCGAGGGGGGTGGCGACCAGGTCGTAGTCGGCGTGGCCGGTGATCCGGCAGCGGACGACTTCGCCGGGGACGAGTTGCTGCTTCGTCTCCACGAACGTGACCGCGTCGATGTCGGGGGCCTGCTGGTAGGTCCGGCCGGTGTAGCGGAAGGTGCCGGGCACGCGGCCCGCATCTCCGCGGTGCTCCGGCGCGGCTTGGGCGTGGTCGTCGGGGTGGGGGGTGTGCGGGGTGTCGATCAGCACATCGAACTCTGTGCCCGCGTCGGCCAGCGCGGCGTTGCGGGCGAAGACGACCCCCTGCTGGGTCCGCATCAACTCGTCGATCCGGGCGTCGATCACATCGTCCGGCACCGCGCCGCCACGGTTGTACGCCGCGGCCGCCTTCGTGCCCGGCTCGGGGGAGTAGGGGAACACGCCCATGTTCTCGAAGCCGAAGTCGCGGACGAACTTCACCAGCTCGTTGTGCTGCGCATCCGTCTCCCCGGGGTAGCCGGAGATAAACGTCGTGCGGATCGTCATGCCGGGGATGCGGTCGCGGAGCTTGTCGAGCAGGGTCTCGATGAGCTTGCGGCTGGTCTTGCGCCGCATGTTGTCGAGCACTTCGTCGTTGATGTGCTGCAGCGGCATGTCGATGTAGGGCAGGACGTGCGGCAGCCGGGCGATCGTGTCGATCATGCCGTCGGTGAAGCAGGACGGGTAGGCATACATGAGCCGAAGCCACGCGCCGCCGTGGTGTTTCGCCAGGGCGTCGAGCTCGGTGAGCATGCCCGAGAGCCCGTCGCCGTAGGCGATGTCTTCGCCGAAGCTGGTGGTGTCCTGGCCGATGAGCGACAGCTCGAATGCTCCGTCGTTAAAGAGTTCGGTGGCCTCTTCGAGGATGCGCGGGACGGGCTTGCTGCGCATGCGTCCGCGGATGCTGGGGATGGTGCAGAACGCGCAGCCCTGGTTGCAGCCCTCGGAGATACGGAGGTAGGCGTAGTGGCGGGGGGTGAGGCGCAGCCGGGCGTTGTCGGGCTCGAAGTAGCCCAGCTCGGTGCCGCCCTGGATCGCGCGGTGCTGCTTGGCGATGGTCGCGTTGGTGGCGATCGAGGAGTAGACGGGCAGCTCGATCGATGTCTCTTTCAGTGCGGATGAAGCCGCGCCGCCCGAGGCGTCGGCGCCGCGCACCGCGGTGGTGATCCGGTCGCGGTCGAACACGCCGATCATCGCGTCGATGTCCGGGCACCACTCGAGCATCTTCGCCTTGTGACGCTGCACCAGGCAGCCGGCCACGATGACCCGCTTGACCTTGCCCTGCTTCTTCAACTCGGCCGCGTGGTTGATCTCCTCGATCGACTCGATCTTGCTCGCCTCGAGGAACCCGCAGGTGTTGATGACCACCGCGTCGGCCTGCCCCGCCTCCATCAGGTCGCTGGGCACGGGCGTGATCCCGTCCTCGGCCAGGAGCCCGAGCATCTTCTCGGAGTCGACCAGGTTCTTCGGGCAGCCCAACGACACAAACGCGACAGTGTTCACGTCGTGGTCGACAAGCGCGGCGATCGAGCCGGGGCTACCGGCGGGTGGGGCGGTCATGCGCCGCGTATTGTACGAAAGTCAAGGTAGCCCAGCCGGATAGATGCTGTGAAATCGGCATCCGTCTTTAAGATCAATGCCTCACGGCAGTTAACCCCAACTCTCGGCTATGAATGCGTTTTTGCAAAAACTAGTCCAGTGGGTAGGGCCTGGGGTTGGTGTAGAGCGACCAGTCTTCTGCCCCCTGGATCGGCTGGAGAGCTTGTGTCCCACTGATTACAACACGCGATCGGAGTGAGTCGGCGTCCTGCTCGACTGCCGAGACGTGGCCATCCATGAACGCGACACGGTGGTCGCCTTCTTTGCCGTGGAAGCCTTGGGCGGGCTGAGTTCTTCCCAATGCGTAGTTGGCGACGAATAGAAATTCGCCGTAGTAGACGATTTCCGAGAGGTCCCCGCTATTGGAAACATGCCGCAGCAGGTTCTTACGCGTTCGCTCTATATCCGCCAAGGTCGCGGAGCCAGAGGGGGGCGCGACGCGCGGGTCATGCAGCGGGATCGCGCCCATGTCGGCGTAGCTGTTGCCGAACTCTTCATAGGCCGACTCGCCGTCAGGCGCACCGGCCCAGAACTCGTCAAAGGGGTTGCCCGCACCGCGCTCGTCGGACGGGCACTCGAACAGGGGCAGCTCGTAGCGGTCCGTGCCGCCATCATCTTCGGGCTTGTACCCCTGGGTGTAGGGGTTCAGCGGACGATCGCGGGACAGCATGAACTCGGTCTGGTTAGAGCCAACTGACGCGCTGTTGAGGTTCGTGCTCTTGCCCCCAAAGACATGCGGCGACTGCCAGGGGATCAGGTTCTTGGAGTACCGGCCACTATAGGTCGAGCCGTTGACCGGAGGCGGCGCAGGGAGGTCCTGCACATCCGTGACGTAAGCCTCTGAAGCGATCGTGATCTGCCGAAGATTAGACCGGCACTGCGCATCACGGGCTGTCTCACGCGCCGCTCCAAGCACGGGCAGCAGGATCCCGATCAGCAATGCAATGATCGAGATGACCACCAGCAACTCAATGAGCGTAAAGGCCGACATCGTTCTTCCGTGGTTGGCTCGTGTCATATCGCGTCTCGGTTCAGGTTCACGGTCCTGTGACACTACTCCGCGAGGAGTGTCCGACAATGCTGCCGGGGAAACCCCCGCAGCCGCAAGGGGGGGGGCGGCTACGGGGTATGGGAGTATGGGGTCGCCGCGTTAGCGACAATTCGAGACTTAGCTGCGGCGCCGACGCAGCAGCGCCAGGCCACCCAGCCCGAGCAGCGCCAGCGAGCCGGGCTCGGGCACGTTCCAGGAGACGTTGTCGATCTTCACGTTTTGGCCAAAACCTCCGGGGGCGAGCCGGACCTCATCGAATGGGGTGCCGTCAGCGGTGATGTTCAGCCACTGATCACCGGTGCCATCACCGGCCGATGCAAATTGTGCACCGCCCACTTGGGAACCATCATCGAACAAAGCGACTAGGAATCCGCCGCCGAAGGGACCGGCTGGTCCGCTATCGTCAAGGTATTGAACGGAGAAGGATTCGATATCTGAGTCGAAGTTGAAGAATACAATTCCATTGCCAGAGAGGGCATTATCGGTGCCCCAAGGCGCGATACCGGGGTCACCGCTGACTTGATTGGCGAGGGTGATCGTCAAGCCCGCGTCTGCGGTGCCGTCGAAATCGACGACGTTGCTGTATGTCGGGGCGGAAGTGCCCCAGTTGATGGTTGCGCCGGTTGCGGTCGATGCGAAGGCGGTGGCGACAATGAGCGATGCGGTTGCGCACTTCATAACAGGAATCTCCTACCAAAGAGGGAAAGAAAGACCCCGGCCGCAACGCGCGACCAGAGCCGTAGGGGTTGTTGTCTTCAAGTGTGCCGATGGCTCCGGCGGCGACGCGTCAGCGCCATCCCGCCCAGCCCAAGCAGGGCCAGCGAGGTGGGCTCGGGGACGGTCCCACCCGGGGCGACGCCGTTGCCCCAGTTGCCCTGGACGATCGCGAGGTCCAGACTGTTGACCAGGCCGTCGTTGTTGGCGTCGCCGTCGATGAGCGAGCCGGGGGTCACGCTGTCGCCCCAGTTGGCGAGCAGGATGTCGAGGTCTTCGATGCCGACGAACAGGTCGCCGTTGAGATCGCCCATGACCCCGTCGATCAGAGCGTTGAGGATGTCCAGGTCGGCCTGGGTGACCATCCCGTCCTGGTTCCAGTCGCCGTAGTAGGTGTCGCCGACGTAGTTCGCGGCGGTCCCGAAGTTGGCGATGGCGGCGTTACGCAGGTCGTCGTCGGCCTCGGGCGCAAGGGGCGTGCCGGTCAGGTCGATGATCAGCCCGATCGAGTTGCCCACTGAAGCGCCGGTGCCCTGACCAAGAAAAGCCCACGCGGTGAGGGTCGTACCGTCCGGGCTGATGCCAGTGACTTGACCGATCTCGAAGAAGGAGGTATCGACACCGCGGGCGTCAAGGAAGTCTTCGATGTTGACCAGGCCGGTGTACTCGGACCAGAACGTGCCCTGGCCTGTGTCGCCGGCACCAGCGGGCTGTCCACCTTGCAAAAGTTGCATGGACCAGTCCCAGCCCACAACGACCCTACCATCTGCAGTGATCCCGGTGGCTTCGGCCGAACCCTGGGTCATCCCTGGCAGCCGGCCGATGTTCGTCCGCACGTATTCATCGTTGCCCGCATCGTAATGCCAGACCGCCTGGCCCCGGGTGTTGATGCCATCGGTGGTCTGGAACTGGAAGCCGGCAACGGTGTTGCCATCATCGCTGACCGCGATAGCCCGGCCGCCATTGGATGAGCTATTGTCGGGGTTACCCGGGGCGTAAAGCACGCCGTCGCGCCAGATCGCCGGCAGAATCGTGTTGCTGTACAAACCCACAACAACGTTGCCATCAAAGTCCGCCCCGAGCACTTCGCCGTTGAGGCCGACCGCAGGGCCGTTTCCCGAGAGCGGTGTCGCGGTGCTTGTACTCAGATCAAAGCTGAGTGGCATCCAGCCGCCCTGCTGGATCGGCGGGTTGGGGAAATCAAAGATGTTTTCCCGGTAGTAGGCCCCGGTCACCACATTGCCGTCGCCTGAGACGCCATGGCCGCGGCCAAGCGGAAAGGAGACTGAGCTACTGTTGACATAAAAGTCGTTTGCGATGCTCGGGTCCGGCGCGTCGATGGCAAGCACATTCGTATAGGTGCCCGTCCCGATCGGCTGGCCAGCCGCCTGCCGCCAGACGCCGGTGGTCTCGACATCAAAACTGCCGACATTCACATCAAAGCTTCCCGAAACGACGGTGCCATCATGCGAAACCTCGGGCTGGAACCCCGAAGCACCAGAGGCTTCAAAGGTTGCCAGCGGCGTGATCTGGTTGTTGGCGACGTCAAAAATAAATACGTCGCCGATTGCGAAAGTCCCAGTACCCGGGTTCACGCTGTACTCCACCCCCACCACAACATCTCCACCATTGGATGCATCCGTCGGGATGTAGGGGGTGGGCATGAAGAGCAGGTCGCCGTTGTCCAGCGCGAGACTGGGAGTTGCAACAGCTAAGCCCAAGGCAGCGAGTAGTACACGGGTGGTTGTGAGGTGCTTCATGGTGGACCTTTAGAACGGCGGCTGGATTCTTGTTTTTGACCCAGTGAGTCGAGCTATCACGCCTTTTGGCCAGCGTTCACGTGAGCGTTTTCTTGGATTCGTCATACCGCATATTGTCGCTATCATACGACCTGAAAACTTCCTGTCAATCTTCCAATTGGAAATTCAGAAAAACAATTCAAGGAGCTTCCCAACAGGAAGTTAGCGGTTATCATCTAAGAGTCTGACCGATACCAAACTATCCGATTCCCACGAAGGATCGCCTGTGACCACTCGATTCGAAGACGACTGCAAGCAAGCGGTAACCTCCCTAACCGCTGCACTGATTGGACTTTACGATAGCGTCCAGGCGGATCCACTACGGCCGCAGGAGGCCGCGCGCCAGTTTGGGATCAACAAAACCCTGACTTGGAACATCGCGAAACTCCTGCAGACCGACCAGCCGCTTGAAGCTGCCCTGCACGTCCCCGGGAGCAGCTCGCTGGAGCGGATGCTCAAGGCCATCAAGAAGCATGGGGCCTCCACCGACCGGCTTGACCAGGTCCGCCTCGCTGTGAAGCAGTTCGACGAGGCCGTGGAGCTGCACGTCGGCGACCGCTCCGAGTTGGAGCTGATGCTCGACAGCATGGGCAACCGCAAGTCGGACGGACTGGAGCTAAGCCGCAAGCTCTCGTTCAAAGGCAACTCCGGGGTGTACGGCATCCAGGCACGGGTCCGGTTGTCGTCGGTCTTTGTCGCCCCCAATCCCGACGACCCCGATGTTCTGGACAACGTCATCCTCTACGGCCTGCTCGGGCTGAGGCGGCTGCGACGCGAGGTACGCTGGCCGATCTTCAGGACCTCGGCGCACGGCACGGAACCGCAGGACTGGACTATGGGTTGGCAGCCCCTGGATGGCAGCCCGAAATCACCCGACAGCGTCGGGTTGCTGGACTCGTTCTCGGATGTCGACGGCGCGACGATCACCCGCCGGGACAGTACCTCGGGGACTGAGTTTGTGCTTGAGTCCGGGCCCGTCGGCAACGTCGGCGCGATCGACTGTTTCCGGGGCCAGCGTGAGATCGGGTTCGCTCCGCGGTATATGCAACAGCCGACCGATATCGGCGAGTTCGGTGCCGCGATCACGACGCCTTGCCAGCACCTGGTCTTTGACCTGTTTGTACACCGCGACCTTCCATTCCTTGACCACATCGAGTCCTTGGTTTTCGCGAAAGTATTCTCGCAGGGCGGTGACCTTCTGGACGCTTCGCACCAGTCCGCGCTGCCGATCGTTATGGAGCCCAGCCGGCTCGTCGGCCAGCCCCCGGCGGTCGCGACCGCACAGGTGCCTGGCTACTCCGAACTATTCGAGTATGTAGGCAAGCAGGCTGGGTGGGACCTGAGCGCATTCCTCGGCGTGCGCCTTCAGCTCAAGTTCCCGCCGCTCGGCTCGACCATCGTGATGCGATTCCCGCTTGAATCACGAACTTCGGACACAGTCGTGCAAGCAAGTCCGGGTGAGGCGACGCAACCTTCGGTCGCATGATCTCGGTCACATGTTTGCGCTCAGTGGTCCACCACCCCGTCGCGGTCGTGGTCGTGGGGGTGCCACCCGTCGGGGGGGTAGACGCTCGGGTCGCGGTCGTAGGTGCCGTCCTCGTTGACGTGGCCCGGCTCGACGCCGGGGGGCATGCGGTCGTGGTTCTTCATCTCGAAGTGGTTGATGGTCCAGGCCAGCACCAGGCCGATGACCAGGCAGACCGTGAGCTTGCCCGCGTCGTGCCGGTGGAAGTGCAACTCGGGCAGCAGGTCCGACAGCGCGATACAGAGGAAGACCCCGGCCGCGAAGCCCAGGGCGTAGCTGACGACGGCGCTGTGCTCGACCGCGCTGGACGCGATACCGAAGAGAAACAGCGCCGCGCCGAAGGGCACGGCCAGCGCAAACAGCGCGTTGATCAGGTGGGCCTTGCGGGCCGAGTGCCCGCCCTTGACGACCAGCGCGAGCAGGGTCATCGAGTCGAAGGGCTTGTGCAGCACGATCACCAGCAGGATCGCCAGGCCCGGCAGGGCGACGATGTTGGGGTCGAACTCGGCCTTGATCGCCGCGCCCAGCCCGATGCCCGCGATGACGCTGTGCAGCACGAGGCCGATCGCCGCGCCGCTCCAGGAGAGCTTGGGGGTCTTGCCGTCGTAGTGAGGGGCGTGGGGGTCTTCGTGGGTGTGGTCGCAGTCCTGGCCGTGGTCGTGGCTGTGGCCGGGCTCTTCGTCGCAGTCGGCCCCGGGGTGGGAGGGGATGTCGTGCTGGTGGTAGTGGAAGATGCGTTCGAGGATAAACATGGTCAGCACGCCGGCGGTCATCCACAGGGTGACCGGCCCGGCTTCGGCGTGCAGGAGGGCGTGGGGGAGCAGGTGCAGCAGCGCGACGCCGAGCATGAACCCGCCGATGAGGGAGTTGGCGATCTGCAGGCGGCTATGCGTGAGCGTGAGGCGGAGGGGGATCCACCCCCCGAGCAGGGACGCGGCCATGATGGCCAGGCAGTACCCGGCGAGGATGATCGGGATCGACATGAAAACAAACTCTCAATAGGCGTGCCGTATCCTACCCGCAGTGGGCGGGCTTGGGAAGGGGGTTGCGGGGCTCAGGGAGCCGTTATCGGCCCCTCCGTGTGTGGATATCTGCTCAACCGCTTGCCCCGACCGGTCGATTGGGGTAATAATGCCGGTGTCGCCGAGGCCTATCTGCCTCGTCGGTACCCCCTCCAATTGAGAATGCCCTGCCCGCGGTGCGGGATCGATTGTGGGCATGAGGCCTGATAGGCCGCCGCGCGGAGGCGCTGCCGTAGCAGCCCCGCGAGAACCCGACCGCAGGGCCTGAAGGGTGAGGAGGACCCACAGGCACCCGCCGAGGCGAACAGGGCCCGGCGATTGCGGGGCTACCTCATCGCGTGCCCACGGCTTTGTGCGGAGGAGCACGGAGCGGGCCGGATACAGCCAGACGCTGTCCCGCCGCGAGAGCAACGAACCAACCCACGCCGCCGAACCCCGGGGTGCCCGGCGGAAGCAGACGCTTTTCTACCCCGCATGCGTCCACCCGGACGCGATAGCCCAGGCCGGCCGCCGCGCCGACCCGCAGGGACCCAGGCATGAGCCAAGACAACTCGGAACCCACTGCCGTCGAATCCTCGGACGCCCCGAAGAAGAAGCGGACCAAGCGCACCCGGTCGCGTAAGCCCAAGCCCAAGGCCGACACCCCCGCCGCCAACGACGCGGCCGAGCAGGTGTCCGCCGCGGAGCCGGCCCAGCCCGAGCCGGGCAACGCCAAGGCCACCGATCAAAACGGCGACTCGTCCGCAGAAGACGCGGGCAACGGTGAAGGCCAACCCAAGCGCCGCCGCCGGTCCCGCCGCCGCCGCCGCAAGTCCGCCAACCCCGATGCCGCCGCGCAGGACAGTTCATCCCAGCCGTCGGGCAGCAAGGACGAAGCCAGCGACGCCCCGCCGGAGGTCATCACCGGCATCTTCGAGCAGGGGCCCAAGGCCGACGGCCGTGTTCGCCAACTCGAAGACACCTTCCTCTCCTACCCGTCCGACCCGGTCGTGCCCGGCCACCTGGTCGACCGCTTCGGGCTCCGGCCCGGCGTTACGATCGAGTGCACGCTCGGCAAGCCGTTCGGCGGGGGCCAGCAGCCTCAGCAGCGGTCCAAGAAAAAGAAGAAGGCCAAGTACTTCGCCATCGACCCCCAGGCCCGCCGGGTCCAGGACATCCTCAATGTCGAGGGCATGGACGCCGCCGACTACCCCAAAACCCGCAGGTTCGAAGACCTGACCTCGGTGATGCCCGAGCCCCGGCTGACCCTGGAGTACCCTGACTGCCCGCCGGCGTGTCGGCTCATCGACCTGTTCTGCCCGATCGGCTACGGCACGCGCGGCATGATCGTCTCGCCCCCCAAGGCCGGCAAGACCACGCTGCTGCAGAACATCGCCTTCGCCATCCAGAAGAACCACCCGGACATCGAGGTCATCGCGCTGCTCATCGACGAGCGGCCGGAGGAAGTCACGGACTTCCGCCGCAACGTGCCCTGCAAGGTCTGGGCCTCGAGCAACGACCACACGCCCGAGCGGCACTGCGGGCTCGCGATCGCGGCGATCGAGCACTGCAAGCGTCAGGCCGAACTGGGCAAGGACGTCGTGGTGCTGCTGGACTCGCTGACCCGCCTGGGCCGGGCGTTCAACACCGCGCCAGGTATGGCGAACACGGGGCGGACGCTGTCCGGCGGCCTGGACGCCGGGGCCCTGGCCGTGCCCAAGCAGTTGTTCGGCGCGGCCCGCAAGTTCGAGGAGGGCGGCTCGCTCACCATCGTCGCCACCGCGCTGGTCGATACCGGCAGCCGCGGAGACCAGGTGATCTTCGAGGAGTTCAAGGGCACCGGCAACATGGAACTCATCCTCGACCGCAAGATCGCCGAGCAGCGGCTGTTCCCCGCGATCGACCTCGCCGCCTCGGGGACGCGCAACGAGGACAAGCTCATCACCAACGCCGAGGAGCTGGAGACCGTCAACGCGCTGCGTCGCCGCCTGCTGAACATGAACCCGGTACAGCAGATCGACCAGCTCCTGCGGGCGCTCAAGCGCTTCGACACGAACGCGGAACTGGTCGGCAACCCGCAGTCGCCGGGCAACCCCGGGGCCGCGGCACGCATGTGAGCTACGCCGCCGCGCCCGGCCGGCAGTCCGCCGCCAGCCAATACACCTCCAGCAGCGACTCGTACCGCTTGGTCACGAAAGGCAGGTCCGCGCCCGCGGGCGGCTGGCCCTCGTCGCAGAGCAGCACCGTCTGCATGCCGAACGCGTCGGCCGCGTCGAGCGAGGCGATGCCGTACCGGCTGACGTAGATGCATTTCTGCGCGGGCACGCCCAGCTCGCGGGTCAGCTCGGCCAGGATGCGCGGCTCGTCGTGCCGGCAGGTGTCGCTGCACGCGAGCATCGTGACGTTCAGGTGCCGGGCCATCTCGGTCTTGCCGAACACCGCGGGCACGTCCGCGGGGGTGTCGCCGACCACCGCGGTGAGCAGCCCGCGCGACCGCAGCTTCGCGAGCGTTCGCAGCGCGCCCTGCCGGGGCAGCAGCGTCTGGTTGATGAGCATCTCCCGTGCCAGGTTCAGCTGCCGACGGCGCTCGGGGGTCAGCGTGACGCCCAGCGATGCACACACCGCTTCGAGGTTCGATTCGATCCACGGCAGCGCCCGGTCCTTGGGCCCGTGCGACCCGTGCGCGAACCACGCGGACGCAAACGCGATCGGGTCCGCGCCGACCTGCTTCGCCATCTGACGCACCGCCTCAAACATCGCCCGCTGGGTCGTCTCGCGGACGAGGGTCCCGTAGAGGTCGAAGATCACGGCGCGTGCTTTCATGGCTCCTGTCCTGTGTTGGGGGTTCCGTGACGTGATGCCTGCAACACTGCTATCGGACACCGCGCGGAGCCAGACATGCCCGGCACTCGATTTCACCGTGATTTCCCGCGCAGAACGCCGAACTGCCTCGGTCAGACAAGCCGGCTAACGCAGGCAAGCCCCGTGAAGCTGTGCCGGTTGTAACGGCTGGCGAGGCGGCGGGTGTCAGACGTGCGTCGCCGCGGTGGCGGGGAGGTGGGTCAGGATCGCGCGGGCCGCGGCGTGGGGGTCGGGCGCGGCGCAGATCGCGCTGCTGACCGCGACGCCCTGGCAGCCGATCCCGCGCAGCACATCGACGTTGCCCGGCGTGATCCCGCCGATCGCCAGGTGCGGCAGCTTGCCCCACGCCAGGTACTCCCGCAGGTAAGCCGGCCCCGCGAGCACGGGCTTGTGCTTGGTCTGCGTGAGGAACATCGGGCCGACACCGCAGTAGTCCGCGCCGTCGTCCCGGGCCCGCCGTGCCTGGTCGAGCGTTGAGGTGCTGACGCCGATCACAAGCTGGTGACCCGCGAGCTTGCGCACCGCCTGTGGGGGGAGGTCGGTCTGGCCCAGGTGGACGCCGTCGGCACCGGCGGACAGCGCGACGTCCGGCCGATCGTTCACGATCACCGCCGCGCGCCGATCGACCCGGCGGATCACCTCGGCCACCCGCTCGCGTAGCGGCCCCGCGTCCATATGCTTCTCGCGTACCTGGATGCAGTCGGCCCCGGCACGCAGCGCCGCGTCCAGCACGTCCGCCCACGGGTGCGGGTCGCACAGCGCCTCGGTCAGCAGCAGGCACATCCGCCACTGTCTAGGCTCGCCGACCGACACCGCGCGGGCCAGCAGCATCTCGATCTCGTACGCCCGGTAGCGCAGCCGCTCGATCGTCTCGGGCAGGCGCTCGGCACCGGGCAGCTGCCGTAGCAGCTTGCCGTACTCCTCGATCGCCCGCAGTGCTTCGGTCAGGCGCTTGCCCGCCGCGGTGACGACCCCTGCGGCCGAGCTTCGCCGGCCTTCCTGCTCGGTGGTGATCGTCTTGCCGACGTCTCCGGGTGTGTCGCGGTGGTGGATGCCGTGGCCGACGGGCAACAGGGCCTGCCCGAGGTCGTGACGGAGCCGCTTGCACTGCTCGGCGAGCACGGCGTCGTCCAGTAGGAAACGCGCGGCGTCTTCCATGACCCGGAGGGCTTCGCGGGCGCGGTTCGCGTTGGCATCGATCAGTCGCAGGGCGGCGGGCATACGATCAGCATACGCGACCGCCGACGGTCACGGCGTCACGGACAGCGGCGGGGTGGCCGGTGCATTCATCGCCGAGCCCCGTGCGAGGGGGATCGCCATCAGCGTCGCCGCGGCCAGTACCCACGCGGCCCACGCGGCGTAGGCCCGGCCCGGGTGGTTGGTGATCGCGAACCGCGCACCGAGCGCGCTGAGCAGTCCCAGCACCACCGCGGCACCGATCCAGAACCACAGCCCCATCGACGCGAAGTACGGCCCGCCGCTGCCGGTTACCGCGTTCACCCAATCGGGCATCTGCGTCTCAAACCCGGCCCAGACCGGCAGCGCCAGCGAGAGGAGCACGGTGTAGCCGAGGGTGACCCACTTGCCGGCGTTCCAGAAGCTGGCGTGGTGCCCTTCGGCCGAGAGGTCGTGGAAGCGCCGCATGACCTGCCCGAGCGCGAGCGATGCCGGCGCGGCCAGGACCATCAGCGAGGCAGCGCGCGTGGGGCCGGGCATCAGGAAGACCACCGCCGCGGCGCTGACCATCCAGGTCCAGCCCAGCAGCATCCGGCGGCGGGCCTGACCGGTGGAGCTGCTGTAGGGCTGCATCACGGCCGGCAGCAGCCAGACCGCCCACACGCCCATGAGCGCGACCCCCGCCAGCAGACGCCAGAGCGCCGACGCGCCGTACCCGGCCCAGCTGGTCGCGCCGGGGTTCTGCGCGAACGGATCGAGCCAGAGCCCCCAGCCGTCGGGCGCGGCTTCGTGGACGTAGATGGCCCACGGTGTGATAGTGAGCGCGGCGATCGCGGTCGCGGCGATCAGGCCGAGCGTGTGCCCGATGCGGTAGGGACAACTCAGCGCGATCGCGAGGATCGGGACGAGCACGACCGGGAGCGCGGCACCCCCGCCGGTCAGCGTCGCCATGCCCGTCGCCAGCCCGCAGAGCAGCCAGCCGATGAACTGCCGGGCGAGCGACGGGTTGCGGCGGAGCGGACGCATCGCCCACAGCGCGGTCGCCATCGCCAGCGCCGCCCATGCCGCGGTCATCGTCTCGGGCACGGCCAATCGGCCGAAGAACAGGAGCGTCGGCATCGACATCGCGGCGAGCGCCGAGAGCAGGCCCGTCATCATCCCGCCCACGCTGTGCCCCGCCCAGAAGACCGACGCGATCAGGAACAGCGCCATCACGACCCCGGCCCAGCGCAGGTTCGCCTTCGCGGTGATGCCGGTCGGCGGCTGCTTGCCCTTGGAGATCGCGAGCACATGCACCCAGGTCGTGCCCGGCGGCTGGTCCATGCGGAGCCGGCCCAGGTAGACCGGGACCCAGGTCTCCAGCGAGCGGTCGGCTGCGCTGAACCCCTCCCGCCGCTGCCAGGTCTCCAGCGCCGTCCCGTGGGCGCGTGCCTCTTCGGTCGTGAACAGCCCCGGGCGGGTCAGCTCGATCCCCAGCGGCAGGGTGGCGATGACCAGGAGACCGGCCAGCACAAGCCATGCCGTGCCCAGCTCTCGGCGGGCGCGGGGGCGCCGGGTGCGTCGCGGGGCCGGGGGCTCGGCCGGCGTGGATACGTTGGTCGTCTGCTCGGCGGCCTGCGTAGTGTCCTGCGCGTCGGCCGATGACGCGACCGACGGGCTCGCGCGCGGGGACCGGGTTTCGGGGCTGGCTTGCGGCATCGTGGGGCCGGTCGCGGGATGCGAAAGCGGTGATTCTAACCGTAGCGTGTGGCAGGTGATAGCGAAGCGGTGCGCCGCTGATCCGGGGCCGTGCGGCGCGGCGATCGGGCTCATGCCCCGGGTACGGCCAGTTCATCGCCCGCACCGAGGGTGTGTTCGAGCCGGCGGAGGTGCAGCTTCACCCGCGCGCGGCGATCGGTGTCGAGCAGCCGGTACCCGAACCGCACCTCATAGAACAACTCGGTGAGCGCGACGACCGGGTCGAAGCGCATGGGCTGTTTCTCGGCGAGCTGTTTCGCGAAGCCGTAGGGCGACTGCCAGTGCGGCCGCAGGTGGCCGTGGCGTTCGAGCATCTCGAGCATGGTGATGTAGAAACGCAGCTGCCTAGCGAGCGCGCGCCGCCGGGTGCGTGGGACCGACTTGAGCTGCAACGCGGCCATCCGTCGGCGGCGCAGGATCAGCAGCCGGCCGAGGCTGAACAACGCGGCGATCAGCGCGATCACGATCATCCCGGCGGAGAAGTAGCCCAGGGTCGACAGCTCGAAGTTACGGGTCTGCCGGCTGCTCCAGTCCGACAGCGCGCCGAACCAGCGGTCCGGGCCCTCGGTCACAAACGCACCGAGCCCGCCGAGGATCTGTTCCTGGCTGTTCTGGTCGTAGGTGATGACCGATGCGATCCATTGGAACTCCAGGTGGTCGTAGACCTCGCGCAGCCCGGCGAACCAGCCGGTGCTGGAGAGGTGCTGGCGGTCGACCTCGGCCGAGGGCGTAGCGTCGAGTGTGTGCCAGCCGACCGTGGGGCTGAGCTGGACCTCGGTCCAGGCGTGGGCATGAGACTGCCGGACGATGTAGTACCCGCCGATGTCGTTGTACTCGCTGGCGCGGAAGCCGGTGATCACGCGGGCGGGGATGCCGACGGTCCGGCACATCGCGCAGAGCGCCGAGGCAAAGAGCTCACAGTGCCCCGCCCGGTGCTCGAACAGGAAGGCGGCGATCGGGTCGCGCCCCCCGGCCACGGGGTTGTCGGTCGTATAGCGGTAGGTGTCGCGGAGGTAGTCCCGCAGCGCACGGGTGCCGGCGAGGCGGGTGTCGGCATCCGCGTCGGCGAGGTCGGTCGGGTAGCCTGCGTCACGCAGCACGCCCGCCGCGAGCGCCCGGATCTGCTCGCGCTCGACCCGCCAGTCCAAGAGGAACGCCTCCTGCTGCTCCAGCGCGTTGCGTCGGCGGTTGCCTCGCCTGCGGGGCCCAGGGCCGCGGCGTGCACCGGACGGCACGCGTGCGTCCGCGCCGATCCCGTTGAACTGCGGGTTGATGAGACGTGGGTCGTTCGGCCGGGTGGGTGTGCCCTGCAGCCAGTACCGGATCGAGTAGGTGTGGACCGAGTCGTTGGGCGAGGAGGACGAGAGCTGCTGGTCGAGCATCCCGATCTTGACGCGGTCGACCGATGGGGTGCGGAACCAGACGACCGCTACGGGACCATCGACCGGGCAGACCGTGAACAGGCTCTGCTCGGCCGTCCGCCGGAGGGTGATGTCGGCCGAGGCGCTGGCGTCCGCGCTGTTGGGTCGGAGGGTGACACCCTCGTCGGCGTGGGGCAGCGTCAGGTCGTGGTTGGCCTGGAACTGCGATCGCGTCCACCGGCGGTCGATGGGGGAGTACTGGTCGAGCGCGCTGCCGCGGACCAGCCAGTTGATGCCCTCCCCGCCGTAGGGTGCGCCGTTGTATCTCAGCGCGATGTTCAGAACCGGCTCGGGCGATCCTTCACCGATGGACCCGCCGACGAGGTCGACGCTCTGGCTGTAGCCCGCCTGCCGGCTCGCGGCGGGCCGGGTGATCGCGCCGGCCAGGTCGGACTGCTGGCTCCGTGGCACCACCACAAAGACCGCCGCCGCCACCAGCGCGCAGACCGCGCCGACCGCGACCGAGGTCATCCGCAGCTGCAGGCGGTGGTACGGCCCGACGCTCGGCTCGGGCGCCGCGGGCGGCTGTGTCTCCAGCTTACGGGTCGTCTTCTTGTAGCTGTCAAAGACGTGGTCGCCTGCGCGCTTGACCTGGTACGCGATCGCGGTCATCAGCGTGACCAGGCCGTAGATGATCAGCAGGCCGGCGTAGATCAGCGAGACCCCGCCGGGCAGCACGCTGGCGCTGATCATCTGCAGCGGGCTGAGCACGGCGAGCTGCGTGTACTCGCGTCGCCCGCGCTTGCCATAGAGGATGAGGACCTGCAGCCCGAGTGTCAGGTGCCCGCCGATCGCGACCGGCCGGGCCCCGCGGGTGATGCGGTACTCCAGCAGCACGAGCCCGACGATCAGCACCGCGCCGATATTCAGCAGCGGCCGGGGTAGGCCCGTCGGCCAGGGGCCCTCGGTCACGAACCACGCCCCGACACACGCCAGCCCCACCAGCATCAGCAGCAGCGGCTGGCCCTCGGAGATGCAGAACGCCAGGTTCCCGATGAGGACCTGGAAGAACGCGAGGCGTCGGAAGCGTTGCTCGGCTTTCTGCATGGAGATACAGGCTGAACGGGGTGTGGTCAGGCCTTCGACGAGACCGCCAGGATGGTGCGTTGTGCCCGCGCGGCTTGGCCGGGGCGTTGCCGCAGCAGGGCTTCGGGCGGGTTGTAGAGCGTGAGCTGGTCCAGGCTGTCGCCGTAGAGCTCGATGGTGCGCCGGCCCGGCCGGATCGCCAGGGACCCGCCCTGCCCCGGCCGGACGATCACCGAGGGCACCTCGCCCGCGGCCCGGCGGATCGCCGGAGCGGTGCCGGGCTCGACATAGGCCAGGGTTTCGAGCATCCGCGTCCGGTGCGGCAGCGACCGGTGCGGGCGGATCGTGTCCACCTCCGCGCCGCTGACCATCAGCCCGACGCGGTACCCGGTGACATAGGCATCACAGATCAGCGACGCTGTCAACGCGACAGCACGGTCGACCCCGAGCAATGCCTCGGGCGAGAGGGTCGGCGCAAGTTCGCCGAGCTTCTCCGGTGCGTAGGCGCTCAGGTCCAGCAGGATCATCAGTGTCGGCGGGGCGGGCTGGGTCAGCTCGCGCGATAGCAGCTTGCCGGTCTTTGCCGAGTGCTTCCAGTCGATGACCTTCAGCGAGTCGCCCTTGCGGTAGTGGCGGAGCGAATAGAACTCTTCGGTGCCGCCTTCCTTGTCGAGCTGGTTGTAGCCGCCCGCGTCGAGGCGGGTGACGGCGGTCATCGCCTGGCGGGTGACCCGGCGGATGCGCGGCAGGATCAAGACCTCTTCGGGCATATGGAACACCACGATCCGTCGCAGCAGCCCGAACGGGAAGTCGGTGTGCAGTTCGACGCGCTGCAGCTCGAGCTTGCCGCGCCGGATCGGCCAGCAGGACGCCTGGGCCTGGCACGTCAGGCCGCCGGTGAGGTGCATCACCCAGCCGGTCGGCCGGGCGAGCAGGCGCTGGGGCTTCTCCGCCAGCGGCCCGAAGCGCTTGTACCCGCGTGGGCCCTTGCCCCACGTCTCGGTGATGACGATGCTGAAGCCCGGCATGCGGGAGTGCTTGAGCAATTGGTACCGCAGGACCAGTTCTTCGCCGGCCACGCCGTGCGCGACCGGCAGGCGTTCGAGCGTCAGCCCGCGCATCCCCGCCCACAGCCACAGCACCGACGCCACCAGCCCGCCGGCCAACAGCCCGAGCACGATGAACATCAGGTTCGCCTGGGTATAGATCGCCACGCCCGTCGCCAGCGCGGCGATCAGCAGGAACATCGGGCCCGTCGGCCCTAACTCAACCCGCGAACGATCCGGCTTCATCGGCGTCCTCGGCGTGCATGGCCTGGCTCCGTCGCGGCGGCTTGCGCTACCGCCGACCGTCCAGGTACGGCTGGGCGTCGCGCAGCGTCTCGCCCAGGTAGTCCTCTTCGTTCCCTAGCGTATCCGCCCCCCGCGGCAGCGTGATCAGCACCCGGCCGCCGCGCCCCGGCACGGGGACGACGCCCCGCGCGCCCTGGTGACCATCACGACGCGCGGTCAGCTGGATCTCGTACATCAGGAACCCGGCCCCCGTCGCGTCCAGCGGGATGACGAAATGGCCCTCGTGGTCGGCGACGACGCGCTCCAGCCGTTGGCGGTCGATCCCGTTGTCCGGCTCGAATACGCCCCAGACCAGCGCGCCTGCGCCGCTGCTGTCCGCCTCGCGGAAGCGCGGGTCGTCCGCGTCCACGACCAGCACCTGCGCGATCGGGCCCTCGATCACTTTGCCCCGCAGTTGGTACCCGCCCCCGCAGCCGACCAGCGGCAGGAGACAGCCGACCAGCCACCACGCCAGCGCGGGCAGTCGGCGGCGCGTCAGCGACCAACGAAGCAGGGCATCCCGCATGATTACACCACCGGCCTAAGCTGGTCGACCTCGGGCAGGTCCTTGAGCGAGCCCAGCCCGAACACCTCGAGGAACTGCTTGGTCGTGCCGTAGAGCATCGGCCGGCCTAGTTCCTCCGCCCGGCCGACGATCTTGACCAGGTGCTTGTCCATCAGGTGGCGCAGCACCTCGCCGCTCGCCGAGCCGCGGATCGCTTCGATGTCCGCCCGTAGCACCGGCTGCTTGTACGCGACGATCGCCAGCGTCTCGATCTGCGACGCGCTCAGCTTGTTGTCGTGCTTCGCACGCTTCAGGCCGTCGAGCACCCCGGCGAACTTCGGCAGCGTCACGACCTGCCACGCCCCGGCCACCTTCTCGATGCGGAAGCTCCGGCCGGTGCGCGTGTACGCCTCGTTCAACTCGTGGATCGCTTCTTCGACCGCGTCAGCGGCACCCCTGAGCCCGAGCGCCTCGGCCGCACGCGCCGCGGTCATCCCCCGGTCGCTGGTCATCAGCGCCGCCTCGACCCGGGCCGGCAGGTCCTCGGGCAGCACGACCGGCGGGGCCTCGGCGTCCGACGCCGCCTCCGCGTGCTCGGCATCCTCAAACCCCTCGGGCTGACCGGCCTGGCCTTCGGCCTCGACCGCCTCCGCCGCATCGGTATCGATCTGCTGCTCGCTCATCCCCGCATTGTAGCTGGATCGCTGCCTCCCGCCGCATTAGATGCAGTGGGATCGGGGCTGCAATGCGTCAGGTATCAAACCACTGGAGGTAGAGCCGGTCGTTCTCGGGATCGACCCAGATGTGCCAGTGTTGGTGGTTGGTGCTAAGGAAATAGTGTTCTGGAAGGAGTTCGATGGATTCCTGAGGCCACCACGATGGCCAAGTACTCCCGAGCCCGCTGGAATCTTGGGATGGGGTGGCGCGGGTTAGTCGGGATGCCTTAACGAGCGACTGGATCAGTGCAGGAGCGGCTGGTTCCAACACCCAGATGTACCAATGGTCCATCCCAGCACCGGACCACTCGAAGTGAGTGACCTGCACATTCGTGGGGAGCGACGCGGAGAACTTGGTTTGTAGCGTCGGTCCGGCTTGCTTGCCGCAACCCGCGAGCCAGACAAGACCGCACAGAACAAACGGGAGGGTCCACCTCACCCGACGTACCGCCGCAGCGCGTCCATGTGGCGTTGCAGGTTGCGGCCGGGGCAGGCGGTGGGGCGGATTTCCTGGTGCGACTTCACCTCGCCGGTGCGGACGCGGTACTGCTGCTTGAGCCGCTTGACCGTGTCGAACAGGGCGTTGAGCTGCGCCTGGGTCGGGCTCTGTTGGTCGAAGTTGCCCAGGGTCATGACGCCGATGTTGTTCTCGTTGTTGCGCGAGACGTGGGCGCCCTGGTAGCGGATCGGCCGGCCTTCCCAGACGCGGCCGGCGCGGTCGACGATGAAGTGGTAGCCGATGTCTGCCCAGCCGTTGTTGTTGACGTGGGACCGGCGGACCTTGTCGAGGTGCTCGGCGGTGTCGTCCTGGCTGGTGAAGCGGACGACCTGCGACCCCTCGTGGTGGATGGTGATCTTCTGGACCCCGTTCATCGGGTTGATCTGAGCGGCGACGGGGCCGCCGGTGCTCCACTGGCTGCGGGCGATCGCCCGCACGCCCGAGGCCGGCTGGACCGGCGGGGGCTGGGTCGCAGTCGGCGGGGGCGGGGCGCTGACGGTGCTGTACCGCCCGGTCGGGCTGGGGCGGGCGGGGTAGCCCGACGGCCAGGCGGGACCCGGCCGGCCGTCGGAGACGGACTGGGCCGACTTACAGCCCCCCAGAAACACCACACCCATGGATGCGGCAAGCGCTTGTCGGCGTGTCATTCCCATCACGGCCCCTGTCGTCGTCCGGCGTTGTTCGAGCGCGGCCGAGCCATCCCACGGGATCGCTGGACCGCCTTGTTTATAGCGTATCGGAGCGCGCTTGCCGAGTGCTGAAGATTATGCACATCGGCCCGGGTTTTCAGCCCGCAGCGGCGGTTGCCCGTGACGCTCACGCCCCGGCGGTGGCCAGCCCCCCGGCCGGCGTGTCGGCCGCGGCTGACCGGCCCGGCTCCGCCCCGGTCGCGAAGACGACCATCGGCTGGCCCGGCTGGTCCGGCAGGAGCTCCACCGTGGTCGGCCAGTGGGTGACGGCCTTCACCTGGCTGGCCATCTGCTTGGGCAGGTAGGGGTGGTAGGGCGACATCGGCTGGTCGTGGGCGAGGGGCACGCACTTGCTGATCGCCAGCACCGCGCCGCCGGGCCCGGCGACCCGCTTCGCCTCACGGAGGAGCGCCGGCGGGTTGTCGTGCGCCTCCAGCCGGTCGTACAGGCACACCAGCGGGGCGCTGCCGTCGGCCAGGGGTACGGCCCGTAGCTCGGTTTGCTGCTCGAATCGTGGCGGCTGGCCGGGGTAGCCCGCGCGTTGTTGGTGCTGCTCGGCGAACTGCCGGGCCATACGGATATGCCCCGCGTCGCGCTCGACGCCGATGGCCGAGAGCCCCTGCAGCGCCAGGAGGTGGACGGCGATCCCCGACCCGCAGCCGAGCACCGCGACGGGATCGGTCAGGGGCCGACCGGTCTGCCGGAGCACCTGCAGAACGGCCCCGGCCTTGAACTGGGTCCAGGCCTGGAACGCGGTGTCCTGGTTAAAGCGGACCCACTCACTGCGGTCGAACGTGGTCGGCGGGGCGCTGGGGGGTAGCTCGGTTTCGCCGGGCTCGCTGCCGAAGACGTTGGCGTTCCAGAGCAGCGGCGTGCCCGCGTAGCGCTGGCGGACCGCGTCCAGGTCCGGGGCGATGCGGTCGAAGCCCCACTTGTCGAGGAAGACCTGCCGGGAGCGGTCGACCCCGCCGTCGGTGTCGGCCGTGGTCGCGCGGTTCTGGCGGAGCGTATGCCGGTGGGTGAAGCTCACCTGGGGCACGGCCCAGCAGCGGACCCCCGCCAGCCGTGCCCGCATGCCGAAGTCCACGGTCTGGCCACGGAGGTAGTCCTCGTCGTAGCCGCCGAGCTGGTCGTACACGGCGCGTTTGCAGACGTAGAAGCAGCCCATGACGTGGTCGACCTCGACGGGCTTGTTGACCAGGTTGGCGGGCATACCTTCGGCCACATGGTGGTAGCCGCGCGGGTGCAGCAGGAAGTCGCCCATCGCGTGGACCCGCCCGTTGGGCGCGAGCTGCTTGGGCCCGATGACACCCAGGTCCGCCGGCCCACGCTCGAAGACAGCGCAGAGCTTCTCCGCCCAGTGGGGGGTGTGGACCACGATGTCGCCGTCCAGCCGGACGAGGATGTCGCCACGGCTGGCGCGGACGAGCTTGTTGGCCGTAACGGACAGCACGCCGCAGTGGGCGTCTTCGAGCAGGGTGAGGAACGGCTGGCCGCCCCGCCAGGTCTTGCCCGCCCAGGTGCGGAGCGTGTCGATCGAGTCGTCCGTCGAGCCGTCGTCGAAGGCGAGGACCTCCAGCGGGGTCGGGTCGTCGGCGAGGGTGTCGTGCAGCGACGCCAGCAGGTCGCCCAGCAGGTCGGTCGCGCCGTCCTTGCTCGACTGAACGCCGTTGTTGTAGTTGGGGATGAGGATCGAGACGGTGGGGGTGGGCATGGGGCAGGTTATCGGCCGTTTTCACGCCGCCGCGCCAAACCCGCCGATGGGGCAGGTATGACTGAATCCCTCTCCACCGCTGTCGCTGCGCCCGAAACCCACCGGCCCTCGGCCGACAAGCGTTGGCTAATCGACCGCGGCAGCGAGGGCTGCGTCGTGGTCCGCGGGGCGCACACCCCCGAGCCCGAGCCGGCGGACTGGCGCGACCGCATGGCGTTCTTCCTCCGCGCGATCCCCGGGGTCCGGCTGGTCGGTGCGAAGCGGTACTTCAAGGACGGCCACGTGTTCTCGATGGGCGAGAACGTGGTCCACCCCAAGGGCTTTCATCACCACGGCAAGGGCGTCGCCGGGCCGTGCTACCGCTTCCCCGAGGAGGTCGACACGATCGCCGGCGGGGTGATGCTGGTGCAGGCCGACGCCTTCGACGCGGTGGACGGCGAGGGCCTGCTGGCGCAGATGGGCCAGCTCGGCGCGCTCGCGCTGGGGCTGGCTATCCGGCAGGCGGGCGGGCGCGTGCTGGCGGTGCCGCAGGTCGGCGTGGTCGATGAGTTCTCGCCCGCGCTGGACGACGCGGAATCCGCCGCGTTCCGCGAGCGGTTCGGCTTCGACTGGGTCGCCCCGGACCTGGATGTGGTCCGCCAGGATCACGCCGCGGATGCGCCCGGCGGCGGGGGGCTGCTCTGGAACGCGTTCCACCACGCGGGCATGATGCCCTTCAATAAGTACGACACCCGCGGTGCTCTGGTCTGGCAGGGCTACCAGTCCCACGACCCGCTCAAGCAGCGCTGCGACCACCTCGCCAAGCTCACCGTCAGGTTCTCCCAGCCCCCCGACGCCCCCGGAACGGGCGGCGTCACGCTCGATGTCGGCTGCGGCGACGGGCTGTTCAGCCACCTCTTCGCGCAACTCGGGTGCAACGTCGTCGGCATCGACCCCGAGCCCGAGGGTGTCGCCCAGGCCACGAAGATGTGCCAGACCCAAAGCTACCCCGACCCGCACGGCGCGCCCGAGTTCCGCGTCGGCCGGGGCGACGACATCCCCTTCGACAACGCCACGGTCGCCTGCGTCACGCTATTCGACGTCATCGAGCACCTGGACAACCCCATCGGCGTGCTCCGCGAGATCGACCGCGTCCTCGCGCCCGGCGGCACGTTCATCTGCGTCACGCCCGCCTGGCAGTTCGGCGGCAACTCCGACCCCACGTTCCACGGCTACGAGTTCAACCAGGAAGAGCTCAACCGCATCATCAACGCCCCCGGAAACCTCGCCGGCGATGGTGGGCCGCACCTTAAGGTCGTCCACAACGGCCAGATCGGCGGCGTCTACCGCGACCTCATCGCCATCGCGAAGAAGGGGTGATCATGCCGGCGTGGCATACTTCGTCTTTGCGGATTAGGTCTCGAACCAAACCAAGTGGACGTCACCCGTTTGCGGATCGACTTCGATGGATAGATGGGTGAAGCCGACCGTTCCTTCAAAGTGGTTCGGATTCGTCTGGTCGAGTGGGGGTAAGCTCGTTACAAACAAATCAACTTCACGAGAAGGGATCGTGAAGGATGCATCAATGTACCGGTCCTGAAATCCCTGCTGCGTAAAGCTGAGGTTGGTCGCGTTGGCGGGCACCGTGATCGGCAGCATGCTGTTGAGAAACTGTATCCGTTCGGTATCGGTACCAAAGTCGGTCTGAGTTGTTGTGTTTCCCATTGTAGAAAAGATCAGTGCGACAGCGACTACCCCAACGCATCCTGCGGCCAGGCAGCCGGTGATCACGGTTACAGCCAGCAGGACCAGCCAGCGTGGTATTCGTTTCCGAGCCGATTGATTTTGCGTATCGCTTGCGCTCTCGATGCTCATGCTTTGATTGTAGTGGCTGTCGTCGCCACAACACACCGTGCGATCAGCACCGTGCAGTTATCGCCTACTGGCACCGCCTGGTGCCCCTGCACCGGGCAGGCGGAGTTGAGCGCTTGCAAGGCCACCTGAACCTGTTGTTGCTCGTGCGTGTCGAACGGGATGAAGGCGAGCACCATCGTGTCGGCGTCGCTTGGTTGGGCGGCGTAGTCGCGTACGGCGTCGAGGCCGAGAAGGGCGTGGGCGTCGATCGTTCCGTCGGTAGGACAGGCAGGAATGCCTGTCCCCCTGAGAACCCTGTACCCCGAGCGCTCGGCGAGGTCGGCGTAGAAGCCCGTCGGGTCGCCGGTGATACGTAAGGTGCCGCCGTCCGGCACGTTGCCGAGCATCTGGCAGAACCAGCGGGCGGTGGCGAGGTCGGCGGGGTGTTGTTCGCGGAACGCGCGGTGCGAGGGGCCAGGCGTCTGCGGCACGGCGGCGTTCAATGCGATCGGCTGAAGGTGCTCCGCGTAGCGCCGCGCCCACAACGCAAACACCAGGCAGTAGTACACCGGCATCGTCGCCTGCGGGGCGTACCGCCCGGCGTTGAGGACCTGCTGCCACTGCGGCGCGTAGAGCCCGGCGGTGAGTGATTCGGTCGCGCGGAACACGTCGGCGATGCGCTCGGCGTAGCGCTGCATCCAGCCCTGGATCGGCGGGGTGAAGCCGCGCTTCGGCCGATCAAACGCCTCGGTCGGCAGGTAGCGTTTCGCCAGGGCGTGCAGCACCCACTTGTTCTGCAGGCCGTTGGCCGCCATCGGCCCACTGCCGGGCCTGACCTTGTACCGCATCGGCAGCGACAGCAGGTACTCGACGACGCGGTGGTCGAGCATCGGGTTGCGGGCTTCGAGCGACGCCGACATCGACGCTCGCTCCTCGATGCATACGAGGTAGTCGGGCAGGTTCGTCTTCGCGTCGGTGTAGAGCACGCTGCCCAGGCGGTCGGGCCAGCGGTGCCGGCTCCAGTAGGGCGCGATGCCGTCGTCGGGGTCGGCCGCGTCGATCATTGCCCGCTTCACGCCGTCGCCGAGCACCTGCGACAGCGCACCAGGCCAGGTGACGAACGACGACTTGTTCAGGTGGTGGAGCACATCGTCCACCGCGGGGGCGTACTGGGATCGGGTCGACGTGTTGGCCGCCTGCGCCTCGGTCTGCGCGAGCCAGTTGTACCGGCCCGGGTAGCCGGCCGTGAGTTCGTCGCCGCCCTGCCCGCTGAGGACGACCGTCAGCTCCTCCCGGCAGCGCCGGCTCAGCGTGCGCTGAGACGTGACCGTGAAGTTGCCGAACGGCTCGTCGTAGTAGCGTGACGCGTCGTCGAGTTCCTTGAGCCAGTCCTGGTTGTCCGGGTTGATCACCCGCGGGTGCCAGTCGCAGCCGTACTGCTTGGCGACCATCTCGGCATAGGGCATCTCGTTGTGCGCCTCGGATTCGTCGAACCCGATCGTGAAGGCGGACACCCGGCCGTTGCCCTGTTTTTCCAGGGTTTGCGACGCCATCGCGGTAATGAGCGACGAGTCGATCCCGCCCGAGAGCAGCGTGCCGATGGGGACGTCGCTGATCAGCCGGTCGGCGACGGACTGGGTGAGCAGCGCGTCGAGGGTGTCGACGACACCCTCGTCGGTGAGCGGACGCTCGGTGTCGAGGGCCCGCGGCGCGGCGTCCCACCACGGCTCGACCTGCCAGACCCACCGGCGGGCATCCAGCGTCAGCCGGCACCCGGCGGGCAGCTTGCGGATCCCCTTGAAGATCGTGTGGGGCGAGAGGACGTAGCCGCGCGTGAAGAACTGTTCGAGCGCCGCGGGCTCCAGCTCGTAACGTCCGCCGGTGTAGGCAAGGATCGCCTTAAGCTCGCTGGCGAAGACCAGCTCCTCGCCGGTGTCGCGGTAGTACAGCGGCTTCTGGCCCATCCGGTCGCGGACGAGCAGGAGCCGGCGGTCGGCGTGGTGGTAGAACCCCAGCGCGAACATGCCGTGGAACCGCTCGATCGCGTCGGGCCCGTCGGTCGCGAGGGCGTGGAAGACCAGCTCGGTATCGCAGGTGGTGGAGAAGGTGTGGCCGCGGTCGGTAAAGCCGGCCATGAGTGCGCGGTAGTTGTAGACCTCGCCGTTGTAGACCAGGGCGTGCTGCTGGTCGGCGTCGGTGACGGGCTGGTCGCCGTGCCCCGGGGTGAGGTCGAGGATCGCCAACCGGCGGTGGCCCAGGCCGACGCCGGGCCGGCACCAGAGCCCCGCGGCATCGGGCCCGCGGTGGGTGAGGGTGTCGCGGGCCTGGGCGAGCCGCTCGGGGTCGATCTGTCGGGCGGGGTCCTTGCTGACCACGCCGAGGAAGCCGCACATGGGTGTGCCTGTCTCTGCTGGGAAGGGGGCTTAAGGGGTTATCGGGGGTTTGTCTTGGCCCGCGTGAAAGGGGCTGGGGTGGGGGGTGTGGTGATGTCGAGACCCGAGACTCGAAAAGAAAAAGGCGGCGCTGGAGAACCAGCGCCGCCTCGCATCAGTGATCGGAGGCCGCGTCATGCGACGTCCTTTGATCCTGGGTTATCCGAGCAGCCCGAGCACGTTCTGGGGCTGGCTGTTGGCGATCGAGAGGATCTGCGTCGACGACTGCACCAGGATCTGCGACCGGGTCAGGGCCGCGGTTTCTGCGGCGAAGTCGGTGTCGCGGATCGCGGACTCGGCGGCCGAGGTGTTCTCGAAGGCGACCCCGAGCGACCGGATCGTCGCGCCGATGGTGTTCTTCTGGAACGCACCCAGTCGGCCCCGTAGGGTGGAGACCTGCTTGATGGCGTCGTTGACGATGTTCTGGGCCGTGCCGATGTCGCCATCGACCACGTTGGAGGTCTTACCCGCGGCCAGCTCGTCGAGGAAGCCGTTGGTCGTGGTCCCGAGGTTCCGGGTGGCGACGTTGCTGATGCCCAGGTTGACCTGGTTGAGGATGTCAACGTTGGGGCCGAGGTTGAACTGGGCACCGCCACCGGTGATGGTGATCGCGTTGATCGCGGCGAGGGACTGCGCCCCGGCGTCGGTCAGCTTGAACTCCACATCAAGGAAGTCGGTGTTGATGCTGGCCGTCTTGCCGTTGGTGGTGGCGACGACGCCGTTGATCGTGGCGCCGACGTCCTGGCCGTCGTCACGGATCGGGTTGGAGATCGCCGAGAACGCGGTGCCCGCGGCGGAGTTGAGGGCGTCTTCGTCGAGCGCCGAGGCGAGCTTGACGCCGCCGGCCTGGCCCGCCGCGTCGTTGACCTGCAGCGAGACGAACTCACGCGAGCCGTACTCGGTGGACTTGAGCTCGATGTAGTTGCCCGAGGCCACGGCCGAGACGCCGGTCACGTCGGTGAAGGTATTGATGCTCGACGCGATGTCGGCGAGGGTGGTGCCCGAGCCGAAGCTGAACTCGCGGGAGCCGATGGTGCCGGCCACTTCGAAGACGAAGGTGGCGTCGGCGGCGGATAGGTCCAGGCCGGCGGCACCGACGCTGAGGAACAGCGAGCCGTGCTGGGCGGACTGGGTGACCAGGACGTCGACGTCGCGGTTCTGGCCGAACTTCAGCTTGGCCGCGTTGATCTGGTAGTCCTCGACGGTGGCGGCGACGCCCGAGACGTTGAAGTCGAAGGTGCCGTTGAGCAGCTTGGTGCCCTGGAAGCTGGTCGACGCGGCGATCCGGTCGATGGTCTGCAGGATCGAGTCGATCTGCAGCTGGTTCGCTTCCTTCTCTTCGGTCGAGAGGCCCGCGTCGTTGGCGGACTGGCTGACGAGGGACTGGACCTCGACGAGCAGGGAGTTGATCTCCTGCAGGCCGCCCTCGGCGATGTTGACCACCTGGTCGGCGCGTTCGGCGTTGCCGATGGCGGCGGAGATGGCGGCCTTTTCCGAGCGGAGGTTCTCGCTGGCGATCAGGCCGGCGGGGTCGTCCTTGCCGCGGTTGATCCGCAGGCCGGTGGACAGGCGCTCGAGCGAGGTGTTGAGGCCTTTGTTGTTGTGGCCGAGCACGCGCTGGCCGAGGAGGGACTGGACGTTAGTGTTGATGCGACTCATGGTGTGGGTCCTCCGTGATCACGCTGTAAATGTGTCACGTTTCGTGGTGAGGCCTCCGGCCTGGACGACACAGATCTCCGATCCGATCACGATGCGTTGCGGCGTCGAGGGAACGCCCCTCGGGCCGATGCAGTTCAGCCGGCCTGCCCCGCGTCACCCGTTCCCAGTGTCGGCGGTCCTTGCCGGACCTGGGGGGGTGCCGCTTGGCCGGGGTGACGTACCGCGGAGTCCGTCACCCGGCCGGACCACGCATTCCCGCGCGGCCCCGGCTGGCTGCCTGTCTGTTTTCGGTGGCCGGCCGACAAGGCCAACACCGATCCGGGGGGTCCGACTTATCGGAAGATGCGTCGGGCCCCCGCCGGACGCCCATGCATCCGGCCACCCGCACAATCGTCACGACCGGCACGCGCCTTAATCGCCGCCTCACCGATACAGCCAAAACAGAGCGAACACCTGAGAAAACCGAGCCGTTACTCAACCATGCGGTCCGGATAACGCGTTATCCGGACGCGATGCGCGCACAACAACAGGCGGCGGTCGTGAAGACCGCCGCCTGCGTCGATGAACAATCGGAGGTTGCCGTAGCTTAGCCGAGCAGACGCAGTGCGTTCTGGGGCTGGCTGTTGGCGATCGAGAGCACGTTCGTCGCCGCGGCCTGAAGCACCTGCGAGCGGGTGAGCTCGGCGGTTTCCTTGGCGAAGTCCGTGTCACGGATGGTGGACTCGGCCGCGGAGATGTTTTCCAGGGCCACGTTCAGCGAGTTCACCGTCGAACCGACCACGTTCTTCTGGAACGCGCCGAGCCGGCCGCGCTGGATCGAGACGCCCTTGATCGCCGAGCTGACGACTTCCTGGGCCTTGGTGAGGTCGCCGTCGATGACGTTCAGCGCGCCGCCGCCGCCGAGGTCGGCCAGGTTGTAGGCCGTGCCTTCGAGGGTCTCCTTGCCGAGCGAACGGCTGGAGACGTCCTGGATGCCGAGCTGGACCTGGTTGTTCAGGTTGACCTCGGCCCCGAGGTTGAACTTTGCGCCGCCGCCGGTGATCGTACCCGCGGTGCTGGCACCCAGCGCCTGGGCACCGGTGGCGTTGAGGGTCACGTCGACCGAGAGGGTCTCGCTGTTGATGGACAGGGACGTCCCCTTGCCCAGGCCCTGCACGCCATTAATCGTGCCGGCGATGTTCTGGCCTTCGTCACGGATCGCGGTGGTGATCGCCGTGAAGGCGGTGCCCGCGGCGGAGTTCAGGTCGGCTTCGTTGCCCGCCGAGGCGAGTTTGACGCCGCCGGTCTGGCCGCCGGCGTTGGTGACATTGAAGGAGACGAACTCGTCCGAGCCGAAGCCGGTGGACTTCAGCTCGATGTAGTTGCCCGAGGCGACGGCCGAGACGCCGGTCACTTCGGTGAACGAGTTGATCTGGGTCGCGATGCTCGCCAGGGTGGCCCCCGAGCCGAAGGAGAACTGCTTGGCACCCTCGGCACCGGCCAGCTCGAAGGAGAACGACGAGGTGGCGGCGGTCAGGTCCAGGGCCGCGGCGCCGACGCTGAGGAACAGCGAGCCGTGCTGGGCGGACTGGGTCACCAGGGTCTGGATGGCGACGTTGGCGTCGCCGAGCTTGGCGTTGTTGACCTGCAGGTCGGTAACGTTCGCGCCCTGGCCGGTGATCTGGAAATCGAAGCTGCCGTTGAGCAGCTTGCTGCCCTGGAAGCTCGTGGTCGAGGCGATCCGGTCGATCGTCTGCAGGATGTTGTCGATCTGGAGCTGGTTCGCTTCCTTCTCTTCGGTCGAGAGGCCGGCGTCGTTGGCGGACTGGCCGACGAGCGACTGGACCTCGACGAGCAGGGCGTTGACCTCCTGCAGGCCGCCCTCGGCGACGTTGACGAACTGGTCGGCACGCTCGGCGTTGCCGATCGCAGCGCTGATCGCGGCCTTCTCGCCACGCAGCACCTCGCTCGCGATCAGGCCCGCCGGGTCATCCGCACCGCGGTTGATCCGCAGACCCGTCGACAGCCGCTGGAGCGACTGCGAGAGCTGCTGGTTCTGCTGGCCCACGATCCGCTGGGCAACCAGAGAGTTGATGTTGTTGTTGATCCGACTCATCTTTCTAACCTCCGTTGTGGCCGTCATCGAGATCGGCCGAACTCGTTGAACCCCGGAGCACCATCCCCTGCACCGTGGACTAGGAAGTGGCCGGCCACGCCGGTCGCTTACCCCGTGGCACGACCACGCGGTATTCAGAGGATCGACCACCACGCAAGTCCTTTTGACCCCAGCGGCCGGAATTCCGCTCCCGGCGACCGATCCGCCCCGTGAAACCCGCACAGCCCGCACAGACCGTCTCGCCCGGCCTGCGCAGGCGACAGGGCACGCCCGATCGGCGCACGTCTGTAACGGTTAGGGGGTTTCGTTCGGCCGCAGCACCGCCGCTCAGCCCGCGTCGGGACGCCGGCCCTGCTCGAGCATCCGCTCCAGGTCCCGGATGTACGCGTCCTTGTCGTCGCCCGACTGGCGGAGCTTGCGCGTCCGCAGCAGCGACTTCACCCGCGTCAGCAGCTCCAGCTTGTTCACCGGCTTGCTCAGGAACTCGTCCGTGCCCGCCTCGACGCCGCGCTCGATATCGCCCAGTTCATTGAGCGCGGTCACCATCATGATCGCGATGTCCCGCGTCGCCGTGCCGTCCTTCAGCTTCCGGCAGACCTCGAAGCCCGACATCCGCGGCATCATGACGTCCAGCAGCACCAGGTCCGGCTTGGGCGTCGCCGGGTCCTCGATCATCGCGAGGGCCTCGGCCCCGTCCGAGGCGGTCAAGACCTCCACGGGCATCGACTCCAGGTACGCCTGGAGCAGCTCGACGTTCTGGGCGTTGTCATCGACGACCAGGATCACCGAGCCGGTCGGGTCGAACTCGGTACCGGTCGGGGCAGAGCCGGCTTGGGTTTCACGCGACATGGGGGGTTTCCAGGCAGAGCGTTATGGATCGGGCGGGTGTGGCACCGGTGTCGGCATGGTGTGCAGCCCGTCAGGCGGGACAGTTTACCAGCAAGGCGGCCGGGCCGGGGCTAGAGAGGAGGGCTCGGCTGCGGCAAGCGGCTGTTAGTGCCTAGACGACAGGGGGTTAGCGGCAGTGGCCTTTCGGTCCCGGTTTGCTTTTTATGGGGCCTACGGGTAACATGCTCGGCTCGCTGAATTCTCCGCAGACCACCGACAAGCAGGGCCGGCCCCGGCACCGTCCGGGCCACGCATCATGAGCAAAACGACCTACACCACCCGTTCGCCCTGGCAGGACCGCTGGAACAAGCCCACGGTCGAGCAGCTCCTCGAGCCCATCAAGGAGACGCACCGCAAGGCGATCGACAGCATCATGACCGCGGTCGAAGAGTACGAAGGCATCAGCCGCGACGTGGTCTGGTCCGGCGAGGGCTGGCAGTGGACCGTCGAGTACCTGCTCGAAGGCCACCACACGTCCGGCCCCGAGTCGCCCGACGCGATGGCGTACCTGATCCCCGACCCCGAGCTGCCGGTCCTCGCGATCCCGCTGAAGGACGAGCACATCGAGCAGATCCCGCTCCGCCGGGTCAACCGCTTCATCCGTGACCAGCTCCGCAGCGCTAAGTGCCCGGTCGAGCTGCACTGGTGCAAGTGGACCCCCAGCGCCCAGACCGAGGTCGACCACATCATGGACCTGTTCAAGCGCAAGTGGAAGATCCTGACGGGGAAGAAGCGGTAGGGCGCAACACTACTTATCTCTGGGTCGCTAATAGTGAGTCGTGCATTCTTGACTTTTGCGCATTAGCATGGGTCGCGTGATCGAGCCAAGTACTAAGCCCGCGCTACGTCTGGATTCGAAGCTCTACCACAAAGCTCTTCGGCGTTGGGGGCAGGGCTGTGAAGGACGGGTTGGTAAAGCACCAGAACAATTTTTGGACTGGTTGGTAGGCCACAAGATCGATCCGGCATTGATCTCAATGTTCTCAGAAGCCATCCCGCTCAAACCAATGGAACGGGACGGTGATTATCTGGATCGTCCGGAGGGGATCATCATGTTCAATGATGATTATCCGGAGTTCGTCGAATCAGGTTTCTTGATCATTGGTGCTGCATGGTCTTGTGGTGATTTTCTCGTGCTGGACCTCTGGCGGAGCGGTGGCATCGGGGTCATAAGCCATGAACGACTGGACGAGCCGTTACGCGACGAGTTCTGGCCTGTCGATAAATCAATCGGTCGCTGCGCGCATCGGTTAGCCGGGACCTGGTGGCGAACGCTGGTAAACAACACGAAAAACTCAGTCGCGTCACTGTTCAAGCAGAAGGCCGGGCCCGTTACCTTTACCAAAGGTCAAACTCACCAGTTCAAAGCGGGGTATCCGATCTGCGGCTTTTCTGTCCCCGACGGCTATCACGTTCACACCTCCGGCCACGATGATGGGGTGTGGGTTAAGTTCGGCGAGATCGACAACGCTGTTGATGTGGCGCTGTACGCATTGGAACACAAGCGAGTGATGGCGGCTCGACAAGATGACGGTGGATATGTCCCGCTCCAAGGCGCGGAGGGCTGGCTCATCCACCGCGAGTCCGAAGGGAAGTACTTTGTGGTGTTCCTACTTGAAGACTATGCCGCAGTGGTACACGGTGGGTTCTCATGGAGCGACAAGGACCTTGCCGAGTTTTGTCGGCGGGTTGAATTGCAAGGATCAGCGCCGACTGCGGCATCATTGCATTGAAAGCCAAAAAACTACAAGCTTCGAAGTTATCTGCTTGACCTTTCCGCTTTCGCGCCGATAATCACTCTGTCGGGAACGACGGCGGCGTGTCGAGGCGGGAGAACCCCGAACCAGGCGTCGCCGGATAACCCGGCCGACCGTCGGCCCGCTCGTTGGGGTGGGTCGATGGGCGCTGTGGTCGGCGGAGACGTCGTCGGCCGTCAATCCCCCGGCGCCCCGCTGTACGCGGGGGACGGCTGGGAAAGCTCTTTTCCGAAAGCGAGGTGGTCCAGTGTCTGACTGTTATCCGTGTAGGAACGGGGCACGTTAGCTCCACTCGACGGAGCGGACGCTAAGTCCGTTGCCCCGGAACACGAACCCTACGGCTCCTGCCCCCTCTCGGGGGTGGGAGTCTTTTTTTTCGCTTGTGACGACTGGCTGAGGTGACAGGTCGTGACGCGGGGGGTGGCCGGGTTGTGATAGATTTCCCGGATGGCTGAGGTGCGCGGGGATGTTCCAGGGGACGGTGATACGGAGACGCGGGCGATGCTTGCGCTGGTGCTGACGCGCGGGCTCGGGCCGAAGCGGATCGCCCGAGCGGTCGAGCGGTGCGGTTCGGCCGAGGGTGTGCTTGGTGCGGCCGCGGCGCTGCTCGGCGAGGTCGAGGGCATCTCGCCGAAGAACGCGGGCAAGCTCAAGCGCGCGATCGACGACGCGGCCGAGCCCGGCGGGCCCGCGGACCGCGAGCTTGAACTGGCGGCGAAGCACCACGCCCGGGTCGTCGCGATCGGCTCGCCGGGCTACCCGGGGCTGCTCCGGCCGATCCCCGACGCGCCGCCGGTGCTCTGGGTGAAGGGCCGGCTGTCGCGGAGCGACGCGTTGTCGCTGGCGATCGTCGGGTCGCGCAAGTGCTCGCACTACGGCCGGGAGCAGGCGGACCAGATCGCCAACGGGCTGGCGCACGCGGGGGTCACGGTCGTGTCCGGCGGGGCGTACGGCATCGACATTGCCGCGCACGAGGGCGCGCTCCGCGCCGCGAAGCTCGGCGACGCATCGGGCGGCGGGCGCACGATCGCGGTGCTCGGCTCGGGCCTGGCCAAGCCCTACCCGGCCGAACACGTCGGCCTGCTGCGCGAGATCGTCGCGGACGGCGGGGTGTGCGGCGCGGTGGTCAGCGAGTTCCCGATGCAGACCGAGCCCCGGCCGGAGAACTTCCTCCGCCGCAACCGCATCATCTCCGGCCTGTCGCTGGGCGTGCTGGTCGTCGAGGCGGGCAAGCGCAGCGGCGCGCTGAGCACCGCACGCCGGTGCGTCGACGAGCACGGCCGGGAGCTGATGGCTTTGCCCGGCCGGGTGGACTCGGCGTACGCCTACGGCTGCCACCAGATCATCCGCGAGGGCTGGGGCCGGCTCGTCACCGGCGTGTCGGACATCCTCGACATCCTCGGCGGCGAAGCGCCGATGCTCGCGGCCGCGACACAAGTTGCAGACACTCGGCCCCCCAACGCAAGTGATACGCAAGGCCATGAACCCGCCGACGCAATCTCGGCCGAGCGACCGGCCGGTGAAGCGATTCTGGCGACACTGACCGAGCCGCGCTCGCTGGACGAGATCGCGGCGTGGACCGGGCTCCCCGCCGGTCAGGTGCAGGCGGAGCTGACGATGCTGGAGATCCGCGGCGCGGTCAGGCGCTCAGGCGGGTTGTTTGTGCGGCGGCGCATGTAGGACGCGACGGTAGTGGCACGCTTGCATCCGCTACACTGCCCGCCATGCCGACGGTCAAGCTGACACTGCCGCACCATGCGTACGACATCGTGATCGAGCCGGGCGCGCTCGCGCAGGCCGGCGAGCGCGTGCGCGCGGTCGTGCCCCACGAGCGCGCGGCCGTCGTCGCCGACGAGAACATCCGATCCACCTACGGCCGGGCCGTGCACGAAGCGCTAGAACACGCCGGCTACGACGCCGCGGTTTGCTCGATGTCGGCGAGCGAGTCGAGCAAGACCCTTGACACCGTCGCCGGGCTGCTGGACACGATGCTCGAACACCGGATGGAACGCCGCAGCCCTGTCGTCGCGGTCGGCGGGGGGATCACCGGCGACGTGGCGGGGTACGCGGCGGCGTCGCTGCTGCGCGGCGTGCCGTTTGTCCAGTGCCCGACCACGCTGCTCGCGATGGTCGACGCGTCGGTCGGCGGGAAGACGGGCGTCAACACCCGGCAGGGCAAGAACCTGGTCGGCGCGTTTCACCAGCCCGCGCTAGTGCTGATCGACCCGGACACGCTGGCCACCTTGCCGCCGCGCGACCTGCGCGGCGGGCTGGCCGAGTGCGTGAAGCACGGCGTGATCCGCGACGCCGGGCTATTCGACTGGATCGACGCAAACCTCGACGCGGTCCTCGGGCTTGAGCGTGACGCGCTGGTTGAGTTGATCCGGCGGAACGTGGCGATCAAGGCGGCGGTCGTGCAGGAGGACGAGACCGAGCAGGGCGTCCGGGCGCACCTGAACTTCGGCCACACGTTCGCCCACGCGATCGAGGCGACGCAGGACCCGTCGGCCGACCCGTACAGCCACGGCGAGGCGGTCGCGCTGGGGATGGTCGCCGCGGCGCGTCTCGCGGTCGACGCGGGGCGTTGCGAGCCGGCGGTGCTGGACCGGCTGGAGCGGTTGCTCGATCGGATCGGCCTGCCCACGTCCAGCGACCGGCTCGTGCCGGAGGACGCGCTGCTAGCAGTCATGCGCTCGGACAAGAAGGTGCGTGACGGCCGGGTCCGGCTGGTCTTGCCCGACGCGATGGGTGCGGTCAGCGTGGTGGACGACACGCCGGACGCCGCGGTCCGCGCCGCGTGGGCCTCGCTGCGCGGGTAAGCGGGTGGCATCACGCGCAAAGAAAACCCACGGTTGGAACCGTGGGCTTCGTGGTGAGGCATGTCGGTTGGATCAGACCTGCGGCTGGTAGCCCCGGGCGATCGCGACGTCGCGGTAGTACTGCTTGACCTCCGGGTCGCCCCAGAAGACCAGGTTCAGGATGCCGGCGACCAGCGCGTAGACGCTGCAGCCCAGGATGCAGCAGATCTCGAGGATGGCGATGCCGGTCGCGGGCTTGTAGACCTCGATGGGGTCTTTGAGCAGCTTGGTCGAATGGACGATCTCGAGGATGCCCGCGGTGAGGAGCAGCGGCGTGAGGACCGCGGTCCAGCATCCAAAGATCAGGGCGAATCCGGTGAGGCAGTTGAAGATGCCCGAGACGAGCATGATGATCCCTACCGCTGTCAGCTTGCCGGGCTTCTTGGGCATGGCCGGCCGCGCGGCGTAGCCCTGCTGTTGAGGCGGCTGGCCCGGCGCGCCCGGGGCCGGTGGCGGCGGGGGCGGCTGCGTTGGGTCGTAGCTGTGCATCGGGTTGCCTTCGGGGATGTCTTCCAACGCGTTTCTCGCCAACGGGGTGGATCGGTCGGTGGATCAGATGGGGTCGGATGCCGCTACTTGATGAAGCGGATGTTGATCGGGTAGCGGTAGGCCTCGCCCTCCTTCGCCTTGAGCCCGCCCATGATGCAGAAGATCAGGGCGCAGATCCAGACCGGCAGGTAGAGGATGCTTCCGATCCCGCAGGTGATGACGGCGATCACCGAGCAGACGCAGTACGCGATGAAGACCAGGATCTGGAAGTTGGTCGCTTCCTTGCCTTCCTGATCGATGAAGGGGTGGTCGTCTTTCTTGACCAGCCAGATGATGAGCGAGCCGATCATCGTGATGCCCAGCAGGTGGCAGAGCATGCCCATGGTCTTGGCGTCGTCGGGGAGGTCGGCACCGCTGATGGTCTCGGCGGGCGCGGCCGGGGCGGCGGGCTCGGGCGTCGGCGGGGCCTGGTCCGTGCCGGGGGAGTCGGGGGTTTCTTCGGGTTTGTCGTCTGCCATGGCGTCGGCCCCAATGCTGGAGTAGAGGTGGATGAATCGCGGGGCGAGCGCCCGTGTCCGTGCCAGTATGGCCGATCCCCCGGATACGTCAAGGCCCCGACGGTTCGGGGGCCGGGCCGGTTAGAATAGGGCGATGCGTCGAGCCCGCCGATACGACCTGTCGCCCCGCGTCGACCTGATGCCGCTGATCGACGTGGTGTTCCTGCTGCTGACGTTCTTCATCTACGCGATGGTGGTGCTGGTGCAGGTGAAGACCTCGGGCCTGGCGCTGGCGTCGGTGTCGGGGGGCGGGGCGGCGGAGACGGACGCGATCGTGCTGGTCGTGCTGGACCGGGCGGGCCGGGTGGTGATCGACGGCCGGGTGGTGCCGGACGACGAGCTGGACGCCGAACTGGAGGCGATGGCCGACCGCCCGGACCTGCCGCCGGTGGTGCTGACCGTGGAGTCCGGCGAGGGTGAATTGGACCGGGTCGAGCTGTACCAGCAGCTGCTCGGGCGGATCCGTCGGGCGGGGATCGAGGAAATCCGCTTCCCCGAGTTCGGCGACGGCGAAACCGGCGGGCGGTAGGGGCGTCTGACCCGATAGGGTCCTAGAGTGAGTTATGGCACACCGCGGATTCAACCCGACCCTGCCGATCGCGTTTGCGCTGGCGGTGGTGCTGCACATCGCGGCGCTGCCGCTGGTGTTGTTGGGGGGCGAGATGGGGCCTGTCCAACCGGCGTCCGACCTGCGGGTGGTGTCGGTGGATGCGCCCGCGCATGCCCGGGCCGGCGAACTGATCCGGGTCGATGCGGTCACACGCTACGACGGCCCGAATGCCGCCAAAGCATCTTGTAACACCGTGCTCTGGCTCTCGCGCGACCGCACGCCGGATGAACACGACACCATCGCCGCGGCGCACGACTTCATCCACCTCCGCAATGCCCCGGGTGAGCACGGCTCGATCGCGTTCAACTTCCATCTACCAAGCGACGCGGACGGCCCGTACCAGCTCATCGTGCAACTGGACACCGACCAGAACCTCCCCGACGACGCCAACCCCCGCAACAACACCCGCGCCGCCCCCATCTACATCACCGGCCCGCAACGCCCCGAACTCCGGATCACCACCGCCAACCTCCCCGAGCAAGCCGTCCTCGGCGGCACCGCCTTCTTCTCCTACACCACCACCAACCGCGGGCCCGGCTGGGCCTCGACGCCCGACGGCCGGGGCGGCTGGCACGACCGCGTGTACCTCTCCACCGACGCCATCCTCGACGAGCACGACCTGCCGCTGCGCAGCTTCGCCCGCCGGTCCCCGCTCGCGCCCGGCGACGCGTACACCCACCGCCGGGTGTCGCTGGACCTGCCCCGCGTCCCGGCCGGCGTGTACCACCTGATCCTCGCCGCAGACGCCGACCAGGTGCTCGACCAGCCGTCTTTCTCCGCCGGGCTCTACACCGCCGAGATCGAGCTGGTCGACACGAACCTGCCGGACCTCGTCGTCGCCTCGGCCGTGTCGCCCCGTGGCGCGACGCTCGGCGATCCGTTTGCCCTCCAGTGGTCCGTCGCCAACCTCGGTTCGGTGGCTTGTGAAACGCCCCGGCACGACGCGGTCTACCTCTCGCGCGACGACACGCTCGACCCGGCCGACACGCTGCTGACCGTCGCCCCTGCAAGCGAGCCGATCGCCGCGCAGTCGCAGCACACGGGGGGGACGGTGTTTGTCACGGTCCCCAACGAGCCGCAGTTCGAGCCGGGCGCCTGGCACCTCATCCTCGTCGCCGACCACGGCCAGACGATCGACGAAGGGCCCTTCGAAGACAACAACACCTTCGCGATCCCGATCACCCTCCGCCCGGCCGCAGACCCCGAGCCCGAACTCGGCGAGCCGGACAACGACCCCCGGCTCACCATCGCGTGGATCGAGCACGACCGGGTCGAGCAGCACATGGCCCGGCTGTCCGAGACGATCCAGCCCGCGATCCAGAACATCCTCGACCCGGACCCCGACGCCGCCCTCGTCCGCGAGCCCAGGCCCCCGGCCCCGCCCGCCATCGCGCTGCAGCCCGGCGGCGCGGAAAGCGACCCGGCCAACCCCGTCGAGACCCAACCCCAGAACAACGCCCGCCCCCGGCCGCCCGTGCCCGACGCGCCCGACACCCACACCGCGCCCCGGCCGCTCGACCCCAACGCCCGGCAGCCCGAACGCGTCGACGGGCTCGACGGCAACGCCGACGACCTGCCCATGCCCCGCGAAGGCCGGCCGAACCCCGCGCCCGACGCGCCCGACAACAACCCTGTCCGCCCCGACGACGCCGAGCGCGACGACCGGCCCACCCGCCCCGGCGACCGCGCTGTCGAATCCGACGCCGACCCCGATGCCCCCGACACCGACAGCGACACCGACTCACAGACCCCCGCCGAACGCGACAGCGACACCGACGAGACGAACCCCGACGACAACGACTCGGACCAGGCGTCCGACGTGATGGAAGACTCGGCCGGCGACACGCCCACGGACAACGACCCGTCCGAGGACCCCGCCGAGACAGACGGCGCGGGCGACGCCGACGAAGACGACCAGGCCACCACCGCCAACCCCGACCCCGCCGAGGAAGACAGCGACCGGCCCGAGGGCGACCCCGTCCCGCCGAGCAACCCCAGCGAGGAGCAGCAGACCACCCGCGCCCCGCGCGACGACGCCGAGGCCGACCCGACCGACGAGACGCCCGACCGGCTGCGCCTCGAAGAGGGCGGTGTACTCGTGGGCGAAGGCGTACGTGTCAACACCTCGCGCATCCGACGTGGGTCGACGACCTCCCGCCTCACCGCGATCCCCCGCGACACCTTTGTGCGTGTCGTGTTCGATAACCAGGGCCGCGTTGTCGAGGCCGAGGTCCTGGGTGAGGGCACCGGCTACGAGGACTGGGACAGCCGGCTGCTCGAAGCGCTCTACCGCTGGACCGCGACCGGCCCGGACATCGAGGCCGCCGACCCGCACTACGTCCTGCAGCTCGAGTACCAGTTCGGCCTGCTGAACCGCCGCAGCGACTAAAGCGTTCCCGCCCGCGCGGTACAATCCCTTTGAGAATAGCCGCCGCGTCACACGCGGCGCGTGCCGGGCCGTACCACCAGAACCCCGTCGCGTGTGACGCGGCGGCTATTCACATACGCCATTCCACTATCCTTCCTACCCCCATGCAACGCACCACGCCCGACGGCTTCATTATCTCCTGCGACTTCTGCGGCACGGACTGGGACGCCTACGACCCCGAGCAGAAGAACCCGATGACCGAAGGCCACCACGGCTCGGTCATCTGCCTCGCCTGTACCCGGCGCGGGCTCGAAGAAGCCATGCCTTCAGAGAAACCCTTCAAGTGCACGCTCGGCCTCACCGACCACGACCCCGGCGAAGCCTGCTGGCGTCACCCCGACCCCACCCCCAGCGACGGGCTCAACCCCCACGCCGTCGCCCACTGGGACAACCTCAGACAAGCCGGCCGAACCTTCGGCAACGACCCGGACGTCGACTACGAATGGCCGGTGGGCAAGTACCCGCGGGTGTGGAAGGCGTCGGGAGTTTAGCCACGGATGGATTCAGATGGGCACGGATCAAGGCAAGGGATTCAACCCTAGAGATACAGAACAGGTTGAGGATTTTCTGAATCCGTGTTTATCTGTGTGTATCTGTGGCAAAAACTGCCTTACTTCCCTCCGTGATCTCCGTGGTTCAATCTTCCCCGCCTGAAACCACGACAAGATTATCCCGGTGGACCACCGCCGTGTACGCGGGCCGGCCCAGGAGCTTCTCGAACTGCGCGGACTGCTTGCCCTTGATGAGGGCCAGCTCGTCGGCGGTGTAGTTGCTCAGCCCGCGGGCCAGCTCTCGGCCGTTGAGGTCGCGGACCATCAGCACGTCGCCGCGGTCGAACCGGCCGGTGACCTCGGTGATGCCCGAAGCCAGCAGCGACTTGCCGCGCGTCGTCAGGGCCCGGGCCGCGCCCTCATCCACGGTCACGGTGCCCGCGGGCCGGGCGGTCAGCGCGATCCAGCGCTCCCGGCTGTCGAGCTTCTTCGACCGGGCCGGGCTTGAGAACACGGTCCCGATCCGCTCGCCCCGCAGCAGGTCGGTGAGCACGTGCTTCCGTCGGCCGGGCGCGATGACCGCCAGCTCCCCGGCCTCGCAAACGACGCGCACCGCGTCGAGCTTCGCCGCGATCCCGCCCGTGCCCCAGGCGCTCTGCGTCTGCCGGGCGTGCTGCTGCGCCGCGATCGGGTCGTCGCACAGGTCGATCACGTGGTCGTCGCCGTCCAGCAGGCCATCCGCGCTGGTCAGCAGGATCAACGCGTCGGCCCGCAGCGCGTTGGCGGTCAGCGCGGCGAGCATGTCGTTGTCCCCGAACCGCAGCTCGTCCACCGCGACGGTGTCGTTCTCGTTGAGCACCGGCAGGACATCCATCCCGTGCAGCGTCGTGATGCAGTTGCGGATGTTCAGGAACCGCCCGCGGTCGTCGAAGTCCGCGCGGGTGAGCAGGACCTGGCCCACCGCCATGCCCCGGCGTTTCGCGGCCGTGTGCAGGTGCGCCATGAGCTTGCGCTGCCCGACCGCGGCGACGGCCTGCTGCGTCGCGACGTCCGTCGGCCGCTTGCCGAGCCCCAGCTCCGCGCACCCCGCCGCGATCGCGCCGCTGCACACCAACACGACCTCCCGCCCCTCCTCCCGGAGCTGCTTGATCTGCGACAGCAGCGACGACAGCACCGCCGTGTCCAGCCCCGGCCCGCCGGGCGTCTGCTTCGAGATGAGTTGTGAGCCGACCTTGACGACGACCCGCCGGGCATCACGCAACACGGTCTGGCGGAGTTCGGTCGAAGGCATGGGGGGGTGTGTCGATCGGGAGGCGCTCAAGGTGTTCTGACGCGTGTGAATAGCCGCCGCGTCACACGCGGCGTTCCCCTCCTGGGCAAGTCACCGCGAATCCCTAAGCATACCGAGGATCATGTCCGCGTGGCGGCGGGTCGAGCCCTGTCGCGCGCGGATCACGGCCCGGCCGGCGTCGGACAGGTCGGCCGCGCGTGAGCGGTCCGTGAGCAGCGCAAGCACCGCGTCACGCAACGCTTCCGGCCCCGCTTCGGCGACGACGATCCCGCCGCCGTCCCGCAGCGCCGCGACGGCATCCGTGAAGTTCTTGTGGTCCGGGCCGATGACCGTCGGCACGCCCAGCGCGACGGGCTCCATCGGGTCGCTCCCGCCCCAGCCGTTGAAGCTCCGCCCGACCACCGCGACATCCGCGAGGGCGTACGCCTTGCGAAGCTCGCCCATCGTGTCCACCAGGAAGACCGGCCCCTCCCCAGGCCGCTCCGACGACCGGCGGACCATCCCCGCATCGAGCCGGGCTACCGCGTCGAACCGCTCGGGCTTGCGTGGCACGAGCACGAGCTGCGTCCCCGGCAACGCTTCGCGCCAGCCCGACAACGCCTCGATCAGCACCTGCTCCTCGCCGTCGCCAGTGGAACCCGCGACGACGACCGGCTTGCTCCGGTCGAGACCCAGCTCGGCCGCGATAGCGTCCGCACCCGCGACACCCTCCGCCGGCTCGATGGCCGCCGCGTCCCACTTCATCGTGTCCAGCACCTCCACCCGCTCGGCCGGGACGCCCAGGGCCCGGAACCGCTCGGCGTACGCCTCGGTCTGCGCCGCGACCTTTGTCAGCTTCGCGAACGTTGGCGCGACCAGCCCGCGTACCCTGCGATAGCCGCGGAAGCTGTTCTCGCTCAGCCGGCCGTTGACGACGACCAGCGGGACGCCACGCGCAGCGCACGCGTCGGTGAAGTTCGGCCAGACCTCCAGCTCCACGGTCGCGACCAGGTCCGGCCGGACGCGATCCAGGAACCGCGCGACCGCGCCTGAGAAGTCCAGCGGGTAGCGGGTGCAGCGGACGCGGTCGAGCCGGCCGTACATCGCCCGGGCGCGGTCCGCGCCGGTGTTGGTGGTGGACGCGATCACGAGTTCGAGCGTCGCATCGCGCGCGAGCAGTTCGTCCACCAGCCCGCGGATCAGCGCCGCCTCGCCGACGCTCACGGCATGGATCAGCACGCGTCTCACCCCCGCCGGCTTGGCCGGCAGTGCTTCGAGCATCGATCCCCGGCCCATCCGCGCGGACCAGTCCGTCCGCCACTTGCCGGTGCGCAGCAGCTTCCAGCCCCAGACCGGCGACGCGAGCGTCAGCCCCGCCGCGTACACGATGTCCCGGCCCTTGCCCATGCCGGGCATTGTAAGAATGGCGGATGTAGGATGTGCGGCTCGATAGGATTAGGGCATGGAGACCTTCGGCACCCTCCTTGTCTTCTTTCTCGTCGGCCTAGTCGTGCTAGGCCCGCTCTTCTGTGTGATACTGATAGCGAGTCGTCATCGGCGCTCAGCGGCGTGGATGTGCCGGGGCTGTGGCTATTCGAAGACGGGGGCCGTCGCCGACCGATGCCCGGAGTGTGGCCACGCCTGGGATGAAGGTGGGTTTGTCGGCGTGTCCGCGCGGGTCGAGCGTCGGCTGCTGATCGGGCTGCTGTTTCTGTACCTCGTGGTCCTGCCGGTGACGGTTGGGGGCGCGGTGCTGCTGCTGATTCGGTTGATCGCGATCTAAGGTGCCACCGATCCAGCTCGTTTGGTCGTGGTGGGTATCGCTCGCGGACTCGCTCCACCCACCTTACGTCTTGCTCTCGATCCTCGCTCCCCACCCCTCGATCCTTCCCCCAATCCCTTACAATCCCCGCCCTATGAGTACGCACGACCGCAAGCCGTTCTACGTCACGACCCCGATCTACTACGTCAACGACAAGCCCCACCTCGGGCACGTCTACACGACGATGGTCGCGGATGTCGTCGCGCGGTACCACCGCCTGCGCGGGGACGACACGTTCTTCCTCACCGGCGTCGATGAGCACGCCGCGAAGGTCAGCGACAAGGCGGCGGAGCACGGCCTGAGCCCGCAGCAGTGGGCCGACCAGAACGCCGCGGCGTTCCGGGATGTGTTCGCCAAGCTGGAGATGACGAACGACGACTTCGTGCGGACGTCCTCCGACCGGCACAAGGCGAAGGTGACCGAGTACGTCGCCGCGCTGATCGCGTCGGGCGATGTCTACGCCGGCGAGTACACCGGCTGGTACGACGCGGGGCAGGAGGAATACGTCCCGGAGAACAAGGCCAAGGAGTACGACTACAAGTCCCCGGTCAACGGCAAGCCGCTGGTCAAGAAGGCGGAGAAGAACTACTTCTTCAAGCTCGAGAAGTACCGGGACGACCTGCTGAAGTTCTACGCCGAGCGTGATGGTTCGGACAGGGGCTCGTACGTCCAGCCCGAAGCGCGGAAGAACGAGATCGTCAACCGGATCAAGGAAGCGAACGACATCCCGATCAGCCGCACGGGGTCCAACGGATGGGGCATCCCCGTGCCCGGCGATGATAGTTCCGGGGGGCAGACGATCTACGTCTGGATCGACGCGCTGTTCAACTACCTGACGTATGTGGACGACGACGACCGCCGGCACTACTGGGAGAGCGGCGCGACACACTTCATCGCCAAGGACATCCTGTGGTTCCACGCCGCGATCTGGCCGGCGCTGCAGATGGCCTTGAGCAAGTGCGATGGCTACGCGTGGGTCTGGGGCGAAGAAGTCCGCAACAACCAGTTGGTCTACACGCACAGCTACTGGGTGAGCGAGTCCGGCGAGAAGATGAGCAAATCCCTGGGCAATTTCCTTGACCCCGCGGCGATCGATAACTATGTCGACGAGTTCGGCTTGGATGCGCTCCGCTACTTCCTCGCGACCCGCGGGCCGCTGGGCACGACCGACTCGGCGTTCTCGCCGGACCTGTTTGTGGAGGTTTACAACAGCGATCTTTCAAAGAAAATCGGTAACTCTAGTTCACGAGTTGCTGCAATGACGGCTAAAAAGTTAGATGGAATGTTTGGATTTGCGTCTGACTATCGACACATGCACTTGGCAACAGGAACACCGCTAGGTGTGCTGCTTACCGGATTTCAGAATGGTATGGATACCCTTAAGCTGGCACAAGCTGGCGACTGTGCGATTGATGTCGTCCGGTTGGTCGACTCATATATCGAGGAAACCGAGCCTTTTCGGATTGCTGCAGATGGAGATACTCGGGAAGAACTTGAAACAATCTTGTATTCATGTGCCGAGGCCCTGCGCATCGCGTCCGTCCTGCTCTGGCCGTTCATCCCCGACAAGTGCGAGCAGTTCTGGTCGCGGATCGGGTGTGGGCACTACGCGGAGCGGTTGAAAGACAAGGGCCGGGGCGACCTGGCCGCGTGGGTGCAGTGGGGGCAGCTCCAGCCCGGCACGCCGATCGAGAAGGGCGAGGCGCTGTTCCCGCGGTATCAGGTCGAGAAGAAGTAGGGGCGTTGGGTTCCGCCGTGTGCGATGCGTCGGCGATTGCGGCGGGCCAATACAAGCGTGATCGAATAGCCGCCGCGTCACACGCGGCGGGGCGCTGCCGATGGTGTTGGTGCCGTCTCGGTGGGTATCGCTCGCGGACGCGCTCCACCCACCCTACAACGAGACACCCCGTCCGGTGATGTGGGCTTACCGCTCCGCGGGGGCGACGCCGCCGCGCGACTCGCGCATCTCGATGCGGTTGTTCGCGAGGTCCCAGATGACCCGGCCGCAGCGGACGGGGGCGGGGCGGGACTCTTCCTGCAGGATGACGTCGCGGTCGGGGTCGGCCCAGATGTCGGCGCGTTGGTCGGCCTCGACGTAGCGGAGGTGGTCGCCCCGGATCTCCCGGCCGGCGCGGAGGATGCGCAGCGGGCCTTGAGCGGTGACGACGCTGATCTCCGGCTGCGGGGCGGTGTCGGACATCCAGACGCCCAGCCCGCCGGTGTCGTGCATGTCGGCGATGAGCTGCTCGCAGTCCATGTGCATGTCGTCGTGGTTGGCGCGGTCGTTGGGGGTCGGGTCGTGGGCCATGCGGACGCCGCCGTCGAACGTGGCGGTGTTGGCGCGGGCGTCGAGCTGCATCTGCGTCTGCCAGAGGAAGGCGGTCTGGCCTTTGCCGGAGAAGGTGATGCGGTTGCTGTCGGCTTCGGGGCGGTCGGTGTCGTCGTCGGGCGTGTAGTCTTCGATGAGCATCCAGCCCTCGCCGTTGACGACGACGGTTTCGATGGGGGTGGCGAGGGCGTTGCCTTCGTCGTCGGTGGGCTGGTTGGTGAAGACCAGCTCGGGGCCGGTGATGGTGACGCGGGAGTGGGGCTGGTCGGGCGCTTCGGCGGCGCGGGTGGCGGCGACGAAGCGGACGCTGCCGGTGGCGATGGCTTTGCGGACGTCGCGCCCGCCGGCGTCGAGGGCGAGGACATCGCTGGCGTTGTCGTCGGCCGCGGCCTCGATCGCGTCGGCCGGGTCGTCTTCGCGCTGCGTGAACCAGATGTCCAGGTCGTCGCAGGACAGGTCGGAGGTGTCGGCGGTGCGGCGGGTCTCGGCGACGACGGAGCCGTGGAACTCGGCCCGTCCGGTATCGTTGTTGAACTGCATGGAGCGCTGCCAGTCGATGGTCATCCGCGCGTCGGCGTTGCCGGGCAGGTCGGGGTCTTCCATGCGGGCGGCCATAGCCCCGGCCCCTTCGACGCGGACGAGCTGGGCCTGGTCGTCCATCTCGATATGCCGGCCGCGGAGCAAGCGGTCCTCGACCACGTCGATCACCTCGGCGAGTTCGCCTTCCTCGGTCGCGTAGAGCGTGAGGCGGTCGGCGGCGACGTCGCCGATCAGGTGGTCGGCGACGAGGTTGATGTGCCGTCCGTCGTGCTGGATCTCGGCCTGCACCTCGCCGACGGCGACGACCGAGCGGACCTGCGCGAAGCGCGGCTCGTCGGCGGGGTCGTCGGGCCCGGCCTCCGACTCGCTGGGCGGGGCGAGGGTGGCGTCCAGCCGGTGGCAGGTCATCACCGAGCCGGGGCGGGTGATGTGGACCTGCCCGATCGCGCGCATCGTGTCGGCGTAGGGCTTGCCGTCGATATCGTTGCGGAGCGTGATGGTCAGGGACTGCGTCTGGATGTCAAAAGTCTCGTCCTCGGCGTCGCCGCGTGCGAACACCGAGACGTCGACGGTCGCGACGATGCGGTTGGGCTCGTTCTTGATGCCGGCGTCGTCGTCCGGCTGCTTGAAGGTGACGGCGAGCTGGTCGGCTTCGAGGTCGAAGTCGGGGTGGGTCGCGGTGACGCCGCCGCGGAAGGTCGCGTTCCGGATGCCGGTGACGCGGGTCTGCCCGCCGCGCCGGGCATCGTCGTCGTCGGCGTCGCGGGTGCGGGCCTGGGTGTAGAGGTCCATGTCGAGCCGGTCGGCCCAGGTGAGGACGAGCTGCTTGCCCTCCTCGTCGGGCTGCTGCGTGAGGGTGCCCGGGCCGTGGACCGTGGCGGTGCCGCGTTGGAGATCGACGGTCATGCGCGTGCCGGGCTTGCCGGTGAGGGTGCCGGCGTCGGAGGAGAAGATGGCCAGGGGCTGCTGCTCGTCAGCGGCGACGGCGACAAACTCGCTGGAGAGGGTGTAGGACAGCTCGGCCGCGAGGATGCGGGTGGTCTCGCCGTCCTTCATCGCCATCGCGAAGGCGTCGGTGCCGGTGAGCTCGACAGCGACATCGCGGTCGTCCACGAGGTCGTCGGGCTGTTCATCCAGCGGCACCAGGCGGAGCGGGCCGGTCCATGTAATGACGACGCTGTCCTCGGGCGCGGTATGGTAAAGCGTGCGGTCGCGGTTGCCCTGCGGGACGAGCGCGGGGTTGAACGGCGGGGGCAGGGGCGGCGGCTGCATGCCACCGGTCTGGGCGTAGCGCAGGCCGGGCAGCGCGCTGGGCAGGCGGTGCGACACGGGCTCGGTAGGGACGGGCTCGGTAGGGACGGGCTCGATCTCGGGGGTGACCGCCTCGGTGCCGAGGGAGAAACGGACGCGCAGCGCATCCCCGCCGAGGACCGCGCGGTCGGTGTCGCGGACGATGATGTTGTCGCTGAAAGTCGCGAGGTAGAACTGGCTCGGCCCGCGAGGTTCCGCATCGGCGTCGGGGCTGTTGCCGTCGTCGGCGTCCGGTGGGGCGGGGCGGTCGCCGATCGGGGCGTCGTCGAGCGCGGTGGCTGGGCCTGCGGCGTCGGCGTCGTACATGAGGTAGCGGCCTTCGCTGACGACGAGCTGCTCGATGCGTTGCCGGGCGGTGTTGTACTTGAGCACGAGCCCGACACCGTAGAAGTCGGCCTGCAGCGAGGTGACATGGACGGGCGCGTCGCTGCGGACGTCGTTGGTGTCGAGGCCGAAGCGCGTGTCGCCGTCGATAAAGATGCGCTGGACGTCGGTGTAGATGCCGAAGCGCGGGTCGTCCTCGTTGATGACCGGGGCGCGTCCCTCGGCGTCGAGCAGGGTGATGCGGACGTTGCCCTGGAACACGCCGCGCTGCGGCTGGTTGCCGTCCATCTCCATGTCGGCGGTGTCGGCGGTGAGGATCATCGCGCGCCCGCCGGTGGCGTAGCGTTCGGTGACCGGCCGGCCCTGCGCATCGACGCCGGTCTGGCGCTCGGCGTAGGTCGTCGTGATGACGTGGAACTGCGGCCGGACGAGGTGGGTGATGCCCTGGCCGTGCGTGTTGGCGGCGGCGGCGCTGAGGAGGGTGATGCGGGTCTTGTCGTCGCCGATGGTCTCGATGACCTGGTAGGTCCAGTCCTCGGCCTGGAGGCCGATGGTGCCGGCGTTGTCGTCGGGGCGCTGGGTGGGGATCGATGCACCGACGCCGGGCTCGTCGTCGCCAACGCGGTCTTCGGTCCCGGCCGGGGGGCCGAGGAAGACCGACGCCGCGAGCACCAGCGCCGCCATGCTGACCGCGATCCCGATGAAGACAAACCGTCCGCTCATCGCGTCATTGTAGCGGCGCGGCGGTCCCGGCCCGGCGGCGGCGGCATCCCGTGCAGCGGCTGAACACGAGCGTCACCACGGGGCCCCCAGCTGCCGGTATCATCGGCGGTCTTGGACCGAGCCCCCACGACCCCGAGCCCGCCATGATCGAGAAGATTTTCAAGGCCTACGACGTCCGTGCCCTCTACCCTGACCCCCTCAACGAGGACGACGCGTGGAAGGTCGGCTACGCCACCGCCGAATTGCTCAAGCAGGAGAACGACGGGCCCGGCAAGGTCGTGGTCTCGCGCGACCACCGGCCGGCGGCGCCGTCGATGGCCGGGGCGCTGATCTCCGGCATCCGTGCCGCGGGGATGGACGTCGTCGACATCGGCAAGTGCGACACCTCCGTGCAGTACTTCGCGATCCCGCACCTGGGCGCGGTCGGCGGCGTGCAGTGCACCGCGAGCCACAACCCCATCGACTACATCGGCTTCAAGATCAGCCGGGCCGAGGCGAAGCCCATCGGCATGGGCAGCGGCCTCGAAGCCATCCGCGACATGGCCCAGCAGCTCGAGGACGGCGGCGACGCCTGCCCCGAGCCGCGCGGCGGGCTCGAGTCCCACGACATCTGGGACGCGTATGCCGAGCACATCAAGGGCTTCCTCCAGCCGAAGCTCGCCAAGCCGATCAAGCTGTTTGTTGACTGCTCCAACGGCATGGGCACCACCCTCCTGGAAAAGGTCTTCAACGGCATCGAGAACCTCCAAGTCATCGCGGTCAACGACACCTACACCGACCAGTGGGCGCACGAGCCCAACCCGCTGGTCGCGGAGAACATGGTCCCGACCCAGCAGGGCGTGCGCGAGCACGGCTGCGACCTCGGGGCGTGCTTCGACGGCGACGCGGACCGGTGCATGCTCGTCGACGACCAGGGCGAGCTGTGCGGCTGCGACCACCTGACCGCGCTGCTGGCCGAGACGTTTGTGAAGATGCACCCCGGTGGGCCGATCGTCTACGACCTGCGCAGCTCCAAGGCCGTGGAAGAGACGATCACCGCGCTGGGCGTCAAGCCGGTCCGCAGCAAGGTCGGCCACGTCAACATCAAGCAGGCCCTGCGCGATAGCGACGGCAGCTTCGGCGGCGAGCTGTCCGGGCACTTCTACTTCAAGGACAACAGCTTCGCCGACTCGGGCGCGATCCTGCTGGCCGTGGCGCTGGGCATGCTCGGGTCGACGGATGCGAAGCTCAGCGCGCTCATCGCGCCGTTCCGCAAGTACCCGCAGTCCGGCGAACAGAACTTCACCTGCGACGACAAGGACGCCGTGCTCGAGTCGCTGAAACAAGACTTCGGCGGCGGGGCGGACCTCGTCGACGAGCTGGACGGCGTGACGATCGACTGCTGGTCGGGACAGGGCGCCGCGCTGCCGGGCGGCTGGTGGTTCAACGTCCGCGCGAGCAACACCGAGCCGCTGCTGCGTCTGAACGCCGAGGCGAAGGACGCGGCGACGCTGCAGGCCCTGCTCGCGGAGCTGACCCCGCGCCTGGGCACGCCGGCGGTGGGGCACTGAACCGCGAAGGAACCGCCATGCTCCCTGTGTTCGATGTGACGACCCCGGCCGGACTGGCCGACGGCGAGGCGAAGCTCGCGCAACTCCGCGCCGCGACCGACGCGTCCGGGCGGTGGTCGTCGGTGGCGGCGGAGCTGATCGCCGACGTGCGGGCGCGCGGCGACGACGCGGTCGGGGACCACATGCGCGCGTTCACCGATCCCAGCTATGACGCCACGCGGATGCGCGTCTCGGCCGAGGAACTCGCGGACACCGACGCGTCGCTGGCCGGCGGCCTGCGTGCCGCGATCGAGCAGGCGATCGCCAATGTCCGCGCCTATCAGGAACACATCCGCCCGTGCGACAGCGAACCGGTCGACATCGCCGGGGCACGGCTGGGGCTGCGCTGGACCCCGATCTCGCCGGTGGGCCTGCTCGTGCCGGGCGGCTCGGCGGTGCTGTTCTCGTCGCTCATCATGCTCGCCGTGCCCGCCATCGTCGCGGGGGTGGACCCGAAAGACATCACGGTCGTGAGCCCGCCGCCGTACCGCAAGGACGGCGGGCCGGCGGGTGACATCTCCCCGATCACCCTCGCGGTGGCGCACATGCTCGGCATCGAGAAGGTCTACCGCGTCGGTGGCCCCGTGGCGGTCGCCGCGCTGGCGTACGGCACGGACACAATCGCGCCGGTGGACTTCATCGCCGGGCCCGGCCACCCGGTCGTGCAGGCCGCGAAGCTCCGGGTCAACGGCGTCGTGGGGATCGACGCGTTCTACGGCGCCAGCGAGATCGTGACGATCGCGGACCGCTCTTGTAATGCCGCGTGTGTCGCTGCGGACCTGATCGCACAGGCCGAGCACGACCCGGGCAAGTGCTTCCTCATCGCCTGGGACCGCGCGGTGATCGACGCCATCGCCGCCGAGATCCAGCGGCAACTGCCGGCCCGGCAGCGGAAGGACGCGATCGCCCAGTCGCTGCGCGAGGCGTCGTGCGCGCTGCGGGTGAAGGACGAGGCGGAGGCGGTGGCCTGGTCCGATCGGTTCGCGGCCGAGCACGTCAACCTCGCGGTCGCGGAGCCGGAGGCGCTACTCGATAAGCTGCGGCACGGCGGCGAGTTTTTTCTGGGCAACACGCCCGTTGCGGCGGGCGACTACTACGCCGGCCCGAGCCATACACTGCCCACCGACACGACCGGGCGGTTTACCAGCGGCGTGAGCTGCATCACGTTCATGAAGCGCAGCGGCACCGTCGCCTACCCCGACGGCCTGCCGGCCCGTGCCATCGCGGATATCGCCGCGATGGCAGAAGCCGAAGGCCTCGACGGCCACGCGGCAAGCGTCCGGCAGCGTTCGGAGTGAGATCGGCGGCCGCCGGCAACGGCTAGCCGCGGTACCGCCGGAGCGTCACGTTCAGCGTCTCGTGCACCTCTTGCGGGCCGGCGATCATCAGCCAGTACGCCTCGTGGAACCGGTCGCTGACGGTCGCGAAGCCGATCGTGCCCAGGCCGAAGACGCGCAGGATCATCGGCCGGAGCAGGTCGGCCCGGCGGATGTCGGCCAGCGGGCGCTCGAACACCCGGACATTGATCACGCCGCGCACCCGCACGACCCGGCGGTCGGTGAGGATGTAGATCTGGTTGAGCCATTCGAGCACCTGCCAGAACAGTCGGGCACCGATGAGCCCCATCCCCGCGAGGACGAGGTCCGCGTGCGACAGCCCGAGGTTGATGCCGCGGGCCTGGAGCTGGCCGAGCAGCAGCACGATGAGCCCGATGACGATCAGAGACCGCATCGGCATGAGCACGATGTACAGCGGGCTGGGCTTGAGCAGCAGGACGATCACCTCGTCGGCGTCCAGCAGGCGGGCGGGCAGCATCACCGCGGTGCGGGACGACAGCGTGTCGGCCGCGCCTTCGGCGGCGGCCAGTTGCCGGCGGTCGGAGGGTGGGGCGGTCGGTTCGGGCATGGCTACCCCGTGACGACCTCGGGCCGGAGCGTCACGATCTGCGGGAGGTTGCGGTACTGGTCGTCGTAGTCCAGGCCGTACCCGACGACAAACGCGTCGGGGATGTCGAACGCGACGTAGTCGACGGGGAAGTCCATCGCCTCGGGGCGCTGCTTACGCAGCAGCACACAGGTGTGTAGCGAGGCGGGGCCCCGGCCGCGCAGCTCTTCGGTCACACGCCGGAGCGTACGGCCCGAGTCGAGGATGTCGTCGACCAGCAGGACGTGGTGCCCCGCCAGGTCGTCGGGCAGGCGGGAGAGGTCGCTGAGCTCGACCTTGCCGGAAGACTCGGTCGCGGTGCCGGGGTAGGAACTGGCGCTCATCGGGAAGATGCGCATGCGGATCGGCAGCCGGCGGACCAGGTCGGCGACGAAGATAATGCTGCCGGTCATGACCGGGACGATGGTGAGGGTGTTGTGCGGGTCGCTGTCCTCGGCGATGCCGGTGGCCCGCTCGATGTCGGCGGTGATGGTCGCCGCGAGCTCGTCCAGCCGGTCGGCGATGGCCGGGGCGTCCAGTAAGATGCGTTCGATATCGCCCTGCATGGGCCAAGTGTATCAGCCCCCGCGGGCAGGGTCGCGGTCAGTGGATGCGCCGCCGGGCCGGGAGAAACCCCCGCCCGGACGCAAGGAACGCGATTTCCCTTGACCCGCGGCTCGGCACCCCGGACAATGACCGGATTCCGATGTTCCCCCCGCCCGACAGCCACCCCCCGGTAGTGATGATGAACGACACCCTGAAGACGTTATCCCCTAGCCCGACCCGGACGACCGCCCGCCGGCTCTGCCGAGCCGCCCTGGCGTGCCTCGCGGCGGTGGGGATCGGGCTGGCGGGGGGGTGCAACAACAAGCAGACGCTCGACACGCCGGTCGCCGCCGAGCCGGGCGCGACGTTCTCCGGCGAGGCGTACCTCCGCGGCACGGTGTCGTCCTACGGCGTGCTCGTCGACAACACGCCGCTGCTCGTCTCGGGCTTCGGCATGGTCGTCGACCTCAACGGCACGGGGTCGAACGAGGTGCCCGCGTTCCTCCGCGAATGGCTCATCACCGAGATGCGCCGCAACAACGTCGGCTCTACCCGCTTTGGCAGCGACAACCTCAGCCCGCAGCGCGCGCTGGCCGACACCGGCTCCGCCGTCGTCGCGGTCGAGGGCTTCGTCCCCCCCGGGGCCGCGGTCGGCTCGAAGTTCGACCTGCTGGTCACGATGATCGACCAGAACTCGACCAGCCTCGAAGGCGGCCGGCTCTTCTGGCCGACCACCCTCACCGAGAACGGCCTCAACAGCCAGCTCATGTTCATCCGCCCCTCGGCCGAGGCGTACGGGCCGATGTACATCAACCCGGTGCGCGGCGCGGACTCCGAGATCGAGTTCCTCCGCCAGGCCGTCGTCGTCAACGGCGGGACGGTGACCGAGGCACGCCAGATCCAGATGGTGCTCAACCAGCGGAGCTACCTCCGCGCCCGCCAGATCGCCGACCGCGTCAACGAACGTTTCCCCGCCGGCCGGGAGGACCGCGTGCCGACCGCGGTCGCCAAGAGCGACCTGATCATCGAGTTCAACATCCCCAAGCGGTTCGCGCACGACCCCGAGTCGCTGCTGGACCTGATCGCGCACCTCTACCTCGACCCCTCGCCCAGCTTCGCGCCCAACCAGGCGGCCTACCTCCGCGACCGACTGCTGGAAGACCCCGAAGGCCGGGCAGGCCACGTCGTCTCGGCCTGGAAGACGCTGGGGCGGAACATCACGCCCGTCCTCCGTGAGCTGTACACCCACGACAACATGACCGTCCGCACCGCGGCGCTCGAGGCCGGGGCCTGGCTGCAGGACCGGCAGGCCGTCGACCCGCTGGTCGAGATGGCGGCGCACGACGACCCGGCAATGCGTGTCGAGGTGGCGCGCTGGCTGGTCGCGTTCACCGGCGTCCCCCGCGCCCGCAACACCGTCCGGGCCATGCTCAACGACGACGACCCGGCCATCCGCATCGGTGCCTACGAGGCGCTGTCGATGGTCGGCGACCCCAACATCGAACGCATGGCCGTCGGCCAGGGTGACCAGTTCAAGTTCTACATCGACCGCGTGCGCTGCGACAAGCCGATGGTCTTCGCGACACAGACCGACACCCCGGTGCTCGTGATCTTCGGCCGGGACCTGGGCTTCCGCCGGTCGCTGTTCACGCAGGTCGGCGACGCGTTGATGATCCGCACCATCCCCGTCGACACGATCCGCGCCGCGACGGCCGGGCTCTTTGAGGGCGAGACCGCCTACATCCCGATCCACTGGCAGGGCCGGCGTGAGCTGATCGAGCAGGAACTGCAGACCTCCTTGGGCGTGGAAGCCGACGAGCCGGTCTACCAGGTCGAGCTGGGTGACCGCAACGGCGAGGTGATGAAGGTCCGCCTCCGCGGGCAGGACGTGATGGACCGCATGCGGGAGGACCTGCTGTTCGAGCTCCCGCGCTCGCACGCCGTCGCGCTGGACCAGCCCGCGGCGATCGCCGTAGTCCGGCTGGTCGAGGTGCCCCGCCGGGTCAACAACCAGTGGCAGGGCGAGTACGTCGCCGAGCTGCTCGCGCTCCAGACGACCGACCGGCCCCTGCCGCTTGCGGTCCGCTACAGCCAGCCCGGCGTGGGCGAGGCCCAGACCTACCGCATCGCCCCGACCGTCGCCACGCTCGCCTACACCCTCGGCTACGAGCGCGACGAACGCCTCGCCAAGCTCGGGCCAGACCTGCCCTACAGCACCGTCGTCCAGGCCCTGCACCAGCTCTGCGAACAGGGGCTGATCCCCGCGCCGTTCGAGATCCAGTTCAACCAGATCGCCCAGGACGTCGAGGACGCCCAGCGCGAGGGTGAGATCGAAGAACGCCCCGAGCTGGACTTCGTCGAAGAGCCCGCGCCCGGCAGCCAACCCGGAACCGAGCCCCAGCCCGACCCCGCGGCCCAGACCCCGGCCGAGCCGCCCGCCGACGAACGCCCCGAGTAGGCCCGGCCCGCGCCCGGCGACACACCCTCGCCGCCGTCCGCGCCGACCCCCGGCAAGGCATCGGGTCCGCCAGATTTTCACCAGCGCACGCCCCGTGCAAGTCGATATAGTTAGCGGACCCTGACCCCGGTTCACGTAACCACGGCTCGGGTCTGTGTTTGGAGCAAGACGCCCGGCAAGGACGCCGTGGCGTGAATCACCGAGCGGCCTTCCCCCGCCGCCGTCGACAGGAGGTCGATCCCGACGATGCGTCTAGCCAAGCTCACCCTCGCCGGCTTCAAGTCCTTCGCCGACAAGACCGAGATCGCCTTCGACCAGCCCGTCGTCGGCATCGTCGGGCCCAACGGCTGCGGCAAGTCCAACGTCGTCGACGCCATCAAGTGGGTCCTCGGCGACCAGTCGCCCAAGTCCCTCCGCGGCGGCGCGATGATGGACGTCATCTTCAACGGCTCCGCCGCCCGCAAACCCAGCGGCATGGCCTCCGTCACCCTCACCTTCGACAACCCGCTCCTCACCGTGCCGGTGGCCGACAGCGAACCTAACCACGCCGACGCCGAGGAACCCAGCGACGAAACGCCGGGCTCGGCCGACGACTCTCCCGTCGCCACCCTCGTCTCCAACCGCACCTGCAACCGCCTCCTCCAGGTCGATGCCGACGAGGTCGCCGTCACCCGCCAGCTCTACCGCGACGGCACCAGCGAATACCTGATCAACAACAAGCGCGTCCGCCTCCGCGACATCAAAGAACTCTTCATGGACACGGGCATCGGCACGGACGCCTACTCCGTGATCGAGCAGGGCAAGGTCGCCCGCATGCTCGAGGCCAACCCCGCCCAGCGACGCCAGATCTTCGAAGAGGCCGCCGGCATCTCGCGCTTCAAGGCCCGCAAGAAAGAAGCCGAACGCAAGCTCGACCGCACCGAGCAGAACCTCGCCCTCTGCCGCCAGCGCCTCGAAGACACCGAACGCCGCCTCCGCTCCGTCAAGATGCAGGCCGCCCGCGCCCGCTCCTACCAGGAACACCAGTCCCGGCTGAGTGAGCTTCAGCTCACGTTCTCCCTCGCCGAATACCACAAGCTCGCCACCGAACTTACCGACGTCAACGACCAGCTCGAACAGGCCGAAGCCGACCGCGCCGCCGCGCAGCGCGAGCTCGCCAAGCACGAGCAGGCCCTTGCCGAAGCCGAGACCGAGCGCGACGCCGTCGCCGCCAAGCTCAAAGACCTCGAGCAGCAGCGCATCCAGAAGCAGGGCGACAAGAGCAAGCAGGAGCAGCGCCTCCAGTTCGCCGTGTCCAACCTCGGCGACGTCAAGTCCCAGATCAAGCGCGACGCCGACCGCCTCGAAGAGCTCGACGAGAAACGCCGCCGCTACGCCGCCGAGCTAAAAGACCTCGAGCAGCAGATCGCCGACCTCGAAGCCGCCAAGACCGAGGGTGAGCAGCGCCTCGAAGCCGCGCGTGAAGAGAACCAGAAGCTCCAGCACGAGCTCTCCGAGGCCCAGTCCGCCCTCGAAGACGAGAAGCGCGGCATCAACCAGTTGCTCCGCAAAGCGCAGTCCCTGCAGTCCGAGATCCGCTCGCTCGACACCTTCCAGGAAAACCTCGCCGCCACCCGCGACAAGCTCGACGCCCGCTCCTCGCAGATCGCCGAGCAGCTGGGCCAGATGCTCGACAGCCGCGACACCGCGCAGGCGAAGCTCACCGAAGTCGAGCAGCACCTCACCCGCGAGTCCGACCAGCTCACCAGCCAGAAAGACCTCTCCGGCAGGTTCGGCGAACAGATCAACCAGCTCACCGCCCGCCTCTCGGAGCTCAAAGAAAAACGCTCCTCTCTCCAGTCCCGCCGCCACGTCCTCCAGGAGATGGAAGACAACCTCGAAGGCGTCAGCGACCCGGTCAAGGCCGTCCTCGCCCAGCACGCCGCCGACGCCGACACCGACGACGGCGGCCCGTTCGCCTTCATCCGCGGCATGCTCGCCGAGCTCATCGACACCGATGTCGCCAATGCCAAGCTCGTCGAGGCCGCCCTCGGCGACCACCAGCAGACCCTCGTCGTCGACCGACTCGCCGACCTCTGCTCCAGCACCACCGGCCGCGCCGCCATCCAGGCCCTCGCCGGCCGCGTCACCCTCCTCGCCATCGACCAGCCCCCGCTCCCTCCCTTCCACCCCCACGCCGCTCCTGAGCGCAGCGAAGGTGCGGATCGAGCACCAGTAAACCCCAACCCCACCCGCGTCCTCGACCTCGTCCGCTACCCCGCCTGGCTCGCCCCCATCGCCCACCGCGTGCTCGGCCGGACCTACCTCGTCCACGACCTCGACCGCGCCCTCCTCCTCCGAGCCACTCTCCCCGACGGCGCACGCTTCGTCACCCAGACCGGCGAAGTCCTCGAAGCCGACGGCCGCATCTTCGCCGGCCCCGTTGCCGCGGGAACCACCTCCGGCCTCATCTCCCGCCGCTCCGAGCTCGCCTCCCTCCAGGCCGAGCTCACCGAGCTCGAAGCCCTCATCGCGTCCGACCAGCAGACCCTCGCGATGCTCTCCGACCAGGCCGCCCACGCCGAGAAGGTCGCCAGCGACCTGCAGAAATCCATCTTCGACCTCTCCGCCGGCCGCGCGGAGCTCACCTCCAAACTCGAAGGGCTCGCCGGCCAGATCGCGTCCCTCGAAAAAGAACGCCCCGCCCTCACCCACGAGGCCGAGCAGGTCCACGCCCAGCTGCGCGACGCCGCCGAGAAGCGCGACGCCCACCGCGCCGAGCACGACCAGCTCGAGGCCGACGCCGAACAACGCCAGCAGGCCATCGCCGCGCTCGAACAGGCCATCACCGACAAGCGCGACGCCGCCGAGCACGCCCGCGAGCAGGTCACCACCCTCCGCGTCGACGCCAGCAAGACCGCCGAGCAGCTCAGCGCCGCCCAGCGCGCCGCCCGCCAGCACGAGGTCGCCGCCGCCGACAACCAGCGCCAGCACGCCAACGTCGAACAGCAGCTCGCCGGTTACCGCCAGAAGATCGCCGACCTCGAAGCCCAGCGCGACGAATCACAGGCCCTCGTCGCCTCCCTCGACAGCGAGCTCCAGGGCCTCATCGCCCAGTGCGAGACCGTCGCCGCCCGTGTCGCCGAGCACGACCAGGCCATGGCGTCCCTCCGCGAAGGCGTCAAGACCCACCGCGCCGCCCACGACAAGCTCGACAAAGCCGTCCACAAGCTCGAGATCTCCCAGCGCGAACACGAGGTCAAGACCGACGCCATCGTCGACCGCTGCCGCGAGCAGCAGGACCTCGACCTCCAACAACGCTACACGCTCACCCTCGAGTTGCTCCGCTCCGCGCCCCCGGAATCAGAATCGGAACCCAACTCCGATCAAGAACCCTCCCGCAACGTGGATGACGAAACCCAGACCCCAGACCCGAAATCCGAGACCCAACCCGACTTCATCGGCCCCCTCACCTACGAAGCCCACCTAGCCCAGGAACAAAAAACCCTAAGAGACTCAATCGCCCAAGACCTCCAACAAAACCCCACCCCCTTCGACATCGACTGGGAGTCCATCACCGCCGAGATCGAGGACCGCAAGGGCCGCATGGCCCGCCTGGGCACCGTCAACCTCGGCGCGATCGACGAGGAAAACGAGCTCGAAGAGACCCAGGACGAGCTCGCCGACCAGGTCAAGGACATCGAGCAGGCCGAACGCCAGCTCCGCCAGCTCATCGAGCAGATCAACAACGACTCCCGCGTCCGCTTCGAGCAGACCTACAAGGAGGTCCGCGAGAACTTCGCCGGCACCCAGGGGCTCTTCCGCCGCCTCTTCGGCGGGGGCAAGGCCGACGTCGTCCTCCAGCCCGACGAGCACGGCAACATCGACCCCCTCGAAGCCGGCATCGAGATCATGGCCAAACCCCCCGGCAAAGAACCAAGGGCGCTGTCCCAGCTCTCCGGCGGCGAAAAAACCATGACCGCCATCGCGCTGCTCATGGCCATCTTCAAGTCCCGCCCCAGCCCCTACGCCATCCTCGACGAAGTCGACGCCGCGCTGGACGAGGCCAACGTCGAGCGCTTCATCACCATCGTCCAGTCCTTCCTCGACAAGTCCCACTTCATCATCATCACCCACCACAAGCGCACCATGCAGGGCTGCGACGCCCTCTACGGCATCACCATGCAGGAACGCGGCGTCTCCAAACGCGTCCGCGTCCAGTTCGACCAGTTGGCCCCCGGAAGCGGGGAGATCAGCCGCGAAGCGCTCAACCGGGTGGCGGAAGAACAGGGCGAGGAAGAAGCAGAGGAGCAAGGATCGAGGACCGAGGATCGAGTAGCGAGGATCGAGGATCGAGTCCCGGAAACGTCCACTTCCGAACATTCGACATCCGAGATCCGAAATCCGAAATCCCCTCCCTCCCCAACCCCCAACCCCAAACTCCTAAATCCCAACCTGAACGCCGACATCCCCGCCCCCGCCGACGACGCCCCCAAAGAACCCCCGGCCAAGCCGGCGTCCACTTCCGGGGGCAACCGCGCCAAACTCGCCGCCATGCTCGCCGGCAAAGACCCCGTCGAGGTGGAGTAGCCCTCGGTAGTCCAGCCCCCGGAAGCGGAACACCTCACGCAGAGGCGCTAAGGCGCGAAGTCAAGCCATGTCGCCTTGCTGCATCCCGCTGTAAACTTGTCGTATGGCTGAGGGACACCTCCGGAAAAACTGGTCTCGGGCAGAAACCCTCCTCGCCTTCCGGCTCTACTGCCAGTTACCCTTCGGCAAGCTCCACCAGTACAACCCCGACATCATCACCCTCGCCCAGCACCTCGGACGTACCCCCTCGGCCGTTGCCATGAAGGGCTGCAACTTCGCCTCCCTCGACCCGCTACACCAACAGCGCGGCGTCACCGGCCTAACCAACCGTGGCAAACTCGAAGAACAAATCTGGGAAGCGTTCCACGACGACAGCGAAGCCATCGCCAACGAAGCCGAAGCCCTGTATGAATCGCTCTTGAACCCACAGGCCAACGGCGATGACCCCACTAAACCATCAGAACTAGATGACCTCGCAAGCCCTGATCGATTGGCGCTCCCGGTGGGGCCAACCGAAGTCGAACGCACAGTGCGTACCCGCCGCGTGCAGGGCTTCTTCCGCCGCGCCGTCCTCTCCGGCTACGGCCACCGCTGCGCCCTCACGCGTCTAGCGATCCCCGAACTGCTCAACGCCAGTCACATCATCCCTTGGGCCACCCCCGGAAGCGAGCAGCACAGAGCCGACCCGACGAATGGGCTGTGCCTCAATGCCCTGCACGACCGCGCCTTCGACCGTGGGCTGATCACCTTCGACGAAAACCACCGCCTCTTGGTCTCCCCAATGCTCGCCGACGACACCGCCCCCGACGGCCTCGGCCGCTTCGCGGATGCCTTCACCCCCCAAACCCCACTCATCCTCCCCGAACGCTTCGCGCCGAGCCCTGAGGCGCTCGCATATCATCGAGAGGAAGTGTTCCTGTTGGCGTAGCATTTGCTGTCGCAAGCAGGGTTTTCTACATGGCTGAATTGGGGTAGAGTATGTTGTCTCCTGACTCGACCACGAATCCATCAGCAACAGACTTATGAAGCGAGCAATAGACTTGTTTTCGGGTTGCGGGGGGATGACGCTGGGCCTCAAACAGGCGGGCTTCTCCGTTGTGGGGGCCGTAGACTTTGAGCCGAACGCTGTAAAGACCTACAAAGCCAACCACAAAGGTATCCATGTCTGGCGACGGGACATCCGACGGTTGCCTGCCGTGGAAGTCATGCGGAAGCTAAAGATTGCTCCTGGCGAGTTGGACTTGCTTGCAGGGTGTCCACCCTGCCAGGGTTTTTCCCGGATGAAGACGCTCAACGGAGGGCGACAGGTCGATGACGATCGAACAAACTTGGTACTCGACTTCGCTAGGTACATCAAAAAGATGCGCCCCAAAGCCATCCTGATGGAAAACGTGCCGGGCCTACAGAATGATTGGCGATTCCTTGAACTGCTGCAACGTCTGGATGGTTGGGGGTACAACTACAAACACGCGGTGCATAACGCCGCAGACTATGGTGTGCCGCAACGTCGCAAACGACTGATCCTGATGGCGGTGCGAAACGGTGATATCGATTTTGTATCCCCGGAGGTTGCTCGCCGGACAGTACGCGACGCGATTGCACATCTGCCGGTAGCTGGACAAAGTGGCGACCCGCTTCACGATCTACCGGAAAGAAGATCGGACCAAGTCAGGCAACTTATTGCCGCTATCCCTAAAGATGGAGGGAGCAGGAATGAGCTGCCGCCTGACAAGCAACTCGCTTGTCACCAAACCTGCACCGGGTTCAAGGATGTGTATGGCAGAATGGCATGGGATAGTGTTTCGCCTACAATTACGAGTGGCTGTTTCAATCCATCAAAAGGGCGCTTCCTGCACCCGACACACGATCGCGCGATCACGATGCGCGAAGCTGCTCTACTCCAAAGTTTTCCAGAGGACTATAAGTTTCTGCCAGAAAGCAACAAAACTGCTGTAGCTCTTATGATTGGAAACGCATTACCTCCGGAGTTTATTCGTTGTCAGGCTATTCAACTCGGCGACAACATCTAACTTATTGGTACATGAATGAGCGAAACCCCTGCTGAACTTTACATGACTGTCTTGGGTCGGACGCTTGAACACCTTGGTGTTCAGATGTACAAAAGTCGGGCAGGCGCGATCGCAGAGTTAGTGGCGAACGCTTGGGATGCAGGATCGCCAAAAGTAGATATCATCGTGCCGACAGAAGATGATTATGACCAAGAGAAATCAGAGATCATCATTTGTGATTATGGTTGTGGCATGTCATTTGAGAGCGTGCAAGGCGAGTATCTGGTCGTTGGCCGAAATCGCCGCAAAGAAGACGGGGCCGAGAGTAACGGTCGCCCTCTAATGGGTCGTAAAGGTATCGGCAAACTTGCTGGCTTTGGTATTGCTGAGCATGTTTCAGTTCACACTTGGACTGAGAATTCGTCCATCCAGTTCGAGATGAGCTTAGAAAAACTGAAAGTACCTTCGGGTAAGACTGATCGCCTTAACATCCCATGGAATCATGTTACCCCTCCTGCGAATGGCCATACGTCTGGTACGGCTGTAAAGCTACGGCGACTGAGGCATAAGAGCTCACTAGATGTGGGCTCTCTAGGATTGTCTCTTGCGCGACGTTTTAGCCGCCGTGTAGTTGGACAGATGGAGATCATGATCAATGGCGTTCCTTTGCCTGATCCGACACCTCCATTGGACATGAGGATACCAGATAACGGAATGCTAGAGCATGTGCTAGATTCTGGGAGTGTAGTTCGATATTGGTACGGGTTTGCTGAGGATCTTATTGCACTGAAGGAACAACGCGGATTCACTATTCAGGTTCATGGGAAAACGGCGCAAGCCCCACCATTCTTTTTTGATGTTGAAGCCACGGCGTCTGGTCAACATTCAACGAAATACATAGTTGGAGCAATCGAAGCCGATTTCTTGGATGATGGGGATGATGACGAAACAGACTTAGTATCTACTGATCGTCAAGAAATCGACTGGGAGGATGAAGCATCTGCCGAATTAAGGGATTGGGGGGAAGCGCTAAGCAGGAAAGCACTTGCCGATTGTGCGGATTTTCGCGGATTAAAAGTAGAGAACTGGGTACTTGCTGAACCCGGTCTGAATGAGCGAATGCAGCGATTCGATCCACCAACCCAAAGAGAGGTTCAGCGCTTTCTGAAGATATTGGGCACAGCCACAGAAAAAAATGAGAGAACGCTAGAGTTGGCGAGTTCTCTTGTCGGCGCATACGAGTTCCATAATTTTCACAATTTTATTGACGACATAGAAGCTGTTGCCGACAATCCTGAAGAACTTGCCAAACTGCTGGGATATTTGCATGACTGGCAAGTACTAGAAAGTCGAGCGATCTTAGAAGTGATAAAAGGTCGTCTGGAGATTATCGATAAGTTTTCGTCGATGCTAGTTAATGATGCTCCTGAGACAGCATCTAAGATTTCTCCATGCAATATGCATGACTTGCTCGCAGGTCATCCGTGGCTTCTCAATCCTGAATGGCAGATTCTGTCCGAGGAAACAACAATCACGAGGCAGCTGAGGGAATGGAATGTAGAAGATGTCCCGGATGAAAGTGATAGGTCTCGGTACGATTTTCTGGCGCTTTCAAGTGAATCGCAGCTAGTAGTTATCGAGATCAAGCGTCCGGACCTTGCGGCAAGCCTAGATGAACTTCAAAGATTGGAAACATACGCAGATAAACTTTCGATCGCACATCGCGACAAGACTCTCTTTAAGGTGTTCGTTTGTGGTCGTGATCCAAAGATAAACAAAGACACATTGCGGAATTGGGAGACACGCTCAGATGGTGAGATACGCTATTGGGGGCAACTGTTTGGCAGAACGCAGAGAATTTATGAGCATTATCGTGCTGTGCTTGATCGTGCCGTAACTCATAAAGACTTTGCTGGTGCTCAAGCAGAGGTTTCATCTGCTAAACGACTCCTCGATACAGGAACCATACACAGGGATGCAGAGCAAAGAAAGCTTGGAATCCCGCATCAAGATGTAGATTATCTTCAGTCTGAAGAGTAGACCTTCGCCTGGTGGCCGGGGTGGAGCGTAGCGACCACAGATTTGGTTGCGAGGGTTCGGCCTTCGGCGGATTGTCGGCAGAAATTCCCGGTTGACCGGGAGTTATTCCCGGTGTATCTGCAAACATATCCGGCGGGTGGCAGGGGCAGAGGTTCGGCGATACCCCGGGAAGTGGTTCAAGCGTGAGCGGGCGGAGCGGGTCCATCACGGCTGACCGCTCAAGTCTTGTGCGGGACTCCGATCCCCGACGACTCAACATCCGAAACCGCCGGGGAAACAGGGGAGTCTGCGCGGGAAACAGGGGTGTCAGACGTGGAAACACCTGAATCCGGCGTGTATGCCCGTGTTTTTGCGGCGTACACGCGGGGGTTGGGCGTGGATTCATCTGAATAGGTCGCGTCTCCCCATGAATCCGGGGCGTCAACCCCAAGATTAGACCCGGTTCCGTGTGTTTTTCTGTTGGTTTCGACCACCCCATCGCGCACACGCCCCCCGACGCACCCCCGCAGGCCCCGCCCCCGGAACCCATCCATAGCCCCCCGGAAGTCATCAAAGCCCCCCCGGAAGTCGTCATAGCCCCCCGGAAAGACGCAAAGCCGCCCGGGGGTATGCATAGCCCTCCGCAAGTGGTGGGCGGCTGTGTGTCGTCAGAGAAAAAGTGTGCCGGTGGTGACGGTTGGGTTAAGTGGCGCGGTGGTGCGGCCGATGGGGTCAGGGCTTCACGTCTCACACCCGGGCGGGCCGCCGTCTGACCCGTCGGGACCGGATCACAAGCGTTCTGCTTTTTCTCCCCGGTTTCCCCTTTTCGAAAGGAACCCCCGATGGCGACGACGTACCTCCCGACCCGTGAGAGCCAGCTTCTGAGCTTCTCGCAGAACATGTCCGATAAGCTCGTGGCGGACCCGGCCGGGTTCGGCCTCGATGCCGCGGACGCGACGGCCTATCAGGCGACGCAGCAGGCGTTCGCGGCGGCGTACGCGCTGCTCCAGGTGCCCGAGACGCGCACCTCGCCCAACGTCGCGGACAAGAACACGAAGAAGAAGGCGCTGATCGACCACACGCGGTCGCTGGTGAAGATCATGCAGGCGTGGCCGGACATGACCAACTTCAAGCGCAAGGAGCTGCAGATCACCGTGCCCGATGTGGAACCCAGCCCCGTGCCGGTGCCCAAGACCATGCCGCGCATCACGATCCTCTCGACGCTGGGGCGGACGGTCCACTTCAAGGTGAACGATGTGGACGAGACCCGGCGCGGCAAGCCGCCGGAGGTCGCGGCCGCGATGATCTACCGGTGGATCGGCGAGAACCCGCCGTCCGACCTGGGCCAGTGGCACTTCGAGGGCGCGACGACGACCGCCAAGCAGACGCTGACCGTCCCGGCCGACACCCCGGCGGGGTCGCAGCTGGCGATCACCGCCCTGTGGGTGAACAACAAGATGCAGCCGGGCCCGGCCTGCCAGCCGGTGATCCTCAACGTCGCCGGCGGCGGCGTGTCGAAGGCGGCGTGACCCCCGGAAGCGGCGGGTCTCGGGTCCGGGGTCTCGGGCCGTATGGTGCCGCGGCCGACGGTAGGACAGGCATTCCTGCCTGTCACAGGCCGAAGGCCTGACCGGATCGCGGGATGGTCGTTTCGGGCGGTGCCCGATGACAGGCAGGAATGCCTGTCCTACCGGGCAACATCATGCAACCGCGCGGGGGAGGGGACACCTTCCCCCGCGCCTTCTCTCTGCATCCTTGACCGGGAACACCGACATGTCCGACCTCTCGATCGATCGTCACGAACCCAATGCGTTGCCGGCACTGCCGGAAGCATCCACGCCGATCTCGATCCGCAAGGCGGTGATGGGCGATTACCCGTTTATCGATGCGTTGCAGAAGAGCGAGCCGCGCAAGCTGGGATTCCAGTTTGAGAGCGCGCTGAAGAAGCGGATTGAGCAGGGGAACATTCTTGTCGCTGAAGCGACGAGAGTGAATCGTGAACAGTCCACAGTGAACAGCGGGGAAGGCAATCCGTCTGTTCACTATTCACTGGGAACTGGTCACTCACCGGCGAAGCCGGTGGGCTATGTGCTGGGCGTTGATCGCTACTACAAGCGGGACGACCTGGGCATCATCTACCAGATGGCGGTGGTGCCGGAGTACCGGCGGTCGCTGGTGGCGGCCCACCTGTTGAAGGCGAAGTTCGAGGACTCGGCGTACGGGTGCAAGCTGTACTGTTGCTGGTGTGCTCAGGATTTGGTGGAGGCGAACAAGTTCTGGGAGGCGATGGGGTTTGTGCCGTTGGCGTTCCGGACGGGGAGCGAGAAGACGAAGTTTGTGAACGCGCAGGGGGAGAAGGTGTCGGGCGGAAGAATTCATATCTTCTGGCAGAAGCGGATTCGGCTCGGCGACACGGAGACGCCTTGGTGGTACCCGAGCGAGACGAGCGGGGGGGCGGTGGGTGCGAACCGGATCGCGCTGCCGATCCCGCCGGGGACGCATTGGTCGGATGCGAAGCCGGTGGTGCTTCCGCCGGAGCTGGTGGCTTTACCTGCTGCTGCGGGAGAATCGGAAGGGGAGAAAGGCAGTAACGCCAAGACGCCAAAGCGCGGAGGCAAGGCAGAGAAAGCCAAGAAAGAAGCGGGGGCGGGTGAGAAGCAGGCACAGCCGACAGGCGGACTAGGCGGGTTCTCCGTCGGATTTGGCCCATCACCCGAGCAGATCGAAGCAGAAGCGCAAGCAAAGCAGGAAGCGAAGCGGGCGAAGCAGGCGAAGAAGAAGGCCGAGCGTGCGCGGCTCAAGACCAACGACCCGAAGCTATGCGCGTTTTCACGGGAGCTGCGCGACCGCTGGCAGGAGCACGTCGAGGCGCAGCCGGGGCTGATTGAGTCGGCCGCGCAGGCGCGGTACGGCGTGGGTCGATTGATCGAGAACACGACGCCAACCCAGCCGCCGGAGGTCATCGAGGAGGTGATCGATGAGCCCAAGCGGCTGGACGCGAAACGGCTGGACGCGGCGTAGGGGGGAGGGAGTGAACCGCAGAGGCGCGGAGGTCGCGGCGGGTGTTGGGTGGAACCACCGATGCGCCCATTGGCTACATGTTCTCTGACCGTCTCGGTCGCGCACGGCCGAAGGTGGCCAGAGCGAGCGTGGCCAGGCAGAGGGCGGAGCCGGGCTCGGGGACGGGGGCGTAGACCCAGCGGACGTCGTCGACCGAGAAGCTGGGCAGGTGGGGGGTGTCGTGCGAGTAGAAGCGGAAGAAGACCCAGATGTCGGTGTAGGTTGTCGTGTCGTCGATGAACCCGCCGAAGCGGACGTTCGGCTGATCGCGTGAGGGCCAGTACGGGAAGCCCGGGTCGCCGAAGGTGGTGATGGTGTTGGTGAAGGTGGCGTTGATGTCGGTGGTGCCGAAGTCGCCGACGATGCCCGGTTCTTCCTGCCCGCCGGTGACGAAGGTGGAGAACGCGGCGATGGGCTGGTCGAACTCGAAGCGCAGGGCCGGCTGTTGTGCGCCCGATCCGGGGGCGAGGGTGTACTCCATGTGCTGGGTGCCGCCGGGGGTGGTGTTGAAGCCGTTGATCAGCGGGTAGCCGGGCATCGGCCCGTCGCGCACCTCGAACTCGGCGAGGTAGTTCAGCGTGTCGACGACGTGCATGGTCACGCCCGGCGCGATCACGAACGATCGGCCGGTCGTTCCGGCGGTGAGCGACTCGAAGTCGACCGTGTGGACGGCCCCGACCTGCGCCGCGTCGTTGAGCCAGTCCGCCTCGGCCGTGAGCGCGTTGGTCGCGGTCGCCGTCGATGGGCTGGCGACCTGGTCGAAGCCGGAGTAGTTCAACGCGGTCGCCCGTGCGGGGGAGCAGGCCGAGCCCATCAACACGCAGCTTGCCGTCACGATCGCGTACCGCATTTCCTGCTCCTGGTTGGAAGTGAAGAAAAGAGGCGTGATCCAGGTCGATGCTCGGATTCAAGACCGCACCAGCATGCCTGCTAAGGTGACATCGGGATCTGCGCTGTTCGTCGTGGATCGTCGGTCTGTTGCGGGGACGTTGGCGGACGGGATCGGCACGGCGGTCGGTGAATCAGTGGATGGATCGGCGGACGGCATGAGGCAGCCCGCTCGGTAGCGAGGTGCCTTGTATTTTCAGTTCGCTGGCTGCCGGGGTCAAGCCCTTTCTGCCTGGCCGTGGTATTCGCCGCGGATGACGGGTTGTGGAGCCGTCGGTGTGGACGGTTGGCGTGACTCCGGGGCTGATCGAGGGGGCGGCAATGGCGCGGTACGACGTGGGACGATTGATCGCCCCCGCCCCCGGAATCACCCCCAGAAACGCCCACGGAAACAGCTTCACGCCCGCCGACCCGCCCGAAGTCATCACGGAGGTGATCGACGAGCCCAAGTGCTTGGAAGTCAAGCGGCTGGACGCGGCGTAGGGAGGACAGATTGAACCACAGAGGCGCGGAGGTCGCGGAGGGAGGAGGGGAGTGCGCCACAGATTACGCAGATGACACAGATATATCACATGTTGGCTGATTTTGAGGCGTACGAGGCGATGGCTTCTTCGTAGGCCTCGTCGCCCCATTTGGCGGACTCCAGCATCAGTTCCATCAGCTCGAAGACGGCCCAGAACTGGGGTGGCATGTAGCACCAATCCCGCTTGAAGGTCAGCTCCTGGCCGCCGAAGACGACGGTGATCTCATAGTCACCGACCGTCGTCATCCCGGAATCTTGATTGAAGGGCAGTTCCAGAAAGCCCGAGACGTGGATGAGGCCGGCGATCTTGTCGAACGTGTAGGGGTTGATCGCGCCGTTGTGCCAGCCGATGCGTGGGACGTTGGCGATGCCGTGGTACTCCATGGCACCGTTCTGCCACGCGGACATCTCGTACCAAGCGCACTCTCCCATGCAGCCAGGCGGAGTCTTTAGCGTGAGTTTCGTGATGCCCGTGTTGTATTGTCGGGATCGAGAAACGTCCATGGAAGGATGATAGGAGGAATGCGGGACGGAACAAAGGCTTGATTGGTGGAAGTGTCAACAGGATGCCTTGCGATCGGGGGCGAAGGGGAGTATGCGCAAACCGCAGAGGCGCGGAGGTCGCGGAGATATGCAGAGAGAGAGGTCCTGCAATGGGTCAGTCGATAGGTGAATCCGTTAGTTTTACATCTTCAATGCGCGAAACCAGTATCGAATCGAAGTCTTTGGCACGGTGTTGCAACTCGCGGTAGGGCTTGATTCCCCATGGGCGTTTGAGCCGACGGACGAATGAGCAGATATGCCCAATCGCACGCAAGGGTAGCGGGGTGTTCGACCAGGCCTCTTTTGAATCACGCAGGCACTCTAAAGCATGCACGTAGTGCGTTTCGAGCCGGTGCTCGATGACGGTATCGACATAGAAGTTGATGTAGCCACCATCACGCCGGTACTCGGAGGCCCGCCGATACCAGTCGGCGGCAAGCGCGTGCTCGTTCGCTTCCCGGTGGGCGTCGCCGGCGATGGAACAGATGAGGTGTAAGAGGTTGTCGCTCTTCTCGGCAGGCACCCCTTCGATCGGGTCCAGGTCCAGGTAAGGCGACAGGATTTCGAGGGCGCGGGGCGGATCGGGTTTGCGAGCGTCCAGGACATTCGCGGCACGAAACACGGTCCGTATGGCCTTGCCGGACGCGGTTTCATTCGGTGGCATCACATTCCCCGTCAGTGAACTGCTTGAAGCAGTACAGGATACGTCGGATCAAGATCGGCCGACATACAACGGCTTGAGAAAGGGGGTTGTCGTTACCTCGGCGTTCACGATGGCGCGTATCGGTCGAGGGTGTGGGGGGCGGTGTGAAGGGGCGACGGTTCGCTCCGTGGGGGTCGTCTCGATCCACGCCGGCTGCCAATGGTTGCTTAGAAGTTGCCGAGTGATTCGTCGTACATGGCTTTAAGTTCTTTGACCCGCTCGCGTTCTTCGGCGGTGAGTTGGCTGGACTGTCGGGTCATGCCTGCACCCCAGCCGGTGTACCATGCGGCGTTGTAGAGGGTACGCCCGCTGCCAAGATAAGACCGGGTGCCACGCAGCGAGCCGGGGTTGACCCATTGGGTGCGTCTGGCGGCGAGGTAGGCCTCGAAGTAACGCTGAGAGAGTTGGGGGTGTTGCAGGAAGGGATCGCGGCGGTAGGGGGGAGCGGTGATCTGATCCCATTCGTCGTCGGTGATTGGTGTATCGCGTATGGCTCGCTCGGCGAGTCACGCTTCGATATCTTCATCGGTCAAGCCGCTGCTATCTATAGCGGGGTAGGTGCGAGGCGCTAATGAAGCGTTATTGGGTGGAGGTGGGTTGTCGGAGGTTGCGGCTGAGTCAATGGGTTCCGTCTGTTGGCAGGCGGTCAATGCAAACAGCAGGCACGACACGGCGAGCGCTTGATTGATGCGACGCATGGCGGAGTCCTCATCTTGGCCTGTATTCGAGAATAGTTGTTGAAGCTTTAGCGTCAAGGGAAATCTCCTGCGAGTCTTCTTTCGGCTTCGCCGAATGACAGGCGGGACGCCTATCCCACCGGTCGGATGGTGGCTATTGGCCGGCGACGTGGAGTTCTTGGGGGAGTTGTTGGGTGGGGTAGGGGCCGAACTGTTGTTGGTAGCCGGTGCGCCAGGGTTGGCCGGGCAGTGGGTTGGCGGGGCGTTCGACGAGGAGGTAGAGGGTTTTGGCGTCGGGGGGGAGGAGCCAGTGGGTGGGGGTGTTGAGGGGTTGGGTGGGGAACTGGGCGGAGCCGAGGGAGACGGCCCCGCCGCGCGGGCCGGTGGGGGGCGGGCCGGGCCAGAAGGCGACGCGGATGTCGCCGGCGGGTGAGCCGTGGGCGGGTCGGAAGGTGATCGTGTGGGGGACGAGCCGGTCGCGGAGGTCGAGGGTGCCCAGGGCGATGCGGCCCTGGGCGTCGGGGGCGGGGAGGGCGTCGGCGTCGGCGTGGTAGACCTCGATGCCGGCGGCGGAGACGGAGACGGCGGTGGGTTGGTCGCCGGGTGTGCTGGGGTTTCCGGGGGCGAGGGGGTGGGCGAAGTGGCCGGCGGCGTCGAAGCGGACCCAGCGGTCGTGGGTTTGGCCGTCGGCGGTGGTGTATGTGATCCAGAGCTCGACGCCGCGTCGGCCTTCGCCGGGGGGGAGGAGGACCCGGCCGGTGAGGGCGGGCTCGGCGTCGGGGGGCGCGTCGTGTTGGGTGGGCGTGTCGTGGCCGGGCGGGGTGTTTTCTGGGGGGGCGTTGCGGGTGCAGGCGGTGGTGGCCAGGAGGAGCAGCGCGAGGGGGAGGGCGAGGAGTCGCATGCGTGGTTTGCTTGGTCGTGCGTCGATGGGGCGTTGGGCGGAAGGGAATGATGCGAGAGGCACCGTTGGAACCGGTACGGCCGCGCGTGGCGTCGGGTTCGTTGCGGTCGTGCTATGGACGGGTTGCGTAGCGGTCGAGGGTGGGTTGGCCGGCGCGGGTGGTTGGGTTCAGCGGCGGTGGCGTCGTGGCCGGCGGGTGAGTGGAAGCGTGAGCAAGGTGAGGAGGGAGGCGGTGGCGGGTTCGGGGATGTTGGTGGGTGGGGTGCCGTTGGACCAGTGGGCTTGGACGAGGGTGAGGTCGTCGGTGTTGATCTGGCCATCGCCGCTTCCGTCGCCGTGGGTGAGGTCCCCGGGGGTGACGGTGTCGCCCCAGTTGGCGAGGAGGATGTCGAGGTCTTCGATGCCGACGTAGCCGTCGGCGTTGTAGTTGCCGGTGAGCGTGGCGACCAGCTCGGCGCCGGTGGCGTCGTAGTGCAGGGCCAGCGTGTGCCCGTTGCCGAGGACGTGGCCGGTGATGCTGTCGAAGGTGCCTATGGTGGTCGCGGCATCGATGATGCGGAAGGTGTCGCCGAGCGTGGGCGCGAAGCTGTCGAGCAGCGCGAGGTCGAGCACGCCGCCGAGGGTCGCTTGGCCTTGGTGGATGAGGCGGTCGAACTCGCCGTCGGCGGTGCCGGCGAGTTCGATCTCGAGTGTGCCTTGGTAGGCGACGCTGCCCCGGTAGACGGTGGCGGGGCTGAGGCCGGGGGCGTCGGTGCCGGTGATGACGACGTGGTCGAGCGTGCCGACGCCCTTGACGTAGCCGGTGAGGGTGATGGGGTTGGCGGCGCTGTCGCCGACGACTGCGCCGTTGTTGATGAAGGGCGTGAAGGGGTCGTCGGGGGTGTTGACGGTTCCGCGGCCGACGATGGACCCGCCGTCGTGGAGGACCAAGCCGTTGTCTGCGGTCAGGGTCGAGCCGTTGCCTTGCAGGTCGACCAGGGCGGCGGCGTCGAGGACCGCGAGGTTGGCGTCGAGGAGGGTCAGCGTGTTGGTGTCGGCGACGTTGAAGACGCCGTTGCCGTAGAAGCCGTTGAAGGCCGAGTTGTCGCCGATGTCGAGCGGGCCTGCGGTGCTGACGGTTGCGCCGGGGAGGACGACGGCCGGGCCGAGGAGTGTTCCGCGTCCCTGCGTGACGCTGCCGGTGGGGAGGGCGAGTCCGCCGGGCGCGGCGAGTGTCCCGCCGTCGATCGACACGCTGCTGCCTGCGGTGAAGAACCCCTGGCGGAGCAGTGTGACGGTGTGCGTCCCGACGTTCAGCGGCCCGTTGAGTTGGAGCGCAAGCGGGTCGGCGCTGTCGCCGAGCGTGAGGTCGCCGTTGGCGGTGATGGAGCCGTTGGAGAGGACGCGTCCGTCGAGCGTGCCGTTGCCGGTGAGGCCGTTGCTGCCGAGGTGGATCGTGTCGGCCATGACGGTGCCACCGGCCAGCACGAGCCCGCCGGGCCCGGCGAGGGTCAGCGTGTCGGCGGAGACGACCCCGCCGGTACCGACGGTGAGCACACCCAGCGCGTTCGTGCCCGATCCCCCGCCGCCGAGCACGACCGGCTGCGACGTGGCCCAGACCGAGTTGGCATCCTGCACCGTGAGCGTGCTCGCCGCGTCCGCCAGGACGTCGGCCGAGAGCGTCGCCCCTTGTGTGACCGTCGCCGCGGACTGCTCGATGTTCAGCGTCGAGCCGCTGAAGAACAGGGCCGTCCCGTTAACGACATCGAAGGATGCGCCCTGGGTCTGCACCGCGCCGCCGTTCTGCACCAGCAGCAAGCCGCGGATGTCGAACGCCGGCAGCGCCAGCGAGCCGCCGTCCACCGTCACCGTGTAGCCGTCCCACACGCGGAACACGCCGGTGCCCGACACGCCTGCGCCCGAGTTGACCTGCAGCGTTCCGGTCCCGCCCGTCAGTGTTGCGTTCCCGCCGAGGTAGAAGTTCTCGCCCTGCCAGGTGCTTCCCGCGCCGGTGAGGGTCGCGGCCGCGCTGGTCCCAGCCGACGGCGCGAGCAGCGCGTCGGCCTGCGTCAGCGATCCGCCGCCGCTGACCATGAGGTTGGCGGTGCCGGTGCCGCCGACGTTCAGTGCTCCGCTGAACACCGCGGTGGTGCCTGCGCCGTCGATGGTGAGCGTCCCCCCGCCCGCGCCGACGCCCAGGTCGCCGACCTGTGCGTGGGTGCCGGTGAGCGTCCCGCTGGCCGTGGCCGTCAGCGTCCCGGCCGACTGCGTCCCGACGCGCAGCAGGCCGAGCACGTCCAGCGTCCGGGGCCCGCTCAGCAGCAAGGCCGAGCCGAAGACCCCGCCGGCCTCGACGCGCATGCCGTTGGTCGCGCGGAAGGTCCCGCCCGTCCAGTTCAGCGCCGACTGCGCCTGGAACTGCGCCGCATCGACCGCGAGCACCGCGTTGTTAGTCAGGCTGATGACCGCCGCGCCGGACGATGTCACCTGCCCGCCGACCGTGAGCGTCCCGCCGAAGAGCTCGACGTCGCCGCCGTTGTAGAGCACCAGGTCGCCGCCGATGTCTACCAGCGCGTCGTCCGCGAAGGTGTTGATCCGGATCAGCCCCGTCCCGCCCGCCGTGGTCGTCGACCCGCCCAGGTACACCGAGCCCGTGTTCGTCCACAGCGTCTGGTCCTGCAGGACGACCTGCCCGCTCGCCCCCGCCTGCAAGCCCATCGTCACGTCGCCCACGTTCGACCAGGCCGTCGTGTGGCTTAACGACTCGTGCAGTTCGATCTCCCCCGACGCGCCGGTCAGCCCGCCCAGCGAACCGCCTACTGAGGACAACACCCCGTCGGCGATGACCACCTCCCCAGCCCCGGCGACGCCGACCTGCAACAGCGACGTCGTCTGGAAGAACGCGCGGAGCTGCGGATCAAACTCGGAGCCGATGTACAGCCGGCCCGTGCCGCCCGCGACGATCCCGATCTGCACGAAACCGATCGCCTCCACCGTCCCGTCCGTGGCGTCGTCCCCATGGACCCGCAGCGTCGCCGTCTGCCCCGCCACCGTCCCTACCCGGACCGCGAAGCCCAGCCCGCCGCTGGGCTCGAGCCGATACGTCACACCCTGCGGGTCGCCCAGCGACGTGAACTTCACCAGGTCCAGCGTCACATCCCCCCGCTCGACCGTGAGCATGTCGTTAACCCACAGCGTCGGCTCGTTGGTCACCCCCGTTTGATTGAAATCGACATCGATGTCGCTAGCCGTGTTGAACGTCGCGCTGTCCGCCGCGCTGTTGGGCGGCCCGCCGCCGGGCGACCACTGCGACGCGTCCCCGAAGTAGCCGTCCGAACCGCCGATCCAGTCAAAGTCCACCGCGCCCGCGGGCCCGGCACCCACCGCCGCAGCGACCGCCGCCAACAGCCGCGACACCGACACCACGCCTATCCGCCCAACGCCTCTTGCCATGCTCCACCTCGATCCTGCCAGTACCTGACCAGACGCAACCCGTCCCGCGAAACCCCGGTTCGTATGGCTCGATCTCCCATGTTGCCCCGAGACATGCCCGACCGTCCGATTCTAATCCGAGGCCCTCGGCCGACCAAGCCCTATTCCCAAACCCGCCCTTCGGCGCGGCACCCCGCACCTGTCTTTTCGCGCCAGCGGACAATACGCACACTGGTCTTTCGCCCACCCCAACCGGGGGACATCCCATTCCGCCGCGCAAACGCCTGGATCTTCGTCCTGCTTACGCTCGTGCTCGCCGGCTGCAACACCCAGCCGACACGCCAGAGCGGCACCGCCTACACCGCGCCGCCTATGACTCCCGCTTGAATTGCGTTACGCCACGGGGTGTGCTTGGAGCACCGGGTAATTTAGCGGCGGTCCGCCGGGAGGAAGCGTTCGTGGCAGGGGCGGGTGTGCCAGAGGTGGACGGTGCCGTCGATCTGGGCGGTGAGGATGGATCGGCCGTCGGGGCTGATGTGTGCGCCGAGTTGGGGCCCCTCGCCGCGGTGGAGGAGCAGGACGTTGTTCCCGGTGTCGGCGTCCCAGATCCGGGCGGTGCCGTCGTCGGAGGCGGTGGCGACGCGGCTGCCGTCGGGGCTGAAGGCGATGCTCTTGATGTTGCCCGTGTGGTCGTCGAGGGTGGCGAGGTGTTGGCCGGTGGTGATGTCCCACAGGCCGACGCGGTAGCCGGCGCCGCAGATAGCGAGCCGTTCGCCTCCGGGTGAGAAGTCGTAGACCGGGAGACTGATCGGCATGCCGAGGGTGTCGGAGTCGGTGAGTTGGCGCAGGCGTCGGGCGGTGGCGACATGGTAGACCCAGAGTTCGCCGCTGGGGTTGCCGACGACGAGGTGTTGTCCGTCGGGGCTGAGTACGACAAGCGCGGGGACGTCGGCCGAGTCGGTGCCTTCGGGGGGCGGTTGGGCTTGGAAGAGGGACCGGCCCTGCATGTCCCAGACCTCGACGCGGCCGTTGTCGGCGACGGCCGCGATGGATTGGCTGTCGTGTGCGAAGTCGGCGTAGGACCAGCGGGCGCCGGGCGGCGCGTCGATCGAGCGGTCCTCGCCGGTCTCGAGGTCGGTGAGGTGCATGGCAAAGTCCTGGCCGGAGGTATCCGCGGTGAGGATGTATCGGCCGTCGGGGCTGATGCTGCAGTAGGGGACGAGGATGGGGACGGACCGGCTGTAGGTCTTGCCGCGTGCGAGGTCCCGGAGGTGGAGCTTGAAGATAAGCCCGCCCGCGCCACCAGGCGCGACGTCGGGCGCGGCGGTGATGAGGGAGAGGGAATCGCCGGCGTAGTGCAGGTCGACCAGTTGTTCGATGCCGGGGGTCCAGCCGTCGATGGGGTACTGCTCGAGGGTGCGGCCGGTGGCGGCGTCGCAGACATAGACGGTGCCTTCGCCGAGGTAAGCGAAGGCCTGGCCGTCGGGGCGGTAGGCGGCGGCGTCGGTGCGCAAGAAGCCGCGGCTGATCATGGGCTGGTCGAGGCGGTCGGACCGGGCGTGGGAGCGTGCGCGCCAAACGCGAGCGGTGCCGTCGGCGGAGCCGGTGACGCAGTGCAGCCCATCGGGGCTGAACTCGAACGCGGTGACCGCGGAGGTGTGGCCGAGCAGGGCGGTGACGGCGGAGCCGTCGTTGGCGTCGCACAGGCGTGCGGTGTTGTCCCGGTTGAAGACGGCGGCGAGTGTGCTGTCGGGGCTCAGGACGGCGTGGGTACTGCCGAGTCTGCCGCCGGGGAGTTGGGCCGTGCGCTGGCCGGTCGTGACGTCGTAGAGGTAGACCTGGCCGGCGGAGACGAGGACGGCGCGTCGGCCGGCGGGGTCGATCTGCGCGAGGTCGATGCGCTCGGTGAGTTCGCCTTGCAGCGCGCTCATCGTGTCGGCCTCGGGGTCGTGCAAGAAGAAGTTCTGACCGGCCGAGAGCCCCAGCAGGAGGTGTTCGCCGGCGAGCCAGGGGCGTGCCTCGCCCGAGACGCCGCCGGGCTCGCAGACGACTTCGCCGCGGAGTTCGCCGGTGGCGGTGTTGTAGACCTTGACCCGGCTCAGTGCGCGGCCGCCAGTGAGCGCTTGGGGGGCGGGGCGAACGGCCGTCGCCGAGGCGGAGGTGGTGGCCCAGCGGTCGGGGACGATGTAGAACGACCGGCCGTCGGCGGTGAAGGCGGCGGTAAACGCGCAGCGGTCGGTGACGAACCGGTGGGTGGGGTCGTCGGAGGCGAGGTACTCGCCGAGCTTCTCATGGGTCTGCGTGTCCCAGAGGAAGACGCGCTGGGTCATCGTCGCGACGAGCAGGCGCGTGCTGTCGGGGGAGAAGGCGGCCAGCACGATGCTGCTGTATTGATTGCCATGATTGAACGTGGCGCGTGCTTCGCCGGACTCGGCGTCGCGGAGGGTAACGACGCCGCTGTAGGTCCCGCTGACCAGGCGCGAGCCGTCGGCGTTGAACGCGAGGGTGGTGATGCCGCCGATCGGTCCGTGGTCGGCTTGGGCTGGGGTGGTCCAGATCAGGGCGCCGGTGTGTGCGTCCCAGACCCGGACCACGCCGGCGCGTGAGCCGGTGGCGAGGCGAGAGCCGTCCGGGCTGTAGGCGACGGCCGAGACCTGCCCGCCGCCGCCATCAAGCACTATGAGCGCCCCGTCGAGCCCGGCGTCGAGGTGCGCCCATTCCCAGTTGCGTAGCCGGGCCGCGCAGCTCTGCAGGTAGCCGCTTGCCGCGTCGGGGTTGTAGCTGGCCAGCGCGCTCTGCGCGGCGACGAGGTTGGCGAGGTAGGCGTCGTACTCCGCCGCGCGGCGTGATCCGTCCGCCTCCAGCGCGCGCTGCTGCGCGAGCTGCTGCATCTGCGTCGCGTGGGCGCGCTGCTCCGCCTCGGCCGACCGCGCCGCCTCGGCCCGCGCCCGGGCGTCGTCCGCCAACACCGCGAAGATCGACGTCGCGACGATCCCCAGCACCAGGACCACGAACGTCGCAGCCACCCCCGCGACCAGCGCCTTGTTGCGCTGGGCAAACTTCTTCATCAGGTAGCCCCGGCTCGGCGGCCGCGCGGTGATGGGCTCGTCGCCGAGGTATCGGCGGACGTCGGCGCTCAGCTCGTTGGCCGAGGGGTATCGGCGTTCGCGGTCTTTTTCCAACGCCTTGCCGACGATCGTCTCGATATCGCCGCGCAGCTTGGTGTTGATGCCCGACAGCCGGGTGGGCGCGTCCTCGCAGATCACCCGCGCGGCCTCATGGATCACGCGCTGCCTGAGGTCGTAGGGCAGCTGGCCCGAGAGCAGCTCGTACAGCACCACGCCCAGCGCGTAGACATCGCTGCGGGTGTCGATGTCTTCGTTTGCGCCGGCGACCTGCTCGGGGCTCATGTACGGGAGCGTGCCGACGATCTGCCCGACGTCGGTGTGCATCGTGGTCGTCTGCACATCGGACTCGGTGACGCGCGCGACGCCGAAGTCCAGCACCTTGACCTGCGGCTTGGGCGGGTCGCCGACCTGGGTGACCAGGATGTTCGCGGGCTTGAGGTCGCGGTGGATCACGCCCTTGGTGTGGGCGTGGTGGATGGCGTCGCAGACCTGGCCAAACAGCTCGAGCCGTTCGCGCACGCCCAACTGGTGGGTGTCGGCGTAGGTCGTCAGCGTCGGGCCGTCGATAAACTCCATCGCGAAGAACGGCCGGCCGCGGCTGAAACCCGCCTCGTAGATCGCTGCGATGCCCGGGTGCTTGAGCTTTCCCAGCAGGTCGGCCTCGACCTCGAACCGTCGGAGGACGCTCGGCGAGGTCTGGCCCGCCTTGATCATCTTCAGCGCGACCCGCCGGGCGGGGTTGGCCTGACGCGCCTCGTACACCACGCCCATCCCGCCCTCGCCGATCTGGCGGATGATCTCGTATCGCAATGTCTCCGGTTCCCCCGGCCCCCCCGGACCCGCATGCGACGCGGAGCCCGCGCCGAAGGGGATCGCGCTTATCGCAGACGGTGGCGTCTGCGGACCCGGGCCCTGGATCGTCTCGTCTCCGGAAGCAGGCCCCGCGTCACCCCGCTCGGCCTGTTGCGCGGAATCCACCGTCTCCGCGTCACCGGGCCGCGGTGCCTGCTCGCTGGCGTCGTTGTCTGTCAATGGGGCACCCCTCGCGATATGAAGACGTCCTACCCCGGTTGGCGCAATCAAGATATCAAGCGCGGGGTCGATGTGTTAGCGCGATCGACTCCGACAAACGACGGGCAGCGACCCGAGGTTTGTCCTACGGCTGGGGCGCGTATCGGTCGAGAGTTTGTTGGCCGGGGTGGGTGGGGACGCCGCCGGTGTAAGGGTCGGTATCGAAGGGTGCGACGGTTCGCTCCGGGGGCGCGCTGAGGACGATCTCGGCCCGGGGGTCGCCGGTGTCGAGGAGGTACTGGGTGAGGGCGGCCTGGAGTTCTTCAGCGATCTCGTGGTAGGCGGGGTCGCCGTCGAAGGTGGCGAGGTTGTGCAGGGCATCCGGGTCGTTGTGGAGGTCGTAGAGTTCTGCGGTGGGTCGTTTGGCGAAGCAGAGTTGCCAGTGGTGTTCGTAGCCGGGGGTGTTGCGGTGGGTGTAGATGGTGAACTTGGTGGGCCCGTTGTCGCAGTCGCCGAGCCAGCCGCGGATGTTGTTGCGGTGGGGGAGGGGGAGGGCGCGTTCGGGGAAGGGGGTGCCGGCGGGCCAGCGGAGGGGCTCGAGGTTCTGGATGTAGAGCCAGCGGTCGGTGCGGATGGCGCGGCTGGGGTAGCCGCCGGTGGTGGGTGCTTCCTGGCAGGAGGTGTGGCGCTCGCGGCCGAAGACGATGTGGTTCCGCCATTCGACATCGGCATCGTCAGTCGCTGCGAGCAACGGCAACAGCGAGCGGCCGGTCATGTCGTCGGGGGTGGTGACGCCGGCGGCGTCGAGGAAGGTGGGGGCGAGGTCGGTGAGGGAGACGAGGGCGTCGGTGGTGGAGCCGGGCTGGCCGATTCCTCCCGGGAAGCGGATGGCGAGGGGGACGCGTACCCCTGCGTCGTAGAGATTGCCTTTGCAGCGGGGGAAGGGCATGCCGTGGTCGCCGGTGACGACGATGAGGGTGTCGTCGAGGAGGCCGCGTTGTTCGAGCTGGTCGAGGGCGTCGGCGACGAGGCGGTCGAAGCGCTGGACCTCGCTGTAGTAGTCGGCGATGTCGTGGCGGACGGCGGGGGTATCGGGGAAGTGGCTGAAGAGGTGGACTTGGTCGGCGTCGATGCCGGCGTCCTGGCCGGCGTTGTTCGCGTACGGGCGGTGGGGGTCGCTGCTGCCCAGCCAGTAGCAGAAGGGGGTGTCGTCGGGCTGTTCGTCGAGAAACCTGGAGAAGCCGTTGATGCCCGGGCCGAAGCCGGGGCCGGCGGGGTGTTGGTCGCGGTTGTTCAGTGAGCCGGGGCCGTAGGACTTGCCGCCGTGTCCGATGCGAAAGCCGGCTTGCTGGAGGAGCAACGGATAGACATCAAGTTGCGCGGGGAGTTGCCCATACAGGTTCGCGCCGGTGCCAAGCCGCCAGATGTCCTGGCCAGTGAGCAGGGCGTTGCGGGAGGGGGTGCAGGAGGGGGAGGCGACAAAGGCGTGGGTGAAGAGGACGCCTTCGCGGGCGATGCGGTCGAAGGCGGGGGTGTGGATGGCGTCATCCCCGTACGCGCCGGCGTGGGGCCAGCCCCAGTCGTCGGCGATGATGAGCAGGAGGTTGGGGCGGGGGTCCTGGATCGTTTTTGGGGAGGGGGATGAGGCGGGGGTGATCCGCGCCTTCGCAGCGCTCGGGCCCGGTTTGTCGTGGTTTGCGCCGGTGTAGGCGGTAGCCGCGACGATGACCAGGAAGCAGGCGGCCAGGGCGGGGAGCGCGATGAGGGGGTGGCGATTCATCCCTGCACTGTACCGCGGGGGCGGGGCTCGATGAAGGGCGGGCCGGGTACACTTGGGCGGGCCCGGCCCGACGGCGTGTGGGTGGTTGGCAGAGGCGGTGATGATGGACGAGTTGTTTGAAGCGGTGTGCCCGGCGTTGTGCGCGTGTTGGCTCGTGCCGTTCGCGGTGGTGGGCGGGCTGGTGATGATCATCGAGTCGGTGGCGACGGGCTGGCGCTGGCGGGGGCTGGACCGGAAGGGGCTGTTCTGCCGGCGGTGCCGGTTTGACCTGCGGGGGGCATCGGGACGGCGGTGCGCGGAGTGTGGGGCGGGGCTGGACCTGTGGGGCGTGTTGGCGCCGGGGGTGGACCCGCCTTTGAACTTGGCGTCGCGGGTGTTGCTGGCGACGATCGGGTGCATCGGCCCGATGGTGCTGGCGGGGGTGCTGCTGGCGATGGTGATGCCGTTCAACTACACGACGGACCGGACGCTGACGTTGACGCCAAAGGTGGAATCTCTGCTCATAACACGGCACGTGCCGATCGAGTTACGCGCTTACAGCGAACGTACTCTTTGGGGGAAAGGGGCACCTAAGAGACTACTGCTCAGTTTGCCTGAGGGGGAGTTTAATGAGTCCCTCGCTGAGGTATGGTTGTCTGTCAACACAACAGACAGCCGATTGTTTTCGGTGCCGCTGCCGGAGTCTGATACTGCGTTGATATCAGAAGCGCAATGGGATTGGATGCATAGATTGTATGGCTATCCAGACGATCCCAGCGAATTGGCGGATCGCCGAGCTGAGTTGGTGTTGGCGGTACGGTACATGGCAGGCAACCGTGGCGGCCCGCCCGAGCTGCACTGGTACCGATACTCCGAGACGCATGCTTCGCGGTTCGACCCGCTGGGCGTGTTTTTTGTCGTGGAGCTGATGCTGGGCCTGGTGGTTTGGGGGCTGCTGGTGCGGTGGGTGGTGGTGGCGCACGGCCGGGCGGTGCAGGCGTACGCGATGAGCCAGCAGCGTGCGGTCAGGAAGCTGGAGACGTGGATCGCACAGAACCGGGAGCGTGCGGGGCTGGGGGAAGAGTGAACAGTGAACAGTTCACCGTGAACAGATCAAGTGTCTCAACTGTTCACAGTGGACTGTTCACTTCCGCATCAAGCGATGCGGGTGTTTTGGAGGTCGTACTGGTTGATACGGTCGATCAGGGCGCGGAGGGTGCCGTAGTCGCGCTTGGTGCTGTGGAAGGTCAGGCGTGGGAGGGAGGGCAGCGTCTTGCGTTCCTCGGGGAGGGGGCCGCCCTGCTCGATCTTGCCGGACCTGACGAGCACGGCGAAGTCGGTGTTGAGCGCATCGAGCTGCTCGTCGGTGAGCGGGCGGTGGAGGCGGAGGACCTGGGTGTCGCGGACGAAGCGGGCCGAGTGGTAGTTGCGGTAGAAGTCGAGCACGTGCTGCGCGGCGGCGGCGGGGTCGTCGGTGACGAGGAAGAGGTTGGGGTCGTCCTCGCTGATCCAGCCGTTGTCGAGGAGCGAGCGCTGGACGTAGTTGTCCCAGTGTTTCCAATAGTCACTTCCGGGAGCGTCGACCATGACGACGGGCATGAGCGGGGCCTTGCCGGTCTGGATGAGGGTGAGGGCCTCGAACGCCTCGTCCTGCGTGCCGAACCCGCCGGGGAAGCAGGCGATCGCGCTGCTCATCCACATGAAAGTGAGCTTGCGGGTGAAGAAGTACTTGAAGTTGATGAGCTTGGGGTCGCCGAGGATGATGTCGTTGGCGTTGGTCTCGAAGGGGAGGTTGATAGAGACGCCGAAGGAGGACTGGCGGTCGGCGCCGTGGTGGCCGGCGCGCATGATGCCGTCGCCCGCGCCGGTGATGACCATCCACCCGGCCTGGGCCATCTGCTTGGCGAAGTCCATGGCGGCGAGGTAGTCGGGGTGGTCGATGGGCGTGCGGGCGCTGCCGTAGATGCTGATCTTGCGGGTGTCGGCGTAGGGGCGGAAGACCTTCAGCGCGTAGCGGAGCTCCTTAAGCGAGCGGGACATGAGCTTGACCTCGCCCATGTCCGAGCCGTCGTCGAGCAGCTTGACGGCGGTGTGCATGATCTCGCGGATGCGCATGGAGCGCGAGCGTTTCGGGTCGCCCCCGGCCATGGAGATGATGTCGTCCAGGGCGCGGGCGAGCTCGGAGTTGGCCTGGTGGCGGGGGCGCGGGGTGTTGGGTGGGTTCACGGCGGTCTCCTTGTCGGTCGATGATACCGGTGCCGCCGACGCCCGGCATGGCGTATCATGCCTTCCGAACAAACCCGAAGGATCAGGAAGATGCCGCTCCCCAACCGCTACATGCATGTCACCCCGGGCAACGAGCCGCCCGAGGAGATCAACACGATCGTCGAGATCCCCAAGGGCCGACGCAGCAAGTTCGAGGTCGACAAGAAGACCGGGCTCATGAAGCTGGACCGGTACCTCTACTCTTCGGCCCACTACCCCGGGGACTACGGCTTCATCCCGCAGACGCTCGCGGAGGACGGCGACCCGCTGGACGTGATCGTCATGGTCAACGAGCCGACGTTCCCCGGCTGCCTGATCGAGGCACGGCCGCTGGGCCTGTTCCGCATGACCGACAAGGGCGACAACGACTTCAAGGTACTCGCCGTGCCCAGCCAGGACCCGATCTTCGCGGAGTACAAGAACCTGTGGCGGGTGCCGCCGCACTTCCTGCGGGAGGTCGAGCACTTCTTCGCGACGTACAAGCAGCTCGAGGGCGGCAAGGTCGTGACGATGGGCTGGGACCAGGCGGACGCGGCGCACCGCGAGATCGAGGCGTGCATCCAGCGCTACCGCGACGCGAACCCCAAACGCTCGGAAGACGACGACCCGGTCGCGCTGGACGCGCGCGGCAACGGGTAGCAACCGCTACATCTCCAGCAGGATCGGCAGGACGTTCGTCACGCAGTTGATGAGCATCGCGACGGCGTTGAGCGAGGTGCCGATGATGCCGCAGATGACCCCGGCCTTGGCCATGCCCTCGGACGTCGGGGCGGCCCGGCCCGCGTAGATGTCCTTCTGCGCCTCCTTGCCGAAATAGATCCCCAGGGGCCCGAGGACCAGCCCGATCAGCCCGCAGCACAGGCACATCGGGATCGAGCAGATGCCCAGGACCAGGGCGGTCGTGGCCTTGCCCGAGCCGAGTTGGCTGGTGTAACCACTCGCAACGATCGCGGCACCGCAGCTTGGGCAGTTGCCCCCCAGGGTGGCGCCGGTCAGGTCGGCCTGGCACTGCTGACAGCGCAGCACCTCCGGACCCGTCTCCTGGAACACCGGCGAGGGCGGCGGCGGCTCCGTCGGGTCGTGCTCGACCGGCTCGGCCAGCTCGTAGGGGTTCGGCCCGTCGTCGGCCGAGGGATCGCCGGGGTTGTTCGCGTCGTCGTTCTGGGGCTCGTCGTCGAAGGGGTTGTTTTCAGCCATGGCAATACAACGCGGGTCGTCCGGATGGATCCGTAGGGGCGCGGGTCAGGGGTTCGAAACAACAAGTGCAAAGAAGACAACAAACACCAGTGTCAGCACCAGCCCGATGATCCCGCAGATCAGGCCGGCCAACGCCATCTTACGCGAACCCTCGGGGGCCTTGCCCGCGCGGACCGCGGAGACCGCGGGGAAATAGAAGGCCACGGCCAGCAGCCCGGTGATCCCGCCCAGCCCGGTCAGGCAGACGCAGCACATCCCCCCGGGCGCGAAGACCACGGAGATGATCCCGAGGACCATCGAGGCCACCGCCATGCCCGAGGAGCGCTGGGCGGGGTAGTGGTCGGCGACGATCGCCGCGCCGCAGTGCGGGCAGTTGCCTCCGAGCATCTGGCCGGTGAGGTCGTTCCCACACTGCTGGCAACGGATCGTGTCGTGGTGGACGGGCGCCGGTGCCGGCGCGGGTGGTGGAGGCGGCGGCGCGTCGCTGCCGTAGGGGTCTTGCTCGTAGGGGTCGGGCATCGGTGTGTTCCGTGCGGGAAGCTTAGAGCATGAACAAGAGCACGCCCAGCCCGATGCCCCCGATCAGGAGCCCGAGCGCGGTGTAGCTGCAGATGAGCCCGGCCTTGGCGAAGCCGCGGGCGCTGGGGTTGTACCGGCCGGAGCGGAGTTGCGCGTTAGCAATATGGCCGAAGATGATGCCCAGCGGCGCGAACACGAGCGTCGGCAGGCCGTAAGCGATGCACAGCGTCAGGGCCAGGATGCCCATGATCATCGACGCGACCGCCATGCCGTTACTCGGGGCGCTGGCGAGGTGCTGGGGGTTGATGTGGGACCCGCACTCGGGGCAGGTGCCGCCGATGACCGCGCCGGTCAGGTCGTACCCGCAGGCCGGGCAGGAGAACCCGGCGTGCTGGAGCCCGCCCATCGGCGGCGCGTGGTACGGCGCCGGCGGGGGGGGCGGCGGCTCGGGCGGCGCGGTCGGGTCGTACTCGTCATACGGGTTGGACACGCGGGATAGTCTAGCCGAAAGCCCGCCAAAGCCGCTCGAACTCCTGGGCGTATCGGCGGACGGTCTCGGGGTGGCTGAAGACCAGCAGGTTCTCGTGGTTGCGGGTCGCCCCGCGGGTCCAGTTGTAGCTGCCGTTGATCAGCCGGGCGTCGTCGATCACCGCGAACTTGTGGTGCATGTGGTCGTTGTCCGGGTCGAACCGGGTGGGAACACCGGCCCGGACCATCTGCGCGATGTCCGACCCCGAATCGAACTGCTTGTCGTTGTCGGTGATCAGCCGGACCGCGACGCCCCGGCGGTGGGCCTCGATGATCCGCTCGGTGATGCGGTCGTCGGTGACCGTGAACACGCAGATGTCCGCGGAGTGCCGGGCGTCCGCGAGCTGCCGGCGGATCATGCCCAGGCAGTCCTCGCCCGGGGAGAACGCGCAGGCCGGCTCGTCGGTCTTGCCGCCCCGCGCCGGCGGGCTGACGGCGTGGTCGACCGCCTTGTCGATCCGCTCGAGCCAGCGCAGCGCGTCCAGCGGGTGCGCCTCGATCGCGCCGCGCGCCAGCCGGAACGCCAGGTTGCGTACAAACGCCAGCCCCTCGCGGTCGTCGGCCAACGGCTCGATCAGACGGTCGATGCCGGCCTCCTCGTCCCGCGACAGCCGGCCGTCACGCAACGATGCTTCGAGGGCCGCGGTGATCCTGTCCTGCGTCGCTTTGTTCATACGGCAAGGTTAACCGGGCGGAAGGTGTATGTCCTCGGCCGTTGGCATGCTGCAGATAAGATGCGTCTTTACCACCGGTTTTCAAGCGGGTTCTGTGGTGACACGAAGAGGATCAGCAGGGCCAGCCCGGCCAGCAGCACGCCCCAGCCGATCAGCGCGTGGCGGACCGCGATCTTCGCCCGGTCCTGCTCGGCCCAACTGTTGGGCCGGATCCCCTGCAGCAGGAACATGCCTACCGCCGCGAGGTTGACGCAGACCACGTTGGTCGTCACGAGGATCGCTGCGGCGTATGCGGCGTCGTAATCGCCCGCGCCGATGAGCAGGCCGACCGCGACCAGCGGCGGGACCAGCGCGACCGCGACCATCACGCCGATGAGCGACGCCGACACCCCGGTCGTCACGGCCAGCGCGCCGGCCATGCCCGCGGCGACCGCGACCAGCAGGTCCGACAGCCGGACCTCCGAACGCGTAGCGATCTCGTGCACCCCGGGGTCGAACGGCACGAGCAGCCCGATCGCCAGCGATAGCGCTAAACCGGTGGCCAACCCGATCGCCGCTGTACGGATCGAGCGCCAGATCATCGCCAGGTCGCCGACGGTTGTCCCAAGCCCCAACGACATGCAGGGCAACAGCAGCGGCGCGATGACCATCGCGGCAATCACCAACGCGACCGAGTCGCGGATCATCCCCACCGCCGCGACGAGGCAGGAGATCAGCACCTGCGCCAGGTACACCGCGCTGATGTGGCTGCCCGGCTCCAGGTCGTCCAGCAGCTCGTCCCGGCTGATCCGACCACGGGCGATCTTCTTCTCCTCGCCGTTGGGCTTGGGATCGGTTTCTGTCTGCCGCGGCAGCCGGCCCGCGATGTCGTAGATCAAGAGCTGGAACCGCTCGCACCTGCCAAACGTCTCTTCGAGCGCGTCGATCGTGTGCTCGGTGAGCTTCTCGTCCAGCACCAGACTCGCGAGCATCAGCCCGTCGTCCCGCTCGCGCAGGTAGATGTCGTTCGCCTCGGCGTCGCCCAGCGCCTGCTCGATCTGATCGATCGAGATCTCCTCGCACATCAGGTCCAGACGGCGGAACGGCATGCCGCAAAGGGTAACCGGCGGATGACGTTATGTCCCACCCTCTACTCGGGGACGGTCTCGGCAGCGACACGACCCGCCTCGCCCGAGGCCAGCCGGCGGACCGCAGCCGCGATCTCCCCGGGGTGGCTGAGGTGGATGTTGTGGCCGGTCCGGGGCAGCGACACGACACACACCTCCGCGGCGTTGACCAGCCGCTGCTGCAGGTACGCGACCGTCGTGTCGTGCGGGCACACCGCGTCCCACTCGCCGTGGATGATGACCACCGGACAGGTCACGCGGTCCAGCATCGGCTCCATCGCGCGGTTCTCATCGGTCAGGTCGAGCAGCTCCCGGTTGCTGACTTCCCAGGGCTCGGGCACGACCAGCGCGATGAAATCGATCGACCGACGGAACCACTGCGCGTCCTTCATGTACGCATCACAGGCGCCCGCGACGAGCACGACCCCCGCGACCTGGTCCGCGTAGTCCACCGCGGCACGCAATACGACCGGTCCGCCGAACGAGTGACCCACCAGCACCGGGCGCATGCCGTCGATCGGCCGGAGGAACGGTTCGAGCGCAGCGGCCTGTGTTGCAAGCGATGTGTGCCGCCCCGGCGTCGAGTTGCCGTAGCCCAGCCGGTCGATCACGACTACCTCGCCGGGCAACTCGTCGCGTTGGCCCGCGAGGAGCCGGTCCCAGCTCGACGCGTCTGCGGGCGCGCCGTGCACGAGCACCACGCTGCCGGGCAGCCCGGTCTCCCGGTCCGAGGTCAGGTAGGCGACGGTATGGCCGTTGCTCAGGGTGGCGGTCTGGTCGGTCGGCGAGGTCGCGCACGATACGAGCAGGAAGACACAGCTATAAACGAGCCCCACGAACGCACCGCTGTAGCCGGCCGACTTTCGCTTGTGCCCCCAGACCCAGCGCAGGGCACGCGCCGCCCACCTGAACATCGCGCGGAGTATCTGCATGGCGACACTGTACCAGCCGCGGCTGGCCTAAGGCCGGGAGTCCTGGGTCGTGATGCACGGGCGTGGGATCACGATGTCAACGCGGCGGTGACCTGGTACGTGATCAGCGACGCGGTGTACGCCAGCGCGGTCATGTAGGCGAACTGGAGGATCGCCCACTTCCAGCTCCCGGTCTCGCGCCGGGTCACCGCCTGGGTGGGCAGGCACTGCATCGCCAAGACGAAGAAGACCAGCAAGCTCAGCGCCGTCGCCAAATCGAAGAGCGGCGAGCCGTCGGGCCGCTGCATGCCGCGCATCATGGCGACGAGCGAGGCCTCGTCCTCGGCCGCGTCTTCGCCGATCCCGCCGACGATCGCCAGCGTCGAGACCACGACCTCCCGCGCCGCGAACGACGCGACCACCCCGATGTCGATCCGCCAGTCAAAGCCCAGCGGCGCAAAGACCGGCTCGATCAGCTTGCCGGCCCGCCCGGCGATCGAGTACTCCGACGCGTAACGGGCGTGCAGGTTGTCCTGCGCGGCGGTGGCCTCTTCGAGCGCCGCCGTTTTCGTTTCAAGCAGTGCCTCGTCCGCGCCTTCGCCCATCGCTTCGAGTTCCGCCTCGAGCGTTTCGGCCTGCTCGGCGTACTCGACAAAGGCCGTTTGGTCCGCGGCCGACGCGATGTTTGGCAGCCGGTCTTCCGGTGCCTGCGGGAACGTCAGCAGCACCCACAGGACGATCGAGATCGCGAGGATCACCGTGCCCGCCTGCTTGAGGAACACCAGCGCCCGGTCCCACACTGTCAAGAGTGCGACGCGCAGCGACGGCCAGCGGTAGGGCGGCAGCTCGATGACCAGCTCCTGCGGCTTGCCCTTGAGGATCGTCTTGCCGAACACAAACGAAGCCGCCATCGCCGCGACGATGCCCAGCGCGTACGCGCCGTAGAACACGACCCCGCCCATCAGCGCGTTGTCGGCGAAGAGCAGCGCGATGATCATCGCATACACCGGCAGCCGGGCCGAGCACGTCATCAGCGGCAGGACGAGGATCGTGATCAGCCGGTCACGCCGGGTCTCGATGGTCTTGGTCGACATGATCGCGGGGATCGCGCACGCGTGGGCCGAGAGCATCGGGATAAACGCCTTGCCCGGGAGCCCGACCTTGTGCATGATCCGGTCGGCGACGACGGCCGCGCGGGCGAGGTAGCCGGTGTCCTCCAGCAGCGTGAGGATCAGGAACAGCAGGCAGATCTGCGGCAGGAAGATCACGACCCCGCCGACCCCACCGATCAGCCCGTCGACAATGAAGCTGCTGACCAGCCCCTCGGGCAGGACCGAGGCGACCGCCTCCCCCAGCGCCCCGAACCCCGCGTCGATCCAGTCCATCGGGTACCCGGCCAGCTTGAAGAGCGTGATAAACAGCCCGGCCATGAGCAGCGAGAAGAACACCAGCCCCAGCAGCGGGTGGGTCAGCGCCTTGTCGACCGCCTCGGTCTTCGGGCCCAGCTCCGTGCCCTGGTCGGTGCCGGCCGCGGCCGTGCCGACGCCGCAGGCCCAGGTGTGGCGGTTGGTGTGCGGGCAGGTGCTGCACGCCGTGCACGCGATGCGGTCGGTCATCCCCGCGGCCTGCGCGGCGGCGTGTCGGCCGACCTCCGGCTGGTCGACCATCTCCGCGACCGCGCCCGACAGCGCGGCCATGCCTTCGCCGGTCCGCCCGCTGACGGGCACGATGACCGCGTCCAGCTCCTTGCCCAGCGTGTCCAGGCAGATCGTCAACCCCTGGGCCTTGGCCTGGTCCATCATCGTCAGCGCGACGACCATGGGGATACCCATCTCCCGCACCTCGCTGGCAAGGTACAGGTGCCGCGCCAGGCACGTCGCGTCGACCACGACGACCGCCGCGTCCGGCCGCTGCACGCCCGGCAGCCCGCCGTGCAGCGCCTGGGCCGCGAGCAGTTCTTCGCTCTGCGCGTGCTGGGTGCTGTAGAGCCCGGGCAGGTCGAGGATGTCGATCACCGCGCCCTCGACGACGAGCTTGCCGGTCCGGCACTCGAGCGTCGTGCCAGGGAAGTTGCTGGTCTTCGCGCGGAGCCCGGTGAGGCGGTTGAAGAGGGTGGTCTTGCCGCAGTTGGGGTTGCCGACGAGCGCGACGCGCATCGGCCGATCGCCGGGCGGGGTGCGCTTGGGCTGCTGGACGGGGAGGGAGATCGTGGACATGGCGGGGCTCGGCTCAGCCGGGGGTCGGGGTGACGTACACGTGCTCAGCGACGGTCGCGGACAGGCCGATGCGCGTCCCGCCGCAGGTCACGACCAGCCGGCTTCCCTGCCGGAGCACACGGACCGCCCGGCCCGGGTGCATGCCCATGGTCTTCAGCCGGATCATCATCGCGTGGTCGGTCTCGTCCATGCGGACGATCACCCCGGTCGCATCGGCGGGCAGCTTGTGCAGCCCGATCTCGCCGACCGGCGCGGCCGTGCCGGCCGCATCGCCTGCCGCATCGCCGGCGACACCCGCCGGTGATGTGCCGTCGGGCGAGACGCTGGGCGGGGGCGTGGGGTCGGGGCTGGCCATCCCGGCAGTATATCGTTCTTGAGATTCAGTTGCAGTATTGAGACGTTTCTTTTGTCAATCCGGGCCGGGAGAGGCCGCTTGGGGCCATGAATCGATCCACGCCACCCCCTGGGCAGGGCCTAGCTATGAAAAACGACGCGCATCGGCCTGCCGATGCGCGTCGCGGGTTCTTCGCTTGTTGGGCCGCCGATCAGTCGGCGATGTACCACTTGCCGTCGATCCGCACGAAACTGACGCGGTTCTCCTCGTCGCTGGTCTGGCCGGCCGCGGTGACCCGGGCCGAGGCCGTGTCGCCGTCCACCTGCAGGTCGGTGAGCGAGGTCGCCCCCGCCGCCGCGTCGCCGAAGGTGTCGGTGATGCCCTGCGACATGTCCGGCAGCAGCGTCATCATGTCCCCGATGAACGCCGTGCGGTTGTCCAGCCCGTCCGCCAGCGCTTCGGCTTGGGTCTGCATCTGCGGGCCCATCGCGGGCAGGTCCGCCTCCGCGATACCGTGCTTCTCCAGCACCGGCAGGCAGTCTTCCTTGCTGACCATCGGGTTCATGTCCGCCGTCGCCGCCATCTGGATCATGCCCGCCGCCATCTCGCGCTGCGTGTCCGGCGTGTAGGCGCTCGCGATCGCGCCGTAGTCCTCCTGACGCGCCGCATCCAGGATCGACGCGAACAAGGCCTCCGGCGAGCCGTGGTCGATCGACACCGACCCGCCCGTGCCGCCGCCGCCGCCCGAACCGCCGCCCCCGCCCGACGCCGAGCCCCCGCCCCCGCCGGAGCCCGACCCGCCGCCGCCGCTGCTCCCGCCGCAGCCGGTGAACAGCGCCACCGCCACCGCAAACCCCGCGACGAGGACGAAGTGCCAAAATCCTTTCGGTTGTGTCTTCATGATCCGGCTCCTGAGAAGTGAGATCGCCTGAACCGACAGCCCGAGCGGGCCATCCCCCCCACAGCATAACGCATCCCACCCCCTAGGCCGACACCGAGCCCGCGCAGCGCCAAGCCTCCAATCCCCCCCCGCGTAGGGTGGGTGGAGCGAGTCCCGAGCGATACCCACCACCTCCGTCGCGCACCACACCCTTGGTCGAGTATGAGGGTCGGGTTAGCATGCACCCATGATTCCAAACGGGGCCCGGGCCCGGTCCCGGCGAGAGAAACAGACTCGGGGTCTGTCGAACCCCTCAACTCTGCGGTCGGACCGGTCTGTCTGAAAGGGAGTATCAGATGAGTACACGACTTTACATGCTGGGCCTGAGTCTGCTGCTGCTCTGTCCCTTGCTGGTGATCACGGGTTGCAACGGGCCGTCCGGATCGACCGCGTCGCCGTCACCCCAACAGCCTTACAGAGTGACGTTCCCTGAAAAAGAAGGTGAACTTGTTGATCTGGTCCTGGTCACAGATAAGTTTGTTAACGACAAACAGGATGGAACGGCATATCTTTACGTGATTCGAATCGTTATCTGTGTCCATGAAAATGATCGATCACGACTCGAAGGGATCATTGAGGGATCGATTGGTCGGATCCGACAAGACTTTGTTCAGTTCTTTCGCGAGGCAAGTCCCAACGAACTTCATCACCCTGAACGCCCTGCAGTCAAGCAAGCGGCACTTGAAATCTGTAATAGCCGATTCGGCACCCCGACCCATGGCGGCTCTTTTGTCGAAGAAGTAGTGATTAGCGAATGGAGTCGTGTCTCGTTAGGCGATTCCTAGTATGACAGTGCATGAGCCCCGCCGCATCCTTCCACCCCTATGCCGCATCCAACCGCCGCGCCTCCGGCACCACCTCCGAGACGATCTCCAACGCCTCCTCCCGCTCGCTCGGTCGGCCGATCGCGGCGTGCGTCGGCCCGCCCGCGATCAATCGGCGGGGCGCCGTGGTTGTGGGGTAGACAGGGGCTTAGTGGGTGAGCACGGCGTTGAACGTCTTGCTCGGGCGCATCGCGGTTTCGGCTTTGTCGTTGTCCGGGAGGTAGTAGCCGCCGAGGTCGGCGGGGTGGCCTTGCGTGGCGTTGATCTCGGCGAGGATCGTTTCCTCCTGCGCGGCGAGTTGCTCGGCGAGGGGGGCGAAGGCCTGCTGCAACGCGGGGTCCGCGTCCTGGGCGGCGAGGGCCTGGGCCCAGTAGAGGGCGAGGTAGAAGTGGCTGCCGCGGTTGTCGAGCTCGCCGGCGTTGCGGAGGGGGGACTTGTTCTCGTTGAGGAAGCGGGTGGTTGCGGTGTTCAGCGCCTCGGCGACGGTGCGCGCCTTGGCGTTGCCGGTCTTCTCGGCGAGGTCTTCGAGGGACACGGCCAGGGCGAGGAACTCGCCCAGCGAGTCCCAGCGGAGGTGGGACTCTTGGACAAACTGCTGGACGTGCTTGGGCGCGCTGCCGCCCGCGCCGGTTTCGAACAGGCCGCCGCCGGCGAGGAGGGGGACGATGGAGAGCATCTTGGCGGAGGTGCCCAGCTCGAGGATGGGGAAGAGGTCGGTGAGGTAGTCGCGCAGGACGTTGCCGGTGACGGAGATGGTGTCCTGGCCTTGCTTGCAGCGTTCGAGGGCGTGCTGGGTGGCGTCGACGGGGGGCATGATCTGGATGTCGAGGCCTTGGCCCCCGGAAGTGTGGTCTTTGAGGTAGGTGTTGACCTTGGCGATGAGCTGTGCGTCGTGGGCGCGTTGCTCGTCGAGCCAGAAGATGGCGGGGGTGTTGCTGAGGCGGGCGCGGGTGACGGCGAGCTTGACCCAGTCGCGGATGGCGATGTCCTTGGTCTGGCACATGCGCCAGAGGTCGCCGGCCTGGACGGGGTGTTCGAAGATGGTGCCCCCGGACGTGTTGTCGATAACGACGACTTTGCCGTCGGCGGGGATCTCGAAGGTCTTGTCGTGGCTGCCGTATTCCTCGGCCTTTTTGGCCATGAGCCCGACGTTGGCGACCGAGCCCATGGTGGCGGGGTCGAAGGCGCCGTGGGTGCGGCAGAAGTCGATGGTGGCCTGGTAGACGCCGGCGTAGCAGCGGTCGGGGATGACGGCCTTGGTGTCGCGTTGCTTGCCGTCGGGCCCCCACATCTGTCCGGACGCGCGGATCATGGCGGGCATGGAGGCGTCGATGATGATGTCGGACGGGACGTGGAGGTTGGTGATGCCCTTGTCCGAGTCGACCATGGCGAGGGCGGGGCGGTTGTCGTAGACCGCCTGGATATCCGCCTCGATCGCGGCGCGTTGGTCGTCGGGGAGGGTGGCGATCTTGCTGACGACGTCGCCGAAGCCGTTGTTGGGGTTGACGCCGAGCTGCTCGAAGGCCTGGGCGTGGTTCTCGAAGAGGGTGTCGAAGAACACGCAGACACAGTGGCCGAAGATGATCGGGTCGGAGACCTTCATCATGGTGGCCTTCATGTGGAGTGAGAAGAGGACGCCTTGTGCTTTGGCGTCATCGATCTGCTCGGCGAGGAAGGCGCGGAGCTTGGCGGCGCTCATCGTCGCGGCGTCTATGACTTCGCCTTCGAGGAGGGCGAGGTTTTCTTTGAGCACGGTCGTGGTGCCGTCGTCGGCGACGAGCTGGATCGTGGCGGTGGTGCCGGCGGCGCAGGTGTGGGACTGTTCGCTGCCGAAGAAGTCGCCGTCGGTCATGGAGGCGACGTGGGAGTTGGAGTCTTTGGACCAGGCCCCCATGCTGTGGGGGTGGGTTTTGGCGTAGGCCTTGACGGGCCCGGCGACGCGGCGGTCGGAGTTGCCCTCGCGGAGGACGGGGTTGACCGCGGAGCCGAGGACCTTGGCGTAGGCGGCTTGGGTGGCCTGTTCTTCCGGGGTCTTCGGCTCGGCCGGGTAGTCCGGGACGTCGAAGCCCTTCTGCTGGAGCTCCTTGATCGCCGCGTTGAGCTGCGGGACCGAGGCGGAGATGTTGGGGAGCTTGATGATGTTGGCGCCGGGTGTCTTGGCGAGTTCGCCGAGCTGGGTCAGGGCGTCCTCGCGTTGCTGGTCGGGCGTCAGCCGGTCGGGGAACTGGGCGAGGATGCGGCCGGCGAGGGAGATGTCCTTGACCTCGACGGCGATGCCGGCCGGCTGGACGAAGGCCTGGATGATCGGCAGGAGGGAGAAGGTCGCCAGGGCGGGGGCTTCGTCGGTCAGCGTGTAGGTGATCTTCGCGGTCGCTTCGGGCATGGTTCGCTCTGGGGTAGGGGGCATCGGGGGGAGCCCGGCATTATCACCGATTCGCTGGGGCCAACAACCCGACGGGGCGGGATTGGGGGTTATACTGGTGCCCGCGACCCGTCTCTAACTCCTGTCAAGGCAAGGACCTCCCATGAGGCACCGATTCACGCGTCTCGCATTGATCCTGAGCTGCTCGGCGGTGGGGGCGTACCCGATCGCGGCGCAGGACACCCAGCCGGCGGTGGCGCAGGCCGAGCTGTATGACCTGGATACCGGCCGCGACCTGGTCGCGGGCGACGGCTACCGCTGGTCTTACAACGAGTACGAACGCACCACCCTCTCCTGGGGCGAGGGCGACGAGGCCACGGTCGAGTCCGACACCTACCTGCGCTTCGGCATCACCGCGAACTCGCTGGTGACCGAGTCGGATGAAGAGCACGGCGTGATCGCGGTGCGGCACATCATCGAGCGGCTCTACCTGATGGACGACGACCTGCTGCCGCCCGGTACCGTGCTCGTGGCGACGCTGGACGCGGACGAAGACAAGACGGTCTACACCGTCGGCGACGACCGCATCCGCAACGAGACCCTGCTCTACGTGCTCAACCGTGTGGCCCGGCTTGACCGCTCGGACAAGGACTACGTCACGCACTTCCGCGTCCCCGAGGAGCCCCAGCCGGTCGGCACGCGTTGGGAGGTCGATGGACCGGGGTTTTTCCGGGATGCCTTCGAGACCGAGGCGGAGCTGGACCCCACGATGGCGTCGGGCGAGGTCCACTTCGCGCGGGTCGAGGACCTGTTCGGCTCGCCGGGGCTGGTGATGGAGGTCGCGATGCTGTTCGAGGGCGTCATCGATGAACTCGCGCCGGAGGAACCCGATGTCGAACTGCGGGCGAGCACGGTGCGCTTCGAGGCGACGATGATCGGCCCGCAGTCGGACGACGGCATCGGGCTCCGGGTCGAGCTGAACCGCCGGACCGAACAGACCTGGTTCGACGCGGATGCCGAGCGGGAAGGGCACTACACCTTCTACACCGAGGTGAGCATGGGGCAGCGTGAGCTAACCGAGTCCGAGCAGGTGCTGCTGGGGTTCAGGGAGTAAGTGACATTGGCCGAGGACCGGCTCGGCGTCCGGTTTGATGTAGGACCGGCTACGAAGCAAAAAACAGGCCCTCCGTGAGGAGGGCCTGTCGTTTTCAGTTTCTTGGAGGTGGTCTTAGTTGCCGCCGCCGCCGTAGTACCAGTCGAGGTCGAAGCTCCGCGAGTCGAAGAACCCGAAGAGCCGGCGTTCTGCGGTGTGGAAGTAGTCGACGTAGTCGATCAGGTCCACGTAGACCGAGCCGGGGAAGGCGAGGAACAGGGCGCTGCCGTCGCCGTAGAGCGCGCTGGAGCCGCGGTCATCGTGGGGCATGTCTCGGGTGAGGTAGGAGACGTTACAGAACTGCATCGCGATGTTGGAGGTCTGGTTGTCGGCGTCCTTCTCGGTGTACTGCGGATAGGCGGTACGGTCATAGGAAGTCGGTCCGCCCTTCTGCCGGTCCCAGAACAGGTGTCGCCAGTAATAAGACCCCATCCCGCTTTCACGGCCGGACTTCTTATAGTTCTGGATGCCGTAGGTCGGGTGATTGATGTCGATGACTTCTTCCTGCCCGCCGACATAGATCGTGGCATTTTCGGGGCACCATGTGCCGCCAAGGTCTTGGAGGTAGCCTTCATCAAACAGTCGACCGCCGTTGCCGGAAGAGATTCCTGCGCTGATGAGTTCGCCACCCAGCGCACCGTAATCAAACTGAGGAACTGTGGTCACCATCCGGTTTGCCGCACTACCCCAGCCGCCGGTCGAGACCGCAAACCCACCGACGGGGACCGAGTTCTTCCAGTCCTGGTGGTACGCCCCCCGCGCGATGCCGTTCTGACGCATATTGGATATGCACTGGGCTTCACGGGTCGCACGCCGGGCCCCCGACAGGGCCGGGAGCAGCAGCGAGACAAGCAGGGCGATGATCGAGATCACCACCAGCAGTTCGATCAGGGTAAACCCACGACGATCGTGGACATGACGGCGCGGCCGGGCGGCTGAAAGCGACATGGGGTTCTCCGGGGCAGACAATGAGAATGAAAAATGACAGAAAATGAAAGCGTGAGCAGAGAATGGCGTCACGCAGCATATATATGCGGGACTATCCTAGGGTATCCTAGGGATCGTCATGCCGCAAGGTGCCAATCTACTTAATCGAAGAAGACTACCTGTTGGAGGTAGGCGTCAATCTGGGTAAACATTTCTGTAACTGATTTATCTAAGATTGTTTACAGCAATCTTCCCGTGTTGCGACGAACTGCTCAAGCGCAAAATCCAGGTCTTCCGTGGAGTGGGCCGCGCTGATCTGGGTCCGAATCCGGGCCTTGCCCTGCGGGACGACCGGGAAGCTGAACGCCACGGCATAGATGCCCCGTTCCAGCAGCTTGTCGGCGAAGGCGGCGGCCTGGACCGCGTCGTAGAACATGATCGGGGTGATCGGGTGGCTCCCGGGCAGGACATCGAACCCCCGCTCGGCCAGGCCATCCCGCCAGTGCCGGGTGTTCGCCTCGAGCTTGTCCCGAAGGGCGGTCGAGCCGCTGAGCATCTCCAGACACTTGATCGAGGCGTTCACGATGCTCGGCGCCACCGTGTTCGAGAACAGGTACGGCCGGGACCGCTGGCGCAACAGCTCGACGATCTCTTTTTTCGCCGAGGTGTACCCGCCCGATGCGCCGCCCAGGGCCTTGCCCAGGGTGCCGGTGATGATGTCGACCCGGTCCATGACCCCGCAGTGCTCGTGCGTGCCCCGGCCGGTCTTGCCGACAAAGCCTACGGCGTGGGAGTCGTCGACCATGACCAGCGCGCTGTACTTGTCCGCCAGGTCGCAGACACCTTCGAGGTTGGCGAGGTAGCCGTCCATCGAGAACACGCCGTCGGTCGCGATGAGCTTGTAGCGTGCCCCGGCCTCGGTCGCCTCCTTAAGCTTGGCTTCGAGGTCGGCCATGTCGTTGTTCTTGTAGCGGTACCGCATCGCCTTACAAAGACGGACGCCGTCGATGATCGACGCATGGTTCAGCTCGTCGCTGATGACCGCGTCTTCCTTGGTGAGCAGTGTCTCGAAGAGCCCGCCGTTGGCGTCGAAGCAGGAGGTGTAGAGGATCGTGTCCTCCATGCCGAGGAACTCGGAGATCTTCTGCTCGAGTGTCTTGTGGATCTGCTGGGTGCCGCAGATGAAGCGGACCGACGCGAGGCCGTAGCCCCAGTCGTCGAAGCTGGCCTTGGCCGCGGCGATGATGTCGGGGTGGTCGGCGAGCCCGAGGTAGTTGTTCGCGCACATATTCAGCACGGGCGTGTCGCTGCTCGTCACACCGACGCGCGCGTCCTGCGGCGAGGTGATGACCCGCTCGTGCTTGTAGAGCCCGGCGTTCTTGATGTCGTCGAGGGTGGTCTGCAGGTGCTGCTGGAAGTCGCCGTACATGGTTTACTCGGGTTTCGGGTCTGGGGGTTTCGTGATGTCGCAGTCGTCCGCAGGCGAGGCATCGGGCAAGGTGTGGATGAGGTCGTTGGAGCTGCGGGGCAACATCCGAGACCCGGCGCCCGACCTACCACTTCAACACAACCTTCCCGCACTGGCCCGAGAGCATCGCGTCGAAGCCCTGCTGGAAGTCGTCGACGCCGAAGCGGTGGGTGATGACGGGCGACAGGTCGAGGCCGGACTTTACCATCGCGGCCATCTTGTACCAGGTCTCATACATCTCCCGGCCGTAGATGCCCTTGATCGTGAGCATATTGAAGACGACGGTGTTCCAGTCGATCGCCATGCCGTCTTCGGGGATGCCCAGCACGCTGATCTTCCCGCCGTGCGCCATGTTGGCGATCATGTCGGCGAAGGCGCGGGGGTTGCCGGACATCTCCAGCCCGACGTCGAACCCTTCGCGCATGCCGAGGGCCTGCTGGGCGTCTTTGATCGATGTGTTCGCGACGTTGACGGTGTGCGACGCGCCCATAATCGCGGCGAGCGCGAGGCGGTAGTCGTTGATGTCGGTCACGACGATGTGCCGGGCCCCGGCGTGCTTGCAGATCGCCGCGGCCATGATGCCGATCGGCCCGGCCCCGGTGATGAGCACGTCTTCGCCCAGCAGGTCCCACTGCAGCGCGGTATGCGTTGCGTTGCCGAACGGGTCGAAGATCGACGCGACGTCGCGGTCGATGTCTTTGGGGTGCTCCCAGACGTTCGCGTTGGGGATGGCGACGTACTCGGCGAACGCGCCGGTGCGGTTCACGCCGATGCCCTTGGTGTCCTTGCACAGGTGCCGACGGCCCGCGAGGCAGTTGCGGCAGCGCCCGCACACCACGTGCCCCTCGCCCGAGACGACCATGCCCGGCTTGAAGTCGTTGACGTTGCTGCCGACCTCGATGATCTCGCCGACGAACTCGTGGCCCACGACCATGGGGACGGGGATCGTCTTCCGCGCCCAGTCGTCCCACTTGTAGATATGCACGTCCGTGCCGCAGATCCCGGTGCGGTCGACCTTGATGAGGACATCATTGATGCCGATCTTCGGGACGGGCACGTCCTCCATCCAGATACCCTCTTCGGGCTTGGCTTTGACCAGTGCTTTCATCGTCTCAGGCATCGCGGGGTCCTGTCGTGCGGGGTCGGGGAGTATAGCTGCATCACCCAGCGATTGTGGACCGTATCAACCCGTAGTCGCTGGCGCGTACGCGTCGGTTTCGTGCATTGACACCCCGGAAGGGCAGGGGTATTCTCCGGACATGCAACGCGACCTGCTCCTTACCGGCGACCTCGGCATCGGCCTCCTTGGGCTGCTGCTTATCCCGTCCGCCGGCTAGGGCACCGCGATCAACCACTGCGACGATCGATCCACCCCGCCGGCCGCCCGGCGGGGTTATTGTGTATGTCCCCGGGCCCCGGTCCCTTACCTTGAAGAACACCATGCCAACACCCATCCGCATCTTCGACACGACCCTGCGCGACGGCGAGCAGTCGCCCGGGGCCTCGCTGAACCACGACGAGAAGGTCCAGATCGCCCGCCACCTCGAAGCGATGGGGGTGGACATCATCGAGGCCGGCTTCCCGATCACCAGCCAGGGCGACTTCGAGGCCGTCAAGGCCATCGGTAAGGACCTGGCGCAATCCACGGTCTGTGGGCTCGCCCGCTGTATCAACGCCGACATCGAGCGCGCGGCCGAGGCCCTCAAGAACGCGCACAACCCCCGGATCCACGTCTTCTGCGCGACCTCGAACATCCACCTCGAGCACAAGTTCGGCAAGCCGTTCGAGGCGATCCTCGAGATGTCCGTCAAGGGCGTGGAGAAGGCGAAGCAGTACGTCGACGACATCGAGTTCAGCCCGGAGGACGGTAGCCGGACCGGCATCGACGAACTGGAGCAGATCACCCGCGCCGCCATCCAGGCCGGCGCGACTACGATCAACATCCCGGATACGGTGGGCTATTCGATGCCGGCCGAGTACGGCGCGATCTTCTCCCAGCTCCGCGAGCGTATCCCGGAGATCGACCGGGACGGGATCATCCTCTCGGCGCACTGCCACAACGACCTGGGCGTGGCCGTGGCCAACTCGCTGGCCGCGGTCGAGGGCGGGGCGCGGCAGGTCGAGTGCACGATCAACGGCATCGGCGAGCGCGCGGGCAACGCCGCGCTCGAAGAGATCGTGATGGCCCTGCGGACCCGCGCCGACTTCTACGGCAAGTACACGACCGCGATCGATGCCTCGAAGATCTACCACGCCAGCCGGATGGTCTCGACGCTGACCGGCCTCGCGGTGCAGCGGAACAAGGCCGTCGTCGGTCAGAATGCGTTCGCCCACGAAGCGGGCATCCACCAGGACGGGATGCTGAAGAACCGCAACACCTACGAGATCATGGACCCGCGCGACATCGGGGTGCCCGAGAGCAAGCTGGTCTTGGGCAAGCACTCGGGCCGGCACGCCCTGGCGGACCGGATCAAGGAGCTGGGCTATGCCGTGGACGACGAGACGCTCGAGCGGGTGTACCACGACTTCAAGGAGCTGGCGGACAAGAAGAAGGACGTCTACGACGAAGACATCGAGGCGTTGCTGGACCAGGGGCTGAGCGATGGCAAGGAGCAGTATGAGCTGGTGCGGTTCCACGTGACCGCGGGGACCGAGCAGACGTCGATGGCGTACGTGATGCTCAAGACCCCCGACGGCGAGATGAAGGGCGACACCGCGCACGGCTTCGGCCCGATCGAGGCGGTGCTCGCGGCGGTGCAGCGCATCGCCGGCGTGGATGCCCGGCTGGAGGAGTACGCCTCGCGCGCGCTCACCGGCGGGACGGAGGCGATGGGTGAGGCGAACGTGCGCATCAGCAGCGCCGGGCGGATGGCGCGGGGGCGGGGGGTGTCGACCGACATCATCGAGGCGGTGGTGATCGCGTTTGTCACGGCGATCAACCGGATCGCCGCAATGGGGCCGGCACCCGAGACACACGAGGGCGACACCGCCGGGTTCGCTTCGCCATGAGCCGGTCCGAGTTCGGCGAGATCGCGCGGGAGCACTACCGCCGGCGGGACTACGTCGGGCTGTTCGAGACGTTTTACGCCAACGTCGGCGGCGATCCGAGCCGCGTGCCTTGGGCGGACCTGCGGCCCCACGATGCGATGCTGCGTTGGCTCGACGGCCAGCCCGCCCCGGCACCGGGCCAACGCGCGGCGGTCGTCGGCTGCGGCTTGGGGGACGACGCGATCGCCCTGGCCGAGCGGGGCTACCACACGCTGGGCTTCGACATCGCGCCGACCGCGATCGACTGGGCCGGCCAGCGATTCAGCCACGAGCGCCTGCGGTTTGAGGTGGCCGACCTGTTCACGCTGCCGCAGGCCCTGCTCGGGGCGTTTGACCTGGTCGTTGAAATCTACACCTTCCAGTCCCTGCCCCTTGCGGTCCGGCCGGCGGCGATGGACCATGCCGCTTCGCTGGTCGCGCCGGGCGGCCGGCTGCTGGTGATCTGCCGTGGCCGCAACGCGGACGAGCCCGCGACGAAGCTGCCGTTCCCGCTGCAGCGGTCGGAGCTTGCACGGTTCACGGACGCGTGCGGCCTGGCCGAAACGCGTTTCGAGGACTTCATGGATCAGCAGGACCCGCCGGTCCGTCGCTTCCTGGCCGAGTACCGCCGGCCGGCGGATTAGCGGGTGAGGGCGGCGGCACCCGGACTGAAAAGGATGCTCACGATGCTTGGTTTTATCCTGCCCGTCGCCGACGGCATTACGCTGCGCCTGGTCGAGCCGCGGCACGCGGAAGAGATGTACGCGCTGGTGGATGCGAACCGCGAGCACATCGCGCGGTGGATGCCTTGGCCGGACCACACCAAGTCGCCGGACGATGCGCGGGCGTATGCCGAGCGGGTGCTGCGCGAGTTCGCGGAGCACAAGGCGATCGGCCTGAGCATCCTGGTCGACGGGAAGATCGCCGGCGGGACGGGCTGGACCGACTGGAAAGACACGACGGATGTGCTCGGTGTCCGGCACGCGTCGGCAGACATCGGTTACTGGATCGCGGCGGAACACCTGGGCAAAGGGATCGTGACGCGCTGTGTCCAGACGCTGACCCGTCACGCGTTCGAGGAGTACGACCTGCACCGTCTGACGATCCGTGCCGAGCCGGAGAACGCCAAGAGCTGGAAGGTCGCCGAGCGGGCCGGCTACACCCGGGAGGGCACGATGCACGGCGTCTGCCGGTTCCGTGAGCGTTGGATCGACCACCACCTGTACGCCCGGATCAACCCGTCCCACTAGGGCGGCTGCCGGCGGCCGGGGGGCTTTGGCCCGGTGTTTTGGGTGTTTCCGGGCCGCTTACGAGACCTGAATAATAGTGGCGGGCCTCGCTGGCCGATGATTGTGGATAGACGGGGCCGCCGCCCCGAGCGCCGCATTCGGGCTAGAGTATCGGAGGGTTGGCACGGAAGCCGCCCACGGAGCCCATGGAGAACAGGATGGCCACCACCGCCGCGAAGACCCCGGACCGCCCCAAAACCACATCCGCCGACCAACAGACCAAGCAGTTTGTGCTGGACACCAACGTCCTGCTGCACAACCCCAAGTCGCTGTACATGTTTGACGACAACCACGTCGTCATCCCCTTCACCGTCCTCAGCGAGCTGGACAAGTTCAAGAAGAACAACGACGACACCGGCCGATCCGCCCGCGAGGTGATCCGCCAGCTCGACGCGTTGCGCGCGAAGGGGACCCTCGCCGACGGTGTCGAGTGGAACGGGCACGGCGGGACCGTGCGCGTGGAGTTCGCCGACCTGTCGACCTGCAAGAAACGCCCGGACTGGTTTGTCGAGGACACCCCGGACAACCGCATCATCGGCGTGGCGTGGACGCTGACCCAGCAGGGCAAGCGCACGGTGATGATCACCAAGGACATCAACGTCCGGCTGAAGTCCGACGCGCTGGGCATCCAGACCGAGGACTTCGAGGCGGAGAAGGTCGACATCGACCACCTCTACGCCGGCTACCGCACGCTCGCGGTGCCCAGCGAGGTGATCGACCAGCTCTACGAAGAGAAGCAGATCGAACTGGACACGATCCGCCCGTACCTGACCGAAGAGCAGTCGGATGGCTCGACGGTGGAGGTGAAGGTCCACGCGAACCAGTTCGTGCAGCTCCGCGACCAGTTCGATGAGTCGCACACCGGGCTCGCGCGTCTGCTGGCCGACACGGACCACCTGATCCCGATCCAGGGCCCGCGTCGGCCGGTGTCTGGCATCATCCCGCGCAACGTGCAGCAGACGATGGCGATGGACCTGCTGATGGACGACGAGGTGAAGCTCGTCACGCTGCTGGGGATGGCCGGCTCGGGCAAGACGCTGCTGGCGATCGCGGCGGGGCTGAGCAAGACCTTCCACGAGCCGCGGTACGACAAGCTGCTGGTGGCCCGGCCGATCATGCCGATGGGCCGTGATATCGGCTACCTGCCCGGCGACAAGGACGAGAAGCTCGGCGCGTGGATGCAGCCGATCTTTGACAACCTCGCCTACCTGCTCTCGACCCGCGGCGCCGACGCGCAGCACGCCGACTCCAAGCCCGTCGAGCAGCGGATCAACGAGTTGACCGCCTCGGGCAAGCTGGTGATGGAGCCGTTGACCTACATCCGCGGCCGGTCGATCCCACACCAGTTCCTGATCGTCGACGAGGCGCAGAACCTGACGCCCCACGAGGTGAAGACGATCGTCTCCCGTGTGGGCGAGGGGACCAAGATCGTGCTGACCGGCGACGTCGCGCAGATCGATAACCCCTACCTCGACGCGTCGAGCAACGGGCTGTCATACATGGTCGAGCGGTTCAAGGGCCAGCCCCTGTCCGGGCACATCACGCTCGCGCGCAGCGAGCGGAGCGCCCTCGCGTCGCTCGCGGCCGACCTGTTGTAGACGCCGGCGACCGGGCGGTGATGAAACGTGCCCCGCCGCCGGCCCGTCGTTGGGTTGAGTGTGACGCATGGCCAAGCCGAAAACCAGCCCGACCCCCGCACACGCGCCGGCCCGGCCGGACCACCACGGCCCGATGGTCGCCCCGCCCGACGAGCGCAATCCCCGCCGACGCGGCCGACGCCTGCTCCGGCTGGTGTTCTTCCTGATCCTGCTGCTGATCGTACTCGTCGTCGCCGGGCCCAAACTCCTCAGCACCGGCCCCGGCACGCGGCTGCTGCTGGCGCAGGTCAACCGTCGGATCGACGGCAACCTCCAGGCCCAGTCGCTCTCCATTGCCTGGTTCTCCGGCCAGCGGCTGGACGGCGTCAGCTACACCTCGGCCGACGGTGCGCAGCACATCACCGCGGGGAGCATCGACCTGCCCGACGCGACCCTCTGGGCCCTGCTCACCGGCGACCGTGACCTCGGCGTCGTCCGCGTCCGCGACCTGCACGGGACCACGACCGAACTGCCGCCCCAGCCCCCCGCGCCCCCGGCGGACCCGAGCGACCGGCCCCCGAACCGCGGCACAGGCAGCACCCCGCCGAAGGCATCGCCCGGCTGGATGCGCGGGCTGTCGCTCGAACTCACCGTCGATGGGCTCGACTGGCACTACGCCGCGATCGACCGTGACACGATCGAGGTCGCGACGCCGCGGCTGACGCTGCAGGTGCCCGGCGACGGCGCGGTGCACCTGCAGAGCGCCGGGACCGTACGGCAGGGCGACGAGACCGGGCGCTTCGTCATCGACGCCAAGGCGACGCGCCTGATCGATGTCTACGGCCACGCGCAGGTGATGCAGGCCGAGTACGCCGTCGACGTCACTCTGCAGCAGGTGCCGGTGGACGTCGCGTCGCGTGTGTTCGGCACACCGCAGCGCGCGGCGGCGGTGTTGGGCGGCCGTGCGTTCACGGTCGAGGCCGAGGTCCAGGGCCCGGTCGATGAGCTGACCGCCGCGATGCGTGTGGATGCCGAGCACCTGCTGGCCGAGTTCGTGCTCCTAAGCGAAGGGGATGCGCTGACGCTCGGGCCGAGGTCCAGCGCCCGGTGGACGCTGACCCCCGAGGGGTATGCCGCGCTCATGCCCGAGAGCCGATACGCGCTTGAGGCCCCGGTCGTATGGAACATGCAGCAGCCGCAGCTGGTCATCCCCACCGGCGGCGGGTCGGTGGATACCGCGTCGATCACGCTCCGCGCAGCGCTGCGTGCCGAGGGTGCGGCGCTGGTCGACGCCGAGGGAGGACGCATCCCGCTGACCGGGCTGCGGCTGGGGCTCGCGACCGATGCGCTGGGCACTCAGCTTGTCGCACGGTTCGAGGCGCAGGCGCGCGCGGCAGAGGATGCCGACGCGTCCGAGGCGACACCTCCTCTGACCGGGAAGCTCACCATCACCGAGCCGCTGGGCGACACACCGCAGGCGGCCCTGCGCCTGGACGACGTACCCACCGCTTTGATCGAGGCGGTGATGGGTGGCCGGGGCGGGCTGGTCGCGGCGCTGGGCCCGACGGTGCAGACCGCCACGGCGCGGGGCCGGTTTGCGGCCGGCCGGCTCGCGGAGGCGACGCTCTTCGCCAACTGGGACGAGCAGGGCGCGGGCCCGGTCGAGGGGGCGCTGGCCGTCATGCCCCCGGCGACGTTCGTGATCGACGAGCAGGGCCACGTTACCTCGGAAGACGGACGCGACATCGCGCTGCAGCTCCACGTCACCCCCGCTTTGGGCGACTACTGGCTGGGCCAGCTCCACCCCGTGTTGTTTGATGCGCAGAGCGCCGACCGGCCGATCCGAGTCACGCTCGACGGGTCGTCGCTGCGCCTGCCGGTGTCGGGGGACTGGAAGTCATCGGCCTTGATGGACGCCAGCATCGACCTGGGCACGCTGCGGTTCGGTGCGGGGAGCCTGCTGGCGAAGGTCGTGGCGTGGGCGGGGCACGACGGGGAGCAGGCGAGCTTCCGGCCCGCAGCGGTGACGCTGCGCGAGGGCGAGCTGCGCTACCGCGACCTCGCGTTTGCCGTGGGCAACGTCGAGATGGGTTTCGAGGGCGCGGTGGACCTGCCCGAGCAGCGGCTGGTCGAGATGGTCGCCCGGGTGCCCGCCGGGTCGCTGCTCAAGGTGTTCCAGGACCTGGAAGGCGTCGTCGAGCCGGACGACGCGCTGCTGATCCCGATGCGCGGCCCGATCCGTCAGCCGGATGTGGATACGCGGCAGTTCCAGCAGGAGATCGTGCGGCTGCTGTCCGCCGCGCCGCGTCGTCGTGTCGAGCGGGAGATCGACGACCTGCTGGAGCGGGTGCGTGAATCGGCCGGCGACGGCGCGGGGGCCCGCGGGGTGGACGCGGTGGAGGATGCGCTCCGCCTGCTCCTGGGCGGCAAGCGCGAGCAGCCCGCCCCCGAGTAGCCACATCACGCTGCGGCAGAGTTGCTCTCCACTGTTTCTCTAACCGAAGGAGCGGCGTATCAGAGGACCGGCCCCATGCGTGCGGCGCTGAATCCCCGTACGCTTTAGCCATGCAGTACCGCCGATTCGGCCGAACCAACCTGTCCATGCCCGTCCTCTCGACCGGCGGGATGCGCTACCAGGACGGCTGGAAAGACAAGCCGCTCGGCGAGGTCGACCCCGCCGTCCACCGCAACCTCGAAGCGACCCTTGCCCGCTCCATCGAGGCCGGCATAAACCACATCGAGACGGCCCGCGGTTACGGGGTCAGCGAGCGGCAGCTCGGCGTAGTGCTGCCGACCTACCCGCGCGACGAGCTGATCGTGCAGACCAAGGTCGCGCCGGAGGCGGACCCCGATGTCTTTGTCGCGCACGTCCACGAGTCGCTCGAGCGGCTGCAGCTCGACCACGTGGACCTGCTCGGGCTGCACGGCATCAACAACGCGGAGATCCTGGGCTGGTCGCTCCGGCCGGGCGGGTGCCTCGCCGCGGCGCGCGAGCTGCAGCGGCAGGGCAAGTGCCGGTGGGTCGGCTTCTCGACCCACGCGCCGCTGGAGATCATCCTGCGCGCGATCGAGACCGACGCGACGCACCACGGCCACATCGGGTTCGACTACGTCAACCTGCACTGGTACACGATTTTCCAGCGCAACTGGCCGGCGATCGAGGCGGCGACGGCCCGCGACATGGGCGTGTTCATCATCAGCCCGTCGGACAAGGGCGGGATGCTCTACAAACCCAGCGACGACTTCGCCGCGCTGTGCGACCCGCTGCACCCGATCGTGTTCAACGACCTGTGGACGCTGCGTCGGCCCGAGGTGCACACGATCAGCGTGGGTTCGGCCCGGCCAGGGGATTACGACCTGCACCTCGAAGCGGTGGGACGGCTGGGCCAGGCCGAGCCGCTGACGGCCCCGATCTACCAGCGGCTATGCGGGCGCATGCGCGAGCGGTGCGGGATCGACTCGCCCGAGGCGATGTCGCCGGGGCTGCCGGGTGACGCGCAGACGCCCGGCGGGCTGAACCTGGAGGTGCTCTTGTGGCTGCGTCACCTCGCGGTCGGCTGGGGCATGACCGAGTACGCGACCATGCGGTTCAACCTGTTCGGCAGCGGCGGGCACTGGTTCCCCGGGCAGCCCGCGGCCGAGGCGTTGGCGGGCGTGACCGACGCGGAGCTGCGCGATGCCGTGGCCGGCCACCCCCACGCCGACGCGATCCCCGCGCTGGTGCGCGAGGCCGTGGACCTCCTGGCGGGGGCCCCCGTGAAGCGGCTCAGCGAGGGCGGCTAGGCGCGGCGGGCCGGGCTAAAAGATCATCATGAGCAGCGCGGCGAGCCCGTACTGCGTCGCGATGCGTCCGACGATGATAAAGACGATCAGGACCCGCAGCTCGGTGACGTCCAGGTCCAGCAGCTTGATGCACATCGCGCACATCAGGCCGAGGTAGATAAACCAGTTGAAGAGGATGGCGAGGAACCCGTACCCGCCGGTGGCGATGTCGAACGCGAAGAACACGGCCGCGAGGACCTCGCCGACGAGCAGGACGATGGCGGCGATCTTGAGGATGACCGAGAAGATCTCGCCAAACGCTGCGCCGAAGAGCTGGACCAGGATGATCAGGCCGACGAACAGCAGCACGCCGTTAAGGACGAACGAGCCGGCCGCGTCGATGGTCTGATAGATCATGACCTGCGGCGTGGTGAGTGCGGCTTGGTTGTGCCCCTGGCCGGTGAGACTCGGCGATGCCGGCGCGAGGAGCAGGATGTTGAACAAGGCGAATACCGCGCCGACCGCCAGGAGGATGGCGGGCAGCTTGTAGTCCATGAACCGGTGGTGCCGGGCGGTCTCGGCGGCGATCTCGTCCTGGTCGACCCGCCGGCGGGCACTGAGCGCGGCGGTGCCCACGGCGGTGGCGGCCATGAGCGGGCCCGGCCCAGCCGCGCGGCCGGTGTCTGTCGGCTCGGTGTCGTCCGGTTCGTCCGGGGCGTTGACGACGCTGGTCTGGATGCGTTCGCCCTGTTTGAGGTTGAACCCGCAGTTGAGGCAGATCACCGCGCGGTCGCTGATCTTGCTGTTGCAGGCCGGGCACTTGCCATCATTCGCGGGGACGGCGACGGGCTCGGGGGCGTCGGGGTGCCGTTCGTCCTCGCCCAGGTCCAGCTCGTACGTGCCGTCGTCGGTGACGGGGGTGTCCAGCCGGATGCCGGGCAGGCCCGGCGCGTCGGGGACCTCGAAGCGCGCCCCACATTTCCGGCACTCGACCGCTCGCCCGACGAGTTGGGTGTCCCACCGGTAGCCCTTGCCGCAGCCGGGGCAGGAGACGCGTTGTGGATCGATGTCGCTCATGAGTGGGGCGGTCTGGGGCGTGCAGACTCCACCACCCGGCGGCGGCTGTCAACCCGCTCGGCCCGTCGGTTGGCTCGGGCCCGGTGCGCCGGTATTCTGCACCGTTCAACCTCACGGAAGCGCAGCACCGACATGGCCGTCCCCCTCTACGCTCTCATCGACAACAACCTGCCCCGCATGGCCGAGTTCCGCGAGGCCTTCACCGAGGTCGCCGGCTCGGGCCAGTTCATCCTCGGCCCGATGGTCGCGGACTTCGAGCGGCAGCTCGCCGACTACTGCGGCGTCGGGCACGCCATCGGCGTCGGGTCGGGGACCGATGCGCTGGTGATCTCGCTGATGGCGTTGGGCGTCGGGCCCGGCGATGAGGTGATCACCTCGCCGCTCTCGTATGTGCACACCGCCGGGAGCATCCTCCGGCTGGGGGCGACGCCGGTCTTCTGCGACATCAACCCGCGGACGTACAACCTGGCGATCAACTCGCTGGAGGGCTGTGTCACCGAGCGGACCAAGGCCGTCGTCCCCGTCCACCTGTACGGGCAGATGTGCAAGATGGGCCCGATCATGGAGATTGCCGGCCGGCACGGGTTCAAGGTGCTGGAGGACGGCGACCAGGCGATCGGCGCGCGGTACGATGGCCGGCTGGCGGGCACGATCGGCGACCTGGGGATCTTCAGCTTCTTCCCGACCAAGAACCTTGCGGCGATGGGCGACGCCGGCGCGGTCGTCACCGACGACGACGCGTTGGCCGAGAAGGTCCGCAAGCTCCGCGTCCACGGGCTCGAGCCGGGCTACACCGTGCACGACCTGGGCGGGAACTTCCGTCTGGACGCGATCCAGGCGCGGGTGCTCTCGATCAAGCTGCCGGACCTCGAGGAGCAGAACCAGCGCCGCCGTGAGCTGGCCGACCGGTACGCCCGCCACCTGGACGACCTGCCGCTGTCCACACCGATGGAGGCGGACGACCGGCTGCACACCTACAACCACTACACCGTGCGCGTGCGGTCGGGGGGGCGCGACGCGTTGGCCGGGCACCTGGACGCCTGCGAGATCGGCAACCGCGTGTACTACCCGCGCCCGCTGCACCTGCTGCCTTGCTTCGAGCACCTGGGCTACGCCCCCGGCTCGCTGCCCGTTGCCGAGCAGGCGTCGCAGGAGGTCCTGAGTCTGCCGATCTACCCGGAGATGACCCGCGCCCAGCAGGACGAGGTGGTCGAAGCGGTGCGCGACTACTTCCGCGCGGAGTAGGATGCGCAGCCCCGGAGCCATGATGACCCCGCCGACCGAAGACAGCCCGGCCGCGATGAACGGGACGACGCCTCTAGGCGATCCTACGGGTGAAGTGTTGGCGGACCCGATCGCCGAGCTGCGGGATGTGCACAAGGCCTTCGGCCCGGAGCCCGTGCTCGGCGGCGTCAACCTCGCGTTCCAACGCGGCGAGATCACCGTCATCCTCGGCCCCTCGGGCACGGGCAAGAGCGTCCTGCTCAAGCACATCGTCGGCCTCATCAAGCCCGACCACGGCGAGGTCTACTTCGACGGCGAGCGCGTCGACCGCATGCGCGAGGCCGAGCTGGTCGCGATCCGCAAACGCATCGGCTACATGTTCCAGCTCGGGGCGCTGTTCGACTCGATGACCGTCGGCCAGAACGTCGCTTTCCCCCTGATCGAACACACCGACCAGGACCCCGCCCAGCGGCGGGCGAGTGTGCAGCACGTGCTGGACCTTGTCGGTCTCGGGGACATGCTTGAGAAGATGCCTACCGAGCTGTCCGGCGGGCAGCAGCGCCGGGTCGCGCTGGCGCGGGCCGTGGTGTTGCACCCGGCGCTGGTGCTGTACGATGAGCCGACGACGGGCCTGGACCCCGTCCGCGCGGACGTCATCAACGAACTGATCCTGGCCTTGGCGAAGACGATGGGTGTGAGCAGCATCGTGGTAACCCACGACATGGCCTCGGCCAACAAGGTCGCCGACCGCATGATCCTCCTCCACGAGGGGCGGGTGATCTGCGACGGTCGGCCCGAGCAGTTCCGCGCTTCGGACAACGCCGTCGTCCAGCGTTTTATCCACGGCGAAGCGGACGAGGCCGACCTCGCGGCGATCCGGCGGGCGTTCCGTAACGAGTCCGCGAACCCGACCCTCTTCGAGCAGCCGGAGGCACGGGCATGACCGAGCGTCGCAAACAGAACCGTGAACGCCGACACAACATCGCCGTCGGCCTGACCGCCTTCCTCGCGCTGGCGGGCCTGGGGTTTCTGCTGTTCAGCTTCGGCTACCTGCCGGGCTTCCTCGACAGCGGCTACCGCGTCACGCTTGAGCTCGACAACGCCGCGGGCCTGCACGACTCCAGCCGCGTCACCCTCGCGGGCTACCAGATCGGCCTGGTCGAGGAGGTCGAGCTGGTCTCGCCCGGCCCCGGCGAATCGACACGGGCCCGCGTTGTCCTCCGGATCCGCGACGAGATCGACATCCCCGAGAACGTCACCGTCCGCATCGAGACGCCGATCTTCGGCGGCGGGCCCACCGTCGTGCTGATGCCCAGCGGACCGAGCACCGTGACCCTGCCCAAGGACGGCACCGCGCAGCTCCCCGAAGCTAGCGTCGTCAACGCGCTGATGCAGCTCGAAGTCGTCAGCACCGACATCAACGAGCTCAAGGAGGCGTGGGTCGAGGTCGGCGGGCACCTCAATACGATGTTCGATGAAGACGCGGACAACAGCACGCCCAACCTGCCGCGGGTGGTGCTGGCGTTGGAAGAACGGCTGGTCCAGATGGAGCGCGTGCTCGACGGGGCGGAGCGGTGGACCGGCAACGCGGCGCTGCTGGACGACGTGACCCAGACCGCCGAGAACCTGCGCGAGCTGTCCGAGACGCTCGACGACCGTGTCGCGGGGCTCGAAGAACGCTACGTCGCGCTCGCCGACGAGATGTCGGCCCTCCTCGCCGACGCCGGGCAGGCCGTGGAGCACGCAGACGAAGCGATCGAACAGGCGGAGACCTCGATGGTGAACGTCGAGGCGCGGATGGTCGCGTTGGCCGACGATGCCTCGCAGACGATGTCGGCGATCGACGCGCTGGTCGCCCAGGCCTCCGCCGAGGACAGCACGCTCGGCCTGCTGCTCAACGACCCGTCGCTCTACGAGAACCTGGACGACACCGCCGAGCGCCTGCAGTTGCTGGTCGACGAGGCCCGGCTGCTGATCGCCAAGTGGAAGGCCGAGGGGCTGCCGCTCAACGTCTTCGACTGAGCGGAGCGCCGACACCGGTAGCGAGCCATGAAGTACGCGATCGTGATCCTGGGCGGTGCCGCCGACGAGCCGCAGCCGGAGCTGGACGGCCGGACCCCGCTGGAACACGCGGAGCTCCCCGTCGTGCGTGGGCTCTGCGAGGCCGGCCGACTCGGGCGCGTCCGTTTCCTGCCCGACGACGCGAAGCCGCCGCTGCCGGCTGGTGCCGCGGCGGCGATGTTCGCGCTTCTGGGCTACGACCCCGGCCGACGCTACCCCGGCCAGGCGCCGCTGGGCGCGATCGGCCTCCGGCTGCCGGTCCAGCCGGACGACTGGGTGTTCAACCTCTCCTTGCTGTCGGTCCTCGACGGTGTGGTCCAGCCCGAGTCGGCCGTGTCCGTCCCGCCGGAAGAAGCGCGGGAGCTGCTCGCCGCGCTGCTCGACCCGCTCGGCCTGTCGGGTTGCACACTGCATGCGGGACACGCCAGTGGAGCCGGCGTACAGCCCGCGCACCTGCTTGTCATGCCCGCGGACCACCCCGAGCGCTGCGCGTGGTCCGAGGCCGTCGCGCATCGGCCCGAGGACATCGCCGGCCTCCCGCTGAAGAAAGCGATGCCGGTCGGCGGCGCGGCGGGCGAACGGCTGCAGCAGTGGGTGACGCAGAGCCAGGCCGTCCTCGCGGAGCACCCGCTCAACCGCGCCCGCGTGGAGATGGGCGAGCCGCCGGTCACCCACCTCTGGCTCTGGGGGCAGGGTACGCTCGACCCCCAGCCCGCGGCGGGCCGGCCCATGCGCCCCTGGCCGGAGAAGTTCGGCCGGTCGGCGTTCCTCCTTGCCACCGACCCGGCGGTGTGCGGGGTCGCGCTCCGCGCAGGCATCGAGACCGAACTCGTCGCGCTCGACCCGTCACATGACGCCGGCAGCGCAACGCTCGGCGAACGCGCGGCACAGGCCGTCGCCGAGCACGACGTCGTGATCGTCTATACCGACGCGCCCTGCGCCGCGTCCCTCTCGGCCGGCCCCGCAGACAAGTCCCGCGCGATCGAGCTCGCCGAGCAGCACCTGCTCAAGCCCGTGCATTACGCGCTCTCGGCCCAGCCCGGCCCGCACCGCCTGCTCGTCACGCCGCTGCACACCACCGCCCTGCGCACCCAGCGCGAACAGTCCGGCCCCGTCCCGTTCCTCGTCGCCGGCGAAAAGATCACCACCGTCGTCCCGCGACCGTTCACCGAGGCCGCCGCCGAACACGCCGACCTCCAGGTCGCCTTCGGCCACGAGCTGATGGAGTTCTTCCTCAAGGGCGGCGTCCGCTAGGCCAATTCTTCCGACTACGATGTAAACCGATGGTCCCGGCGGGGTCTGTTTGGTACGCTCGCGACCGGAACGCCCAGCCGCGCTCAATCCAAGGAGAACCCCATGCCCCAGCAACCCAGCCGCACACAGTCCACGCAGGGCATCACCCGCCGCGAGGTGTTGGCGACCGGCTCCCTCGCCGCGCTCGCGATGATCGCCCCGACCTCCTACGCCTGGGCGCAGGGCGGCGGCGACAAGCTCAACCTCGGGCTCATCGGCGTCGGCGGACGCGGCGGCGCCAACATGGGCGGCGTCCGATCCGAAAACATCATCGCCCTCTGCGACATCAACCCCGAACCGCTCAACGCCGCGCTCGGCCGCTTCCCCGACGCCGAGCCCTACACCGACTGGCGCGAGCTGCTCGAGAACGACGCGCTCGACGGCGTCGTCGTCTCCACCGCCGACCACCACCACGCCCTCGCCTCCGTCGCCGCGATGCGCAAGGGCCTGCACGTCTACAGCGAAAAACCCCTGGGCCACACCGTCTACGAGGCCCGTGTCATGCAGGACACCTACAACGCCCGACGCGGCGACATCGCCACCCAGATGGGCACGCAGATCCACGCCAACGGCAACTACCGCCGCGTCGTCGAGATGGTCCAGGCCGGCGCGATCGGCCCGGTCAAAGAAGCACACGTCTGGTGCAGCCGATCCATCAACCCCGTCAACCCCGTCGTCCTCCCCGAGCAGCCCATCCCCGACGGCTTCGACTGGAACGCCTGGCTCGGCCCCGCACCCGACCGCCCGTACCACACCGACTACTGGCGCGGCGGCAACCTCAACTGGAACCGGCGCTGGGACTTCGGCAACGGCGTCCTCGGCGACATGGGCAGCCACCTCATCGACCTGCCCTACTGGGCCCTTGCACTCGACCGCCCGACTTCCGTTCACTCCGTCGGCCCCGATCCGGACGAACACGCCTGCCCGCCCTGGCAGGAAGTCACATGGGAACACCCCGAGCGCGGCGAAGGCCCGCACCAGCGCGCCTGCAAGGTCGTCTGGTACCACGGCCCCGAGGGCATGCAGCGCCGCAGCGAATACCTCCAGCCCATGGTCGGCGACGACACCAACATCAACCAGTGGGGCATCGGCGTCGCCTTCGTCGGCGAGACCGGACAGGTCCTCACCGCCGACTACGGCAAGTACGTCCTCAGCCCCTCTGCCGAGTTCGCCGACTACCAGCGCCCCGAGCAGACCATCCCCGACTCGCTTGGCCACTACAACGAGTGGCTCCACGCCTGCAAGGGCGGCGAAGAATCCCTCTGCAACTTCGACTACTCCGGCAAACTCATCGAGCACAACCTCCTGGGCAACGCCGCCCACCGCGCCAACGCCGGCAAACTCGCCTGGGACGCCGAACGCTTCGCCTTCCCCAACAACCCCGACGCCGACCAATACCTCACCAAGACCTACCGCGACGGCTGGGAACTCCAGACCGACGCCGCGCAGAACTAACCCCAACAGGGGGACAGGCATTCCTGCCTGTCATTCGGCAAAGCCGAAATCTCCCCCGGTGGGGCGGGCGTCTCGCCTGCATTGCTTCGGTGGGATGGGCGTCCCGCCCGCCATCACGGCGAAGCCGTGAGTTTCAACTTCAACCCAAGGACTCCACCATGCCCAATGAAAACACCCACCCCCTCACCCGCCGCACCCTCCTCGGCACCGCGGGCCTCGCCTCCATCGCCCTCACCGGCGTCGCCCTCCCCGCCCGCGGCGACGGCCACGAAGCCGACAACGCCGAAGGCCTCCCCGGCCCTGAAGGCCCACACGCTTTTGTCGACGGCACCGGCCACGGCTGGCGCACCCTCGGACCCGACGACTTCGCCAACGTCAACTGCCACGAAGACACCTGGGGCTGGCGCGACGACACCCTCTACTGCACCGGCAACCCCGTCGGCGTCCTCCGCTCCGCGCAAACCTACACCAACTTCGAGATCGTCCTCGAATGGAACCACCGCCAAGAAGCCGGCAACTCCGGCCTCTTCGTCTGGACCCCCGAAGACGTCATCGAACGCATGACCGCCGAACCCAAGCCCGGCCTCCCCACCGGCATCGAGGTCCAGATCCTCGACACCCGCTACAACCCCGCCCAACAAGGTACCTGGTTCACCTCCCACGGCGACGTCTTCCCCGTCGGCCAGACCATGACCCCCTTCCCGCCCCTCTCCAACAACGGCCAGGGCCCGCGCTCCTTCCCCTCCGAAGACCGCGTGCGTGACCACGGCCACTGGAACCACTACTACGTCCGAGCCATCAACGGCGAGATCCGCCTCTGGGTCAACGGCAAAGAAGTCTCCGGCGGCAACGAGTGCTCCACCACCTCCGGCTACATCTGCCTCGAATCCGAAGGCGCCCCCATCGAGTTCCGAAACATCCGACTCCGAGAACTGGCGTAAATTCCAACGGTGGGATAGGCGTCCCGCCTGTCATTCGGCGAAGCCGAACCCCCGAAGAAGAACCTCATGCAAAGGCGCAAAGCCGCAGAGTAAGACAGTTTTTTGCCACAGATGGACGCAGATCAACGCAGATGGATGCGTTCGGTGTCGGGTAGATGTTCCGAGGAGACTGCCGTTGTGTAGTATGTTTGGGCCGAATTGGCACTCGATTGACTGAGCGGATGAGTACTCAGAGGTGTTCCATCATGTCGACAAAGCAACCACTAAAGAAGGTCACACTGAGTGATCTATCCAAGGCAGCATGTCAGTTCGGAGTTTGTGACTTGCCGTCTCAGAGGTATGCCGACTGCTTAGTAATCAAGTTCGACGGTGAGGCGGGGAACTCGCATGAACACTGCGGGACTTTCCGATTCATGTCTGCAATGATCGCAGCGGGGGTTGCCGCATGGTCACCCTCAACTGTTGTCCTAGATCTAACTAACTTGATTTATGACTGGGGGGATGAGATGGCGACCATACTCGGCGGACTCCCGCTCCCTACCGCAATAATTGTCGCTGATTGCAATCGAGAAGGGCTAACAAGTCTTGTCGAGTATGAGATGGACGGAACTGTGAGTGACTGGCTGTTTGACACACTAGAAGAAGCGTTGGCAGCATGTGCTTGCAAGTATGCGGTCGAGATTAGTAAACCGATGCATAACTCGGAACTGGAATGATACATCAGTCATTAGATAATCAACATCCACGTTGATCCGCGTCCATCTGCGGCTAAAAAACGGCCTCCCTCCGCGACCTCCGCGCCTCTGCGGTGCAACCCCGCCCCCTACGCCGCATCCAGCCGCCGGGCCTCGCCCACCTTCGCCGGCTCCACCACCCGCTCCATTGGCTTCGTCGCTTGAATCTGCCTTCGCACCGCGTACTTCTCCCGCCCGGGGGCCAGCAGCCCCGGCCGCGCCAGGACCTGCTCCAGCCAGCGGTCCTTCAGCTCCCGTGCAAACGCCTCCTGCTTCGGGTCAAACTTCTGCGATGCCATGATTGGACCTGCGAGCCAACGGGCCGTTTGTCAGCCAAGGACTAGTTTTCGCCGCTCTCATCCTCCCCTGCGTCGCTGACCAGGACGTTGGTGCCGAGTTGGTCGTGGGTGCGTTGGTGGAGGGATTCTTCCGGGAGGTTGTGGCGGGCGCGTTCGATCTTTTTGAGCGAGCCCTTCTTGGCGTAGGCGAGGTGGCAGATGGGGTCGCCGGGGGCGACGGAGGGGAGGGTGGTCATGCCCAGGACGACGCCGTCGCGGGGGGCGGTGATGGTGTTGTGCTCGTGGCCCAGGAGGGAGGTGTTGGTGGCGATGGGCTCGTCTTTCTCGACGGTGTCGCCGGGGCCGACGTGGAATGCGAGGAACCCGCCGTGCTGGGCGCGGACCCACTGGGTCTTGTCGGCCTCGAGGACGTAAGCGGGCTCGGTGGGTTGGCCGTCGACCATGCCCAGGTGGATGAGGCAGTTGCGGACGCCGCGGGTGGCGTATTCGACGACGGTGGGCTCGACCTTCCAGACCTCGCCGGCCTCGAGGATGAGGGTGGGGCAGCCGTGCTCGCAGGCGGCGCGTCGGAGCGAGCCCTTGGGGGCCTTGCCGGAGATGATGAGCTCGGTGCCGAAGGCGCGGGCGAAGTCGGCGAGGGCCTTGTTCTTGAGGTTCGCGCGGACGTTGGGGAAGTTGGTGCGTCGGACGGCGGCGGTGTGGAGGTCGATGCCGTAGTCGCAGCGCTTGACGACCTGGGTAAACACGGCGTGTGCGAGCCGGCTGGCGAGGGAGCCGGTGGGCGAGCCGGGGAAGGAGCGGTTGAGGTCGCGGCGGTCGGGGAGGTAGCGGGAGTGCCGCTCGAAGCCCAGGACGTTGACGACGGGGACGAGGACGAGTGCGCCGCGTGTGAGTGTGAAGACGCCGTCGACGATGAGTTCGCGGATGGCGCCGGTGCCGTTGATTTCGTCGCCGTGGACGGCGGCGGTGACGAAGACGGTGGGGCCGGGCTGTTTGGCGCGTCGGACGTGGATGGGGATGCGGATGTCCATGCCGGCGTAGGACTCGGAGACGGTGATGGAGACGTCGCCGCGCTGACCGGGGGCGATGTGGGTGTCGCCCCATTGGCCGATGTCGGTGGGGGTGTTGGGGGTGTCTTGTTTAGACATGTGGGGCGTTGGGGGATGGGCGGGACTCAGAAGAGTTTAGCTAGGAAGGCGCGGAGGGCAGGAAGGCAGGCAAGAACGAGTCGCTACTCTTCGTTTGTTTCGTATTCAGTTGGGAATCGGTCTGAGGTTTTCACGCCGTGGAACACGAGGTCGTCGTTCTCGTCGTAGATGAGGATTTCGCACCAGATTTCGGCGGTCGGCCAATCCACCTCGTTACGGGCCGACTCTGCGGTGTCTGACCATCCGCCTGACTTCCAATCGAACAGTGAGCCGGGAGTCCCGCTGCTCACAAACTTCTTGCCGTTGTCCGAGACGATGTATAGCACCACTTCGTAGGTGTGGCCGGGATCGCCGGGGTGGTCGATCTCGAAGTGCCCGCCGATCTCATCGCCTTCTAGCTTCCACTCGACGGTGGTCGCGTCCATCAAGTCGGTGGCATAGATCGGGGCGCTCGGGACGTTGTTCCCGCCGCAGGCGGTGAGCAGGCAGATACTCGTCAGCGCTAGGCAGAGCAGGCCTATCGGTCTAGTTCTCTGTTTGAGACTCCCATTCTTCATGTATATGCCTGCTTTCTTTTTGGTGGGTGGCCGGAGGCTCGCGGACTCGACCCCGGTCACCCGCCGTCTCACAGCGTGTCTTCGAGCGAGTCGATAAGTTCGGGGTCGAGCTTGCGGACCTTGGGTTTACGTTTGCGTTGGCGTTTTTCGGGGACCAGGCCGCGCATGGAGTCGAGCTTGCCGTAGCAGAGCAGGCGGTCGTGGTCTTCGAGGACGCGTGAGCCCTTGGGGTTGGAGATGACGGACTTGCCGCGGTTGAGGGTGAGGACGACGATGTCTTTGTCGCGGAGCCCCGAGCCGTCGATCGTTTTGCCGACGAGGTCCGAGCCCTCGTGGATGTTGATCTCGGCGACGCCGTAGCTGGCGGAGACGGTGAGGCGTTGTCGGACGTCGATATCGGGGAAGTCGACGCGGGCGGCGATGTAGTCGACCACCGCGCCGGCGATGTCCAGGCCCGTCGCGGTCTCGATGCCCTCGAGCCCGGGCGAGGAGTTGACCTCCATGACCTGCGGCCCGGCGTTGCTTTCCAGCAGGTCCACCCCCGCGACACGCAGGCCGAGGATCTGTGCGGCGCGGACGGCGGTCTCTTCGTACTCCGGGGGCAGGGTGATGGCCTCGGTCCGGCCCCCGCGGTGGACGTTGCTGCGGAACTCGCTGCCCTGCGCGACGCGCCGCATGGCGGCGACGACGCGGTCGCCGACGACAAACGCGCGGACGTCCTTGCCCTTGCTCTCGGAGACGAACTGCTGGATGAGGACGTTCTGCTTCGCGCCCTGGAGCGTCTCGATGATGGCTTCGGCGACCTTGTTGGTCTCGGCGAGGATGACGCCGATGCCCTGGGTGCCCTCGAGGACCTTGATGACGACGGGCGCGCCGCCGACGCGCTCGATCGCGGGCAGCGCGTCCTTGCGGTCGCGGACGAACGCGGTGAGCGGGATGCCGATGTCGTGCTTGCTGAGGATCTGGAGGGAGCGGAGCTTGTCGCGCGAGTTGCTGATGCCGTTGGCGGAGTTGGGCGTGTAGACGTCCATCTGCTCGAACTGGCGGACGACTGCGGTGCCGAAGTAGGTGAGCGACGCGCCGATGCGGGGGAGGACGGCGTCGTAGGTGCTGAGTTGCTTGCCACGGAAGTAGAGGTCCGGCTCGGCGTGCTCGAGCTCGATGGCGAAGCGGAGGGTGCTCAGGACCTTGACCTGGTGGCCGCGCTGCTCGGCGGCCTGGCGGAGGCGCTGGGTGCTGTAGCACTTGGGCGCGGTGGAGAGGATGCCTAGTTTCATGGGTTCACCCTGCTTTCGGGGGGGCTTGCGTGTCTTTCGAGGGATGGGACTTTTTCTTGCGCCGCCGGTCGCTGGCGAGGTACAGCCGGGCGGGGTTGACGACGAAGTCGCCGCGGAGCGCGGTGCGGCCGAGCAGCATCCGGCAGAGCATGCCCTTGCGGGAGACCAGGCTGATCTCGATCTCTTTCTCGACCCCGCCCAGCCGCATCGTCGTCCGGACGACCGGGCGGCGCTGGCGTTTGCCCGACGACGGCTTGACCACCGCCTCGCGCACGAGCGGGGCCTCAACCAGGATCGTCCTCATCTTCGGCCGTTCGCTGACGACGACCTCGAACCGGGCGTAGCCGTCGTCGATCTCCTCGAACTCGGCGACGTGCAGCGCGCTGGTCCGAGCCCCCGTGTCGACTTTCACCCGCACCCGGTCGATGCCCCAGTCGGGCAGCGCGATGTACTCCCGCCAGCCAACGGGGATCGGGGTGGGGGGCGTTGCAGGATCGGTCGGCATTAAGGCAAGTATAGCCGTTGAGGCGCTATGGCCGGGAGTCTGAAGGGTTCCCCCACCCGTTGCCGTTTGCATCGTGTTTGCCGGGCCAGTCGGCCTGAGTGCCGTTTGCTTTGAGCATGGCGAGCTGGCGTTCGCCGATGCGGACCTTGAGGGTGACGTGGTCCGGGCCGTAGTCGCGTTCGAGGATGACCGCGCGGTTTTCGAGGAAGCTCAGGGTCTTGCCGTCGGCGTGCGGGACGGTGAAGTCCAGCGTCTGGGTCCGGCCGCGCGCGGCGGTGCGGACACGTTCGACGAGCTTGTCGATGCCGACGCCGGTCTTGGCGCTGATGGCGATCGCATCCGGGTGTTCACGGGTGAGCAGGAGCAGCTCGGCGTTGTCCTGGAGCTTGTCGGCCTTGTTGAGCACGAGCAGGCGTTCGTTGTCTTCCGCGCCGATGTCGTCGAGGACCTCGTAGACGGTTTCGAGCATCCGCCTGGCGTTGGGGTCGGCGGCGTCGAGGACGACCAGCAGCAGGTCGGCGTGGACGGCCTCTTCGAGCGTGGCCTTGAAGGAGGCGACGAGGTGGTGGGGGAGGTTGCGGACGAAGCCGACGGTGTCGGAGAGCATGACCGCGTCGCCGTCGCCGAGCTTCCAGACGCGGGTGCGGGTGGAGAGGGTGGCGAAGAGCTTGTCGTCGGCGTAGGCGCCGCCCTCGGTGACGGTGTTGAAGAGGGTGGATTTGCCGGCGTTGGTGTAGCCGACAAGCCCGACGGTGAAGTGGTCGAGGTTGCGTGCGGCGACCTCGCGGGACTTGCGCTGCTGGACGTCGGCGATCTCGCGCTGGAGCTGGGTCTTCTTGCGTTGGACGATGCGGCGGTCGATCTCGAGCTGCTGCTCGCCGGGGCCGCGGGTGCCGATGCCGGTGGGCGCGCCGCCGGTGATGGTGTCGAGGTGGGTCCACATCGCGCGGAGGCGGGGGTAGGTGTACTGGAGCTGCGCGAGCTCGACCTGGAGGCGGGCCTCGGCGGTGCGTGCCCGGCCGGCGAAGATGTCGAGGATCAGCTCGCTGCGGTCGAGCACCTTGCAGGCGACTTCCTTCTCGACCTTGGCGATCTGCGACGGGCTCAGGTCGTTCTCGAAGAGCACGACCTCGGCGTTGTGGAACTTGACCATCTCCGCCAGCTCGCGGACCTTGCCCTTGCCGATGAACGTGGCGGGGTCGGGCTTGATGCGTTTCTGCATCAGCTCGTCGACGACGACCGCGCCCGCGGTGTCCGCGAGGGACCGCAGCTCGCCCAGCGGGTCGTGCGGGTCCAGCCCGTCGTTGGGCAGCAGCGCCGCGACGAGGACCGCGCGCTCCAAGGCGACGGCAACATTGTTTTCACGTAATCCCTGTTCCAAGCCGGTTCCTGTTCTGCCACATGAAGGCGAGGCGAATGTGCCTTCACAGTCTATCCGACGCCCGGCGGGCCGATCCCCAAAACCTCCAGCGCCGGGCCGGTTCAGGCCTGCCTGGGCCGGCGGACGGCGATGCGGCGGCCCGATTTCTGCTTGCGGACCCAGGACACAAAGCGGGCGATGCCCGGGTGGTCGGCGAGGGCCTGGACGGTGCAGTAGTCCTGTTCGAGCTGCTTCTCGGTGAGCTGGGCGTGGACCGTGCTGTGACAGGGGCGGCAGACCAGGGCGATCCGGCCGGTGCGTTCGTCGTGGCTGAACCGCTTGCGGCAGCTCGCCTGCCGATGGCGCTTGCGCGGGATGAGGTGGTGGCGGGTGAGCGTCAGCCCGACGCGGCGGCACAACGCGCAGCGGTCGCCGGCGGCGGGCGGGTCGGTGATGGATGGGTTGTTGGGCATCGTGATGTTCACCGCCGGTTCCGCACCGCGTCGGAGAGGGCCTGCAACGGGTCGATGTCCGGCTCGGGGGCGGGGCGGGGCTCGTCGCGTTGCAGCAGGGCGGCGGCCTGGCGCAGCCGACGGATCAGCCCCGGGTAATCGGCCGGGCGGTCCTCGGGCTCGAGCGCCATCATCGATATCACCAGCGCCGCCGACTCGGCGCCGATGTCACGCGCCAGGTCGCGCGGGTCGGGCGGGGGTACCTTGAACCGGCGGATGACCACGTCACGCGGCGTGCTGCCTTCCTGCTTGAACGGCGGCTGCCCGGTGAGCATGTGGTACAGCGAAGCGCCCAAGGAGTAGATGTCGGCCCGGTGGTCGGAGGTCTTGCCCTTCGCGATCTCCGGGGGCATGTAGTACGGGCTGCCCAGCACCTTGCCTTCGACCTGCTTGCTGGTGCGCTCGGCGAGCCCGAAGTCGATGACTTTCGCGCGCCCGGCACGGTCGAGCAGCAGGTTGCCGGGCTTGATGTCGCGGTGCATGAGCCCGAGCTTCTGGGCCGCATAGAGCCCCGCCGCGGTGTCGATGGTGATCTGCAGGGCGTGGGGCTCGTCGATCCGTCCGCGCTCGCGGATCAGCCCGAGCACGCTGCCGCCGTCGACCAGTTCCATGATGATGTAAGGCTGGCCCATGTCCTCGGACATGGCGTAGACCTGCGCGACGTTGGGGTGGTTGATCGACGCCTGGACGCGGGCCTCGCGGAGGGCCCCCTGGTAGAGGTCGTCGTCCTTGGAGGGCGGGGCGGAGACGATTTTGAGCGCGACCTGCCGGGCCAGCACCTCGTCGTAGGCGGTGTAGACCGATCCCATGGCCCCGGCCGCGATCCGCTTGAACAGGACGTACTGACCGATCTGGCAGGGCACCTGGAACGATGCCGAGCAGTGGGGGCAGTGCTCCCGGCCCAGGGGCTTGTAGGGCGTGATATCGATCACCTGCTTGCACGCGGTGCAGGTGATCTCCTTGATCCGGTTGACCTGGATTTCGCGGGGGGCGGTCATCTGGAGGGTTCCGGGGCGGTCCGGGCAGCCCGCATCTTACCGGATGCCAAGGGTGGACTTACGCGTTGGACAAGCCGGGCCAGAGCGCCGCGCCGGCCCGGGTCGCCGATCTCACCCGGGCCGGCGCGGCGCTCTGGCCCGGCTTGATCGAAGTCGCCCTTGCCACCGCCCCTGAACCTGCTACACTACCCGGCTCGCTCGGCCCAGGCCGGGCCTTATTGCGCCTATTACCAGGGACCCGCTATGCCCCGCGTCTGCGAATTTACCGGCAAACGAACGACCTCCGGCCGTACCTATACCACCCGTGGTAAGGCCAAGTACCTCGGCGGGGTCGGTACCAAGGTCACCGGCAAGACCAAGCGGAAGTTCCGCCCGAACATCCAGACCGTCAACGCGGTCATGGAAGACGGCTCGGTCCGCAAGGTCAAGGCCTCGACGCGGGCGATCCGCAACGGGCTGGTGACCAAGCCCCTCAAGCGTCGCTACGCCTACAAGGCCGACGCCGCCACCGAATCTGCCGGCTAATCTCCGGCGTCCGCAGCCCGTTACAGGACAACGGGTTAGCACAAACACTGCATCGCAATTTGCCACGGCCTCGGCGTTGACTTTGCCCCGAACCGTGCTTTAATTGAACAGACGATCTCTCCGCTGGAGGCACCAGCCGGCGAAGCCCGACGCACCGGGCTCGGCTGACCCCACGCTCCAGCAGCTACCGTTGGGCGGGAACCGCAATCAGATCATGATGGCGTGAAGGCCAATCGAAGGAGGACCGCCCCGTGAGACGGGCGTTGGTTCCTTGCTGTCGATTCCACCCCCCCCGCACGGGTTGTGCCGAGCACCATGAGCTTCCAAGGCAACGACGACAAGGAGCGGGTTCAGGCGGCGACGGACATCGCCCGCCTGATCGGCGAGCACGTCCAGCTCCGGCCCAAGGGCCGGGAGCTGGCGGGGCTGTGCCCGTTCCACGACGACAAGAAGCCGTCGATGTACGTCTCGCCCGCCAAGCAGATCTACAAGTGCTTCTCCTGCGGGGCGGGGGGCGACTGCTTCACGTTCGTAATGGAGTACCACAAGCTGGACTTCCGCGAGGCGCTCAAGCACCTCGCCGACCGAGCCGGCATCGAGCTGACGCCGTACCGCAAGGGGGCGGAAGGCGTGCCCGGCCAGGCGGGCGACGGCGGGCAGATGCCCGCGCGCAAGCGGCTGCTTGAAGCGAACGCCCAGGCGCAGGACTACTTCCGCAAGCAGCTGGCCGACCCGGAGGTGGGGCGGACGGCCCGGGCGTACCTGAACGAGCGCGGGATCAGCGACGAGATGGTCGAGCGGTTCCGGCTGGGCTACGCGCCCGGCGACCGGCACGCCCTCGCCGATGCGGTGCAGCGCAAGGGCCTGGACCGGCCGGCCTTCGAGAACGCCGGGCTCATCGCCGAGTCCAAGTCCGGCCGCGGCTACTACGACAAGCTCCGGCACCGGCTGGTCTTCCCCATCGCCGACGACATGGGCCGGCCGATCGCCTTCGGCGGACGCGTCCTGCCCGGCGGCGACCCCAACGACCCGACCCGCGACGCGAAGTACCTCAACAGCCCCGAGACCGCCGTCTTCAACAAGTCGCAGACGCTCTACGGGCTGGACCTGGCGAAGAAGGCGATCATCGGCAGCAAGCAGGCCGTCATCGTCGAGGGCTACACCGACGTGATCGCCTGCCATCAGCACGGCGTGGAGAACGTCGTGGCCGCGCTGGGCACGGCGTTTACCCACCAGCACGCCGCGAAGCTCCGCCGGTTCTGCGAGACCGTCGTGCTCGTGTTCGACGGCGACGCGGCCGGCTACAAGGCCGCGGACCGCGCGGTCGAGGTGCTCATGACCGGCGAGATCGACGTGACCATCGCGATCCTCCCGGCCGGCGAAGACCCCGACACCCTGCTCGCCGCCGAGGGCGGGCTGGACCGCTGGTCGGCGCTGATCGCCCAGGCACCCGGGGCGATGGCGTACCTGCTGTCGCGGCTGGAAGACGACCTCGGCGAGGCCGGCTCGATCACCGGCCGGCAAGCCGTCAGCACCGAGTTCCTCAGCCGGCTGGCGCGGCACGGGCTGCTGGCGATGAACCCGATCCGCCGGGCGCTCGTGCTGACCCAGGTTGCGGCGCTGATGCACATGCCCGAGTCCGCGGTGCTGGAAGAGATCAAACGCCTCGCGCCGCGTCCTTCGGCCTACCCGCAGCACCCTGCCGAGGAAGCCGGATACGACGCCGGATCGGGTGAAGATTTCTCGCCGGTGGAACTGGCCGATGAGGCGGCAGGGTCTACTATTAGGGCGACCCGGATCGCGGAACGGCAACTGATCGGGTGCCTGCTGCGTCGCAACGAACTGTTCGAGCACACCCTCCCCGACGGCACGGATTTCTGCGAGGCGGTCATGGCCGGCGAACTGATCCCGAGCCACCGACTGGTCTACCACATGCTCCACGAACGGCTCTCCGAGGGCCGGGCGGTATCGCTCGCGGGGCTGCTGGGCGACCTGGCCCAGGCGGGGCTGGATAACGAACGCCGGCTGGTCACGGAGGTAGACACGGAGCTGGACCGGCTGCTGGGGGACGCGGAGGACCGGCTGGCGGAGCTGTTTGCGGCCGCGGCCCTGGCGGTGTATCGCGGCCGGACCCAGCGCGGGTACGAAGCCAGCCGTCAGAGCGTCACGGCCGGTGCCGCGCCGTCCGGCGCATTGGAGCGGGCCGCGTTGGCCCAGCGGCTCCTGGAAGAACGACGGGGCGACGCCTCGCCGGGCCGGATCGCCCGGACCCGAACCTGACCTGCATCGGCGGCGACCGACCCGCTGCCACCTACGGATACAGAAGCAAGACCACTACACGGGGCCCTTCCCCCGACGACGGAGACACGATGCTGAAGCTTGACTACCTCAACCCCGCCGTCCGCGAACTGTTTGATCACGGGCACCAGGTCGGGATGATCACCTTCGACCAGCTCATCGCCTCGGTGCCCGACCGCTACGTCGAGCCCGACAAGGTGGACGAGATGCTGGTGCGCCTGCGTGCGATGCAGGTGGAGATGGTCAGCGCGATGGCGCTGCCCCTGGCGCAGCGCCCCTATGACAAGGAACAGCTCGGGCTGCGCGTCGAGGCGCTCGCCGCCGAACGCGCGGCCGAGGAGGAGGACGAGGCCGACGACGAAGTCGACGGCGACGGCGACAAGCTGCTCACCCCCGAGCAGGCCCGCGCCGAGCTGGCCGCCGCGCTCAACGAGCCGAGCAACAAGCGCATCGACGACCCCGTGCGGATGTACCTCACGCAGATGGGCGAGATCTCGCTCCTGACCCGCGACGAGGAGATCCGCCTGGCCAAGAAGATCGAGCTGTGCCGGTACATCTTCCGCCGCAAGGTGCTGGAGAACGACTACGCGATCGCCCAGAGCGTCGAGGTGCTCGAATTGGTCCACGCCGGCGACCTGCCGTTCGACCGGACGATGAAGATCTCGACCGCCGAGGAAAACGCGAAAGAGAAGATCGCCTCGCGCATCCCCAACAACCTCAAGACGGTCAAGCGGCTGCTGGAGATCAATCGGGAGCTGTGGGACCGCCTCGAGACCGAGGACCTGACCGACGACCAGGCCGACGCGATCCACGACCGCATCCTCGCGCACCGCCGCAAGATGGCGACGCTCATCGAGGAGCTGTCGCTGCGGACGAGCAAGGTCCAGCCGCTGCTCAAGAAGCTCGGCTCGATCTCAAAGAAGATGAACGAGCTGCGGGCCAACCTCGCCAAGGCCGAGCAGCACCCCGACCGCTTCGACCCCGAAGACGTGATGGTGATGAACGAGGAGCTGGCCGGGCTCCGCTCGCTGGTGCTCGAGGAGCCGGACGAGCTCGAGGAGCGCGTCCGCGACATCCGCGTCGTGTTCGACGAGTACGAGTCGGCCAAGCGCGACCTGTCAGGCGGCAACCTCCGCCTGGTGGTCTCGATCGCCAAGAAGTACCGCAACCGCGGGCTGTCCTTCCTCGACATCATCCAGGAAGGCAACACCGGCCTGATGCGCGCGGTCGACAAGTACGAGTACAAACGCGGCTACAAGTTCTCGACCTACGCGACGTGGTGGATCCGACAGGCCATCACCCGCGCCATCGCCGACCACGCCCGGACGATCCGTATCCCGGTGCACATGATCGAGACGATGAGCAAGCTGCGGAACATCCAGAAGAACCTGCTGCAGGAGTTCAGCCGCGAGCCCACCATCGAGGAGATCGCCGAGGCCGCGGACATGCCCGTCGTCGAGGCCCGCCGGGTGATGAAGATCAGCCGGCACCCCATCTCGCTGGACCGGCCCGTCGGCGAGTCCGAGGACTCGTACTTCGGCGACTTCATCGAGGACGAGTCGGCCAGCAACCCGACCGACTCGGCGACCAGCGATATGCTCAAGCAGCGCATCGAGCAGGTGCTCAAGACCCTCACCTACCGCGAACGCGAGATCATCAAGCTCCGCTACGGCATCGGCGACGGGTACACCTACACCCTCGAAGAGGTCGGCCGGATCTTCAAGGTCACCCGCGAGCGCGTCCGCCAGGTCGAGGCCAAGGCCATCCGCAAGCTGCAGCACCCTGTCCGCAGCCGCAAGCTCGTCGGCTTCATCGATGGCGAGGACGAGATCCTCGAGTAAGATATGGTTGGTCGGCCGCCGCCGGCCCACGACATCCCGCTACCCCTGAGAAGGAGGCAGACCCACGCGAGCAGTTCGGCGTGGGTCTGTTGTTGCGCCGTGCTACTCGCCGCGACGCTGCGCGAACAGCCAGGCCCACATCGCCTCGTCGCCGTAGGCGTTGCTCCAGGAGTTGTGCCCGACGCCTACGTACTCGGTCAGCCGGGCGTGCTCGCCGCCCGAGGCGTTCGCGTAGCGGATCATCCGGCGGGACTCGTCCACGGGGATCACGTTGTCCGCGTCGCCGTGGAACGCCCAGATCGGCAGCCGGCTGAGCCGACGGGCATCGATAAACGACCCGCCACCGCAGATCGGCACCGCCGCGGCGTAACGCCCGGGGTTGCGCGCGACCAGCGCGAACGTCCCGTACCCGCCCATCGACAGCCCGGTCACGTAGATGCGGTCGGCATCGACGTTGTAGGCCGACTCGATGTGGTCCAGCAGCAGCTCGAGCGTCTGCACGTGGTCGGTCCACCAGGTGTCGGCCGGGCACTGCGGCGTGACGACGATCGCGCCGAAGTCGTGGCCGGCCTCGACCATGCGGGCCGGCCCCCAGGCCTTGACCCGGTCCAGGTCCTCGCCCCGCTCGCCCGCGCCGTGGAGGAACAGGATCACCGGCACCGGCTCACCCTCCGGGTCGTGCGCGGCGGGCACCGCGAGCAGGTAGTCCAGCGCGAGCGTCCGCTCCTGGGTCACCTCGATCCGCTCGGGCGTCTGGGCGGGCGGGTTATCCTGGGCGTGTGTGTTCATCACCGGCATAAGCAGTCCGCACGACAAGAGGAGGGGCTTGAGCATGGGCTCATGCTACCGCATCCCAGACCTTGCGCACAACAAACGCCGTGGTATACGCGGCGGAATCCGATGGACATCGGTTGTAGTAGCCCAAGCCGGAGTCAGGGCCGAGAGGCGACTACCGCTTCATCCGGCCGTGCACCCGCCTCGTCGTACTCGTCTTGCGTCGGGAAGACCAACCAAACCATGCCGGTCGTCTCGTCGTATTCCCAGCCATCGCGCGCTGTCGATTGCCCGGGCGGAGCGACCCGGCTGCTGCCGGTCATGGCGTTGACCGGCGGCCTCTGGAGATAGGGGCCGTAGGTGATATCGCCATCAGACGGTGGCAGGCCTTCGACGTTGGTCGCGTTCGTCAGTACACCCCAGTGGTTGTTTAGCTGGTCGAGCGTGGGGTAAGTCTCGTCGTGCTGGTTCGCATAGAGATGGATCTGCGACCGGGCGGTTCGGAGCTGTGAGACCGCACGCGAGTACCTCGGTGTCGAACACGACTGCATGTATGACGCATTGACGATGCGTTCGAACGTGAAGCCCAACCCAAACAGGATGCTGAAAGTAACAATCGTTCGCCAAGGCAACTCGACCTTGTTTTTGGGATTTTCGCGATACGTTTCCGACAGCAGTGGATCAAACGCTCTACCACATTCCGGGCATCGCCCGGAAGCGGCCTGCCGAAGGTCGTAACGACACTTTCTGCAGTACATACCCATCGTTGATCCCGCCTACGCCGCGTCGCGCATCGTGTCCGGGAAGTGGTTGACGCCGTTGAGCAGGGTCTGGCGGTAGTGGGCGCTGCCCAGCCACCACGGGCGTCTCAGCAACTGCTGCCAGAGGAACACGCGTGGGCCGACGTGGCCCAGCTCGCGGGTCTCGGCCTCGGCCAGGGCGTAGATCCGCCGCCGCTCGTCGCAGTTCTTCCAGAGCTGGTAACGCGGGGCGAGCTCGAGGTGGTTGGCGTAGTCCTCGGCGGTCTGGATGAACTCCCGGCCCTGGGCGAGGGTCGCGGTCACGCTGCGCGGGCCGCCGGCGTCGCGGACGGCGGTGAAGACGCGGGCGCTGAGCGTCGGGCGGACCTCGGCACAGAGCAGCCGGGCCTGCATCTCGTAGAACCAGGCGTAGCTGAGGTCGGTGCGGAACCCGCCGTAGTCGCTGAACAGCTCCTTGCGGAAGAAGCTCGCGGATAGGGGCATGAGCCCGGTGTCGTGCATGAGGAAGGACGCGAGCGATTCGGGGGCGCTGGCGGTGAGCTCGCCCAGGGATTCGTGCATCGGGCCGATGCGGTGCGCGTGGCCGACCAGCCAGTCGGGCTTGTCGCCGGTGGTCATGCGGGTGGCGGCCTCCTCGATCGCGTCGGGCAGGAGCACGTCGTCGGCCGCGAGAAAGCAGACGATCTCGCCGGTCGCGCGGGCGAGCGCGGCGTTGAGCGCCTCGGCGGGGCCCGAGTCCCACTCGCTCTGCCAGTGGGTGAGCTCGTCGTCGTAGCAGCGGAGGATGTCGATGCTGTCGTCGTCGGACCCGCCGTCCATCACGAGGACCTCGCAGTAGTCGTAGCCCTGGTCGAGGGCGGAGCAGATGGCCTGTTCGAGGAACTGGCCCTGGTTGAGCGAGGGGATGATGATCGAGACGCGGGGCTTGACCAGGCCGTCGCGCTGCGTGCGGGGGGCGGGTGCGAAGTCGGGTGCGGGCATGGCGGGGGTCCGTTGCGTGGGGGGTCGGGCTCGTGGGGTCCGGCGACGGCTCGGCGGTTGCGCCTCTGCAGCAGATGTCGGGCGGATCACGGGCCGGATTAACCGCGCAGACGGAATAACCGGCAGGTTTTCACATTTCCGGTTACCGGCCGTGAGCCGTGCGGCGCGGCCCCATAAAAAACCGCCGCGGTGTGTCGCGGCGGCGGTCGTTGGGCGGTTGGATGGAGGCGCGTTACGCGGCGCGGTCGGGCTGGCGGTGCCGGAGCTTGTGCGCGAGCGTTTTGGCCGAGCGCAGCAGGGGTTCGCACACGCGGATCACCGGCTCGTGCCGGAGGTATCGCGCCCGAAGCGCCGCCTCCTGCGCCCGGAAGCGCTGGGTCTTGAGGAAGTACGACGGCGCGTAACGGCAGGCCTGCGCCGCGAGCATCGCTGACCGGCGGAACCGGCGGAGGTCTTCTTCGGTGACCCGCTGCGTGTCGTCGTCGAGGAGGTTCAGCAGGCGGACCCCGGCGGACGGGTCGGTGCCGGGCAGCAGCCGGTCGATCAGCCCGTCGCGCAGATGGCGGAACGCGTCCGTGTGGAGTGGAGGAGTGCTCGGCTGTGCCGCTGCGGCCCCCTCGGTGCAGGGCCGGTCGAGCATCGCAAACCGGCAGATCAACGCGAGGCGGACCCACAGGTCGTAGTCTTCGCCCGGCCGACGGTCCCGCACGTTGCCGACCTCGAGCACGGCCGATCGGCGGAGCATGACGGTGCGGAAGTCGATGGGGTTCTCGAATCGAAGCGCCCAGCGCAGCTCTGCATCGTTCTGCGCGGCGGTGCCAGGTTCGGCCGACTCACGGGTGTCATGCGGCGGTGCCGCGAGGACGCCGACCTTCCGCTGGTCGAGGAGGGTGGCGGCCTGTCGGCTCAGCCGATCCGGCTGGCTGAGGGTCTGTGCGTCGGCGATCGCGAGCAGTTCGGTCTTCGCGGAAGCGACCAGGTGTGCCAGCGCCTCGCCCTTGCCGAGGCGCGCGGTGCCGACGATCCGGCCGGGGAGGGCGTCGTTCAGCCGCCGGGCGATGGTCTCGGCGCTGCCGTCGGTCGAGCCGTTGTCCCACACGAGCAGTTCGTGCCGGGGATAGTCCTGCGCCGCGAGTGAGCCAAGCACGGCGTCGAGCGTTGGCCGGCTGTTGCGGACCACCATCAGCCAGGTCACGGGGGGGTGGGGCATGGTGCGGGCTCCCGGTTGCATGGTTTCGGTGATGCGGTTGGCAACGGTGCGCAGGGCATGTCGCGCAGGGATCGACCGCGCTCCGGCACGATTGCGTATCGACGCCAGTCGCACCGGGGCATCGAAAGCCGGCCGGCCACGGGTTAGCGGACGTGGTTCGTACAAGCCGCCGACAGGATTCAGATAGGGCGCATCATCACCGGGGGCGCATCGGCCTCGCCCTGCACCGCTTCCGACGCCGGGGCGGCTTCCGGTTCCGGGGCGGGTGGGCCGCCCTGGTCGAAGGCGTAGAGCCTGCCTTTGCGTTGCTGTTTCGCGAGCTTTTCGTCACGGCGGACCTGCTCGGCGTAGGCACGCTCGTCGGCGAGGGCCTGCTTCTGTTCCTCGGTCAGGCGTGGGGTGCGGCGGGTGCTCAGCCAGCCGACCGCGAGCAGCGCGGTACAGCCCAAGAGCGTGACCCGCGCGGGCTCGCCGAGCGCGAACCCCCCGGCGATCAAGAGCAGCAGCGGGACCGTGCCACAGGCGGCCGCGACCCCTCGTCCACGGGTGAGCATGAGCCCGACCGACACCGCGGCGCAGAAGAGCAGCGCGGCGTTGATCCCGACCCAGAGGTCACCGACCAGGTCGACCACCTGGTCGTGGTGCGCCGGCGCATCGGCCCGCCCCTCAACCAGGCGGGCGAGTGTGCCGTGGGGCTGCATCTCGAACCGCAGCAGCGCGCCCATGTCGCGGAGCGAATGGTCCGCGAGCGCGGCGAAGTGTGTCGGGCTGTACGCGGTTGCGGGGTCGCGCTGCCAGACCGCGTCGGCGCGCCCCGCGGAGAGCTGGGCCCACGCGAGTGCCGGCGCGATGGAGAACGCAAGGAGGATCAAGGCGTGGGCCACCCGCTGCCGGACCGTACCGCGCATCAGGCAGAGCCACGCCGCGCCGAACCCCGCCAACCACGCTACGGGTGCCAGCAGCGCGCTGGCCGCGAGCAGGACCCCGGCCGGCCAGACATTGCCGGCATCGGCAGGGCGGTCCGGGTCCGATCGGCCGGCCAGGAAATACAGGGCGAGGATGATCAGTGCGCCCGCCAGACCCGCGGGGTGCAACGCCGCGCCCCAGGCCAGTACGCCGGGGTGGAGCGCCACCAGCGCGGCCGCCCCCAGCCCGGCGAGGTTGCGCCCGGTCAGGGCACGGACCACATGGAAGATCGCGACAATCGCGACTACGCCGACCACGGCCTGCAGCAGCGGCAGAAGCCACATCGGCAGCCCGACCGCGTCCAGCGACCAGGCGACGAGCGGATACGTCGGCAGTGCGCCGTCCAGCGCCGCCGGCCCGGACTCCAGGAGTTGTCCGCCCTGCGTGATCCAGGGGGACGCCGCGTCCGCCGCGGTGTGCAGCGAGCCGAAGTACAGCAGCGCCACGCGGAGCACGATCCCGCTCAGCACAAGCACCGCCAACCACACCCGCGCCCCCAGTTCCTCGTCGATCTCGGTGTCGGGGCGGGTGGTGTCTCTTACCTCGGCGCAGTCGGCCCGCCGGCCCGCGCTCGGCGTAGGCGGCAGGGCGATCGGTTCGTCGACGACCGGCCGGTAGGCCGTCGTCGGTTCCGGGATGTTGTGGATGGATGGCATCGCGCCCCTGATCTCGGCCGGACATCGTTGCATCGGCCGGAGACGCAGCGGGGTGTATGGGCCGACCGGCCCGGGCGATCAAGTCGCTGCGGACGGGTCGCTTGGTTCGGCCTGTAACGGCTGGGTGGCCGGGGCCTGCATGGCGGCCATGGCCTGCACGCTCATGAGATACGCCAGCAGCGACTCGGCCCCCTGGTTGCGGTTCACGCCGTGCGGCGTGAGCCCGTCCTGGCAGCCGCCGGTCTCCGGGTGGATGAGGGACAGGTGCTGGTCGTTGTCGCCGAGGAACCAGGCGAAGCAGCGCGTGGCGTGGTCGCGCCAGCGTTGCTCGCCGGTGACCCGGTACGCCGTGGTGCAGGCCTCCACGAGGGCCGCGGCCTCCAGGGGCTGCTGGTCGTAGCGGGCGGGGCGTTCGTCGGCGCGATCGCGGCGGTACCAGCCGTCGTTGCCGATGACGCTGAGGTGTCCGTGCTCGGGGTCGGTCTGGACCTGCAGCAGCCAGGCCAGGGTCTGCAGACCGATGTCGGTGTAGTCGGTGCGTTGCAGCCGGCGGCCGGCCAACAGCAGGGCCAGCGGCAGACGCGCGTTGTCGTACGTCACCGTGGGTTCCCACCAGGGCCACGCCGGCTCGGTGAACGCGTGATAGCTTGCCGCGAGCCGTTCGGCGTGTTGCTGGAACCGCGCGGTCGCCGCATCGTCACCCCGGCCGGGTTCGCTGCCCAGCCAGGCATCGAGCCCGAGGATCAGGAACGCCCAGCTCCGCAGCGAGTCCAGCTTCGCGGTGCCTGGCAGCGCCGACCGGAACAGCTGTGCGGATAATGCGCGCTGGTGCGCGAGCGGTGCCTCGCCCGCCGCCACCCCCAATGCCCACAGCGCGCGTCCCTGCGCGTCGTTGCTGCCGATCGGCTCGAGCCAACGACGGTCGTACCCCATGAAGTTGCGGATGCGCTGCGTGTCCGGCGAGACCGCATAGCTCACAAACATCAGATACCGGTTGACCAGTTGCTCTGCGGTCAGGGGCAGCCCGATCAGGTCCTCGGCGCGGAACCGGACGGCGGCGATGAGGGCCCGGGCGTTGTCGTCGACGCAGTAGCCGTGCTGCGGGTCGGGCTGCGCAAGGCGTGCGTGCTGAAACAGCCCGGTGTCGTCGGTCATCGCGAGCAGCTGCCGGGCATCGATGCGGGGGGGATCAGGCACGGTGACTGGCTCCGTGTCGACAGAGAAGGGCGCGACCGGTGGGGCATCGGCGGCAGGCAGCGCGGAAGGCAAGTGAACGGTCCGGTAATCCCGGACGACGGTCTGTGAGGGCAAGGAACGCCCCTAAGGTCAATACCCGATCTTTCCCATCAGAAAACATGAAGTTCCACGGGGATCGAAACGATGAAAACGGGGTCGGGTTCGACCGCCTCGGGCCCGGCCATCCGGGGGCGTTTCACAGATTCAAAACATGAACGGTGGCCAACGTGCGGGTCACAGGGAGTTTCTTCGATGCAGAGTACCTCTGAGGGGGGGGCAATGTCGAGAGAGGCAGCAGGTCAACTAAGCAAGCAGCGTGTCCTTCAGTGCGAGACGCTGCCCACCCTACCGGTCGTCGCGATGGAGCTGCTGGAAAAAACCAGCAACCCCGATGTCTCGATTAACGAGATCGCGGAGCTGATCCAGAACGACCCCGGCCTGGCCGGCAAGGTCCTCAAGACCGTGAACTCGAGCTTCTACGGGCTGCCCAAGCCCTGCCCGTCGATCGACCGAGCGATCGGCATGCTCGGGCTGCGCGCGGTCAAGTCGCTGGTCCTCGGCTTCAGCATGGTGAACCTCACCGGCGAGATCGACGAGCGCCTGGACATGGACGCGTTCTGGCGCCGCACCATCCTCGGATCCGCCGCGGCCCGCCAGGTCGCTAAGCGTGCCGGGGTCGGCGAGCCGGACGAGGCATTTGCCTCCGCGCTGTTCCAGGACATGGGCATGCTGGCGATCTACGCCGCCGCGCCCACGGCCTACGCGCGGATGGTCGAGCAGGCGGGTGCGTTCCACGCCGACCTGTTCGTCGCCGAGCAGGAACGCTGGGGGTTCAACCACACGACGATCGGTGCGGAGCTGGCCGAGCAGTGGCGGATGCCCGAGCAGATCGTGGCCTCGATCCGATACCACCACAACCCGTGGGATGCGACCGAGCACACCACGATGGTCCGCACGGTCGCGCTGGGCGCGCTGATCGCGCGGGTCGTCGACGAAGGGTCGGAGGGCGAGGCCTTTACCGAGCTGACCGACCGCGCCTCGGCGTGGTTTGGTTGGCAGCAGCCGGACCTGGTGGCGCTCCTCGAAGGCGTGACCAAGGCCAGCCGGGAGGTGGCACGCCTGCTCGGGAAGTCGATCGGGCAACTGCCCGACACGCAGGCGTTGCTCGCCACCGCGAACCAGCGGCTGGTCGAGCAGCAGATCCAGGTGCAGCGCGAGGCCGACACGTTCCAGCAGCAGGCCAAGGCCTTCGAGCAGGCCGCGACCACCGACGGGCTGACCGGCATCGCCAACCGCAAGCGTTTTGACGAGGTCGTCGAGGCCGCCATGCAGGACGCGGAGTCGGCGGGCGAGCCGCTGGCCGTGCTCTTCAGCGACGCGGACAAGTTCAAGCTGGTCAACGACAACTACGGGCACCACGCCGGGGACCTGGTGCTGATCGAGCTGGCGCGTCGCCTGACCGACGCGCTCGGCGACCGGGGAACGGTCTGCCGGTACGGCGGCGAGGAGTTCGCGGTCGTCCTGCCGGGGATGTCGCTCGGACCCGCCTCGGAGGTTGGCGAAGAGCTGCGCCGGGCGATCGCCGACAGCCCGTTCGACCTGGCCGAGGTCCCCAACTGCCCGGACCGGCTCGACCGGACGGTGAGTGTCGGCGTCGCCGCCTGGGAGCCGGGCCAGCCGATGGTCGCCGCCGAGGAACTCGTGCAGCGAGCGGACAAGGCGGTGTATCTCGCGAAGGAAAGCGGGCGGAACAACGTCAAACGCTGGGGCATCGATCTTGACGAGACCGGTGGAGCCGAGGCGTCGGATACCGCCGAGGTGCTGCCGGACCTGAGCCTGCCGCAACAGCGGCTGCGTGTGCTGATGATCGAGGACGACGCGCTCGCCGCCCGGCTGCTGCAGACCGCCTTCGAGAAGCTGGGCTATGTCGATGTGACCCTCGCACGCAACGGCACCAACGCCGTGGAGGTCCTGCGCGACTCGCTGCGTCCGAACGCCGCGCCGCTGGACCTGGTCGTCAGCGACCTGAATGTCACCGGGTTTACCGGGCTTCAGATCCTCAAAGCCCTGAAGGGTAACCCGAAGTTCAAGTCGATCCCGGTGGTCATCCTGACGGCCGAGGAAGACACGTCGCAGCTCCAGGCGTGCCGGGAGGCCGGGGCCGCGTCGATCCACAACAAGCTGGAGGTCTGCGTCTCGCTGCAGGCCTGGTGCGAGGGCATCCTCGAGCCGCTGCGGAAGGCGGCCTAGCCGAGCAAGGACGATCACTTGGGCGCACGGACCGTCATCATCTCCGATACCCACCTGGCCTGCGGCCGGCGTGGCGCAGGGTCCGCGCGATTGCTCCGCGCGCTCTGGCAGGGGGCGGACGAGCTGATCGTCAACGGCGACGTGGCCGAGCTCAGCGATGCGCGCTGGCGCGTCCATGCCGCACGGCAGGTCCTCGAGCTGACCGACCTCTGCGAGCAGGACGGCGTCAAGCTCACGTTCCTGTCCGGCAACCACGACCCGCTCATCACCGACCGGCGGTACCTGCGGCTGCACCACGGGGAAGTTTTCCTCACGCACGGCGACATGCTGCACCCGGCGATCTCGCCCTGGGTCAGCGACGCCCACAAGCTCCGGCTGCTCCACGCCGACGCGATCGCCAGTCTGCAGGCCCGGCAGCAGGGCTGCACCATCGATGAGCAGGCGCAGGCGGTCCAGCACGTCGCCAACCAGAAGTGGGACCAGCTCGCGGTCCACGATCATGCGCCACGCGGCAGGGTCCGGAAGTCGATCGCGCACGCCGCGAAGTGTGCACGGGTCCTGTGGTTCTGGCACCGTTTGCCCCACCTGGCATCTAAGTTCGCCGAACAATTCGCGCCCGAGTGCCGGTACTTCATCTTCGGTCACTTCCACCGCGCCGGGGTCTGGCACCTCGGCGGCCGGACGATCATCAATACCGGGTCGTACCACGCGCCGTGCAGGCCGCATGCCGTCGTGATCCAGGACCAGTCGCTTGCCCTGCACCGCGTGCGCTTCGGCCCGGCGGGGCACCGGATGGAGGACGTCCCGCGGTTCACGGCCGAGCTGTGCTCCGATGCACAGGCGATACCGGGCACCACCCGCGAGCGTCGCGCTCGGCGGGCACGCGGCAAGCAGCGCGCGGCCTGAGGTGGGTACAGATACTCGTTAGTGCAGCAAAAAGCCGCCATGCTGGCGGCCTTGCGGTTCCGTTTGGTTGTTGTAGCTCAGGCGGCCTGGCTGGCGAGGCCTTCGTGGTGGCGGACCAGCTCGTCGAACTCGGTGAAGTCCAGCCCGACAAAGGGCCCGGTCAGCCGCGGGTCGAACTGTGAGCCGGCACACCGGAGGATCTCCTCCAGCACCTGGGCGCGCGGCATCCCTTTGCGGTATGAGCGGGTCGAGCTCATGGCGTCGAACGTGTCGGCGACCGCGAGGATCCGGCCGTACAGCGGGATGTTCTCGCCCGACAACCGGTCGGGGTAGCCCCGTCCGTCCCACCGCTCGTGGTGGTAGAGCACGCCGTCGAGTACGTCCTCCATCTTCGGGATGCCCTTGAGGATGTTGTACCCGACGCGCGGGTGGCGCTTGATCTGTTCGTACTCCTCGTCGGTCAGCTTGCCGGCCTTGCACAGCACGGCCTCGGGCACGCCGATCTTGCCCACGTCATGGACCAGCCCCGCGATGCGGATGCGTTCGACCTCGGCGTCGGACAGACCGATCGCGCGGGCCAGCTGCACGCCCATGTGGGCCACGCGTTCCGAGTGGCCGTAGGTGTAGGGGTCTTTCGCGTCCAGCGCCGCGGAGACGGCTTCCAGCGTGCCGATAAACATCATCTGTTGCTCGTTGAATCGTGCGGCGTTTTCATGGAACGTCCCGAGGAACGACGCGATCGCGTCGAGGAGCTGCGTGTCGTTGCTGGTCGCTTCCGCATCGGGACCGGTCTTCCCCCCGGCCAGGACGACACCGATCACCTGCCCGTCGTGGTAGATCGGGTCCAGGATGATCTCGGTCTGCGTCAGGTCCGCCAGCGGGTGTGCGCCCGGCTGCAGCAGCTTGCTCCAGCTGTCCGTGCTCCAGGAGGCGACCAGCTCATCGACGAGCTGTTTGAACCGCCCGTGGTCCGCGGGCAGCTCGCCGGCCACGACACAGTGGTCGGTCAGTTCGGGTACGCTCGAACTGTTGCCACGGAAGTGGGCCGCGACCCACCCGAAGCTCTGCGTCTCACAGACCTGGTTGCATACCGATTCGGTGATCAGCCGCGGCGCATCGAGCGTGCTCATCGACCGGCCCAGGCGGTAGAGCAGCGTGATGTTCTCGAAGCTCTGGCCGAGCTGTTCGGTCAGGTCTTCGGCCGCGAAGCGGTGCTCGTCCATCGTCCGCAGGTCGGACAGGCTCCAGGTCAGCGCCTGGCATAGACTCGTCAGCTCGGTGGGCTTCTGCCGCTTGATCGTGCTGAGCCCGAGGCGTGCCTCGTCCGGGTCCACGCCATCGGCCTTGCAGCGTTCTTCGAAGCCGGTGTCTTCGGTTGCACGCCGGGTCAGGGCCAGTGCGCCGAACGCATGGCGTGCGCTATTGCTCTCCGTGATCCGGAGCAGGAAGACGCCGGGCTCCAGCTCAACGGGGCCGGTCTCGCTGTCGCTGAGCGCGAGCGTGATCTTGCCGACGAGCGACCGCCGCGTCAGCCAGGCATAGCTGTGCGCGTCCGGCTGGACGGAGCACGGGGTCTTGCCTTCCGGGGTGGGGCGATAGACCGCCAGCCCGAGGTCGTGGCAGCGGCGCGTAAACGTCTGCGTCGCGTAGTCGGTGAAGGATCGTGTAAGACTGCCCTGCATCGGCGCGGGCCTCCAGACGGGGGGTCAGTGGAGCTGTTCCTGGACATGGTCCAGGAGCTGACGTGGGCTGAACGGCTTGTCCATCACCAGCCGGATCCCGGTCTTCGCGATCTCGGCGACCGAGAGCTTGTGCCCGCGGGCGGTCAGCATGATGATCGGGATCTCGGCGGTCGCGTCGTCCTCGCTCAGCCGCTGGCTCATCTGGAAGCCGGACATGACCGGCATCTCGTAGTCGGTCACGATCAGTGACGGCCGGTGTTCCTGCGCCAGGGCCAACGCGTCCTGGCCGTTCGAGGCCTCGAGCACGTGGTGCCCCGCCTTGCGCAGCTTGTTACCGACGAGCAGGCGGATGTGCGGCTCGTCGTCGGCGATCAGGATCGTGTGACCCTGAGCGGTGGAGGTGTCGGTGTTGGGCTGGGCCTGTGTGTCCATGGTCGTTCCTTGCCCCCCGGGGTGTATCGACGGATTAGGGGGACGGGTTAATCCATGCCGGTGGCACGGGATCGGGTTCAGTACCGGCTGTAGAGCGCCGATAGCAGCCGAGGCCGGTTTTCCGGCCGGAGGCACCTATGGAGCGAGAGCCCACCGCAGAATCCGCGCCGGACATCCAGGCCGACCCCGAGACTGAACCCCGTGTCACCGGGCGCGGTTGCGGGGAGGCCCTGACCTGGCCGATCGGGGCCGCGTTCTTATCGGTCCTGGTCCTGACCTTCGGGGCCGGCGTCTGGTGGATGTCGCAGAGCGCGGCGAAACAGTCGCAGGACGCCGCACTGGACCGGGCCGAGTCCATGGCCGACCAGCTCTCGGTGACCGCCGAGCCATTGCTCGCCGCGGGCGAGTTGTCCGCGGTCCGCCGGCTGCTGAGCGAGACCGCGCTGCAGAACGACTTGGATGTCTGCCAACTCACGCTGTCCGACGGCCGCGCCCTCGTCGACGCCGATCAGGCAAAGCCGCAGATGACGGTCATCCCGGCGTCCTGGCCCTCGGCCGCGGTGGCCGAGCCGCAGTCGCGTGTTGTAGCGGGCCGGGCCTTCGTGACCCGCCCGGTGCCCGTGCCCGGCCGGGGCGACGCCGAGTTGCAGATCGAGATGGCGCTGCCCGTCGGCACGGCGACGCTGGGCCCCGCGTTGCCGGGGGCCGGCGTGATCGGCGCGATCGGGCTGATCGGCATGCTGCTGGTCTACCGCAAGCTGCGTTCACGGCTGGGTGTGCTGACAATGATCCGCGGGGCGCTCCGCGATGCGGAAGCCGGCGCGGACCTCGATGGGCTGCGGCTAAACCCGAAGTGGTCGCACGAAGCGGCGGGGTGGAACCGGATCCTCGACCACCAGGCGGCCCGCACGCGCGAGGCCATCGACGAACAGATCGACAGCATCGGGCAGCGCGTCGGCAGCGGCGGGGCGCTGGAGGCCGGCTGCGACGGGCTCGGCCAGGGGCTGGCGGTCTTCGACGCGCTCGGGCACATGGCCTACGCCAACGGCGCCGCCTGCGCCGCGATGGGGTGGGACCGCGACGAGGCCATCGGCGCACCGCTTACGAACATCGCGATCGAAGAAGACATCCAGGAGGCGGTGAGCCGGGCCTTCACCGGGCACGGCCCCGCCCGGGCCACGATCGAACGCGAACGCAAGGCCGGCGAGACAACCAACGTGCTCCGGCACACCGTGCGCCCGATCGGGACCGGTGAAACCGCCGGCGCGCTGCTGCTGATCGAGGACATCACCCAGCAGCGCGTCGCCGAGGCTTCGCGTCACGACTTTGTTGCGCAGGCCACCCACGAGCTGCGCACGCCGCTGACGAACATCCGCATGTACCTCGAGACCGCGCAGGAAGACGGCGCGGACGACATGGCCGTGATGAGCGAGTGCCTGAACGTGATCGGCCGTGAGTCGCAGCGGCTCGAGCGGCTGGTCGGCGAGATGCTCTCGGTCTCCGAGATCGAGGCCGGGGCGATCGCGCTGAAGCGGGACGACATCCGTCTGGACGCGCTGTTCAAGCAGCTCGAAGCCGACTTCGCGGCCCAGGCCGAGGAACAGAAGATCGACCTGACCTTCGACCTGCCGCCGAAGCTGCCGGTGGTGCAGGGCGACCGGGACAAGTTCGCGGTGGTCCTGCAGAACCTGCTGGGCAACGCCGTGAAGTACTCCCCCGACGGTGGGGAGGTCCGCGTGCATGTCGAGGCCGCCTCGGGCGAGCTGCGCATCGAGGTCTCCGACACGGGCATCGGCATCAGCGAGGAAGACCAGAAGCGTGTGTTCGAGAAGTTCACCCGCGCCAACGACCCGCGCATCGGCGACATCACCGGCTCGGGCCTGGGGCTCGCGCTCGCACGTGAGATCGTCCGGCTGCACGGCGGGGACCTCACCGTCGAGTCCGAACTCAACCAGGGCAGCACCTTCCGTGTCGTCCTGCCCATCCAGGGCGAGGGGGCCTAGGCCGTGCCCGGACCGACCGAGATCCAACACGGCGCGGTGCTGGTGCTGCGGCCCGAGGGCCCGCTGGTCCAGGACGACGCGCAGGCGCTGCGGGACCGGGCGCTGCAGGCCGCGGGGCCGACGCTCGGCCGGCTCGCCATCGACATGGTCGAGGCGAAGTACGTCGACAGCGCCGGGCTGGAAGCCATGCTCGACATCGCCGAGAAGCTGGCCGGCTGCGGGCAGACGCTCCGGCTGGCGGGCACGGTCCCGACCGTCCGCGAGGTGCTGGAGATCACCGGGCTGTCCCAGCGTTTCGAGTACCACGACGACACGACCGCCGCGGTCAGGAGTTTCCTTTGAAGCTTCGTGCCCCCCAGAAACGGCTCGGCGAACTACTGATCGACGCGGGCCTGCTCACCGACGAGCAGCTCGCGCAGGCGCTGACCCTGCAGAAGCGCGGCGGCCGGATGCTCGGCGACGTGCTGACCGAGGAGGGGATGGTCTCCGGCTCGGCGTTGGTGAACGTGTTGGCCGATCAGCTCGGGATCCGGGGCGTCACGCTGCGTCCGGGCCTGATCGACACGTCGCTGCTGACGCAGATCGGGCAGGAAGAAGCCATGCGGCTCAAGGCCGTGCCGATGTTCCGTGTTCGGGACACGATGACCGTGGCGATGGCGCAGCCCCAGTCCCTGCCGACGATCGACCGTCTTCGGCAGCTCACGGGGTGCAAGATCCGCCCGGTGTTGGCGCTGCCCAAGAACATCGAGAACTTCATCGAGCGCCACGCGGGCGAGAACCTCGATGTCGACGACTTCCTGGCCAAGCTCAGCCAGTCGGACAACGTCGAGGTCATCGAGCGTGAAGACACCAACGACGAACCCGCCGCGAACCTGGACCGGCTGATCGAGGGCAGCCCGATCGTCAACCTCGTCAATGTGGCGCTGCTCCAGGCCGTGAAGGACGGCGCCAGCGACATCCACATCGAGCCCGACCGGAAAGGCACCCGGATCCGGTACCGCATCGACGGGGTGATGCGAGAGCTGATGAAGCCGCCCGCCGGGATGCACGCCGCGATCGTGTCGCGTGTCAAGGTCGTCGGCAAGATGGACATCGCCGAGAAACGCCTGCCCCAGGAAGGCCGTGTGCGGATCGTGGCCGAGGGCCGGGACGTGGACCTGCGCGTCTCGTCGATCCCGACGCTGCTGGGCGAGAAGCTGGTCATCCGCCTGCTGGACAAGTCGAACCTGAACGTGCGGATGGAGCAGCTGGGCTTCCGAGCCGAGGCGCTGACGACCTTCCGCCGGATGCTGCGACAGCCGTACGGCCTCGTGCTGGTCACCGGCCCGACGGGCAGCGGCAAAACGACAACGCTCTACTCCGCGCTCGACCTGTTGCGTGGGCCGGAGGTCAACCTGGTGACCGTCGAAGACCCCGTCGAGTACCAGATGGACCTGATCAATCAGATCCACGTCAACGACGCGGTGGGGCTGACGTTCGGCAGAGCGCTGCGCTCGATCCTGCGGCAGGACCCGGACATCATCATGGTCGGCGAGATCCGCGACGAGGAGACCGCGCGTGTCGCCGTGCAGGCCGCGCTAACTGGCCACCTGGTGCTCGCGACGCTGCACACCAACGATGCGCCGGGCGCCGTGTCTCGCCTGCTGGATATGGGGATCGAGTCGTACCTGCTCTCGGGCGCGTTGGTGGGCGTGGTCGCGCAGCGGCTGGCGCGCAAGGTCTGCCCCGAGTGCCAGACGAAGTATTACCCCGATCCGGAGATCCTCGCCGAGGCGGGCATCCCCGACAAGGTCGGGCGTGCCTTCCGCAAGGGCGCGGGCTGCCGGGCGTGTCACGACACCGGGTTCAAGGGTCGGGTCGGCGTGTACGAGGTGATGGAAGCGACCTCGCCGATCCGCCGTCTGATCCACCGCGCCGCCGCGGCGCACGAGCTGCGTGACAAGGCCAAGGCCGAGGGCGGCACGACCCTTCAGGAAGAGGGTGTCGCGTTGGCGCTGTCGGGCGCGACCTCGCTGGAAGAGATCATCCGCGTCACCCGGATCGAGGGGATCGAGCTCGAGTCGGACGCGGCTGCGGACGGCCCGGGTGAAGGGAAGGTGGCGGCATGAAGCTCGCGTACCAGGCCATCAACCAGCAGGGCGTCGCGGTCAACGACCGGCTCGAAGCGGCGAGTATCGAGGAGGCGTCCGAGTCGCTGCGTTCGCGCGGGCTGTTCGTCACCGAGATCCTGCCCGAAGAAGAATCGAGCACGTCGTCCGCGAAATCGGGCACCGGCGCGGCAGGCGGGGCCCGCAAGGGCGGGAAGACCCGCCGTCTGCGCGAGGTGGCGATGTTCTCGCGTCAGCTGCAGGTCCTGGTCTCGACCGGCACGCCGCTGGCCGATGCCGTCGCCGCGCTCGAGCGACAGACCCGGGAGGGCGCGTTCCGCAGCGTCATCGCCACGATCCGCCGCGACGTCGAAGAGGGCTCGCCCCTGAGTCTGGCGCTCGCGCAGCACCCGGCCTACTTCGACGAGGTCTACCGCAACGTCGTGCTGGCCGGCGAATCCTCCGGCTCGCTCGACGGGATGCTCGACCGCCTGGCAACGCTCAGCCGGAAGCAGGCCCAGCTCCGCGGGCAGCTCACCGGCGCGATGGTGTACCCCGCGCTGCTGATCGTGATCTCGATCACGGTGACGGTGATCATGCTGACGCTGGTGCTCCCGCGGTTTACCGGCTTGTTCGAGACCTTAGATGCGCCGCTGCCCGCGACCACCGAAGCGCTCATGTGGGCGTCGGGGCTGCTGCGTGCGTACTGGTGGGCGTTCGTGCTGGTCCTCGCGGCCGGGGCGGGCGGGATGGTCGGCTGGCTGCGCAGCGAGCAGGGCGCGCGCTGGTGGGACCGGGTCCTGGTCTCGGTGCCGAAGGTGTCGGTGCTGACGCGCTCGTTCGCTACGGCCAAGATCGCTCGCCTCATGGGCGTGCTCGTCGAGTGCAACATCCCGCTGCTCGAAGCGATCCAGCTCTCGCAGAAGGCGACCGGCAACAGCGTCTACACGGAGCTGATGCAGCAGGCCGAGCAGACCGTCGTCAGCGGCGAGCTCGCCAGCTCCGCGTTCAGCGATCCGAAGCTGATCGACCCGGCGTTCTACGAAGCGGTCCGCAACGGCGAGCAGTCCGGCAAGCTCGGGCCGCTGCTGCTGACCGTCGCCGACTTCCTGGACGAGGACAACGATGTCCGCCTGCGCTCGGCCACGAGCCTGATCGAGCCGTTGATCCTGATCGTGCTTGGCCTGGTGGTCGGTGGGATCGCGATCAGCATGTTCCTGCCGTTGTTTGACCTGACCGCGACCGCGGGGGGGGCCGGCTGATGAAGCACTGGGCACGGCAACCCGGGTTGATCGGGCTGGACATCGGGCGGCGGACGGTCAAGGCCGCGCAGCTCACCCGCCGTGGGAAACGGTGGGCGTCGCACGCCTTGGCGGTGTTCGCGCGTCGGCAGGCCGACGCGCCGGTCTCTGAGAACGAGGCGGTGTACATCGCCGACGTGCTCCGTCGGCGCGGGTTCCGCGGCGGGCGGGTCGCGTTGTCCGCGCCGCAGGAGGCGCTGGTCTCGTCGCTGCTGGAGCTGCCGCCCGCTAATGCCTCGGTCCCGCGCGAACGGATCGTGCGGATGGAGATCGCCCGGGTCCAGCGGGTCGCGCCGGACGGGCTGACCTGCTGCTGGTCGGAGCTGCCGTCCAGCGAACACGCCGGGACGAGCACGCAGGCGCTGTGCTGGGGCCTGGTGCATGAGAAGGCCGCGCCGCTGATCGACACACTCGGGCGTGCGGGGCTTGAGGCCACGCGCGTCGAGCCCGGGTCGATCGCGTTGCAACGCGGCTGTGCGCAGATGTTGTCCGCCGCGGACCGGATCTCGGCCATCGCGGACCTCGGCGCCGGCGGTGTCCGGCTCGTGCTGCTGCACCAGGGCCGGGTGGTCCACGAACGCCTGCTGCCCGACTGCGGCGCGTCCGCCCTGGTCGCGGCGCTCTCCGAGAAGCTGGAGACCCCGCCGGTCCTGGCCGAGCGGGCGATGCACCGGTTCGGGGTCGACAAGGAGGCGGCGGGCACGGCGTTGGCCGTGGAAACCGCGTCCACGATCAACAACCTGGTCGACAACATGATCGAGCAGGTCTCGCTGTCGTTCTCGTTCGTCAGCCACCAATACCCCAGCGCCGAGCTCGGGCCGCTGCTGCTGACGGGCGGGATCGCGGGCCTGCCGGGCCTCGCCGCCGCGATGGCCGAGGGGATGGAGCTGCAGGTCGTACCGATCACGCCCGGCGTTGTCGTGGATGCGGTGGATGTCACGTCGGACTCGCTCGACGCGTCGCTGCTGACCGCGATCGGGCTGGCGATGGGGCAGGGGGTGAGCCATGGCCGATAGCAACCTCCTGCCGCGGCGGTATCTGGAACAACGGGCGACGCGCTCGGCCCGCCGGCTCTGGGCGGCGCTGGTCGTGTGCTGTGCCGTCGGCACGGCGAGCGCGGTGGGCTGGTCCCTGATGGAGAGCGCTCCCGCGGGGACCGAGGGGTACGTCCAGCAGCTCGCACAGATCGAACACCGACACGAGGCCTCGCGTCAAGAGGCCTCGGCGCTGGCGTCTCAGCTCGCGGCGGACCAGCGGGAGAGCGCCGCGATCGACGCGGTGGCCGGCCAGCCGGACTGGCGGGGCCTGCTGCTGCGGATCGCGGGTGTGCTGGGCGACCGCGCGATGCTGACCGCCTGCCGGTTCGGCGCGGGCGACACGCTGCGCCTCCCGCCGGAGGCCGGGCCCGACGCGAGCGACCCGTCGTCGGCGTGGCTGGTGTTGGGCGGCGTCGCGCAGGCCTACCAGGACGTGCCCGCGTTGGTGCTTCGTCTCGAGGAGATGGGGCTGTTTAGCCGGGTTGTGCTGATTGAAACGACGCCCCAGGCGTTTGGTGGCGAAGAACGTATCGGCTTCCGCATCGCCTGCCGCGCCCGCTAACGATAAGAACGAAGATGGCTCTGGACACCAACATGCTGTCGGGCGCGAAGCTGACCCACGCGGTGGGGGCCGTGCTGTGCCTGTCGCTGCTCGGCACGGGCTACCAGTTCGGTGTCCGGCCGATGCTGTCGCAGGGCAAGACGCCCGCGGACTGGGCCGCCGAGGTCGACGACGCGCAGGCCGAGGCCGCGCTGCAAGAAGCCACGGTGCAGCGGCTGTCGCGCGAGCTGGAGATGAGCCAACGCGAGCTCGCGTCGCGCCCGATGCAGTTGCTCGCGGCCTCCGAGGTGAACCGTCGGCTCGCGGCGCTGTCGGACCTGGCGGAGGCACACGGCCTGACGCTCGCGAGCAGCCAGCCGGGCACCGAGACCGCGCTGACCTACTACGCCTACGTCCCGATCACGCTGGGGGGGCAGGGCGGGTTCGCCCAGGTCGTGGGGTTCCTGGGCGCGCTCAGCGAGACCTTCCCCGATGTCGGGGTGCACGCCTTCGACATGACCCGCGGGCAGGTCGCCGGCGGCCGGTTCACCCTGACCCTGAACTGGTACGTCCGGCCGTCACAGACCGCGGTCGCGAACTAACCCGAGGACGACGCGATGAGCAAGAAGCTGACCCGCCAACGCAAGTGGCTGCTGGGTGTGATGGGCTTGGGGATCGCCGCGGTGGTCGTCGACCGCACGCTGATGGGCGACCCGACGGCCGCGAACGCCTCGTCTGCCGCGGCCGACTCCGAAGCGCTGCTGATCGACGCCGCCGATCGTGAAGCGGACGCGCCTGTACCCGTGGCAGCCCCGGTCGCGCCGGGCGAGGGCCCGCTGGACCTCAGCGACTTCTCCGAACGGCTCGCGGGCCTGACGCCGCTGGGCCAGGACGCCAGCGCCGATCGGGCCGACGCGTTCGCGCCGCCGGCCGCGTGGGTGGTTCAGCCGCTCGCACAGCCCGAACCCGGTGAGCCGCAGGCCGTGTCTGCCGTCCTTACCCCCGCCGAGTTCGAGCGGCGGCACGAGCTCAACGGCACGATGCGGGCCGACGGCATGCAGATCGCCGTGCTCGACACCAAGCCGTACCGCGTCGGGCAGATCGTCGATGGCTACGTCCTGCGGCACGTCGCGAGCCGGCTGGCCGTGTGGGAGTGTCAGGAGACCGGCGAATCGGTCGTGCTGCGGGAGTCCGAATAACGCGATTATGCGGGTTCTTGTCGGCCTGGATTAAGCCGGCCATGCGACACGCCGATGCACGGGGTAGGCCCTTGGATAGGCCCGGAACGAACTGCCCGCGGGGGCGCACATCACCCACTATGTCCTGGAGGCATCCCATGCAGACCGCCCTGACTCACCGCCGCGCCGCCGGCTTCAGTTTGATCGAACTCGTCATCGTCGTGGTGATCATCGGGATCATCGGCGCGATCGCCATCCCCCGCCTCAGCCGCGGTGCGGCCGGCGCGAACGACTCGGCCCTGGTCGGTGACTTGGCCGTGCTCCGCAACGCGATCGACCTCTACGCCACCGAGCACGGCGGGACCTACCCGACCATCGGCGACATCGCCGACCAGCTCACGCAGTACACCGACGCGGACGGCGACACCTCCGCGACCAAGACCGCGACGCATATCTACGGCCCCTACATCCGTAAGATCCCCGCCCTGGTGGTAGGTGCCGAATCCGGCAGCAACACCTTCACCGCGACGGCGGGCACCTCCGGCTTCGGCTGGGTCTACGATCAGGCGACCGGTGAGATTCATGCCAACACCGGCGCCGCTGAAAAAGACGCTTCGGGTACCGCGTACAGCGCGTACTAAAAATCAGGCGGTCCGACGCCACCGAACACTCGGCCGCCGATGGGTTCCCGCAACCCCGGCGGCCTTTTCTATGCCCCGACCACGCATGGCTACACCGACCCCGCCAACCCGCAGCCGGCATGCATCGCGTTGTGGCTTCAGCCTCATCGAGCTGGTCATCGTGGTCATGATCATCGGGATCATCGGCGCGATCGCGGTCCCCCGGCTCAGCCGGGGCGCGCGGGGCGCGAACCTCGCACGGACGGTCAACGACCTCGCGGTGATGAACAAGGCCCTCGAGCACTACGCCGCCGAGCACGGCGGGGCGTACCCGTCCGCCGCGAAGTTCGTGGGCCCGCTCATGACCGGCTACAGCGATGCCGCCGGCAACCACTCCGATTCGCCGAGCACGACTTATCTCTTCGGGCCGTACCTCCGCGCCGTCCCCGCCGCCGTCGCCGGGAAGAACCCCGGGTCCAACGTGATCGGCGCGGACCCCGACAGCGCCGCGGGCTGGCTCTACGACCCCGCGAGCGGGCAGGTCTACCTGAACCGGGGCGTGGTCCGCACCGGCCTGCAGATCCAGGTGCCGCTCACCGACAAGGACCTGGAGCTGATCCCCTGACCGCCCGCACCGCCATGACGCAGCACGCACCACGAGCTTTGACCGCGGGCAGACCCCTGCGCCACCGCCGCGCGTTCTCGCTGGTAGAGCTGGTCATCACGCTCGTGCTGATCGGGACGCTCGCGGCGCTCGCGGTCCCGCGTTTTGCCAACGCCTCGGCCAACCGCCGGGTCGAGTCCGCCGCGCAGCGTGTCCTCGCCGATTGCCGGTACGCCCAGGCCCGCGCCCGCGCGACCAGCGACAACTACACCGTCAGCTTCATCTCCGAGACCGCCTACAGGCTGTCCGACGACGGCAAACGCCACACGCGCACGACCGACCTGTCGGCCGAGCCCTACGGCGTGGCATACAACGCGACACTCCGCGACGGCGGCACGGCCATCACGTTCAACGGCTTCGGGATGCCGAGCACCGGCGGCACGATCGTGCTGGCCAGCCGCGGGTACTCGGTGACCCTCCAGATCGACGCGGTCACCGGGGAGGTCACCCGGCCATGAGGCAAACCACCCCCCAACCCACCCGCCGGCGCTCGGCCTTCTCCCTCCTGGAGATGGTGCTGAGTCTCACCGTCCTGGCCGTGGCCTTCGCGGCGGTGGGCTCGGTCTTCGTCCTCGCGGCCAAGGTGATGCCGGACCCCGACTCGGCCGAGGCTGCGGAAGTGGACCAGTCCCGCGTGCTGACACGGATCTTCGAGGACCTCGAAGCCGCCCGCCACATCACCGCCGGCAGCGCGAAAGGCGTCACGTTCGTCGTCGACGACCGGACCGGCGACGGGCTGCCCGACCGCCTGGCCTACGCCTGGTCGGGCAAAGCCGGCGACCCGCTGACCCTGACGATCAACGGGTCGGACCCGGTCACGGTCGCGGAGGATGTCCAGCAGTTCATGTTGAGCGGAACGACCGACACGCGGGTCGACATGGTCCCGGTCGTGAACGAGGTAAGCGACGAGCAGGCCTGGTACAGCTACACGGCCGCTTCGATTGCGCAAACCGCATCCATCACCGAGCGGATACAGGTCGGCCAGGTCATCTGCCCGGAGTTACCCAACGGCACGACGGAGTTCACCGTCTCCCGGGTGCGGTTTCGGGCTCGGCGGAACGGGGGCAGCGACGGCACCGTGCAGGTGTGTGTCCGGCCGATCGATATGGAGACCAGCACACTCGACACCGCCGTCGCGCACGTCTCGCTGGACGAGAGCACGTTCGGCGCGTCGTACGACTGGGTCGAAGTCGTGTTCGACAGCCCCACCGGTATCAGCCCCGCGTACTGCGCGGCGGTGACCTACGACTGGTCCGCCGGCACGGCCGCGGCAGACATTGAGTATGACCAGGCGGGTGGGGCCATGCTGATGCAGAAAAACAGCACCAGTACGCCCTGGGTGATCCACCCGGCACAGGGCATGCTGACGGAGGTGTATGGCACCTACACGTTCAGCATGCCGGGGGTGGAACTGCGGCGGACCGTGGTGACCCATGTCGGGGTCGCGCTGCAGATCGGCACGGGCACGGCCCAGACCGCCACGGCCCGGCTGTACCGCGAGCCGGGGCTGCACAGCGCGGTCTGGGACGCGGGGTTCGACGCCTCGCCGGCCACGCTGGACCTGGACGGCAACGGCGCGGACTGGGCGTTCCAGTCCGGAGGCGCGGCCGGCGCATTCAGCGAAGGGTGCTGGAAGGTCGACGGCGTGCTCTACACACAGCCGACTCACGCGTTCGACGAGCCATTGGTGGTCGACCTGGTCATGGGGGCGACGGCCGCGGGCCGATCGGGCGCGTTGTTCCAGATCAACGCGGACCAGTCCGGCGGCGAGGCCGTGCCCCTCACGGTGCGTGCGGGCCTGGACGGCGACGGCCAGTTCTGCGTGCGGGTCTACGACGCCGAGGCCCTGGACCGCCCGCGTCTGGATGTCGCCGGGCTCGGGGCGAACCCGCCCCGGGTCCGTCTGTTGGTAGTGCCCTCAGACAACGCCGTCGGGGTCCTGATCAACGGCCAGCCGGCCGGGAGCTTTACCTACGACACCGTATCGGCGGGGGGGCTGCCGGGGCTCGCACGGATGAGCGAGGCGACAGACGGGTTCTTCGACGAGGTTACGATCCGCGTCGGCGCTTCGGCCGTCGTCACCACACCCGCCGGCCAAGAAACAGACTCCGGCACCGCAGATGGCGACGGCCTTGTCGGCGGGCTGATCAACGGGCTGCTGGGGCGATAAAGGACAACAACCACAGGCGAGCGATGCGTTCCATCACCCGACATCCCACGAGCCGCCGAGGCATCAGTCTGATCGAGACGGTGGTGGCGCTGATCGTGCTGTCGGGCGCGATGGTGGCGACGCTGAACACGGTCGCGTCCGCGCGCGCGTCGCAGGCGATGGTCGGGCAACGCGCCCAGGCACGCCTGCTCGCGGAGTCCATGCTGCAGGAGGTGCTCGCGCAGCCCTACGCCGAGGCCGGCTCGACCACGCTGGGCCCGGACGCCGGCGAGACCGGCAACAACCGCCGCGACGGGTTCGACGATGTCGACGACTACGACGGGTGGGCCGGCGCCGTCAGCTCGCCGGACGGCACGCCGCTCACGGGCTTCGAGGGCTACTCGGTCCGTATCGAGGTGCGTTGGGTGGACCCGGATGGGCTGACGGACGCTTTGAACCATGACGCGGGCGTGAAGCAGGTCGTGGCCTCGATCGCCATCGGCAAGCGTCCGCTGGTCGAGCTGCAGGGGTGGGCCGTCGCACCGTGAGCCGTACCCCCCCCCGAGCGTGTGCATCGGCCCGCCGCGCCCGGCGACAGCGCGGGACGGTGTACCTGCTGGTGTTGTCGCTGACCGCGATGCTCGTGGCCGTGGGGGTCACGGCGGTGACGGTCGGCCGGATCGACCTCCAGTCGACCCGGCTGGAGGAGGACCAGGCCGACGCCCGGCTGCTCGCGCACGCGATGATCGAGGTGGTCCGGCTGCGGCTCGAAGACGACGACGGCTGGCGGAATCGATACACGAACCATACCTGGACGGCGAGCTACCAGGTCGGCAGCGCGTCGTACCGGTTCAAGCTGGTCGACGAGCAGGACGGCAGCCTCAGCGACGACCCGGCCGACCCCGCCCGGCTGTATGTCCAGGCCGATGCGGGCGACGCCAGCCGGGTCTACAGCGTCCTGCTCCGCGACGGCAAGACGCTGACGGGCACGTTCCAGGTGTTGGCATCCAACGACGATGCCGCGGAAGAAGACTCGGTTGGCCAGAACGTGACCAACTACACCTACATGCTCATCGGAGACAACGGGGTGATTAATGTCACGGCCGCGGTCCGGTTCGACAAACTCCCGGTCAAGCTGGGCGAACGGGTGATTACCGCCGAGGTCCAGTTCACTTCGATGGATAGCCAGGCGGGTGCGACGACGATAACCGTTTGGGCCGAGGCGGATGACGACGCGGATCAGTTTTCGACCGGGCTCTGGGATATCGGCAACCGAGAGCGCACCACGATGCAGACCGCCTGGTCCCCCGGGGCCTGGGGGGCGGGGGAACGCGCCGCCGCGCAGCGGACGCCGAACCTCGCGGCGTTGATGCAGGAGGTCATCGACCGCCCGGGCTGGGACGAAGGCAAGGCGGTCGCGTTCTTCCTTGAAGGCACGGGCGTGCGGAACGTGCGTACCCGGGACCACGGTGTGGCCACCGCCCCGGTGCTGCACCTGACCTACACCGCGCCGGGTTTGTCGGTGGATTACACGACGCTCCGCCGGGAGCTGGCCGAGTAGCGGTACTGCGGCCCGGGATTAAAAAGAAACCTGTTCTCCCGCCTGAAACCCTATTGCACACGGGCCGCGGTGGTGTACGCTAGGGGTAGTCCCTGCCAGTTGTAGCGGCGGGGCGATCCCCGTTGAGGAGTGGACATGACATTGCGGTTTGTACAAGCGGTCCCGCGCTGGATCGCCTCGGCCTGCGTGGTGGCGGCGGGGGCCTGCCCGGCGATGGGCGACGAGGTGCTGGACTGGAACCAGTTCGCCACCGAGATGATCATCACCGACACCACCGTGCAGAACCCCGGCATGGTGACGCGTTCGCTGGCCATGATGAACCTGGCGATCTACGACAGTCTCGCCACGACCTCGGGCACGCAGTCGTTCTACACCTACGACGGCTCGGTGACGGCCCTGGCGGGCAACGCCTCGGCGCAGGCGGCGGCGATCCAGTCGGCCTACACCGTGCTCAGCTCGGTCTACGGCGACCAGCAGGCGTCGCTCGACAGCTACCTGAGCACGAGTCTCGCGGCGCTCGGCTCCAGCACGCAGGTGACCAACGGGATTCAGCTCGGCACGCAGATCGGCCAGGCCATCATCGCCGAGCGCGCCAACGACGGCTTCGACGCGATGGTCCAGTACACGCCCAGCACCGCGCCGGGCTACTGGCAGCCGGACCCGGTGAACCCCGGCCAGGAGGCATGGGGCCCGGCGTGGGGCAGCGTGCAGACCTTTGCGCTGCAGTCGCCCGGCTCCTTCTCGCCCGGGCCGAGCCCGGGGCTGGAGACCCAGGCCTACGCCGACGCGTACAACGAGGTGCTGATGCTGGGCGCCTACGATTCGGCGAGCCGCACGGCCGAGCAGACGGAGATCGGCCTGTTCTGGGCGTACGACCGGCTGGGCATGGGCACGCCGATGGTGCTCTACAACGACATCCTGCGCACCGTCGCGGTCCAGCAGGGCAATACGCTGCAGCAGAACGCCCAGCTCTTCGCGCAGGCCACCGTCGCGATGGCCGACGCGGGCGTGGTCGCCTGGGACTCGAAGTTTGAGTTCGACCTCTGGCGTCCGGTCACGGGCATCCGCCGGGGCGACGAGGACGGCAACGCCGACACCACCGCCGACGAGGACTGGACCCCGCTGGGCGCACCCAACGGCGAGACACTCATCGGATTTACCCCGCCGTTCCCGACCTATCTCTCCGGCCACGCGACCTTCGGCGGCGCGCTCTTCGGCACGCTGATCGAGTTCTACGGCACCGACGACATCGCGTTCACCATCTCCTCCGAAGAGCTGGAACACCTGCTCGCGAACCCGGACCTGATGGCGCTCTATGGCCTGGACCTCGACGACAGCGAACGCACCTTCGCGTCCTTCAGCGAGGCGATGGCGGAGAACGGCCGCAGCCGGGTCTACCTCGGCATCCACTGGAACTACGACGACACCGTCGGGCAGGAGACCGGCCAACTGGTCGCGCAGGCGATCACGGGCGGCCCGTTCGTCGCGGTGCCCGAACCGGCGTCGGCCGTGCTCCTGGCGCTGGGGCTGCTGGGGCTGGGCACATCACGCAGGCGTCGCGCAGTCGCCTGAGTCGGCACGGGGTGTTGCGGTGCCATCACGGGGGGCGTGTGCTTGCACCGGCAGCGCGCAATCAAGTGAGCCCGGATAGAATGGGTGTCCGATCGTGCCGCCTGATTCCAGCCGGCCAGCACCCAAGGACCCCCCATGCCTGCCGTTGATGTTGCGTCGCCTGTCCGGATCACTGGGCACGCGCTCGTGTTTTTTGCGTTCGATATCGGGTTCCAGGTCGACCTCGAGACCGCCGAGCCGCTGCTGCAGGACGCGACGCGCCGACGCGTGGTCCGTGCCCGCCGGCCCGCGCCGCTGTGGTTCGACTACAACCCGCCGCCGCTGGGCGTCGTCATCGCGGGGTCGCCTGTGCAGGTCGGCGAGACCGAGACCGACCCGAGCACCGACGTGCTGGTGTACGACTTCGGCGCGGCGCTGATCACCTACCGCCTGCCGCTGCCCGCGACGCTGGGCGACCTGCCCCGGCTGGGTTCGGAGCTGTACGACCACGCCGCGCTTGAGGCCGATGCGCGGGAGCGCGCGGGCCGGCTGATGGAATCGATCCGCCCGGCGATCGAGCGCCCGCGCCTGTCGGACGCGGTGGAGGACTACGCCGTCTTCGCCGTGACGGGCTGGGAGGGCGATGCCGAGCCGAAGACGATGTTCGAGGCGAACCGCCCGCTGCTCGCCCACGCGATCGAGGCGGAGCTGATCCGGCTGTCCGAAGAACAGACGGTACGTACGACCGAGGGCGTCCTGTCGTACTCCGAGGCGGACCTCGCGGTGATCGGGTGGAACGCCGCGGTGCTGTTCGATCCCGCGCCGGAGGACGTGGTCGCGGTGCTGCAGCACGCGAACATCGAGCTGCTTGAGCTGCGCGTGCTCGACCAGGAGCTCGACGCGATCTTGGACCACGCGGACGAGGCGTTCGCCGACCTGACCAAGACCCGGCTCTGGCCGAGCTTCGTGCCCGGCAGCCTGCTCCGCCGGACCGCAACGGCGCAGACCGACGCGGCCGTGATGTTCGAAGGCGTCAACAACGCGATCAAGCTGCTCGGGCACCAGTACCTCGCCCGGCTGTACCGGCTGGCCGCGGACCGGATGGACCTGCCCGCCTGGCAGACGAGCGTTCAACGCAAGCTCGACGCGACCGAGAGCATCTATCAGAAGATGTCTGAGACGACCTCGATCCGCCGGCTCGAGGTGCTCGAGTGGGTCATCATCCTGCTGATCACGATCTCGATCCTGCTGCCGTTCACGCCCTGGTACTACTGACACACCCGGCAGTGAACAAGACGGCGGGACGTTCAAGTCACGAGCTTCGCGCCGTCGTCGATCGCGCACACCGCCGACCAGGGTGGGGGACTGTCTGCCGGCGTGAGGTGGCTGAGCAGGTCGCCGCGGTAGCGCTCGGCGTCGGTGCCGCGTACCAGGTGGATCGTGATCCCGCCGAAGCCCCCGCCCGAGAGCCGGGCCCCGACGCAGCGGGCGTCTTGCGCCGCATATTCGACGATGCGGTCCAGCTCCGGGCAGCTGTTTCGGAAGTGGTGCCGGCTGCTGTCGTGCGACTCGAACATCAGCCGGCCGACGCGCTCGACATCGCCGCGCCCGAGCGCATCGATCGCGTCGCGGACACGCTGGTTCTCGCCGAGGATGTGCTTCGCACAGCCGTAGGCCTCGGCCGGCATCGCAGGGCGGTGTTTGTCGAGCTGCTCGAGCGATGCTTCGCGCAGGGTCGCGACGCCCATCGCCTCCGCGGCCGCCTCGCACGACCGCCGTCGGTCGTTGTACTCCACCGTCAGGTCGTGCTTCACGCCCGAGTCCACCGCGACGAAGACCCAGCCCGGCGGCAGGGGGGCTGTGTCGGTCGCGCCGCTCGCGAAGTCGGTGAGCAGCAGGTGGTCGCGTTGCCCGCACAGGGAGGAGAGCTGGTCGAGCATGCCCGTCTGCGCGCCGACCGCGCGGGACTCCGCCCACTGGCCGATGCGCGCGAGTTCGATGGGCGGCAGGTCGAGTTGCATCATCGACACCAGCCCGGTCAACACCGCCATCTCCAGGGCCGCGGAGCTCGACACGCCCGCGGACCGCGGCACCGCGGAGTCGACTAGCAGCGCGAAGCCGGGGACCGTGTGCCCGCGCTCCTGCAGCGCGGTGGCCAGGCCGAGCAGGTAGTTGGCCCAGTGCCCGCGCGGGGCAAACGCGAGCGGGGCGGTGAGCGGGAAGCGTTCGGGCGGCGTGTCGAACGCGGTGCTGGCGAGCAGAGCCACCGGCTCATCGAGCGGGGCCATCGCCGCGTCACACCGGAAACCCACGGCACACGACAGGGTGAGACCGGCGTTGTAGTCGGTGTGGTTGCCCAGCACCTCGATGCGCCCCGGGGCCGAGGCGACGACGGTCGGCGGGCGCTGGTAGATCGCCTCGAAGGACGCGGGCAGGTGGCTCATGGCGTTCGGCGGGGTGGGCGGGGTCCGTGCGGCAGCGGTATCAATGCGCGGACGCGGGGTGCCGGCTCTGGATCGCGCGCTGGAAGACGAGGAACGCCAGCAGCAGCCCGCCGATGACCAGCGGGAACACCGCGTCGTTGAAGTTGCCGAACTGGATGATACTGCGGATCGTGGCGTAGGTGAGCAGGCCGATCAGCGTGCCGATGACCGAGCCGCGTCCGCCGGTGAGCAGCGTGCCGCCGATGACGACGACGGCGATGGCGTCGAGCTCGACGAGTTCGCCGGCGCTGGGCCGGCCGCTCTTGGTGTAGACCACATGCGCGACCGCGGCGAGCGCGGCGCAGAACCCGCTGACGGCGTAGACCGCGGCCTCGGTCAGCCGGACGGGCAGGCCCATGAGCTTGGCGCTGTCCGGGCTGCCGCCGATCGCGTAGCACGTCCGCCCCATGCGGGTCCAGCGGAGCATGGCCCAGCCGACGCCGATGACCGCCAGGAGCAGCAGGGTCTCGCTGGGGAGTCTTCGCGGGAGGACGCTGCCGATGACGGGCCACTCGCCCATGGGCTTGGCGATGTGTGTGGTCGCCCACCGGCCGATCGCGGTGAGCTGCGGGTGGCCGGAGAGCGCCTTTCCTTCCGCGCTGATGGCGAAGGCCGCGCCGCGGGCGATGAACATGCCGGCGAGGGTAACGAGGAACGCCGGCACGCGGAGGCGGTTGATCACGACCCCCTGCACCGCGCCGAAGCCCGTGCCGATCAGCAGCCCGACGCCCGCCGCGGCCGGGAACGACCACGCGGGCCCCTCGGGGTGCATGAGCGACGCGACGGTGACCGCCACCAGCGCGAGCACCGCGCCGACGGACAGGTCGATCCCGCCGGTGAGGATAACCAGGGTCATGCCGACGGCCATGATGCCCAGCGCAGCGTTGGGCCCCTGGACCATGTTGATGAAGTTGTTCTGGCTGACGAAGCGCGGGCCGAACGCGAGGAGCCCGCCCAGCAGCATGGCGAGCAGGACCAGCGGGGTCGCGGCGGCGGCGAGCCGGTCGGGCCGGAGCAGGTAGGTTTTGGCGTTGTTCAGGTTCACGCCGTCAGCTCCCGGCGTCGCTGGAGGTAGTCGGCCAGGGCCTGCCGCAGCGCGGGGGCCTGGACGAGGCAGATCGCCAGCACGATCAGCCCCTTGTAGAGCGGTGTCACGTCACTGTCGACACCGATGGCCTGGAGCATCTGCGTCAGGAGCTGGATGAGGACCGCGCCGATGACGGTGCCCAGCAGCGTGAAGCGTCCGCCGGTCAGCATGGTGCCGCCGATGACGACGGCCATGATGGCGTCCAGCTCCCAGTACTTGCCGGTGTTGACCGCGTGGGAGAGGTGGTAGTTGCTGGCCCAGAGCAGGCCGGCGACCGCGGAGAGCACGCCCGCCAACGCATAGACCAGGAGCAGGACGCGCGCGACCGGCACGCCGGCGAGCCGGGCGGACTGCGGGTTGTCGCCGGTCGCCTCGATGAGCATGCCCAGCGCGCTGACACGGACGAGCACGATCACCCCGACCGCCACCGCGGCGCTGACCCAGACGATCACCGGCAGGCCCAGCAGCGTCCCGTTGCCCAGCCAGTCGAACGTGGCGTGCTCGAACTGAAGCTGCGTGGTGTTGCCCATGATGAGGCGGGCGATGCCCCGGCCGGCGACCATGAACGCGAGCGTCGCGACGATCGGCTGGATGCCGAATTTACTGATCATCACGCCGTTGAACAGACCGCAGAGCAGGCCGGCCCCGATGACCGCGGGCACGGCGACCGCCACGGCCGCGCCGCCCGCGTAGCTCGTGCAGGCCCAGGCCGTCGCCGCGGCGCCGATCGCTGCGGCGGTGCCGACGGAGAGGTCGACCCCCCGCGTCGCGATGACCAGGCACATCCCCAGCGCCGGGAGCATGATGTAGACCGAGAGTTGAAGCGTTAGCACCAGCGGCCCGCGGAGCTGGCCGTCCGTGACCGACAGGTGGTAGAACCCGGGGTTGACGACCGCGTTGATCAGCAGCAGCAGGAGCACCGCCGCGATCGGCCAGATCAGGCGCGTCATCAGTTGGTGGAGCGATCCTTTTTGGTTCATGCGTCACCCCCCGCCGCGGATAGCGTGGGCTGGTCGGGGCTCGGGGCGTTGGCGCGGTCGGCCCGGGCGATGACGTCCATCACGCCACTGACCGTCAGCTCGTCGCCGGACAGCTCGCCGACCACGCGCTGGTCGCGGAGCACCAGGACGCGGTGGCAGTCGCGCGTGACTTCTTCGAGCTCGGTGGCGATGAACACGACGGCGACGCCCTCGGCCGCGCGCTTGGCGATGAGCGCCTCGATCTCCGCTTTCGCGCCGATGTCGATCCCGCGGGTCGGCTCGTCGAGGATCAGCACGCGCGGGTGCATCGCGAGCCAGCGGGCGAGGACCGCCTTCTGCTGGTTCCCGCCGCTGAGCTGGCCGATGGGTTTCTCGCCGTCGGGCGTGCGGATGCCCAGGGCCTTGATGTAGCCGTCCGCCAGGTCGGTCTGACGCTTGCGGGACAGCGGCCTGAGCCAGCCGCGCCTGGCCTGCAGCGCGAGCGCGATGTTTTCTCTCACCGACAGCGACGGGCAGATGCCCTCGGTCTTGCGTTCCTCGGGGACGAACGCGATGCCCCTGGCGATCGCCTGCCGTGGCGAGGTCCACTGCGTTGTCTGGCCGTCCATGGTGACGCTCCCGGTCGAGGCGCGGTCGGCCCCGAACAGCAGCCGGGCGAGCTCCGTCCGGCCCGAGCCGAGCAGGCCCGCGAGCCCGAGACTCTCGCCGGCGCGGAGCTGCAGCGAGACCGGGTCGAGGGCGCCGGTCCGCCCCAGCCCCGTCGCGGTGAGCACGGTCTGCACCGACCCGTCCGAGGCGGGCTTCGCGGCGTGCTTGTCCGAGAGCTTGCGGACCTCGTCAATGTCCCGCCCGAGCATGTGCCCGACCAGCTCGAGCTGCGGCAGGCCGGATGTCTCCCACGTCCCGACGTACTTCCCGCCGCGCAGCACGGTGATGCGGTCGCTCACGGCGTAGACCTGGTCCAGAAAGTGCGTGACAAACACGATGCCCAGCCCCTGCCCACGCAGCCGGCCCATGAGCGCGAGCAGCCGCGCGACTTCCGCCTTGTCGAGACTGCTGGTGGGCTCGTCGAGCACAAGCACCTTCGAGTCGCCGGCGATGGCCCGCGCGATCGCGACGAGCTGCTGCACCCCGATCGGCAGGCTCGACACCGGCGCGGTGACGTCCGCCTCGACCCCGACGCGCTCCAACTGCTTGCGGGCCTCGCGCTTGGCACGGCCCCAGTCGATCGGGCCGATGCGCCCGCCGCGCCGCGGCTCGTGGCCGAGCACCAGGTTCTCCGCGACGCTGAGCTGCGGCAGCAGGTTGACCTCCTGATACACGGTCTGGATGCCAAGCTGCTGCGCGGCCTGCGGCGAAGACGGGGCGACCGGCCGGCCGTCGAGGATGAACTGCCCCGCGTCGGGCGGCATGACCCCGGTCAGGCACTTGATCAGCGTGCTCTTGCCGGCCCCGTTCTCGCCGAGCAGCGCGTGCACCTCGCCGGGACGCACGTCAAAGTCCACCCCGTCGAGCGCGCGCACGCCGGGGAAGAGCTTGGTCAGGCCCGAGATGCGGAGCAGGGGGGGCGACAACAGGCAGGCCTACCGGTCAGCAAGGCGTGGGGAACAAACGCGGGATAGGGGCGCGGATCAGTACTCGCGGGTCGGCAACGCTTCGGCCGCCTGCGATGCCTCGTACAGCTTGTCCTCGCTGATGATCCGGTGCGGCACGTCCTCATCGTCCATCAGCTGCCCGATGACCTCCATGACCTTTGGCCCCAGCAGCGGGTTGCACTCCACGGTCGCGCTCAGGTCGCCGGCGACCATGGACTCGAACGCGGCCTTCACGCCGTCGATCGAGATCACGATGATGTCTTCGCCCGGGTCCAGGCCCGCGCCCTTGATCGCCTCGATCGCGCCCAGGGCCATGTCGTCGTTGTGGGCGTAGACCACGTCGAACTCCAGGTCCGCCCGCAGCAGCAGGGCGTTCATCACGTTCTTGCCCTCGGCCTGCTCGAACAGCGCCGACTGGCTCTCAACAATCGTGAACCCGTCATGTTCGTCGATGATCTCGGCGAAGCCCTTCTTCCGGTCGATCGCGGGGTCGGCACCGGGCGTGCCGGACAGCTCGACGATGCGTGCACCGCCGGGCTTGTTGTCGACCAGCCACTGTGCGGCCATCCGGCCTTCCTCGACGAAGTCGCTGGCGATGAGCGTGGCGTACAGCGACTCGTCCTGGGTATCGATGCCGCGGTCCACGAGGACGACCGGGATCCCCGCGTCCTTCGCCTCGTTGAGCACGTCCTCCCAGCCGGTCTTCTCGATCGGCGCGACGACGATCACGTCGACGCCCTGCGCGATGAACCCGCGGACCTGGCTGACCTGCTGGTCGGGCCGGCCCTCGGCGTTGGCGTACCGCAGGTCGTAGCCTGCGTCCTTCGCGGCGTCCTGGATAGACTTGGTTTCCGCTTCGCGCCACGAGCTCTCGCTGCCGCCCTGGGCGAAGCCCACGACGACCGACCCGCCGGACGAGGACCCGCCCCCGCAGCCGACCGACAGCAGCAGACCGACCCCGGCAATCAGCATCAAAACAGTTCTAAGACTCGACATGGTTTCGTCCTTCGGTGAGAGAGTAGGAGAGGCGATTACTCGTCGGACGCATCGGCGTCATCATAAACAAACAGCCCGAGGTCAACGTACTGCCCGCCGGCGGTCTGGTGGCAGTGCACACTGACCACGTTGCGGCCCGGTTCGGCGGCCTCGGACGCTTCGCGCGGCAGCAGGACCGGGATGTAAGAGGTCGTCCACCCCTCGGCGCGGTGGATCAGGGTGCCGTTGAGGTAGACCTCGACGTTCTCGTCGTGGTGAAGCCAGAGCCCGAGGCGCTTGCCGTCCATGTCGGGCAGCTCGATCTCGCGGCGGAGCCAGATGTCGCTGCTGTCCCACTCGGTGCGGACGACCGCGCCGGGCGTGCCCTCGGTGCCGAACCCGCCGTCGGCCTGCGGCCAGTGGCGGTCGTTGTAGCCGGCCTGCTCCCAGCCGTTGCCGGGGTTGCGCATCGTGTAGCGCCAGGTCGCGCCGCGCTCTTTCGAGGTGGGCACCACCTCGGTCATGGACCGGAACCGGTCGGCCGCGGTGTAGAGCGGGGCGTGCAGCGCGCTGAGCTGCTCGGGGTCGAGCTTCACGACCCGGCGGTCGTAGGTGAGCAGCCCGTTGACCTCGATCTCGACATCCGTGGTCTGGGTGTAGACCGCCGCGGCGAGCCCGAGCCCCACGAGCGATTCCAGCGTCGGCATCATGTCGGCGTAGGCCTGGCGGAGCTGCTCGGTCGTCTCGTAGCTGCGGTAGCCCCAGTTGTCGCTGGACTGCCAGGTGTGTCCCTCGACCGGCAGGCCGAGCCCGCCGTACTCGCCGAGCACGACCGCGCGGTCGTCTTCGAGCGCCGGCATCGAGGGCCCGGGGTAGACGTGGATATCGTGCACGTCGCCGACGCCGTGGTCGTGCCAGCCGCTGGCGTTGTTGACCAGCCGGCTGGGGTCGCGCTGCTTCACCCAGCGGGTCACGCGTTCGGTCTCGTACTGGGCCCAGCCCTCGTTGAACGGCACCCACATCACGATGGCCGGCGAGTTGTGCAGGTCGTCCATCATCGCCGCGAGCTCGGTCTCGTACTGCTCGCGCTCGTCGCGGCTGGGGGTCCGGCCGGCCTCCATGTGCGGCATGTCCTGCCAGACGAGCATCCCCAGCCGGTCGCAGTGGTAGTAGAACCGCGCGGGCTCGACCTTCACGTGCTTGCGGATCATGTTGAACCCGGCCTGCTGCGTGAACACGATGTCGAACAGCAGCGCCTCGTCGGTGGGCGGGGTGTAGAGCCCGTCGGGCCACCAGCCCTGGTCGAGCGGGCCGTACTGGAACAGCGGCTCGCCGTTGAGCAGCAGGCGCTGGGTGCCGCTGTCATCCGGGCCGACCTCGATCGACCGCATCCCGAAGTACGAGTCCACCGCGTCCACCACCTGGCCGTCGCGGAGCAGATCGACCCGCAGCCCGTACAGGTGCGGCGAACTCGGGGACCACGGCCGGACCTCGTCCAGCCGCAGCGTGTGGGCCGCGTTCGCGGCGCCGGTCGTTTCGGCCACCGCCGTGTCACCGCCCAGCGTGTCCAACGCGGTCAGGCGGACCCGGTGCCCGCGCAGGCCGCGGCCGTCGACCTCGACCGACAGCGACCCGGACGCGAGGTCGGGGGTCAGCTTCAGCGAGGCGATGTGGCTTTCGGGGACCGGCTCGATCCAGACGGTCTGCCAGATCCCGGTAACGCTGGTGTACCAGATGCCGCCGGGCTGGTTGTGCTGCTTGCCGACGGCCTGCCCGCTGTCGGTCGTGTTGTCACGCACCGCGACGACCAGCTCGTGCTCGTCCCGGCCGGCGTCGAGCGCGTCGGTGATGTCCATCGAGAACGCGTCGAAGCCCCCGCGGTGCACGCCGACGTGGTGCCCGTCCACCCAGACCTCCGCCTCCCAGTCCACCGCGCCGAAGTGCAGCAGCAGCCGTTGGCCCTCCCACGACGCGTCGGCCGCAAACGTCCGGCGGTACCACAGCCGGTGGCCCTGCGCCACCTTCTGCCCGACGCCCGACAGCATCGACTCGATCGGGAAGGGCACGAGGATCTCGCCCGTGAAGGTGTCGGGCCGGTCGTGGCCCTCGGTGACCGCGTAATCCCAGAGGCCGTTGAGGTTGGTCCAGGCGTCGCGGACCATCTGCGGCCGGGGGTACTCGGGCAGCGGTGCCGCGGGGTCAACATCCTGGGTCCAGGGCGTGGTCAGCGGTCCGTCCGCGGGGGCCCATCCGCCTTGCTGTGCGAGCGCGAGGCCCGGGGTGAGCGCTGTGATCGTCAGCAGCAGGGCGGGTAGCAGGTGTAGAGGGCACATCGGGTGCTCCAATCGTCGTGGGGGTCGGTGGCCGAAGCGTCGTGCCCGGCCGATGGGGTGGCGCGATCAGTCGTGATCGTGCCCTTCGTGGTGGTCTTGTGTTTCGGGGCCGACGCGCCACTCCCAGCAGCCGGCGGAGAAACCGTCCTGGAGCTGGACCTCCAGCCGCAGGGCGTCGGTCTCGACGGGGTCGAACGTGACGGTGTTGTAGCGGGCGCGCGCGGTGCCGTAGGCCGAGGCGTTGCGGACTTCGCGCCACGCGCCCGCGGCGTCGCGGAACATCAGACGCCAGGACGCGGGCACCCGGCACTGCCCGCCGATCGCGCGGTCGTCGAACCAGAACACCGCGACCTCGTCCACCCGGCGGCGCTCGTCGAAGCCGGCCTGGAGCCACTCGGCCGAGCCGCGGTGGTCCCAGAATGTGTGACGGGTCACGCCCTCGTTCACGTCGTCGCTGGGGAGCAGGCCGTCACAGATCGCGCCGGTCCAGTCGCCCTCATAGCAGTGGGAAGCGCTCGCGTGGTAGTGCTGCGCCTCGATCGAGGGCGACCAGCGGTGGGCGTCGTCGGCATCGCTCGCGACCGGGAACGCGCTGATGCGCAGGTGCGCCGCGCCCATCGGGATCAGCTCCACGTGTTCGACCGGCTCCTCGGTGTAGGCCGGGCTGTCCTGCAGCACGCCGACCAGCCCGTGCCGGTCCAGCGACCAGCCGGGGACCCGCCGGGCCCGCACGGTCAGGCTGATCGGGGACGCGTCGGCGGTGAACGGGTAGTTGTCCTCCGGCCAGGCGTGCTGGTGGAGGTCCACCACCGGCAGCCGGTCGCCGTCGAGCACCAGACCGTAGTTCCACGCAGTCGTCGGGAAGATCTCCACGGCCGGCCAGTCCTCGACATCGACATCGGTCCGCCAGCGCGCGTCCCACACCGCCGCCTCGTCCGCGGGGATCGGCTCGAAGTCCTGCCCGATCTTCAGGGAGAAGGTCAGCGGCCCGCGGTTCACGCTCACGCTGTCGTGGTTGTTTTCCCATCGGGTCAGCTCGACCTCCATCGGCAGACGCAACTCGATCGCGTCGCCGTCCGACCAGGTGCGCTCGACGCGGATGTACTTCCCGGCCACGGTGTCGCCCGCGCCGAGCGTGAGCGCTTCGCCGTTGATCGTCAGTTCCGGCGCGTCGCACCACGCCGGGATACGGAAGTACAGCGGGAACGCCGCGTCACCTTCGAGGCCGACGGTGAAGCTCACCCGGTCGGCAAAGGGGTAGCGCGTTTCTTCGGTCAGCGTGACCGTGGCCCCGTCGCCGACGATGGCGGTGACGCGCGAGGGCACGTACATCGCGGCGCACAGCCCGTTGTCCGGCGTGGCGAGCCAGAGGTTCTCGGCGAGGTACGGCCAGCCGTGCGAGTGGTTGTGCTGGCAGCAGCGGTTGCTGAGCGCGCTCATGAGGGTGAAGGGCCCGGCGTTCTGGATGCCCGGGGCGTGGTTGTGCCGGTCGCACGTCACGCCGTTGGGGCTGACCAGGTACCGCAGGCCGCGATAGTCGGGGAGGAACGCGGCGGGCGCGGTATTGAAGGCGACGTTCTCGCAGTGGTCGGCCCAGAACGGGTCGCCGGTGATCCGCAGCATGATCTGGTTCGAGAACATCTGCTCGACGATGCCGCAGGTCTCGATGGCCTGCCGGGGGTCGTCGTAGCCGGCGCGCGCGTTCTCGTCGGCCCCGAACATCCCGCCGGGCACCTGGCCGTAACGCACGCGGGCCTCGTTGAAGCTGTTGTAAGTCGCGCGGAGCAGCGCGTCGTCGCCCGCCTGCTGCCAGTACTGCGCGGGGGCGCGGAAGCCCTGCGCGATGTTGACGTTGTGCCAGTTGGGCAGGTCGCCGTCCATCGCCCAGTCCGCGGTGTTGCGGTAGATCTTGTCGGCGAGTTCGAGCAGGAACGCGTCGCCCGTGCGGTTGTAGAGCCAGTAGACCGCGTAGAGGTTGTCGCCGCCGCGCATGTGCTGCCAGTAGTGCGTCAGCATCTTGTCGTCGGGGACCGAGTGCTGGTAGCGGAAGTAGCGGGTCATCAGCTCGATGACGCGCTCGTCGCCGGTGTACTCGTAGTACGACTGCAGGCAGTGCAGCATGACCATGTTGGCCCAGAAGTCCTGCGAGCCGTCGTCGTTGAAGAAGCGTGCGGGGCCGAAGTTGCCGTCGCCGCGCTGGCTGTTGATCGTGCCCTCGATCCAGACGCGGGCCTCGGCGATGACGTGGTGGTCCCCGAGCAGGTAGCCGAGGTTGCCGTACCCCTTGAGCCAGTAGGGCACCTCTTCCCAGCCCCACTCGCCTTTGCCGTCCGGCGAGAGCCAAGCGTTGTCCTCCTTCTGCAGCCAGGCGCTGATCTCGCCGAGTTCGCCGGTCATCCCGTCGAGCTGGCGCCGCATCGCTTCTTCGAGCCAGCCCGACGGCCGGACCGCACCGACGGGCAGCTTGATGAACCGGCTGGGCTGCAGCGGCGGGCGGTTGCTGACGTAGTGGGCGTTGCGCTGGTCGACGGCGGGGCGGTCGACGACCGACACGTCGGCCTGGGCCGCGGCGGACGTGCGGCAGCCGCCCCCCCCAAGAGCGGCCGCCGCGAGGCCGAGGGCGATCAGCGCCTGGCGGGATACGGCACGGATCGCTCCGTGGAGACCGCGCTGGGTTCGGGGGGAGGGGGTCGGAAACAAGGGACGGTCATGGAGGGAATAGGGCATGCCTGCATCATAATCCGCTGGCAAACCCGGTGATCTTTCAGGGGGCCGTTTTCATCGTCGCCCCCGGTGGCCTCGGGGAAACCCCGACTATCTACGGCTCGTGACGGATTCTGATGCGCTATCCCGCGTCAGCGCATCGAATCGGCGGAGGTTCGGGGGCGGGTCGAAGGCAACACCCGCGGCGGCCAGCGGGCCGGACGCGGGCTGAGCCAGCGCGAGCGCATCGGTCGTCGAGCGGGAGGCCAGCAAGCGCTGTGCATCGGTGGAGCCCGAGCCGGTGTCGGCCGGGCGGGTTGTGCCCGCGGGGCGTGTGTTGGGGACCGGCTCGGCTGGACGCGACGGGCGTGTCGGCGTGGTGTCGGAGACGCCGGGCCGGGTGGGGCGGCCGCTGGTCGAGCCACCCGACGTTGTACCAGACCCGCCGCCGTCGGTTCCGCCGCTTCCGGCACCGTCGTCCGCGTTGTCGTTGCTGGTGGGTTCGTTAGGGACGCTGCCGTTGCCCCAGTTGGCGATCAGGATCGACAGGTCCGGGCTGTTGACCCTGCCATCGTTGTCAAGGTCTGCGGCGGCGGCCCCACTGCTCGAGCCGGCGGCATCGCCCCAGTGGGCCAGCAACAGGTCGAGGTCCTCGATCCCGACGAATCCGTCGCCGTTGATGTCGCCGACGAGCGCGGACTCGTCGGCACCCGGCGTGCCGTGGGTCGTGAAGGAAGCCCGCCAGTTGCTCCCGCTGCTGTAGTCCCCTTCGGTGTCTGTGACCACCAGCGACGGTCCGTCGCCATCGGGCGTTGTAGGCCAGGACTCCTCGCCGACGCCGTCGCCGTCTTCGTAGACAAAGTCGAGGATCGTCGAGCCGTTCGCGTCGACCAGCGTGACCTGCTCGCCGCCGTTGGAGAGGTTGCCGGTGTATTCGAGGACCGCCGCGGCGTTGTCGACGACCTGCTGCCCGTAGCGCTCGGTGAACGCGGCGAGGTCGCTCACCAGCAGCGCCCGCTCGCCGGGCGCAAGCGGCAGGGGCCCGCCGCCCGCGGCGATCGAGAGGTTGTCGTACCAGGCGGTGACGCCCTCGTTGTCGAGGGTGGACTGGTTGTAGTAGGCCCCGAGCGCGAGGGTGTGCGCGCCCGCACCGAGTTGGAGGGTCGTGCTGAACGTGACCCAGCCGGTGTCGAAGGCCGGGCCGCTGTTGCCGTCGCCAACGAACGAGACCAGCGCGCCGTCCTGGTCGCTGCCCAGGCGCTGACCGGCCAGCTCGGCGATGGCCTGCCCGGTCTCGTTGGACTCGAACCCGCCGCCGAAGAGGAAGCGGTAGTCGAAGCTGATGGTGACTTCGCCCGCCGCCGCGAGTGTGACCTGCCGGGTGTACGCGGCCGAGACTGGCCCGTGGTCGGGGCCGTCGTCGGCCGAGAGCAGCTCGACCCGCAGCGCGCCGCTGCCGTCGGGGCCGCCGGCCGTGTCGCGCTGCCCGGAGCCGGCGATCTCGGTTGTTCCGTTGAAGGCGCTCTGCAGGAACCCGAACCCGTCCAGCCCCGCGTTGAACCCGGCGGTGAGGACCGTCTGCGTCGGCCCGGTAAACACCGCGCCGAGGCCCTGGGTGAACGACACCCCCGCGAGGTCGATCGTCTCGGTCGCCGACATGTTCAGCAGCTCGATGAACTCGAACTGGTCGCCATCGACGAACCCGGCCGACTGTTCCGCGGCGCTGGGGCCCTGCGGGTTGTAGTGCAGCTCGGTGATGCGCAGGTACTCCTGCTCGGGGGTGGGTTCGCCGGTGGAGAAGTCGGCGCTGATCGGCGCGGACCAGGTCCCGGTGCGCAGCAGCCGGGCGGTGACCGTGAGGAAGGACTCGGGCAGCTCGAACGGCCCGGAGTACGCGACCGCGTTGGGGTGGATGCCGCCACCGGGCAGGCGGGGGTCGCTGCCGTCGGTGGTGTAGTAGATCGTGCCGGACGCCTCGTTGTTGGTGATCGTCAGCGTCGAGCCGGGCGGGATGATCCCGCCGGCCTGGCTGAAGCTGGGCGGCTCGTGGGTCGTGGTGAGCCAGCCCTGCGCGATGAACTGGTTGAGCACGATCTGGGTGCGGTTGGGGAACCAGTTGTTACGCAGCCGGTTGAGCTCGTTGTTCCAGTCGACGGTGGTCTGCAGGCCCGCGGACCCCTCGTAGACGTCGCCCCAGCGCGCGGATTCGTCGGCCATGGCGAGCTCGGCCCGCGCGGCGATGGCGTTGAACCGGGCGGTGGTCGCTTCCACGGACAGCGCCCCGCCGTTGAAGAAGTGCAGCTGCACCCGGTCCTGGAAGAGCTGGCGGAAGTCGTCGTTGAGCATCAGCTTCTGGAACAGCCGGGCCGGGTTCTGGATGCCCTCGATGTGCGTGCGGTCGATGTTCTGGTCGCCGGTGACGGCCAGGGAGAACTCGGCGTCCCAGACATAGAACTGGAACCCGTCGCCCCCGGGCCGGCGGTCGCGGATCGCGAAGAAGTTGCGCGGCTGCACGTCGTTGCCGACGAGCACGGGCGCGTCGCGGTTGCCGGTGTAGAAGATCACCAGCATGTAATCGATCAGCGAATCGACATCCAGCAAGGGGAGGATCTGCTGGTACTCGCTGGTGCTGACATCGCCGTTGCTCGCGGCGCTGTCGACCAGCGAAAAGAGCTGGTTCCACGCCACCAGGTCACCGGCCTCGGTGTCGATCGGCTCGCCGCTGTTGCCGCTGGCCTTGACCACGTCGTAGTCGGTGTCCTTGTCCCCGCCGAACAGCTCCTCCGCGAACGACTCGTCGGGGCGCTCGGTCACGTCGTAGAGCCCCCAGTAGAGCCCGTTGATGTAGAGGTGGACGAACCGACCCCGCGCGGCGGGCTGGCCCATCGCGGCCTGGGTCTCGCGCGAGAACGTGTCTCGGATAAACAGCTTCCGGCCGGCGTCGATGATCCCCGGCGGGTCGCCCGGCCAGGCGTCGTTGAAGTTCGCCCTAAGCGAGAGCGTGTCGAAGACATCCACGCCGTCGCCGAACACCGGCTCACGCAGCTTGGTGTCCCCGAACTCGTCCTTGAACACCAGCCGCAGCGAGTGCTTGGGGTAGTTCGGGTTGCGGCTCGCGGCACCCTGGATCTGCACGCCCGCGTCGGCCTGGAACGACAGCCCCGAGCCGTCCGTGTCGATCCACTCCACCGACGTCGCCCGTTCCCACGCGTCGCCCCGCGCGGTGGGGTTCGCGTAGATCCCGCCCGGCCCGAAGAAGTCCGCGGGATCCAGCGTCAGCGACACCGACGGCAGCGAGGTGAGCCCGGCCAATACATCGTCGGCGAAGGACGGGTGGTTCACCACGTTCGGGTCCATCTCGTAGTCCGCGGTCCGGCTGCCCCAGGACGACGGGAACCCCGCGATCGAGCCCGGCTGATTCAGTACGCTGTCCACGAAGATGTAGGTCTGCGTATCAACGTTCGTTGGGCGGAAGCCCTGCTTGTACGCCGCGGCGCGGATGTTGGTCGTCGCACTGATCGTGATCGCGCCGGTGTACAGCGTGCCGTTGAGGATGTTCAGGTTGTCGTCAACCTCCGGCCGGGTGCCGTCTGTCGTGTAGACGATCATCGCGCCCGGCGTGAGGGAGGTGATCGCCAGGTCGAACGCTTGGGTATAGAGCCCGCGGTCGGTGCTGAACTGGGTGTCCTCGACAAAGCCGTCGAAGGCCTGCCCGTTCGCCGAGGCGGGGGTGGGCGTGTCGAAGAAGCCGTAGGTCAGCGGGGTGGGGATCCCGGCCTCGCCGGCCAGGAGCTCGGGCACGAACAGCAGGTCCGAGCTGCTCGCCGAGACATTGAGCGCATGGATCGCGAGCACGTTGTTGCCCGCCTGCAGCAGGCCCAGGTCATCGCTGAGGTCGAACGGCACAAAGCCGTCTACGACGAGCGAATCGGCCCGGTCACTCAGCGCGGTGGAGTTGTACTGCAGCGTCCCGCCTGGCGCGAGGTCGGACGCGACCCGCGTCCCGTTGAGGTAGGCCACGAACCCGTCGTCGTACATCGCCCGGAGCGTGAGGGTGTTGAACGCCGCGGGGTTGGCGACATTGAACTCGTACCGCGCATAGAGACCGGCAACCGCGCCGCCGACCGTGGTATCGATCAGCGCGGTGTAGTTCGGCGAGCTGCCGGGGTTGTTCTCGTAACCGATCGCGCCGCTGCCGGCCGTCCACCCGCTGTCGTTGAAGCCGGCCAGCGTCCAGCTCGTGCCCAGCGTGTTGTTGGTCGGCACGAAGTAGCTCAGCGACCCGCCGGTCGAGACGAGCGCGGTGGTGGTCGACTCCGTCGAGATGCCGTAGGACACGTCCGTGGACTGTGGCGGGAACGCCGGGGCGTACTCGAAGGCCACTGTCGTACCGTCCGCCTCGACGAGCGCGAGGTACTCGCCCCCGGCCCCGATGGCGAAGTTGGTGTGCAGCTCGGTCCCGTCGGCGTCCGCGCGGTCTTTGTTGGAGGCGAAGACCAGCAGGTACTGCCCCGGGTCGATGGACACCGCGGGGAACGTCCATTGGTCCAGCTCGCCCGCGTCGTCGGTCAGGTGCCAACCGGTCAGGTCCAGGGCGGTGTCCCCGGCGTTGTAGATCTCCAGCCAGTCGGAGCTGTCCCCGTCTTCATCGATCAGCCCATCGCTGTTAGACGCGAGAAACTCGGTGATCAGCGGGACCGCGGTAAAAAGCACCCGGGGCTCTAGCCGCTCGAAACTGCCGGTTGGGTGGGGCGGGGAGCCGGCTGCGGTGGCACGATCGCTCATCGGGACACTCCTTCACGGATGAACAACGCGGTCGATCGTGAAGCGCCACCGGGGCCGGCTCAACTCCTTCGACACGTTACTAAAGGGGTATCCGTCAGAAGACCCGCCGACCTTTCAGGCGGCAGGGATGGTCGTGGACGACCCGAATGACCGATCGATCCGGCGTGTTACAGGCAAGAGCAGATTTTTAGCAATTTTTTTCGGCTGCCGAAAGATTGGGCACGCACCGCCCGGATTTACGTGTGAAGGGCAGGCGATGTGCAGGCCCGACACGTCTTCCCGGTGCGTGCGCACCCACATCTAATGGAGGATGGGCTTTCGCCCATTATGTAGACATGATGAATACGAAGCAACTGGTTGTCGCTGCTTGTGTCCTCGCGATCGCAGGCGTCTCGCACGCCGGTCTGGTCAACTCTTACACCTTCAACGATGGCACGGCGGACGACTCGACGGGCTCGGCGGACGGCACGCTGCAGGGGACCGCATCGGTGTCCGGCGGGTCGCTGATCCTCACCGGCGGGGGGCCGGGCAATAGCTATGTCGATCTGGGCGCGGGCCTTGCTTCTGCTGCGGGTGCTGGTGGGGTCGCTGGTGCTGTGACGATGGAGGCCTGGGTTACTATGGATGTGCTTCAAGGCTGGGCGGTCATCGCGAGCTTCGGCAACTCCGGCCCCGGGGCGATGGACAATGACGGTGGCGACGGCACCTATTGGCAGCTTATCCCACAGAACGGTGCAGGAAACAACGAGATCCGCACCACAACCCACACCGGCAACCCCGGTGCCGAGACCTTCGCGGATGGCGGCCTTCTCATGACGGGTGTGGAGTACCACATCGTGAACACCGTCGATATCAACACCGGCTTCAATACGCTCTACATCGATGGCGTGCAGGTCGGTCAATCCGGCATCCAGGCCGGCTTCGACCCCAACACCTACGACCAGGACCTCAACACCGGTGGCGTCCAGGTTGGTGATACGCAGAACTGGCTCGGCCGCTCGCAGTGGGGCGACGCCTCGCTGACTGGCTCGATCAACGAGTTCAATGTTTACGACCACGCCCTGAGCGCGCAGGAAGTCGCCGCGAACTTCGCCAACGGCCCCGTGCCCGAGCCCGGTTCGCTGGCCCTGCTGGGCCTGGGCGGCCTGGCCGTGCTCCGCCGTCGCCGCGGGTAAGCAGCAATCTTTGACCATTGCTTCACGAGTCAACGCGCGGATGCCCGGGTCAGACCGGGCATCCGCTTTTCTTGCCCCGGCATCACGAGCGGCCCATCTGCCACCGCCGATCGCCGCTTGTTTTTAGGTGTATTCCTGTAGCGGCACGCCGCGTTCCGGGTCTCGCGTAGGGCGGTATGTCATGGCCAGGACGCCGCGCGAAAGATGCAGAGATGATTCAGCGGATAATCAGTACAGCGACCGATCTGGAACCCAAGGCCTTGGCTGACAGCGTCAACAACCCGGACCCCGACCACGGCTCGACCCGAGGCGACGAGTCGGCCTTTTTCGCGAGCGAGTGGACCCGTGCCCAGCCGGTGGTCCACAACTACGTGTTGGCGATCCTTCGGCACCCACAGGACGTTGACGATGTCGTGCAGGAGGTCGCGGTGACCGCCTGCCGAGACATCGGCCGGTTCGACCGTTCGCGGAGCTTCCTGCCCTGGGTGCTCTCGATCGCGCGGTTCCGGGCCATCGACTACCAGCGGAAGCGGGGGCGTGACAAGATCGTCTTCAACGTCGAGGTGCTCAAGGCGATCGAGGACGCCTCGGTCTCGGTCGCGGCCCAGGAGAACGAGCGGTCCGTCGCGCTGCGGCGGTGCCTGAAGTCGCTGCAGCCCAAGGCGGCGAAGGTCGTTAAGCTGCGGTACGAATCGGACCTGACGGTTCAGGAAATCTCCCATCGGCTCGATAAAACCCCGAACGCGGTGTCGATTGTCCTGCACCGCTCGCGTTCGGCACTGCTGGACTGCATCGAACGGCTGATGAAGCGGGGGGGGGCGGTATGACAGAATCAGACCCCGACCTGCTGCTGATCCAGCAGTACCTGGACCACCAGATCGATGCGGAGGGCATGCAGGCGCTCGGCGAGTGGATCGTCAGCGACCCGTCGCATGCCCGCCGGTTCATGCTCTTTGTTTCGCTGCACCGCCAGCTCGGGGACGTGCATCAGGCGCGGCTGCGCCTCAGCGAGCACAGCCGGACGCTGACCGAGGGCGGCGGGCCGATCCAGGACTCGCTGGCGATCAATGATGCGCTCGAGATGCTGATGGAGGCCGAGGAGAGCGCGCACCCGCCGCTGGCGATCCTGCCGGACAAGGTGCCGGCCCCGCACGTGCACCCCGCGGCCAAAGCCCCGGCCAAGCCCGAGGTCTACCGGCCGCTGGTCATCCCCTGGTGGGTCGTGATCACGACCGGGGCGGTGGCCGCCGCGATCGCGATCGCGCTGGTGCTCCCGTTCTTTGAGGGTCGCTCCAGCGGCCCGGGCCCGATTACCCAGGGGCCCTCTAACCAGCCGGAGGCCTGGACCGCGACGGTGGTGGGGCGGGCGCACGCCTCGGGCGACAAGCGTCTGTGCAGCTACGAGATCGGCGATTCGATGGCCGGGCTGATCGAACTGGGCGACGAGACCATCGAGTTCCGGCTGTCGTCCGGCGTGACCGTCGTGGCGATGGGCCCGCTGAAGGGCACGCTGCTCAGCCAGCGGGAGATCGACCTGCAACGCGGCCGCGTCATCGTGGATGTCGGCGGCGGGGTTGGCGGGTTCGTCGTGACGACCGGCGACGCGGTGTTCCGGGACATCGGGACGGTGTTCGGCGTGTCGCGGACGGATATCGACCGCGGCGAGGTCGTCGTGCTGCAGGGCGAAGTCGTCGCCGAGATGGTCACCCCCGACGGCACCGTCGCCCGGCGGAACATGTCGGGCGGCGAAGCGGCGCGGGTCTCCGACCGGCGCGACGGCTTCGTGCTGGTCACGTTTCAGCAGGAAGAGTACCCCCGCTCGGCCCTCGCCGCGGCGGGCATCTACCGCGAACGGCTGATTCAGACCGAGACGATGGCGTTCTGGCGGTTCGAGGCGCCCGAGGTCCCGCTGGGCGTCTTCCCGATTACCAACCTCGGTGAGCGGAACTACACCGTCGCGGTCACCGATGTCTCCGGGCACAAGAACCACCTGTACCACTCGCAGTCCAACGCCAGGAGTGAGACCCGGGAGATCGCGTCGGACGCCCCGATGCGGTCCTCGATCTCGGGGGGCAACCGCCAGTCCGCGTTCTTCTCCCTGATCCCGGACGGCGAGGTCTGCGACCTGCACTCCTGGTCCGTGCACTCGGGCCCATCCGGGTCGATGAACATCGAGCAGCCCCGCTGGGAGCAGCTCACGATCGAGTGCTCGTTCCGTGCCGAGACGCTGACCGGGGCCCGCACCATCCTGGGCCTGGACGGCACGTTCACCCACGCGGGGAACACCGTGCCGGCCTTTGCCTGCGAGATCGTGGACGGGCACCTCCAGGTGGCCGGGATCGACAGCAAGAACCGGTACCGCGAGGTGCGGAGCGAACAGCCCGCCGAGCTGGGCGTCTGGACCCATGTCGCGGTCGTTTTCGATGGCAGCACGATGCGGGTCTACGTCAAGCACGACGGCGTGCCGGGCGGGTACCGGGTAATCGGCGAATCCCCATTTGAGGGGAGCATCCGCGTACCCGGGCCGCGGGCGTGGGACGGTTTCCCGCATACCTGGACGGTAGGCCGCGGCATTTTTAATGGAAAGATGCAGCGTGCCTTCCACGGATACATAGATGAAGTCCGGCTCTGCAAGCTCGCGCTTGAGCCACGAGACTTCCTCTTCGCCGTATCCGACGAGTAGGCCATGAAGCCCTTTCCAACCTAGCTTCCTCCTTCAGGCCGGTCCCCGCTCGTGCGGGGGACGGCCTATTTCACGTGCGATCCCGCGCAGCCCTTTCTGCCCCCTCCTGAACGGAGTTTGCCATGCCCATCACCTGTCAGCCCGCAAGAGCCCGACGACCCCGAGCGTTCACGCTTATCGAACTGCTTGTGGTGATCTCCATCATCGCCCTGCTGATCGCGATCCTGCTGCCGGCCCTGGGCGCGGCGCGTGAGTCGGCCCGGGCGATGTCCTGCATGGTCAACGCACGCTCCCACGCCCAGTCGTCCAACACCTACGTCGTTGACCACAAGTCGAACCTGCCCGGGTGCAACGGGCTGTCGTCCTCGGGCCTGGTGTTCCCGGCCTGGGCGACCCGCCTCCGCCCCTACGCCGGCAAGGACTACCAGTCCTTCAACTGCCCCTCCCGCGAAGCGAAGTACAACTGGGACCGGTACACCTCCGCCAGCACCGACCGGCCCGACTGGGCGATCTCGTTCGCCAACGCCACGGACCGGCAGCGCTACGACATCGAGGTCGGCGAAGCCATCCCCAACGGCGTGTTCGGGGAGGGGCTCTACTTCAGCTACGGCTACAACGACTGGGGCACCATCGGCGCGCCGCCGCCGGCACCCAACGAAAACAAGCTCAACATCGGCGCGGGCGGGGACATGTGGTTCTCCTTCGATGGCTCGGGCCGCGACCCCTATGTCTCGATCGATATCGTGACCGCACCGGCCGACTTCATCCTGATCGCCGACCGCGGGGACGAGGACGACCAGGGCGCGTTCACCTGGCGCTGGAACCTCGACCCGGTCTCGCCGATCGAAGAAGCACCATCCGCCCACCACAAGGGCGGCTCGAACGTGTCCTTCGCCGACGGCCACGCCGAGGCGATCCAGCAGGACGAGCTGCTGCTGCCCAACCGCACCGCGTCGACCTACTCCGATGAAGAGATCGACATCGCCCGGCGGTGGAACAGCCACAACGAGGCCGACTGGTCGACCCGCTGATCCATCCTCACAACAACGGTTCCAAGCACCCCCGCCGAACGGCGGGGTTTTTCTTTGTGGTTTTGTATAGACGCCAGTGGGAAGAGCCGCACTAACTGTGCAGCCCTTTTCGATGCGGCAGCTTGATGTTGAGCGATCCGCTGGACGGTTTACAGCGTTCCACGGCAACCATAGAAAAGACGGTGTGTTGGACACACCGCCTGATCGCCTGGCTTACTTCGTCCTGCGAGGTCAATCCTCATCGACCAGCCGGACGAACCCGATGTCCAGGTACTGACCGCCGTCAGTCTGCCGGCAGTGGATGGCGATGGTGTGACGGCCGGGCGTCAGCAGGCCGTCTGCCCCTTCGGGCAGGCGGTAGAGCTTGTACATCGCGGTGTAACCCCCGACCCGCATAAGCAGTTGGCCATCGATATAGACCTCCGCATCCTCGTCGTGGTGGAAGAGGGCGCAGAGCTCGCCCTCGCCGTCGGGGATCTCGATCTCCCGGCGGACCCAGATGTTGCGGGTGTTCCAGATCGTGCGGACGACCGCGCCGGGGGTCTGGTCGGTGCCGAACCCGGCCCGCCCGCTGGGCCAATGCGAGTCATCAAAGCCCGGCTGGTGCCAGCCCTCGCCCGGGTTCTCGAAGGTGTATCGCCAGACGATCCCCTGCTCCTGCGAGGTGGGTGCGGCCACGACCGTCGCGGGCGGCTGGGGGAACGGGGCCCATTCACCCCGGACCGGCTCGGCCTTGCGCGCCCAGCCGAGCCACGCCTCGGTGTCCTTGAGCACCGGCATAAACACGCCACCGATCACCGGCCGGGCGATAAACCCCCGGAACCGCGCGTCGCGCGTCCAGTACCAGTCGGTGAACGGCAGGCGGTCGGGTGTCTCATCCGCAAAGCGGAACACCGGGTCCACCATCGCGTCGAAGTCGCGCCGGTTCTCGGTGAGCGTGGCCGTCCACAGGCACCAGTCGGTCTTGGTGAAGGTTGAACGCGAGTCCAGCGGGAGGCCGTACGTGTTGACCTGCGTCAGGTAGTAGGCGACCTCGGTGCGGATGACCTCGTCGGGGAACGTGTCCAGCCCGAGCACCTGCTGCCAGACGAAGTTGTATTTCTGGCTCCAGGAGGGGGTGTTGTCGAAGGTCAGGCGGTAGTGGTCGCCGGCGTCGGCGTTCTCGATCCACCACTGCGCACCGGCCTGAGCGATCTCGTGGTAGTACGCCGCGACGTCGTCCTGCCCGCGCATCTCGGCCATCCGGGCGTAGGCGGCCATCCCGAGGATCGCCTTCACCGACAGGTTGGTGTTCCGCGCGAGGTGGCCGGTGAAGTCGTCGGTGCTGAGCTGGTGCCCCGGGTCGATGCCGTTCTCGGCCAGGTAGGCCGCCCACTGCGTGAGCTGCGGCCACCAGCGGTCGACGAAATCGGCGTTGCCGTCGACCGTGCAGATCGCGGCGCAGATGAGCAGCATGTTGCCGCTCTCCTCGACGGGCATCTGGTTGTCTTCGTTGCGCTCGCCCCCGCCGTAGACCTGCCCGTTGGCGTGGGGGTAGGTGCCCAGGTCGTGCGGCGCGAAGGGGAACTTCCAGCTCTCCGACGCGGCGTAGTCGAGGATCGGCACGACGGTGGCCTTGGCCAGGTCGTTGTTCAGCAGCAGGAGGTGGGGGACCTGCGGGTAGAAGACGTCGGTCGTGGCGATGCAGCCGTTGGACGCGTTTTCCTTGGGGAACCACAGGGGCATGCCGTTGGCGTCGGCGCAGAGCTTGCTCGCGGCGATGCTCTGGCGGTGCGAGAGCGCGGCGAGGAGGGCGAACCGCTCCCCGCCGACGTCGGTGAGGGTGGCCATCAGTTCCGCATCAAACGCTTGGCAGCGGGCGATGATCGCGTCGAGGTTGTCCTCGAAGGCCGCAAAGGCCTGGAGGATCGTCGTGCCGTCGCGCTTCCAGAACCCCTCGAGCCAGGCCCCGCGGTACTCGATCGCGTAGACATCGTCGTAGCCGACCAGCACGTGCCGGCGGACCGGCTGAGCGCCAACCTGCCCGAACGCGACCGCGGCGGCGAGGGTGGGGGCGTCGGTATCGACCGTGCGGGGGAACGCGCCGGCGTGCTGCGGCCCGGGCAGGGTCCCCGCGAGGGCGAACGTCCAGTGCAGCCGGTCCGCCGGTGCCACGGCGACCTGCGTGCCCACGGGCCCAGCGAGATAGAGGTAGCCCCAGTCGATCTGGATCTGGTCGCCGCTGCGGACCAGCACCGGCTGCAGCTCCGAGCCGGCACGGACCGTCGGCAGCGCGGCGTGCTCCACCACACCCGCGACCACCGACTGTTCCGTGTCCTGATCGATCGTGATGTCGGCCCCGGCCGAGAACATCGCGCTCACGGTGTGCTCCCGGCCATCGACACTACGCACGTCCCAGACCACCGCGGTGATCGGCGTGGACATCAGCTCGAGGTCGGCCGGGAGTGCCGGCGTCACGAAGGTCAGCGTCAGCTCGATCTGGTCGTTCGCGAAGGTGCAGATCGTGCGCGTCGGCATGACGGACGTGCCGGTCTGCGGGAGGGCGGGCAGCCCCGCCGGCTCCGAGCCGAGGACGCGGTATGCCTCGCCGTCGATACGGATCAGGCCCGTCAGCGTGTCGCGGTCGCCGGTCCAGTGGCTGGTGAACGTATCGGTGAGCCGGTCGGCGCGGGACCAGATACTGAAGTAAGGGTCGTGCGTGACCAGCGGCACCGCGGGGGCGCGGAGCGTCGTTTCCTGTGCCTGTGCGGGCTGAGACCACGAACCAAGGATGGCGAAGAGCAGGGCGAGCCCTAATGCGATGGTCCGTGAACGAGAAGAAACCGGCAGGCGGGGACGGCGGGAAGACTTTCGCTTCATCGTGAGGACTTCTCGGGTTGGAGGGGGAGTGGAGGTTGATACAAGGCGCAGAGACCGCGCCCGCTTTTAGTCCGATGCCGGCCAACAATTTCTTTCCGCCTGCGAGCAAAGTTCCTGCAAGATTTCGGCTGGCGGATACGGAATGTTGTTGCGGGCGATCCGGCTTCACCGAGTAACAAAGGTGTGGTCTTAGCGTCGGTCTTCTTTACGACGGCCCAGACGCGCTGGCCTTGAGTTGCCTAGTTTTCGGGCAGCAGGCCATGGCCGGCACTCGAAGATTGACAGGGTATTGATGCGGCATACGATCTATCAGTCCATCCCGGTGGTGCCCCGGCGTTTCCGGCCGGCCGCCGACTCGGCGACTCAAGGGTGTTGCGGGATGTCAGGGAGTGTTCATGCGGACGGCTAAGTTCAGGTCGGTGCTTTCATCTACCCTGCGTCGCGGCCGGAGCCGCGGGGCGGGGGTCCTGGTCGGTGGGCTCGGCGTGCTGGGTGTGTGGTTGTCCACGGGCCTCGCCGAGCCCGGCGCCGGCTCGGGCGGCATGCTGGCCGGGGAGGCCGCGGAGCTGGACGCCGACACGGTGGCGTTCTTCACCGAGCAGGTCCGGCCGATCCTCGAGGACCGATGCCTCCGCTGCCACGGCGGCGAGAAGCTGCGCGGTGGGCTGAGTCTGGCGAACGGTGCCGCATTCTTTGCCGGCGGCGAGACCGGCCCGGCGATCGACCTCGCCGCGCACGCGGACAGCCCGCTGCTGACCGCGATCAGCTTCACGGACATCGAGTTGGAGATGCCCCCGGCCGGGAAGCTGCCCGCCGAGGAGATCGAGGTGCTGCGGCAGTGGGTGCTGTCGGGCGCGCCCTGGCCCGGGGGTGAGGCCGGCCGGCTCGCGGACGCCGACGACGCCGCGGCCGCGCACGACGGGCCGATGACGATCGAGGAGGGCCGGGAGTACTGGGCGTACCGTCCTGTCGTTCGGCCGGACGTGCCCGGGACCGACCGTGTCGCCGACCCGGCCTGGCGCGAGCACCCGGTCGATGCGTTCATCTACGCCCGGCTTGCTGAGGCGGGGCTCGAGCCCAACCCCGAGGCCGACCGCCAGACCCTGATCCGCCGCGCGACGTACGACCTGACCGGCCTGCCGCCGACGCCGGAGGAGGTCGCCGCGTTCATCCACGACGATGCGCCCGACGCGTACGAGCGGCTGATCGACCGTCTGCTCGCGTCGCCGCACTACGGGGAGAAGTGGGCCCGGCACTGGCTCGACGCGGTGCGCTACGCCGAGACCGATGGCTACGAGCGTGACGGCAAGAAGCTGAACATGTGGCGCTACCGGGACTACGTGATCCGCGCGTTCAACGAGGACAAGCCGTACGACCGCTTCGTGCTCGAGCAGCTCGCGGGCGACGAGCTGCCGGACGCCGACGGCCAGTCCCTGATCGCCACCGGCTTCATGCGTCTGCAGATCTGGGACGACGAGCCGACCGACCGCGTGCAGGCCCGCGCGGACTACATCGCGGACATCGTGGACACGACCGGGTCGGTGTTCCTCGCGACGACGGTGGGCTGTGCCCGCTGCCACGACCACAAGAAGGACCCGGTGCTTCAGTCGGACTACTACAGTCTGTATGCGTTCTTCAATAATCTGACCGAGCCCGCTCGGGGGAACGCGCGTGCGATCGCGCGTGATATCGCCGACCCGATCGATGAAGAAGGCCAGCGCCGGGAGGCAGAGCGGCTCGCGCGGGTCGCGGAGCTGCAGGCCACGGCGGATGTGCTTGAGGAGGAGCTGCTCGCCAAGTTCCAGGACCGTCAGCGCGCTATCACGCTGCTGCCCGACTCGCGTGAGGGCAGGCCGGCCCAGGTCTGGCGCGTCGCGCATGAGCGGCAGGACGGCTGGCAGCTCCAGCAGTTTGACGACCGCCGTTGGGACCGAGCCCGCGCCGGGTTCGGCTCGCCCGAGGTACTCGGGTCGCGGGTCAGCACCGCGTGGGAGGGTGAAGGGGCGATCTACCTCCGCCGGACCTTCCGCGTCACCGAGGAGCACGGGCAGGTGTTCCTGACCCTGCACCACGACAACGACGTGCAGGTCTTCATCAACGGCATCCTGGTCTACGAGGCCGGCGGTTACAGCACGGGCTACCACGCGGTCCAGCTTCCCGAAGAAGCGGTCGACGCCCTGGTGGTCGGCAGCAACTCGATCGCAGTGCGTTGTGTGAATACCGGCGGCATCGGGTACATCGATGTCGGCGTCGGCGCAGGGATCGTTGATCCCCTTGCCGCGGTCCGCGCGATGGACGCCGAAGGGTTGACGCACTTCGTGGGCGAGGAGAAGGCAGGCGTGTATCAGCAGACACGGGCAGAGCTCGCCCGACTGAACGAAGCGCCCGTCGCCGCGCCGTACCCCGCGTCCGTCGTCGCCGAGCGCGGGACGCGTGCGCCGGAGGAGTTCGTCCACAACCGCGGCAACGCCAATGTCGCCGGCGACCCGGTCGTCCCCGGCTACCTGCAGGTGCTGGGCGGCGAGTCGGCCGAGTTCTCGCCGCGCCGGGACCTCCGCACGACCGGCCGGCGGCTCGCGCTCGCGCGGTGGATCGCCAGCCCCGACAACCCGCTCACCGCCCGTGTCATCGCGAACCGGATCTGGCAGCACCACTTCGGCCGGGGCCTGGTCCGCTCGTCCAGCGACTTCGGCACGCTGGGCACCGGCGTCACACACCCGCTGCTGCTGGACTACCTCGCCTCCGAGATGGTCGCGCGCGGCTGGTCGATGAAGCAGATGCACAAGCTCATCATGACCAGCCGGGCCTACCGCATGAGCAGCGACGCGAACGGCCCGGGCCTGACCGCGGACTCGGGCAACGACCTGTTCTGGCGGTTCGACATGCGACGCCTGACCGCCGAGGAGGTGCGCGACTCGATCCTCGCGATCAACGGGTCGCTCAACCGCGAGCTGTACGGCCCGGAGGTCTACCCGCCCATGCCCGAAGAGGTGCTGGCCACCGCGTCGCGCCCCGACGACGCTTGGGGCGAGTCGACGCCCGAGCAGGCCGACCGCCGGAGCATCTACATCCACGTGAAGCGTTCGCTGCGCGAGCCGTTCCTGTTCGCGTTCGACCAGGCGGAGACGGACACGCCTTGCCCCGTACGGTTTGAGACGACCGTGCCGACGCAGTCGCTGATCGCGCTCAACAGCGCGTTTATGCAGACGGAGGCCGCGGTGTTCGCCGACCGGCTGCGCCGGGACGCGGGCGAAGACCGCGCCGATCAGGTCCGCCTCGGGCTGTCGCTGGTGCTGATGCGTGAGCCGACCGACCGCGAGGTGTCGGAGAGCGTCACGTTTGTCCAGAGCATCCAGGACGAGTACGGCCTGGCCGACGCGATGGCGATGCGGATGTTCGGCGTCGTCTGCTTCAACCTCAACGAGTTCATGTATCTCGACTAGCGCGTCGGCCTCTCGGTCCGGTGTGTGCAGCTCCACAAAGACAAAGACCATGGCAAACAGTAAGAAACCCAACCGTGACTTCTGCGGCCGGACCCGCCGCGAGTTCCTCTGGCAGGCCGGGGGGGGCTTCGGTGCCGTCGCGCTAACGGGGCTGCTCGGCCCGGACTGGTTCACGAAGCAGGCGGTCGCCGCCGACGGCCGGTCGGGCTACACCAACCCGCTCGCGCCCAAGGCCCCGCCGCTGCCGGGCAAGGCCAAGTCGGTCATCTTCCTGTTCATGTACGGCGGCCCGAGCCAGGTCGACACCTTCGACTACAAGCCCGACCTGTACCCGCTGGACGGCAAGACGATCGAGGTCAAGACTTTCGGCCGCGGCGGCCACCGCAACGAGGGCCGGGTCGTCGGGCCCAAGTGGAACTTCAAGCCGTACGGCCAGAGCGGCAAGTACGTGTCGGACCTGTTCCCACACGTCGGGGAGTGCGTCGACGACATCGCGTTCATCCACTCGATGTACGCCGACTCGCCGCTGCACGGCAGCGCGCTGCTGATGATGAACTGCGGCCGGATCCTCTCGGGCCACCCGTCGCTGGGGTCGTGGGTGAACTACGGCCTGGGCACGGAAAACCAGAACCTGCCGGGCTATGTCGTGATGCTCGACGAGTCGGGCGGGCCGATCAGCGGGGCGAAGAACTGGACCAGCGGCTACATGCCCGCGACGTACCAGGGCGTCGTGATGCGGTCGCAGGGCTCGCCGATCCTCGACCTGCAGCCGCCCGACGGCGTGCCGCGCGAGCTGCAGCGTGACATGATCGACCACCTCAACGCGCAGAACGCGGCCCACGCGGCGTCGCGTGCCGACAACAGCAACCTCGCCGCGCGGATCGAGAGTTTCGAGCTCGCCTACCGCATGCAGGCCGAGGCCCCCGAAGCGGTCGACCTGTCGCTCGAAAGCGAATCGACCCGCGAGCTGTACGGCATGGACCGCCGCGAGACGCGCGACTTCGGCAAGAAGTGCCTCCTCGCCCGCCGCCTCGCCGAACGCGGCGTCCGGTTCATCCAGATCTACGCCGGCGGCGCACACAACGACCACAACTGGGACGCGCACGGCGACCTCGAAGACAACCACAACAAACACGCCACCGCGACGGACAAGCCCATCGCCGGTCTGCTCAAGGACCTCAAGCGGCGCGGCATGCTCGACGAGACGCTGGTCGTCTGGGGCGGCGAGTTCGGCCGGCAGCCCACCGCCGAGTACGCCGAGGGCACCGGCCGCGACCACAACAGCTACGGCTTCACGATGTGGATGGCCGGCGGCGGGATCAAGGGCGGCATCAGCGTGGGCGAGACCGACGAGCTCGGCTCCGAAGCCGTCGTCGACCGCTTCCACGTCAAAAACCTGCACGCCACGATCCTGAACCAGCTCGGCTTCGACGCGAACGCGCTCACCTACTTCCACAACGGGCTAGACGAATCGCTGGTCGGCGTCGAAGGCGCGATGCCGATCCACCAGATCATCGCGTAGCCGAGAGCAATCGCCCGTATCAATCCATGCCGCTTACAGGAGGCACAAGCTGATGCCCGATGGAAACCCGTTGTGCCGCGCGATCGCGGGGCTCGCGCTGCTCGGTGCATGCATGCTCGGGTGCGTGTCGGCCCACGCGGACGACCTACCCGCCGCCGAGCGCACCCACGCGCTAATCGCCGCCGACTACTCCACCGGCCGGATCGCGCTGATCGACGTAGCGGGCGAGACGGTCTGGGAACGCCGCATCCGCGCGATCCACGACCTGCACCATCTGCCCAACGGCAACATCCTGTACCAGGATTCCTTCACACACCTCATCGAAGTCGATCCCGAAACCGACGAGACGGTCTGGGAGTACGACGCGACGACCACCAACCGCGACAGCGACGAGCGGTTCGAGATCCACGCCTTCCAGCGCCTCGCCGACGGCACCACAATGATCGTCGAGTCCGGGCCCGGGCGCATCATCGAGGTCGATGCCCAGGGCAACATCACCCACGAAATCGCGCTGCAGCGCGACCACCCCGACGCCCACAGCGATACCCGCCTCGCCCGCAAGCTCGACAACGGCCACTACCTCGTCTGCCACGAGCGCGACGGCGCGGTCCGCGAGTACGACGCCGAGGGCCACGTCGTCTGGGACTACGATATCCCGCTCTTCGGCCGGGAGCGCGCCGGCGGGCACGGGCCCGAGGCCTTCGGTAACCAGTGCTTCGCCGCGCTACGCCTCGAGAACGGCAACACCCTCATCGCCACCGGTAACGGGCACAGCGTCATCGAAGTGACGCCCGATCAGGACATCGCCTGGCACCTCGCGCAGCACGACCTCGACGGCATCACCCTCGCCTGGGTCACCACGCTCCAGGTCCTGCCCAACGGCAACATCGTGATCGGCAACTGCCACGCCGGCCCCGACAACCCGCAGATCATTGAGATCACCCGCGACAAAGAAGTCGTCTGGTCGTTCCACGACTTCGACCGCTTCGGCGACGCACTCTCCAATTCCCAGGTCGTCGGCGAAGACGCCCGTCCCTACCACCGATGAGGCCTGATAATGCCGATGCCTGGCCGGGCGGCCGCGCCCGATGTAGCGGAAGAACCACAACCCCTGCGCTGGCTCCTGATCGGGACCGGCGAGATCGCGGGCGACTTCACCCGCGGGCTCGTGGGTGAATCACACGGTCGCGTCGTTGCCGCGGTCGGCAGCCGGCCCGGCCGGGCCGACGCTTTTGCGCAGCAGTGGGGCCTGCCCGGGGACGCGGCGGAAGACACGCTGGCCGAGGCGCTGGCCCGTGACGATGTGGACGCGGTCTACATCGCGACCCCGCACCCGACGCACGAGGACCTGGCGTTGGCCGCGATCCGGGCGGGCAAGGCCGTGCTCGTCGAGAAACCCATCGCGATGAACGCCGCGTCCGCCCAGCGCATCGTGGACGCCGCCGAGCAGCACGGCGTCTTCCTGATGGAAGCGTTCATGTACCGCTGCCACCCCGTGATCGCCGAACTGGTCCGGCTGCTGCGTGAAGGCGCGATCGGCGCGGTCACGCGCCTGGAGTCGGTCTTCTGCTTCCGCGCGCCCTTCGACCCCGCGCACCGCCTGTTCAACCCCGCGCTCGGCGGTGGGGCGATCCTCGATGTCGGCGGTTACCCGCTGTCGCTCGCCGGGCTGGTCTCGGGTAGCGTGGAAGGCAGGCCCTACGGCCACCCGGCCAAGATCAACGCGTCGGGCCACGTCGGCGAGTCGGAGGTCATCGAGGATGCGCGGGCCGACCTCGCGTACGACAGCGGGTTCCGCGCGGCCCTGCGCTGTTCGATCCGTGAAGACGCGGGGACCACGGCCACGGTGTTTGGCGAGGCCGGCACGATCCGCCTGCCCGACCCCTGGCTGCCCGGCGGCGACCGGCACGGGCGGGCCTCGGAGCTGGTCATCGAGCGTTCGGGCGAGCCCCCGCAGACCCTGCGCATCGAAGCCCCGGCCGATGTGTACGCGCTGGAGGCGCGGGTCTTCGCCGACGCGCTCGGGCGTTCCGCCGATCCCGAGTTTCCGGCGATGTCCATTACGGATACGCTAGCCAACATGCGGCTGATCGATGCCTGGCGCTCTCTCGTGTTCGCCGGCGGGGGCGAGGCCCGCCCCGAACGCGATTAGCCGGCCCGCGGTCTCGAACGTCACCTCTGAGGAATCACGATGACTATTGCTTCCTTTCTCGTCTTCACGGCGTTGGTTGCCGCGCTCACCTGGTGGCTGACGCACCGGGACGACCACGGGACATCCGAGGGCTTCTTCCTGGCCGGCCGACGGCTCGGCCCGATCGTCATCGCCGGCTCGCTGCTGCTGACCAACCTCTCCGCCGAGCAATTGGTCGGGCTCAATGGCGCGGCGTTTTTGGGCGGGCTGCACGTCATGGTCTGGGAGATCGTGACGGTCGTGTCCATCGTGCTCATGGCGCTGTTCTTCCTCCCGCGCTTCCTCCGCAGCGGCGTCACGACCGTCCCGCAGTTCCTGGAGACACGCTTCGACCCGAGCACACGCCTGATCACGACGCTGATCTTCCTCATCGCCTACGCGGTCATCCTCCTGCCGATCATCCTCTACGCCGGGGCGCAGGGGCTCATGAAGATGATCGACGTCGCCGGGCTGACCGGCATCGAGAACGAGACCGCTGTGCTCTGGCTGACCGTGTGGGGCGTCGGGCTCATCGGCTCGGTCTACGCGCTGTTCGGCGGGCTCCGCACGGTGGCCGTGTCCGACACGATCAACGGTGTCGGGCTGCTCATTGGCGGGTTCCTGATCGCCTACTTCGGCCTCGTCGCGGTCGGCAACGGCGAGGGCATGATGGCCGGGCTCGATACGATCCGCACCGACCAGGCCGACCGGCTCAACTCCATCGGCGGCAACGACCAGAGCGTCCCGTTCTCCACGATCTTCACCGGCGCGCTGCTCATCATGACCTTCTACTGGTGCACCAACCAGCAGATCATCCAGCGCACCCTCGGCGCACGCGACCTCGCCGCCGGGCAGAAGGGCGTCCTCCTCTGCGGCGCGCTCAAGCTGCTGGGGCCGCTCTACCTCGTCCTGCCCGGCATGATCGCGTACCAGCTCTTTACCAGCGACGGCGTCGCGCATGTCAGCAACGACGCCAGCTACGGCGCGCTGGTCTTCCACGTCCTGCCCAAGTGGCTCGTCGGGTTCTTCGCCGCCGTCGTCGTCGGCGCGATCCTCAGCTCCTTCAACTCCGCGCTCAACTCCACCACCACCCTCTTCAGTCTCGGCGTCTACAAGGCCCGGCTCAACCCCGACGCCACCGAGCAGCAGGTCGTCGCCTCCGGCAAGTGGTTCGGCTGGGGGATCGCCGCCGTCGCCATGACCCTCGCGCCGCTCCTCGCCGGGCAGGACAGCATCTTCGCCTACCTGCAGACGATGAACGCGATCTACTTCATCCCCATCCTCGCCGTCGTCGTCGTCGGCATGACCACCCGCCGGGTCTCCGCGATGGGCGCGAACCTCGGCATCGTCGCCGGCCTCCTGCTGCTCGTCGGCGGGTACTTCATCCCCGTCGGCACGGCCGCCGACGTGCAGACCCACACGGTCGTGGTCGACTCTGCCGCCGCGGACAAACTGGTCGACGGCGGCGCGACCGAACTCCGCCGGTTCGTGTCCGAGCCGACGCTCGCCCAGCAGCAGACCGCCGAGGCCAACGAAGAACCCGCCGAACCGACGACTTTTGTCGAGTACCAGACCACCGGCACGAAGACCCTCCACATCGCCGGCGACCTGACGAACACCTTCCACTACGTCGGCTGGGTCTTCGCCGTGATCGTCGGCCTGATGCTGGTGATGGGCGAGATTGCGCCGCGGAAGGAGCCCTGGGTCCACCAGGACGTCAAGGCCGTGAACCTCACCCCGTGGAAGCTCGCCGTTCCCGCCGGCCTCGCGCTGCTGGTGATGGTCCTCGCGATCTACGCGGTCTTCGCGGACTTCTCGGTGCTGCTCTAGCAGCAACCATGCGCAACGAAAAACCACCGGCGGCTGCCGGTGGCGGGGGCGATTGCGTGACGGGTTCTAAAGCGGGTGAAGAGATTCGAACTCTCGACATTCAGCTTGGGAAGCTGACGCTCTACCAACTGAGCTACACCCGCGTGCTTGGTGGTGGGGGATTTTACAGCAGTGATGCCCCCCCCGCAATGGCTCCCAGGGGGCGTGAGAGAAGTGTTCCAAGGATTCGGTCTCGGCGGGTTGGCCCAGGTGGGCCGACGCATCATGCCAGTGTGTTGCATGGCTGTTTCGTCCGGCGGCGTGTTGAAGCCAGCAGAGAAACGCCACCCAGGAGGATGACACCACTTGCCGGTTCCGGGACCGGCAGCGCACCGAGTTGTGTCTGGTTGCCCCAGTTTGCGAGCAGCAGATTGAGGTCGGCCTGGCCGACCGTTCCATCCTGGTCGAAGTCACCACTCGCCCACGCGTTTGGACCTGCCGTCTCGCCCCAGTTCGCAAGCAGGAGGTCGAGGTCCTCGACATCGACCCGGCCGTCCAGCGTTGCGTCACCGAAATACGGAAGGTAGAGCGATACCAACCGGCCAACACGGATCAGCGCGTAGTGGTCGGCCGAGACCTCGTCGACCGTGAGACTCTCGAATGCCCCCTGGTCGTTGACCGCCTCGAAAAGCAGGAGCGCGTCGCCGCGCTCGGGGGTATAGGCCTCCGACGTAAAGACCGCGAGCGTGCCGCCACGTTCGAATACAAACATCTCGCCGAGCACGGCCGGCTCGCCGGGTCCCGATGGACCGTCCCAACCGATCTCGAGACGGCTGTCGGCGGTGAGCCGCAGGGTGTGCTCGGCGGTGCTGCCCGTATCCGATGCGCCCAGGCGGATCGTCCCGGAGTTGGTCCAGTGCCCTTCGAAGGCGATCGCGTTGCCCGGCAGGGCCTCGATCAGCCCGTTGTTGTGACCGTTATCGTCGGTGACCAGTCGAACGGCGGTGCCGGTCGATTCTGCACGCACGGTCCCGCGGAGGATCGTGTCCCTGTTCGATCCACCGATCCGGGCTGTGCCGCCGGTGGCGCGGACGGTGACGCCTTCGCCGAGTTCGAGCGCGCCCTGAGCGCTGAGGGTGATGCTGGCTTCATTACCCGGTCCTTCGAACAAGATCGTGGTGTTGGTCGCACCTGCCAGCAGCGTGGCGTCGGTCATTGTGAGGGCGGTGTTCTCGTTGACCGAGATGATGCGGAAGGTGTGGTCCGCGAGCGGCGTGGGGCTGCCGAAGCGGACGAAGGCGTCGTCGCGCAGCTCGGCGTCGCCGATCAACGTAGCCGTGAATTCGGTCAGGCCGTCGCCGAAGATCAGTGCGGTGCCGCCGCCGGCATCGACCACACCGTTGGTGATCGCGCTGCCGTCACGAAGCACGAGCCGGCCGTGGCTGCCGTCGATATCCCAGGTCTGGCCAAGCAGGTTGAGGGAGCCGACGATCTCGACCCACCCGCCATTGGCCTGGGTGTATCCGGGCAGGTCGTCGATGCTGAAGCTGCCGTCCAAGCGGAACGCGCCGTTGTCGAGGTGGATCGTACCGACGCTGGTCAGGTTGAGTGGGTTGACTTCAATGATGCCGCCGTTGTTCGCCTCGATGGCACCGGTGTTGTTGATGGCCGCATTAAGGAGGAGGGTGTTTCCCGTTCCCTCGGCGCGGATCGTCCCGGCGTTATTGAGGGTGCCGTTCAGGACCTGGCCCGATCCGGTGCCGGTGCGGAGTGTGACACCGGTGGCGAGCGTCAATTCGCCGGTGCCGAGCATCGTGAGCTGGCCCGGGGTGTTTAGCGTGTCGAACACGATGTCTCCGTTGCCAAGCACGCTCTGCACCTCGGCGAACCGGAGGGATGAAGAAACGGATGACATGACATGGATCTCTGCACCGCTGATGAGTGTTGTGTCGCCTTCAAAGCGGACTTGAAAGGAATCGATCGCATCCAGCCGGCCGTCAAGCGAGAGCTGGTTGAACGCCACGTTGTCGGTCGCGATCAGGCGTTGTCCTGCTGTCGTATCAACGGAGCCGGTGAGCCGGGCCTCGTCGTTTTCGCCGGGCAGGCCACCGATGACCCACGTGCCGTTGGCGTGTGTCGCAAGCGCGTTGGCGGTCGCGTCGACCTCGCCGGTAATCTGGATGAGCCCGCCGACGACGGTCAGCCCGTTGAGTTGTGCGGTGTTGAACTGCCCGCCGAACCGGAGGGTGCCCTGGTCGAGGAGAATCGTGCCTTGATTGGTCCACACGCCCCCAAGGTAAAGCGCGCCGAAGGTGTCGATCTCGATGTGCCCGTTGTTGGTGAGGGTGGTGAGATCGAGCACGCCGGCCTGGCTGGCGCGGAGGGTGCCCTGGTTATCGATCGTGCCGAAACTGCTGGACAGCCTGTAGGGGTTTTGCGCGTGGATCGTCCCGAAGTTTGTCACGTTCTCGGCGGAGATCCTGCCGTGCGCGCTCTCGGTACGGACGGTGAAATCGGCCCCGATCACGAGCGGGCCGCTCATGCTGAACAAGACTCCGGAGTTCCCCGAGAGGGCCTGATCGCGTTCGAAGCGGAGCTCTCCTGCACCGGAGAGGCTGTCGGTGGAGAAGCGCGGCTGGGCGTTGGAGCCGGCTTCACCCGTCCGTTGCAAGATGATCGCGTGATCTGCGGTGACTTCGATGCCGTTGGGTGTGGAGACGCGGCCCATCGGGCCGATGACGAGGTCCTGATCCAGGACTACATCGATTAGCTGCACATCAGAGCTGTTGACATAGAGTGATCCGCCTAGCGCATTGGTCAGTGTTCCGTTTCGGACCCGGCTGTCGCTAGCGAGCGTCCAGTGAGCGCCGTCTAGGTCGTAGCTGCTCCCCTGGAGATCGAGGTCGCCGTCAAAGCCGAGAGATGCCCCCTGGATATTGAGATTGCCCAGGGTCCCAATGTCCACGGTCCCGTAACTGAGATAGAGCTGTGCCCCCGCCTCGGCGGTGATCGTGCCGGTGTTGACCAGAGCGCCGAGTGACATCTCCGAGCCCGCACCGACATAGATCAGTCCGCGGTTATCGATCGAGCCATCGATCGTCGCCCCATTGACGGCCTGGATCAGACCTAACGCCGTGTTGATGGCGGTGCCCCCGTCCAGGCGGATCCGGCTACCCGTGATATCTGCGGTGATGGTTCCGCGGTTGACCAGCGTATCGACCTCGATCTCGTTAAACGTCGCGGTGGCGGTGCGCACCTCGACATCGCGGGAGATCTGGAAGAATCCGCCGAGGATGCGCGCAAAGTTGAGGTGGTAGGTCGCATTGCCATCAAGGCCGCTGGTTACGAGTTCGGCGAACTGCCCGCTCTCGCCCTCCCCCATGTAGACGTTGCCACTGTTGATCACGAGGTCGTTAGGGGCGTAGATCGTTTGGCCGGCTGCAATCGTGAGATCGATCTGGTCGAACGTGATGCCGTCAAACGTGTGGTCTCCGGCACCGAAACCGATCGTGCCGCCCGATGAGGTCACCGTCATATTTCCCAGCGATCCGCCGTCGAGCAGGTAGTGACCCGTGCGGAGGTCGAGTGTCCCGCCGTTGAGGCCGAGCAGCCCGGCGGTGTGCAGGAAGGTCACATCCGCGCTGTCGATCGTGAGGTTGTCGATCTCGATGTCGAAGTCGAGCGTGACGGTGTAGGGAGAACCGGTCGCATCGATATGCGCGTGGTAGCGGTCCAGGGGGTTGGGGAAGCCATTGAACGGTAACGCGGGATCAACCGACCAGTTGCTGGCAGTGGTCCAGGTGCCGTCGGCGGCGTTGAGCCAGTAGGCATCGATCTGGCCGGCGGCTGTGGCGGGGTAAAGGACGCCCAGGGCACCGCAAGTGATCAGCCGACGAGCGAGGGGTTGTGTGGTGTGAGGCATGGCCGTTCCCCGGGTCGTGTGGAAGCCGCCGATATCACCGTCGGTTAGTGAGTGTGCCGGCAGCCGAAGTGTCTGCTTCGTAGGAGGGGGTCGGCGGTTATGTATGCCCCGTCTAGATACCGATACAACGGACCGGTTCTCAGCCCCGGCGTCTTGTGAAAAAAGATAACGCACCGACCACCAGCAGAGCGAACGAACCCGGCTCTGGGATGGGGACCACGGTGAGGAAAGTCGGGTCCTCCAAGGCGGCACCCGCCCCGACGCCGAAACCCGAGAGGATCGTGCGGTTGCCTGTGACCGGATCGACCGAGTAGACGGCGCTGGTATTGAAAAAGCCATCTGCGACGAGGAAGTTGCCGTTCGCATCGATATCCAGGCCAACCGGGGCGGTGAACACCGTGCCGAACCCGACGCTGGGGCCGGACACGATCGAGCGGTCGCCGGTCACGGGGTCGATGGCGATTATGGCGAGTAACCCGCCGTCGAGCACATAGACGGTGCCGTTGTCGCCCACCGCGACGCCAGTGGTGAGGATGAAGTCGGGGCCGGATCCGGTGGATGCATTCGACAGCACGGAGCGTTGGCCAGTGTCGATATCCAAAGCCAGGACGGTATCGTTCTGGATGTTCGAGACGATCAGGTCGCCATCGGCCTCGAACGCGAGCCCGATTGGCCTGGCGAGCGCAGGGCCGGAGCCGACGCCGTTGCCTGAAAAGACCGTGCGGTTCCCGGTGACCGGGTCGATCGTAAACACCACGTCATTGGGCTGCTGGTCCGCGATGTAGATCGTGCCGACGGCATCGACCGCGACGTTCACGGGCTGCTCGAAAGCCAACCCGGAGCCAACGCCGGCCCCTGAGATGATGGTCCGGTTGCCGGTGGTCGGGTCGATGGAGAGCAGCGCATCCAGGCCGTTATCGATGACCAGGATGCTGCCGTTGGATGTGACCGCGATCCCGTTGGGCTCATCCATGTCAACACCAGAGCCGACGCCTTCGCCACTGACGACGGTCCTGTCGCCGGTGACCGGGTCGATGGCGATCACGACATCCCGCCTCATGTCGGTCACGAGGATAGTGCCGGGTGCGAGACCTGAGGCCAGCGCGCTTTGTGAGAACAGCGTAAAAAGTGCTAGCAGGCGCAGCAAGGTTCGGTGAGCCATTATCTGAATCCGGTGGGGGTCACTTCTCGTCCGATGCCGCCGGCGGAAACCCCGGCGAGTGATCTTACCATACGGATTTTCGTCGACAATACCCTTGCGTACCGCATCGTCCGAATTGATAAGCTGGGTGAGATTCGCTCGCGTTGTTCCAGCGATGCACTGGATGAAGTCGACCGGCCTGTTGTCTGGGGTTGGCCCTCGAAACAAAACTGTAGTCGGTCTCAACCCGCGCTGATAGACTACTCCCCGGCAGTTCAAGGCGTTGTTTCAAAGCAAAGGCGTTCCGGATGGTGAGACCGTTTCTTCTGACTTGTTTGGCACTGGGTGCCGTGCTCCCCGTGTCCGCTGGGGAATCCACGGCGGTTACGGCCGAGATCATCATGGCGACCGGGCCCGCCCCGGGGTTTGGCCCCAACGTGTATGTGTCGCCTTCGGGCGCCGGGATTAATGAGAGCGGTGACCTGGTGTTTCAGGGCAACCTCTCGGGCGCGGGTATCACCAACGAGAACAACCAGGCCATCTGGCTTTATCAGGATGCAACCGGTTTGGTCTTGCTGGCCCGGACGAGTCGGCCCGCGGCGGGATACGATTTCTTTACGAGCTACGAGGACTTCACCCACATATCGATCGACGACAACGGGGTGGTGGCGTTTGGCGCGTTCCTCGAAGGCCCGGACATCGACAGCTCCAACGATACCGCGTACTGGTCGGGTACGCCTGTGGAGTTGAACCTGATCGCCAACCACGGCGGGACCATCCCCGGCACCGACCCACCCGCACAGTACTGGCACCTCGGCGGGACTTTTAACCACGGCGCGGGAGGCCATTGGTCGTTTTCGCACGCTTATCACCCGCCGGGGTCCCCCGACACGTTCGAACGTATCACGATGCTTGGCCTGCCCGGGGCGCTGACGCCTTATTGGTCCGAAGACGGTCAGGGTGTTGATACCGGTTTCAACTTCATCTCCCTCGATGCGCCCCAAGTCAACGCCTCGGGCCAACTCGCCTTCGGAGCACGCACCTTTGAGGGAGCGGTCGGGATCTATGCCGACGTGACGGGCACGGTTCAGGAGATCGTTCGGCTGACCCAGCAGGCCCCGGGGTTTGACCCGTTCGTGACGATGCAGACTCTTACCTCCTTCGAGCTGCTCGATAACGGCGCGGTCAGTTTCTTCTCCGAGCTTGTCGGCCCGGGGGTGCATATCAACAGCGACCGGACCTTCTGGGTCGCCGACCCGGGCCAGACCCCCCGGCTGATGATCCGTGAGTGGGACTACCTGCCGCACCGAGACGGGACCGCACGTCTGCGCACCCTCGAAGACGCGACCCACAACGAGAACGGAAACGCCTTGTTTATCGGCCGGCTTAACGCGCTCCCCGGCGAGAGCGACTACGGCGTCTGGTTCGGCTCCCCCGACAACTACGAACTCGTCATCCAGGAGGGCGATACCGACCCCGCGATCGCCGGGATGAACGCGCATGTGTTTTTCCGCCCGGTCCTGAACGACCGCGACCTGGTCGTTGTGTCTTCCCAGCTCAGGCTGGATTTCCACCAGGACCCGTTCGGCTCGGCGATCTGGGCGTACCGCGACGGGGTCCGGGTCCTGGTCGTCGCGACCGGCATGATGGTCAACCTTGCCGGCCCCGGGGAGACGCCCGACTTCCGCGAGGTCGATGTGGTCTCCTCGAGTGGCACCGGTCTCGATGGCGGCGGCGTGCACTCCCTCAACAACGCGGACCAGCTCGCATTGCATGTCTACTTTACCGACGACACGAGCGCGCTCATCCGGTACGACCTCACCGGCGTCTTTGGGATCGGCGAGCCCGGTGACCTGACTGGCGATGGGGTCGTCGATATCGAAGACCTTGACATGCTCCTGGCCAACTGGGGCAACACTACCTTCGCCGGGTCCTGGCGCGACGGCGACGCGGATGGCGACGGCGTGGTCGGTCAAGGCGACCTCGGTATCGTGCTCGCCAACTGGAGTGCGGGGTCACCGCCGGGGGGTTTTATCCCCGAGCCCTCGAGTGGTGTGCTGCTTCTGGCCTTCTTCGGTGCGCTTCATAGGCGTCGCGGCCGTTGAACCGCAGTCTGCTGACGACACGCCTCCCCACCCTGAAGTTCGCGTTCCGAGGGATGACCATGCGATTCCAGTCACAACCCTTAAGCCGTATGTTCTCGACCCGTGCGTTGTTGGCCACCCACACTCCTGGTCGCGGTGGTTTCTGCAAGCCCTGCCGCCGCCGAGGTCACCGCCACCGGCTCGGTAAGCCCCAACCCCTTGTTTGCCACGGCGCAGGACAACTTGTTTGTTGGCCACAACGGGTCCGGCATCGGCCCGCCGGGCACCCTTGACATCACCAATGGCAGCCTCTTTGCGATCAACCGGCTGTATCTCCAGCAGAACGGCTCGCGTGCGACCGTAACGGGGGCGGGCTCGCACCTGTTTGTCTTTGACCGCCTAGAGCTTGGCTACCGGGGTCCGGTGACACTTGAGGTCCTGAATGGCGCTGCGCTTACAAGCGCGGAGGCCGAGTTCGAGGGGGACGGTTCTTCCACCGGTTTCGTCAGCATCGACGGCGCGGGTTCGGTGTGGAACAACCTGGGTGATATCGACTTCGGCGGGATCACCCGGAATGCCACCCGCGATGGTTTCCTGACGATCAGCAACGGCGGGGTCGTGAACAACGAGGGGGGGGGTGCTCATCGGCCCGCTCGGGGTCCATACCAGCCAGATCTCCTTCGAGAACGGCACGCTCAGCACGGTCTGGGGCCTCGCCCCGACGCACGCGTTGCTCGGCAACGGCACGATCAATGCCGACCACTGCCTGCGTATCTCCAACGGCGCGTCGCTCGCGTCCAGTGGTGAACACCGCATCTTCGGTGGGGTCGACATCGAGGGGGTCAACGCATCGTGGGACCTCGACGGCGCACTCTTCCTGGGCGATCGTCACCCCGCAACGCTTGATATCACCGGAGGCGATTCGTTCATGACCGGCGAGGCGGCCGTGGGACAAAACCGGCTCGGCGAGTCCGATGCCCGTGCGGATGTCCTGGTCGATGGAGCCGGCTCGCTCTGGACGATCGAGGGCAACCTCACCCTCGGCGGGACAACGCGAGATAACATCCCACCGCCCGGCGACTACCGGGGAACGCTCTCCATCACCGACGGCGGGGTGGTCACCGCAGCCGGGGCGCTTTTCATCGATACCGGTATGTCGGGCAGTTTTATCTCGTTCGACAACGGCACGCTCAATGTCGAAAGTGCGCTCGCGCTCCCCGAACACCTGCGCGGGATCGGCACGATCAACGCCGACTACTGGCTGATCAGCGGCGATTACACCCTGAGCGATTTCGCGTCGCTGCCGAGTCAGCTTGTATACGACCAGCTCCCCGATCAGAACATCATCGTCAACCTGGCCTGGTCCGACCCCTCGGCGAACCTCGCGTTCTTCGGTGTTGATGACGGCACGGTCACGATCAACTCCGGTCTGTCGATCAGCAGCGATGCCGGTTATGTTGCGCTCGCGCATGACGCGGTCGGTGTGTTGGCGTTTGACGGAGCAGGCACGGCGTGGGTGGTGTCGCAGGACCTGACGGTGGGTGTGTCCGGCAACGGCACGTTGCGGGTCCAGGGCGGAGCACTTGCGGATGCCGACCGGTTTATCGTGGGCGAGATGGCGGCGTTGGCCTGCTGGAAGTCGTCGGTGCCGGCAGCACAGCGACCGGCGATGAGTTGTTCCTCGGCCGATACGGCGATGGCACGCTCCGTGTCGCCGACGGCGCATCGGCGACGATCGCGTCGTCCTCTAACCAGCACTTCGCCTACTGCGGCGAGCACGCGGGTTCTTCGGGCACGGCGATCGTCACCGGCCCCGGTTCGGTGCTTGACATCGATGTGCCCATTATCACGCTGGGGGTCGGCGGCCAGGGCGAACTCCGCATCGAAGACCAGGCGGCCCTGATGATCGGCGGGTCGATGCTGTTGCGTGGCCTGGGCACCATAACGTTCCTGATCGGAGACGTGCCGCCGACACCGGTCACGGTTGACCAGGACGCCGACCTGATCGGTCGGCTTGAGATTGAACTCGCGCCCGACGCCGACGCCGGATTTGGCGAGACCCTGTTGCTGATCGATATCGCCGGCGCGCGGACCAACCAGTTCAACAACGCGCATGAGGGATTCACTCTCGCGACGACGGCCGGCGGGATCGACCTGGTGCTGACGTACGCTGCCGGTGATGGGAACGACATCGGCCTGATCGGCCTGCTCGCGGGGGACGTGGACGGTGACGGGTCCGTCGGGGTGGAAGACCTGGACCTGATCCTCGCCAACTGGGGCAGCTTTGTCGGCGCCTACAACCGTGCCGGCGGGGACCTCTCCGGGGACGGCGTGGTCGGCGAGGAAGACCTGCAGGGCGTGCTTGAGTATTGGGGGAGTGATGCGCCGCCGACCCCTACGATCCCCGAGCCCACATCCCTGTTGCTGTTCGGGCTTGGGGTGCTGGCTGTGTCGCGTGTGCGTCGATGACCACATGCGTTTCTGCATTCATTCTCATTAGCCCGGGACAAGAGGAGGGGCCCGGTGACCCGGGTGTCGTAGTGTTTTGTGGTTATCCGGCGTCGGCAGAAGCCACACCTGTAGTCCGACGACAACGGTAAGGCGGACGCCTCACAGCATCAGGCGGAGCCAGGCGCGGAGTCGGCCGGGGAGGCCGCCCTGGGCGCCGACGGTTTTGACGGCGCGCTTAAAGGTGATGGCCGAGGCGGGGTCCTGGCGGTAGTTGGGGAACTGACGGGTCGCGGTCTTGATCTCGGCCCAGGCCCGGCGCATGGCGTCGGGGCCGGGCGTGCGTGCGGTGGCGGCGGCGCGGGCGAGGTGGTACTCGAACCGGAGGCCGGGGCCTTCGTGTCCGATGACGGCCTGGTCGAGCAGCGCGTGCGCGTTGGCGGGGTCGCCGGCGACGGCTTCGCAGTGCGCGAGGTTGGTCAGGTGGTGGGGGAAGGAGTGGTCGGGCGGGAGCTGGAGGCAGTGGTCGGCGATCTCGGCGGCCTCGGTCAGCCGGCCCTCGTTGAGATAGGCGCAGGTGAGGTTGGTGAGCATCCAGGGCTTGACGCCGGGGCGCTCCCGCCAGCCCTCGAAGTGGGGGTAGATCATACGGTGGAGCTGGTGGCAGACCATCGCGTAGCCGGCCTCGCCCCAGGACTGCTCGCCTCGGGCGAGCGCGGTCCGGTTGTCGTTGAGGAAACGGACCAGCCGCTTGCGCTGGGGCTTCTCGTGGGCGCAGGCGGTGAGCAGCGCGGCGGCGGCGTGGTCCCATTTCTCCGGGGTCTGCTTGAGCGCATCGACCTTCGCCTGGGCCTGGGTCCACCGCCTGCGGCCCAACTCCTTGGCGATGTATTCCCGGGCGACAGCGGGGTTGGTGTCGTCCTCCTGCATCGCCCGGTCGAGGACCGGGTCGGCGACGCCGATCTTGCTGGCCTGCTCGATGGCGTACGCGAGCAGGTCGGTGTTGTCGGTCGGGACCTTGAAGAGCTGCGTCAGCGCATCGCGGCAGGCGTCCTTCTCGCCCTGCTGGGCGTAGATCGCGACGGCCTTGCCGTGCCACTCCTCGTCGCGGAGGTAGCCCTCGGTCGCCGCGAGCACGTCGAGGGCGGGCTGGTATTCCTTGTCTTCCAGGTGCAGGTCGATGAGCTTGACCGCGCTGTAGCTGTTGGCCGGGTCGAGCTGCGCGACGTGCCGGAGGTCCTGCTTGGCCTGGGCGCGTTTCTCGGCCTTCTCCGCTTTGCTGAGGGTGCCTTTCTCGATCGCGGTCATCGCGGCGTACGCGCGGTAGTTCAGGAAGGCGGGGTTGTCCGGCTCGATCTCGACCAGGCGGTCCGACGCTTTCGTGAGCGCGGGCAGGTCGCCGGTGTGCGCGGACCAGTTGCAGATCTGCTCGAGGCCCCAGGTGTAGTCGGGGTGCTCCTCGACCAGCGCCCACATCTGTTCGAGCGCGGTCTCGACCCGGCCGCGGTCCGCCTCGACCCAGGCGGCTCGGCCGCGCAGGTTGTAGGGCACGTCGCCCCCGAGGGCGGGGGGGTCGCAGGCGGCCAGCGCGTCGTCGTAGCGCCGCATGTCGCAGAGGAGCTGCGCCTTGAGGTCGTAGCCCTCGTACAACAACGGTGCCAGCTCGAGCGCGCGGTCCACCGCCGCGATCCGCTCGGGCAGGCACTCAGCGCCCTGCAGGTGGTACGCGACGGTCATCCACGCGTTCGGCTCTCCGGGGCGCTGCTCGGCGACGGCGCGGGCCCGCGCGTTGACATCGTCCTCGCGGCCGAGCACCCCGGCGAAGAAGGCGAAGTTGCTCCAGAGCCGGTCGTGGTACGGGTCGACCTCCAGGGCGTCGGCGGACAGGGTGTAGGCCTTCTCGCGTTGCCCGGTCGCCCAGCAGAGGTCGGCGAGTTGGCCGCTCGCGGCGGTGTCGTGCGGGTTGCGGTCGATCGCCTGTTCGAGCAGCGCGGCGGCGTCATCGATCCGTCCGTCGAACTGGTAGACCTCGGCGAGTTCGCGCACGGCCATGCGGTTGTCCGGCGAAATCGCGATCGCCTGCTCCAGGCAGCGGACCTGGGCCGGGCGGTCCAGCCGGACGCGTTCGATCTCGGCCAGCCGGTTCCAGAGCGGCGTGACCAGCGGGAAGCGTTCGACGGCCTGCTGCGCGGTCTCGCGGGCGGCGTCGTGTCGGCCGGCGCGGAGCAGGTGGTCGATCAGCGCGGCCCAAGCGCGGTGGAGTGTCTCGCGCTGCGCGAGGATCGCGCGGAGGTCTTGCTCGATCTGGGTGTCGTCGAGCGCGCGGCGGGCCGCGTGGGCGTAGCCGGCGATGCTGTCGCCGAAGACGGCCTGGGCCTGGATCTGCTCGAAGACGAAGGCGAGCACCTCGCGCCGGGCGTCGCGGTCGGGCGCGAGGTCGACCAGCTCGTCGATCGCGAAGGTGTAGTCGACCTCGCTGAGGACCGCCTGGCGGAACTCGTGACGGGCGTCGTCGGGCCGGCCCTGCAGCCGGGCGATGCGTCCGCGCAGGCCGAGCGTCTCGGGTGCGCGGGGGTCGATGGCGTAGGCGGTCTCGCAGGAACGCTGGGCTTCTTCGAGCCCGTTGGGGCGTTGGATCAGGTTGTAGCCGCGCTCGCGGTGGGCCCACGCGTCGTGGGGGTGGTGCTCGAGGATGCGCTGCAGGACGGCGTCGCTCTCCTCCAGCGAGCGTCCGCGGACGGCCGAGTACAGCGCGTGCAGCAGCCCGAGGTGGTAGGGGAACCGGTCGACGCACGCGCGCAGGTGCTCGACCCCCGCCTCCGGGCCGGCGACCCGTGCCTTGAGGTCGGCCAGCTCCTGCTGAGCCACGACATCGAGCGGGGACAGCTCGGCTACGCGCTCCCAGTGTTTTAGCGCGGCGTTGTTGTCGCCGCTGTCCCGGGCGAGGAACGCCGCGGCGCGCAGCCAGCCCGTCTCGTGGGTCTTGCCTTTGGCGCGCTGGAGCAGGTCCATCGCGTCGTCGTATCGGCCGACGACCCCGAGCTCGTTGGCGGCGTAGAGCATCAGGTCGCCGTCGTCGGGGCGGAGCTCCATGGCGCGCTGGAGCGCGTCGATCCCGTCGTGGGTCCGGCCGAGGAGTCGGCAGGCCTCGAAGAGCGTCCGCGCGGGGCCGGCGGACTTGGTGCCGAAGCGTTCGAGCCGGCGTTGCAGCAGTTCAAGCGTCTGCTGTTCGTTGCCGAGCACGCGCTGGGCCCGGAAGTACGCCATCGCGTAGCCCTCGCGGTGGTCGTTGAGGCAGGCGGCGTAGCGGTAGAGCGTCGTGGCCTCTTCCTGCTGCTTGCGGGACCACAGGAGCCCGGCGAGGTTGTAGTAGTTCTCGCCGACGCGCGAGCCCCGGCGGACCGCCTCACGCAGCAGCAGGTAGGCCTGGTCTTCCTGGCGCGCGTCGCGGCTGATCAGCCGGGCGTACTCTTCGAGGAAGACCGGATGGCGTTCCTTCTTGTGTCGCCACTCGTCGAGCAGTGCCGCGGCCTCGGTCTGCCGGCCCTGCTCGTTGAGGCAGATGAACTTGCGGAACGCGATCGCCGGGCACTTGGGGTAGCGGTCCAGCAGCTGCTCGACACGTTCCAGCCGTGCGGTCGTGTCGCCGTCGTAGTCGGCCAGCGACAGCCGCGCCCCCAGCGCGAGCGTGTGCCCGGGGTACTTACGCTCGAGCGCTTCGACGCTGGCGACCGCCTCATCGCGCCGGTGCTCGATGAGGTGGCAGCGCATCTGGTGGGTCAGGTCCCACGCCGCGGCGTCGGGCAGGTCGAGCCCGTCCAGCAGGCCGTCCTGTTCGGGCGGGACCAGCGCCATCGCACGCGGGCCGTAGGGCCCGTAGCGATCGACCAGCGCGCTGTCGAGGACCTCGCCGACGCTGGGGTAGAACGGGTCGCGGAGCAGGAGGACGCCGCGCGCGGTGTCGTAGCCGATCACCGCCTGCAGGTGGCCATTGGTCGGCTCGACGGTCGAGAAGGTGAACGGCACGCCGCGGTCGATCAGGCCTCGGGCGGCCTCGGGCGTCAGCGTGAACTCGCGGACGGTGTAGCCCTGCTCCTCGGCCCAGCGCCGCTCGGCGTGGTAGGGCGTGCCGTCGTAACAGATCTCGTCGGCGATCTGCAGGTGCTCGGCCTCCTTGCCCCAGTAGTGGGCGAGCATCGTCAGCGTCGCCGGGGCGCAGGTCACGTGGTGCTGGCGGACAAAGGGCACGTCCAGCTGCTTGCTCGTGCCCCGGCACTGGTTCGCTTCGAGCGTGGCCTGCACCTTCTTGTGGAAGTGGCCCTTGTAGCGTTTCTGGATCCGCTTGAGCAGCGACAGCCCCAGCTCGTAGTCGCCGAGCTGGCACGCGAGGTCGGACCGGACGCGGTTGAGCCAGGAGTCGCCGGCGACCTCGTCCAGCAGCGGGTACTTGGCCGCGGCGAGGTCGTATTGCTCGCGGGCCTGCTCGATGCGCTGGCGGTCGCGGTGGAGGCCGGCGAGGTGGATGTGCAGGTCGCCGCACTCGAGCCGCTCGCAGGCCTCGGTGAGCAGCTCGATCGCGCCGTCGGGGTTGCCGTTCAGCTCGCGCAGGTGCGCGGCGGACTGCACCGCCGGCCGGTACCAGGGGTGCCGCTCCAGGCAGTTCTCGATGACCCGCAGCGCCTCGGGGTACTGGTCTTCGGCTTCGAGGATGCCCGCGTGCTGCACCGCGAGCCAGCGGCGCTGGGGCGCCATCTCCAGCGCGCGACCGATGTCGCGGTCGGCCGACTCGAAGTCGCGGAGCTGCGCATAGCAGTAGCCGCGCAGCGCGAGCCACTCGGCGCGTTGGCCGTCGTCTTCGCCGCACGTGTCGCCGAGGCGGTCCATCAGCTTGAGCGTCGGGTAGGGCCCGAGGCGGCGCAGCGCGGCGGTGGCGCCGAAGTACCTCGCCCGCTCGTGGTCGGGGTGCTCGCGGAACGACAGCGCGTAGAGCACGCTGCCCAGCCGGCCCGACCCGAGGTTGCCCGCCAGCCGGGCCGCGAGGATACGACCGGCGGGCCCGCGCCAGTCCTGCAGCGGCGCGATCGCAAGCGCCGCTTCGTAACCCTGCAGGTACAGCCCGCGGTCGTACAGGTCCTGGATGTGTGTCAGGTCCGATTCGGTGAGCAGCATGTCCGGCCCCGGATAGGGTGAGCGATGACGTCCGCTGGTTAGGCGACGGATCCACAGTCGGCGGACAGAGTTTACAAGGGACCGGCGGCCCCGGGCGTATCGCATCGGCCTTGTTTCCGTCCTTCCTCTCCCGGCGACGGATCGGCGGGGCCGGGCCTCGCGTGGGGGGCGATGCGTTACACTGGCGAAGCGGCTGACGCCTTGCGATTCGGGTTCCCGCCCATCTCTCACACCGACACGAGTCCACCGACCATGACGCCGACCGTGCCTATTCAACCGCCCCGTGGACGGCGACATTGGACGCGCCCTGCGGCGGCGCTGCTCGCTGTTGCCATGGCGGGGTGGACCGGGTGCGGCGGCTCGGGCTCGGGCTCCGGCGAGGCGGCGGACGGCGAACCGAACGACCCGCCACAGCCCGCCCGTGCGCTGGATGCCGAGATCCGGGACGAGGACCTCGCCGGGCAGGACAGCGACGGCGACCGCCTGCCCGATGCGCTGGAGCTGCAACTGGGCACCTCGCCCTTCGACGCGGACACCGACTTCGACGGCTTTACCGACGGCGAAGAACTGCTCGACTACCGCTCACGCAGCACCAACCGGTACCGCTTCAACCCGCTGCTCGCGGACGTGCCCCGGCTCGAGGTCCGCGTGAACGATGTGCCGCGGGTCTACATCACGCACACGCTCAGCGACGCCTCGACCAAGAGCTTCGACAATAGCTGGTCGGTCGAGAACAGCCAGGGCTACAGCACGACGACCGGCGGGGGCAGCTCGGTGCGCGCCGAGCTGAGCGCGACGATGGGCAGCCGGGTCTCCGCGACGGTCGGGATGAACGCGGGGTCGACGGCGGAGGTCAGCTCGTCGGTCACGGCGTCGCTCGCCCAGGAAAACTCGATGAACTGGTCGCGCAGCCAGACCCGCGACCACCGCGAGACCGTGACCGAGTCCCGCGGGTTCAGCGCCTCCAACGAGGTGACGCACACCGGCGGACGCGTCGAGGTCGCCGTGGACCTGGTCAACACCGGCTACCTCGCGTTTACGCTGCGGACGCTCGCGCTCGGTCTTCAGAAGTACGACCCCGTGTCCGGGCGGATGATCGACATCGGCCAGCTCGAGCCGGAGTCGGAACAGATCTTCACCGGGATCACATCATTTGTCCCCGGCGAGCCGGTCAGCGGCATCGTGTTCCGCGCGGTGCTTGAGCTGGAAGAGGCCGAGTTCCTCCTGAGCGAGGGGCCGATGATCGTCCGCACGCTGCACTACGAGCTGCAGGACCGCGGGCAGAGCTCGTTCGACTTCCGCTACGACCAGATCCTCTCGAACACGGTCACGGTCGAGATCGACTGGGGCGACGGCCAGGCGCCCGAGACCCATTTTGTCGCCGCGTACGACGAGGACCTGTCCGGCGTGACGCTGGGGAAGATGCTCGGCGAGGTGCTCGGGCTCGACTACGCGCTGGGCACGGAGTTGTGGCGGTTCGACGACGGCATGGCGCAGACGTACCCGGGGCTGAAGATGCTCGACGGCCGGGCGCTCGACCCCTCGGGCGGAGCGTACTGGGTGATCGAGGTCTTGACCGACAACGGCCGGGAGGTCACCTCCGAGTACTTCAACCCGCTGCAGAACGGGATCGACCTCACGGAACGCCGGTTCGACTCGGACCAGAAGGTCCGGCTGATCTACATCCGTGACAGCGACCGCGACGGGCTGGGCGAGCGCACCGAGCGCACACTCGGGCTCAACCCGCAGCGGGCCGACACCGACGGCGACGGCGTGAACGACGGCGATGAATTGCTGCAGGGCACGGACCCGCTGCACGGGTTGGCCTCGGCAGAACTGGTGGCGGTGCGCGGGCTGGACGACACGCTGATGGCGGTGGTGCACGCCCGCCCGCCGGAGAACGGGGGCCTCGAGGCCCTGACCGTGGACTGGGGCGATGGCAGCCCGCCGCAGACCGTGCCGGTACAGGTCGATGCGAACCCGGCCCGCCGGCTCGGCCAGCCCGCGCATGCGGAACTGGTGCTGCACCACCCGTACCCGGACTACGGCGACTACACCGTGACCCTGACACCGAGCGTCGCGGGCGGCACGGGCAGCGCGACGGACCCGGTGCTTAGCCGGGCGGCGCGGGTGCGGCTGTCGCCGGCCCTGGTCGCCGAGTGCACGGTCGACCTGCCGCAGGGCTCGTTCAGCCCGGACCTCGTGGTGCTGCCCGACGGCGGCGTGGCGATCCGTACCTACCGCTTCGAGGACCCCGAAGTCATCGACAACCTGCGCCCCGAGTTTGTCATCACTCGCCTCGGCAGCGCCGGGCAGTCGCTGTGGGAGCACGCGGTCCCGATGGATGAGAACGAGCAGTTCATCTTCGAGGCGAAGCAGACGATCACGGCCGACCGCAACGGCGTGATCTATGTGCCCTCGGGCACCGGGCTGTTCGCGCTGACCAGCGACGGCCAGCCGCTGCGCGTGGTGCAGGGCCTGCCCGGCAGCGACCCGGACGTGAAGATGCTCGGCGTGGCGGCCGACGACGACGGCCACGTCTTCGCGATGGGGGTGGGTGGCCCGCGCAACGACCTGTTTGTCACGCGCATCTCGGAGGGCTCGACGCGCGAGTGGGTCGCGTACATGGAGGCGCGCTCGCTGCGGTCCTGGCCGCTGTTCGCCCCGGGCCCGGATGGCGTGTGGGTGATCGACACGGCGAAGGCGACGCTGATCGACCGGGCCGGCACGCTGACGGAGACCGCGTTCGAGCACAACCGCCCGGTGGTGTCGGCCTACGCGGGCGGCGGGCCGGGGCTGACGCTGGCGGGCAACGTCTACGACCGCGCCCAGGCCGGCCGGTTCAGCCAGGCCGGGCTCTGGGGCTACACCGCGTCGGGCGAGGCGCGGTTCCAACGGCTCGCGCCGCTGCAGGACGGCTACAGCCGGCTGGTCGAGATGGCGTCCGGCCGAGACGGCTGGGTCTACACGCTGCAGAACAACCTGCCGCAGGTCGACGCGGTACAGGGGCTGCCGGCGATCGCCGACTACCAGGGCCAGGCCCGCCTCGTGCTCGTCGCGTACACGCCCGAGGGTGACGAGGCCTACCGCTCGTCGATCGCGCCGATCGACCCGATGCTGGCGATCGAGATCGAGCAGGCCGAGCAGCAGGGCTTCATGCAGGCCGCGCTCGGCCAGGGCCGGGACGGGCTCTGGGTGGCGTGGACCCACTTCGAGGTGCTCGCCCGCCGGCCCAACTCCCACCGCATCGAGGACGGCCGCATCTGGGTCCGCGCCAGCCGGCTGACGGCGAACCCCCGGCCGACCACGATCCTGTATGAAGAGTAGATGGACACCGCACCCCGCCGAACCGACCGCGCCCCACGCGAGGACCTGAGATGCACACCACCCGCACCCGCCTGATTCACGCCGAAGCGAACAAGCGAACGCTCGCCTCCGATGCGGTGTGCAGCGGGCGTCCGGGCCCTGCGCGCTTCGGCCGGAAGTGGCTGTTTGCCGGCGCGTTGTCGGCGGGCCTGCTGGTCGGCGCGGTTGGTTGCGGCGGGTCGTCGTCTTCGTCTTCGGCCGACGCGTTCGAGGACGGCATCGCGCTGCAGGAGGCCGGCAAATGGGAAGAAGCGATCGCGGTCTACAACGCGGTGATCCACGACGACCCCGAGCACGCCGGGGCATTGTTTAACCGAGGCGTGTCGAAGCTGGAACGCCGCGACGCGAAGGGCGCGCTGGCCGACTTCGACGCGGTGCTGGCGCTCAGCCCCGACGACCTGGACGCGAAGCTCTGGCGCGGCTCGGCCTACCTCGCGCAGGGTGAGACCGGTCGCGCGATCGCGGACTTCGACGCGGTGATCGAGCAGTCGCCCCTCGCGCCCGAGGCCTACGCGCTGCGGGCCGAGGCGCACCTCGAAGCGGGCACGCTGGAGCAGGCGCTGCGGGACGCGGACGCGGCGGCGCGGCTCTCGCCGGACGACCCGGCCGCGTACGCGCGGCGCGCCGCCGTCTTCGACGCGCTGGGCGAGCCTGAGGCGGCGGAGGTCGAGCGATCGCTCGCGGCGGTGACGGCGCAGATCGCCGCGGACCCGGGTGATGTCGAGGCGCGGGCGCGGCGCGGGGCGGCGCTGTTGGTCATGGACGAGCCGGAGCTGGCGTTGATCGACCTGGACCTGGCGGTGGCCGGGCTGCCGGACAACGCGGCGCTGCGGATGACGCGCGGGCAGTGCTACGCGTCGCTGAACCTCCCGGCCCAGGCGCTGGTGGACCTCACCGCGGTGACCGAGATGCCCGGGGCCGACCCGGCCGTGGTGTCGCAGGCGCGCCTCAGCCGGGCGGCGGTCTACGAGTCGGCCGGCGGCTACGCCGACGCGATCGCGGAGTACGAATTGCTGCGTGCCGAGGCGTCGCCGGTCGGCATCAACGCGACGGTCCGGCTTGCGCGCCTCCGGGCCGGCTGCCCCGAAGAGGCGCAGCGTCGGCCGAGCCAGGCGTACACGCTCGCGACCGAGGCGCTCGCGCGGTTCGACGCCGCGGCCGCTGCAATCGTCCCGGTGGACCCCACGGCGGAACCCGACGCCGAGGCGCTCGAGACGGTCAGCCCGGACAACCGGTGGTTCTTCCTGGACACGCTCGCCGCCGCGGCGTTCGCCGACGGCCGGCTGAACCTCGCGGTCACCCACCAGCAGCAGGCGGCGCAGTCCGCCCCCGAGGACGTCCGGCCCGCGGTCGTCGAACGGCTGCAGGCCTACCGCGACGCCCGCGAGTAGCGGGGCGTTGGACGGCGGGGGTCCGTGGTTTGCGTGGAGCGTTACGGCCGGTTGTTCAGCCGGGCCTCGTTGATCAGCGAGCGGGTGAAGGCCTGGCCCGCCATCCAGCCGCTTTGATAGGCGTTGGCCTCGATCAGGCGGACCGACTGCCGCAGTTCGTTGACCTGCTGGCTGAGTCGGCTGACCTGCGTGCCCAGCGAGCTGTTGCTGCTGACGCTGCCGCGGCTGCCCGCGGCACCGGCGCCTGGGCTGGGCGTGCCGCCGTTGCGGAGCGGCGCGGGGTCGGCGGGGCGGTAAGCGCCGGTGAGACTCTGGACCGAGGCCCGTCGGTTCGCGGCGCGGGAGGAGTTGCCGCGGATCGACCCGCTGGTGGACCGGGCGCGGGTGACCGACTCGCGCGGGGTGGCGTTGCGTTGCGTGCTCTGGGCCTGCCTCGGGCTGGCGGCGCGCTGCACCCGGGCGGCGATGTTGGCCGAGGCGGCGGAGGTCGGCCGGGTGGGCGTGGCGCGGGTCGAGCGGATCGCCCCCGATCGCGGCCGGCGGGTCGAACTCGGCGAGGCTTGGCGGTTGGAGGAGGATGCGCCGGGACGCGCCTCGGCCACCGGCTGCAGGCCCGGCCCCACCAGCATCAGCGCCAGCGCCATCACCGCCAGGGCGGCGAACCACAGCGGGCGTGTTGCGGTCGTCTTGCGAGTTTGCGGCATCGCGTTCTCCAGGCGGGCAGGGATCGGCCGAGTCAGGGGCCAGGGGGTAAGGGACGGCTGTGGCCGGTGTGGGTTACACCCGCCCCTCACATGGATGCGTGGTGTCGGCCGGTCACACCCAGACGTTCATGAAGATCGCGTCCTCGGTGTTCTTGCCCACGAGCTTGCCGATCGTCGTGCTGACAAACTTGACCTCGTACTCGGGGTGGGCGTCCAGCCACTCGTTGACCTGCTCGTCCAGGTGCTCGATGGCGTCGAGCCGGAGCTTGGTGACGAAGGTTTTGACGTGGATCGCCCCGGCACCGGTGACGTTGGGCGTGCGGTTCCAGTGGTCTTCGTGGGGCTTGCGCTGTGTGAACTGTTGGATCTTTTTAGAGGCCTTGGCGGCACCGGCCGCGTCGTTGTCCACGACCCCCTCGACTTCGAGCGGGGCCAGCTCGTCGAGGGCTTCTTCCGCGTCTTCCAGCTCATCCATCGGGATGGGGATCGCGTCGTCGAGCAGTTGTTTGTCGTCCGCGTGTTCGGGGGGTGGGGTCATGGGATTCCTCGCTGCAGATGGGAGACGGGCGGCCGATCCGGTGAGCCGGTTTGAGTGTAACGGATGGGCACGGGGCGACCAAGGCCGGCGCATGTTCAGCGGGCTCAGCCGTTGACAGCGGTGACGGTGGCCCGAAGGGGCTGATCGTCAACGGTTTGGGGGACCACGATCGCCAGCGTTGGGCCGTCGAGGGTCAGGCGGATGTGCCGCGCCTCGTCTGGCCCGCAGCGCACCTCCGCGTACCCGTCGGCGAGATGACGGACGCTCCCCCGGCCGGCGGTGAGCGGGCCTTCGTAGGTGAGGTAGCGTGCCCGGTGGGGCGGGAGCGGTGTGAGCAACAGCGGCTGCCGCGCAAGCCACGCCCCAGGCGGCGGGTCGATCCGCACCGCCCAGAGGGTCAGGGCGTCGCCCGGGTCGTCGGCCGGCTCGGCTTCGGCGGCCAGGGCCGGGTCCTCGATGAGCAGGTCGTGGTGGACGCCCGCGTCGGTCGTGTGCTCCAGGATGGCGAAGCGGCAGGTCGGCATGCGGTATGGCGCGGTAGGCAGGGCGGGGTGAGACGCAGCGGTGTCGGTTTCCAGCGCCGGGGTTTGTCAGTGGGCTGGGGCGATCATATCCTCATGGGATCGCCGGGATTCCCCGCCGCCGATGTCGGTGCCGGGGCGCTTGGCAGGACGAAGAGCGAAACCATGATGCGTTTGTCGATGAGGCGGTGGTGTGTGTGGCTGGCGGCGCTGGTGCTGGGGCTGCCCTTGGCGGGCTGTGGGTACAACGCCCACCACCAGAAGCAGCTGGCCCGGGACGAGATGTCCCAGGGCGACTATGTCGCGGCCCGCAACCGGCTGATCGAGGTCACCCAGCAGGCGCGCTCCGACTGGGAGGGCCACTACTACCTCGGGCTCTGCCACCTCGAGCTCAATGAGCCCGTGCAGGCCCAGACCCAGCTCGGCCAGGCCCTCGCGGTGCAGGACCGCAACCCCGAGTGGACCCCCAAGATCCTCGACGCGATGGCGCGGTCGCTGTTCGACCAGGACCGGCCCGACGAGCTGTACGCCTTCCTCCGCGCGCAGATCGACCGCTACGGGACCTGGCAGGACTACGCCCGGCAGGCGCGCTTCCTCGCCAAGGCCGGCGACGTCGACGGCGCAGCGCTCGCCTACCGCAAGGCCGCCTACTTCAGCAAGAACCGCGACGAGAACATCTACCTCGAGATCGCCGACTTCTACGAGTCGATCGGCGACCAGGGCCGCGCCGCCCAGTCCCTCCGCTGGGCCTACTGGATCAACCCCAACCACCTGCAGATCCCCGACCGCATGCGCCGGCTGGGCATCGTGCCCGGGCCGACCCAGCGCGAGCAGCCGCCCACCCCCGCGTTCCCCGGCGACCGCCTGTTCGATGTCCCGCTGCCCGGCGATACCCAGCCCTAGCACGGGACGGACTGGGGGGATGACGCAACGCGAGAACGCTTATGAATATCGTCATCTGCGGCGCGGGCGAGGTCGGCCGACACACGGCCGAGGTCCTGGCACCGGCCGGCCACAGCATCACGATCATCGACCAGTCCCCCGCGAAGCTCGCGGAGGTCGATGAGCTGATGGATGTCGGCTCGCTGGTGGGCAGCTGCGCCGAGGCGCAGGTCCAGCTCGCCGCGGGCGTGGACAAGGCGGACCTGCTGGTCGCGGCGACGAATGTCGACGAGGTCAACCTGCTGTCCTGTGCCGTGGCCAAGGGGCTGGGCTGCAAGACCGCGATCTCGCGGGTGCACCACTCCGGCTTTTTTGAGGGGCGGGGCCTGGACTACGCCCGGCATTTGGGCATCGACCACCTGGTGTGCCCGGAATACACGACGGCCCAGGCGATCGCCGCGGCGCTGCGGAGCCCGGGCGCGATCGCGGTCGAGAACTTCGCCCGCGGCAAGGTCGAGATGCAGCGCGTCGAGGTCAGTGCGTCGAGCAAGGCGGTGGGCCTGCCCCTGCGCGAGCTCAAGGCCCCGGGCACCTCGCTGATCGCCTGCATCAGCCGGGCCGGCGAGCCGTTCGTCCCCGCCGCGGACACGGTGATCCAGCAGGGCGACGTCGTGACCGTGCTCGGCGAGGCCAAGGGGTTTGATCAGACCAGCAAGTACTACAACGCCGAGCAATCGGGCCGGCGGAAGATCATCATCATGGGCGGCTCGACGCAGAGCGTCTGGCTCTGCCGGGAGCTGAAGCGGCTGAACCTGTCGGTGCGGATGCTGATCTCCGACGAGGCCCGCGCCAAGGAACTGGCCCCCAAGCTCGAGTGGGTGACGACGATCAACGCCGACGTGATCAACTCGGACGTGCTGCAGGAAGAGCGCGTCGACCAGGCGGACGCGTTCATCGCGGCGACCGACGACGAGGAGACGAACATCCTCGCGGCCGCGCTGGCGAAGACGCGGGGAGCGAAGACGTCGATGTGCGTCATGCAGCGGCCAACGTACCTGCACCTGATCGAGCACGTGGGCGTGGACCGCGCGTTCAGCCCGCGGGCGACCGCGGTGATCGAGTTCCTTCGGCTGCTGGACCACCGGGACCTGCGCCACCTCGCGACGCTGTCCGAGGGCATCGCGGAGCTGTACGAGGTCCACGTGACGGACAAGGCCGAGCAGGTCCTGGGCAAGAAGCTCGCGGAGATCGAGTTCCCCAGCCACTGCCTGGTCGCGGCGATCAACCGGGGCGAGTCGGTCTATATCCCCGGCGCGGGGGACACGATCCAGGCCGGCGACACCGCGGTGCTGATCGGCCCGGCCAAGATCGAGAAGGACCTGGCGAAGCTGTTCGGGACCAAGCTGAGCAAGCGGAGCGCCGTGGGGGCCGTCTCGGTCTAACCCCTTGGGTGGAAGGCGGCCCGATAGCGCGGCGTGGTATCATGTGGCTAGTGGAGAAGGCGGTGCATCACGCACCGCCTTTGTTGTTTCGGCCTCGGAGCCGGCGGTTGGCCGGGCGTGATGAACTACCTGTACGTGCTGCGACAGTTCGGGCTGCTGCTGGCGGTGATGTCGCTGGCGATGGCGGCGTCGCTGGCCTACGAGGCGTTGTCGTTCCTGTCGGGCGGCGGGGGCCCGGGCGAGGCGCTGGCGGCACGGTCGCTGGGCATCGCCGTGGTGCTGGGCCTGGCCGTGGGCGGCGGGCTCTACCTCGCCGGGGCGAAAGAGAAAGACAAGTCCATGGCCCGGCGGGAGGCGCTGCTGCTGGTGGCGATCAGCTGGCTGATCGGCGCGGCGCTCGCGGCGCTGCCGTTCTGGCTCTGGGCCCGGGCCGACGGCGGGGGGGAGACGCACATCTTCCGCTCGTTCACCGCCTGCTACTTCGAGGCGATGTCCGGCCTCACGACCACCGGCGCCACGGTCCTGGGCAGCGAGGGGCAACGCATCGGCGACCTGCCCAACGGGCTGCTGCTCTGGCGGTCGCTCACGCACTGGCTGGGCGGGCTGGGGATCGTCGTGCTGTTTGTCGCGGTGCTCCCCTCGACGGGCACCGGCGGGAAAAAGCTCTTCCAGGCCGAGTCCACCGCCGACCAGGGCGGCGTCCGCCCACGGGTCCGCGAGACCGCGCGCGTGCTCTGGCTGATCTACCTCGGCCTGACGCTCGCCTGCATCGTGCTCATGCGCGCCACCGGCGCGGTCAACTGGTTCGAGGCCCTGAACCATGCGTTCTCGGTCATGTCCACCGGCGGGCTCAGCACCAACGATGCCAGCATCGGCGGGTACGACTCCGTCTCGCTGGACCTGGTGACCACGCTGTTCATGTTTATCGCCGGGGTGAACTTCGTGCTGTTCTTCCACATGGTCCAGGGCCGGTGGTCGATCGCGTGGAAGGATGTGGAGCTGCGGGTGTACCTCGTGCTCAAGCTGGCCGTGACCGCGCTGATCGCGGTCAACATCATGGGCGGCTCGATCGTGACCACCACCGGCCGGGTGATCGAGGCCGGGCTCTTCCAGTCGATCCGCTTCGCCTCGTTCCAGACCATGTCGATGCAGACCGGCACGGGGTTCGGCACGGCCGACTACGACCTCTGGCCGGAGCTGAGCGTCGGCCTGCTGATCGGGCTCATGTTCATCGGCGGGTGCGCGGGGTCCACGGCCGGCGGCCTGAAGGTGATCCGGTTCTGGATCGTGATCAAGGTCATCTATCAGGCCCTCGAGCGGGCGTTCCGGCCGAACGTGGTCCGGCCGCTGAAGGTCGGCAAGAGCGTCATCGACGACGAACTGAAACTCTCCTCCCTGACCTACCTGATCGTGATGGGGCTGCTGACGGGGCTGGGCTGCTTCGCGGTCCAGTTGATCGAGCCGAGCGAGCTATGCAACTTCCAGACGGCCTTTACCGCTTCATTATCAACGCTTTGCAACGTCGGCCCCGGCCTGCACGGCGTGGGTCCCACGCAGAACTACGGCTGGATGCACCCCGCGTCGCTGTGGGTCCTCAGCTTGCTGATGGCGCTGGGCCGGCTGGAGGTCTACGCCCTGCTCGTCCTGCTGGCCCCGCGGTTCTGGCGCGGGGACTAAGGGCCGACATGCGGGCCGTTTCTGGGGTTTGGCGCGATTTTTTGCGTAAGAACAGTTGTACCGTTACTGGTTATCCCCTATTCTTACTCGACATGGGGACTGGATCGGCTGACCGCAGCCGACAGGTATTTGTTCACCCTTCCCTGACAGGAGTGGAGGATCCATGCTGAAGTTTTCGAGCCGTTCGTCCCGGAACCGGGTCTCTGTTGCTACCGGTGCCTTGGTGGCGGGACTCTTGGCCGGTCAGGCCGCCGCCCAGTACGAGAACTACCTGCTGCCGGACATGATGCCCTGGATCAGCGGCAACCTCCGCTACGGACACGGCTGGGTGATCAACGGCAGTGAGATCCGTCTTTCGACCGCGCCGCTCAACGCGGGTGTCGGCCACCTGGAGATCTGGGACGACCCCAGCCAGGTGGGTGACAACGACATCGATGTCTACCAGCGTCTCTACGAGATCGGCGGGACCTACAACGACTACATGGACGTGCAGGTCGGCAACTTCATCAACCACCCCGGCCACAGCCACTTCCACTTCGAGGGCTACGCGATCCAGCAGCTCCACGAAGTCACCGAAGGCAACGGCATCGGCGACGTGGTCGCCTCCGGCGAGAAGATCAGCTTCTGCATGATCAACCTCGACCAGTTCGACGCCGACCTCTACAACAACTCTACGACGGGCTCGAATGGTCAACCGATCTATTACAGCGGTTGTGGCCGGGGGCACACCGGCATCTCGGCCGGGTACGCCGACATCTACAGCTCCGGCCTCGACGGACAATCCATCGATATCACCGGTCTGTCAACCGACGGGCAGGGCAACTTCAACGGCGGGCTCAACGGCACCGGCGTCTACTGGCTCGAAGTCACGATCGACCCCGACAACGCGATGATCGAGTCCAACAACCATAACAACAGCGCCTACATGCTGGTCGATCTCAACAACACGACCAACATCTCCGGCTCGTACGACCGGGGCGTCCAGCTCGACGACCACGACGATACCAGCGCAGACGCCACCTGGCTCAATAACGGCGAGTGGCGGTTCGGCGAGATCAACTGGGAAGCCGACGAGGACCGCTTCAGTGCCGATGTCGTCGAGGGCGCGCTGTACATGCTCCGCTACGAGGAAACGCAGATCCTCTACAGCGACGTCACCATCTTCGACACCACCGGCACCAACGAGGTCTACTACGCCAACCTCGGCGGCTCCGACCGCACCAACATCAGCACCACCTTCCGTGCCAACGGCACGGGCGACTACTACGTCGAGATCGGCGAGACACGCACGGACTTCGGCAACTCGGACGGCGCCTACCACCTTCGGTGGGACCTGGTCGCGATCGCAGGCGACGTGGACCAGGACGGCGTGGTCGATGCCACCGACCTGGACATGATCCTCGCGGCCTGGGGCGACTCGGTCGCCGCGGGCACGGCCGGCGACTTCGACGCCGACGGCGTCATCGGGGCCGGCGACCTGAGCATCCTCACCGCCAACTGGGGCTCGACCCTCGCCGACTACGGGGTCGCCGCGGTCCCCGAGCCGGGCTCGGTCGCGCTGTTTGCGATGGGCGGGCTGGCGCTGCTCCGCCGCCGCCGCTGAGCCATTGCGATAGATCCAATACTGGCAGGGCCGGCACCGCGCCGGCCCTGTTTTTTTGCACGCCGTTTGACCCCGTGCCACAAGACCCGACAATGAGAGCGGTAGTGGCAAGCGTGCCCTGCCCCCGGCCTTGGCCCGTGCCTTGGGGCGATACGACATGATCTCAGACGACCAGACCCTGAACGTAGACCTGCCGCCCCTGAACGCGGCGGAGGCCTTCTTCTTGCCCGAGGTGTTCAAGGGCTTGGGGACGACGCTCAAGCACATGGCCGGCAGCGTCGGCAAGTGGGCCGGCGGCGGGGGCCGGCTCAAGACCCTCGAGTACCCCGAGGAACGCCGCGAGCACCTGCCCGTCGAGGAGGGCGGCCAGCACATCCCCAACTTCCGCGGTGTCCACCGCCTCAACCGCGACGAGGACGGCCGGGTCCGCTGCGTCGCCTGTTTCATGTGTGCCACGGCCTGCCCGGCCAACTGCATCCACATCGAGGGCACCGAGTCGCCCTGGGACGACCGCGAGAAGTACCCGGTCAAGTTCGACCTCGACGAGCTGCGCTGCATCTACTGCGGCATGTGCGAGGAGGCCTGCCCGGTTGATGCGATCGAGCTCACCCAGCTCTACGACATCGTGGGCATGTCCCGCCAGGAGATGATCTTCGACAAGGAGAAGCTCCTGAGCATCTACGACGCGACAATCGATCAGAAGCCGATGTAGGGATTCACGCGGGGAACTTGTATACTCGAAGTGATTGAAGCCCACGGTCTGTGGCCGTGGGCCCCGTCGCGCGTGACGCGGCGGCGGGTGACACGTCTACAAGGGGACTCTTCATGCCACGCCTGCTCCCACCGCTCGTCGCGCTGCTCGCGCTGTTGTTCGCCACGCCGTTGTCCGCCCAGGACGGCCCGCCGCCGGACCCGATCGTCGGGACGTGGGTGGGGATCGAGATGGGCGGCGAGGCCATGCCCGAGGACGACTTCTTCATCACGTTCAACGCGGACGGCAGCGGCGCGTTTACCGAGCGTGGCGACGACCCCGACCCGTTCACGTACGCCCACGACCCCGAGGTCAAGAAGATCTGCACGATCTACATCGAGGACGAGGAGCCGTTCTCGTTCGAGGTCGCCTTTGATGGCGATACCGTGATGTTCACGCCGACCGAGGAGGACGGCCCGCCGCCGCTGAAGCTGCGGCGCGTCACCGATGCCGATGACGGCGAGGACGCCCCGGCCCCGCCGATGCCCGAAGAGGGCGAGCACGACACCTCGGTCGTCGGCACGTGGGTGGGGCTGACGATGAGCGGCGATCCGCTGGAAGAGGGCGACTTCGTCCTGACCTTTAAGGACGACGGCACCGGCTCGATCATGGAGGGCGGCGACAAGGAGCCCGAGCCCTTTACCTACACCTACGACGCGGACACCCAGCGCTGCGTGATCTACTTCAACGGTGACGATGACGATTCGTTCCCGATCGATGTGACCTTCGATGGCGACACCGCGACCTTCGCGCCGGAGAACGAGGACGACGTGCTCGTTGCCCGGCGGGTCGGGGCGGGAGAAGACGATGACGGCGAAGGCGAAGGCATCGGCGGTGGCCCGATGCCCGGCGGCGAGCGGGCCCCGCTGGTCGGCGCCTGGGAAGGTGTTTCGAGCAACGGCGAGCCGATCGACCCGGACGACTCGGTGCGGATCGTGTTCCACGCCGATGGCACGGGTGACGTGTATGAGGAGGCCGACGACGCCGAGCCGTTCACCTGGACCTACGACGCGGACGCCGAGGCGTGCACCATCGTCAGCGACGGCGATGAGATGCAGTTCCTGGTCTCGATCGACGGCGACACGATGACCTTCGAGAGCGAGGAGATGGAGATGTTCCTCGTGATGCGGCGCCTCCCCGCCGACGGCGAGGACGGGATGGACGGCGCGGATGGCGAAGACGGTGCCGACGGGCAGGACGCCGTCGGCCGCGGCGGCGCCGACGCGGAGTACCCCGATGGCGTGGCCGGCGTCTGGTACGCCCAGCGGATGGAGGGCGACTGGGTCCCGGCGGGTGACGAGTTCCGCATCGAGTTCCGCGCGGACGGCACGGCGGTGGCCTTCGAGAACGGTGAGCAGGAAGACGACGTGGTCCGCTACGCGGTCGACGAAGACCGCCGGGTGATCCAGATCATGCAGGACGGCGGCGAGTTGGAGGTCGAGCTGCGCTACGACCTGTTCGACGACATCATGGTGCTGACCTTTATGCCGCCCGACGGCTTCGAGGACGCGTTCGAGGAGGGCGAGATGGAGATCCTCCTGTCCCGCCGGCCCGAAGGCAACGAGGAGCACCAGCGGATGCGCGCGGGGGCGGATGGTGGCCACCCGGCAACGGGCGGAAACGCGCGCGGCCGTGCCCAGCGGACGCAGTCGATGAGCAACCTGCGGGAACTGTCGGTTTGTCTGTTCGCGTACTTCGCCGACCACGATCATGCGCCCGAGTCGTTGGGTGCCGCGTTTGAGTACCTCCAGGACGAGCAGGTCTACTTCACCGCGTGGCAGGATATTGCAACGCCCGACGACTGGGACAAGCTGGGACTGGAAGACCGGGCTGCTTGGCTCGATGGGCAGACGGGGTACGGCTACATCGGTGGCGAGGCCGCGAGCCCGCTGTTCATCGGCGAGGGGGAGATCGGCCCCGACGAAGCGGTGGTTCTCTTCGAGTTGCCTCTGTTCGCCGAGACCGAGCTGATCTCGGTGGCCTTCGCCGACGGCCACGTCGAGTCACTGGACTACGACGCGGCCGACGCGCTCATCGAAGAGCAGACCGGCCGGGACCTGATGGGGTGGATGGACCACCTCGGCCGGGAGCAGTGGCCGGTCGAAGACCACAGCGCGGAAGGCCACGGCGACCATGACCACGACTAAGGACATGACTATGTTTCAGGCATCTTTGCTCCCGGGGCTGCGCTTCACGTTGGCGGTGCTGCTGGTTTCCGCGCTGGGGCTCTTCGGCTGCGGCGGGTCCAGCGGCTCGGGAGGCGGTTCGGGCACCGGTGGGGGCGGTGGGGGTTCGGCCGATGGCTCGGGCTCGGGTGGCGACGCGGCCCCGGAGCAGCCCGACTTTGCGGTGCTTGTCGGCCGGTGGGTCGCCGTATCGCAGGACGGCTACGACCTGCCCGAGGGTGAGCTGGTGTTTACCTACCTGCCCGACGGCACGGGCGTGGTGGTCGAGGGTGGCAGCCAGCGCAAGGACTTCACCTGGGTCTACGACACACAGGCGGGCACGCTGCACGTCCGTACCGAAAACGAGGACCTGTACTTCCAGGCCACGCTGGATGGCGACACCCTGTCGCTGGTCAACGAGGAGCCCGCGATGGCCCTGGTGATGCGCCGCGCGGACGACGACGGTGGCGATGAGTAGCACCGCCTCATGCCGGGCCAGAGCGCAGCGCCGGCCCGGGTGTGTTGTGCGCGCTGCTCGAACCGACCCGGGCCGGCGCTGTGCTCTGGCCCGGCGTGGAGTGGTGGGGGCGTTGGTCGTCCTGGTGCTGGGGCTTTCGGGCTGCGGGGTGTCGGCCGAGCGCGAGCTGGAGGGGGCCTGGCGCGTTCAGGAGCGCTTCGGCCGGCCGATGCCCGAGGGCGTGACCGAGACGCGCACGTTCCACGCCGACGGCACGCTCACGATCGCGCGCACAGATATGGACGAGACGCACACCGTGCGCTGGGCGATCGCGGGCGAGTGGCGGCTGCGCATCGACCCCGGCGACGCGTCGGAGGCGCCGGCCAACGACTACACCTACCGCCTCGACGGCGACACGCTCACGATCGCCAGCGACCAGGGCGACACGGTATTGGTACGATCGCGCTGAGCGGTGCGGGGTCTGCGCCGCGGGGTCACGACACTAGGAGAGGCAGGCATGATGACGCGGCTGTGGTGTGTGCTGGTGTGCCTGGCCGGGTTGCTGGCCGGCGGATGTGTGTCGCAGGGGCAGGCGGGTGGCGATCCCTACGACGTGGTGGTCTACGGCGGGACCTCGGCGGGGGTGATGGCCGCGGTGCAGGCCAAGCGCGACGGACTCTCGGCGGTGATCGTCTGCCCCGACACCCACCTGGGCGGGCTGACGTCCGGCGGGCTCGGCGCGACCGACAGCGGGGAGAAGAGCGTCATCGGCGGCCTGTCGCGCGATTTTTACGAACGCCTCGGCGAGCACTACGGGCTGGACGGCGCGGCGTGGGCGTTCGAGCCGCACGTGGCTGAGCAGCTCTTCGAGCGGTTTGTCGCCGAGCACGGCATCCCGGTCTACCGCGACCGCTGGCTGGACCGCGAGCGCGGCGTGGCGATGGATGGGCGGCGGATTATGTCGGTCAGGATGCTGGACGGCTCGGCGTTCTACGGCCGGGTGTTCATCGACGCGACGTACGAGGGCGACCTGATGGCCGCGGCGGGCGTGAGCTACACGGTCGGGCGTGAGGCGAACGCGGTCTACGGCGAGACGCTCAACGGCGTCGCGATCCACGAGGACCGCTACCACCAGTTCGAGGCGCCGGTAGACCCGTACGTCGTGCCCGGCGACCCGGCCAGCGGCCTGCTGCCGGGCGTGAGCGCCGACCCGCCGGGCGAGGACGGGCAGGGCGACCACCGCATCCAGGCGTACTGCTTCCGCATGTGCCTGACGGACGTGCCGGAGAACCGCGTGCCGTTCCCCCGGCCGGCCGGCTACGACCCCGCGCGGTACGAGCTGCTGCTGCGGACGATCCGTGCCGGCGCGAACCGGCACTGGGCCGGCTACTTCTCGACGCACCGGATGCCCAACAGCAAGACCGACTCGAACAACGCCGGGCCGTACTCGACCGACCACATCGGCGCGAACTACGCCTACCCCGAGGGCAGCTACGCCGAGCGGGCCGCCATCATCGAGGACCACAAGCGCTACCAGCAGGGGCTGATGTACTTCCTCGCGAACGACCCGCGCGTCCCTGAAGAACTGCGGGCATCCACCGCGCGCTGGGGCCTGCCCCGGGACGAGTTCGTCAACCACGGGCATTGGCCGCACCAGCTCTACATCCGCGAGGCGCGTCGGATGGTGGGGCTGTTCGTCGTCACCGAGCGCCACGTCCGGCGCGAGCTGCCCACGCCCCGGCCGGTCGGCATGGGCTCGTACAACATGGACTCGCACCACGTCCAGCGCTACGTCACGGCCGAGGGCCACGCCCGCAACGAGGGGGATGTGCAGGTCTCGCCCGGCGGGCCCTACCCGATCGACTACGGCGCGATCGTGCCCGCGCGCGGCGAGTGCGAGAACCTGCTCGTGCCCGTGTGCGTCAGCGCCTCGCACATCGCGTTCGGCTCGATCCGCATGGAGCCGGTCTTCATGATCCTCGGCCAGTCCGCGGCGCAGGCGGCGCGCATCGCGATCACGGACGGTGTCGCGGTGCAGGACGTGGACTACGCCCGGCTCGAAGCCGGGATGCGCGCAGCCGGGCAGGTGCTCGAAGCGCCGTCGACCGGCATCGACCCGGCCGCGCTGGCGGGCGTTGTTGTCGACGACCAGCAGGCGGTGTTCACCGGCGCGTGGACCGCGAGCCGCTCGACCCCGGGCTACGTGCACCAGGGGTACCGGCACGACGGCGATGCACGTGACGGCCGAGCCGCTGCTCGCTTCGAGGCAGACGGCCTGCCCACGGGCCGATACGAGGTGCGTCTGGCGTACACGCCTCACGCGAACCGCTCGACCCAGGCGCGGGTCGTGGTCCGCCACGCGGAAGGGGAAACCGTTGTGGTCGTCGATCAGCGCGCGGTCCCGCCGATCGACGGCGTATTCAAATCGCTGGGCGTGTTTGCATTCGATGCCGACACACCCGCGGTGGTGGTCCTGTCGAACCACGACGCGGACGGCTACGTCATCGCCGACGCGGTGCAGTGGCTGCCGCAGTGAGCGGCCCGCCGCCTCGGCCGGTCAAATCATTCGCACGAAAATCTCGGTTTTGTGTTGCGTCGTGACGGCTCGCGGGGGTGGGGGATGACGCGTCTGCCTGCCGGCGGGTTTGTCCGTCGCGGCGGTGGAGTGCGCGTCGGCCGGGGCCGATCACCCGGTTAGCGGCGGGATGGGCCCGGTAAAAACCCCGCCCGCCGCCGCCCCCGCGTGCGCTGTCCGCTGCGTGGGGTGGGTGCCGGCCGATAAGCCCACGCGGCGGTTTTTCCGCTTGGGCACGGCTCGGGCGAGGCGTAGGATGAGAGGCGAAGGGTCTCTGGTCTCACGGCTCACCCCGGCCCGGCTTCGCCGGCACGCCGACCTCTTCTCACCTCGGGAGTCTCCCATGCACATGCAGATCCGAACATTGAACCTGGACGCCAGCGCCGCCGTCGAGCAGCACGCCGAAGAACGGTTCACCGCGGCGATCGGACACTTCATCGACCGGACCAGCGGCGTCGATGTCCGCCTCGAAGACCTGCACGGCCACCGCCACGGCCAGGAGATGCGCTGCACCGTCCGCGTCCACGTCAACGGTGCCGGCGTCGTTATGGTCGAGCAGGTGGATGCCGACCTCTACCGCGCGATCGATCAGGCCGCGCACCGCGTCAAGCGCGTCGTCCACCAGCGTGTCAACCGCTCGCGCGAGTTCAACCACACCCGGCATATCGACCAGATGCGCGCGGCGTAAGCGCGGCTTCATCACAACACCTGAGCTCCTCCTCAATGACCAAGGGCGTCGCCAAAGCTGGCGACGCCCTTTGGCGTGGTCGTGGACAGGTGGGGTGTGTGGCTCAGGCAAACGCCGCCGGCCGCTGGTCGGTGCCGCGCGGCGTCTCGGGGTGCTGGAGGATGTTGCCCAGTTCCCCCCGAAAGTAGTCGAGCCGGCCGTGGACGTTCGACGCCGAGAGCCCCAGGAGCGTTCCGATCTCGAGGGTGGTCAGCCCGTCGGCGTAGTAGAGCATCAGGATGTAGCGGTCGTTGCGGTCCAGCGACCGGACGTAGTTGCGGATCCGTTGAGCGTCCTTGCTCGCCATAGGGGTTGCTCCAGGCAGCCGATCGGCTGGGTCGAGATGTTGCGGGCCGAAGAAACCGGATCAATAGGCCCTGTTGCCGTGGGGGCGGTGTGCCCGGCGTCCATGCCGGGCGCGCGCTGATCCGCGACAAGGGCGTTATCGGGCCCGGCGCGCGCGGCGCTCCAGCTTTTCTTGAATCTTTTTTGACAACGCAACACGGAACAAGGTTCCGTGTTGCGTTCGGTCGTGTGTATCCGGTTGGCGGGTGGTGGGGGCGGGTGCCTAGCTCGCCGCGTTGACGCCCAGCTCGGCGCGGACCTGCTCGCACCAGTCCTTGACGCGCTGCTCGGTCAGCTCGGGCTGGCAGTCGTCGTCGACGCAGAGCCCGCAGAACCGGCCGTCGATGACGCCCTTGCTCGCCTCGAACTCGTGGGTGTCGGTGTCGGTGAAACCGAGCTTGCCGACGGCGCCACGCTCGAGCATCTTGAGGTAGACGATGCCGATCGCGTCCTGGTAGGTGTCGGGGTAGCCGGCCTGGTCGCCGGTGCCGAAGAACAGGATCTTCTTGCCGGTCAGGTCGACCTCGTCGAGTCGGTCGTAGATGTCCTGCCAGTCGTACTGGAGTTCGCCGACGTCCCAGGTGGGGATGCCGCAGAACAGCACGTCGTAGTTCTCCAGGTCGTTGGGCTCGATCTGGGAGACGTCTTCGTAGGTCTCGAAGAAGTCCTCACCCAGTTCGTCGCGGATCTGCTCGGCGACGGCTTCGGTCTTGCCGGTGCAGGTGCCGTAAAACAATGCGATCTTCATGGTGGCTGGGCCCTGGTGCGGGGCCGACGCGGTGGCCGGCGGTGGGGGAACGGGGGTCCTGGTTTAGGACGGGACACTGTATCCGCATGCCCCCGCCGGTCAAGCGCGCGTGAGGCGGGGCGGTGGTGTTTGGCGCGGTTGTGCGGGCCCGGCCCCGCGCGTGACGCAGAAAGATGCTGGTCAGCCCGCGATCCCGGGCTAGAATTGGGGCAGGAACCGCATGCCGCGGCCGGTATGGGGATGAAAGGGCACGATGAAGCACAATCGATCTGAACCTGTCCGGGCCCAGTGTTGGCCGGCCTTGTTGGTTGTCGCCTCGCTCGCCGGCCCGGCCGGGGCGGTGGTGGTCGCCGGCAACCCCGGCCAGAACGCGCCCGACCAGTCCACCGCACCCGCCGGCTACGAAGACGCCTGGGCACGCATCGGCGCGCTCGGCGGCGGCTCGGGCGTCTACCTCGGCAACGGCTACGTCCTCTCGGCACGGCACGTCAACGGCGGCAACAGCTTTACCGTCGACGGCTACACCCACACGCGCATCAGCGGCACGTCCGTTACCCTCAGCAACCCCGAAGGGCTCGGGCTTTCCGCGGAGACCGACCTCTGGCTCAACCGTTACGCCGTGCCCGACGACTCGCCCCTCTTTGGGCTGGACATCATGGAACTGCTCGACACCGCGCTCGCGGCGCAGGGCACCGCGGGCGTCATCATCGGCGAGGGCCTCGGCCAGACCACGATCACTCCGGTCAACGTCGGCGGCAGCAACACCGGCTACGCCTGGGGCAACGGCGAGCAGCGCCGGTGGGGCGAAGTCTTTATGTCCGACAACGCCAGCTTTGATGTGAACAACCGCGACGTCATCGGCGTCCAGTCGTTCTCGTTTCAGCAGGTCGCGGGCCGGGGCAACGCCGCCGACGGCGACTCGGGCGGCGGGCTGTTTTTCATGGGCGATGACGGCCCGGTCCTCGGCGGCATCATCCACGCCGTCACCCTCGACCCCAACCAGAACGACAACACCGCTGCGTTCGGCAACCGCACGCTGTTCTCCGATCTCTCGGCCTACCTCGACCAGATCAACATCGTCGAAGGCGACCTGACCGGTGACGGGTATGTCGGGGTCCAGGACCTGGACCTCGTGCTGGCGAACTGGGGGCAGGCGGTCCAGGCCGGCAACTGGACCCTGGGCGACGCCAACGGGGACGGCCTGGTCGGCGAGGACGACCTGAATGCCGTCCTGGCGCACTTCGGGGAGGGCCAATTGCCGGCCCCCAGCGTGCCTGAGCCCGCCTCGCTCACCCTGATGGGGGTTTTGGGGGCCTGGCTGGGCCGGAGAAGGGGCCGGATTTAACCGTTTTTACGGCACCCTAGGGTTGACACTAGGTCCGTCTGTGATATCCTTCACGCAGTCCGTAGGGGTAGTCTAAGTAACCTCGGTACAGGAGAGGATTGTTCATGGTGCGTTTTTCTACTAGAGCTGCCCTTGCAGGTGTCGCTGCCGCCGCGCTTTCCGTCGGCAGCGCCTCGGCCCAGAGTCTCGACCTCAACTACTTCTGGGAGTACTCCGAGTCGGGTGGTGTGGTGACCAATCACCTCAACTTCATCTCGACGAGCGACAGCTTCACCGCGCAGCTCTTTGCTGAAACCGTGGGAGCGAACAACTTCCTGAACGCGACCGTCGACCTGCTGCCCGGCGGCGGGGCAAACGCCAGCTACTTCAACGGCGGCCCGGCGAACCCGATCCTGGTCGGCTCGGTCGACGGCACCGGCGTCGCCCGCATCGACTCGGTCGTGGATGCCACCTGGATCAGCGACTGGCCGAACGACGTGTTCCCCGTGGGCACCCCGTCCGCGCCCATCGATGCCGGCCAGTTCTCCGTGGGCAATGCCGTCAACGGCCAGTACACCATCCGCGTGAACAACGCGGTCGGCCCGGCCCTCGAAATCTCCGGCACGATCGTCAACGGCCGGTTCAGCCAGAGCTTTGCGGGAGACGCGAATCTGGACGGTGATGTCGATATCTTTCAAGGCGATGGCCAGGGAGACGTCCAAATTGTTCTTGCCAACCTGGGTTCCAGTGGACCGGGTGTTGGCTTGCTCCAAGGTGACCTCAATGGCGATGGCGACGTCGATATTTTCCAAGGCGATGGGCAGGGTGACATTCAAGTTGTCCTTGCAAACCTCGGCAACTCCGCAAGTTCGACACGTGGGACAGAGGCCCGTGCCACCTATGACACCACGACCGGTGATTTGACCTTCAGCATCATCGGCAGTTCTGTTGTGGCCATCGGGATCGAGTCGACCGGAAACGTGGACACCGGCGCAACGATCGGCCAGCTCACCACGCTGGGCGGCGTGCTCCCGCTGGATCCGGGCCAGGTCGATGAAAACACGATCGGCTACGTGGCACCGCTGCTCGGTCCTAACCTGTCTCCGTTCGATACTGGCGAGTTTGAAATCGGCACGGTGCTGGACACAGGACTCACTGCGAACGACATTGTGTTTTCCTACTCTCTGGTTGGGCAGGCCCCCGTCAACGTTGATGTCATTGTTGTGCCTGAGCCCGGTTCGCTTGCCTTGCTTGGTCTAGGTGCCTTGGCGTTGATCCGCCGCCGCCGCGCTGCCTGATCTATTCACAGACTACTTTTAGTATCCATGTCGACCACGATCGACCCAAACGTTTCTGAAATGAGCTAAACATGAAGATTCAAGCCGTACTCACCGCCGTTATCTGCCTCGCCGTCACTTCCATGGCATCGGCTCAAGATGCGACTGCAACTTACGATTTCCAGACCGGCAACCTGGTTTTTGACATCACCGGAACCTCCGTTGTGGCCATCGGGATCGAGTCGACCGGAAACGTGGACACCGGCGCAACGATCGGCCAGCTCACCACGCTGGGCGGCGTACTCCCGCTGGACCCGGGCCAGGTCGATGAAAACACGATCGGCTACGTGGCACCGCTGCTCGGTCCTAACCTGTCTCCGTTCGACCCGGGCCAGTACAACATCGGTGATGTGTTACCCGGTGGCCTCGGAGCGAATGACATTGTCTTCTCTTACTCGCTCGTTGGAGAAGCACCTGTAAACGTCGAGGTCGAGGTCATAAACGTTCCCGAGCCCGGCTCGCTGGCCCTGCTCGGCCTCGGTGGCCTGGTGCTGGCCCGGCGTCGGCGTCGCGCCTGATCCGGCGACGACTCTGCCTGAACTTTTCTCAAAGCCCGGCCTTCTCGGCCGGGCTTTGTCTTGCGCGAGTTGGCCCGGCCGCGGCTGTCTTTCTCTGACTCGCCACATTCCCGCACGATGCCCCGCACGCCGTACCACCCGCCGCCGCCCGACCTGGCCACGCTCGGAAGCCCGCCGTCCTGGCACAACCGCGCCGGCCGGGTGGACCGGTCGTGCTGCTTCACCCTGACCGCCGCCGAGCTCTGGCGGCGGATCCCCGACGACGTCTGGCGGTACACGACACCGCCGGCCCACGGCCGGGGGCGGGCGACACCGTCCTCCCGAAGCGTGGCCAAGCGCCCGGACCGTGTCGGCACCCTGGTCCTCACCGCCGAGCAGCTCTGGCTGATCCACCGCAACCAGCAGCCCGCGCCGCTGCGTGGCGACTTCCGGACCCCCAAGTCCAACGCCTTCAAGCCCGGCGAAGAGGCCACCCGCTGGTGGAACGCGGCCCGCGCGCAGGGGACCGCCGGGCCACGCCCGGGGGTGTCTGGTCCGCCGGGGGGCCCCGCCGCGTGTGACGCGGCGGCTAAAAAGACGCGCAAGGCAAACCCGCACGCCGGCCGGCCGGCCACGCCCACGCCGCTCGATCCCCCGGCCGTCAACCCCAACCGCGGCGCGGGCTTCTCGATGGGCCTGAAGATGCTCGGCCTTCCCGCCGACTGGTCCACCACCCTCACGGTCGAACGCTACGTCCAGCACGCGAAGCTCAGCCAACACTTCCTCGTCTGCCCCGTCTGCGCAGCCGCCGCGGCACAGGCGGGGGCGTCCCCCTCAGCCGCCGCGTCATACGCGGCGGGATCCCGCAGCCGGCAAGGCCCCGCCGGGCATGGCCCGGCGGCTAACCGGACCCCGCCGTCCCAAAGACCTTCCGGGGGGCTCCCGCCCGGCCGGGTGACGAAGCTCTACCTGCCGCTCTGCACGCCGCGCGAGTGGGAGGACGCCCAGCTCGTTCATCTCTGGATCGGGTCCCACCTGGCCCCCAACCGGCCGTACACCCGGCCGGTCCTGGAGCTGCTAGAGCGCTACGCCGAGCTCTTCCCCGGCCGACGCCTGCGTTGCCGGCAGTGCCTGGGCCTGCGCTACGGCGAGGTGAAGGGGTTGAAGTAGTCGGTTCGACCGGGCACGCCGCGTAAGCGCGGGCCGGGGCGGCTGGTAGGCAGGTCATGCGCCGACGCGTCGCGTCCGGTCAGGCCCGGGCCATGGCGGCGGCGCTCAGGGCGTCGAAGGTGTCGAGGATGTGGCCGGCGGTGCTCGTCCCCCCGAAGAGCGGGTTGGCGTCGTGGATGCCCTTGAAGGTGGAGAGGATGTATGCGCTGTCGCCGCGGTCCAGGCCGTAGAAGAGGAAGTAGGCCGCATCCAGTTCGGCCATGAGCTGCGCGCGTTCGCGTTCGTTCCACTTGTTGAGCTTGCCGTCGTACTCCTTGAAGCTGCCGGACGTGAAGCCGCACGCCTCGGCCAGCGGCAGCATGTCCTCGGCCGTACACGTCATCTTGAGCACCCGCTCACTGATCCATGTTTCCAGCGTCTGATTGCGTTTCCACGGGCACGGCTCGTCGTAGCGGTCGGGGGACAGCGTAGGTATCTGTTCGAGGATGAAGAAGTTAAGGTGGACGTTGCTGATCTTCTGCCTGGCGACATAGTCGTAGGCGTAGCTGTTGAGGTTCGCGAGCAGGCAGGTCTCACGAATCGCTTGATAACCCGTCAACACAATCGGGGCGGAGTTGACGACGCCACAATACGGTAACGCCGCCGCGATCATCGTGCGTTGGTTCGTTGGGCTCGTTACGTCCTTGTACGCGAGAAAATGACTCGCTGCCGACTCGGTTGCATCCTCCACCTCAAGCCGGTTGACCCAAAACCTAGGGCTAACGAGGTGTTCTGGGCTCTGGTGGTTCGCTTCGGTCGTCCGTTCGGTCTGGCCTTGGCGGACCCAGTTCGCTCCGGCTGTCACGACATCCGCCGCGCGGTGGTCGAACATTTGGACCATCTTCGCTTCGTAGACCGGCAGGTAGGTCTGCTTGCGTTTGACCCACCGGTTGCCGTCGAGCTTGAAGCCCTCGGCCTTTAGTGTTGGCGCTTCACGGAACAGTTCGGCGTCGTTGGTCTGATCGAACATCCGCTTGAACGTCACACCCCACGGGTTGCCGGTCTTCTTGCGGCCGTGGTCGATCAGGACGGGGACGCGGCGGTAGATGGCTTTGGTGATCTCGGCGTCCCGGCGGGTGCGGAAGATCGGGCAGGTGCGGGTGTTGGGGTTGAGCAGCTTGATGTCGTCGCCGGTGAGTTTCACGTGGCGTTTAGGGTCTTCGATCTCATCGACGCTGTGGGCGAAGAAGATGAAGTCGGCTTCTTCGGCATGCGTTTCACGGCCGCCGATGTTGAGGATCGAGAACTTGAACGAGGCGTGGACCTCCGGGAAGAAGACCTTTTTGTTCTCGAAGTCGTACAGCCGGATGAGCCGGTCGTTTTCGGCGACTTCGGCGAAGAAGTCTTTGGTCGTCTTGTCGGAGGCGATGCCCGAGGGCACGAGCAGGCCGACCCGGCCGGCGGGCGCGACCAGTTGTGTGGCGAGTTCGGCGAAGACGGCGTAGGTGTTGATGTCGCCTTTGCCGGTCAAGGGGTACTGTTTGGACTTGCGGCAGTAGTCGAGCAGGTCCTGCGCGGCCTGGAGCGCTTCCTGGTAGCGCTCGTAGAGGGCGGGGTCGTCGGACTCGAGCTTGGCGACGAGCTTGCGGCGCTTGGCGGCGTTGGAGGCGGTGGCGATCTCGGGCGCGGGCAGGGAGAAGAACTCGCGCTCCTGCAGCTTGATCCGCTCCCACGGCGGGTTACCGATGACGCAATCAAACCCCGGCGTGTCGCGGTCGAAGACTTCGGGGAAGCGTTCCTTCCAGTCGAAACCGTGCTCAGCGGCCTCGGGGTCGTGGACCAGGGAGTTGCCCAGGACGATGTTGTGGCTCAGCGTCGCGAGGGTCTGGGTTTTGTCGGCGGACTGGATCCACAGGGCGAGCTGGCTGATCTCGACGGCCTCGGGGGAGAGGTCCACGCCGTAGAGGTTGTCGTTGAGGATGAAGGTGGGGACCTGGGCGTGGAGGTCTTGGGCGCCCTCGATCGAGAGCGCGATGAGCTGGTCGATGACCTCGCCGTAGCGCAGGGCCATGGCCTGGTAGGCCTGGAAGAGGAACGCGCCCGAGCCGCAGGCGGGGTCGACGATCTTGAGGTTGCGGAGGATGTCGAAGCAGCCCTGCCAGAAGCCGGGCGTGGCGTGGTCCGGGTCGTTCAGGTCTTCGGCCAGCTTCGCGAAGCGTTCGTCGATGAGCTCGTCGACGGTGTAGCGGACGATGCGCTCGGTGAGGACGGCGGGGGTGTAGTAGGTGCCGAGCTGCTTGCGCTTGGCGGACTGTGGCATCTCGGCGTACTGGCGTGCCTTCTGGGTGTCGCCGCCGAAGAGGCCGGTTTCTTTGAGTTTTTCGATCTCGGTGATGGAGCGTTCGAAGAGGTGGCCGAGGACGTCGAGGTTGACTTCCTGGCCGAAGTCGTATTCGCCGATGGTGCGGAAGCAGGTGGTGAAGGGCCCGTCGTCGAGGTCGAGGTCGTCGACGGGGTGCGTGGCGAAGAGCCCGCCGTTGTATTGCGGGATGCCGTGGTTCGGGCTGCCGGCGTCGACGAATCGGAAGAGGGCCTTGTAGTTCTGCCAGCGGGGGTTGGTGACGGCGGAGAAGCCGGGGACCTCGTCGTGGGCGGTGCGGAGGGTGTTGTCGGGGAGGAGCTGGCGGTCTTCGCAGAAGGCGATGAAGATGATGCGGTCGAAGAGGCGTTGGGCCATCTCGATGGCCATGTCGAGGGGCTGGCCGTGGTCGGCCATGAGGTGTGCGATGAGCTGGGTGCGTTGCTGGGAGTAGTAGGCGTAGAGCTCGTCGCCGACTTCGCGTTGTCGGTCGTTGGTCTGTTTGATGAGGGAGAGGATGCGCGGGTCCTGGCCGGCGGTTTTCTCGATGAGCCCTTTGCGGTGGAAGAGGGCGTAGAACTTTCGGAACTCGTCGAAGCGTCGGAGCTGCTGGAGGGTGAAGTGCTCGTAGCGTGCGGGGGTGGCGGTGCGGTCGTAGAGGCGGAAGGAGACGAAGTTTGAGACGATGCCCCATCGGCAGTCGGCGGGGAGGGCGTAGAGGTAGTCCCAGCACTGTGCGACGGCGTTTCGGCCGTTGGACCGGGCGCGGTCGAGGTGGACGTTGGCGCCCTTGAGCTCGACGACGGCGAGGGGGGTCTTGTCCTGGCCCTGGCGGAAGTGGCCGAGGGCGGCGTCGGCGGAACCGGTGCCGGGGACGTGGAACTCTTGTTCGAGGTGGTGGACGCCGTCGGGGGTGGGGTTGTTGACGGGGGCGTAGCCGAGGATTTTTCCGAAGATGTCTTCGCAGAAGGGGCCCTGGAGCTGGGTTTCGTGGGTGTCTTGTGCGAGTTGGCCGGAGGACTCGAGGTCGGCCCACCGGAGGAGGATGGGGTGGGCGGCTTTGGCGGCTTCCTCGAGCTGCTCGTCTTGGCCGGCCTTGTCGAGGAGGCGTGGGAGGATGAGGGGCTCGGTGTTTTTCTGGCGGAGCGCGAGGGGGTTGTCGTCGTCGAAGAGCTTGTCGTGCGTGTGGGTTGGGTTGGGCCTGGGCATGAGACGGGCAGTGTAGCGGAGCGTGGCGGTGGGGTGTTGCGGTGTTGCGTGGCGGGGGCGTGTGTCAGGCCCGGCTTCGATGGGGGGCTTGTGGCGTCGGTATCGGGAGCGCGCACGAAAAAGCCCGCCTTGCGATGTCTCGCTTGGCGGGCTTGTCTGTTGATCCTAGTGCGGATCTCAGACAAGTGAACAGTTGGTGTTTTGGCGGCACGTTGCCGTGCCGTTGTCCGCGGTGCCTTTCGGCGTTGCGGGCGAGGTTGCGTTGACTTGACCGGTGCGGATCGCTCCGCTGTGGGGTTGTTTGGCTCCGGGGTATTCCGGTTGACCGTTGTTTCCACGTTTCCGGTTCTAAGGTATCCCTTAGAAAGGAGGTGATCCAGCCGCAGGTTCCCCTACGGCTACCTTGTTACGACTTCGTCCCAGTCACCGAGCTCACCGTAGGGACTGCTGAATTGCAGCCACTTCGGGTGCTCCCGGCTCCCATGACGTGACGGGCGGTGTGTACAAGGCTCAGGAACTTATTCACCGCGTCGTAGCTGATACGCGATTACTAGCGATTCCAACTTCATGAGGTCGAGTTGCAGACCTCAATCCGAACTGGGGCATGGTTTGTGCGATTTGCTCCACGTTACCGTATCGCTTCGCTCTGTCCATACCATTGTAGCACGTGTGCAGCCCAGGGCATAAAGGCCATGAGGACTTGACGTCATCCCCACCTTCCTCCGGTTTGACACCGGCAGTCCCACTAGAGTCCCCGACATGACTCGCTGGCAACTAGTGGCAAGGGTTTCGCTCGTTAAGGGACTTAACCCGACACTTCACAGCACGAGCTGACGACAGCCATGCAGCACCTGTGGTTGTTCCACGTAAACGCGTCACTTCCGTTTCGGGAAGCTAATCCAACCATGTCAAACCCTGGATAAGGTTCTTCGCGTTGCTTCGAATTAAGCCACATGCTCCACCGCTTGTGTGAGCCCCCGTCAATTCCTTTGAGTTTTAGCCTTGCGACCGTACTCCCCAGGCGGTGTACTTAATACTTTTGCTTCGACCGCGATGGCGTCAAAACCTCCGCGATCTAGTACACATCGTTTAGGGCGTGGACTACCGGGGTATCTAATCCCGTTCGCTACCCACGCTTTCGTCCCTGAGCGTCAACAACGACCCAGCTACCCGCCTTCGCCTCTGGCATTCCTCTAGATATCTACGCATTTCACCGCTCCACCTAGAGTTCTGGTAGCCCCTGTCGTGTTCAAGATCGGCAGTTTATCCAGCAATTCCACGGTTGAGCCGTGGTATTTCACAAGATACTTGCCGATCCGCCTGCGGACCCTTTAAGCCCAGTGATTCCGATTAACGCTTGAGCCCTCTGTATTACCGCGGCTGCTGGCACAGAGTTAGCCGGCTCTTCCTTTGGTTCTGGTCAGAACTTCCTAAAACCTGACAGTGGTTTACACACCTAGATGCTTCATCCCACACGCGGCATTGCTCCGTCACGCTTTCGCGCATTGCGGAATATTCGTTACTGCAGCCTCCCGTAGGAGTCCGGGCAGTGTCTCAGTCCCGATGCGGCGGGTCATGCTCTCACACCCGCTACCCGTCTTCGCCTTGGTAAGCCGTTACCTTACCAACAAGCTGATAGGACGCACCCCGATCTTCAGGCAGCAAGCCTTTGCCCGCGAGAACATACGATCTCGCGGGGTCATGCGGTATTACCACGGGTTTCCCCGAGCTATCCCGCACCTGAAGGTACGTTAGGTACGCATTACTCGCCCTTTCGCCACTCTACTCGCACCGAAGTGCTTTCGCGTTCGACTTGCATGTTTTAGCCATGCCGCCAGCGTTCAATCTGAGCCAGGATCAAACTCTTCGATTAAGTTTATTGACATTGCGCACCTGCAAGCAGGACACGCGGTGTCTTCTCGTAAGAGATTGCCTGTATACCAACCTGCCCGAGGGCAGGTTGGCGGTCTCGACGATGTCGGTGACATCGCCGGCCTGCCGAGCGGCTAGACTACGGCAGGACTTAGGGGGTTGGAAAATTCGTCCTTGCCAGGAGGAGGTGAGGCCCCCTGACAAGCTTACTTGGACGTGATCCATGGCGTCGCCTGTGAAGACACGACGCCGGGATTTTTACCGCACGGCCGACCAGTAGCTGGCCGGGGGCATGCGGTCACATCCTCGCAACATACCAACTGTTCACTTGTCAAAGATCGGCAAGCACTCGTCAGGAACCGGCCTGTGCCGGCCCCGTGGTCACCCGCCTGTCGGCGAGTCGAGCGGAGCATGTTAGTGTTCTGCAACCGGCTGTCAAGCCGGTCTGCTGACGTGTGGAAAAGTCGTGAGACCCTCACACGCCACCCGAAGGGCCAGGGCTGTTCGCCCGACTGGGTCGAGTATTAGAGCACAGGCGATCCCTGATGTCAACTCGGCAAACCGGCTTTTTCCCGGCCCTAGGCCGGGTCGGCAGCTCCATGCGGAAACCGCCGATCGGCCGCGATTCCGGGATATAGTGGCCCGTCCAGACTTCCTCCCGCACCGCAAGGATCGGACCGCTATGCCTGTACCCCGCCGATGTGCTGCTGCCGCTGTTTTGTTGCTCTGCCTTGCCGTGTCGGCCGGCCTGACCGGCTGCGACAGGGGGAGCGGGGGGCAGGCTGCCGCAGACCCGGCGGAGCAATACGAGCACGTCTACACCGTCAGGGCACAGGTGACCCAGGTGCCCGATGGCTCGCCGGGCGGGCAGTTCCTCGCCCGGCACGAGGCGATCCCGGACTACGTCGCCGCCAACGGGTCGGTCGGCATGCATTCCATGGTGATGCCGTTCACCATCGTCGACCCCGCGGTGCTGGAGGGGGTCGCCGTGGGTGACCTCGTCGAGATCACTTTTGGCGAGACGCACCGCCCGCGGGTCAGCCAGGGGGTCATCGCGATCACGAAGCTGCCCGCGGACACCGAACTCGACTTCGGGGATCGGGGCGAGTAGGCACGGCCGGGTTGTGCTTGCGGTCTGCGCCGTGCTTCACCGTTCAAACGTCAGCAGCATGTGCCGCTCGTCATAAGACATGCCATCGATGCGCAACGCGTCCGGCTCGGTCCCCCACACGACAAAACCGAGTGATTCATAAAGCCGCTGCGCCCCCGGTGCCGAGGTGCTGACGCTCAGTGCCAGCCGCACCAGGCCGTCCATCCCCGATGCGTGCCTGATGGCCGTTGAGACGAGCCGGCGGGCGATGCCTTTCCGGCGGAACGCCGGATCGACATACATCCCCCAGAGTACGGCCCCGTGGGCCTGCTTCTTGCGGGTTTCGCGTCGGAAGCCCAGTGCGCCGACCAGCCGACCTGCGGCGTCGTCGATCGCGCCGAACGTCACACTCTGAGGGTAGTCTGCAAGCCGCTGCCGCATGCGCACCGGGTCGGACCCCCGGTCGTCCGACGGGTCTGAGCCGAACGAGCCGGGCGCGTCGTGGAGCATGGCCTTGCGCAGCGTGATGTAGGCGTCGGTGTCGTCCGGGGTGAGGTGGCGGATGGTGATCGGCATGGCCGGATTCTAGCGGCGCGGCAACGGGCAAACGCTGCTGAATCCCCAGAACCTGCAGCGTCTCGTGGACGGCGTAGACTAGGGTTGCCGGCATGCCGTCGGCCCGGAGCCAAGCCCATGCTGCGAAGCCTGATCTGCATCCTTGTTGTCGCCGCAGGCCTGGCTGTAGGGCTGCTGCCCGCGCGTGCGGCGCGGGCACAGGACGCGCGCCCGAACATCGTGCTGATCCTCGCCGACGACCTGGGTTACGGCGACGTGTCTTACATGGGGTTCGCCGACGACATCCGGACGCCGCACCTCGACGCGCTGGCCGGCCGGGGCATGTCGTTCGACCGGTTCTACGCCAACTGCCCGGTGTGCTCGCCGACGCGTGCGGCGCTGCTGACCGGCCGGTACCCCGACGTGGTGGGGGTGCCGGGCGTGATCCGGCAGGACGCGGAGGATGGCTGGGGCTACCTCGACCCCTCGGCGGTGCTGCTGCCTGAGGTGCTGCGCGGCGCGGGCTACCACACCGCTCTGGTGGGCAAGTGGCACCTGGGCTACGAGCCGCCAAATACGCCCAACGCCCGCGGGTTCGACCACTTCCACGGGTTCCTCGGCGACATGATGGACGACTACGTCACGCACCGGCGCGGCGGACGGAACTGGATGCGGCTCAATGCGGAGGAGGTCCACCCCGAGGGGCACGCGACGGACGTGTTCACGGGCTGGGCCTGCGACTACATCCGCGCCCGGGCACCGTTGGAGGACCCCTTCTTCCTGTACCTGGCCTACAACGCACCGCACACCCCGATCCAGCCGCCGGCCGACTGGCTGCAGCGAGTGCGCGAGCGCGAGCCGGACATCACCGAGCCGCGTGCGAAACTCGTCGCGCTGATCGAGCACATGGACGACGGTATCGGCCGTGTGCTGGCGGCCCTGGAGCAGGCCGGCGTGGCCGACAATACGCTGGTGATCTTCACCTCGGACAACGGCGGGCAGTTGAACGTGGGGGCAAACTGCGGTCCACTGCGTGACGGGAAGGGTTCGCTGTACGAGGGCGGCCTGCGCGTCCCTTTGCTGGTCGCGTGGCCGGGGCGGGTCGAGGGTGGGACGACGCACCACGCCGAGGCGCTGACGATGGACCTGTTCCCGACGGTGTGCGAAGCGGCGGGCGTTGACGCCGGGGCCGGGCTGGACGGCCGGTCCATGCTCGGTCTGCTGAAGGGCGACGCCGATTCCGCGGACGGTTGGCCGGAGCGGGACCTGCACTGGGTCCGCCGGGAGGGCGGGCGGTACATGGGGCAGACGGTGCGTGCGGTGCGGCGCGGGCCGTGGAAGTGGGTGCAGAACTCACCGGTCGGGCCGTTTGAGCTCTTCAACCTGGAGGACGATCCGCGCGAACGGACCGATGTCGCTGCGCAGCACCCAGCGATGACCCGCGAGCTCTCCGCAGCGCTGCGTCGGCAGGCCCAGCGTGCCGGGCAGGTGCCCTGGCAGCAGGCAGCCGAACAGGACCCCGACGAAGAGTCGACGCCGTTGATCGGGGACGGCCTCGCCGGCTGGCACGTCGACCACGAAGACCGCGCCGACCACTGGGCGAACAACGACGGCACGATCGTCGGCGAGAACCCCGACCAGCGCGGCTCGATCCTCTGGACCGACGCAACCTTCAGCGACTTCGAGGTCACCCTCGAGTACCAGACCGATGATGCGGACTACGACTCGGGTATCTTCCTGCGGGCGGATTCCCACCAGGTCCAGATCGGCATCTCGCGGTCGCTGCAGCGTGACATGACCGGGTGCATCTACGCCCCGGCCGACGGCAAAGGCGGCTACCCCGGAACGACCGACGACGACACGATCCGCGAGCACCACCGCGCGAACGCGTGGAACACCCTGCGGATCGTGGTGCGCGGCAAGCGCATCCAGACCTTCCTCAACGGCGAGCCGTTCGTGGACTACGAGGCCGACACGATCCCGGCTGAAGGGCCGATCGGCCTGCAACTGCACCAGGGCGTGCACATGACGATGCGGTTCCGCAACCTCCGTGTCCGGGGCTTGGAGTAGCCGTCCGCAGGCGGTTTACAGCCCGGTGGGGTCGGCCGATACTAGGTCCATGAACGCACCCCGCATCGAACAGCCGCGCCCGGTCCGGAAAGTCGTTGTCCTGGGAGGCGGCAGCGCGGGCCTGCTCGCGGCGCTGACTCTCCGGCGGCGCCTGCCCCACCTCGAGGTCACGGTCCTGCGCAGTCCGGGCATCGGCATCATCGGCGTGGGCGAAGGCACCGCCATCGGGTTTGTCACGCACCTCTTCGACTACCTCAAGATCGACCCCAACGCGTTCTACCGGGAGGCCGAGCCCACCTGGAAGCTGGGCCTGCGTTTCATCTGGGGCCGACGGACCCAGCCGTTCTATTACTCCTTCGGACAGGAGTTCGCCAGCCAGTGGAAGGGCATGGCCCGGCCGGTCGGGTTCTACTGCGACGGCCAGCCCTCGCTGGCGAACATCGGCCCGTTCTCGGCGCTCATGGATGCCGACCGTGTCTTCGCGCAAAGGCCCGACAGCCAGCCGAACATCCACCGCTACTACTCCTACCACCTCGAGAACAGGAAGCTTGTCGGCTGGCTCGAGAGCGCCTGCCGGGCCGAGGGGGTCGGCTTTATGGAGGCCACGATCACCGAGGTCGCGACCGACGAGCAGGGGGTGAAGGCCTTGCACGCAGAGGACGGCCGGAAGATCAAGGCCGACCTGTATGTCGATGCGTCGGGCTTCCGCTCGGAGCTGTTGGGCAAGGCATTAGGGGTGCCGTTTGTCTCGTACAGCGACGCGCTCTACTGCGACCGTGCGGTCGTCGGCGGGTGGGAGCGCACGGACGAGCCGGTCCACCCGTACACAACCTGTGAGACGATGGACGCGGGGTGGTGCTGGCAGATCGAGCACGAGACGAAGATCAACCGGGGCTATGTCTTCAGCTCGGGGTTCATGTCCGACGAGCAGGCCGAGGCGGAGTTCCGCGCGGCGAACCCGAAGATCACCGGCGAGACCCGCGTCGTGCGTTTCCGGTCGGGGCGATTCGAGCGGATCTGGGAGAAGAACGTCGTCGGCATCGGCAACGCCTCCGGGTTTGTCGAGCCGCTCGAAGCGACAGCGTTGCAACTGATCGGTCTGGAGGCGCGCACCATCGCCGACGTGTTGGCCGACAGCGCGGGCCGGGTGACGCCGTCGCTCAAGAAGCAGTTCAACCGATTCAACGCGACCAACTGGGACGACATCCGCGACTTCCTGGCGTTGCACTACCGGTTCAATGAGCTGCGGGACACCGAGTTCTGGAGGCACTGCCGCTCGAACTCGCCGCTGGGGCGGGCCGCCGAGGCGGTCGAGCTTTATCAGGAAAACGGCCCGGTGCTCTCGGCGATGGAGGCGGCCATCCCGCCCGACGGGCAGTTCGGGCTGCAGGGGTATCTCGCGCTGCTGGTCGGCATGGGGGTGCCACACGCCGGGCAGCACCGCGTCACCCCGGACGAACGCAAGGTCTGGGAGCAGGGCCAGGACCACTACCGGCAGGCCGCGCAGGCCGGCATGACCGTCGTCGAGTCGCTCAACGCGATCCGCGAGCACGGCGTTCCGGCGTAACCGGGCCGGCGCATATCAGATGCGGGGCGTGTCAGAACCGCTTGGTCAGCGAGAACGTGACCGTGCCGTAGGACCGGGTGCCGTCGTCGGCGTTGGACCCGGCGGGGGCGTCGAACGGGTCGGTGTGGAACGTGATGCCCCAGGTGAGGCCGAGGGTGTACGGCCCGTCTTGGTAGCTGATCGCGAGGCCGAACTGCGCTTCGCCGATGAACGGTTCCTTGTCGATCGACGGCGAGGGGTCTTCGTGGTTCGAGCCGTCGAGGAAGGTGTTGTGCTCGACGTAGCGCCCGCCGACGCGCAGCCAGGCGTACCACGCCCAGCCCTGCTCGGCCGTGGCCGGGTCTTGCCGGGCGGTGGCGGAGCGGAGGTCGTTGATCCGGCCGGGCCCGAAGTCGTCGGGCAGGCGGTAGCCGACACGTGCGGTCAGCGCGGCCTCGGCGTAGCGGTGGACGCTGCCGATGGCGATGCCGGCCTGCGGGATGAGCTGGGTCTCGACATCGCCCAGGACCGGCAGCGTGAACGCGCCCGTGTCGAAACGCCACTTCCGGCGGTAGTAGAACTGGTAGGCGAACTCGTCGCGCAGCTGGTTGTCCCAGCCGTTGGGATCGTCGCCGAGGAAGTTGTCGTGGACCCACGTCTGGATGTCTTCGCCCAGCGAGCTGTCGCCGACGACCCCGAGGTTGATCTCGAAGTGGTCGAAGACCGACGCGTCGTCCCGGCGTTGGTAGTCGGCCTGCCGCTGCCAATACACCCCGCCATAGAGATAGCCCGCGTAGGGCCGGTCGCCGGGGAGCGGGGCGGCCGCCAACAGGTTCCGCGGCGTGAAGATCTGCTGGCCGAGGACATAGCCCGCTGCGGTGTTCGGCCGGCCGTGGTTCTGGCTGAAGGTGTCGGCGAAGGGCATGTAGTCCAGGAGCTGCTGGGCCCAGAGCGGCTGGTGGTCGAGGGTCAGCGCGATGCCGTTGGTGTAGCCGCGGTCGTAGCTGTCCAGGGGGTCCTGGAACGCGCCGTCGTTCTCCCAGTAAAGCCGAAGGGCCATCGGCGCATCGGCACAGTCGGGCAGCCAGGACAGCGGCGCGGTGGTGGCCCGGTCGGTCGCGGGTGTGTCGGTGGAGAGATGTTGTGACGGGTCTTCCGCCGTGCCGGGCTGGGCATGAGCAGCGGCGGACAGGGCGAGCATCGCGAGGGTCGCGGCCAGGGTCCGGCGCGGCGCGGGGGGGTGGTGAGTCATGAGTAGGTCGGCGTGATCTGGTGGATGGCCCGGCGGCGCTCGACGAGGCAGAGCAGATCGGGCCAGAGGTCTTCGAACGATGATTCAATCCACGCCGGCCGGCGGGTGATGGTGTCGGCGGCGTGGGTCAGGTCGACCGGGACGCGCAGCCGCTGCGAGAACCGGCGGGACATCCGTTGGAGTGTCAGGCGTATGCCATCGGCCGAAGCGTACCCGGCGAGCCAGTCTTGCTCAGCCATCCGCAGGGTGATCCAGCGCATCCGCTCGGGCATGAGGTGGTGGTGGCCGAGCAGTGTCTCGCCGACCCGTCGGGTGTAGGTGGTCAGCGGGAGCCCGTCGCCGTAGCGCTGCCACTCGCGCGCGAGGACGTGGTCGAGCAGCACGTCCGCGACGATCCCCGCGAACCGCTGGTGCGTCGGGCGCAGGCGGTGCTGCAGGCGGAGGAACGCGGGGTGCGTGTCGGTCGCCTGGTCGATGGCCCGGTGCTCCAGCGCCGCCTCGAGGACAAGGGGGTCCAGATCATCGGGGAGCGGCCCACGGATCAGGTCCGGGGCGAGCGCGCCGACCATGCCCTGGGGCGTATCGGGCGCGAGGACGAGATGGGCCAGGAAGTTCAAGCGGGTGGCTCGGCGAAGGTGGTGCGCAACCCATCTTAGACGTCCCGCCACTCTATGCACATCCGCCCGAGCGCAGACGGTGTCGCCGACATCGCAGACCCGCGATATGCCTGCCTAGTCTGCCAAACCCGCACGATCCGAGTGCACGTAACTGAATTCACGGTTGCACGCACCCAGCCGGCCGCCCCGCAGGCCCACCCCGGAGCAGGGCCTGTCGGCGGCAAGCCGGCTCGGTGCGGCCGGTCAGGCCGCGAGGGCAGGCAACTCGGGCTGCGGGTTAGGCACCGCGGGTGCCGGGACGGTCGGGCCCGACATCCGCGCCATCTCGATCAGGTCGGCGGTCGCGGTGTCGGCCGTGTCCAAGGCCTCTTCCAGTGCGGTAAGCAGGGCGTGCCGTCGGCAGCGGGCGGCGAAGGCCGGGTCATCCAGCAGGAGGTAGGCGATAAACGCGGACACCAGCAGCCGGTCGGACGCGGAGCGGTCCGCCCGGCCCGCCAGCAGCCCGTCAGGGTCTTGCATGCGTTCCAGGGCCTCGATCGCGTGGTGGTGGGCGGACTCGGCCGGCCCCAGCGACTCGCCCAGCAGCGGCCCGTGGTCGCGGACCAGCCGTCCCAGCCCCGCCGCGACCGCCGCAGTGAGCACCGGGCAGGGCTGGCCCTCGGCGTCCAGCACGCCGAGCCCCGGCTGCACCGCGCGGACCAGCAGCCCGGTCAACTCGCGGCTCAGGGCTGTCGGGCCGTAGGTCAGCTCGACCAGCCGACGCAGCCCGAGGGCCGCCGCACCGATCGGGGAGCCACCCATCCGCACCCGCAGCGGCAGGGGCAACACCAGCCCGTTGCGGCAGAGTTCGCGGAGCAGCCGGTCGTGGTCCCGGGCCTGCAGGGTCTTGTCGATGAGCTGGATGCTGAGCATGGCGGGCTCCAGGTGTTTGATAGGCGTTCGTATGGACCTAACCTTACCCGATCAAGAATGCTTGTCAAGCATCTTGATCGTTTTTTGTTCGGTTGCGTTCGGGTAGAACCACATCCAGGGAATCCACGTTGAACCGGCCAGTCCTTGAGGGCCCCGATGCGAACCGCGTGTTGTCAGGAGCGTCGTGGAAAACCTGTCGATTGTTGTCGCTGTGTGTTGGCTTGTCTCTCGCGACGGGCCGACATGCGCATGAAAAAACCCCCGCCACAGGGCTCCGAACCTGTGAGCGGAGGCGCGCCACGGCCGAGATTTCAGGGCACTTTTCCGTACCCGCCAGCTATCCTATCGGCTCCGATCCATCCCTGTCAATGCGGCGGTACGCGGATTTATCGAAATCTATAAAACATTTAGATAAAACAAGATAACGGCGCGTCCCTCTGGACAACCGGTGTGAAACACCCCGGCGGGAGCGGGGCGTGACCTACCGAGCAGGCCTTCCAGTAGGTGATGGGTTTGGACGGCTCCAACCGGCCTCAGACACCGTCTGTGCGCATGCGTGACGGAACACTTGCGGCAGTCGGTGCCGTGTTGTTGTGTCGGCGGCGCAAGCACAACCCGTTGTGCGAGTCTTGAGGATGCGCTGCACCCTGCACGGCGTGGGAGTGGTTGCGTGAGTGTTGGTGCGTTGCGTATGTGTCGCTGCATCTGAGCATGCGTTGATGGGTACACCGCAACGCGGAGCCGCGACGCGCGCCGGCCGGGGCCAGGCCGAATCGAGCCAACCCTTCCACACTCAGGGACAAACCCGATGAACCCCGCCACACCCGGGTCGTACGGAGAGTGTAGTCTGCCGATGCGTGGCACCACACAACTCAGAAGTCCCCACCGGGAGGAACGCACATGGTCGGCGGCTGCCCAGGCCGCCGGCCGTTCCTCCCCTTTTTTATGCGCGACCGGGGCCGTGTCAGGGTGTCCGTAGCGCGTTACGAAGCTGCCGCATCTCCAAGCCGGGCCAGAGCGCAGCGCCGGCCCGGATTCTCCATGCGTAAAGACCCGGGCCGGCGCTGCGCTCTGGCCCGGCTTGGCGTTGCGCTTGGCGTTGATGTGTGGCACGCCACGCTACCGTGCGTCCGCGCGTGGCCACCCACCGGTGTGCTGGTGTTCCCATTCGAGCGCATCGCCTTCGGGGACGTCGGGGAGGCCGAGCTTCCGCATCATGTAGAGGGCCTGGGCGCGGTGGTGCATGCCGTGCGTGGCGAGGTGGAGGATCGCGCCGCCGAACGGTTTGCGCACCGGCGGGTCGTCGAGGTGGTCGAGGAAGGTGTCGTCGAGTCGGCCGGCGTCCTGGATGCGGCGGGCGAGGTCGTACAGGTCGGCCGAGGCCCGGTCGTAGTGCTCGATCATCCGCGCGATCGGGGCGTCGGGTTGCAGCCGTGGCTGCTCGGGCTCTTCACCACGCATCAGCGCCGTCCAGCCCACCGCGTTGCCGACGACGTGGTGCCAGAGCGACCGCAGCGTCCCGCCGGGCCCGATGGCGAAGTCGCGGTCAAGCTGCTCATCCGACAACGGAAGGCACAACTCCATCAGGTGCCGCGTCGTCCACGCATCGTGTTTCAGCAGGCGGTCGAGGAGGTCCATTGGCGTTCGTCGCTTGAGTAGTGTTGCACCCATCGGCTAATCCGATGACTCAAGATCGTCTTGCGTTCTACGCAAGCAGCGTAGTAGGATCGATGCCATCATGCATAGAGCGAGCCAGAAGGTGAACATGGCTGCGCAACAAACAATAAAAACAAGGAAGCGATTCGAGAACTCATCAGCCAGCACATAAGTCGCGATGATCGCAGGCAGAAAGACGGCCATGAACAAGACGGCCTGAAACTCGATGATATCTAGCCAGAACGGCCTGCCCATTACTCGGCTCCTGCAACAGTCTACTCCGGCTTCCGCGGATCGAACAATGTCTCCTCGACGACGCGCACCGGGCGTGCATGTTCGGTGATCTCCGCGTCCATCTGCTCGGCTAAGGCGCGCAGCTCGGCGATGCGGTCGGCGTGGTTGTTGGCGACGTTGTACTGCTCGCCGGGGTCGCGGTCGACGTGGTACAACTCGCCGCTCTCGAGCAGCAGCTTCCACGGCCCGTGGCGGATGCCCGCCAGGTCGCCGTTGGACGAGTAGTACAGGAACGCCTCGGTCGGGCTGGACGCTCCGGGCTCGCCGCGCAGCAGGGCGGTGATGTCGTGGCCGTCGATGACGCGGTCCGGCAAGGTCGCGCCGGTGAGCGCGGCGATCGTGGGCAGCAGGTCCATCGTCGTCACGACTTCCCGGCACACGCTCCCGGCGGGGATCGTGCCGGGCATCGCGACGACGGCGGGGACGCGCTGGCCGCCCTCCCAGTTGGTGCCCTTGCCGCCCCGCAGCAGCCCGGCCGAGCCGCCGTTGAGCTTGAACGGGAGCCAGGGCCCGTTGTCGCTCGTAAAGAACACCAGCGTGTTCCCGGTCAGGCCGTACGCTTCGAGCGCGGCGACGACCTGCCCGACACTCCAGTCGATCTCCTCGATGACGTCGCCGTACAACCCGCGCGGGCTCGTCCCCTCGAAGTCCTCCGAGGCGTACAGCGGGATGTGCGGCATCGAGTGCGGCAGGTAAACGAAGAACGGCCGGTCCTTGTGCTCCTCGATGAACGCCACAGCCTCATCCGTATACATCCGAGTCATCTGCCGTTGGTCCGGTTCCCACTCGATCACCTCGTTGTCGCGCATCAGCGGCAGTCGGAACGGGTAGTTGTTGTTCCGGGCGCGGTGGATCTGAGCCATGTCGTTGGAGTAGGGCACGCCGAAGAAGGTGTCGAAGCCCTGGTCGGTGGGCATGAGCCCGGGTCGGTGGCCCAGGTGCCACTTGCCGAAGATGCCGGTGGCGTAGCCGTGGTCACGGAGCATGTCGGCGATCGTGACTTCGTCGGTGTGGAGGCCGTAGTCGTATTGCGGGAAGATGACGTGCCGGTGCATGCCGACGCGTTTGGGGTAGCAGCCGGTGAGCAGCGCCGCGCGGGAAGGCGAGCAGACCGGCGAGGCGACGTAGCACTGGGTGAGCTTCATGCCGTTGGCGGCGAGCGCGTCGAGGTGGGGGGTGTGGATGGTGGGGTGGCCGAAGCAGGACAGGTCGCCGTAGCCCTGGTCGTCGGTGAAGATGATGACGATGTTGGGCGGTGGGGCGGCCGGCTGCGCGATGACCTTGATCGTGTCGCCTGCCGGCTGCGGGGGCGAGCTGCAGCCGGCCAGCGTGAGCAGGCCAAACAGCAGCCAAGCGAGCGAGTTCCGGGCCGGCGTTGTAAGTTGCAGCATGGGGATACCATACCCGTTGGGTGGGTGGGTCAGGCATTCTTCGCGACAGGAGCACAGGCATGGGTGATGCAACGCAGGGCGGCGGGTCGGCGGACGGTGGCCGGGGCTTCGAGGTCGCGGGGCTGGCGTACATCACGCTCTACATCGAGGACTACGACGAGGCGGTCGCGTTTTACACCGCCGCCTTCGGCGAGCCGGACTGCAAACAGCCGGTCTTCATGGGCTGGCGCATGGGCGAGACGTGGATGACGGTGTTCCCCTCTAAGGACGGCAACGCCCCGGGCAAGAATCCGCGCAACATGGAGTTTGGCATCCGGGTCCAGACCCCCGAGCAGGTCGACGTGCTGCACGCCCGGCTGGTCGAGTTGGGCGCGAAGAACGCCTGGACCCCCGAGGACACGGAGATGTACGACCGCATGCGGTTCTCGTGCGTCGACGACCCGTTCGGCGTGCGGATCGATGTGTACTGCCCGCTGACGGACTAAAAAAAACCGGGTCGCTCTTCTCAGAAAGAGTAGAGCGGCCCGGCCGTGCGTGGTTGGGTTGTGGGTGATCCCGTGGGATCAGATCGAGCCTGTTAGCTGCGGTCGAGGCGGTGGCTGCAGGCTAGACGCCTACCGACTAGGGGGTATTGCGGGTGTTCGGGTCAGAATCGGAAGATTCTTCGGTTTCCTCGATCGCTTCCTCTTCGAGCCCCGCGGCGAGGAGGTCGCTGCCGGCTGCCTGATCGGCGTCCTGCCGGGCCTGCTGTTCGGCCAGGGCCTGCTCGAAGCTGTAGGGGCCATCGATCGGCTCGCGGTCCAGCACCAGGTCGCGTTCGCTGAACGCCGGCTGCTGGAGCTGGGCCATCAGCCGGTCCTGAGCCCCGTAGGGCGGCTGGAGCGACTCGAACAGCCGGTCGAGGTCCCGTTCCAGGGCCTCCGCCTCGGTCAGCTCCTTGCGGAGGCCGCGGGCCAACTTGTCTTGCTTGTCATCGGTCATGATGCGTTTCCCTGATGCGTGTCGGCGTCGGCCGTCATAGGTGTAGACGCGCGGGCATGGGGCGTGTTACGCCGGCGTGAAAAAAACGGTCCGGCTGCGTCCGGCAGCGATTCAGTCGTCCATGCCCAATGCTTTTCGGACGTTGGCGTCTTCTCGCAGCTTCTCGTACGCGCGGAACAGGCGGACGCGGGCGTTGTTGGGCGTGATGTCCAGCCGCTCGGCCAGCTCGGCGATCTCCAGCCCCTCGACGTGCCGGAGCGTGATGACTGCGGCCTGGGACTCGGGCAGGGAGGCCACGGCGGCGAAGACGATCGACCGCTGGTCGCCGTCCATCTGGAACACGTCGTCGGGTTCCTGGGCCGCGATCTGGATCTCCTCGGCGTCGGCCGAGCCGGGGCCGCCGGCGGTGCGCTTGCGCTTGCGGACGACGTCCAGGGCCGCGTTGCGGACGATCATCGCCAGCCAGGAGACGATCGCGCGGGGGTCGTTGAGGTGGTCCAGCCGCTTGAGCCCGTTGAGGACGGCCTGCTGCACGGCGTCTTCGGCGTCGGCGGCGTTGCGGACGATGGGGTAGGCCGTGGCGTAGAGGAACCGGTAGTAGTCGCCGACGATGCGGGCGTACCAGTTCTCCGGCGTCTCGTCGGGCTTGGGGAGGTTATCCATGTGCGAGCGGGGCCGGGGCGGGACGGGCTTGCGGCGGGGGCCGTCGTGCTCGTCCGAGTCCGCGTACTCGGCTTCGGCGCCGAAGAACGCGTCGGCCTCATTGTACGGCACGTGGGACCACCGCTTGCGGGCCAGGGAGCCCTCGGTGGCCGGCTCGTCGCCGTCGTTTTCGTCCTCGGGGAAGTTCCGGTAGTGCTCGATGCGGTAGGTTTGGAGGGTCACGACGCACGGGTCCTTTCCCGGCGGTCGCGTGCCCATTCGCGGGCATGTGGCTACCTGCCGGAGGTAAAGGACGGCCCCCCGGAGGGCGCGTTACAGCGGAGCGGAAGTTTTTCTGACCGCCCGGGTTCAGGCCGGCGTGCGTTCCGCGGCGTCCATCCAGGGCTGCCACCAGCCGGTTTGCTGGCGCTGGGCGTAGGCGTGCAGGAGGGTCTTGAGCTGGTAGGGGGTCAGCGACGGCTCGAGCCGTAGCCACCGGGCGATGAGGCCGGTGACCAGGGGCGTGGCGTAGCTGCTGCCGGTGACGCGGCGGGTGCTGCCGTGCTGCCAGGCGACGGTGTTGCCGACGCCCGCGGCCTCGAAGCCGACCAGGTCGTTGGGACGCGTGCGGAGCTCGGCGGTCCGGAGCTGGGCGTACGTCACGCCGACCGTCGAGGCGAAGCTGGTGGGGTAGTCCCGTCCGTCCTGCTGGTAGCCCTTGGCGCAGACGCAGCAGACGTTGCGGGCGTAGAGGTCGTCGACGGCCTGCCCGATGCGGAGCGCCAGCGCGAGGCGGAGCGTGGACAGCGACAAGTTGACCACGCCGACGGGCTGGGTGGTCAGCCAGCGGAGCGCCTCGACCAGGGCTTCGGACGAGCCCTCGCGCGACGCGCTGAGGACGCGGATGCTCACGAGCTCGCAGCCGGGGGCGATGCGTCGGGTCTGGCCGGCGGCGGCGGTGCCGTGGCCGCAGACGTCCAGCGGCTCGGTGGGGCGGACCTCGGCCCGGCCTTCGCTGTCGGTCTCGACGACGTATGACGCCGCGAGCTTCCCGCCGACCCACGGGTGGTCCTGCTCGATGCCGGTGTCGACGACGGCGACGCGCACGCCGCTGCCGTCGGACTCGGCCATCGCATCGAGCATCCCACGCACGTCGAGCACTAGCGCACACCCTCCGCGAGATCGTGCAGCCGGCGCGTGATCGCCTGCGCCGCGTCGAGGTAGCGCTGCAGGTCGGCGTCGGTGAAGCCGTCGGGCTGGGCGCTGTTGATCGCGGTCAACACGCCGTACTCCCGCTCGCTGTCGGAGAGCGGCACCGCCATCTGGCTGGTCGTGACCGTGCCGACCTTTGCATCCACGCTCGGGTCGTGTTGCGGGTCGTCCTGCAACTTGTTGGTGATCGTCGGCTGCTGGAACGAGACGACCAGCCCGACCACGCCGCGCGTCACCGGCTGCTCGGTGCCGACGAGTTTCGACGCGGCCGGGGATTCGCTCAGCGCGAACCGCAGCGTCTTGCCCTGCTCGTCCAGCAGCAGCACCGACCCCTCGGCCGCGCCGACCGCGCGGACCGCCTCACTCAGCTCGCGGGTCAAAGTCGGGTCGTCGTGGGCCGCATTGTGCAGGGCTTGGGTCATAGTGGAAGGACGAGAGAAACTTGACGGGAATACGGGGATGGAGCCGGGGCGGTTTTGACAGAATGACAAGATGCGGCAGGATTGACACGGTCAAACCCAAGACCCGATCCTGTTCATTCTGGCAATCCTGTCATCCTGTCAAAATGGTCATCAGTCACCGCCCCCGGATCTTCTCGTGCTCTTCGGGCAGCAGGCGGTAGACCTCGACCGGCTCGGGGTACTGGTTGCGGTCCTGGATCACCTCGTCGGGTTCGCGGATGTCCTTGCCGCCGGCGAGCATCAGGCGTTTGTAGCTGGTGCGGGTCACGGCCAGGCCGAAGCGTCGGCTGGTCTGGCCGGTGACGACGCGGCTGGCGACGACGATGGCGTCGGAGATGTTCAGGCCCGGCTCGCGGAGCGGGTGGCCGTGGCCCATGACATCGGGGGCGGGCTCGGGCTGGAGCCGGAGCTTGCCGGTCGCCTCGGGGGAGGGGGTGGGCATCCGCCAGACCTTGCCGACGTGCATGCCGGTGCGGAGCGACACGCTGACGCGGAAGCCCAGGTTCAGCAGCAGCGAGCGGACCTCGTTCTCGAAGCGCTCATTGACCGCCATCGCGAAGTCGTAGATCGCCTTCGCCGGCTTCTTGCCGGTGGACAGCGCGAGGAACCCGTCGCCGGCGTAGCCCTCGACGGTGACGTCCGGGTGCTTGTCGTCGGCGGTGTTAAACAGCCGGTACATCGCCAGCCCCAGCCGCTGCAGCCGCTCCTCGTCCCCGACGCACTGGTAGACGAGCTGGGTGTAGCCCGACAGGTCGGCGAAGAGGATGCCGGTGTCGCCCAACGCGGTGAGGGCGGGCGGGTTGTCGGTCGGCTGCGTCATGGTGCGGAAGTCGATGAAACCGTGGGGCGGGTCGGCCGTCCTAGTGTAGCTGCTAACCCGCTCTGCGGGCCTTGTTTGCGGGCTTTGACGCCCCGACCGGGTAGAATCACCGGCGAGTCTCTCTATGGCGTCCAACCCGGCCCAAGACTTCCGACGCGAGTACCTGCTGCGGCTGCCCCTGCCGCTGGCGCAGCTCTACTCCCGCGCCCACAACGCCAAGGACAACCGCTCTCGGCACGACAACTGCTACTACATCTTCGAGTCGCTGATCAAGCTGGCGACCTGTCCCCTCATCGGCTCGTACGTCGACGACCTCAACCGCGGGCACCCCCACGTCGAGGCCGTCGACCGGGCCCTGGGCCACCTCGCCCTGCCCGCGCTGGGCCAGTGGCTGGGCATGCTCCGCGAGCTGGCCCGGCACTACGGCACGAGCAACGAGACCAGGGGCCACCCCCTCCGTGGTGTCTGGCGTCGGCTCAACCGCAAGCACACCAAGGCCGAGTCGCCCGCCATCCTCGCCCTCTACTGCCGGATCAAGCACGGGCCGGACGGCCACCTCTCGGCCGACACCACCTGCACCCTGCTGGACCTGTTCGACAAGATCGTCCGCTACCGCAACGACGTCGTCGGGCACGGCGGGCCGCGGTTCGAGGCGTTCTTCGACAACGAGATGGGCCCGTTGATGTTCCCCGCGGTCAACGAGGTGCTCGCCGAGGGCACGCTGGACCCGTTCGGCTCGCCGGGCACGCGTCTGGTCTACCTGACCGAGATGCGGATGATCGAGGAGGGCAAGTTCGAGGTGTCGCTGCGGGAGCTGGTGGGGCTGCAGGGCGAGCGGAGCGCGCCGATGGTGTTCGACGCGGACATGGCCGACGCGCTCGCGCCGCGGCACGGCGCGTTCCCCGGGCTGGCGCTGCTCTGGCCGGGCCACGCCGCGCCGCTGCGGCTGGGCCCGATGATGCGTTTCCGGGAGTCGGAGGTCGCCGACGAGGTGCTGCTCCTCAACCGCGACCGCGGCGGCCGGCAGGTCGAGTACCTGTCCTACACCACCGGGCGGACCGAGCGCGACGCGGAGATGTCCGGCGCGCTGGCGCAGATCCTCTCGCGCATCGCCGACCGCACGATCACCGAGGCCCAGCTCCGCGAACTGGAGAAGCAGAGCCGGTCCGAGACCGACTCGGTCGAGGGGCTGGTAGGCGACCGCCGGATGGAGGGCGTGAAGGCCCCGATGCTGGGCGACTACGAGCTGCTGGCCGAGCTGGGGCGGGGCGGCATGGGCGTGGTCTACCTCGCGCGGCAGGCGTCGCTGGGCCGGGTGGTCGCGCTCAAGACGCTGCCGGGCGACCTGTCGAGCAACGAGCGTGCGTTGGCGCGGTTCCGCCGGGAGATGCGTGTGCTGGGCAACTGCGAGCACCCGAATATCGTGAAGCTGCTGGACTCGGGCACGCTCGCGGACGGGCAGATGTACTACACGATGGAGTACGTGCCCGGCGCCGACCTCGAGCAGGTGTGGAAGGAGCTGAGCAAGCAGACCGCGAGCTCGGGCGTGACGGACCTGGACGACGGCGCGTTCGCTGAGGCGCTTTCCGCGGCCAGCCGGACCAAGCGGGACGACGTGACCACGCGGTACGCGCGGACGCTCAACCCGCTGGGCCGGACCCGCGAGGACGAGGACGCGCCCGAGGCGCTGCGCCTGCCCCCGCTGCCGCTGCCCGAGCTGCCCGAGGTGTTGCGCGACACCGGGTCGCGGGCGGAGTACGTCCGCCGGATCGTCGGGATGATCCGCGACGCGGCGCTGGCGCTGCACACGGTCCACGAGCAGGGCGTGATCCACCGCGACGTCAGCCCGGGCAACCTTATGGTCACGCCCGATGGCCAGCGGATCGTGCTGATGGACTTTGGTCTCGCGAAGGGTGGCGGTGAGTCGCAGAGCGTGTCGATCGGCGCGGGCTTCATGGGCAAGCTCCGCTACGCCGCGCCCGAGCAGCTCGCCTCGGCCGTGCTCGACGTCGGGCCCGCGGCGGACGTGCGCGGGCTGGGCGCGACGCTCTGGGAGCTGGTCACCCGCAAACGCCTCTTCGAGGAGGCACGCGACGAACGCTCGCTCGCGACACTCATCCACCAGAAGGACGTACCCCGCCTGCGCGAGGTCGACCCGGGCTTCGACCGCGACCTGGAAGCCATCGTCGCCCGCGCCACCGAGCGCGAGGTGCCCAAACGCATCCACTCCGCCAAACGCCTGGCCGACTACCTCCAGCTCTACCTCGACGGCGAGCCGCTGCCCATCCGCCCGCCGACCACCGGCGAGCTCATCACCCGCTGGGTCAAGAAGAAAAAAGCCCTCGTCGGCTCGTTCACGTTCGCGCTGCTGGTGATCACCGGCATCCTCGTCATCGCGTTCAACCAGGTCAGCGAGAAGGCGCACGACGCGCAGGTCGCCAAGGAGCAGGCTGAGCAGGCCACCGCCGAGGCCCAGGCATCGCTGGACCGGACGCGCGCGGCCCTCGCCGGCGTGTTCGAGACCATCACCGAGTCGGACGTGTTCCGGGGCACGGGGCTCTACGGCCCGCAGCGCGAGCTGCTCGCGCAGATCGTCGAGCAGTACGAGCTGGTCCTCGAAGACAACGAAGGCGACGCCGGCCTGCAGTTCGACCTCGCCCGCACGCTGCGCATCCTCGCGGAGACCAGCCTGCAGGTCGGCAAGGCCGAGGAGGCCGAGCGGCACGCGCTCAAGGCGCTGGCGTTGATCAACGGCCTGCCGGAGAGTGATGAGGACTACACGTTCGAGCGGGCGTCGCTGCTGGTGGCTCTGTCGCAGGCCCACCTCGGGCAGGGCGCAGAGCGTTACGACGACGGCATCGCCGCGGCCGACGAAGCGGTCGACCTGCTCATCCCACTGGTAGCCCGCCCCGACGCGGAGGACGCCTACGCGGTGGCGATGGCGTCGGCCTGTCAGAGCCGCGGCGACCTGAGCTTCGCCAACGGCGCGTACCCCGAGGCGTTGGAGTGGTACCGCTCGGCCGCGACGGTCCGCTGGCAGTTCTACGAACGCGATACCCCGCCGCGCCGCCTCCCGGCCGACAAGCTCGCCGAGGTTCAGCTCCAGATCGCCCGCGCGATGGAGTCCGACGGCGAGCCGCAGCAGGCCCGGCTGATCTACAGCAGCGTCATCGAGATCCTCCAGCCGTTCCGATCAACGACCCTGGACCTCACCCAGCGCATCACCCCGCCGATGCGGTTCAAGCTCGCCGTCGCCCAGCGTTCCTACGCCAACCTCGCCCAGCCGGAGGACCGCATGGAACGCCTGCAGGCGTCGGCCGACATCATCCGCCAGCTCGCGGCCGACAGCCCCGACGTCAGCGCGTATCAGGTCGAGCTCGCCCGGGCGCTGCTGGACCTCGCCACGCTCCGGGCGATCACCACCGATCAGGCCTCGCAGGACGCGGAACTGGCAATCTTCGAGCGAAACCGCCGCGAGGCCGTCTATTCTGAACTGATCAACGATGTCTTGCCCCGCCTCAATGGGCTGCTGCCGGGCAACACCGAGGTGCAGCAGCTCGAGACCGAGGCGTACGAGTCCTGGCTGCGGTTCCAGGAGCACGGCGGGCAGGACCCGCCGATCGAGACCGAGGCGCGTCAGGAATAACTCCTATACCGAGCGACAGGTGTAACATTTTCAGATTGAGCGGTAACATCAAAAGGATGTGACGAGTCAGCAATGGAGTGCAAGCTTCCATGTGGAATCCAGCGATTCGTGTTAGTTGGGCCGGCGCGTGCGTATTGCTGTTGGGGCTTGCGCAGTTGTTTTGTGCCTGGGGGCAAGCGCATTATGCAAAGGCTGCAACGCAAACTATTGATTGGGCCGCGCCCTATGCGGCCTTGGCGTCCACCGAGTTCACCGACGAGCAGCTCAGGTTCTTTGAGGAACGCGTCCGCCCGGTGCTGGCCGAGCATTGCTACGCGTGCCACTCGCACGAGGCCGAGCGGGTCAAGGGTGGGGTCTACTTAGACAGCCGGGCCGGCGTGATTGATTCGTTCGCGGCCGAGCCGGGGGACCCGGACAACAGTCTGATGATCGAGGCGGTGCACTACACCGACCCGACGACGCAGATGCCCCCCGCGGGCAAGCTCGCCGACGAAGACATCGCCGCGCTGGAGCAGTGGGTCGCCATGGGCCTGCCCTGGCCCGATGAAGCCGCGGCCGGGCAGGTCGAGGCGTTCGACCTTGAGGCCCGCCACGCGGCGCACTGGTGCTGGCAGCCGCCGGCACGGACCGCGCCGCCCGAGGTCCGCCGGCAGGGCTGGGTGCGCAACGACATCGACCGCTATATCCTCGCGAAGCTTGAAGAAGCCGGGCTATCCCCCGCGCCCGAGGCCGACCGGGTAACGCTCATCCGTCGGCTGACGTTTGACCTCACCGGCCTGCCGCCGACGGTCGAGGAGATCGACGCGTTTGTCGCCGACGAATCACCCGACGCATACGAGGCGCTGGTCGACCGGCTACTCGCGTCGCCGCACTTCGGCGAGAAGTGGGGCCGGCACTGGCTGGACCTCGTGCGGTACGCCGAGACGCTGGGGCACGAGTTCGACTTCGATGTCTTCGCGGCCTGGCGCTACCGCGACTACGTGATCCGTTCGCTCAACGCCGACGTGCCCTACGATCGGTTCCTGTTCGAGCACCTGGCCGGCGACCTGATGCCTGAGCCACGCATCGACCCGGCGACCGGCGAGAATCAGTCCATCCAGGGCACCGGCTGGTACTGGCTGGGCGAGCAGACCCACTCGCCCGTGGACGTCAAGGGCCACCAGTCCGACGTGATCGCCAACCAGATCGACGTGATCGGCCGCGGCTTCCAGGGCGTGACGATCGCTTGTGCCCGCTGCCACGACCACAAGTTCGACGCGATCGCGACGAAGGACTACTACGCGCTCTACGGCATCGTCGAGAGCACGACGTGGATGCCCACGCCGGTGCAGCCCGTGGACGAGCTGCGCGGTGATGCGGACGGGCTCCGCACCGCACGGGCCGCGGCCGAGGCACGGCTCCGCGAGCGGTGGGCCCCGGATCAGATCGAGCTTCAGCCCTACCTGACCGCCGCGGCCGAGGTGTTCGGGCAGACCCGCGCGATCGAGGACCAGGGCGAACGCAACCGACGGGTCGCCGCCCTCGCCGCGGAGCTGGCGCAACGCGACGGGCTCGACGCCGACCTGCTGCACCGTTGGGCCGCGCTGACCTACGACGGCGCGCTCGGCGATGGGCAGCACCCGCTGCACGGCTGGCGCGTCACGGTGCACAGCAAGCCGGAAGACATGCAGCGCTGGTGGGCGGACCAGCCCGCGCGGTCGCGAGCGGTCTTCGCGGCCGGCGACGCGATGACGCTGCGCGACGGCGACGAGGTCTGGTTTGATGGCTCGGACGCAGGCGACATGCTGACCTACGGGCTGGCTTTTGGGGACGATGAAAACGTCGTGCCGGGCATGCTGCTCACCGCCGCGGGCCGCGGGGCCGGGCTCGGGCAGGTCGCGGTGTACCCCGGCCGATCGAGCGCGACGGCGTCCAACCGCTGGCAAGGCGTACTCGCGACGCCGGCCCGGCCGATCCAGAAACGCTACGTCCACGTCCTCGCCCAGGGGTGGGGTACCCGGCTGAACTTCGTGATCGACGGCTTCCGGGTCATCCGCGCACCGATCTACGGCCCGATGCGGCAGGGGGTCTACGCGGCCTACCCGCGCTGGTTCACGGTGGACTTCGACAAGTGGCTCGAGGATGAACACGACCTGTTCGTGGAGATGTCCGACCTCACGGCCCACGACCAGGGCTCGGGCGGCAGCCCGGCCGACGCGCACGGCACGGTGTACCGCATCATCGCCTCGGACCACCACGCGCCCCCGGCGCCGGGGTACACGCTGCTGGGCGCGATGGAGCCGGGTGATGCGCCGACGGTCGAGCAGGTCGCGGCGGCCTATGAGCAGGCGGCACGCGACGCGGTAGAGTTCTGGCGCAGCGGCGCGTCTCCGCAAACGCCGGTGCAGCAGGCGCAGCTGGCGCTGGTCAGCGTGCTGCTGGATGGCGGCCTGATCGGGCTGCGCGACGCGGGCGGCGACGTGCAGGATGCGGGCGAACTGATGGCCGACTACCGGCAGGCGGCGGGGCGGGTGCCCGTGCCGTCGCTGGTCCTCGCGGCGGCCGAGGCGACACCGCGCGACACGCCGGTCTTCGTGCGCGGCAGCCACCTGGTCCGTGGCGACCCGACGCCGCGGCGCTACCTCGAAGCCCTGGTCGGCCAGGACGCCCAGGCCCCGGACACCGACAGCGGCCGGCTGCAGCTCGCGCAGACGATCACCGACCCGGGCAACCCGCTCACCGCACGTGTCGCGGTCAACCGTCTCTGGCACCACCTGCTCGGCCGCGGCATCGTCGCATCGGTCGACAACTTCGGTGTGCTCGGCTTTCCGCCCACGCACCCGGCGCTGCTCGACTACCTCGCGCTGACATTCATGGAGTCCGACGGCTGGTCGTCCAAGGCCATGATCAAGCGGATCGTCATGAGCGCGACGTACCGGCAGACCAGCGACCGCCTGGACACCGGCGCGGAACTGGAAGACCCCGAGAACCTGCTGCTGCACCGACAGAACCTCCGCCGACTCACCGCCGAGTCGATCCGCGACGCCGTGCTGCACACGTCCGGCCGACTGGACCCGGCGATGTACGGCCCGCCGGTGATGGTCCACCTGACCTCGTTCATGGAGGGCCGTGGCCGACCGGGCCACTCCGGCCCGCTGGACGGCGACGGCCGACGGAGCATCTACACGTCGGTCCGGCGCAACTTCCTGTCCCCCATGATGCTCGCGTTCGATGCGCCCGCGCCGTTCTCGACGGTCGGTCGGCGGAACGTGACCAACGTGCCGGCCCAAGCGTTGTTCCTGATGAACGACCCGATGATCCACGAGCAGGCGGGCCGCTGGGCCCAGCAGCTCGTCGCGGCCGACGACGCGAGCGCCGCGGCGCGGGTCGAGCGCGTCTGGCGGCGCGCGCTGGGCCGGCCCCCCGAGCCGGCGGAGGCCGAGGCCGCGCTGGCGTACCTCCAAGCGCAGGCGTCGGGGTACGGCCTGTCCGACGAGGCGCTCATGCACGACGCCCGACCGTGGGCCGACCTCTGCCACGCGGTCTTCAACACCAAGTCGTTTATCTATGTCCGGTAGGCCCACGATGAAGCACCACTGCCAACGCTTTTCCCAGCAGCCGATCACCCGCCGCGCAATGCTCAGCCAGGCCGCGGTCGGGTTCGGCGGGCTCGCGCTGGCGGGGCTGATGAACACGCCGGCGTTCGGCCGCTCCGTGGCGAGCAAGGCCCCGCCGCTCAACAGCGGGGTGCTCCCCGCGTCGCACTTCCCCGCCCGGGCCAAGAGCTGCATCTTCCTCTACATGGACGGCGGGCCGTCCCAGGTCGACACGTTCGACTACAAGCCGTTGCTCCATGAGCACAACGGCAAGAGTCCCTACGAGGTGATGGACCGTGTCGAGCCGACCCAGTTCGACGACATCGGCACCGTGCTCCAGTCGCCTTGGAAGTTCAAGCAGCACGGCGAGTCGGGCGCGTGGGTCAGCGACCTGTTCCCGCACGTCGCCGAGTGCGTCGACGACATCGCGTTTATCAAGTCGATGACGTCTGCCTTCTCGATCCACACCGCGGCGAACTACTTCCTGCACACCGGCCACGGCATCCAGGGCCGGCCGTCGATGGGCTCGTGGTTCGAGTACGGCCTGGGCAGCGAGAACCAGGACCTGCCGGGCTTTATCGTGCTCAACGGCGGGCTGATCCCGCCCGGCGGGCTGGACAACTTCAACGCCGGCTTCCTGCCTGCGCGGCACCAGGGCACGGTGCTCAAGGGCGGCGAGCAACTGGTTGCCAACATCGCGCCGCGCGAGGGCTCGGACACGGCGCAGCGCGCCAAGCTCGACCTCGTGCAGTCGCTGGACCAGGCGCTGATCCAGCAGGTCGGCGGGGCCGACGCGCTCGAGTCGGCGGTCGCGAACTACGAGACGGCCTACCGCATGCAGACCGCCGTGCCCGAGCTGGGCGACATCTCCGGCGAGTCCGCGGAGACCCGCTCGCTCTACGGGCTGGACCACGGCAACGAGGGCACTCGCACCTTCGGCCGCAACTGCCTGCTTGCTCGCCGGCTGGTGGAACGCGGTGTGCGCTTCATCGAGCTGACCTGCCCCGGCGGGGCGGGCGACCGGTGGGACCAGCACGGCGACCTCGAGGGCGGGCACGGCCGCAACTCGCTGAACGTCGACCAGCCCATCGCCGCGCTGCTCAAGGACCTCAAGCGGCGCGGGATGCTCGACGAGACGCTGGTCGTCTGGGGCGGCGAGTTCGGGCGCACCCCGTTCGCGCAGGGCGGCAACGGCCGGGACCACAACCCCTTCGGCTTCACGATGTGGATGGCCGGCGGCGGTGTGAAGGGCGGCACGTCGATCGGCACGACCGACGCATTCGGCTACAAGGTCGTCGACCAGAAGTGCGAGATCCACGACCTGCACGCGACCATGCTGTACCTCATGGGCGTCGACCACGAACGCCTGACCTACCGCTTCTCCGGCCGGGACATCCGGCTGACGGACGTGTACGGCAACGTGCTGCACGACCTGATCGCGTAGGACGATCGGTGGCTGGTTGGAATGCAGACCAGCGATACCCGATGCGGCGGGCCGGCTGTAAGGCCGTTGGCGCGGGGCCGTCCCAATGCTGCGGCCCGACCGGGTGTTCGCCCGATGCTGGGGGCGGAGCGGCTACAATTGCGGCTTGCCCGTGCGCGGACCGGACGCGCACCCTGTTGAGACACGAAGACGAGGAACGACGCTGATGGCTCTACCGACCCCGATCTCCCGCTGGTTGGCTGTGGTCTTTGTCGCGCTGGCGGCGGTGCTGCTGGTCGCCGCCGCGCCGGACGCCCTGGCGCAGGGCGCAGACGCCGCGGGTTCGGTCGCGGAAGGTGCGGACGCCACCGCAGCGAGCGACGGGGCCGCGGCGGAGGCGAAGCCGGTGGATGCGCCGGGCTGGCTGGCGTTCCTCGGGCGGTTCCACGTCGTGGTGCTGCACCTGCCGATCGGCATCCTGATCGTGGCGTTTATCCTCGAGTTCTTCGGCATGTTCCGCCGGAGCCGGGGCTACGACATCGCGACGTCCTGGACGCTGGTGCTCGGGTTCTTCACGGCCGCGGTGGCGATCGCGTTCGGCCTGTTCCTCGAAGAGACGACCAAGCCCGGCGTGTACGACGCGCTGACGATGGACTGGCACAAGTGGCTGGGCATCGCGATGGGGGGCCTGGCGTTCTTTGCCGCGGTCCTGAAGATCGCCGCGATCCGCAAGCAGTGGGGCGAGGGCGACCAACGCCGCCCCGGCGGCGCGCCGCTGGCGTTGGCCCGGCTGTCGATCCTCGGCGTCGCGATCCTCCTGCCGGTCGTCGGGCACCTGGGCGGAAACATGACCCACGGCGCGAACAAGCTGGTGGAGAAGGCACCGTTCGACGTGCCGCCCGCCGCGATGGCCGCGATCTACTTCCCGCTCGACGCACCGGGGGCCAGCACAGGCGGCGGCGGAGGCGGCGCGGGCGGCGAGACCCACGCGGCCGGCACGGTCGAGGCGCAGTGGGTCAACGAGGTCCAGCCGATCATGGACACCCACTGCGTGCAGTGCCACGGCGCAAGCAAGCAGAACGCCGGGCTGCGTCTCGATGCGCTTGAAGAAGTGATGCGCGGCAGCGAGTACGGCCCGGTCGTGGTCCAGGGCAGCGCCGAGGAGAGCCGGTTGTACCAGGTGGTGTGCCTGCCTCCCGAGGACGACTACTTCATGCCGCCGGGCAAGGCCGGGCTCTCGCTGGAGGAGATGCGCACGGTCGCCCGCTGGCTGATCGCGTCGGTGGATCTGGGCAAGGCCCCGGCCGGCGGCACCGCCGATGGCGGCGGTGATCCCGAGACACCCGTCGGTCCGGCCTACGACCTGGAGGCGTACGCCCGGCTGAACGAGCTCGGCGGGCGGGCGCAGGTCGTCTCCGAGGGCAGTGACCTGCTCGTCCTCAGCTTCGCTAACCACCGCGGGCCGATCCCCGAGGAGGCGTTCGCCGCGATCGAGGCCCTGGCCGACCACGTGCAGAACCTGGACTTCTCCAACTCCGGCGTGACCGACGCGGACCTGGACCGGCTGCCGGATATGCCCGCCTTAGAGCGGCTGTACTTGAAGGACACTGAGATTACGGACGAGGGGATCGCCAACCTGCCCGAGTTGTTCAGTTTGAGTTATCTCAATCTGTTCGGCAGCAATGTGACCGATGCTTCGATAGACAACCTCTCGATGCTCGTTGTGCCTGGCAAGGACGGCCCCGGCAGCATCTACCTCTCCGAGACCGGCGTGACGCTCGAAGGTGTGCAGCAGCTCCGCGACGCGTTGGGCGACGGTGTCGAGGTGGTGTTCGATGACAGTGTCGGCTTGCTCGACACGCCCGGGCCGGATGCGGGTGCGGACGGCCCGACCGTGCCGGTGAATACCGTCTGCCCGGTGAGCGGCACGGCCGTGGACCCGGCCCACACGGTCACGTACGAGGGCCGGGTGATCGGCTTCTGCTGCCCCAACTGCAAGGCCAAGTTCGAGGAAGACGCGACACCATTCCTCGCGAACCTGCCGCAGTAGGTCAGCCCTCGGGTCTCGCCCAAAGCTCCATGACCGCACCTGCGGGCCGCTATCGATGGCTTGATCGGGCTCCGTTCGGCCGCGATCGCCGCTCAGCGACCGTTTTCCACGGGAACATTGTCCCGCCCGGTCGGGTTACCTACCATGCGTAGGCCTGCTCCCCGCTGTTAGGCCTCCAGGGATCACCATGCGCATGAACTGCCTCTGACAGCCCCGACGTGCCGCCACTGGTCTAGTGGCCCGGACCCTCCGCGCTGGCTGGCGTTTGGTCAGCGGCGCGGCCCGACTGGACTCGCCGACCCGCCCCGATGCCGACCGCTGTAAGCAACCCGAACCGGCCTCACCGTCTGCCCCCCGGCAGCGCTGACGGTCTACGCACCCCCGATCCCCCCAGCACCGAGTTTTTGCCCCGCCGCCGCGCTTCCGCGGTGGCGTTGTTTTGCGCGCCGCGACCAAGGCGATGAACGGAGCCGACCATGCCGACGGATACGAGACAAAAGCGACTGATGGACTACGCCGACTGTGGCGGGTGAGCGGGCAAGCTTCCCGTGGAAGCACTCGCGGCGTTGCTGCGTGAACTGCCAACCCCCAGCGACCCGGCCCTGATGATCGGGGTCGAGCACTTCTCCGACGCGGGCATCTACCGGCTCACCGACGAGATCGCGCTCGTCCAGACCCTGGACTTCTTCCCGCCCGGCGTCGACGACCCGTTCACCTTCGGGCAGATCGCGGCGGCGAACTCGCTGAGCGATGTCTATGCCATGGGCGGCACACCGAAGACCGCGATGAATATCGTCGGCTTCCCGGACAAGCAGCTTCCGATGTCCGTGCTCGGCGAGATCCTCAAGGGCGGGGCCGAGCGCGTCCACGCCGCCGGGGCGGTGGTGCTCGGCGGGCACTCGGTGCGTGACTCGGAGATCAAGTTCGGCCTGTCCGTGACCGGCATCGTCCACCCCGACCGCATGATGAACAACGAGAGCGCACAACCCGGCGACGTGCTGGTGCTGACCAAGGCCCTGGGCACGGGTTTCATCAGCAGCGCGATGAAGAAGGGCCAGGCCCCCGACGATGCGATCGCCGCCGCGACCGCGAGCATGACCGAACTGAACCGCGCATCGAGCGAGGTGGCCATGGCGCTGGGTGTCCGGGCGTCGACCGACATCACGGGCTTCGGGCTCGCGGGCCACGCCGCCGAGATGGCCGAGGGCTCGGGGGTGACGATCGAGTTGCACCTGGACCACCTGCCCCTGATCGACGGCGCGATGGCTATGCACAAGCAGGGCTTCACCTCCGGCGCGAACACCAGCAACCTCAACTTCCTGTCCGACCGGGTGCAGGTCGCCGGCCACGCGGTCAACCACGACCACCTCCCGTTCATCTACGACCCGCAGACCTCCGGCGGCCTGCTGCTCACGATCGCGGAGGACCGCGCGGACGCGCTGCTCCGCGAACTCCGGCAGCGGGGCAACACCGTCGCCGCGGTCATCGGCCGGGTCGACGGCAAGTCGGATGCCGACCTCGTCGTTCTGTAACCCTTTGTTTTGACTTCTTTCCTCTTTCCAAGGACTACCCCCATGCTTCGACGGACCTTCACCAAGCTCTCGCTGCTCGCCTGCGTCGGCACGCTTGCGCTCACCGGCTGCGGCAGCGGCAGCACCGGTTCGGGCGGCGGCCGCGGCGATGTCGACATCGCCGCGGACACCGGCAAGGCGTTCAGCAAGAACACCGACACTGTCCTCAAGTTCTCCGCCATCCCCGACCACAACAACTCGGAGCTTAAAGAGAAGTTCGACCGGGTCGCCGCCTACCTCTCCGAACAACTGGGCGTGCCGGTCGAGTACGTCCCGGCCGAGAGCTACTCCGCTTCGGTCGAGGCGTTCACCAACAACGACATCCAGCTCGCCTGGTTCGGCGGGCTCACGGGTGTGCAGGCGCGCGACCTGGTGCCCGGTTCGCCGGCGATCGTGCAGGGCAAGGAAGACCCGCAGTACTACAGCTACTTCATCGCGCACGTCGATGCGGGCATCCCCGAGTGGAACGGCGAAGACGGCCAGCTCTTCCCCGAAGACGCGCTCGCGGGCAAGACGTTTACCTTCGGCTCCGAGTCGTCGACCTCGGGCCGGCTGATGCCCGAGTACTTCATCCGCGAGATGACCGGGCAGTCGCCGACCGACTTCTTTGAAGGCGACCCCGCGTTCTCCGGCAGCCACGACAACACCGTCGCCGCGGTCAACGCCGGCAGCTACCAGGTCGGCGCCGTGAACTACGGGACGTACGAGAAGATGAACGCAGCCGGCGACGCCGAGAACTGCGTCATCGTCTGGAAGACCCCGTACTACGCGGACTACAACATGACGGTCCGTGGCGACCTGGACGACGTGTACGGCGAGGGCTCGATCGCGAAGCTGCAGGAGGTGCTTGTTGCTATCGACGACCCGCAGCTCCTGGACGCGTTCAGCCGGTCGGCCCTGATCCCCGCCAAGAACTCGGACTTCCAGGCCATCGCGGACGTGGCGGAACAGCTCGGTTTCTAATGACGGACACGGATCAGACCAGTCTGTTTGAACTCGATGGGGCCACGGTCCGGTACGGCACGCTTGAGGCCGTGTCGGCCGTGGCCCTCTCGGTCCGGCCCGGCGAACGCGTTGGGCTGGTCGGCCCCAGCGGCGCGGGCAAGACGACGCTGCTGCGCCTGCTGGGCGCGGCCGCCCGCCCGACCGCGGGCCGGGTCTGCGCGTTCGGTCAGGACATCGCGTCGCTGGGCCCCGCGGAGCTGCGCGCGCTGCGCAGCCGGATCGCGACGGTGCCCCAGCACCTCGCGCTGGTGCCCAACCTGCGCGTGATCCGCAATGTCCTGCTGGGTCGGCTGGGGCGGCAGTCCCTGCCCGGCTCGGTGCGGGCGGCGTTGATGCCCGGCCGGGAACGCACGCTCGCGGTACACGCCGTGCTCGAACGCGTGGGCATCGCCGACAAGCTGTACCAGCGGACGGACAAGCTCAGCGGCGGGCAGCAGCAGCGGGTCGCGGTAGCGCGGGCGCTGTACCAGCAGCCGGACGTGCTGTTGGCGGACGAGCCGGTGTCGAGCGTCGACCCCGCCCGGGCGCGTTCCCTGGTCGAGTTGCTGGACGGCATCGCGCAGGAGGGCGGGCTGACACTGGTGATGAGTCTGCACAACCTCGAACTGGCTCGCGCGTACTTCCCGCGGCTGGTCGGGATGCGGGCGGGGAAGGTCGTGTTCGACCTGCCGGCCGACGACATCCGCGAGGCGCAGTTCGAGTCGCTCTACGCGCTGGACGACCAGGAACTCGTTGCCGATGGGGCGTAGCGACGGCGACGGCAAACGATGAAGCGAGTGTTTTGATTACGACACCCACGCCGACCCACCGCGCGCTGCCGCTACGCCCGTTCCCGATCGGGGCGCGGGCGGTGGTGCTGGTTGCCGTCGCGGTGGCGGGGCTGCTGGCGGCGTGGTACCTGGGGCTGCACCCGGCGAAGCTCGTGCCGGCCCCGGATGCACGCGGCCTGGTCGCGGACGTGTTCGGCTCCGCGGTGTCGCCGGCGGTGGCCTACGAGTCGGAGGGGCTGCCCAGCGACATCGACCCGCTGCTCGTTCGGGTCGGCGGCGCGGCGCTGCGGACGCTGGTCTACGCCGCGGCCGGGATGTCGCTGGTGGTCCTGTTCGGGCTGGTGCTCGGGTTCTTCGCCTCCACCGCGTGGTGGGCGGACGAGGAGGTCGGTGCCTCGGACCCGGCCAGCCAGTCGGCCTGGCTCGTGCTGCGCTACTGCGTGTATGGGGTGGCCCGTATCGTGATCGCCGTGATGCGGTCGACCCACGAGTTGCTGTGGGCGGTGCTGTTCATGGCCGCGATGGGCCTGACCCCGCTCGCCGCGGTGATCGCGCTGGCGATCCCGCACACCGGCATCCTCGCCAAGATCTTCGCGGAGATGGTGGACGAAGCGCCGCGCGACAGCGCCAACCACCTGCGCGTCCTCGGCGCCTCGCCGCTGCAGCAGTACCTCTTCGGCCTGCTGCCTCGGGCCCGCAACGACCTGATCGCCTACACCTTCTACCGCTTTGAGTGTCTGGTCCGCGGCTCGGCCGTGATCGGCTTCTTCGGCATCGAGACGATCGGCAAGTACATCCGCGACGCCTTCGACAACCGGCACTTCCACGAGATGTGGACGTATATCTACGCGCTGCTGATCGTCGTGGTCGTGCTCGACCTCTGGAGCGGCGTGGTCCGCAGGAGGTTGTCGTGAGCGACCCCTGGGCAGACATCCGCCGCCTGCGCCGCGCCGCGCCGCGCGACCGTGTGCTGCGCGCCAGCTTCCTCGCGTTCGGCCTCGCGGTGCTGGGGGTCTGGCTGTTCAGCGGGGTGTCGGTGATCGGCATCCACCTCGGGCCGGTGACCGGCGACACGTCCTGGGGGCTGCAGGTCCCCAGCGAGCAGGTCCGCGACACCTTCAGCCCCCGGCGGTGGGAGAACCTCGAACGTTTCGTCGGCCGGCTCGCCCCGCGCGTGACCGAGCAGGACGGGACCGTCGTCGGCTGGTTCGCCCGGCTGATGCGGGACAAGGGGCTGTCGGCGATGCTGACGACGCTGGCGGTCGCGGTGGCGGCGATCGTGCTCGCCGGGGCGTGTGCGCTGCCGCTGCTCTGGCTGGGGGCGCGGAACCTGGCGCGGGCCGAGCCGATGATCACGGCGGGGAAGCGGCCCGGGCCCGCGCGCCACCTGCTGTGGCGTTCGCAGGTGTCGGGGGTGCGCGGGTTGTTCGTGTTCCTCCGAGCGCTGCCGGAGTATGTGCTGGCGTTCGTGCTGGTCGTGCTCGGGCCGGGGGCCTGGCCGGCGGTGCTGGCGCTGGCGATCCACAACTTAGGGATCCTCGGCCGGCTGGGCTCGGAGGTCGTGGAAGACGCGGACCTCTCGCCCGCCCGGCAGGCCCGCGCGGCGGGGGCGACGCGTGCCCAGATCGCCGGGCTGGTTCTGTTCCCGCAGACGCTCTCGCGGATGCTGCTGTACTTCTTCTACCGCTGGGAGTCGTGCGTCCGCGAGTCGGTCGTGCTGGGCATGCTCGGCGTGGCGACGCTGGGCTACTTTATCCAGAACGACGCCCGCGCCCGCCTGCGCTACGACGAGATGATCCTCTACCTCCTGCTCGGCGCGGTGCTGGTGTTGGCCGGGGACCTGGTGTCCGCCTTGGTCCGCCGATGGGTCAGGAACGCTTAGGATGGAGTGGCTGTGATGACGACCGAACCCACAACCCAGACGCGCGAGCTGGTGCTCGGCACGGCCGGGCACATCGACCACGGCAAGACCGCGCTGGTCCGCGCGCTGACGGGTGTGGACTGCGACCGGCTGCCGCAGGAGAAGCAGCGCGGGATCACGATCGACTTGGGGTTCGCGGAACTCGACCTGGGCGGGACACGGCTGGGCGTGGTAGATGTCCCCGGGCACGAGCGGTTCGTGAAGAACATGCTGGCGGGGGCGTCGGGGATCGACCTGGCGATGCTCGTGGTCGCCGCGGACGACTCGGTGATGCCGCAGACGCGCGAGCACCTGGCGATCCTCGAATTGCTGGGTATCCGCGACGGGCTGGTGGTCGTGACCAAGGCCGACACCGTCGAGCCGGACTGGATCGACATGGTCGAGGAGGACATCAAGACGCTGGTCGCGGGCACGTTCCTGGAGGGCCGACCGATCGTGCGGACCTCGGCGATCAAGCAGCAGGGTATCGACGAGCTCAAGCAGACCCTGGCCGCGTGCTGCGAAGCGCTCAGCCGTGACCCGGCGGGCGAGCTGTTCCGCATGCCGATCGACCGGGCGATGACGTTCCCCGGCGTGGGCACGGTGGTGGCGGGCACGGTCTGGCAGGGGCAGGCCGAGGTAGGGGGGCTGGTGCAGTGGATGCCCTCGGGCGAGTTGGTGCGGCTGCGGACGGCGCAGACGCACGGGCGTGAGGCCGCGTCGGTGCACAAGGGCCAGCGGGCGGCCGTGAACCTGGCGGGCGTACACCACAGCGCGGTCCACCGCGGGCAGGAGCTGGCCGAGCCGGGCTACCTCCGGCCGACCCGGGTGCTGACGGTGCGGGTGCGTCTCCTCGCCGACAGCCCGCTGCCGCTGAAGCACCGTGCACGCGTCCGCTTGCACCTGGGGACGCAGGAGACCATCGCGTCGGTTCACCTGCTGGAGGGGACGGCGCTGCAGCCGGGCGAGACGGGGTACGCGCAGCTGTTTGTCGGCGAGCCGGTGGTCGCGTCGGGGCTGCAGCCGTTTGTGCTGCGTGCCGAGTCGCCGGTGGTGACGATGGGCGGCGGCGAGGTGCTGCAGCCGTGCGCCGAGCGGATCGCGCGTCGGCAGAAAGACGCGATCGCGGCGCTGCCGGGGCTGCACGATACCGATGTGCAGCGGCGGGCCTCCGCGGTGATCCGTGGGTACGGCCGGGCGTCGTGGACCGAACTGGACCTCTGCCGGGACGCGTCGGTGAGCCCGGAGCAGGCGGCGGAACTGGTCGCGACGCTTGTCCGTTCCGGCGACCTGCTGCGGATGCCGGTGACCGCGCAGCGCGAGGGCCTTCTGCACGCGATGGCGGTGGCGTGGATGGAGACACGGATGCTGGCCGAGCTGTCGCGGATGCACGAGCAGTCGCCGCTGGCCGCGGCGTTCCCGGTGGACCAGCTTTTCTCCCGGCTGACGTACCTGGGCCAGCCGCCGCTCTTGCAGGCGCTGCTCCAACGCCTGAACGACGACGGCCGGGCCGCGGGGGGCGAACGCCTGGTGAGCCACGGCGACCGCGCCCCCAAGCTCACCCAGGCGCAGCGCAGGATGAAGCAGGAGGTCGTCGACGCGATTCGCGGCGGCGGGCTGACCCCGCCGACCCGCAAGGAGCTCGCCAAGTCGATGTCGACCGGCGAGGCCGCGCTGCGCCCCATCATCGAGCTGGCCGTGCTCGAGGGCGCGTTCGTGCACCTGGACCAGGACATGTACCTGCACCGCGACCACGAGCCGGCGCTGCGCGAGCGGGTCGCGGGCATCGCGGGGGTCGAGACCGGCGGGGTCACCGTGAGCCAGGCCCGCGAGGCGCTGGGCGTCTCGCGGAAGTACGCGCTTCCGCTGCTACTGTATCTTGACGGCATCGGGTTTACGCGCAAGCAGGGGGACCTGCGGACCTTGGCCCCGCCGGCCGATCCGCCGATAGAAGAGACAGGCCGCGACGGCGTCGCCGAGGACACCCCATGAGCCAGACCTCCGATCCGATCCCGATGCTGCTGCGTGCGATCCCCGGGGTGGACCGCCTCGCGGCCGATACCGCGCTGGACCCCTGGCGTGCGCAGCTGCCTGCGGGCGTGATCAACAACGCGGCACGCAGCGCGATCGACGACTGCCGCGCCACGCTGCTCAGGCAGCCCGGCGGTGCCGAAGCCCCGGCTGTACCCGCCGACGCCGACACGATGTACGCGGGTCTGGTGGAAGCCGTCGCTGCCCGCCTCGCCCAACTCGCGCGGCTGCCGCTGTCGTCGGCGATCAACGCGACGGGCATCCTCATCCACACGGGGCTGGGCCGCTCGCCCTTAGCGACCGTCGCGGTCGAGGCGCTCGCCGATGTCGCGGGCCGGTACGCGCCCGTCGAATTGGACATGGCGACCGGCGGGCGCGGGCAGCGCAACAACATCGTCCGCACGCTGCTGACCGAGCTCACCGGCGCGGAGTCCGCGATCGTCGTGAACAACACCGCCGCCGCGATGCTGCACGTCCTGTCCGTCGTGGGCCAAGGGAAGAACGTCCTGCTCTCCCGTGGCGAGATGGTGGAGATCGGCGGGAGCTTCCGCATGCCCGACGTCATGGCTGCGGCTGGCGTCACCCTCCGCGAGGTCGGCACGACCAACAAGACCCGCCTCTCGGACTACGCCGACCACACCGACGACCAGACCGCCGGCTACCTCAAGGTCCACCCCAGCAACTACCGGATCGAGGGCTTCACCCAGAGCGTGGAGATCGAAGAACTCTGCGCGCTCGGGCGGGAACGCGGCGTCGCGGTGATCGACGATGTCGGCTCCGGGGCGATGTTCGACTACGCGCCGTGGGGCCTGCATCACGAGCCGGTGGTCCGGCGGTCGGTCCAGGCCGGGGCCGACCTGGTCTGTTTCTCCGGCGACAAGCTGCTGGGCGGGCCGCAGGCGGGGATCATCGTTGGCAGGAAACATTGGGTCGACCGCTGCGAGAAGCACCCGCTGATGCGCGCGCTGCGGGTCGATAAGCTCACCCTCGCCGCGCTGGGCGCGACGCTGCAGCTGCACCGCGACCCGAAGATGGCGGCCGAGCACATCCCCGTGCTGCGGGCACTCACCACGCCGATCGACGCGCTACGCCGGCGTGCCCAGGCGATGGCAGATCAGCTCCTCGCCCTTGATGGCGTCGCCGAAGCGTCGGTCGCCGAGGCCGAGGCGTACATGGGCGGCGGGTCGAACCCGGCACAAGCCGTACCCAGCATCGCGGTCCGTATGCGGGCCGACACCGTGGGTGAAGACGAGCTAGCGGCCCGGCTTCGGACCGGCCGGGTGCCCGTGCTGCCCCGCGTCGCCGACGGCGTGCTCTGGCTGGACCTGCGCACGATCTTCCCCGAGCAGGACGCCGCCGTCGTGCAGACCGTGCAGGACGCCCTGACCGGGTGAACCGATCCGCTACAATGCCGTAGACAAAACCCTGGGAGTGTCAGCACGACTGGTGTCGGCCACGGTCTTCAAAACCGCTGTGAGGTCTGCAACACAGGTCTCAGGTGGGTTCGATTCCCATCCACTCCCGTTTCCATTTCTTTCCCGCCGCGACATGCTTTACCGATCAGCGGCTCAGTGGGCCGCCGCCGGCGCACCATCCGGGTTCAGGACATACAGCCGCAGCCAGCCGCCCCGGTGGTCTTGGATCGCGAACAGCTCGTCGCCGAGCACGGCGTCCCCGCGTTCGACGTGGACGCGGGCGTTCTGTGTCAGCGGCGTCAGGATGTAGGCCGGCCCGGCATGCCCTTCGGCATCACGCAGGTAGCGACGCACGTCCCGATCGCTGAGCAGCGCTAGTTCGGCGTGGCTGTTCTCGCCGGCGACGACGAGGGCATCCTCGGGCAGGTGGCTGTGCATCCAGTCTGCCAACTCGATCAACGGCTCGTACTTGCCCTCGGCGTAGTGCGTATAGAACGGCCGGCTGCGCTGTTGCAGCATCGTGTTGCCGCTGCTGAGGACCGATCCGCCGGGGACCAGCACGAGCAGGGTGATCATGACCGCGGTGCCCGGCCAGGCACCGATGCGCTGCTCCAGATACACCGCCATCCGCCACCAGCCCAGCCCGAGCAGCGGGACGACCGGGATGAAGTAGCGTGTTGTCGCGCCGACCAGCAGCCACTGGACCAGGAACAGGACGACCACCAGCGCCCACAGCCGGGACACCCGCCAGAGCACGACGGCCCCCGCGAGCACGAGCAGCGTGAGCGGCAGCCCGGTCGCGCGGATGTTCAGCCCGAACATCGCCTCGGGGATGTATTCGTGGACCAGGCCCGGCCCCGTGTTGCTCAGGGCGTTCTCGAGCGTCGCCGGGAGCTGCCGGACCAGCCGGTCGTAGACCATCGCTTCGTCGGGGGTGGGCTCGAACGTGAACCCGGCCTGGACGACATGGATCACCGCGAAGCCGGCGAGCGCGCCCAGCCCCAGTACCCCCAGCAGCCGCCATCGCTTCGCTGAGACAAGCCGCCAGCATCCCTCTATGAGCATCGCGGCCACCACGACCACCACGACCGACCGCGTCGCGGCCATCAGCGCGAGCCCCACCGCCAGCATGATGCCGCCGCCGAGCCGACGCGGCCGTGCATCCTTGGCCTGTTCTTCTGCCGCGTTGTTTTCGCGCGGCACGAAGCAGGTGTGCCAGCCCCATAGCGCGAGCAGCAGGCCGCAGTAGAAGATCAGGTCCGGCATCGGGCGCAGCGCGTTGCTGTAGACCGCGCCGTTCGCCCCGGCGATGAGCGTCACGACCACCGCCGTCGGCCGATCGGTCACGGCCGACATCAGCCGGTACACCAGCCACGCGCCCGTCAGGCCGACGGCCAGCATCAGCGCCAGCAGCGCGGGGGTTGCGGCATCACCCAGCAGGGCCTCGATCCCCGCGACCAGCCAGGGGTAGCCCGGCACGAGGTCCGCGCCGATCGCGGGGTCCACGTGTGCGCGGCCGTCCGAAACCAGCGACCGCCCGGCCAGGAGGTACTTGGCCATGTCCGGCGAGTACCGCAGGTGGGTCGAGAACCCGGCCAGGTAGAGGACCAGGAGATAGCCGAACACCCAGTAGCGGTGGCTGTCCAGCCAGCGGAGGAGGATCGCCCCGAGCTTGGGCCCGTCGTCCCTGAACAGCGGCCGAACGTCGCGAACCTTCTCACGCACGGCGACATGGTACCTGCCGTGCTGGTGGCCCGTGGAGCGGCGTTTCTAACGACTTTGGGCAGGTTCTTAAGAAAATGATGAGTTTGTTGACCTAATGCCACGGGCTTCAGGGGATAAAGGGTAGAGCCACGCCGGGGGTGCACCATGATCAAGCCCGCCATGTCACTAGACCCGTCTCCTACGCCCGATGGCCCCGAACGCTTCGCGCGTTTGTTTGCGACGCACCAGCAGGGGCTGCTCCGCTACATCCTGATGCTGACCGGCCGGCTCGAAGACGCACAGGACGTGCTGCAGGAGACCTCGGTCGCGCTGCTGCGCAAGATCGGGGACTACGACGACACCCGCCCGTTCATGCCTTGGGCCCGGCGGTTCGCGTACTACGAGGTGCTGCGTTACCGCGAAAGCCGGAGTCACGATGCCCAGTTGCTTGCACCGGACGTGATCGACCTGCTCAGCGACGAGGCCGAGAAGGCCGAGCCGCTGCTGGAGGCCCGGCGGAACGCGCTGGCTTCATGCATGTCTAAGCTCACCGAGCCGCAGCGCGAACTGCTCGGCCGACGCTACGCCGACAACGCCAACCTTAAGACCGTCGCCGAGGAAACCGGCAAACCTGTTCAGACCCTCTACACCCAGCTCAAACGGCTGCGGCTCGCGCTCCTCGACTGCATCGACCGGACACTCCGGCAGGAGGCGAACGGTTGAAGCCCACCGAACCAAACAACCCGTCCGCGATTGACCGTCTGGCCCAGGCCGCCTTCGAGGGGGTGCTGACGCCCGAGCAGCGCGCGGAACTCAACGCGATGCTGCGCGAAGACCCCGCGGCACGTCGGCGGTTTATCGAGACGATGGACCTGCATGCGACGTTGGCGGACGCCAGCGGTCCGCTGCTCCAAGACACACCGGCGGACCTGCCCGACGTGCTCGGCGAGCTGATCGACGCGGCGGTAGACAACCGCCGACGCCACAACGCCGAGTTGGAAGCCAGCCGTGCGCTCGCGTTGTCGCTGAAGAAAGAAAACGAGCTGCGTGCCCGCCGTGAGGCCGCCCGGAACGGGCAGGCCGGGATGTCCGTGCCGCCGTGGATCGTCTGGGGCGGGATCGTGGGTGCCGCAGCGGCGATCGTGCTTGCGTTTACCGCGTTGTTCCCCGGCAACCCGGCCGCGGACGCAACACGTTCCGCACAGAGCCCCGGCTCGGGCGTGCCACTCCGGCTCGCCGATACGTTGCCGGTCGGGCGGATCACCGCGGTCTCCGGCGCCCGGTGGTCGGACGGCCGCTTCGCAACCGATCAGGACATGGTCTACCAGGGCGAGCGTCTGTCCCTCGCCGCCGGTGTTGTTGAAGCGGTATTGAACAACGGGGTGGTGATCACGCTGGAGGGCCCCGCGGACCTGACCTCGGTGTCCGACGCGGTGCTGAGTGTGGATCGCGGCAAGATGGTCTGCCGTGTGCCTGAACAGGTGCGCGGTTTCGCGGTCCAGACCGATTCCGTCACCGTCCGCAATTCGGGCAGCGAGTTCGCCCTGCAGGCGCGGCCCGGCCGGGGCAGCACGGTGCACGCCTTGTCGGGCACGGTGCGCTTAGAGCCCGGCAGGTCTGCTCAGACTTTCGCGCCGGTCGTTATCGAGGCCGGCCTGGCGCTCGCGGTCGAAGGCACCAGCGCCCCCCGCGCGGTCGCCACCGACCCGAACGCTTTCTACCGCGTCGTACCATCCGCCTACGAGATGTACGTGCACGATCTCTCGCCGCTCGCCTGGTGGTCCTTCGCCGAGCCTGTTGATGGCTGGCTTGCGGACCGGGGCAGCGCGGGGGCAGACGCACGGGCTGGGGCGGGCCTCGGGTCGACCGATGCGCTGCAGGGCCAGGCCGCCCGGATCGATAGCCGTACCGAACCCCTCCGGCTGCGCGACACCGGCGCGTTCAACTTGACCCGGGACTTCACGATCGAGGCGTGGGTCCGTGTCGAGGGCAGCACCCTCCACAGCTCGCGCGTATTCTCCAACCGGACGCCCAACCAAGACGTTGGTTTTGGTTTCGGCTTGGCGGGCAGCGGCCTCGCATCGGCAGTGACCTGCCGAGACGCCGACGGACGGGTCTTCCAGCCCGACGCGCTGAGCCTGAAGTTCACGCTGTTCGGCCGGATGGACCTCATCACGCAGCAGGGGATCCCCGCCGGCGAATGGGTGCAGATCGTCGTCGTCTTCTCCAGCGAGCACCCGGCCCGGTTGTTTATCAACGGCGAGCCCGCCCGCGCCGGCACCCAGATGGACCGCGAGCAGCAGGCCTACGACCTGTGGCAGTCCGCCGGCCGGTCCTACGCCAGCAGCCAGACGCCGGTCATCGGGCAGAACCCGCTCCTGGACGATCCCGAGCCGTTTGTCGGCGACCTCGATGAGTTGGTGATTTACAGGCAGGCGCTCTCGGACCGCACGGTCCGCGCGCTCTACGAACGCGGCGTTGCTCAGACGCCCTGACAGATCGATCAAGCTCGGCCGTGCGTGGCGGCCGGGTGACGTGTGTGGGCCGGCTGTCCCGGCCTGAGATTCTCTCCCATTCTCATCCCTGATTGGAGGACTCAAGATGAATCAAGGCGTTCGCAATACCCTGCTCGGTGCAGCTTTCGCTGCGGGCTCGGCCTTTTCCGCTCAGGCGGCCCTGACGCCCATCCTGATCTACGACGCCGCGGACGGGATCGCGACCGACTCCAGCGGCAACGGCAACAACGGATCGGCCAGCAGTGCCGGGGTGACGGTCGTCGCCGACGGCCCGAACGCCGGCGATATGTCGTTCTCCTTTGACGGCACCATCCCCAGCGCGAACAACTCGTCCCGGATCACGACCAACGCTTCGCTGCTGATGACCAACGCCGACATCGTCGCCGCCGGTGGGTTCACGATGGAAGCGTGGATCCGCACCGACGGCGTCGGGCTGGGCAACTCCGCCAGCGTCATCGACTACGCCGGCACCGAGCGCATCCAGTTCGACTCGGGCGGAACCGACGCGATCGGCTTCGCGTTCGATGGCTGGGGCCAGGTGCTGTCTTCTGTGAGCGTTACTGATAACCAGTGGCACCACGTCGTCGCCGAGTTTGTTGTCACCGACGGGTCGAACCTCAACGCGGTGATCGGCACCGCCTCGATCACGGTGGATGGCACGACCGACTCGCAGACCGGCGTTGTGATGAGCGGATTCGGTGATGCCCTGAACCGACCGATCGGCATCGGTGGCCACCCCATCGGGTTTGATGGTGATGTCTACGCGGGCCTGATCAACGACCCGGCGGTCTACCTCGGTGTGGTCCCGGAGCCCGGCTCGCTGGCGCTCCTCGGGCTGGGTGGTTTGGCGCTGCTGCGTCGCCGTCGACCGGTCACCTGCTAGCTTCCTCCTTCACCTCTCGGCCCCCGCCGGGGCCGGGCGGTCTTCCACCCAGCGATCGCTCGCTATACGTGGCGGGCGGTCGATTCAGTCACGGTGTGCGTGGCACCGGACCCACCCCTCTTGTTTCATGCCCGCTGAAGGAGCCCCCTCATGTCGAGCCGTCGTGCGTTTACGTTGATTGAGTTGTTGGTGGTGATCTCGATCATCGCGTTACTGATCGCGATCCTGTTGCCGGCGTTGGGGGCGGCGCGGCAGACGGCGCGGG
>JAUHZU010000018.1 GCA_030425705.1 Phycisphaerae bacterium
CAACCTGAAGTTCTCGGTCGAGCTGATCGCCCCGATCGCGATGGAAGACGGTCTCCGTTTCGCCATCCGTGAAGGCGGCCGCACCGTCGGCGCAGGCGTCGTCTCCAAGATCCTCGCCTGATCCCGTCCGGATCGCGCACCCCATCGACGCCGCCCCCATTTGGGGCGGCGTTTTCCGTTCCGGACCCCGGGGTGGCGTTTTCGGCCGCCTTGTGATAGCCCTCCGTCGGCGAGTCATTTCGCGGCAACCGGAGTGAGGACAATGGACAAGACCCGTATCTGAACCCTTTCCCTTCAGATCTGACGAGGTTGTCCATGCCCTTCCGTTTTCCCGCGCCCGACGTGGCGCATCCCGTTTCCCTGCCCGATGGATCGTCCCATGCCGGGACCGTCTTTCTTGCCGCCGTGCTCGACCATCCCCGGTTCGAGCTCGGGGACTACACCTATGCCAGCGCCTTCGATCCCCCGCCGGACTGGGCCGCGCGGCTGGCGCCGTACCTCTTCCCCTTCTCGCCGGAGCGGCTGGTGATCGGGAAGTTCTGCCAGATCGCCGATGGCGTCCGGTTCATCACGGCCTCGGCCAACCATCGCTACGACGGGTTCTCGACCTTTCCCTTCGCGATTTTCGGCGGTGGCGTCGAAGGTCGGCCCTCGATGCCCGGTCCCGGACCCGACACGATCATCGGCAACGATGTCTGGATCGGGCAGGGGGCCACGATCCTGCCCGGGGCCCGGATCGGGGATGGCGTCATCATCGGGGCCGGGTCGGTCGTTGCGGGCACGATCCCGCCCTACAGCATCGTCGGCGGCAACCCGGCACGGGTCCTGCGGCCCCGCGTGCAGAAGGCGGTCGCCGACCGGTTGCAGGCCCTGGCCTGGTGGGACTGGCCGATCGCGCGCATCCTGTCTGCCGAGGCCGAGATCTGCGGCAGTGATCTGGACGCGCTCGAGCGGATTGCGGGTGCTGCAGCCTAGCCCGGCATCTTCATCTGCCACGCCATCCGGGCGCCGGGGTTTGCCCTCAGCGCCCGGGCACTCAGCGCGAGGCGGGGCGCGAGGCCCCAGCCCTCGAACTGGGCTTCGGCCTTTGCCAGCAGGTCCAGCAAATCGGCGTCCGACAGGGCGCCGACGCGGGCGGCTGTCAGCTTGGCCGGGGTCAGCGGTTGTTCGACCAGCCAGGCCACCGTGTCGTCACGGGCAAAGGCCACGGGGGTGACGGCGTCTCCCAGCAGCTCCATCTGGGCGGCCACCCACGGCTGGCTCCAGTGCAGGTAATCCTGGTGCACGATCAGGGACTTGCCGGGGATCAGCCAGGGGTAGAACTGGTCGGTCATCACGTCGGTGAGGTCAGCCTTCTTGAAGGCATCCACCACCAGCAACTCGATCGGGCCGCCATCCCAGCCGATCGCCTCGATTTCGCCCCGGCGCAGGCGAACACGGTCGGACCACGGGGCGAGGAGGCGCTGCGAAATCGGGAAGATGTCGTTGCCCTCGAACGGCGGGATGCCCTGCCGGTAGAGGATGCGTTCCTTGGTGCGCTCGTCCGAGGTGAACCGGTCGTAGGCATGGATGGTGGACGTCTTGCGCCCCGCCGCGTGGCCTGCCGCGAGCCGGGCGGTCGAGCCGCCGAGGTAGCAGCCGAGATCGACGACATCACCGGCATCCTGCGTCCAACTGCTTGTCAGCCAATGATAAAAGTCGCGCTCTTCCTGCGCCAGCATGGTCGGAACGGCGTCCATGTCAGGGTCGCGGGGCGGCGGGGAGTTGGCCCAGGGGCGGGTCGCGAAGGCGTCGGGAGAGCGGGGGTCGGTCATCGGCGATCCTGCTTTG
>JAUHZU010000002.1 GCA_030425705.1 Phycisphaerae bacterium
CCAGCCCCACCGCCGACGACGCCGACCTCAACCACGACGGCACCGTCAACACCCCCGACCTCAACCTCCTCCTCGCCAACTGGGGACAAGGCAACCCGCCCCCCGAACCCACCAGCAACGACAACGAAGACAACAACAACGCCGGCGACAACAACACAGACAGCAACGACAGCGCGGGCAACAACACCACCGACGGAAGCGGCGCAGACCACACCGCCGGCGACAGCACCAACCACACCGGCACACCCACCCGGCCGACCCGACCCGGCAACACCACCCCCGACACACCGACCCGACCCACCCGGCCCGGCAACCCCACCAACCCCACCCGACCCAACACCGGCACACCCACCCGGCCGACCCCCACGCCAACCGACACCGCCACCGCGACCCGCGCCACCGCCACCTCAGCGGACACCCCCACGCGAACCACCACCTCAGCGCCTGCCACCACACCGACCACCACCACGGCCACCGCCACCGCACCGACGGCCACCGACCCGCGGGCCTTCCCCGCCCGCGCCAGCGCCGACGCCCTGGCCCTCACCCGACCCCTCACCCCGCCCACACGCCCAACCCTCCCCACCCTCCCCCACACCCCCCAGGACCAGCCCCAACCCAACGACCCACCCCAACCCAACCCCAGACGATTCAACGCACTCGCCCGATAGCAGGCGCGGCGGAGTCGGGCCTACAGCGCTAGACTTGTTCGCGCGCGAGCGTCGCGCTACCCGGAGTCTGTGGCTGGATGGATGACAAACAGCAGCAATTCGAGGCCCTGAAGCGCGGCCTCTGCGGCGACTGTGGCGTCGGCCCGTTCAAGGGCGGCCGACGCGGCAAGGGGTTGTCCGTGTCACGCCGAGTCCTGGGACTGGTTGCGGCCGCTGTCTTGGCCGGGGGTGCGGTCATTGTCGCCTTCGGGTTGCTGCGATAGCCTTTCGCCGATCCGCGCTGGCGGGCGTGCTACTCCATGCGGTCGATTTTTCAGTCGGCGTATAAAAAGTGCCAGGTCAAAAAAGTTTGGCTGGGCTTGAACCTATCGGTGTGCCGGTAGACTGGACCTTCCTGTCAACCGCCGTATCGGTGTTGTCCCGGTCTGGGCCCGATGGAGTTTTCGGCGAGGAAGGTGGGGGCCCCGGCAGCATAGCCGGGCCGAGCGTTTCTTCTTTTCTCGATACGAGAGGGATACTTCGATGCATCTGATCCGAATCCGCAACCGTTTCCTGCTCCGCACGCTGGCCGCAACGGCCCCCGCCGCGCTGGTGCTGACCGCGAGCGCCCCGCTGATCGCCGACACGATCAACGGCGATGACAACGACAACCCCGCGCTCATCGGGACCAACGACGACGACACGATCAACGGCATGGGCGGCAACGACATCATCCATGCCCACGGCGGCAACGACACCGTCGATGGCGGGGACGGCGACGATGAGATCCACCTCGGCGACGGCGACGATGTCTCCAGCGGACGCGAAGGCAACGACGATATCCGCGGCCAAGACGGCAACGACATCATCGCCGGCGGAGGTGGACACGACACGATCACCGGCGGCTACGGCGACGACAGCCTCCACGGTGAGGGCGGCGACGACGACATCAACGGCGGGCTCCACGAAGACGAGATCGACGGCGGCGGCGGCAACGACACCATCGAGTCCGGCGGCGGGGGTGGCATCATCCACGGCGGTGACGGCAACGACACCATCACCCTGACCGGCAGCTCCTGGGGCCTGCCCCACCTGGGCTACCCCGCATGGGACGACCCCGACTTCGACTTCCAGCGCGTCGTCGCCGAGGCCTACGGCGACACCGGCAACGACTACATCAAGTCCTCGCCCGGCATCGCCGGCTGGGGCGGGTCGTTCCAGTACATCCACGGCGGCACGGGCAGCGACGTCGTCGAGGGCGGCAACGGCCAGGACCTGCTCATCGTGCAGGGCGGCGACGACACCATCATCACCGGCCCTTACGAAGACTACATCGCCATCATCGGCAACTCCGTCGAGGGCTACACCTTCTACGACACCCTCCACTACCTGCCCGACGGCAGCGTCGAGACCGGGCCCGACGGCAAGCCGATTGACTACAACGACGGCACGGACATGCTCTGCTTCGTCCGCGACGTTAACCCCGACCAGCTCACGATGATCTCGGTCTGGCTCAGCGGGTCGACCAAGCACTTCATGGAGTACGACACCGGGTTGCCGACGCGCGAGGCGGTGAACCTCGACCTGAACGACCACCCGATGCTCAAGAACATCGAGGCCTACCGCACCGGCGACGGCAACGACGTGCTGGTCGACACCGATTACGGCGGGCCCGATGACCCCGCCACCAACGCCAGCTACCTCGGCCGGCTCCGCGGCGAGCAGCCCGCCGTCACACTCTACGGCCACGACCCGGACAACATGGCCTGGCTCAACCTGCACCACCTGTTCTTCACCGGTGCCGGCAACGACACCATCACCCTCGGGCGTGGCAACGATCTGGTCGACGCCGGCTCGGGCAACGACACCATCCACGTCGGCCCGGACAACTGCTTCATCATGACCGGCCCGGGGCGCGACACCGTCCGCTTCGCCGCCGACGCACTGAACGGCACGGACAGCCCCAACCCCGACGGCGGCAAGACCCGCATCAGCGACCTCGCCAGCGGCGATGTGATCGTTCTCGAAGGCGTCCAGCAGAACCAGATCACGCTGGAAGAACAGACCATGCCCGACAACCGCGGCGGCGGGCTGGCTGGCATCACCTTCACCAGCGTGCAGGTCGATGGCGAAGAGCAGTTTGTGATCCTGATGCTCCGGCCGAACCAGCTCCAGGTCGCCAACCAGGGCGGCAACGTGCAGATCGCTGTCCGTGGCCGGGTGACCGACCCGAGCACGCCGCTGGGCCCGGTCCTGGAAGGCCCGCGCGACCGTGCCGACAACGGCGGACGCGCCCCCGCCGGCGCCGAACACCTGCCCGATGCGGGCAACGACCGCGGCGGTCATTGAGCCGGTAGCGCTTTGATCAGGCGACGGACCCCCAAGAACCCCGGCCGGCTCGGCCGGGGTCCTACCGCATCACGGAACTTAGGTAGAACGCTAGTCCGAATCCTCGGGCCAATACTCCCGCGCAAGGTAGGCGATGATCAGTTGCTGGCCGATGGACGCCGCGCGGAATTGGTTGCGCCGCAACTCAGACAAGTGTGCCGTGAACGATTCGGCGTCGCCCTTCAGCCAGGCCTCCATCGCGAGGAAGAACGGTAACAACTGACCAGCCTGTTCCTGTTGGTCCTCGTCCAGTTCTTCGGGGGGCAGGAACTCGCCGGGACGTCCTTCTTGCGTACGAATCCACGCGCGCACACCTGCGTGTTGAGCCCGCTCCTGAAGCAGCGGGTCGGTGAGGATCGACCGTGCTGAAGGTTCGTCCCCACTTGCTCGTAGGGCCATCACCCGCAGCGGGATGTCGCAGCCCGTCCCGGCGTGCTCGGGCAGGGCATTTTCCAGCCAGCGGTCGGCACGTAGCTGCGCCTCAGCGTATCTGCCCTCCAACAGCAGGCACCACATGACGGTCTGGTCGAGGTCGGCCAGCGCCCGGACCTGCTGCTGCAGCGCATCGAAATGGCGCAACGCCACATCTATCCCGTGGGTCGGCGGGAGCACCATCGCGGTCACCCAAACCCGCAAGTGGATGTAGCCACGCGGCTCAAGATGAACCGTTCGGTTGATGTTCTCCCGCGCATCGTCAAGCTGGCCGAGTACGACCTGCAGGTACGCCAGTTGGAGCAATGCATTGACTTCGTTGGGCCAACGCTCGGCGATCCGGCGGCTGATCGATTCGGCCTCAGCATACCTGCCGGCTGCAACCAAGATGTCTGTCCAACGTTCGAGGCCTGGCCGGGTGAGTGTCCCCGTCTCGTCCACTTGAGCGAGGTAGTCCGCCGCCGTGTCGTACTCGCCCTGGGCTTCGTGCAGGTACGACCAGATCGTCAGCAGGTCGCTGGGTGCACCGCGCCCGGTGTCGGCCGACTCAAGCAACGCCCGCGCCTCTTCAAACTGCCCGGTGTCGATTAGCACCCCCGCCAGCCGACCTAACGCGAGAGTGTTGTGTGGTGCCTGGGCGTATGCACGACGAGCGAGAAGCACCGCTTCTTCCTGCCGATCGGGGATCCCCGAAATCAGTGGGGCCAACTCGATCATCGCAGGCAGGTAACCCGGGTCGTGCTCCAGGGCGGCATCGAGGTCTACCACGGCTATCTCGGTCCAGCCCAAGTACGAATATGCCGTGGCGCGCAGGGTCAACGCTTCAGCAGATTGACGAGGTTCTTCGGCGAAACGGAGTGCGACACTCGCGCTGAATGCGGCCTCCGGATAGGACTTATCTCCCACGGCCCGGTAGTAACCGGAGACCGCGGCGTCGAAGCCCACTTCATCCGGCGCAAGTGAGGCCTGTATTCCGCGAGCCGCAACTTCATTGGTCTGTGCCCGATCGAAGTCCTGAACCATCCGCAGCAGGCGGCGGTCGCCCGGGTTGCGGTTTAGTGCCTCGCGTGCGGACTCGGTGGCCGAAGCGAAGTCACCGTGCCGCGCCTGAAAAATCGCCAAATTCTGGTATGCCCCGGGGTGGTCGGGCGCGACCTCTTTGAGCCGAGCGACCGCCGCATGGAACGGCTCTGCGCGGTCCAGCTCTAACAGTACGGCACTATGTGTCAGCAGCAGTTGAAGGTGGTCGGGGTTCGCCTCCAGCCCACGCTCTACAACACGCAGCGCGCCAGGGTGGTCCATCGTCCTGGTGTAGACCGAGGCGAGGATGTTGTAAGTGTTCGCATCGTTGCCGCCGTGTGCTAAATCCTGTTCAAGGGAGGCAATCGCCTCGTCCGCCAGGCCAATCGTCATCGCGATGCTCCCGATCATGTCCCATATGGGCAGATCGGGGTTGATCATCGCGGCCTGACGCAGGTAGGCCAACGCCCGGTCGGGCCGCTGGGCCCGGCTGGCCTCGAAGGCCGCCGCGTCCAAAAGAGTGCCGGGCTGCAGCGGATCCGCAGTCAGGCAGTCCCGGTACGCGGACGACGCAAGCTCGACATTGCCAAACCGCCCGTGCAGACGCGCCATGACGTGCAGGAGGGCGGGGTGGTCATCAAAACCAGCTCGCTCCAATTCGTCGGCTCTTTCAAAACAAGGCCGCATATCTCCGGGCATCCGTGTTCGCACCAGGAGCAGTTCGAGCTCAACCTCAACCGCATCGGGGTGTGTTGACATATAGGACAAACAGAGGCCTTCTGCCTCACGACCACGACGCGCCCAGACCAGCAGACGGGCCTTCTGCGCAATCAACTCTGCGTCACTCGGGTGTTCGACCAGGCAACGCTCCACCACAGCTAAAGCGGCGTCGAACGACATGTCTAATGCCGCATTCTCTGCATAGTCCATGCACGCGGCGATATCCGTCGGGTCCGCGTCAAGCGTCTCAATCAACGCAGCGATGTGCTCCGCCCGCTCGGCGGGGTCGGCGACTTTCTCCGCCCATGCAGCCGGCGCAATCAATAACGCTAAGGTAAACAGCCAGACGGTCATGTAGCATCGCATGTTCAGCCTCGGCATGCATAGGTGTAAACCCTTCCAAGCATGGTAACGCACAAGCGGCCAGCAACAACCATCGGGTTCGGATATCCCTCAACCCTCGCTTGTGTCGCCGTCCCCGCCACCCACGGCCCGGCCAGCGACGGCGTCCATGATCGCCGGCTCGTTGCGGCTGAACGTCAGCGTGCGGTACGGGTACGGGATCTCGATGCCCGCGTCGTCCAGCGCCTTCTTGATCGCCTCGACCACCTCGTCCTTGCTGCGCAGCTCGTCGATCGGGGTGTTGTCGGCCCACCAGATCACCGTGAAGTCGATCGACGACGCGCCGAACGCCTGGGCCAGGACCTCCGGCTCGGCGTCGTTGCGCACGGTCTTGCAGGACTTCACCGCGTCGAGGATGACCTTGCGTCCCTCGGCCATGTCCTCGCCGTAGGCGATGCCTACCGCGAGTTCGAGCCGGCGGTGCCGGCGGTTGGTCATGACGGTGACGTTGCTGCGGAAGATGGTGGCGTTGGGGACGAGGACCAGCTCGCCGTTGGTCTTGCGCAGGCGCGTCATCCTGATCTCAACGTCTTCGACGCGCGCGACCAGGCCGTCCATCTCGATGTAGTCGCCGTTCTCGAACGGGAAGTGCCACAGGATGAGGATGCCGGCGAAGAAGTTCTCGAAGATGTTCTGGAACGCGAAGCCGATGGCGATGGAGGCGAGCCCGGCCGTGGCGATGAGCTGCGCGAACCCGAAGCCGGGGAAGACGATGCCGGCCGCGACGATAAGCCCGGCGAACCAGACCGCGACGCGCACCGCGATCCGCAGGAGGTCGCGCAGACTCTCGCGCAGCTTCGCGCGCTTGACCAGCTTCGTCACGAGCTTGTCCGCCAGGCGGACCAGGAACATCGTCACGATCAGGACCAGCAGCGCGATCACGAGCTGCGGCAGCATCGCGATGAGCCCGTCGACCAGGCCCCCGACCGCGTCGGCCAGCGTATTGAGCGCGCCGTCGACCGACTCGTTGCCGGTCTCGGGGACGATCCCGTCCAGCGCCTCGCCCACCGCCCCGGCGGCGTCCGTCTCGGGCTCGGCGGCCCCCTCGGGCGGGACCACCTCGACCCCCGGGGTGGCCGAGGGATCGATCTCGATGACGGTGCCGTCGGGCACGCCCTCCCCCGCGGGCGGTTGGGCGGGCACGGCGTCGGGGGGGAGGTCGGCCTGGGCGAGCGCGGAGTGGAGCTGCATCCTCCAAGTGTACGCGCTGGGTACGGATGCGATCGGCCGGCCGCGCTACCATGCCCGGACCCCTGCAAGGAGGCCCGTATGTGGACCCCGTGGTTCCTGGCATTCAACGGCGTGCTGTACGTCGCCCTTGGCGCGTGGTGCACGCTCGCCCCGTCGAAGACCGCCGCCGCGATCGGATTCGGCCTGACCAACAACTCCGCACGCTCCGAGTACCTCACGGTCTATGGCGGGCTGGAGGTCGGGATGGGCCTGTTCTTCCTGCTCTGCGCTTGGCGGACCGGCATGGGCGAGGCGGGGCTCTGGTTCGCGACACTCAGCTACGGCGTGCTCGCGGTCTATCGGCTGACCACGCTGGTCACGCTCAGCGACCTGTCGGCGTTCATCTACACCGTGGCCGTCTTCGAGCCGTTGATGGCGGTCGTCAGCGCCCTGCTGCTGTGGCGGCACACCGCCGGGTCGGCGTAGGCCCCGACGACCGGCTGCCGAACCGATCGCCAAACACGTTACTGGGCCCAGGGTTTGGGCGGTTCCCGGCGGGGTTGCCGATAGGATATGGCGGTCGGGGTAGACCGAGTTTGCTAGTCATGGAAGGATGGGCCTGCGGATGAGCTGCCATAGACAACGGTGGATGTGTTGGGCGTGGGCGGTGCTTGCCGCCGTCGTGTCCGCGTGCCCGGCCCCAGCCGAGGTCGAGTCGCGGCTGCGCAGCCACCTGGGCACCGCCGACCTGCGGGGCACGGACGTCTCGGTCTACGTCTACGACGTGACCCGCGGCGAAGAACTCGCGGATATCGACGCCGACCGGCTGATGATCCCCGCGTCCAACATGAAGCTCATCACCACCGCCGCCGCGCTGTCCATCCTCGGCGACGACTTCCGCTTCTCCACCCGGCTGGAACTGCTCGAACCCCGCGAGGGCGAAGACCGCCCCACCCTCGTCATCGTCGGAGACGGGGACCCGGCCTTCGGCGACCCCGCGACACTGGATACCGCCGGCTACACCGTCGACGACCTCATCGGCTGGTGGGTCCAGGCCGTCGAAGACACCGGCCGGACCGACTTCGAGCGCATCCTCGTCGACGACCGCATCTTCGCCAACGGCCCGGACGAGCGGGTCCACCCGACCTGGCCCCGCAACCAGCTCCACAAGCGCTACTGCGCCCAGGTCATGGGCCTCAACTTCTACAACAACGTCTTCCAGGTCACCGCCCGGCCCACCCGGCTGGGCGAGGACGTCGAGCTGGCCGTCTACCCCTACGGCCCGTTCGTCCGCACCGAGCTCCGCGTCCAGACCGGCCGCATCGACCAGTGGGACATCATCACCTCGGCCGACAGCAACCACCTGGTCTTCCGGGGCCAGCTCCGCAACCGGCAGACGCAGTACGTCGCCATGCACGACCCGGCGGACATCTTCGGCCGGCTCCTCCAGCGCGAGCTCGGCCGGCGGGGCATCCACGTCGGCGAGGTCGTCCGGCCCGAGACCGGCGAGCTGCTGCCGCCCGGCCGGCTCCTGCACCGGGTCAACACCACCCTCCAGGCCGTCCTCACCCGCACCAACCGCGACTCGATGAACCTCTACGCCGAGGCCCTGCTCAAGCGGTCCGGCTACGAGCTCACCGGCTCGCCGGGCACCTACGAGAACGGCTCCGCCGCGGTCCGGCGGTTCCTCGCGGGCATCCTCGAAGACCCCGCCCTCGCCGCCTCTGTCCGCGTCGCCGACGGCTCGGGCATGTCCCGCGACAACCGCGTCACCGCGCGGGCCCTGGGCGAGCTGCTCGCCGCCATGCACGCCCACGACGCCTACCCCGCCTACCTCGCCTCCCTGGGCCGGCCCGGCGACGGCGGCACGCTCGACCGCCGGTTCCAGGGCGCCGACCTGGCCGGCGAGGTCTACGCCAAGTCCGGCTACATCAACAGCGTCTCCTCCCTCTCCGGCTACCTCGTCTACCCCCCCACCCGGGCCGGGGGCCGGCCGCGCACTATCGCCTTCTCCATCCTCTGCAACGGGTTCGGCAACGGCAACGCCCGCGAACTCGACAACGGCGACATGAAACAGCTCCAGGAGGCCCTGGTCGCCCTGATCGACGTGGATGTCGCGGCTGCGCAGCCCTAGAGTCACCTGACCCCCGACCCACCGGGGCTGATCCGGGCTTCCCTCCCGGTGCAAGGCCGCCGGGGGCAAAAACCGCGTTTCGCGCCTGATTCTCCCAAGTCCCCTAAGCTATCTTCTTAGGGAACACCCCTGAAATATTTAGTAAATGCCTTGACAGAGGCCCTGTAATCGGGTCTACTAACTAGTGTCTCAGGTGCATGCCTGAGCGTATGCGAAGGAGCCCGCTTCGGCGGGTGAGTCGGAAGAAGGAAGAGGAGGCCGCCGGACTGGGCCCGGCCGCCACGCAACATCCAGTCTTGTCACGGCAGCCAACTGCCGGATTCTTCGAAGCGTGTCGCTTCAACCACCGGTCCAACGTGGGGACGCTGAGCCGGTCCAATCTGATCTTTCCCCATTTCCCCCCTTTCTCTTGAGGAGAAGACGCATGAAGACCTCTCGTTTGCTCGCGGCTGCTTGTGCAGCAACTTTCGCCGGCGCGGCCTCGGCCGACATCATGTTCGCGGATCCCGGCACCCTCGCCGCTGGCGAATCCGTCGTGTACACGGTCAACGTGACCACCGGCGGCACCGGTGTCCTGTCGTTCGACTTCACCAACGGTGCTTCGCCCGACTCCTCTTGGGCGTCGGACGTTCAGATCGATGTCAGCGGCCAGTCGGTCGGTGGCTTCACCAACGTCGGCAGCGCCACCGAAGGTGCTTGGTCGTTCGATGGCTCGGCCTCGACCAACGACGGCACATACACCGATGGCAATGACGCCGTTGGCGCACCCGCTGGTGCCCCGGCCCTGAACATCTTCAACTCGGTCGGTACCTACACCCTGACGTTCACCAACGACTGGGCGACCGACCCCAGCCCCAACACCTACACGAACCTGGTCATCGCCGGCATCGACGGCACCGCGACCCTCGTGCCCGAGCCCGGCTCGCTGGCGCTGCTCGGCCTGGGTGGCCTGGCGATGCTCCGCCGCCGTCGCTAAGCGCGACCACACGGCAGACCGGAACCCCCGGCTGTCCGACTCTTGACTCAATCCAGGCGGCCGTGCTCAACAGCACGGCCGCCTGTTTTACAGGCCCTACAGCCCCAACCCGCGACCGCTTTCTGCCGCCGGACTACGATGCCCCGCTGGCCCCGGCCCGGGGCCTGTGGCAGGATTCAGCCGCGAACCCCCCTTTGGAACCCGACCCATGATCCGCTCAAACGAGAACCACTACGACGTCGTCATTGTCGGTGGCGGCCCGGCCGGCAGCACCGCCTCGACCTTGTTGAAGAAGTACGCGCCGGAGCTGTCGGTGCTGGTGCTGGAGAAGATGAAGTTCCCGCGCGACCACATCGGCGAGAGCCAGTTGCCCTCGATCAGCAAGATCCTGGCGGAGATGGGGTGCTGGGACAAGATCGAAGAGGCGGGCTTCCCGATCAAGATCGGCGCGTCGTACACCTGGGGCCGCAACCAGGACAAATGGGACTTCGACTTCGTGCCGGTGGAGCGCTTTGTCGAGGAGGCCCGGCCGGCCAAGTTCCAGGGGCAACGCACCCTCACCGCGTTTCAGGTCGACCGGGCGCAGTACGACGACATCCTCCTGCGCCACGCCGAGTCCTTCGGCGCCGAGGTCCGCGAGGAGACCGGCGTAGCCAAGGTGCTGGTCGAGGAAGGCGAGCAGGGCAAGCGCATCGCGGGCTTCGAGCTGGACAACGGCCAGACGGTCACCGGGCGGTACTACATCGATGGCTCGGGCAATGTCGGGCTGCTCCGTCGGGCCCTGGGCGTGGAGAGCGAGGCCCCGAAAGAGCTGCGCAACCTCGCGGTGTGGGACTACTGGGAGAACGCCGACTGGGCGGTGGAGATCGGGGTCGGCGGGACGCGAGTGCAGGTGCGGTCGCTGTCCTACGGCTGGATCTGGTTCATCCCGATGGGCCCGACCCGGACGAGCGTCGGGCTGATCTGCCCGACCGAGTACATCAAGCAGACCGGTGAGAAGCCGGCGGACCTGTACCACAAGGCGCTGCGCGAGCAGGAAGACATCTCCAAGCTGCTGAAGAACGCGACGCCCCGCGGGGAGGTGGAGAGCTGCCGGGACTGGTCACACCTGGCGGACCAGCTCTGCGGCGAGAACTGGTTCCTGTGCGGGGAGTCGGCCGGGTTCGCCGACCCGATCCTCGCCGCGGGGATGGCCCTGGCGCACAACTCGGCGCGCGAGGCCGCCTACACCATCCTCGAGCTGGAGCGGGGTGAGATCGACCGCGACTGGCTGCTGGAACGGTACGACGAACGCAACCGGACCAACATCGGCCAGCACATCCGTTTCGCGCAGTACTGGTACGCCGCCAACGGCTGCTTCCGCGACCTGCAGGACAACTGTGTCGCCATCGCGAAGGAGGCGGGCCTGGAACTCAAGCCCAAGGACGCCTGGCGCTGGCTCAGCCAGGGCGGCTTCACGACCGAGAGCGTGAACCAGGCGCTGTTCGGCTCGTTCGATATCGCCTCGGCCAAGCAGGTGCTCGAGCTCTTCAGCGACAGCAAGGATGCGAACGGGGGCAAGGAGGATGTCGGCTGGAAGCTGAACCATTACAACGTCCTGACCCTCAACCTTGAGGGCGCAAAGAAGGGGTGGATCGGCCAACTCCAGGACGGGAAGATCAAGCGGGTCCTGTGCTACCTCCGTGGCGAGCTGAAGCTGCCGCGGGCCGGGGTCTACCTGGACCTGATCAACCTGCTGCAGAAGGTCGACGACGCGGCGACCATCGTGCAGTTCATCCAGCAGAAAGTCGCTAAGCACCCGCCTCAGACGCGCGGCGTGATCCTCACCTCCTATGTCCAGACCCTGGACGTGATGATCGAGCAGGGCTGGGTCAAGGGAAAGCTGGACCCCAAGCGGCCGCGGGTAACGCTCAGCAACGACGGCAATCACCATATCCGCACCTCCGCCGAGACCGACCGCGCCCTGGCCGACAGCGGCCGGGAGGGGATCGTCCGCTCCAACCTCTAACCGCCCACCTCCACACGACCCCACGACTGGAGTGCCGTCTTGATGCATATGGAGAATCTATCGACCGAGCACGACATCCGGTCGGTTGTTGTGCTTGGCGGCGGGACGGCCGGCCTGCTTTGTGCCATAGCGCTGCGGCAGCAACTCCCGCACCTCGACGTTACCGTCGTGCGATCGACAAAGATGGGCGTAATCGGCGTCGGCGAGGGAACGATCGTGTCGGTCGTCCACTTCCTCCACAACTTTTTGGGGATCGACTCCAAGGCCTTTCACGCAGAGGTCGAACCCAGCATCAAGCTTGGGATCCGATACCTCTGGGGCACACGCCCGTTCTTCAACTACACGTTTTCCCCTCAACTCACGGGCCATCGGCCGATGCTTGAGTTTGCGCCGGGGTACTATTGCAAGGACAGCTTCGAATACGCGGACATGAGTTCGGCGCTGATGTACCATGACAAGGCGTGTCTACGCACGCCGCAGGGCACGCCCGCGCTGCAGGGTGGTTTCGCCTACCACCTGGAAAACAAGAAGCTGGTCGGCTTCCTCGAGCAACAAACGGACCAGCCCGGGCTGACCAAGCTCGACGACCTGGTTGTCGAGGTGGTACAGGACCAAGCCGGAGTCTCGGCCCTGGTGCTCGAATCCGGGCGACGTGTGGAAGGCGACCTCTTCATCGATTGTTCGGGCTACCGCAGCGAGCTGCTCGGGCGGACGCTCGGGGCGGAACGCGTGGACTTCAGCGATGCGCTGTTCTGCGATCGTGCGGCCGTAGGCGGTTGGGCACGGACCGACGAGCCCTACCATCCGTACACCACCGCGGAAACGATGGACCACGGCTGGGCCTGGCAGATCGAGCACGACCATGTGATTAACCGTGGGTACGTCTTTGCGTCGCCTTTCGCGTCTGACGACGAAGCCATCGATGAGTTCCGCCGAAAGAACCCACGGTTGATGGACGTGCGGGTGATCCCTTTCCCGGCCGGGGCCTACCGCGAGACCTGGAAAGCGAACGTCATCGCTCTGGGCAACGCGGCGGGGTTTGTTGAGCCGCTGGAGGCCACCGCGATCGGCATGATCTGCGACGGCATCCTGAACGTCGTTCGGGCGCTGCGCTCCTCGGGGTGTCGGCCGATGCCCGCGCAGCGTGCGCAATTCAACCAGATGACGTTCAGGAACTGGGAGATCATCCGTGATTTTCTGGCGCTGCATTACAAGTACAACGGCCGGTTTGAGACACCGTTCTGGCGAGCAGCGCGGGCGGACGTGGACTTGGGCGAACTGGGCCCGTTGTGCGAGTACTTCAAGCAGGTCGGACCGGATTTCTCACTGCTGACGACTGACCTGAAACGCGACTTCTTCGGCGCGGAGGGCTACCTAGCCATGCTTGTAGGCCAGCAGGTGGGGTACCAGCGTGTCGTCTCGCCAACACAAGAGGGACGCATGCGGTGGAACACCATGCTCCAGAACATCGGGCTCCGGGCCCGGGACGGCATGGGGGTCCAGGCCTGCTGCAAACACCTGCGGGAGCACGGCCTGCCGGGGAAACTGCAGGGGCAGGGTGCCTTGGGCTGGTCCTAGAGACCCCCACGCCCCTCCTGCCGCACCCCACTATCGCTAGTTAGCCCAAACTAACAGCATTTGTGTCACGGCTTTATAAATTCCCGCGGCGTGGGGGGAAAAACCCAAATCGCATGTTGTAAATCTCCGCGGGTTGGGTAGACTACTAATTGCAGTGATGCCGTGGGCGTCACCCTTGTGAATCCCGTGATGAGAAAGAGACGAGAACTATGGAGCGCAGAAAAACAGCCGCTGTCAATGTGACCCGTTGGACCGCCTACACCGCTGCCGGTGCCGCCGCCGCGACCGCGGGTACCCTGACTTCCGAGGCCGAAGCCGCCATTACGGTGGTGGATGTGAACGTGAGCCTTGAAGACACCGCCCAAGGGAACGGCTACTTCGATGTGTTCGGCCCTTACACCTTCGGTGGCGCAGGCGCTTCTTTCTCTTTCCAGCAAGCCTTCAACGAGACCGGCACCAGCGTAGGGATCATGCTCGTCACCGGGTTCGGTAACATCTCGATCGCCGGATTCGTGGCGGGTGCCTACAACTACCCCTCGAACCTCGCCTATGGCGCCAACCTCTCGACACAGAGCTTCGGCGTTGCCGCGAGCGCCCGGGGTGACATGGCCTGGGGCGCTGGCTACTCCAACAGCCAGTGGGTCAATGCTGGCACCGGCTACCTCGGCTTCCAGTTCGACCTCGGTGGTGGCACCCAGTGGGGCTGGGCCGAGGTTCAGGTCAACGGCACCCCGGACAACCGCGGCGAATTTATCCGCTACGCCTGGGGTGATGTGGGTGAGCAGATCACCGCCGGTCAGGTCCCCGAGCCCACCTCGCTGGCCGTCCTGGCCCTCGGTGCGGCGGGCCTCACCACGATGCGTCGCCGCAAGGCCTCATAATTACTGGACCCCCATCCAATCAAAGGGTCGTCCGCTCATGCGGGCGACCTTTTTTATTCGTACCACCCCGCCCGCGGCTGGACAGCCCAAAACGTCCAGTCGATAAAACCAATCCGGCAGACACCGCCAGACGTATCCTCGCGTCCCGACGACCGAAAGTAGTAGACCTATGGACCAAGAGACCGGCTCAAAGAAGTTGCTCCTGATCGGCTGGGACGGGGCGGACTGGGAACACATCAACCCCCTCCTCGAGCAAGGCCTGCTCCCCAACCTCCAGGCCTTCATCGACAGCGGGACCGTCGGCAACTGCGCGACTCTGGGACCGGTCCTCTCGCCGATGTTGTGGAACTCGGTCGCGACCGGCAAGCACGCCTACAAGCACGGCATCTACGGCTTCACCGAGCCGGACCGGACCAACGGCGGGGCCCGGCCGTTCAGCAGCTACTCCCGCAAGACCAAGGCCTTCTGGAACATCTGCTCGCAAGTCGGGCTGAAGACCAACGTCATCAACTGGTGGGCCAGCCACCCGGCCGAACCCATCAACGGATGCGTGGTGTCGAACCTGTTTGCCGGCGTGAAGCCCGGCAAGGAGGGCCCGATCATTCCCCCAGACGTAATCCACCCCGTTGAGTTGCGCAAGCAACTGGGCCGATTCAAGATGTTCCCCCAGGAACTCACAAGCGAGCACATCCTCCCATTCATACCCAACGCCGAAAAAATCAACCAGGAGGAAGACAGCCGGCTGGAGACCTTTGCGAAAGTCTTTACCGAGACGATGACCACCCACGCATTGGGCACGGCCGTGATGGAGAACGAGCCCTGGGATGTGATGGCGATCTACTACACCTGCCACGATCACTTCTCACACGCATTCATGAACTTCCACCCGCCCCGGCTGCCATGGGTAAAAGAGGAAGACTTTGAAATCTTCAAGGACGTGATCGCCGGTGCTTACCGGTTCAGCGACCTGATGCTCGGCCGGCTGCTGTCGTTGTGTAACGACGACACAACGGTCATTATCTGCTCGGACCACGGATTCGAGTCGGGTGCGGGTCGGACAATCGGTAACCCGCGCGAACCCGCGGGCCCGGCGGCAGACCACCGGCAATACGGCATCTTCTTGGCCAAGGGGCCAAACATCCGCCCCGGCGAGCAAGTGTACGGGGCGAGCCTCATCGACCTCGCTCCGACGATGCTGACGATCCTCGGCCTTCCGATCGGCGACGACATGGATGGGCGACCGCTCCTGGAGATCTTCAACGAGCAGCCCGAGATCAAGACGATCCCGTCCTGGGACGATGCGACCGGTGAGTACCCCGACGGGATGCACGCCGAGGAGAAGGAGCTGAACCCGGAGGATGCGGCCGAACTACTCAACCAATTCGTAGCGTTGGGCTATATTGATGACCCGGGCGCGGATAAAGAGAAGCAGTTCGACACCGCAGAGGTGGAGTGCGACTACAACCTCGCGCAGAACTATATGTTTGTTTCGATGCCTGAACAAGCGATCCCGCTGTTCGAGAAACTGGTCGCACACTCGCCCTGGGAAGACCGGTTTATCCAGCAGTTGGCGCAAGCATATCAACGTTCGGGCCGGCTGAAGGCTGCCCTCACGGTCATCGAGAAGGCCTACGATATCGAAGAGACCAAGGCCGTCGCGATCCGAGTTCTCTACGCGGAACTGAAAGTTGCTCTGGGGGCCGATATCGAAGAGGTACGCCCGGTCCTGGAGCAGGTCGAAAAATCGCCTCACCGCGGGAACCAACTCCGCAACCGGGTGGCCGCGCTGTACTCCAAGTGTCGGTGCTGGAAAGACGCCGAGCGCGTCTACCTCGGTGCCGTCAAGCACGACCAAGACGATGCGCGCGCCCATCAGGGCCTGTCGCGGGTCTACTGCCGGCTCCACGAAAACCAGAAAACGATCGACCACGCGCTGACCGCCATCGGGCTGATCTACCGCCTGCCTCACGCCCACCTGAATCTGGGTATCGCTCTGGCGCGGACGGGGCACCATCAGGAAGCGGAGACGGCCTATCACAACGCCCTGCGGATCTCACCGAATTTCGCTCATGCACACCGGTGCCTGGTCCGCCTCTACAACAAACTCAACCGGCCGGAGATGGCGTTCCAGCACACCGCCATCATCCGCCAGGCCTTCGACATGCGCAAGGCCAAGCGGGAGCAGGCGATGAGAGATCGGGTCGCGCCGCCACCGGCGAACATCCCCGACTTCCCTTCCGAAGCCGGCCGCCGCGAAACACTCCTGAAGGAGCGGCCGACCCGGGTCGACGAACGCAAGCCATCGGGCAAGGAGTTTGTGCTTGTGTCAGGCCTGCCGCGGTCGGGCACGTCGCTGATGATGCAGATGCTTGAGTGCGCGGGTCTGCCGCCGAAGACCGATGGTGAGCGTGAGGCCGACGATGACAACCTCAAGGGGTACTACGAATGGGAGGCGATCAAACAGATCCAGACCCGCCGCGACCTGCTCGATGAGGAGGGGCTCGAGGGCAAAGCCATCAAGGTCATCTCAATGCTGCTGAAGCAGATGCCGTACCAGCACCGCTATAAGATCGTGTTCATGACCCGGCCGATCGAAGAGGTCGCCACATCCCAGGCGAAGATGATCGACCGACGGGGCACGGAGGGCGCAGACCAGTCTGTCGAGGAACTGACCCAAAGCCTCGCGTCCCACCGTTCCAACATCGTGTCGTGGATGGAGGGCAATCCGCGCGTCGAGTTTATCCAGGTGGACTACCCTACCCTTGTCAAGGACCCTGAATCCGTCGTGCCGCAGATCGCAGCGTTTCTCGGCGATCGCCTGCCCACACCGGGCAATCTGATGGATGCGATCGACATCTCGCTGTACCGCAACCGGGCCTGATCCACAGTAACACCCCGGAGCGATGACTCCCGGCATGACGCGAAACGGGTCGCTGTGGTTTCGCGCCCCTACCCCCCGCTGTTGAGCTGTTCCAGGCGGGTGAGGTCCATGAGGGTGCGGTGGGTGCCGACGGATTCGGTGGCGAGGTCGGTGCTGGGGGTGCGCTGGGTGTACGTGCCGTCGGGGTGCATGTCCCAGGCCTGGCGTTGGTCGGCGAGCATGATCTGGAGCATCTCCCACAGCCGGCGCTGATGGACGCTGTCGTAGATCGGCGTGATGCACTCGACACGGTTGTTGAGGTTGCGGTACATCCAGTCGGCGCTGCCGGTGTAGTACTCGCCGCCGCCGGGCTGGGCCGCGCCGTTCTGGAAGTAGTAGACCCGCGAGTGCTCGAGGAACCGGCCGATGACGCTGGTGACGCGGATGTTGTCGCTGAGCCCCGGCACGCCCGGGCGGAGGCAGCAGAAGCCGCGGACGATCAGGTCGATGCGGACGCCCGCGGCGCTGGCCTGGTAGAGCTTGCGGCAGAGCATCTGGTCTTCAAGCGAGTTCATCTTCGCGATGATGCAGGGCCCGCCCTCCGCCAGCGGGTCGCCGCCACGCTCGCTGATCGAACGGGCGTGCTCGATCTCGCGGTCGATCATCTCGGTGAACCGGCGGCGCATGTTGGTCGGCGCGATGAGCAGGTGCTTGTAGTCCTTCTGGATCGATCGACCGGTGAGGAAGTGGAAGACCTGCACGAGGTCGGTCGTGATGCGCGGGTCGCAGGTGAACAGCCCCAGGTCCGTGTAGAGGTTGGCGGTCTTGGAGTTGTAGTTGCCGCTGCCGATGTGGGCGTAGGTGCGGAGCCCCTCGCCCTCCTGCCGGACGACCAGCGAGGTCTTGGTGTGGGTCTTGAGCCCGACCACACCGTAGACCACGTGGATGCCGGCCTTCTCGAGCCGGCGGGCGAGCTGCACGTTCCGCTCCTCGTCGAACCGGGCCTTGAGCTCGACCAGCACGACGACCTGCTTGCCCGACTCGGCGGCGCGGATCAGGTCGGGGATGAACGGCGAGTCCTTCGCGGTGCGGTAGAGCGTCAGCTTGATCGCGATGACCTTCGGGTCGTTGCACGCCTCGGAGATGAAGCGTTCGACCGACTGGCTGAACGACTCGTACGGGTGGTGGACGAGGATATCGCCCGAGCGGATGACGCTGAAGATGCTGGCGTCCTGGTCGGCCAGGCGCGGCGGGGTGACCGGGGTCCAGGGCTCGTACTTGAGCTGCGGCAGGTCGGCGGTGCCGTGCACGACCCACAGGTCGTTGTAGTCCAGCTCCCCGGGCATCTCGTAGACGTCCTGCTCCTGGAGGTCCATCTCTTGGATGAGGTACTGGTTCAGCGGGCGGAACGGTGTGTCGTCGACTTCGAGGCGGACGACGTCGGCGAAGCGGCGCTGGCGCAGCTCCTCGTTCACGACCTCGAGCAGGTCCTCGGCGTCCTCGTCGCTGGAGCCGACCGCCGCGTTACGGGTCACGCGGAAGGGCTCGATCTCCTGGATCTCCATGCCCTCGAAGAGGTGGTGGATGTTGTGGTGGATCAGCTCGGTGAGGGTGATGAAGCGGTAGCTGGGCGGCGCGTCGTCGGCGGTGTCGGACTCGGCGCGGAGGCGGATCCAGCCGGGCAGCACCTCCGGCACCTTGACGCGCGCGAACTGCAGGCCGAACCCGCCGTCGGGGTCGTTCTTCGCGGCGAGGGGGTCGCCCTGGGGGATGCGGAGCATGACGCCCAGCGAGGTCGAGAGGTTGGAGATAAACGGGAAGGGGTGGCCCGGGTCGACGGCGAGCGGCGTGAGCACCGGGAACAGGTGGGCCATGAAGTGTTCCTGGGCCTCCACACGTTCGGCGTCGGTCAGCTCGTTCCAGCGCATCAGGTGGACGCCCTGCTCGGCGAGCGCGGGCTTGATGTCCTCGGCGAAACCACGGGCCTGCTCTTCGAGCATGGGGACGACCATGTCGCGGATGATGCGGATCTGATCGCCGGCCGAGATGTCGTCCGGGCCGCGCCGCTGTTGGCCCGTCTGGACCTGGCGCTTGAGCCCGCCGACGCGCTTCTGGTAGTACTCGTCCAGGTTGGAGTTGAAGATCGCGAGGAACGCGGCGCGTTCGAGCAGCGGGGTGCGCGGGTCGAGCGCTTCGTGCAGCACCCGGCGGTTGAATTCCAGCCAGGAGACCTCGCGGTTGAGGAACGCCTCGTGCTCGGGGATGGGCAGGGGCCAAGGCTCGCCGGGCATCAGTTCGCCGTGCATCGGGGTCGGGGGCGTCGGTTCGGTCTGGGTCATAACGCGGGTCGGGTCTGGGGGAAGCGCGGTGGAGACGGTGGCACGGCCGCTGGCCGGACAGCCCCTATTGTAGAGGGTCGCCGAGACGTAGCGTTAGGGAACTGCAAGCGCCGCGCGACGATCTGCCCGCCGGCCCCGGCTACTCCGGCAGGACCAGCACCTCTGCGTCCCGCAGCAGCACACGGTCCAGCACCGGGCCATTCACGCCCTCCTCGATCGCGAGGGTCAGGGCCCGGTCGCCTGGCGCCAACGGCAGCGCGAGGTTGAGCCGGTGCGTGTCCTGCTCGACGTCGATCGTGACGCGCGCCAACTCGGTCGCTCCAAGCCGGACCACCGCAACACAGCCGGCCCAGGCGTAGCGCTCCTCGGGCAAGTCGTCGCCACGGTCCAGTTCGAGCGTCATCACGACACGCCGGGCTGCCGCGGGTAGGTCGAAGGCGGCCATGATCGGCGCATGCAGCGCGATGGCGCCACTCGCCCGTCGCTCCGGCGGCGCGGGCACGCCGAAAAACGCCCCGCCGTCGACGACCTCCATCGGCAGGTCCACCATCGGCACCAGGCGACGCCCCGCCCACGGCAGGTCCAGCCGGGTCACCACCGGCCAGTCCTCGCCGGCGTGGTCGGCCTCGCCCAGACGCACCGGCTGCCAGACCGGCAAGCCCTCCGCGCCCGACACCGGCTGGGTCATCGGCGTCGAGAACGCCGCCGCGCCCCCCGAACGCCCCAGTGCGCCACGCCAGCGCGAGCCCGACCGCGTCGTCATCACCACCGCCGGCTCTGGCGCCGCACGCATCGGGTTGGCGATCCACAGCCCCGCGACGCGCGTCGGCTCGATCGTCAACGCCGTATCCGTCTCGCCGATCACAAACGCGACCCCGCCGACCTCCACCGCGTCCACGAACCCCACCAGCCGTTCGCCGGTCGGCAGCAAGAGGACATCGTCTGCGGGCTGTACCGCAGGCGCCTCCATGCCCGGCAGCAGCGTGACCCACGCCAGGTCGTCCAGCGACACCTCGACCGCGCGCATCCCGTCTGCGTCACGCCATCGCAGCACGTCCGACGAACCCGCCACACCGACCAGCCCCTGCCCCGCCCGGCCGACGATCACCTGCCCGTCGATCGTCGCCAGCCGCGGCCCGGGCGACTCCTCGGCCGACGCATCGACCGGGAACGACAGCCGCACCACCTGGTCAAACCCGGCCGTGTGCCGCTCGCCCTCGGCATCGAGATACTCGACCCGACCCGTTTCACTGTCGATGGCGATCAGCACGATCGGCACCGGCTCGAGTGTTGGGCCGAAGAGCAACGCCTCCACCGCGTCCTGCGCCGCCGCGGGCGCCGCGGCCGTGCATGCGACGAGCAGCGCCAGCAAGCGGCGCAAGAGCCCGAGGCCCTGCGCGTTCGGGGGCCGGTGGGGTTTGCGTTGCGCGTCGTGGGGATCGGTCATCGCTGGAAGATCGGCAGGAAACGGTACGGCATCTGGAGGACGATGAGGGACATGCCCGTGGCGTAGGGCCCGCCGTGCGGAGATTCCCAGTGCCCGTCGCGGAGCTGGCGTTCGATCAGCCGTTCGCGGATGTAGGGGAAGTAGGCGGCCCAATGCTCGCCGCCGGCGATGAACATCGCCTGGGCGCAGTAGTAGTGGCCGTAGTACTCGTGACCGCCGCGGTCGTTGCCCGCCTCGATCTGCCGATGCAGGTAAGCGAGCCCGTCGTCGATGACGTCGTCTTCGTAGACGCCGGCGTAGTACAGGGCGGCGACGCCCGCGGCGCTGCGCGGGAACGCGGAGCTGCCGCCCGAGGTCATGTAGCGGAACCCGCCGTCGGTCGTGTTCTGGCAGTCGCGCACGTAGCCGATCGCGTTCTCGACGGTCTCCTCCGGCACACTGATGCCCGCCATCCGCGCCGAGCGCAACGCCTTGATCTGGCAGATCGTCACCGACAGGTCCGCATCAAACGGGATCGGCTGGTACCGCCAGCCGCCCTCGGCGTTCTGGCTTTTAACGATCAGGCGCACGGCCTTGACCAGCGCGTCGCGGAGCTGCTCGTCGTCGGACATCCCGTACAGCTCGCCGAGGAACAGCGTCGCGAAGCCGTGGCCATACATCGGCCCGTGCGACACGTTGGGCGAAGCGATGAGCCCCGACTCCTGCGCGTGGCTGAGGATGTAGCCCAGCCCTTTCTCGACGACTTCGCCGTAGTCGCCGCGCCCCGGCACCTCGCCGTTAGCCAGGAACGCCAGGCAGCAGATCGCGGTCACGCCGACGTGCCCCCCGCCGTAGCGCTCGGCCGAGAAGCTGCCGTCTACGTTCTGTTGCTGGGCGAGGTACGCCAGCCCACGGGCCACCGCGTCTTCCAACTCAGGCGTCACCTCGACAAACTCCACCGCCGCCGCATCCCCCCCATCCCCGGCAGAGGCCGCGTCGGCGGCCGGCGGTGCTGCATCCTGCGCGGTCACCGGCAGCGCAACGAACACCGCAGCGACTAGGGCTTGGGCAACGCGGCGCATCACTCGTCCTCTGCTTCCTGCTGACTCAACTCAGCGATCCGCCGGTAGTACGCCTCGGTGATCGCGCGGTACACCGGGTTGAACGACTCGCCCAGACTCTCCGCCAACTCGTCGCGCAGACGCGGCGGCAGGTTGCCCCACTCGCCCTCACGCAGCTCCTCCATCGACAGCTCGGCGTTCCGCACCGAGCCCCGGCTCGCGTCGCCCTGGCTCGGGTCCGCGCCGCCGGGCTGTCGGCCGGGTTCCTGCCCGGGCTGCTCACCCTCGCCCGGCTGCTCGCCCTGGGGCGGACCGGGCTGCTCACCCTGCTGTTGCTCGCCCTGCTGCTGTTGCTGGCCCCCGCGGTCGGCCTGCCGGGCCTGCTGCTGCTGGCTCGACGAGCTGCTGCTGCTCTGCTGCTCCTGCGTGTTCTGCGCCGACGCGATGATCTGCTCCAGCTTCAGGATGATCTCGTCCTGCAACCGCTGTGTGTCGATGCCCGCGTCCCGCTCCTCGCTCAGCCGGGCCGCGGACGCGGCCATGTCCTGCACCGCCTGCGCAAACTGATCCGCCGCCTCCTGGCCGCTCAGCCGCCGCTCAAGCTCCCGGTTCAGCTCCGGGGTGTCCGGGGCTTGTGGCTCTTCGTCCGGCGATTGTTCTTCCGCCGCGTCGTCCTCGGTGCCGAGCAGCTCGTCCAGCGAGGGGGCATCGCCGTCGCCGGTGTCCTGCGCTACGGCGGGGAAGCCGGCGAGCGCGACCGGCAGCGCGAGCAGCGCCGCGAGCAGTGTGGTGGTGGGTCGAGTCATCATGGCTCCCTCGGCGCTCGGTGCGCCCTTTTCCAAACGTCGTGTGCGGGTCACTCCCGGTCTTCGGGCGTCGGCGGGCTGTCGCCCCCCATCATGGCCTGCAGCTTCTCGATCAACTGTTCACCGAGTTCGCTCAGTTCCTGCTGCTGCGCGGACAGGTCCAGCAGCCGCTGCTGGAGCTCTTCGGGGGTGAGCTGGTCCGCGAGGCGATCGATCATCTCGGTCTGGCGGCGGAGGTCGATCTGCACCTCGCGCAGCAGCTTGATCTCGGCGAGGTCGGGCACGAGCGGCGGTGGCTCGCCCTGGCCGCCCCCCTCGCCGCCGCCCTGCTGCTGTTGCTGCTGCTGCTGCTCGCGCTCGAACTTCTCGGGGTTGCCGGCGTCGTCCAACGCATCGCCCATCGCGCGGAGCATCGCGGCGACCCGGCCCTGCTCGGCGACGACCAGCGCGTCGGCACGTCGTTCGCGCAGCCGGCGGTGCGCCCGCTCCGCGGCCTGGTCGATCCGCCGGTGCAGCGACTGGTAGACCATGGCTTCGCCCGCCTGCCCACCGAGCGCCAGCGCGGCGGAACGCACCGCGTCCTGCGCCGCGTCGAACGCGGCGCCGTCCAGAGCATCTGCGTGGAGCTGGTTGATCTGCCGCCAGTCCCGTCGGTCATACGGCTCATCGCGCTCGTGCTGGGCGACCGCGCCGCGGAGCGTCTCCTGCCGCTCGGCGAGGTCGTAGTACGCCTGCCGCAACGCGGCGCGCTCGGCTCGCTGCTGTTCCTGCTGCTGCTCCTGCTCGGCCTCGTTCAGCGCCTGCAGCGCGTCATGCAGGTGCGCGAGCGCATCCGTCTCCTCGGCCTCTGCGCCCGGCGCGTCGTTGCCACGCATCGCACGCACAGCCCTGGCCTGGCTGGCGACCGCCTTGCCCAGCGCCGCGCCGGCCGCGGCCGTCTCCGCCGAGGCCACCGCCTCCTCTTCGACCAGCATCACCCGCCGACGCAGCTGCACCAGCCCGGGCTCGAGCGCCGCCAACCCGCCGGGCTGCACCAGCTGCACACGGGCCAGTTCCGATGCCTGGTCGTCGATCAGCTTCTGCACCTTCTGCGCCAGCTCCTGCAGCAGGCGGCGCAGCTCCTCCTGCTGTCGCTGCTGCTGCCGACCCATCTCCGCGAGCATCTGCTCGAGCGTCGACTGCGCCTGCTGCTGCCGGGTCGCGGCCTCGGCCACCTGGTTCTCCTGCAGCTCTTCGGCCGCCTGCTGCGTGTTGTCTTCGAGCCCCTGGCGCTCGCCCACCGCCGCGGCCTCCTGCATCGTCTGCGCCGCGGCACGCTGCTGAGGGGTCGCGCCCTGCTGCTCGCCCTGCTCGGCGATCTGCTGCGCGGTGCTGCGCATCTGGTCGAGCAGCGCCTCGGCCCGCTCGCCGATCGCGCGCTGGTCTGCGGCGTTGCGGTCGAGCTGGTCCTGCAATTCTTGCGGCAGGTCTTCCCGCGATCGGCCGATCGTCTGCGGCAGCAGCTCCTGGGTGTCCTCGGCCACCCGCTGGGCGTCGCGCTGCAGGTCCGCGAGGGCGGACTCCACCTCGCCGATCGACTCGCCCATGTCCAGCGCCGCGACCAACGCGTTCAGGTCGCGCTGGACCTGCTCCTGCGCCTCGCCCGCCCGTTGTTGCTGCTCGCCCTGCTCTGCGCGGGCCTGATCGGCCGCCTCCTGCTGCGCCTGCGCCCGGGCGTTGTCTCCCGACTGCTGCGCGGCGGCCTGTTGCTGCTGCGCCTGAGCGCCTCGCTGGCGGGCCTGTTCGGACTGCTGCAGCGCGTCACGGGCCGCGCCGCTGGCGTCCTGCGCATCGTCGAGCAGGCGGTCCGCCTGATCCAACAGGTCGCGCAGCGGCCCGAGGTCCTGCGCACCGTTGCGCTCTAGCCGCTCCCGGAGCGCATCCACCTGGTCCTGCTGCGCGGACAGCCGGCCGGTGACCTCGCCCTGCTGCACGGCGGCCTCGGCGGGGTCGGCCCCGTCGCGGTTGCGTTGACTGAGGATGCGCTGCGTGCGTTCCAGCGATTGTGCCGTGTCGCGCACGCCGCGGAGCACCCGGCGGACCTGCTCGGCGAGTTCCTGCTCCGTGATCACGCGCAGCCGGCGCGTCGCCGACCGGGCGGGGGTATGGCGTTGGCCGTCGAGGTCGTAGACGTCCTGGCCGACCGCGGTGACAAGCACCTCGTCGCCGGGCAGCAGGTCGAGCGTGCCCAGGTCGATCGCGTGACGGAGCTCAAGCGTGCCGCTGCGCCCGGTGCTGAGCAGGCCGGGGTCGTCGAGGACGCGGGTTGCGAGCTGCTCGGCATCGGGGTCGGTGTTCGCGCGGTCGGGCGCAACCACTTCGAGCAGCAGCGCTTCCACTGCGATGTCGTCCTCGGCCATGGCCTGCAGCGCGACGCTTGCGGTGGGCAGTACCGACTCATCCACCATCGGGTCGAGCAGTACGACGACGGGCGCTTCGTCGGCGATGACCTGGAGGCGGTACTGCCGGTCGCCGCCCGTGGAGGCGAGGCCGTAGCTATCGGTGACCTCGAATGACGCAAGCACCGGGCCGACCAGCGTCCCGGTGACGGTAAAACCCGTCGCGGTGGGGAGGGTAGTGGCGGCGATCAGGTCGCTATCCACGATGCGGCTCGGCTCGTAGCTGATCAGCGCGATCGACAGGTCCCGCCACGGCTGGGGGGGCGTGTCCACCTGGGACTGACCGGTCTGGACAGGGGCCAGGAGCGCTTCGGCGGCGCGGCGCGCGGTGCTCTCGGGGACGGGCTTGTTGAACAGGACACGCAGTTCGACCCGCGAGCCCACGTAAGCCGACGCCGTGGCGATCGCGTCCTGCTGCTCGTGCATCGGCACGGTCTGTTCGCTCAGCAGGCCCTGGGCGTAGGCGGGCGGCGTAACCGTCGCGACGACCGACACGACCTCGGGGCGGGCCGCGAGGGTGAGCTCGGCGGTGTCGGTGGTGAAGTCGCCGGCCTCGAAGCGGTACTCCAGCGTCGCGCCGTCCTGCTCACCGGACATCAGCGACCGTGCGACCGGCGCGGGGACATCCACGAGTGTCTCGAACACACCGCGCTCCCCGGTCACGACGCCCGCCCGCTGCTCGGCAACGCGCACGCGTTCCCACTCGCCGGCCGTCCCGTCCCATCCGACCACGCGGTAGGCGATCGTCATCTTCATGCCATCGGCGTAGCCCCGCGTCACCTTCGCGCGGAGGCGGACCCGGCCATCGACCGGGCGGACGCTGTTCTCGGTGAGGGATTCGATGGCCTGGCGGTAGGGCCACTGCGCGTCGCCCATCGGCAGCAGCCAGCGCTGCGCCGCGGTGGACGCGGCAGACGGCGCCGCGCCGGCGATCGTACCCAGCACCGCGAGCGACAGGAGCGCGAGCAGCGCGGCCTTGAGTGTGGGCCGGGTCTTGATCAGCCGGTGGAGGTCGACCTGCCCGAGCTTGGCCTCGGCGTCATCAACCGCCCGCCGGGCCATGGTCGCGGTGTTGGCATGCGCACGGGGTGTCTCGTAGTCGGCGGCGTTGCTCGAAAACGCGACCGCCGACGCCAGCGACCCCGCGAGCTGCGGGTACAGCCGCTCGGCCCGCAGCGCCAGCTCCGGGATGCTCGGCCAGAACCGGTACGCCCGCGCCAGCCGCGTCACCAGCCACGCCAGCGCGGCCCCCAGGACGACCAGCCCCAGCCCCAGCCGCATCGCGCCCGGCAGCCGGAACAGGTAGTCGAGCAGCCCCAGCCCGATCGCGATCGGTACGAGCACCGCGACCCACTGCGCGGCGCGGCGCAACAGCAGCAGCCACCGGCTGGTGCGGCGGACGTGCTCGAGCTGGCGGGCGATGTGCTTCATTGTCGCGTTCGTCTTGTCACGGGACGGCGTGTCGGGTTAGACGCCCGGGTCGGTGGCGGGTTCCGGGTCAGGCCGGCCGAGCCAACCTACCCATCATATCGGTCAAAACCCAAGGAAACAGGGGAAATCAACGGGACGACACCCGAAAACGCCGCGGCTCAGGCGAGCCGTATCAGCCGGCGGACGGCCCACTCCAGCGTCGCCAGCACGAGCAGGACGGCCAGGGCGGGCATCGTGTTGCGGAGCGGCTTGCGGGTCTCGCGAGCGACCTCACGGGACAGGTCGGCGACGAGGGTCTCCAGCCGAGTCAGATCGTCGAGCGCGACGACCTCGCCGCCGGTCCCCCGGGCCAATCGGATCAGCCGGGCGTGGTCGGTGGCGGCGCGGGCCAGCTCGTCGGCCGGGTCGCGGACGTCGGCGGGGGCGGTCAGGCCGATCGGCTCGAGCAGGGGCTCGGTCACGCGCAGGACGAATCGGCCGGCGGCGGCGGAGCGCCAGTTGGCGGCGTACCGCGCGACGCCCTCGGGCGCATCGACGGGGCGCAGCTCCAGCGTGCCGATCGCTTCGCCGACAGGCGCGTTGGCGTCGTCCTCGGCCGCGCGGAAGACGGACACCCCGATGGCCGGCGGCGCGACCCGCATCAGCGCCGGGTCGTCGATCACCAGCTCGGCGAGCTGCGCGGCGCCCAGGTCCACGACCGGCGGGAGCACCGCGAACCGGGCCCGGCGGTCCTGCTGCTGCACTCGCGCTCGGCCGAGCTTGCGCACGAGCTGGATCCAGAACTGCTCGAAGTAGACCTCGCCGCCCGCCTTGCGCCACCGCCAGGTCTCATCGGTCCCGACGTAGATGACCTCGCCCGCGCCGTACCGATACAGCACGACCAGCGGCGCGGCCCCGCCCGTCTGCGGGTCGACCAGCCCCACCGCGTCCGCCAGCGGCCGGGCCCCCGGCCGCAGCGGGCCCAGGTCCTGCGCCCAGCGGAACGGCGGGAGGTTGGCTGGCCAGTAGTCGTCGCCCGGTCCAGCGTCGGTGCCGGGGCGCATGGCGAGCTGCAGGAGGTTGAGCAGGCGCGCCGCCTCGGTCGGCTGCGCGGGGATGTCGCGCCCCTGGGCCGGCACCAGCCGGCCGACCGAGCCGGGGCTGGTCATCGGCAGCAGGAGCTCCAGGTCCGTGCCCGCGAAGTCGTTGGGCGTGTATCTCGGCCCGCCGATCCACAGCAGCCCGGCGCCGTGGACCGCCACCTGGTCGCGGATCAGGGCGAGCTGGTCCTCGGAGAAAAACCGCTGGGGCACGTCGCCAAGAACGATGACGTCGTACGGCCGGAGGTCTTCCGCGGTCTGCGGGAACCGACGGATGCGGGTGTCGCCTTCCTGCACGAATTCGCGGTCCGAGTCGAGCAGCAGCACCGACGAGTCGATCGAGTCTTCGCGCGTCAGCATCGTGACGAGGAAGCGGTACTCCCAGCGGGCGGTGCCCTCGACGTAGAGCACCTTGATCGCGCGGTCGATCAGCTCGACGCGCGCGGTCTGGGTGTTGTTGTTCAGCGACAGCTCGCCGGTGGTGTTGGGGTCGGCGGGACCGGCGGCGGCATCCGCGGTGTACTCGACCTCGACGCGCAGGTTCAGCTCGCCCTCGGTGTCGTTGCGGGTTTCCAGACGGACGGGCCGGCCCAGGCCGACGCCCTCGAGCGTGCGCGTGTCGAGCACCTCGCCGGTGTCGGCGTGGATGAGCCGGACCAGGACGTCGGCCGGGTCGAGGTTGCCGCCGTCCACGACGCCGGGCGCGAGGTCCTGCCGACGGATGGTGACGGCGACGGGCACGAGGTCGCCGACAAACGCGGTCGCGGGCACCTCGACCCGGTCGATCGCGAGGTCGAGCCGCGCGCGGTCCGAGCCCAGGGGCACGGGGTAGATGGGGGTCTGCAGCCTGTCGAGCTTGTCGATGAACGGCTCGCCGGTCGGCTGGGGCGACTGCGCATCGGTGAACAGCACGATGCCGGAGACCGCGCGGCCGGCTGCAAGTTGGAGCGCCTGGTCGATCGCGGTGCGGAGGTTGGTCGCCTGCTGGTCGGCGGGCGGCAGCAGCGCGGCGAGCTGCTCGGGCGTGTAGACGGTCGCGTCGCCGTCAGGAGATGACATACCATCCAGGCGCGGCGCATCGATCGGGTAGGCGTCGCGGTCGAAGCCCAGCCAGACGACGTTCCGCCCGCGGCCCAGCCGGCTGTCGCCGAAGACCCCCGCCTGCTGCGCGAGCGCCGCGCGCAGCGCCGCGTCGCGCGACACGTTCGCCGCGCCGTCGCCGGGCATGTCCTCGAACCCCAGCGACGCGCTGCGGTCCACCAGGACCAGCAGCCAGTCCGGCTCGTCGGTCACGTCCGTCCGCACCACCGTCGGCCCGGCGATCAACACCGCGATGGCGATCAGCAGCAGCCCACGCACCGCCGCGAGCGCCACCCGCGGCCGTCGCCCGCCCAGCAGGCGGTGGTAGCTCATGCCCGACAGGAACAGCGCGGCCAACACAATCAGCAGCCAGGCCCACGCCGGGAGCGGGTGCTCCCAGCCCAGCGCGGTGTTTTCGGCGCTGAGCGAGAACGAGTCGTCCAGGCCGAACAACCGGTCTAGCCAGGTCGCCGCGAGCAGGGGGCTGCAAGTCTGCATCATGGCGCACCCCCGCGCGATGCCGGCGTTGTCTCGTCGCTGTGATGCCCGGCAAGCGCGGTCAGGGCGCGCCCCATGACCGTCGGGCGGTCGTGGTCCGTCGCGTGGCTGAACCGCCGGGCCAGCACCATCTCGAGCAGGACCAGCCCGAGCAGCACCCAGAGCAGCGGGCCGGTCAGGTCTTCGGCCCCGGCCGAGGTCGCGAGCACGCCGCCCGCGCGTCGGCGGTCTTCAAGGTACGACCACCCGCCTGCGCCGCCGAGTTTGTCCAGCCACTGCTCCAGCCGTGGCTGCGCAGGGTGCGTGTCGCCCGCCGAGGCGTCCGCGTTGACCGCGAGCAGCCGGGCCGACGCCCCGTCGGCCCGGTACAGCCCCGGCCGATCGATCGCCTCGATCACCTGCGCCGCGCCGCCATCGGTCCGGACAACGAACGGCTCGGGCTGGATCTTCTCCACCGGATCATCCGGCACTAGCATGGAATCCAGTGATACCACCCGATTCAGTTCCCCCGCGTTCAGCCACCGCCGGCCTAGGTCTGGCGCATCGCCCGACACCACCGCCCCGCCGCCGCCCGCGTCCCCCAGCACACCGCGGATCGTGTCGTGCACCAGCGGCGCAAACAGCGGACGCACCACCAGGTTGGTCTCACGCGCATCCGGCGCTACCGCGGTCAGCAGCAGTGTCCCGCTGCCCACCGTATGTCCGGCCATCAGCACCGGTGCATCCGGCTCGGGCAGGCCGCCACGCGCCGTGTCCATCACGATCCAGCGGTCCTCTTCCGGGGCCTGCATCGGCAGCCGGCGTGTGACGCTGACCCGGCCGAGCTTCTCCCGCCAGTCCGCCGCGAGGTACTGCAGCACCGCCGGGGCACGCGTCGTGCTGTCGACCGACGAACCCCCCTCGGACGCCGCCGCAGCGCGCACGTCCCACGGCACATCGAACGCCCGCACCAGCGCGGGCACCCACCGGGTCGCGTCTTCCTCCACCGCCGGCGCAAAAACCCACACCAGCCCGCCCCGCTCGGCGAACGCCGACAACGCGTCCCAGCCCCGCGACCCGACCAGGTCCGGGCGGAGCACCACCGCCGCGTCCACCGCGGTCAGCCCCGCCGCGTTCACCGCCGAGGGCAGCAGCATCGAGACCTCAAACGCGCTGCCCCCCGTGCCGCCCGCCATCCCCGGCGACAGCGCCGCGCGCATCCACTGCCAGGGCTGCAGCGCGCCCGGCTCGTCGTTCACCACCGAGCCGTCATCCACCAACGCGACCTGCAGACGCTCGCGCAGCTCGACCACCGCCCACGCCCGGTCGTCGGCCGGCAACGCGTCGAGCCCCGCGGACGCGTTCTCCGCCTCGATCGCCGCAGACAGCACAAGCTCGCGCCCCCCCGCCGCCCCGTCTTCGGACAGCGACGCGGGCAGGTCCAGGTTCACCAGCGCCTCGCGCTGCCCGGCCAGCCACCGCACCGGTCGAACCGCCGACGCCACCTCCGTGCCCGATGCGTCGAGCAGCCGTACACGCAGGCGGGCCTGCCTCGGCTGGGTCTCCCCGCCGAACCGTCTCAGGCGGACCTCGGCACTGACCGAGCCGCCGGCCGCGCCCGCGACGACCATCCGCCGACGCGGCGATACCGACGCGACCTGCACGTTGTCCGTCCCCTGAGCGGGCAAGGCCGTTACGATCGACGCCCGACGACCCAATTCTTCCAGCTCCGGCGGGAGTTGCTCGTCGAGGTACGCCGACGACCGCGAGAAGTCGCTGAGCAGCACCACGACCGCGCCGTCGTCTCGCACGCCCCACGCGTCCATGGACGACTCGACCTGCATCAGCGCGGCCGACAACCCGCTGCGGCTGAAGCGCGGCTCGATCGACGCAACCGCGTCGCGCAGCGCCGCACGGTCGTCCGTGGGCTCTTCGATCACCCAGACCGGCGGCCGGCCCGTCCGCACGACAACCGCACGGTCGCCCTCTCCCATCTCATCGATGACCGACAGCGCCTCGTCCTTCAGCCGGTCCAGCCGGGTGCCCCCCGCCTCGCGGGTCTGCGTGGACAGCGCGTCGTCGATCACCAGGTACACGACCCGGCCCGATGGGTTGCCCGTCAGTAGGCCACCCAGGCCGCCGGCCGTGCTGCACCCCGACAGCACCGAGCCCGCCAACGCCAGCCCCGCGGTCAGCACCAGTGCGCAGCGCACGACGAGCAGCAACAGCCGCTCGATCTGCAGCCGTTTACGCTGTTTCCGGTAGGCCTCGAGCAGGAAGCGCATCGCGCCCCACGGCTCGGGCCGACGGCGGAACCGGCTCATCAGGTGGATGAGGATCGGGACCGACACCGCCGCCGCGCCAACCGCCGCGATCGCGGGGGCGGTAAACAACCCGGCGGCCTGGGCGGGGGCGTATATCAAGACCCCCTCGCGATCATCGCTGCCCGCCGGGCGAGGAACATGCTCAGCGGCGCCCCCAGCGGCTCGCTCGTGTCCAGCAGCAGGTGGTCGAAGTGGAACTTCTGGCAGGCGTCCTCGACCGCGTCGCGGTGCGCCCGGACCACGTCGAGGTACGCCTGGCGGATCGCCTGCGCATCCAGCGGCAGCCGGCCCTCACCCTCAAGCCCGGTGAATTCGCTCACGCTGCGGAACGGGAACGACAGCTCGGCGGGGTCCATCACCCGAAGCACCAGCGCGTCGTGCCCGCGGTGCCGCAACTTCGCCAGGCCGCGCTCGATCGCCCCCGCGTCATCGAACAGGTCGCTGATAAGTACGACCAGCGACTTGCGCTGCAGCCCGGCGGTCATGCGGTCGAACATCGCGGTGAGGTTGGTCCGCCCGCGGATCGTGTCCGCGTTCGGCTTGGACCGGGCCGACGACGCGCCGGCGGCTGGGCCTACCAGGTCCGCCTCGACCAGCGCCTGGGTGATGTTCCGCCAGTGGTTGCTGTTGTTGCTTAGCCGGGTCGACCGCTGCACGTCGTCGGCGAACACGGCCAGCCCCACACGGTCGGCCTGCATCAGCGCGAGGTGTGCCACCGCTACCGCCAGCGCCGCCGCGTGGTCGATCTTCCGCCAGCCCTTGGGCACCTGGCCTTTCAGGTCCCGGCCGACGCCCTCCGGCGGCCGGCCCTCGTTCATCAGGGCGCTGCGCGGCGTGCTGCCGGTAAACCGCGTGCCCGAGGTGTACCCCATCGACGCCGAGACATCCACCAGCACCATCAGGTCCAGGTTCGTCTCGCGGACGTACTGCTTGAGGTACAGCTTGTCCGTCTTGCCCATGACCTTCCAGTCCAGGAACCGCAGGTCGTCGCCGGGCACGTACTGCCGGTGCTGCGCGAACTCGACGGAGAACCCCTGCATCGGCGACCGGTGCTGCCCGGACATCAACCCCTCGACAATCATCCGCGCCCGCATCTCCAACGACCCCACACGCGCGAGCGTGTGCGGGTCGAGGTAGCTGGTAAAGCTGGCGGTGGAGGTGGGCATTCGTTTGGAACCGCAGATGGACGCAGATCAACGCAGATGATTCAACGCATGTTTGTTCACCGCCCCGCGGACGGTGCGGGGTCAGTGCCCCGATTCGTTGTAGTACACCCTTTGGTTCGTACGATCATAGACCACGCTGTACCCGGCACCGTCGTCTCCAGGATACGTGTGTGAGTATGTGAATGCCTCAGAAACTAGAACCTCCGAACCGGTGCCGCCAGTAAACGCACTTGGACGGAAAACAGATCGATCCTTCGTCACTGAAACATTCCATCCCTCCGATTGGGCCCAAGCCAAGAAGTCCGCTTCAGGCAGGTCGTACTCCAACTGAATCGAAGGACCCCAGGCGATGTAGGTGTAACTGATGTTCGTTGCTTTAGGCGGAATTCGGTGCTTGGCAGGACAATCGCCGCGGCTAACACCGAGGCCGACCTGCTGCCGACTTGCGAAAATCAAGCTACCGCAACACCCGAAGATGCCAAGTCCTCCCGCCATTGTGATGATCAGGATGTTGCGGACTTTCCGTTTCATTCAGAAATCAATCATTCCGCGCCGCCCGTTGGGCGACGGCTAAACGTGTCTTATCTGCGTTCATCCGCGTCCATCTGCGGTTCCTTTTCCCCACTCACCGAAGCACGGCCTCGGCCTGCTTGTCGCTTGCCGCGTCGATCTGGATATGGCCCAAGAGCTGGTCGATCAGGTCGTCGCTGCTCACCCCGTCCGCCTCGGCGGCGAAGTTGGTCAGGATGCGGTGACGCAGGACCGGCGGGGCGACCTGCTGGATGTCTTCGGGCTCGACGTGCGTCCGGCCGCGCAATAAGGCATGGGCCTTGCCCGCGAGGATGAGGTTCTGGCTCGCGCGCGGGCCGGCACCCCAACTCAAGTACTTTTCTAGGAAGTCGGGGCGTTGGTCATCCTCGCCGCGGGCCGGGAAGCGGGTCGCGCGGACCAGCCGCAGCGCGTACTGTACGACGTGGTCGGCCACGGGCACATCCCGCACCATGTCCTGGATCATCATCACCTGCTCGGCGTTCAAGACCGGCTTGACCTCCGGGCTGTGGCGCGCGGTGGTGCGCTTCACGATGTCCAGCTCCTCCTGCTCGCTGGGGTAGCCGACCTTGATGTTGAACATGAACCGGTCCAGCTGCGCCTCGGGCAGCGGGTAGGTGCCCTCCTGCTCGATGGGGTTCTGCGTCGCGAGGACGAAGAACGGCTGGGGCAGCGCGTGGCGCATCCCGCCGGCGGTGACGTGGTGCTCCTGCATCGCTTCGAGCAGGGCCGCCTGGGTCTTGGGGGGCGTGCGGTTGATCTCGTCGGCGAGGACGACATTGGCGAAGACCGGGCCCTTGACGAAGCGCATCTCCCGGTGGCCGGTCGATTTGTTTTCTTCGATGACCTCGGTGCCGGTGATGTCGCTGGGCATGAGGTCGGGGGTGAACTGGATGCGGTTGAACTCCAGCGAGAGGGTCTGCGCGACGGTGGAGACGAGCAGCGTCTTGGCCAGCCCCGGCACGCCAACGAGCAGCCCGTGGCTTCGGGTGAACAAGCAGATAAACAGCTGCTCGACGACTTCGTCTTGGCCGACGATGGCCTGTGCGACCTGCTCGCGGAGGTCGGCGGTGGTCTGGGCGATCTCCTGGAGGAGCGCGTCGGGGGTGTCCTGGCCGTCGGGGGTAGGCATGGGCGTACTCACGGAAGAAGGGTGCATCGTTCGGGCCGGCCTGGGCCGATGGGCGAGTATAGCCCGCGCGGCGTCGGGCTGACCGGTGTTAGGACGCACCGGACCGGGGGGCGGGTTCACCGCGTCCTACAATAGCGCGATGCCGGAGCTGCCCGAGGTCGAGTGCGTACGCCGTTCACTGGAGCCGGTGCTGATCGGCCGAACACTCCGAGAGGTCCTGCGCCACCGGCCAGACGTCGTGCGGGGCGACGCCAACGCGCACGGCCTGTCGCGGGGCCAACGCATCGAACGGTTGGTGCGGCACGGCAAGCAGCTCGCGCTGGTCGGCCGGGGCCCCGGCGGTACAACCGGCTGCGTCGTCGCCCACCTGGGCATGTCCGGCCAACTCCGGTGGGCATCCGCCCCTGCGAACCCTGCGCCCAAACACACCCACGTCGTCTGGCGCTTCGACCAAGGCGAGCTGCGCTTCACCGACCCCAGGCGTTTCGGCGGGGTGTGGGTCTTCCCGTCCCTGGAGGCGGCGTACACGGCCCGCTGGGCCGAGTTGGGCCCCGACGCCCTTTCGGTCACGCCGGCCCGCCTGCACCGCGCCCTGTCCCGCACCACGCGGATGCTCAAGCCCGCGCTGCTCGACCAGGCCGTCGTCGCGGGCCTGGGCAACATCTACGTCGATGAACTGCTCTTCGGGGCCCGGCTACGACCGACCCTGCAGGCCAACGCGGTCACACCGGCACAGGCCGGCTCGCTCACCCGCCGGATGAAGACGCTGCTGAGCCGCGCGATCCGGGCCGGGGGCTCGACCCTGCGGGACTACGTGGACGGCACGGGCTCGGCCGGGGGCTACCAACTCGCCCACCGGGTGTACGGTCGGGCGGGCCAACGCTGCCTCCGACGCGGCTGCGGGGTCGATTTAGCGTCCAGCACCCTCGCCGGCCGGACCACGGTCTACTGCCCCGCCTGCCAGGGCTGAGGGCCGGACAGCCGGGCTTGTGCCGATCCTATCCACATCAGGGCCTGTGCGGAGTAAGGGCCAGGCTTCGAGCCAGCCAGCAAGAAGTGGATCGGCGCGAGGCGATTAGAGAAGAACTGATTAATTAATTCTTCCTCTCCGATAGAGGTCTGGCGCATCGCGGGAAAACGGCCTTATCGGGCCATTAGTCTGGGTGAAACAATGGGTTAGCAGAAGTACAGGTGTCTGGGAACCTGTCGCTTCCAGCGCCTGGCCGTGTCGTTGAGGCTGAGGCAGAGGTCGCTGACGGGCCCGCGAAGCTCCGGGGTGGGCGTGGTCCGTGTCAGTTAGCGGTCATGACGCTAGCGCCGGGCACACCGAGCGAGCGCCTATCCCGATCTTTTCCACAGCGATGCGCGGGTGGATGGGACTGGCCCCCACACCGCCCGTAATCGGTCCGCGCAGCAGACCGCCACAGCCGGATGGGTGTTGTGATTAGCGGTGTGGGGGCCCTACGGCTTAGCCGGCCCCGTGCTGCAGCCGGCCGATCTGGTCGTCGAGCTGATGGATCTGGCTGCCGTACTGCGCGTCGTTGTTGGAGCGCTGCTCGACGGTCTTGATCGAGTGCATGACGGTGGTGTGGTCGCGTCCGCCGAAGTACCCGCCGATCTCTTCGAGGGAGAAGCGCGTGTACTTGCGGGCGAGCCACATGCAGACCTGTCGGGGCTCGGTGACGGACTTGTGCCGCCGGCGGGACTGGAGATCGGAGAGCTTGACGTTGTAGAAGGTGGTGACGGCGTCGATGATGTGCTGGAGGGTGATCTGGTTGGTGCGGGGCGCGGCGTTCTCGCCGAGCGCTTCGCGGGCCAGGTCCATATCGATCTTGCGTTGCTGCAGCGACGCGTGGCCCTGGAGCGTGGTGACCGCGCCCTCGAGGTCGCGGGCGTTGGAGTCGACGCGTTTGGCGATGTGCTCGATGACGTCCTCGGGGATGTCCAGCCCGCGGAGCTGGGCCTTGGCCTTGAGGATCGCGATCCGCGTCTCGAAGCAGGGCTTGCCGACCTGCGTGACCAGGCCCCAGTTGAACCGGCTGACCAGCCGCTCCTCGAGCTGGGGGATCTCGCTGGGCGCGGCGTCGGAGCTGAGCACGATCTGCTTGTTGTTCTGGTACAGCTCGTTAAAGGTGTGGAAGAACTCCTCCTGGCTGCGGTCTTTGTTCGCCAGGAAGTGGATGTCGTCGATGACGAGCATATCGACGTGGCGGTAGCGGTGGCGGAACTCGTTCATCTGGCCGCTCTGTACGCACTCGATGAACTGGTTCATGAACGCGTCGCAGGAGACGTAGAGGATCTGGAAGTCGGGGTGGGCGTTGAGGATCTGCTGGCAGATGGCCTGGAGCAGGTGGGTCTTGCCCAGGCCGACCCCGCCGTGGATGAACAGCGGGTTGTACGCGGTGCCCGGCTGCTCGGCGACAGCGGTGGCGGCGGCGCAGGCGAGGCGGTTGTTGGGCCCGGAGATGAAGTTCTCGAAGGAGTAGTCCGGCGAGAGGATCATCTGGTCGTGGCCGACCTCGTGTGCCCCGGCGGCCGGCCGCGTCGCGGCCCCGTTGCTGCCGTTGAGCTTGGGCTTGGGGGTCGGCTCGCTGACGAACTGGACGCCGACAAGGTTGCCGGTGACCGCCTGGGCGGCCTCGATGAACGGTTCGAGGCAGCGCTTCTGGAGGTAGTTCTGCTGGACGCCGGTGGAGGTCTGGATCTCCAGCAGGCCCGAGTCCATGCCCACGGGCTCGAGCTGCTCGAACCACTGACGGCAGATCGTCGCGTGGTTGTCGCGCAGGTACGACATCATGTCACGCCACTGGGTGGAGTCCAGTCGGGTCATCGTTGCAGCGGTCCCTGTCTGTGCCAACTATCGTGACGCCGACCGGCTTCGCGACCCTGCGGGCCGGCCCCCCACAAGGGCCAATGCAAAGCTGGCATGGCGATGGAAATCAAACGCGATCCGCAAAGCTAACGCGCCGACCCCGCGGTTGTCAATGCCGTTGTTCCACAGCCCCCCGCTTGACAAACCCATGCCCGACACACTACGCGGATGCAGCGATTAACACATGATTTTCAGCCACACCCGACGCCAGCCGACAGCTTCTGCGCAGCTTACCCACCCCGCGGGCGGGCCGGTGCCCCGCCCGCTCGCTAAGATCGGTGCATGACCGCCGACCCCCCCTCCCGAGACGGGCACCAGGACCTGCGCATCGGCACCCTCGCCGGCCGGGGCGACGCCACCGCACCCTACATCCGGGCCATCCTGCCCCACGGCTTCGAGTCCTTCCAGATCAACTTCTGGCGGCAGCTCCCCGCCAAGCCGCTCGGGCAGATCGCCGACGAGGTCCGGGCGGTCCTCGACGAGGCGGCCGAGCGGACCGGCCGACGCGCAGTGGTCTCGTCGCTGGGGCTGTTCGGCAACCCGCTGCAGGACGAGGCGCAGGCCCAGGCGTTTGCCGCGTGTATCGACGCCTGCCGATCGTTCGGCTGCGATATCGTCGCGGGCTGGCCCGGGGCGCTGGAGGATCGGCCGGTCGACGCATCGATGGACCGCTACCGCGAGGTCTGGGCCCCGCTGGCTCGGCGTGCAGCGGATGCGGGGGTGCGCATCGCGTTCGAGAACTGCGACATGGGCGGCACGTGGGATCGGCCGCGCTACAACATCGCGCACAGCCCCCGCGCCTGGTCCATGATGTTCGACGCGCTTGACCAGGAGCACATCGGGCTGGAGTGGGAGCCGTGCCATCAGATGGTGTCGCTGATCGACCCGATCGCACAGCTCCGCGAGTGGATGCCGACGGGCCGGGTCTTCCACCTCCACGGCAAGTGCGCGACGGTTATGTGGGACGTGATCCGTCGGCAGGGCCTGCGCGGCGGTGAGCCGGTCGTATACCACCGCCACCCGGGCATGGGCGACTGCGACTGGCGGCAGGTCATCGACCTCCTGCGCCTCCACCACTACGAGGGGTCGATCGACATCGAGGGCTGGCACGACCCGGTGTACAAAGACGAGCTGGAGATGACCGGCCAGGTCCACGCGCTGCACTACCTCCAGCGCTGTCGGGGCGGCGACTACATCCCCAACCCGCCCGGTTTCACGGAAGATGCCTGATCGGGTGCGCAAAAGAAAACACCGCGTCGGTCAGGACACGGCGTTCGGGTTCGGTGCGTTGGATCAAGACGCCTTGCCGGGTGCACAGGCCTCTGCACCCGCGGTTTCGTCCGCTTCTGCGGTCTCGGGTGTCTCGCCATCCTGCGGGGCATGCTCGGGGGCGCACTTGTCGACCTCGTTGGGCTCGGGCTTCTCGACCGAGGGGATGATGATGACCCGTTGCCCCTCGCCGGGCGGGAGGGTCTGCACGACGTTATCGATCTGCTGGGCGGAGGGTGGGAGGTTGCGGGCGTGGTAGATCGCGCGGGCCAAGAGCGGGCCTTGGCCGGAGATACCCGGCTGGCGATGGGTCCAGGGGATCCCGGCGATCATCGCCGCATCGTCCTGCGGGGCGATCGCACGCTGGGTCGGCATCAGGTTGCGCCGGAGCTTGCCGTCGTGCTTGAACTTCATCGCGTTGCCATCGGTCTGGATCACGCGCGGCATCGGCCGGGCCGGTTCGTGGAACGCGACGCGGATCAGCACCGCCATCACGAACACCGTGACGACCAGTTGAAACAACGTAAACGATCGCGGTTTGTCCGACTTGCACTTCATGGTCGTCCCTTTCCGGTGTGGCCCTCGGCCCCCGCCAACATCCCTGCGTTCCCCGGTCTTTCCCGCCGTCCGTGGCTGGAGCAACCGCTTCACTAGACTAGCGTTGCGGCTGTTTGCCCCGCAAGGGGCTTGTCGTCATTTTTACAGGTTTCGCAACAAGCAGCGTTATGATTTCCGCGTCCGGCAACGCCTCCTGTCTAACAGACGCACGCCGACGCCCAAATTGCGAGGTGCGATCGTTTTTTCTGGGCTATCGTGGGAACATGGGCAACAACCCGGAATGAATCCAGGTGACCCAAGGGTTGTTCCTTAGCCCGCCAACCGATCGACTTGAGCCCGCCCATGATTGCACCCACCACGCCTGCCGACGAAGCCGCGCGACTCGAGTCGCTCTACACCCTGGACGTGCTCGACACACCGGCCGACCCGCGTTTCGACCGGGTGGTCAAGCTGGCCCGTCACGTGCTGGGCACACCGATCGCATACATCGCGCTGGTCGATGCCAAACGCCAGTGGTTCAAGGCGAGTGTCGGGCTCTGCGGGATGGTGCGCGAGACCTCGCGGGACGAGTCGTTCTGCGGGCACACGATCCTCGAGGACAAGCCCCTGGTGATCCCCAACGCGCTGGAAGACGAGCGCTTCTTTGACAACCCGCTGGTTATTGGTGAGCCGTACATCCGGTTCTACGCGGGCTACCCGCTCAAGGGGCCGGACGGCCAGAACGTCGCGACGCTCTGCGTCGCCGACTCCGCGCCGCGCGCGTTCAGCGACAGCGATCTGGGCACGCTGCGTCAGCTCGCAGAACTGGCCGAGCAGGAGCTGAACCTCGTCGGCGTGATCACCGCTCAGCAGGAGCTGCTGGAGACGCGCAACGCGCTGATCGCGTCGCAGCAGCAGCTCGCCCGCGAACTCGCAGAGGCCTCGGTCTACGTCCGGTCGTTCCTGCCCGAGCGGCAGGTCGGCATCGACGACCCGATCCGCTTCGACTACCAGTTCATCGCGTCGTCCCAGCTCGGCGGCGACCTGCTGGGCTACGAGGAACTCGACGACGACCACCTCGCGGTCTGGCTGCTGGACGTGACCGGGCACGGCGTCGGCGCGACGCTGTTGTCGATCTCCGTCGGCAACACGCTGCGCAACGGCACGCTGCCCGGCGGGCCCTGCGACCCGGCCGGGGTCCTGCGCGAGCTGAACCGCGCCTACCCGATGGAACGCAACAACAACAAGTTCTTCACCATGTGGTACGGCGTGTACCAGCGCTCGACGCGCACCCTCCGCTACGCCTCGGCCGGCCACCACCCCGCGCTGATGGGCACGCCCGACGGCGCGAGCCAACGCCTCGGCTCGCCCGGGCTCATGGTCGGTGCCGTGGCCGACGCCGACTACGAGACCGAGTCTGTTGTGGTGCCCGAGGGCGCCCGGCTGTACCTGTTCTCCGACGGGCTCTACGAGATCCGCGGCGGCGCGGACGACGCGATGCTCGGGCTCACCGGCATCTGCCAGATCATCACCGCGCCCCACCCGCCGGAGACCACCCGCATCCAGCACGTGCTCCAGCAGGCCCGCGGCTACCTCGGCCCCGACCGGACTTTTACCGACGATGTGTCGATCCTCGAGGTCGAGTTCGCGCGGTGAGCCGGCCGGCCGACGGGCGTATGATGCGGCGATGCAAGACGACCCCCAACGCCTGATCGCGATCGAGGAGAAGCTCGCGTTCCTTGAGAAACACATCGGCGACCTGGATGGCGTCGTGCGCGAACTCGCGGACCGGATCGACCAGCAGACCAAAGGGATCCAGCAGGTGCGCTCGGCGCTGGAGCAGCACCTCGCGGGCGGAGACGGCGAAGGCACGGGCCCCGATGCCGAGCGCGACCGCCCGCCGCACTGGTAAACATCCATGTGCCCATAGCCGCCGCGTTACACGCTGCGGGTCGCTGCGGTTCTCGCGGTTCTCCCGCCGCGTGTGACGCGGCGGCTAAAGGTCAGGCGCGGCTACTCGCCCGGCGTTTCGCCCATCAGCTCCAGCATCGTCTCTGCGAACGCTTCACCGATGCGGTTGAACCAGATCGCGCTGCCCAGGTAGTGGTAGCCGTGGTCCGAGCCGACGCGCTCCCACGCCTCGATGTTGTCACGCCAGGTGGGGTACTGTGCTTCGGCCGCGGTATCGACGAGGACATCGGTGAGGATGGTCCGGACGTTTCCCTCGAACGCGGGCACATCGTTCATCGCGAGCTGGGCGTTGCGGACGACCAGCATGTTGCCGGCGGACTCCTTCGAGCCGTTCTGCCCCATCGCGCCGATGACGAATGGCAAGCCAGGTGCTTCCAGGTCGCGGCGCACGTCGTTGATGAAGTGCTCCATGTTCGAGGCGTATTCGCCCGGGGCCAGCTCGCCGTACTGGTCGTTCCACCCCTGGAACCACACGAACCCGGCCAGCTCGACCTCGCGCCCCGCCAGCTCGGGGAAGCGTTCTTCCAGTTCCGCGAGGGTGTTGCGCACCTCGTCGAGCATATTGCGGTACGACCGGCCGTACTCCTCAACGATGTCGTCCATCGTCGGCAGCGGGTTGTCCTGGTTGCGCTCTTCGTTCTGTCGCCGGACGCGCTCCTGCCGCTGCTCGAGCTCCGCGGCGAGGTACGCCTCGCTCGGCAGACCGGCCGACGGCGGCCGGAAGTTCTTGACCAGCGAGTGCCCGCCCCACGCGGCCTTGATCAGCAGCACGGGGCTATCGAAGTGGTCGCCCATCGCCCAGCCGAACGCGAGTTCGCAGCCGGTCCGGTCGCGCGAGCCATAGCCGATGGTCAGCGGCCCCCGCCGGTTGAGGTAGTTGATCCACACGTCGTCGCGCACCGCCCACGTTTCGCCATCGCGGTAGGCCGCGAACAGCTCGGCCGTTGCCGGGTCGGTCGCCTGGAACTCCAGCAGCTTGTTCTGTGCCTTGCCCTCCATGTTGGACTGCCCGGCGAGGATAAACACGCGTACAGGCGCGTCGTCGGCCCGGGCGCTTGGGGCGAGCGGCAGCAGCATGCACGCGATGAGCACGAACAGGGACGGTTTCATGGTCGGTCCTCCAGCGTTGAGATGTAACGGCCAGCCCCAGAGGGGATACCGGCCGTGGAACGCGCATTACACCCGGTCCAGGGCCAGCTCGTGGGCCTCGTGGTAGCGTCGGCCGAGGTTGTGCCAGTCGAAGTGCTCGCTGAAGCTCTCGACGCGGTTGCGCTGGGCGATACGCTCGCGGCGGGACTGCTGGCAGTAGCGGAACATGAGGTCGGCCAGCTCGTCGGCCGCGCGGTTGAAGTCGTTGTACCGGCGGTGGACGCAGAACAGCCCTTCCTGGTCGTGCTCGGGCAGCAGCTGGGCGAGGTACGAGCCGAAGCCCGACAGGTCGCTGGTGATGGCCGGCACGCCCAGCGCGATCGACTCGAGCGGGGTGTAGCCCCACGGCTCGTAGTAGCTGGGGAACACGCCCAGGTGGCAGCCGCGGACAAACTCTTCGTACTCCATACCCCACAGCGGGTTGGTCGGCGTGATGAAGTCGGGGTGGAAGATGACCTTGACCCGGTCGCCCTGGTGGTTGATCAGGTTGCACCGCCGCAGCGCGCTGAGCACGTCGTCCTTCTGGTCGTCGACCAGGTCGTGCGTGACGATGGACGGCAGCCAGCCACGCTTCCACGCGTGGATGGACCGGCGGAGGCGGAGCATCCAGTACTCGTCGATCATCTTGTTGAGGTCGGGCACGTGGCCGAGCGCGGCCTCCTGGACGATGCGGTCGCGAACCTGCTCGGTCATGTGGTCGGCGATGTTGCGGAACTCGTCGAGCATGGCGGTGGACTGCAGCTCGCCGACGCTGAGCGATTTGACCGGCGCCTTGGTGATGCAGAAGAAGACCACGTTGACCGGCACCTCCGCGACGCGCAGCCGGTGGTTGAGCCGGGCCAGCGCCTCGATGGTCAGGTCCATGCCCTTGTTGCGGTACTCGTATCGGCCGGAGGTGAAGAAGTAGAGGGTGTGGTCCAGGTCGAAGGTGTAGGACGGGAAGAAGTGCGACATCGTGAACTCGTGGATGCGCTGCTTGAACTCCTGGTGGAGGTTTTGGAACTCGTGGAGCGCGGCGAAGCGCTGGATGTTGAGCCCGTTGGGGAGCAGGACATCGGGTTCCCGGCCGAGCAGGTGCTTGCACTCGAGCCCGGTGATATCGCTGACGGTGGTGAAGACGTGGCTGCCGTGCGCCGCGGCGCGTTCGATGCCGTGCTGGCAGGCGATGTTGAAGTGCTCGGCCTCTTTGTGCGGGTCGAAGTAGGCTAGGTGGTCGTAGAAGGCGGGGTTGCTCATCGCCAGGTACCGGCCGAGCAGCGTGGCGTGGGTCGTGAAGACGGTCGTGCCGGGCCAGTGCTCCTTGCGGAGCATGGGGATCGCGGTACCGGCCATCCACTCGTGGAAGTGGGCGATGATGTCGCGTCGGCCGGCCTCGCGCTGGCCGAGGTTGGAGAGCAGCAGACGGACCGACTCACCGAAGGCCACCACGTCATCCACTAGCGCGTCGCCGTCGGGCACCGGGATCTGGTGGTCCGCCCACAGCCGGTACTTGATGTCGCCCAGGTACCGCTTCACATCGTTGACGTGCAGCAGCACCACCTGCGGCCGGCCCATGACCAGCCACCGGCCGTACTCGGCGCCGAACCCCATCTCGCGCATCTGGCGGACGGCCCGGCCCAGGGGCGTGTCCATCTCGTCGGGGCCCGCGGGCTCGAACTCGACCTGCGCGGTGTCGTGGTTGTAGGGCCCAATCAGGCAGTAGCGCCGCCCCCACCGGGCCATCATCGACGGCACCTTGGTACGGAGGACGGTGTAGATGCCGCCCATCTTGTTGCAGACCTCCCAGCCGATCTCCAGGAGCATGGGCTGGGCGCGCGGCGTCTCGGGCGCGGGGGTCGAGGGCGGCGGCGGTGTCTGGGGTGGCGTTTGCGGGGGGGATGGCGGCGCGGCGTTCGGCTTGGCAGGCGGCGGGGCTGCGGCGGGTCTGGGCTTGGGGGTTGCCTTGCTGCGCTGGCGTGGGGTGGACGGCTTGTTTTTCTTCTTTTTCTTGGCCATCGCGTTGGATTGTACCGCTGCGGGCCGGGTGCCGGGGGCGTCGGCTATAGTGGACGTGATGCCGACCACCGCCGCCGACCACCTCCGCGACGCGATCCTGCACCAGCACGTGGGCGCGGTCGACGAGCTGCTCCGTGAGGATGCGCGGGTCCACAGCGTGTTCCTCCCCGAGCCGCGCCCCTGGGGCGATGAGCAGTGGCTCGCGCTGCACTACGCCGCGTGGGTCGGGGACGTCTCGGTCTTACGCGTGGTGCTGCGGCACGGCGGCGCGGTCGACAGCCGGACACGCTTTTCCACCCCCCTGCACGCGCGCGAGACGGCCCTGTCGATCGCGGCGCGCAGCGGGCACACCCTCGCCGCCGCCGCGCTGATCGAGCACGGTGCCGAGCCCGAGGTCCGCGACGCCAACAACCTCAGCCCGCTGGCCCACGCGGCACGCGGCGGCTACATCGAGCTGGTCGACCTGCTGATCCAGCACGCCGTGATGGTCGACCCGGTCTGCGACCAGCAGCGGACCCCCCTTCACCTGGCGATCCTCGGGTCGGAGAAGCCGGCCGAGCACCACGCCAGCCGCGACGCGACCCGCCCGACCTCCGCCATCGACCACGCCGCGTGTGCCGAGGCGATGATCGATGCTCAGGCCGACCTCAACCACCCCTGCCCGAAAGAGCCGGACGGCTACACGCCGCTGCACCGCTGCGTCGCGGTGGGAGACGCCCACCTGGCGACCGCCCGATTGCTGCTCGAACGCAGCGCTCAGCCACGGCACCCCGACCCGCGCTACGGCCATACCGCGCTCGACCTTGCGCGCGACCTGCACCGCCGGGCCTTTATCGAGCTGCTCGAAACGGCGGGCGGCTGAACCGTGCCGCCCGGCCGTTGGCTTCAGCTCAGCAGGGGCCCGAGGATCGACGTCACCGCCAGCAGCACCAGCACCCCGACCATCGCCCACCGCAATTGCCGCCTGGGGAGCTGGTGCCCCAGCCAGAGCCCGGCCCAGGTCCCCATCAGCACCATCGGCACGAGCGTGAAGCCCCACGCCATCGCCCGCCAGGCCGGCCCTCCGTAGATCAGCCCCAGCCCGATCATCGCCACCGGCATGAGCATCAGGAAGTTGGCCCACAGGAACACACGCGCCCGCAGCGCCGGCCAGTCGTGCGCAAACAGCCACAGCACCACCGCCGGCGCCCCCATGCCGACCGCCCCAGCCGTCAGCCCGCTGACAAACCCCGCGACCCAAGCCCAGTACCCGGCGATCTTCTCCCGCGGCTCGATCCGCAAGCCCAGTTGCACCCCCAGCGCCACGAGGATGAACCCGCCGATCACCGGCTTGACCACCGCCGTGCCCTCGGTCGACAGCCAGTAGAGCGCCGCAAAGCCCGGCACGTACCCGCCCAGCCGGGCGATGGACATCGGCCAGACCAGCTTCCACGGCACCTCGTGCCGGTAACGCCAGGTCTTAACGGTTGTCTGAACCAGCACCCCCGACGACATCACGCCGATCGCCTCGGGCAGCGGCAGCCCGACCCACAGCATCAGCGGGATCGCCACCATGCCCGCGGCAAAACCGATCGCCGCCTGCACCAGCCCGGCGGCGGCCATGATCAGCCCCAGCCAGAGGAGCGTTGTCGGGTCCATGGGCGGGACGATAGCAGGAAAACGAAACGCCCAATGACCAAGCCGATAGGCCCAATGACGGAACGCGCGTTTTTGTCACGGACCATAAGGACTTGGTCTTTGGACGCTCATCCCTTCCACTTGATATTGCAGCCCATCGACGGCTGCTGTTCTTCGGGCACCGGCTCGCCGGCGATCAGCGCGTCCAGGGCCCGGCGGAGGTCCTCACCGGTCGCCTGCCCGTCCCGGTCGTCGTACCGGCCTGATTCGATGCGGTGCGGCCGGGTGCCGTCGAGCTGGCCGCGGTACACCAGCTTGTGGTAGCGATCGAACAGGAAGAAGTCCGGGGTGCACGCCGCGGTGTACGCCTTCGCCACCGACTGGTCCGCGTCGAACAGGTACGGGAAGGTGTACCCTCGTTCGGCGGCCTCCTCCTTCATCTTGTCCGGCGCGTCGTCGGGGTAGGCGTCGACATCGTTGCTCTGGATCGCGACGATGCCGACCGTCGCGCCGTAGTCCCGCCCGATCCGCGCCAACTCGGGCGCTACGTGCTTCACGTACGGGCAGTGGTTGCAGATAAACATCACCAGCAGCGGCCGGCCCGCGAACTGTTCGCGCGACACCATCCTGCCCCGGGTGTCGGTCAGCGAGAAATCGGGCGCAGGCGTCCCGAGTGCGAGCATCGTCGAGGGGGTGAGGGCCATGGGGGCTCCTTGAGGTTGGGATCCGTTTTCATCATAGCCGCTGTGTTTCCGGGGACGGCCGGTTTCTCCCGCACTCGCGCCTGCATGTACGATAGGTCGGCGTAGCACCTGGGAGATCAACGTCCGTGGACCTCTGGCAAACCCTGCTTGACCTGATTGTGCTGCTGTCGGTGGCGATGGTGCTCGGCGTGATCGCCGAGCGTCTCAAGCAGTCGGCGGTGGTGGGCTACATGCTCGCGGGGGTGATCGTCGCCAACACCGCCGGGCTCATCAACCAGCCGGACAAGGTCAACACGCTCTCGCAGCTCGGCGTCACGCTGCTGATGTTCACGATCGGGCTGGAGTTCAACTGGTCCCGGCTGAAACGGCTGGGGCTGTCGGCCCTGGTGTCCGGGTCGCTGCAGATCGCGTTGACCATGGCGGTGGCGTTTGGGCTGACGACGCTGTTCAACTTCTCGTGGCGGGCGGGGATCGCGCTGGGCGCGGCGATCTCGCTGTCGTCCACAGCGGTGGTGCTGCCGGTCCTGCAACGCCGGGCCGAGGCGGACTCGGTGCATGGGCGGTTCGCGCTGGGGGTGCTGCTCGTGCAGGACGTGGCGGTGGTCCCGTTGGTGCTGATCGTCGGCGCGCTCGCCACGCCGGAGGGCGAGGACGCCGCGGGGCTGGTCGATATCCTCGTCGGCACGGGCAAGGGCTTCGGCGTCGTCGGGGCGTTCGTGCTGCTGTTCTTCCTGTTCAGCAAGTACGTGCTGCCGCACCTGGTCCGCCTGGCGGCGCCGACACGCAACCGCGAAGTGTTCACGCTCTTCGCGTTCCTGATGGCGATGGGGTCGGCCTGGCTGGCGAACTACCTGGGGCTGTCGCCGGCGCTGGGCGCGTTCCTCGCGGCGATCTTCCTGGGCGAGTCGGTCATCGCGACCCAGCTCCGCGGCGACGTCGGGGCGCTCAAGACGGTCTTCGTGACGCTGTTCTTCTCGGCCATCGGCATGTACATCGACCCGCGGGAGCTGCTCGCGACCTGGTGGCAGGTGCTGGTGCTCACGGGCCTGATCGTGGTGCTCAAGCCGCTGGTCGTCGCCGGCGTCGGGCTCATGATGAAGCTGACGGTCCGCAGCGCGGTCGCCGCGGGCTGTTCGATGGCGCAGGTCGGGCTGTTCTCCTTCGTCCTCGCGCAGACCGCGCTTGACGGCGGGATCATCCGGCCCGAGACGTTCAAGCTGCTGGTCTCCGCGACGGTAGCGACGCTCTTCCTCACGCCCTACACCGTCGCGATGGGCCGGCCGCTGGGCGAACGCGCCGACCGGTTCCTCCGCCAGCGCGGGCTGGTCAAGTCGCGCATCGGCCAGGACCGGGAGGCGGCCGACGCGATGTCCGGCGGGCACCTGGTCGTCGTTGGCTACGGGCCCGCCGGCCGGGCCGTCGTCGACGCCGCCCGAGACCGCGGCCAGCCCATCATCGTCATCGACCTCAACCCGACGTCCGTCATCGAGGCCCGCCGGCTGGGCATCGAGGCCTACGTCGGCGACTCGACCCAGCCCGCCATCCTCCACCTCGCCCGGCTGAAGTCCGCCAGCGCGCTGGTCATCACCCTGCCCGACCACCGGCTGACCACGGCCATCATCGTCGAGGCCAAGTCCATCGTGGACGACCTGCGCATCATCGCCCGCGCCCGCTACCACCGGTACTTCGGCCTGCTCGAAGGCGCCGGCGCGACGACCGTCATCGACGAAGAAACCCAGGTCGGCCGACGCATGGCCGACTACCTCGCCGCGTCGCGCAGCGAGAGCGAGACGCCGGTCGTTGAACGCGAGAAAGAAAAAGAACGGGACGTTGAAGCCAACGCCCCGTCGGACCTCTTTGCGGATTGATTGTCAACGCTCGCGGCGGTTCCCCAACCGCTCATGCGCTCATCTCGTCCCGGCAGGCCTCGAGCAGGCGCTGCGTGAGCCGGACGCCCTCGACCTTGCCGTGGCTCGAGCCCTCGTACTCCACGCCGATGTACCCGCGGTAGCCGGCGGCGAGGACGATGCGCAGGATCCGGCGGAAATCGAACGCCTCGTGCCGGCCGTCCTGCGTGAAGTTCCAGGACTTGGCGCTGACCGCCTTGGCGTAGCGCATCAGCTCGTACATCCCCTTGTACCGGTCGTACTCGTTGCCGTCGCCGATGCGGAAGTTACCGAAGTCCGGCAGCGTGCCGACCTCCGGCAGGCCGGCCTTGTCCATGACCTGGCTGAGCCACTGGCCGTTGGACGAGAGCCCGCCGTGGTTCTCGACGATGACGCTGATGCCGTAGCCGCGCGCAAACTCGGTGAGCTGGTGCAGGCCGTCGGCCGCGCGGTCGCGCTGCTCGTCCCAGGACCCGCTGCTCGCCGCGTTCACCCGGATCGCGTGCCCGCCCAGCAGCTTGCTCGCGACGACCCACTTGTGGTGGTTCTCGACGGTCTTCTTCCGCTCGTTGGCATCGGGGTGCCCGAGCTGACCCTCGCCGTCGACCATGATGAGCACGGTCTTCACGCCCGCGTCGTCGCAGCGCTGCTTCATCTCGCGGATGTAGCCGAAGTCCGTGGCCTTGTCCTTAAAGAACGAGTTGACCCACTCGACCCCGTCGAGGCCGAAGTTCTCCTTGATGAACGGGCCGAAGTCGCGGTTGTCGACGTCGCCGTCCCAGAACAACTGATTCAGCGACCACTGCGCGACGCTGATCTTGAAGAGCGGCTCGCCGTAGGGCGCGGCAAAGGTCGCGTCCGCGCCCGGCTCGGGGAACGCGCCGCCGCCGTCCTGCAGCTTGGACACCCCGCCCGGCCCGGCCGCGGCGGACGCGACCCCGGGCGCTGCGGCCCCGGCGGCCCCCACAGCGGTGGCGGCGAGAAACTGTCGGCGGGTAGGCGTATTCATCTTGGACAACTCCGGGGAACGGTTTAGGATCAAAGCAACGACGCACGGCCGCCTAACTATCTTACGGCAAGGCCCCGGCCGGCGTCGCACAACCGGGAGCCCGCGATGCCCAGCCACAAGAGACAGCGCGAACGGCCGATCCCGTCTTGGGCTTGTTGTGCGGCACTCGCATGCTTGTTTGCCGTGACCGGTGCGATCGATGCACAAACAGAGCCGTCGGCATCAGAGGATCGGCCTTCCCGGCCCCCCGTCATGGATGCGGGGTTTGACGACAGTCCCGAAACGATCTTCACGCGCGTCCTGTCGAACAGCCCGCCGCGTGCGCTCCGGGCCGTACCCGGCGGGGTGGAACTTTACGTCCCCGAGTCCGACACGCGCCTGCGTCAGTACCTGAGAGACACCCCAGCGACCGCCTGGGCCCACGTGCGCGGTGATCGCTGGTGGGTGGCGTATCAGGGAGGCGAGGTTCTCGAGGTCGATTTCGAGGCGCAGACCGCGACCCCTGTTGCACGATTCGGCGGCGACGTCTACTGGTTTGATCTTGAACACGACGGGCTTGAGACGCGCATCCGACTTGCGATCGCGGACCATTCGTTAGAGGGGGTCGGGTCGTTCCGGATGCTGTATGGACCGGACCCGCATGCGCGCGGCGCGGCAACCGTGTTGGGTGGAGAGTTTGGACGCGTGTTCGTGGACGAGTACCGCCGCGTCTGGCTGCTGCCGAAGCCCGGTGATGGCCTGCAACAGTTGCAGTACGTCGATATCGGCAGCGGCAGGGTCGTCCCGCTTGATGTGCCCGACCTGGACAGGAGAGGCCAGAAGCGCTACGGCGGGGTCTTACCGATACCCGACGGCCCGCTGTTGGTCTGGGGTTTTCATGCGGGCGGAGGAGGCTCGCAGGTGAGCTGGGCCGCGGAGCTGGCCCCGCCGTTTGTGGATACGGCCTGGTCGGAGGTGGCCACCTTCCGGAGCAGGGGGCTGCCCGTTGTTCGCGAGCCGGATGCGCGCCTGGTCTCCAAGATCGAACGCGGCGAGGTGACGCTTCGGTATGACGAAACATTGGGGATGGTCTGGTTCCTCGACGACTCGATCGACACGGGGTGGAGGGCGCTGCCGAGCATGGGTGCCTGGGTGCGTGAAGAGGATTGGCCGGCCCTTTTCATTCGGGGGCATGATTCGCTCCCCGAGGTGTTGAGGGGGAGCCGCGCAGATCGCTTACAAACCGACGATTTCGCGGGTATGCCGGAGGGATGGCCGGACGATTTCCTGGATCCCCTGCATTCTGAGCCGGCACAAAGCGCCGGCCGGCTGGACCCCGAGCGCGAGGAAGACCCGCTGCTTGCGGCGATGCTACGCGATGTCCGGGGGCTTCTTTCAGTGGTAGACACGCCAAACGCGGTGATCGCAGTCGGTGCAGACGGGTTGTGGGTGGGCCTTGGCTCCGGGAAGATCGCTACCCTTGACCCGGACACTGGGCGGTACAAAGAGGTCGGTTCTGTGTTTGGAATTCCGTCATCGATCGAGTGTCGTGAACACGATGGGGAGGCCTTCGTGGAGGTTGTGTTCTGGCCCTTTATGGCGAGTGATTCTCGACCGAGGGAGACGGTGTTTCGGCAGCAACCGGGTTTAGGGCTCTGGCGTAGCGGCCCAGAGCACGCCATCGAAGACCCCCGACCGGACATCTGGTCGGACAGGCGGGTCGCCCGGCTGTGGCAGCACGGTCAGGGGTGGACGGCGGTCGAGTGGGAAGACATGGCCACCGCGGATCAGGTCCGCACCATCGACCGTGAAGACGAGTTCAAGATTGTCGGCCTGATTGAGCTCCCCGATGGGCGGGTGATCGGCTACGGCTCAGACCTTCGCGCGGACAGCCCGGGGCCGGTTCTAGTCGATGTGGTTCGGGGTCGCGATGGGATCCTGTGGAGCCGGTCGGTCGGGCACCTGTGCGAACAATCCCCGCTTCCCGAAGGGGGCATCACCCGGGCGGCGTACATCCCGCAAGCACGGCGGCTGCTCCTTGTCGCGGACGACACGGTGTGGAGCACGGGGCTGGGCTTCCGGGACTGGCGGCAGGAACTGCCAGCGATGCCGGAGTGATCGCCGGATCAACAGGCAGGAACGGTTCCTACCGCCTTACCCGCCCAGCCCGTGGGTCGGGCTGATGAGCAGGTAGCACAGGGCCGCGATAATCAGGGCGCCGGCGAGGTTGAGGAAGATGCCGTGCCTGGCCATCTGCGGGATGGTGAGTTGGGGCGCGCCGCCGAACACGATGGCGTTGGGCGGGGTGGCGACGGGGAGCATGAACGCGCAGCTCGCCGAGAGCGCCGCGGGGATCATGAGCACGGCCGGGTCGATGCCCATCGACGCACCGCTGGCCGCGAGGATCGGCATGAGCAGCGTGGCCGTCGCCGTGTTGCTGGTGACCTCGGTGAGGAAGGTCACGGCGAGGCAGAGCGTCAGGATCACGACAAACAGCGGCAGGCCCGCGGTGCCGCGCTGCAGACCGTCGGCGACGACGACGGCCAGCCCGCTCTCGCTGAACGCCTGCGCGATGGCCAGCCCGCCGGCGAACAGCAGCAGGATACCCCAGGGGATCGACTGGGCCGTCTCCCAATCCAGCAGCGTCTTCCGCGCGCCGGGCGTGCGGTCGCCCGACGGCGTGACAAACAGCACCACGACCGCGAGCAGCGCGACCGTCGCATCATGGGCCTTGGGCATGTTCAGCCAGTCGCTCCACCCGCCCAACCCCAGCGGCAGGGAGCGGGTGATCCACAAGAGCGCGGTGACGGTGATGATGGCGACGACTCGCTTCTGCGCCGGCGTCCACGGGCCCAGGTCCTCGGGCGTGTAGCTGCCCCCGCCGCGCACGCCGAAGGTGAGCACGACGCCGCAGGCCACCAGCATCGCCGCGCTGACGGGGAGCCCGATCTTCAGCCAGGAGATGAAGTCCACGGTGTGCTGTGTAGCGGCTTCGTAGTTGGCGGCGAACACGCCGTTGGGCGGCGTGCCGACGAGCGTGGCGATCCCGCCGGCCGACGCGCCGTAGGCGATCGCGAGCAGCAGGCACACGGCGAAGCGGTCGTCGGCATGGCTGTGCCGGATCACCGCGATGGCGACGGGGAGCATGATCAGCGCCGTCGCCGTGTTGCTGATCCACATCGAGCACAGCGCCGTCGCGAGCATGAACCCGAGGATGATGCGCTTGTTGGAGGACGTCCCCACCAGGCGGATCACGCCGTCGGCCACGCGGAGGTGCGCGTTGGAGACCTCGGCGGCCCGGCTGATCATGAACCCGGCCATGAACAGCAGTACGAACTTGTCGCCGAACGCCAACGCGAGCTGAGTATGGTCCAACACCCCGCCGAACGGGAACAGCGCGAACGGCAGCAGCGACGTCAGCGGGATCGGCACCGCCTCGAAGCACCACCACACCGCGCACCACACGGTCACCCCGGCGGTAAACGCCGCGGCGTGGCCGAGCCCGAACACCGACACGCCCAGCACGTACAGCACGACCCCCAGCAACGGGCCGGCGGCGACCGGGATGGCCTTCCAGGGTGTGGGCATAGGGCTTGTTATCCGCCGCGTCGCACCGCCCGTCAAGAAGCGATAGGCCGCCGCAGCGGCCGGCGTTCGTGCCAGTCCAACGGCGCGGGCAGTTCGATGCCGGCGAATTCGATGTGAATGACCCGTCGGTGTCGCGGGGACGCGGCGGGGCTCGAGGCGTGGAGCACGAGAGGGCGCATGAGCAGGACACCGCCCCGCCGGACGGTACAGGTCGACGGGGTACAGTGCGCGAGGGCGGCTCGGGTGTCGGCGGGGTCGAGCCGGCCGAGCGTGTGGCTGCCGGGGGCGCAGCGCAACGGCCCGTTGTCCCCGCCGCAGTCGTCGAGGTGGATGCGCACGGCGAGCATCTTTTCGAGCACGTCGGCCGAGGCGCGGGTGTGCGGGACGCCGTTCTTCACCGACGCCGGACCGAACCCAGGTGCCGCGTCTTTGCCGTGCTTATGGTTGATCGCGATGGCCTGGTCCTGGTGCCAGCCGACGTGCCAGTTCGCCCCGTCGACCTTTTCGAACAATAGGCCGCGCACCGCGAACGCCCCGTGCCCGAGCACGGCACGGACCAGCCCGGCGATGTGCGGGTCACGCAGCAGCGCCTGCGTCTCGGGCACGGCGTTGAACAGGTCGCGGAAGGCGTAGCCGGGCTTGTCGCCTTCAACCGCGGCGCGTGCCGCTTCGCGCTCGACGGCGTGCGTCAGTGTGCCGAGGGTGTCGGTGTCCACAACGTCCTCGACCACCGCGAAGCCTGTGCGCTCGACCTGCGCCGCGGCGGATTCGTACAGCGTGATGTCGGGGGTGGCGGTCGGCATCGCTACTTCCGTCGACGGTACACCGCGTAGAGCGTGAACAGGCCGAAGCCCGTGCAGCCCAATAGCGAGATCAGCCCGATCACCGACAGGTAGCCGAAGCGGGACTGTTCGTTGTCGGCCGCGAAGAAGATCGCGCTGGACAGCAGCATCGACGCGAGCACCAGCGCCAGCGCGAGGTTCCGGCTGGCGTGCTCGATCGTGTTGGTCAGCCGGTCCAGCCCCTTGTGCTCCAGCGAGACGGTGAAGTCCTTGCGCTTCAGGTGCGCGACGACCGCGCGGACCTCGTCGGGCAGGTCCTCGGCCAGCTCGACGTAGCCGCGCATCGACCCGAGCAGCCGCTTCTTCGCGGCGCGTACGGAGTACCGGCGTTTCACCAGCCGGACGATGTGCGGCCGGACGTGGCCGATCAGGTCGAACCCGGGGTCGATCTGCGTGCCGACGCCCTGGATCGTCGTGATCGCCTTGATGAGGAAGACCAGGTCCGCCGGGCACCGCACCTTCCACCGGCGGAGCAAGACGAAGAACTCGCTGAGCAGCGAGGCGAGGTCCAGCTCGCTGAGGTGATCGACCTGGAACCGGGAGATGTACGCCCAGACGTCCAGCCGGAACGCCCGGTCCATCGCCAGCGACGGCTCGGCATCGGCCAACGCGAGGACCGTGTGGATCGTGCGGTCCAGGTTGCCGTCGATCACGGCCTGAAGCAGGTCGGCCAGGTCCTCGGCCGTGCGGCTCTCGATGTGGCCGGTCATCCCGCAGTCGATGAAACACACCCGCCCACCGTCGAGGACGAAGATGTTGCCCGGGTGCGGGTCGGCGTGGAAGAAGCCGTACCGCAGGCACATGCGGAACACCGCGTCCGCGCCGTTCTCGACGACCCTGCGTCGTGTCGCGTCGTCCAGGTGCTCGGGGGCGATCCGGCTGAGCAGCCGGCCATGGATGCGTTCCAGGCACAATACGCTGCGCGTCGTCGCGTCGCTGTAGACCTTCGGGAAGTTGACGTTCGGGTCGTCCGCAAACAGCCGCTGCAGCCGACGCGTCGACCGCGCCTCGTGCTCGAGGTCCAGCTCTTTCTTCAACTCCTCGGCGAACTCGGCGACGACGGCCTTGGGGCTGTAGCCGCGCTCGGCGAAGTAGTCCTCCGCGAAACGGGCCAGCTCGCCCAGAACCTCCATGTCCGACTGGATCGTCTTGCGGATGCCCGGCCGGAGCACCTTGAGTACGACCTCCGTCCCGTCGGCCAGCACCGCCGGGTGCACCTGAGCCATCGACGCGGCGGCCAGCGGCGTCTCGTCGATCGACGCGAACAGCGACCCGAGCTTGTCCTCGCCCAGCTCGGCGACGAGCTGCTTGCGGATGTCCTCGAACGGCAGCTTCGGGCAGTCGCTCTGCAGCTTCGCGAACTCCTCGGCCAGCTCGGGCGCGATCAGGTCCGGCCGGGTCGAGAGCACCTGCCCCATCTTGATGTAGGTCGGCCCCAGCTCCTCGAGCACCATCCGCAGGCGGACGTGCTGCGGCAGCTTCACGTGCTCGGCGTCCGGCCCGCGGCCGACCAGCCCCAGCCCCTTGTCGATGAGCCCGGGCAGCCCGAGCTGCTCGATGACTTCCGAGAACCCGTGCCGGGCCAGCACCGTCACGATATGCGCCACCCGCTTGGTGTTGCGGAGCGTCGACGTGATGGGGTTGTGCAGCGGCATGGGGGGATTGTAAGAAGTGCCCCGTAGGGTTGGTGGAGCGAGTCCGCGAGCGATACCCACCGGGGATGACCAACAAACGGGTTTCATCGTGGTGGGTATCGGCCGCGGACGGCCTCCACCCACCCTACTTGTTAGAAGTGGATCATGCGCCCGTCGGTGCCGAGCGCGGCTTCGTGGACGGCTTCGCTCAAGGTCGGGTGGGCGTGCATGGTGGCGATGATCTCTTCGGCGGTGGCTTCGAGCCGGCGGGCCAGGCCCATCTCGGCGATGAGCTCGGTGACGTTCTCGCCGACCATGTGGCAACCCAGGACCTCGCCGTGCTGCTTGCCGGTAATCAGCTTGACGAACCCGCCGGTCTCGCCGAGGGCCTGCGCCTTGCCGGAGGCCTGGAAGGGGAAGCTGCCGACGTTGTAGTCGAGGCCTTGGTCTTTGCAGGCCTGCTCGGTCAGGCCGATAGAGGCGACCTGCGGGTGGCAGTAGGTGCAGCCGGGGACCGAGGCGTAATCGATGTCGGGGGCCGAGTGGCCGAACATGCGCTCGACGGCGACGATGGCCTCTTCGCTGGCGACGTGCGCGAGCCAGGGCGGGCCGATCACGTCGCCTACCGCGTGGATGCCCTTCACCGAGGTGGCGTAGTCGCTGCCCTCGGCGCGGTAGTCGACCTTGATGTGGTCCCTAAAGGTTTCGATGCCGAGCTTGTCGTCGAACAGCCCGTCGTACCGGCCGCGCACGCCGATGGCGACGAGCACCCTGTCGGCCTCGATGGTCTGGGGCTTGCCGTCGTCATCCACCTTGCCGACCTGCGCCTTGACGCCGGACTTTGTGACCTCGATGGACTTGGTGATGTGCCCGGTGAGGATATTGATGCCCTGCTTCTTGAAGGCCTTGGCGACCTGCTTGGAGCTGTCGGCGTCTTCGATGGGCATGACGCGGTCCTGCATCTCGACGACGGTGCACTCGGTGCCGAAGGCGTTGTAGAAGTAGGCGAACTCCATACCGATCGCGCCGCTGCCGACGATGAGCAGCTTCTTGGGCTGGTCTTTGAGCGTCATCGCTTCCTTGGCGGCGATGACCTTGTCGCCGTCGAACGGGGCCCCCGGCAGCTCGCGCGGGACGGCGCCGGTCGCGATCAGGATCTTGTCGGCGGTGAGTTCCTGCTTGATCCCGCCCTTGTGCTCGGTGTCTTTCTTGTCGAAGACCTGCACCTTGCCGGGCGCGGGGATAAACGCGTGGCCGTCGAAGTGGGTGATCTTGTTTTTCTTGAACAGGAAGCCGATGCCCTTGGAGAGGTTGCCGGCCACGCCACGGGAGCGGGCGATGACTTTCTCCCAGTTGTGGCCGACGTTCTCGGCGGTGATGCCCCAGTCGCCCGCGTCGTGGCGGAGCTTGGAGTAGAACTCAGCCCCGGCGAGGAGGGCTTTGGTCGGGATGCAGCCCCAGTTGAGGCAGACCCCGCCCAGGGCGTCGCGTTCGACGCAGGCGACCTTCTTGCCGAGCTGCGCGCCACGGATCGCGCCGACGTAGCCCGCCGGGCCGCCGCCGATGACGATGAGGTCGAAATGGGTCTTGGAGTTGGGGTCGGCCATCGCTGGGGTCCTACGTCGGTTGGGGAATCGGGAACCCGGGATTGTAGTCGATGCCCCGTTGATGGGGCCTGGGCATGAGGATGCGGTGAATCCTGGATTCCGGGCAGACCGCCTTTGGGCCGTGCGGCCCGGCGCGTTATGATGCCTTCGAGCGCGGTCGCGTTCACATTCCGTAGGCCTCGCCACGGCGTGCCGGTCGGCCCCGTGAGCAGGCGGTGAATCATTTTCCGCTGGAACGTTAACTCAAGGAGTGTTTCGATGAAGCTGTTTGCTGCAATGTTGGCTGCCGGTGTGCTCGGCTCGGGGATGGTGGTCGGGACGGCGTTTGCCTGCGACGGGGACGAGGCCGTGCCGGAGACCACCGTGGTGATCGCCGCGGAAGAGGCCGGCGAGTGCGGGGGCTGCGACCGCGCGGTCCAGGTCGTTGAGAAGGCCGGCGACTGTGGCGGCTGCGAAGGCGCGACCGAGGTGGTCGTGGCCGAGGGCGACTGCGGCGGCTGCGACAGCGCCACCGAAGTCGTGGTCGCTGAAGGCGAGTGCGAGGGTTGCGACAGCGCAACGCAGGTCGTGGTCGCTGAGGGTGAGTGCGAAGGTTGTGACAGCGCGACCGAAGCCGTCGCGGCCGAGGGCGGCTGCGGCGACTGTGAGTCGGTCTGTGGCACCTGTGAAGTGCTGACCGCGCTGGCGGATGTCGAGCTGAGCGACCACGGCAAGGCCGTCCTCGAACTCGGCCAGGCCGGCGTGCCGGTGTGGATCGACGAAGCGGGCTTCGGCATGGTCAACGGCGAGAAGGTCGACTGCCCGGTCGCGTTCTCGCGTGCAGCGACGCAGTTCATCGCGACGATGGGTGCCGAGGCCGGCTGCGAGATCTGCCAGAACGTCCTGGCGACCGCCGAGACCGAAGAAGCCACTGAAGACACCAGCGTGAAGTCGGCCCCGGCCGAAGCCGCGGAGTAACGCTCCGCGTCCCGTGTTGCCACGGCAGCACGCAACGTGATCACGAAGCACGGGCGGGCCTATCCAGGGCCCGCCCGTTATTCTTACGCTGGGTGTCTCCGCGTCAGTCCGCGCAGGTCCGGCCCTTGCCGGCGTTCTTCGCGGCGTAGAGCCGCTGGTCGGCGAGCTTGAGCAGGGTCTCGCCGTCTTCGCAGCGGTCGTGTCGCATCGCCGCGACACCGACGGAGAGGTCCGTGTACGCCCCACGGTGGAGCGTGGCCCGGGTCTGCTGGCGGAACAGTGCGCGGATCGAGTCGGCGACGGCGACGGCGCGGGCCGTATCGCAGCCGGGCATCAGCACGATGAACTCGTCCCCGCCCACACGGATGCACAGGTCGTCGTGCCGGGTGCACGCCTTAAGCAGACCCGCGAGCAGCACGAGCATCTCGTCGCCCGTGTCGTGGCCGAGCGAGTCGTTGACCTGCTTGAACCCGTCCATGTCGATCGCCAGCGCGGTCAGCTCGGCCCCGGCCTCGCGCGTCGCGTCGACGATCTTGGTCAGTTGATGATCGAGGAACCGGCGGTTGCCCAGGTCGGTCAGCGGGTCCCGCAGCGCGAGCCGCTTCAGTTCGGCGGTGGCCTTGTGGGTCGCCTTCTGCACCCGGCGGTCCAGGGTCTTGCGGAGCTGCCGCGCGTCCCGGCCGTCACGGATGGCGACCGTTGTTACCCGGTGCATCGCGCGGGCGATCCGCCCCGCCTCGTCCCGCCGTGTCAGCGGCAGCGAGGACAGGTCGTCCACCGTCCGGCGCTCGGCCACGCGGTCGATCTGCCGGACCAGCCGGTCGTACGGCGAGGCGATCCACCACTGCCCCAACGCCACCAGCACCGAGGCCGCGAGCAGGAACCCGAGCACCCCGATCAGGATCGCGGGCATCTCGCGCCCCATGAACGCAAACCGGCTGATGCCATCGGCCGCGAGGTTCACCCCGATGCCGACCATCACACCGGCCACGACCATCAGCGCGACCTTCGACCGCAGCGGCGCGTCGTCCAGCCGGTGGGCGCGCGGGCGCACCGCGTCCGACGTGTCGTCCGGGAAGTCATCGTTTTGTGCCCTGGCCTGTTCCATCGCGTCCCTCGCCCGGAAGGCTGCCTCTCTGCCGCGCCCAAACAACACGGCGGGTTCAACAGAGAAGCGTCCGATTCAGGGCGGTCGGGTGCCAAGCGGAAATCAGTGATGGGTCCACGGCGCGTTCGGGTTGTACGGGTTAGGCAACCGGTAGCGACACCGTCTCGATGCCCAGCGCCAGCCCGCTCGCGGGGTCGACCTCGACGAGAACGCCGCGTGCCGTGCCCCGGCCCTCGGCCACATCAAACGCGGCGGGCAGCGAGGTGGTCATGTGCTTGAGCACCCGGTCGGCGCGTCGGCCCAGGACCGAGTCGTATGGACCGGTCATGCCCAGGTCGGTGACGTACGCCGTCCGCCCGACCCCGACCCACGGCTGGCCGGGCACCGAGTCGTCGTCTGCGGGCGTGGGCAGCAGCCGGGCGTCGGCGGTGGGGACGTGCGTGTGCGTGCCGAAGACGCACGCGGCCCGGCCGTTGAGGTGCCAGCCCATCGCGACCTTCTCGCTGGTCGCCTCGGCGTGGATCTCGACGAGCACGATCGCGCGCGGGTCGTCGGCGCGGATCGCGTTGACCACCTGGTCGGCGGCGGCGTAGGGGTCGCTGCCACGCATCGTGTTCATAAAGAGCTGGCCGATCAGCGTGACGACGTGGACCCGGTGCGTCGCGCCGGCGTCGTCGGTGGCGGCGAGCGTCATGACGCCCCGGCCGCGCGCCTTGGCCGGCAGGTTGTAGGGGCGGATGAGGTCGGGCTCGGCTTCGAGTGTGGCGTAGACCTGCTGCTTTCGGAACGCGTGGTCGCCGAGGGTCATGCCGTCGATGCCCGCGTCACGGAGCTTGCGGTACAGTTCGGGGGTGAGCCCGCTGCCGTTCGCGGCGTTCTCCGCGTTGGCGAGGACGAGGTGCGCGCCGTGCTGTTCGCGCAGCACCGGCACCGCCGCCGCCGCCGCCTGCCGGCCCGGCACGCCGACGATGTCGCCCAGGATCGCGATCTTCAGGGTCATGCGGGACAGGGTAGGGCAATCGGAGGGGTGTTGCGTGGTCGATCCGGGGATTCGCCTCCGGCTCATCCTTCGGCGTGTGTGGTTTTAGGCGCATCACGCGCTTCCCTGCTATCTTTTCCCTACCCGATCCTCACCCCTCGCTCTTCAATCCTTCCCGCTCCCATGCGTTGCCCCTTCTGCGATGTTGATGACGACAAGGTGATCGACTCCCGCGCGACGGACGGGGGCCGATCGATCCGTCGTCGCCGGGTCTGCCTGTCGTGCGACAAGCGGTTTACGACCTACGAGAAGGTCGAGGAGAAGGTGTCGCTGCTGGTGGTGAAGAAAGACGGCAGCCGGGTCCCCTACCTCCGCGACAAGGTGGTCAAGGGGATCAGTTCGGCGGCGTACAAGCGGCCGATCAGCGCCCAGCAGCTCGCGACGCTGGCCGACGAGATCGAGGAAGACCTGTTCCGCCTGGGCGAGAAAGAGGTCTCGTCCAAGGACATCGGCTTGATGGTGCTGGAGAAGCTCCGCCGGACCGACCACGTCGCGTACATGCGTTTCGCAAGCGTGTACATGGACGTGGAGAAGGTCGACGACCTGCTGGACGAGATGCAGCAGGTCAAAGAAGACGAGGCCGCGAAGCCCCCGCGCGACCAGGGGAAGCTGTTTTAGCTGTGGCTGTGGGGCTGATGGGAGACCACGGATCGATGCGCGTGTTCCCTACTTCGTGGGCCGGCCGGCTACGGCTGATGGTGTTCCTCGCGGTGCTGCTAGCGCCGATGCTGGGCTACCTGCTCTGGTCGCCGGGTGTTGAGGTGGACGATGGCCGACACGACCGGGGCACCAACGGCGTCTGGATGAGCCACCGTTGGCTGGGCGACGACGGGTGGTTCAATGAGAACAGCGGTACTGCACAGCGCGAAATGTATCGCGATCCGGTGTATATCGGTGAGACCTTCGCCGCGCTGGCAGACCGCGGTGTGATCGACCTGATGCCGCACTTGTGTCCATGCGACGGACGCGGCAACCTGCCTGCGGTGGATACTGAGCAGGTAGAGCGTGTGCTCGACGCGGCGGAGCGTAAAGGTCAGCGTGTCTTTCCGTGGGTCGGTGGGGTGTTCGGCGACGGCTGCCTGCCTGAGCGCGCTACTTGGCGAGCCGCGTTTGTTGCATCGGTAGTTGCTCTGTTCGAAGCTCACCCCCGGCTGGCTGGCATCCACCTTAACGTTGAGCCCTGGCCCAGCGGTAATGCAGACATGCTGTTGCTTCTGGATGAAATGCGCATCGCGCTGCCGCGGGGCAAACTGCTTTCGGTCGCCGCCTACCCGCCGCCGACGCGCTGGCAGCCAGACATGTATCTGCATTGGGACGAGGCGTACTTCCGTGCTGTCGCTCAGCGTTGCGACCACCTGGCCGTGATGATGTATGACGCGGCGGTACCGTCCAGGAAACTGTATATCCACCTGATGGCTCGCTGGACGACAGAAGTCATCGGCTGGTCGGAGGGGTGTGAGGTGTTGCTGGGCCTCCCTGCCTATGACGACGCTGGCGTCGGTTATCACGACCCCGCCGTTGAAAACTTGGAGACATCGTTAGCCGGTATCCACGCGGGGCTGAGCCGGCTCGATGGCGACGTGGACGCATCGCTGCCCTCGGGCTATCGCGGGGTCGCGCTGTATTCGCTTTGGGAACTGGACGACTTGGAGTGGGCCACATTCGATGGGCGGTTCGCCCGGCCGTGAGCCAAGTGTGGCCGCTCACCGATCGTCAGGATCGACTCCCGCTAAGCTGTACCCATGTCCGTCGCCGTGGTGGTCCAGAGCGAGTCGGAGGCGTCGGCCCTGGTGGGCTGGGCGTGGCAGGTCGCGCGGGCGCGGGCCTCGGATGTCAAGGTGTTCTGGCTGGCGGGCAACGGCGGGAAGGACGCGGCGGAGCACGACCCGACGGCGGTCGCGGTCCGCGCGGCGGTGAGCGAGGTGGTCGATGGGCACGCCCGGCTGGTCGCGGCGCTCGCCGACCAGCAGGCCTCCGGCGAAGCGGCCAAGCCGGCGGGCCCGGAACGCGTCCCGGAGTTTGAGCTGGTCGCGATCGCGGGCCAGGACCCGGCGGACGGTGTGCTCGCGGCGCTGGCGGAGCACGGCACCAAGCTGCTGATCGTCGCCAAGCACAAGGTCGACCGGGCGGTCGAGTCGCTGCCGGCCCGGCTGTTCCGCGAGGCGAGGTGCACGGTCCTGCTGCTGCGGCCCGGCGCTTCGGCCGGGCAGCGCAGCGGACGCATCCTCGTGCCCACGGCCGGGGGCCCGCACGCGACCGAGGCACTCAAGCTCGCCGACACCCTCACCCTGCTGCCCGAGGCGACCTGCGGCATCGACCAGCAGAAGCCCGGCGGGGTGGACGCGCTGTTCGTCGAGCCCAACGTCGGGCCCGAGGCCCAGGCCGTCGGCGAGCAGATCCTCGGCAAAGCGATCCGCAAGGCGATCGGCGACCCGTCCAGCCACCCGAAGGTGCGCCCGGTCGTCCACCTCGCGCCGGAGTTCCGCCAGGGCATCGCGGAGGTCGCGCAGGACGGGGGGTACGACCTGGTTCTCGTCGGCGCGACGAACCACTGGCACGCCCGGCGCGCGCTGTTCGGCTCGGTGCCGGACAAGCTGATCAACGACCCGCAGAGCGCATTGACCGTCGGCGTGGTGCGGCAGGCGCTGCCGTGGATGGAGGCGGCGAGCGAGGCGATCCGCGGCCGGCTGCAGCAGCTCATCCCGCAGCTCGAACGGGCCGACCGCATCGACCTGGTCGAGCGGGTGCAGCAGGCCAGCGCGTGGAACGTTGACTTCGTCGCGCTGATCTGCCTGTCGACGCTGATCGCCACGCTGGGGCTGATGCAGAACTCGGTGGCGGTGGTGATCGGCGCGATGCTGGTCGCGCCGCTGATGACGCCCCTGATCGGCTGCGGGCTGTCGGTCGTGCAGGGCAACGGCCTGCTGATCCGTGAGGCGTCGCGTTCGGTCTTGCTGGGGTTCCTGCTCGCGATCGCGATCGCGTTCGCGATGGGCGAGCTGATCCCCCACGCCGGGCTGACGCCGCAGATGCTCGCGCGCGGCCAGCCGAACCTGCTGGACCTGGGCGTGGCGTTTGTCTCGGGTATCGCGGCGGCCTATGCGACGGCTCGCCCGACGCTGTCGGGCGCGCTGCCGGGTGTGGCGATCGCCGCGGCGCTGGTCCCGCCGATCTCGACCTCGGGCGTCGCGCTGGCGCATGGCGACTGGGTGACCTCTGCGGGTGCGGCGCTCCTGTTCCTGACCAACATCGTCGCCATCGTGCTGGGCGCCGCGATTGCGCTCTACGCGGTGGGCATGCAGGCCGCGCACCTGCATAGCAGCAAGAAGCGATGGACCCGCCACGCGGTGATGTCGCTGATCATGGTGGTGGTGCTGCTGGGCGTGCCGCTGTGCTACTGGCTGTATGCTTCGCTCCCGCAGCACCGCATCCCTGACGCGCTCCGCGAGCGCATCGCCGAGCACGTCGAGCAGCACAGCGACTGCATGTTCGACTCGATCGCGTCGGCCGGCGTCGACGACGGGGAGCTGCGGGTCGAGATGGTCGTGCAGTGCCCCGTGGCGGTGGACCGCGCGTTGGCGGACGAGGTGGACGCGATGCTGGAGGACCACTTCGGCCGCGCCTGCCGGGTACGCGTGGTTACGCACCTGGTCACCGAGTCGGGGCGGTAGGCGAGACGCGGGGCGGCCGCCCTACCCGAGCGCCGCGATCGCCATGTCGCCGATCTCTGTCGTCGAGTACCCGCTGCGGTCCAGCCGCTTGCCGGTAAAGTTCGGCGTCACGGCCTGCACCGCCGCAGCGACCTTGTCGCCGGCTTTACTCAGCGCGGGGCGCTGCTTCACCCGCCCGGTCTCGCGCAGCAGCATCGCCAGCGAGTCGATGCACGCCAGCGGGTTGGCCTTGTCCTGCCCGGCGATGTCTGGCGAGCTGCCGTGCACCGGCTCGAACATGCTCACGCTGCCCGCGCCGGCGTCCGGGTTCAGGTTGCCCGAAGCCGCGATGCCCATACCCCCCGCGACCGCCGCGCCCAGGTCCGTGATGATGTCGCCGAACATGTTGGGCACCACGACGGTGTCGTAGATCTCCGGCTTGGTCGCCATGTACATGCAGCAGGCGTCGACGTGGTGGTAGTCGGTCTCGACGTCGCTGTACTCCGTGGCGAGGTCACGGAACGTGTCGAACCAGGTCCCGCCGCAGTGGGTGAGCACGTTGGTCTTATGCACGAGCGTGAGGTGCTTGCGCTCGCGCGTCTTGGCGAGCTCGAACGCGTAGCGCACGCATCGCTCGACGCCGAAGCGCGTCGCGATCATCTCCTGAGTGCTGATCTCCTGCGGTGTGCCGACGCGCGCCCGGCCGCCGTTGCCGCAGTAGAGGTCTTCGGTGTTTTCGCGCACGCAGACAAAATCGATGTCGTCGGGCCCCTTGTCCTTCAGCGGCGTCTCGATGCCCGGGTACAGCTTCACCGGCCGGAGGTTGATGAACTGATCGAGCTGGAACCGCAGCTTCAGCAGCAGCCCCTTCTCAAGGATGCCCGGCTTCACGTCCGGGTGGCCGACCGCGCCCAGCAGGATCGCATCGAACCCGCGGAGCTCATCGACCTCCTCGTCGGTGATGACGCTGCCGGTCGCGAGGTAGTGGGCCGCGCCATAGTCGAAGTGGGTGGTCTGGACGGCGACCGAGCCGTCGGCGGTGACGGCCTCGAGGACGCGGAGCGCCTGGGCGACGACCTCGGGCCCGGTGCCGTCGCCGCCGAGGATGGCGAGGTTCAGGGGGGTAGACACGTGGTAGCTCCTCCGCGTGGGGTTCGGGTCAAGCGGGGTGTTGTAGGGGGGATGCCGCGAGATGACAAGCCGGGCCAGGGCGCAGCGACGGCCCGGGTTTCCATATCACGATGTACACGACCCGGGCCGTCGCTGCGCTCTGGCCCGGCTTGGGGATGCGTCGGCTTAGTCGTGTGGCATTGATCCCGTGCAGTGTGGGCACGCCTCATGTGCAGCGCCTTCGACCGGCAGCGTCCCGACGGCTGTGCTGGACTCGATGCCGTCGGCCGGCAACGCGCCCAGGCGCTCCGGCCCATTCAGCGTCAGCACGCCCTCCGCGTCGCGCGTGTAGTCCAGGTGGAGATCCTCTTTAAACGATGCCCAGCCGTTGGCGTGGACCCGGACCAGGCGGACCTGCCCGCGCTCGCCGTGGAACGCGGTGCAGTCGATCGTGAACCGGCCCTCGCCGTCGGGCACGGCCACGTGCGTCGTGGCGTCGTAGTCGCTGCCGCCCTCCGGGTCGAGGTAGGCGATCACCGCGTGGACCGGGATGTCGCTCTCGACACGGCCGGTGAGCCGGGTCCCTCTGCCCTCTGCGATCGGCTCGTGCTCGAGGGAGACGTACCGGCTGCGCGGGCGGCGGTTCATATCGCGCACCGACCCGCTGAAGCTGGGGTGGACGGCCAGCTTCAGCGCGTGTGCCAGCGTAAGGAACGAGCCGCGCCCCTCGCCGCGCAGCTCCTCGCCGTAGGTCCGGTTGCCCGAGCCCATCAGCGCGGTGCCCCAGAGGGCGCGTTCGTCGGCGCGCTCCCGGTTGTGCGGCAGGCCGAGCGCGTGGCCCAGCTCGTGGCACACCCCGCCGACGAAGATCGACTGGTAACGCCCCAGCGAGATGTGGCCGTACTGCCCGTCGCGGAGGTACTGGTCCCGGTCGGTATTGCCCAGCTCCGCCGCATCAAGCAGGACCGAATCGAGCTGCCAGGCCCGTCCTTCGCGGGACGAGCCGATCGCGTAGTACGGGCTATGGTGGCGCATCGTCCGCGCCGCGGGGTCCCACACCGTCAGGTTGCAGAACATCACGACCGTGCGCGTGTTGCCGTCGATACCTTCTTCCGCAAGCGCGCGGTTGATGATCTCGCGGATCTCCCGGCCGTGGTCGCCGTTGTATTCGGCGTTCGGTCGATCGCCGCGCACGACGTGGACTTTGAGCAGCCCGTCGTCTTCGAGCTCGAGGGGGAAGGTGATCGGCCCGAAGCCGTGGCGGTCCATCTCGTCGGCGTAGAACCGCTGGATGTGCTGCATGGTGCGTGTGAGCCGTTCGCGGTAGTGTGGGGCCGGGTCGGTGTCGCTGCCGGTGAATAGCGCGATGACCAGCGGCCGTTCGCTGCGGACATCACCGTCGCCGGTGGCGCGCCAGGCCTCGAAGACCGCGCGGGCTTGCTCCGCCTGGGCGTTCTGCCGAACGATGAGGGGGTGCTGTTCGCCCTCCGCGGTGGCGGGCTCTGCCGCGGCGTTCAGCGGGACCAGGGCCGTGAACGAGGTCAGGAACAGTACGAGGATGTGCGTGCGTGTCATCGGTCTCGGGTGTTGGGGGGCTGGGCTGCGGGAGGGATGCTCGCCGCGGCCCCGTGTTACGCGGCAGGGCCGGGCCGGCGGGCGAGTGTATCCCGCGCGCTGCCGGCTGTCAGCACGATGAGCCGGTGGTTTTCCCTTGACAACGCCGGCACCACCTAATAATGTACGCATACACTAACACTACAGGTGGTTGCCCGCTTTATGGAAACCCCGAGCCCTACCCCGCCCGCGACGCCGGCCACGGATTTGCCCGGCCCGCGCGACGCCCCGGCGCTCCACTGCCCCGGCTGCGGGTACAACCTGCACGGGGTCTGCACCCCGCAGCGGCCGGCGGGGCACTGCCCCGAGTGCGAGCGTGCCTTTGTTCGCGAGCACCTGCTCCGTCTCCTGGCCGTGCAGGGCCGGGGCCCGAACCTCATCATCGGGCTGCTCGTTTGGCCGATCGCGACGGCGCTGTTCTGGCCGTTGGCGTCGTGCTTCTTCGGCGCGTTGCTGCAGGATGCCTTTGGTTTCGGGGTCGTGGTGATCCTCGCGCTGCTGCTCGGGTCCTGCGGGCTGACCGGCTGGTGGCTGGCGAACGCCTTGGTGCAGGCCAAGCGGGCCGGGCGGGACTGGGACGAGGTCCCGGCGTTCTACCGCCACGCGTTCTGGCCCTGGCTCTTGTTCACCGCGGCGCACGTGGTGCTCACCGTCGCCTACTTTGCCGGCGGATGCGCGCTGGTGATCTCCATCATCGTCAGCAGCTGACGCACGCTACCCCCCCGCCATGCAGGACGGACCGCCCCCGACTAGACGCCCAACGATGCCCGGCCCCGCGCCGGCGTGTGCGTGCTGTGGCTACAACCTGACGGGTATCTGCACGCCCGTGCGCCCGACCGGTGTCTGCCCGGAATGCGGCACCGTGTTCGAGCGCGCGCAGCTCCTCGAACGCCACCTCGAGCGCGCCTCGTTCCCGCTGAGCTTTGTGGTGCTGCAGTTGCTGCTGTTCCCGGTCATCATCGTGTTCACCCCGGTCTGCTGTGTCGGCACCCTGTGGGATTCCCTGTTTTTGGACGAGCCCTCGGACGCGGCGATGACGCTGGTGTTTGTGGGGATGCCGCTGTTCGCGGCGTTCCTCGCCGGCGGGCTGATCGCCAGGCAGTACTACCCCGGGGCGGTGCTCGGCGTCCCGCCCGAGCGACGACGCGGGCTGAAGCGGCACATCATCCTGCCGTGGCTGCTGTTTTTCCTGATCGAGGCGGTGCTGGCCGTGGTGTACTTCTTCGGCGGGTGCGCGCTGCTTTTGGCTGTATTCGGGCTGCTCTAACAGGAGGCGGACATGGACCTGCTCGCGCTCAACCCCGCGGAAACGACCCTGAAAACCACGTCCAGCCTGTGCCCGGTCTGCCGGTCGCAGGTGCCGGCCCGTGTGGTACAGCGCGGCCCGGAGGTGTTTCTGAGGAAAGCGTGCCCGGAGCACGGCCGGTTCGAGGCGCGCATCAGCAGCGATGCGCGCTGGTACCACCTCTCGCTCGGCGCAGACACGGCGGACCGCGGGGGCTGCTGCGGCGGGAACTGCTGCGGCACCGCACCCGCACCCATCAACGGTGATGCGGCGGCACCGTCCGCCTCGGCCGGCCACGACCCGACGATCGTCGAGCGGTCCTCGACCTGCATCGCGCTGATCGAGATCGTCGAGACCTGCAACCTTGCGTGCCCGACCTGCTACGCCGGCAGCGCGCCGCCGGCTAGCGGCGATCCCCATACCGTGCTGCCGCTCGACGACTTCCGCGGACGCATGCAGTCGGTCATCGACCGCAAGGGGTTGATCGATATCCTGCAGCTCTCCGGCGGGGAGCCGACGCTCCACCCCGCGTTCTTCGAGCTGCTTGAATGGTCGTTGACGCACGACCGGATCGGCTACGTCCTGCTCAACACCAATGGCGTCCGGCTGGCGAACGAGCCGGGCTTCATGCAGCGCCTCGGCGAGCTGCACCGCCTGCGGCGCAAGTTCGAGGTGTACCTGCAGTACGACGGACCGCAGGCGCAGGGGCAGACTGCGCTGCGCGGCATCGACCTGCGCCGCGTCCGGCAGCGTGTGGTCGATGCGTGCGCCTCGCGGGGCGTGCCCGTGACGCTGGCGATGACCGTGGACGGGCACAACCAACATCACCTGGGCGACACGGTCCGGTTCGCGCTGAGCAGCAAGGCGATCCGCGGGATCACGTTCCAGCCGATGTTCGGCTCGGGCCGGGCCTACGAAGGCGTGAACCTGACCGTGGAGGGGGCGGACGCCGGGGGCTCGGCCACGCGGGATGCGACGGGGGTCCGGCGCCCGCCGACGCAGCGCCTGTCGGTCGCGGACACGGTGCTCGGGCTGATCGACCAGTGCGACGGGCTGCTCTCGGCCGAGGACTTTACCCCCCTGCCCTGCGGCGACCCGAACTGCCACACCGTCGGCTATCTCGTGCGCCGCAAGGACGGCGCGGTCGGCGTGTCGAGCATGGTCGACCTCGCGTCGATGCAGGGCTTCCTCCAGGACCGCATCAACTTCGATCTGGACGACCTCGCCCGATGCGGCTGCGAGAGCGAGGAGCTCGGCGCGGTGCTGAAGCACCTGGAGGTCGGGCCGGACGACGTGCTCCGGCTGTTTATCAAGCCCTTCATGGACGCGTTGACATACGACCAGCACCGCATCGACCGCTGCTGCGTGCACGTGGTCGGTGAGGGCGGCCGGCTCGAGTCCTTCTGCCGGCACTACGCGATGCGGTAGCCCGACGATGCCCAACGACCTGCACCAGCCGTTTATTTCGCCGGGCTACACCGCCATGATGGTGGCGGGGCTGGTGGTCGGTGCGCTGGTGTGGGGTCGGCGGGTCGGGGATCGGCCGGAGATGGTGGTCGTGCTCGCGTCGGGTCTGGTGGGCGCGTTCCTCGGCGCGAAGGCGGGCTATGTCCTGGCCGAGGCGTGGACGGTCTGGGGCGACGCGGGGTTCTGGCGGTCGATGCTGGTGGGCAAGACCGTCGTTGGCGCACTACTCGGCGGGTACGGCGGGGTCGAGCTGGGCAAGCGATGGGTCGGCGTCCGCGAACACACGGGCGACGCCTTCGCGATCGCCGTACCGGCCGGGCTCGCACTCGGGCGCATCGGCTGCCTGATGCACGGCTGCTGCCGGGGGGTTGCTTGCGACCACGACACCTGGTGGGCGGTCGCCGACCACGCGGCCCTCGACGCGGGCCTGGCGTACGCCTACTACTACCCCGCCGCGGTGGTCGAGCTGGTGTTCAACCTCGGGTGCGCCGCGGTGCTGCTCCTGCTCCGCAGGGCGGGCGCGTTCCCGGGCAACCTGTTCCACCTCTACCTGATCGGCTACGGCCTGTTCCGCCTCGCGCACGAGCCGCTGCGCGCGACGCCGAAGCTCGTGCCCGGCGTGTCGGTGTATTCGCTTCTGGCGCTAGGGCTCGTGGGGCTCGGGGTGCTGCGCTGGCGGCAGCGGCGTGTAACTCGGGACCAGAAGCCCGCTAGTAAACCCGCCGACGCGTGTACCACCCGTACAGCAGGAACCCCCCGACCCCCAGCAGGATGACGGGGATCAGCAGGTAGAAGAAGGTGCCCCCGCCCGCGCCGGGCTCGAGCACGGCGTTCCCGGGGAGCCCGGGGTCGTAGTAGACCTCGACCTCTGTCCCCGCGGGGTATCGCTCGGTCACGCGGCGTGCGGCCGACGGGTTGTTGCCCGTGGTGTCTCCGAACTTGATGCGGCTGGAGGTATATGGCCGGCCGTTGACCTGGTAGGCGTAGGTGACGCGGGGCTTCTGCTTCGTGCCGCGGGTGATGATCTCGCTGGCGGTGACCCGCCCGGTGACGGTGGGCCAGCCGGTGCTCGCGCTCGCCGACGTAAACGCCTTGTACGCCGGCCAGGCGGAGAGCGGCGCGGCGAGCAACAGCACGATCCCCAGGACCAGGGCAATCAACTGCTTGACGGGGTCGGGGATCATGGGCATCGTGGCGTTCCGGGAGGGCGGAGGTCGAGCCGGGATCATAAGGGCTGTGTATTCGGGTGTGCCGCCGGTTTCATACGAGATTTGCAAAGCAATACCGCCGCCGGCTTCCCGCTCTGGCGACTTGTGGACGCCCGGCTCCGAACCCAGGGAGGCCGGGCCGCGTTAGGATATGCCCGGTACGCCCCTCCGCAGGAGCACGCATGTCGTCCTCAAACGGCCTGGTCATCGATCTCAAAGGCGTCGAGAAGCGCTACGGAAGAAAGGTCCACGCGCTCAAAGGCGTCGACCTGAAAGTCCACCCCGGCGAGGTGTTCGGGCTCCTGGGCCCCAACGGCGCGGGCAAGAGCACGCTGGTCAAGTGCATGCTCACCGTCGTCCGCCCCACCGCCGCGTCCGGCAACGTCCTGGGCGCCCCCCTGGGCGACAAGCCCACGCTCGCGCGTGTCGGCTACCTCCCCGAGCACGCACGCTTCCCCCGCCACCTCACCGGCCGGCAGGTCGTCGAGTTCTTCGGCGCGATGGCCAAGATGCCCAAGGCCCTGTGCAAGGAAAAGGCCCAGGAACTCATCGACCTCGTCGGCGCCCACGACTACGCGGACCGCAAGGTCGGCGGGTACTCCAAGGGCATGCAGCAGCGCATCGGCATCGCCCAGGCGCTGGTCAACGACCCGGACCTGGTCGTCCTCGACGAGCCGACCGACGGCGTCGACCCCGTCGGCCGACGCGACATCCGCGAGGTGCTCCTGGCGATCAAAGAGCGGGGCAAGACTGTCTTCGTCAACAGCCACCTGCTCAGCGAGTTGGAGATGATCTGCGACCGCGTCGCGATCATGGTCAGCGGCAAGGTCGTGCAGCAGGGGACCATCGACGAGCTGACGATCGACGAGAAGCACTACCTGATGGTGCTGGACTGGAACCGCGAGACCGCCGCGCCCGGCAAGCTCGCCGAGGCGCTCGGCGTGGCGATGAAGCCGGAGCAGGAACGCGGCGGCGTGCCGGTCCTGGCCGGGGAACTGGAGGGCGTGCGGTACGAGCTGCACGGCCCGAAGCTGAAGGTGATGGTGACCGACCCCCCGGCCGTGCAGCCGGTGATCGACAAGGTCCGCGCCGCGGGGATCGTCATCCGCAGCGTCGAGCCCAAGCGGCCGTCGCTTGAAGAGCTGTTCATGCAGGCCGCCGGCGAAGGGGGTGACCATTGACCCAGACCCTTGCACTACTGTGGGACGCGTACCGCGAGCTGAACGCGAAGAAGATGTTCTGGATCACGATGATCCTGTCGGGTCTGATCGTTGCAATCTTCGGATGTATCGGGATCAACGAGCAGGGGCTGAAGCTGCTGGTCTGGCAGCTCGACACCCCGATGTACAGCACACAAACCATGACCGCCGCGACGTTCTACAAGTCGTGGTTTGTCTCGCTGGGGATCGCGATCTGGCTGGCGTGGATCGCCACCATCCTCGCGCTGGTCTCGACAGGCGGCATCTTCCCGGACCTGATGACGTCCGGCTCAATTGATACGCTGCTGTCCAAGCCGATCAGCCGGCTGCGCTTGTTCCTGACCAAGTACATGCTCGGGCTGATGTTTGTCGCGCTGCAGGTTCTGGTGTTCTGTGTCGCCAGCTTCCTGGTGATCGGCATCCGGGGCGGCGTTTGGGAGCCGGGGCTGTTTATCGCTGTCCCGATGGTCGTCTTGTTCTTCTCGTACCTCTTCTCGGTGTGTGTGCTGCTGGGCGTGATGACCCGGTCGACGATGGCGGCGATCCTTTTGACGATCCTGCTGTGGTTCGGCTTGTTCATGGTGAACCAGGCGGACGGGGTCATGCTCATGCTCCGCGCCAACGCCGAGGTGCAGGCCGAGGGCGCGGCGGAGCGGCTCGATATGGCGCGCGCGATGTCCCCCGAAGAGATCGAGGAGAAGGTCGAGGAGATCACCCGCCGTTCATGGATGGGAGGCGACGACCCGCTGGTCAAACCACTTCAAGCAGCGCAGGAGGGCGACTACACGCTGCTGGAAGCCGAGGTGGACCGGGCCGACCGATCTGTGGCGACATGGACCAAGTGGTCGCGCTTTGTCTTCGCGGTCAAGACGATCTTCCCCAAGACCAACGAGACGATCGGGCTGCTGGAGCGATGGCTCATCTCGTTGGCCGACCTGCCGACCGAGGAGGACACCGAGGAGGACCCGATGATGCAGAATACCGAGTTCGGCGGCGACACAGCAGTGCAGAAGCGACTGATGGAGCTGTCGCGCGAACGGCCGGCCTGGTGGATCCTCGGTACCTCGATTCTCTTTGAAATCGTCATCCTCGCGTTCGCCGCGTGGAAGTTCTGCCGGCGGGACTACTGATATACGCGTTGTCGCGGTCGCCCGTGCAGCCCTCCACGGAAGCCGTGTTACGACTTCTTTCCTTTTCAAGTCAGGTCGCTATGCCACACCTCTGCCCTCCACGTCTCGCGTTTGCGTCGCTCATTCTGCTCGGCTCACTGTTCCTCGCCGGCTGCGGGTCCTCGCCGGACACGGTGCAGCCGCCCGTGGTGGCCTACGAGCCGGGCGAGACGGCCGAGGTGTTCAAGGAGATCGTTGCGACCCTCTGCGAGGACGTGATGGAGGGGCGCGACGCGGGGACGCGGGGCATCGACATCGCCCGGGACTATTTGGTGTACCAATACGCCAAGGCCGGGCTCGAGCCGGGCTTCGTTGTCGACGGCCGGTGGTCGTACACCCAGGAGTTCCAGCTCGCGATCGGCCGGGACGCCGAGGGCAACGTGATCAACGCGCCGATCAGTAACATCGGCGGCATCCTGCCCGGCGTCGGGGAGCTGGCGGGCGAAGTCGTCATTATCGGGGCGCACTACGACCACATCGGCTACGGCGACATCGGCAGCCGGGCCCCCGCCCGCCGCGGCGAGATCCACCCCGGCGCGGACGACAATGCCTCGGGCACCGCCGGGCTGGTCATCCTCGCCCGCCGGCTGGCGAACTACGCCCGCGCCCACCCCGACACCCCCCGCCGGACCATCCTCTTCACCAGCTTCGCCGGCGAGGAACGCGGGCTGCACGGCTCGCGCTTCGAGACCGAGAACGCCGAGTCCTGGCCGTTCGACATCGAAGACATCTCCGGCATGATCAACATGGACATGATCGGCCGGCTTCGCGAGCGGCTGATCGTCTACACCGCGGAGACCGGCGAGCAGTGGGCCGACTGGATCAACCAGGCCAACACCGATAACGGCAGCCCGATCGTCGTGTCGATGGAGACCGATGCGCCCGGCGGCAGCGACCACACCAGCTTTATCCGTGTCGGGGTCCCGGCGGTGTTCTTCTTTACCGGGCTCCACGCCGAGTACCACACGCCCGACGACACGCCCGAGAAGCTGAACAACGAGGGCGCGGCGCAGGTGCTGGAGCTGGTCGGCGACGTCCTGATCCGCACGGCGACGGACCCGGAAAAGGTGACCTTTGTCACGCCGCCGCTGCGGCCGTTCATGGGCGTCCGCCCGGGCGACGCGGCCGAGGGGGGCGGGCTGGTCATCAGCCGGGTGTTCGGCAACTCCCCCGCCGCCACGGCCGGGATGGAGAGCGGGGACGTGCTGCTCCGCTTCGGCGACCGGGCGATCGACAGCCCCCGCGACCTGTCGGTCGCGCTGCGCGAGTCCGAGGCCGGCCAAGAGGTCGTGCTCCTGGTCCTGCGCGATGGCGAAGAGGTGGAGCTCACGATCGAGCTCGGCGGGCGCTGACCGCCGGATCGGCCCGCATCCAAAGGACTGGCGCCTGGGTGGCCACCCCCGGGTCTGGCGGCATACGATAGGGGCATGACCGAGCCCCTCTCCTCCCTCGACACCGGCGACCTCGATGCCCTCGGCATCGTGATCGTGGACCACGGCTCCCGGCGGGCCGAGAGCAACGCGATGCTCGAGCGGTTTGTCGATCTGTTTATCGCCCACCGCCCGCAATACAAGATCGTAGAGCCGGCCCACATGGAGCTGGCCGAGCCCTCGATCGAGACGGCCGTACGTCGGTGCGTCGAGCGCGGTGCGTCGCGTGTCGCGGTCTGCCCCTACTTTTTCGCGCCGGGCAAGCACTGGGCCAAGGACATCCCGGAACTGGCGGAGCAGGCGGCGGAGTCGGCGGGTGTGCCGTGGGTCGTGACCGCCCCGATCGGGCTGACCCCGCTGATGGTAGACGTGATCGACAACCGCCTGACCCACTGCTTGGACCACATCGCCGGCCGGGCCGAGGAATGCGACTCCTGTGCCGGGCTGGGCCGGTGCCGGCTGCACGCGGTTTAGCGTTTGCACCGTCCATTTACCGCCACGGCTCGTCGGGGTCGACCTCGTCGCCGGGGTTCTCGTCGTCTTCGTCCGGGTCGGGGTCGACGTAGGGCTTGTCTTCAAACAGGCCGAACGGGTCGTCTTCGCCGGGGTCACTGTCCTGGTCACCGGGCGCGGGGGTGTCCCACGCGGGCCCGAGCGGGCCGCTGTCATCGTCGGGCTCATCATCGGCACCGCCGGCCGCACGCTCGGCGATCTCCTCGGGCGACAGCCGGTCCGGGTCGACGTAGCGGTCCGCGCCGGCCTTCCACGCGTCGCCGGGCGGCGGGCCCTGCTCGGCCCGTCGTTTCTCGATCGAACGCTCCAGCAGGACGATGCGGCGACGCGCCATCCGACGGGCGACCATCATGGAGATCACCATGATCACCGCCGCCAGACCCACCGCCGCGATGAGCACGATCAGGCCGTAGGCCTCCAGCAGTGTTTGCTGCTGATCGTCGGTCTGCTGCGCCAGGAAGAACACCGGTTGCATCCACGGATTGTAAGCCCGGGCCGCTTTTTTCGTGCCCCCCGGGTTGCGATATGCTGGTCCCGCAACGTGAAACCCGCCATCCCATCCCAAGGAGGACCGATGACCACCGCCCGCAAGATCGTTCTGCCCGCCCTCGCCGCCGCGCTGCTGGTGCTGATCGTGGGGTGCATCCCGGTGAAGGACGTGTCGCGCGGCTGGGCGATGGCCGAGCCCGACGAGGCGTTGGGCGGTCGATGGGTCGGCAAGTTCAATACGTCTGACACGGTGGCCTTCGCGATGACCGACGCCGACTTCCTTGTAACCTCGGGCAGTGCCGGGCTCGACGGGGCCGTCCGCACGCTCCAGGTCGGCGACCACCAGTACATGATCGTCGCGAGCCTGCGCCCCGCGCTCGAGGGCTTCGAGGAGATGGACGAGTACAGCAAGTCCGGGAACCTGCTGCGGTACACCCTGGTCGACGGCACACTGACGATCTACCAGTTCGACTCCACGGCCCTGGAGAACGCGATCGACAACGGTGACGTGGCCGGCATCAACAACGAGGAAGAATCCACCACGGTCCTCGCCCTAGACGACGACACGCTGGACTGGCTCGAAGACGTGGCAGGCGATGACGACCTCTGGACCGAGACGGTCTACGTCCGCAAGGACGAGTAGGCGCTCCCGGTCGGTATGCACCACCAACGGCCTGCGCGATCTGCGCGGGCCGTTTTCTCTCGTCTGTTCGCTGGGCCCGCCGGTCAGTCCCCGCGGTAGGTGCAGGCGGTCTTTTCGGTTTCCCATACCGTGACCTCGTCGAGCGTGCTGCCGGTCGGCAGGTGGTCGGCGAGCAGTTCCCAGACGGTCTGCGCGATGTGCTCGACCGAGGGGTTGCGGTCTTTGAACGCGGGCACATCGTGGTTCAGGTGCTTGTGGTCGAGGGCTTCGATGATGTGTGTGTTGACCGCGGCGTCAAGGTCGGCGGGGTCGAGGGTCGTGCCGTCGTCGGCGATCGCGCAGCGGGCGGCGACCTGAACGCGGTAGTTGTGGCCGTGGCCGGCGGGGTTGTTGCACTTGCCGAAGGTCGCGCGGTTGTCCGCGTCGCTGAGGGCGGGCACGTGCAGGCGGTGGGCGGCGGAGAACTCGTACTGCTGACGGAGGGTGATGTGGGCCATGGTGTCGTGCTCGATGTCGTAGCGGAGCGTCGGCGTGAGGACCAGCGCGAGGGCGCATACCGTGCCGCCGAGGGGTGGCTGGACCGAAGCGAGCAGGGCGCGGAGCAGCGCGCCCATGGGCGTGTCGGCGGTGTGCTGGTCGTCGGCGATGGCCCGGCGGAGGATCGGCAGCGCGTGGTCGCGCACCGCCGTATCGATCTGCTTGATGTTGATGAAGTAACCTGTTGCCGGGTCCGCTTCTCCCCGGCAGGTGACGTGTAGCTCGTAGTACCGCCCCAGCCCGCGCATCGCCGGCCAGGCGCTGAACGTGTTGTCGCGGGGGGTGTCCGCCTCGGCCCCGTCCCCGTTGAGACAGAAACGGACCGCCCGTGTCAGCTCCAGCATGCGGGGAGTATAGGCACCGCCGCGTGTGCGGGTTATGCCGCCCATGCCGGCGGGACCGCTGCGGCCGCGGGCGATTTGGCTTGCGGCGGGCCCGGCTGGATCGGTCACTGTGGGTCCGGAGCGCGCCGCGGGCCGCGCGATTCGCACAGGGAGCACGCATCGATGCCGAGTTGGGGACGCTACGCCATGACCGTCTACCTCGGGCTGCTGATGGCCGGGGCGCTGGGCCGGCCGCCGATGGCCGCGCGGTCGGCGTCGCAGCACGACGGCGGGTCCGGCCTGTCGGCGAAGCTCGCGCCGCTCAAGGCCCCCTACCGCTACCCCGACAAGACCGGCGCCGCCGCGTCCCCTGCAGATATACAGCACGAGCCGGCCCGGGAAACGGCGCGCGATGTGCCGCGGCCGCGCTGATTGCCTGGCGGGTCAGACCTGCTACGCTGGCACAACTGTGCCCAACGACACCCGTCCCAGTCCGCGCCGCCGACACACCGCCGGGCTGTCGCGCGCGACGTTGCTGGCCGTACTCGGCGCGGGGGCGGTCGGTGCCGGCGTCGTGGCGGTGGTTTACTTCCGCGGCGATCCGCCGCCGGCCCAGACCACGCCGCGCGACACCGCGCACGAAGAGATGGTCGCGCTGCAGGAGGACTTCAAGCGGTACGTCGAGAACCGCCTGGACTTCATCGACCTGCTGCCGGACGCGAAGGCCTACACCCGCCGCCACCCCGACGCCGTGGCCGGGCACATCCTGCTCGCGCAGGTGCTGATGAAGCTGGAGCTGTACGGCGAGGCGTACCCGTCGCTGATCCGCGCACTAGAGCTCGAGAGCCGCGGCGAGAACTTTGAGCTGCTCAAGCTGACCGGGACGTGCGCCGCCAAGCTCGGCGTCTGGGGCGAGGCGGAGCGGCACCTGCTCGCCGCGGACGCGCTGCGGCCCGACGACATCACGGTCGTGCTGCAGCTCGGCAATGTGTTTTTCCAGACGGGCCGGCTGGAGGAGGCGGAGGAATCGTATCAGCACGCACTCAACGCCAACAGGACCACACCGCCCCACAAGGCCTATGCCGGGCTTGCGGAGATCTGCGCTGCGCGGGGCCAGTACGATGAGGCACAGCCCTTCATCAATCGCGCCATCCGTTGGGCGAAAGAAGACGGCGAGGCGCAGGCCTGGGTCTACCAACTGAAAAAGGTGCGCATCCTGTTCGACGCGGGGCAGTGGGCCGCCGGGGAATCGCTGCTGATCAGCACCCAGGGCGAGTCGCCTGAGGCGACGTATACCCTGCCCTGCACCCACCTGCGTGCGCGCCTGCACGGCCACCACGGCGAGCCGCTCCGGGCCGCGCGCGACTACGAGCTCCTGATCAGCGGCGTCGTCGATACCGCGAGCTTCACCGACGCCGAGCGTGCGGAGATCTACGCCGAACTGGCACACTGGCACCTCGAGGCGGGCAACACCGAGCGTGCAGGCGAAGCGGTTGCCGAGCTGCGGCGACTCGTCCCGGGAGACCCGCGCCTTGCGTCGCTCGAGGCCCGTCTGCGCGGGGGATGACGCGGGTCACGACGCGTGCGGCTGGAGTTGGACCCCGTCGTGGACATTGGGCACGATGCGATCCAGGTCAAGCTCTAATGTCGAGGTGATCCCGAGTGCTTTCTGAAGCCGCTCGCAGACCCGCTCGTGCCGGCTTCCCGCTAGACCGAGTTGGCAGTCGGGTTCTATGCAGCAGAACGGCGAGCCGGCGGGCAGGAAGTGCAGGGTCCCCCAGACTCGGATTCGCTCGGTGGGTCGGCCGGCGAGCTCGACCGCTTCGACGAACAACGCGAGGCCGCGCGGCGCGGTCTCACACTCCTCGGCGATGACCTGTTCGATCAACCGCCGGATCGCGTCGTCCGAGCGTTTCGTGCGTGCGGGTCGCATACGGATGTCGGCGCGTCAGTCCTCCACGCCGATGCGCTTGAGGATGTTGGTGGTGCTCCGGCCCTCGGCCTCGCCGACGAGGACGATCCGCCCGCCGTACTGCTCGACGACCTCCCAGCCGACGACGTCTTCCTTGCGCTTGTAGTCGCCGCCCTTGACGAGGGTGTCGGGCTGGATGGCCCGGATCAGCTCGGTCGGGGTGTCTTCCTCGAAGACGACGAGGTAGTCGATGCTGGCCAGCTCGGACATGACCATGAGCCGGTCGTCGATCTGGTTGACGGGCCGGCCCGCGCCCTTGAGCCGGGTGATCGAGTCGTCGCCGTTGAGCGCGAGGACGAGCAGGTCGGCGGTCTGCTTGGCCTGGCGGAGGTACTGCACGTGCCCGGCGTGGAGGATATCGAAGCAGCCGTTGGTGAAGGCGACGGTCTTCCCCGCGGCGCGGTGGGCGGCGAGTTCGGGCAGCAGGTCGGCGAGCGTGCGAACCTTGCCCAGCCGGTGCCCGCGGAGCTCGAGCAGCGACAGCAGCACCTCGCCGAGCCGGATCGGCACGACGCCGAAGCGTTCGACCTCCAGCCCCGCCGCGACGTTCGCTAGCTCAACCGCCTGGTTCCACGCCGCGCCGTTGGCGAGCGCGGCGGCGAGCATCGCGATGACCATATCGCCCGCGCCGGTAACGTCGTACACCTGCCGGGCGACCGTGGGGATCGCCAGCGGCTCGCCGTCGACCCGTGTGAGTAGCGCACCTTCTTTATCAAGGGTGAGGACGACGTACTCCAGGTCGACCGAGCCGAGCAGCTCCCGCGCGAGGGCGCCGGGGTCGGCGCTGTCCATGCCGGTGGCCCGTTCCGCCTCGGTGCGGTTGGGGGTGATGCACGTCGCGCCGCGGTACTTGCGGTAGTCGTCGATCGACGCGGGGTCCACATGCACCGGCACACCACGCGTTTTCGCCAGCGCGATCAGCCCCTGGCAGACGCGCTCGGTCAGCACGCCCTTGTTGTAGTCTTCGAGGATCAGCGCGTCGGCCCCTTCCAGGGCGCGTTCCGCGGCGGCGAGCAGACGGTCGGCCGCGGCATCGCTGAGCGGGGACTTGTCCTCGACGTCGATGCGGAACATCTTCTGCGGGTGCCGGTGCTGCGCGAGGCCGACCAGGTTGTGCTTCAGCGTCGTGGGTCGGCCGGGCTCGGCCACGAGCCCCGTGGTCTCGACCCCTGCGGCGTCGAGCGCGGCCCGCAAGGCCCGGCCGGTGTCGTCTTCGCCGACCACGCCCAGCACCATGACCGCGCAGTCGAGCGCGGCCAGGCACAGCGCGACGTTGGCCGACCCACCCGGCTTGTCCTCGGTCCGCCGGACCGCGAGCACGGGCACGGGCGCATCCGGCGACAAACGGTCGGCATCGCCGTAGGCGTAGCGGTCGAGCATGAAATCGCCGGCGACGACGATCTTCTTCGTCTGCCAGCGGTCGACCAGGTGGATCAGCGAGTCGGTAGGCATGGGCGCGTTCGTTGGCCGCCGCCGATGGGCGACGGGTCTGGCGGGGTTAGGTCCGCCCATAGTCTAGTCGTTCGCCGACCCCGTCACGGGCAGCCGTTCCGCCACCAGTTGCTCCAGCGCCTCCGCCCCGTCCCGGAAACGCATCGCAAGCACGGCACGGCAGATCGGGAACGCCGGCGGCCGGTCTTCCAGCAGCACCGACCACTTGACCCAGTCTTTCTCGGTGGTCACCAGGGCCTCGGCCCCGGCGGTCTGCGCCAGGTCGATCAGGCGGTTGAGTTGGGTCGTCGTGTAGCGGTGATGGTCGTGGAGCTGTTCACAGTGGACAATCCGGCCGACGTGTTGCGCGAGTGTGTGCGCGAACGCGTCGGGGTTGCCGATGCCGACGACGCCCATCACCGGCCGGCCCGCGAGGTGGTCGAGGGGCAGCGTCTTGCCCGGTTGGTTGGGCTTGCCCTGTCGGTAGCCAGACCAGGCGTGCTCCGCGTGGGCGATCGGCGGTTGGCCGATGAGGGTCTTGATCTCGTCGTCGAGCCGCGCGAGGGCTTGGTCATCCACCTGGTCGGCGCGGGTGACGATCACGGCGTCAGCGCGCCGGAGCGCGCCGCGGGGCTCGCGCAGCAGCCCGCGCGGCAGCAGCCGGCCGAAGCCCCAGGGGTTGGTCGCGTCGATCAACACGAGGTCGAGGTCGCGCCGCGCTCTTCGGTGCTGGAACCCGTCGTCCAGCACAAAGCACGTCGTGTCGGGCGCTTCGCGGAGGACGGCTTCGGCGGCGGCGACACGGTCTGGGTTGGGCTCGATGCGTGCGAGCGTGTCGAGGGCCCGGCGGTGCTCCTCCGCTTCGTCGCCGCCCTTGTAGCCGCGTAGCAGCACGCACGGCCGGTGCCCCGCGTCAACAAGTGCACACACCAGGTGCTGGACCATCGGCGTCTTACCCGTGCCCCCGGCGGTGAGGTTGCCGACGCTCACGGTGGGCCGGCCCAACGGGTAGGTGCGCTTGAGCCCGACGGCGAACCCAGCCGACCGCAGCGCGTTGCCGGCACGGTAGCCGGGCGAGAGTGCTGACAGCGCCGCCCGGGTCAGCGCCCCGCGTGGCGAGGTGTCGCTGCCGGACATCACGTCGAGGATGCGTCGGCGCTTGGCCATGGCTGGAGTTTAGCGGCCCGCTACTCGGGTGGCGGTATCGGTGTGCCTGTTCAGGCAACGACGCCCCAGGCCGTCAGCGCTGAAGCGAGCTTCCCCATCGGCAGGCCGACGACGGTGGTCGGGTCGCCCGCGACGGTGATGGGCCAGCCGGCCCGCTGGCGGTCGAACAGGTTGTAGCCGCCGGCCTTGCCGCGCCAGTGGTCGGTGTCGAGGTAGCGTTCCAGGTCGGGGGCCGGCACCCGGCCGAAGGTAACGATGGCGGTGTCGGCGAACGTGGTTGCAGTCGGCCCCGCCTCGATATCGCGTCCAGGGTCTGCTGTAGTGGGGTGCGTCCGCGTGTCGACGCCGACGGCTATCAGCGCGACGCCGGACACCACGGCGTGGTCTGTGTCCATGAAGGCCTGCAGCATGCTCAGCGCATCCGCCCGGTCGCGGGGCTTGCCGATCAGCGCACCCTCCCGGCCGGGCGACAGGGAGACGCACAGCGTGTCCGCGGCGAGCAGGATGGCGGGCCCGGCGACATGCCGAACCATGCTCACCGCCTTCTGTCTGGCGAGTTCGGCGGCGTACGCTTCGGCCTCGGCGAGGCTGTGCGGCTTCGTCGCCTCGGGCTGGTCGGGGTCGGCGAAGGGCGGGGCCTGCTGGGTGTACCGGTAGCCCGCGTCGCGCAGCAGCTCGGCCCGCCGGGGCGATTGGCTGGCGAGGATGAGTTGGGGGGTGGCGGAATCGGGCATGAGGTCTTGCTAAGGGGGTGTGAACCGCGTTCGCTATGGGACGCTGGTCGGTGATGGTAGCCCGTCTCGTGTTGTGGATGTGAGCACCGCGGTTTCATAGGGATGGAATCGCGCAGCAAAGCTGCCCAAACCCCCATTCTTCAAGCCCGCGCTCGCTCGGCCCCGATAAGAACGACAAGCGGCGGGCTGCCCGCCGCGAGACGACGTTGTTTACGGGCTGGCGGAGCTGGCCCGGGCCATGGATCACTTCGACGACCGGGCGTGCCGACGTGGGCTTTCCGCGGCACGCCCGCCCACCAGCGCCGCCACCCGCGGCACCCCGGAGCCCCTTGTGCGCACCATCGCGATCATCAACCAGAAGGGCGGCTGCGGCAAGACCACGGTCTCGATCAACCTCGCCGCGACGCTCGCGTCCCGCGGGTTCAAGACCCTGCTGGTCGATATGGACCCGCAGAGCCACTGCGCCCTGGGGCTGGCGGTGCCCGAGGCGCAGATCGATAAGTCGACCGCCGACCTGCTGCGTTCGGGGCTGAGCGGTGAGCTGGGCGTGGCCGACATCACCTGGCAGATCTCGCGGAACCTGGACCTCGCGCCCTCAACCGTCGCGCTCGCGGGCGTCGAGCCGCAGCTCGCCAACGCGCCCGACCGTGACCGCCGGCTGGCGCAGGTCCTCGCGACCGCGGCCGACCGCTACCAGTACTGCATCATCGACTGCCCGCCCTCGATCGGGCTGCTGACCTTCAACGCGCTCCGCGCCGCCGACGAAGTGATCGTCCCCGTCGAGACCGGCTACTTCGCCATGCAGGGCAGCTTCCGCCAGGAGCAGACCATCGAGATGCTGGCCCAGAAGGTCGGCCACCGCGTCCGCTTCTCCATCCTGCCGACGCTCTACGACGTCCGCACGAAGCTGGCCCGCGAGATCCTCAACGAGTTGAAGAAGCACTTCGGCGACAAGCTCCTGCCGCTGGTCATCAACTTCAACGCCAAGCTCAAAGAGGCCGCGAGCTTCGGCCAGCCGATCACCGAGTACGACGCCGGCTCGCGCGGGATGCAGGACTTCGAGGAGCTCGCCGCCTGGCTCCAGCAGCACCCGCCGCGCGCTGCGCTATCGGTCGCCCCGGCCGAGGATGTGGTCGCGCACGGCAGCGCCGAGGCGCACACCCCGCCCAGGCCCGCCGGGGCCCCCGAGATCGGCCCGTCGCCCGCTTCGAGCGCCAACCCGTCGCTCTCCCGCGCCGCCGAGCTGGTCGAGCGTGCCCGCGAGCTGTCGACCCGGACCGTGGTCCTGTCGCAGCGGCTGAACCGCGAGGTCCACGACGAGCAGATCCACGAGCCCATCCCGCCTAAGCCGGCTGAATCTCTCGAAGCGCCCGCCAGCAGCGAGGCCCAGCCGACGCTCCAGCCGCTGGCCGTGCAGCCCGCGCCGGAACGCCCCGGCCTGCAGGAAAAACTCGAGCGGGTCTACGGCATCAAGCACACCACCGAAGGCGTCCTGTTCATCCAGCCGGCCGAGGGCGCCGGCCGGGTCGGCGTCGCCGGCGACTTCAACAACTGGAACCCCGCCTCGACCCCGATGCGCCGCAACGAGCAGCTCGGCGTCTGGCAGGCGTGCATCAAGATCCCCGCCGGCCGGTACCGCTACCGCCTGGTCGTGGACGGCCAGTGGGTGCAGGACCCCCACAACCCGCAGACCGAGACCAACCCCTTCGGCGAGCTGAACAACGTCGTCGAAGTGCACTAGACCCCGCCCACCCTCGCGCGGGGCCACCCCGCCCGGAGCAGTCATGGACGACCCCCGGACCCCCGGCAGCCCGGCCGCGACAGGCCAGACCCGGACGCGACAATCCATCGACGAACTCGCCGAGCTCTACCTCACCGGCATGCAGGCCTCGGCCAAGCCCCGGCCCGACCCGCTCGAAGGGCCGCCCCCCATCCGCCTTGCGCCTAAGCCGGTCACAGCGACCGCGTCGTCCGCCACGGTGCTGGATGCACACCCCGTGCCCCCGCAACCCGCGAAGCACCCGGAGGACCCCGGCCACCCGATCCTCCGGTTGACCGAGGGCGACGACACCGCCGAACGCCAGGAACTCCTCGGGCAGGACGCCCCCGACAACGACCGACCGGCCCACGCTGAACGTCCTGCCGGAAGTAGCCGCCCGAACGTGAGCGACGACCGCGCGATCAACGCCCACCGACCCGCCTACGCCCGCGCCCAGGCGGTGATCCTCGGCAACCTGCCAGGCATCAGCGGCCCGTGGCTGACGCAGTACGCCCAGCTCACCGCGCAGCAGCGCGGGCCGGTGGTGGTGCTGCATGTCGATGAAGAGACGATCGACCTGGAGCTTGTTGAGCCGCGCGAAGAGGCGCAGCCCGCTACTCGGTCCGACACCCCGGCCGTACGTATCCCCCCGGCCGCGCCGGGGAGCGGGCTGGTCGGCCTGCTCGATGCGCTGGTACGCGCGGAGCAGGCCCCGGTGCAGACGGTGTTGGTCCGGCTCCCGGCCGAGCCCGACGCGATGGCGGTGTCCCGGTTGTCGGCGTTGGAGGAGTGGACGGTGCTCTGTGGGGCGGACGACGCATCGGTCGTCGCGACCTACCGCATGCTCAAACAGGTCGTCGAACACGACCCGCGCAACGCCGGCAAGCACGTCGGCCTGATGGTGATGGGCAGCGATGAGCCGGCCGTACACCACGCGGCCGACAAGATCGCCACGGCCGCGGCGAGCCACCTCAGCACGCCGGTCCGCCTGGTGGGCCAGCTCCAGCAGATGCAGCCGGTGTCGGTGCGTCAGCTCGGCAGCTTCCCCGACCCGGTCGGTGTTTGGCCGGAGCTGGTCGCCTGGATGCAGGGGCTCGAGTCGCCGGCCGACGAATCGCCGCAGCCCCCCGCCGACAAGACCGAGGAGAAAGCGATGTCCCAGCACGCCGAGCCGATCATCAGCCCGCACCTGCGTGTCCCGCCCCGGCCGCAGCGAACACAGGACACTGAGCCCGCACAGCCGACCCGCCCCGAGTCGCCGGGCCAGGCCCCGCGCACCGCGATGCCGGTGCGCGAACAGGCCGCCGCCTCAGCCCCCGCGACGCCCGAGCTGGACCTGTTCGCCCTGCTCAACCAGGGGCCGGCAGGGATCGCCGGCGGGACGGCGCTGGAGGCGCGCATCCCCGCGGCACCGTCGATCCAGCTCGCGCTGGATGCTCAGGGCGTCGTCCACCTGCTGGTCCAGCACGCGGTCGCCGACGACCCCCGGCGGGCCGTGCCCGAGCTGATGGAGGCCAAACGCTGGGCCGAGGAAAACCGCTCGCTGCTCGCGCTGACCCAGCGCGACCGCGGGTTCGCCCCCGCCCCGCCGGTGCTGCACCTGTTCACCGACCGCCCCGAGCAGGCCACCGCCCTGGTTGCCCGGCTCGGCGACACGCTCCGGCTGCACCTGCTGCAGAAGGTCACCCTTGGACGTGAGACCGGCTGGTACTGCACCCCGCTGAACTGACGCGCCGCGCCGCGACACAACCCCGGTACGATACGAAGCCCACGCCGACCCGGCGTGGGCTTCCTGCCAATCTGGCACCCCGCGACGCATTGAATCGGCTCTAAACGGCTTGAAAACAGGGGTTTGCGTCGCGTGGGTCTGGCAAGCACTTTGCACCCACATCGCCGAGGGAACCTATGGCGCTCAAGTTCGAGGACTACTACAAGACCCTGGATGTCCCGCGCGATGCGTCGGCGGATGTCATCAAACGCGCCTACCGCAAGCTGGCCAGCAAGTACCACCCGGACAAGAACAAGGACGACCCACAGGCGGCCGAGAAGTTCTCCAAGGCCAACGAGGCCTACGACGTGCTCTCCGACCCGGAGAAGCGCAAGAAGTACGACCAGCTAGGTGCGAACTGGAAGCACGGCCAATCGTTCGACCCGCCGCCGGGCTTCGGCTCGCACTTTCGGCCGGGCCAGGGCGGCTTCAGCTTCCAGGGTGGCGACGCGGGCGGGTTCAGCGACTTCTTCGAGATGCTGTTCGGTCAGCAGGCCCGGGGCGGGGCCGGCGGAGCGGGCTTCGAGCAGATGTTCACCCAGCCCGGCGGGCCCGGCGGCGGCCCGCGCATGCAGGCCGCACCGCGCGAGCAGGAGCACGAGTTGGCCGTGTCGCTGCACGAGGCCTACCACGGCTCGACCCGCCAGCTCCGGATGCAGGGGCCGCAGGGCGACAAGACCCTGGACGTCCGTATCCCCCCCGGATCGACCACGGGCACGAAGCTCCGGCTGAAGAACGACGGGCTGGTCCTCAAGCTCCGGGTCACGACCGACCCGCGCTTCGAGATCGCCGGCCGGAACCTCATCACCACCGTGCGCGTGATGTGCTGGGACGCGGCGCTGGGCACGAAGGCCGACGTGCCCACGATGGACGGCACGGTGTCGATGACCATCCCCCCGGGCACCGCGAGCGGCGCGAAGCTCCGCCTCAAAGGCAAGGGTATGCCCGGCCGACGCAAGGACGACGCGCCCGGTGACCTGCTGGTCCGCGTGATGGTCGAGGTGCCCAAGACGCTGACCGACGACCAGCGCGAGCTGTTTGAAAAACTGCGCGGCGACGAGTAACGCCGCGGACAGGGAGAACCTTATGGACTTCAACCGACTGACCCAGAGCACCCAGCAGGCGATCCAGCAGGCGCAGTCCCTCGCCGTGCAGCGCGGCCACGCCGCGATCGACACCGAGCACCTGATGCTGGCCATGTGTCAGCAGCAGGACGGGCTGGTCCCGCGCCTGCTCGAGAAGCTCGACCGTCCGGCCGACGTTGTGGCGACCGAGCTGAAGCGCGACCTGGACAAGCGTCCGAGTGTCAGCGGCCCCGGTGCGCCGAGCATGCAGCCCGGGCAGGTGCAGCTCACCGCCGCGCTCGCGCAGGTGCTCGCCCGTGCCGAGGAAGCGGCGAAGAAGCTCAACGACGACTACGTCTCGGTCGAACACGTCGTGCTCGCGGTGCTCGAGGGCAAGGGCGCGACGCCGGCCGGGAAGCTCCTGACGGGGCTCGGGCTGACCGCCGACAGCTTCCGCACGGCGATGCAGCAGGTCCGCGGCAACCAGCGGGTCACCAGCGCGAACCCCGAGGCGACCTACGAGGCGCTGGCGAAGTACGGCGTCGACCTCGTCGAGCAGGCGAAGGCCGGGAAGATGGACCCGGTCATCGGCCGGGACGACGAGATCCGCCGGGCCATCCGCATCCTTTCCCGCAAGACCAAGAACAACCCCGTGCTGATCGGCGAGCCGGGCGTCGGCAAGACCGCGATCGTCGAGGGGCTGGCGCAGCGCATCGTGCGCGGCGACGTGCCCGAGGGGCTGCGCGAGAAGACTGTCTTCGCCCTGGACATGGCCTCGCTGGTCGCGGGCGCGAAGTTCCGCGGTGAGTTCGAGGAGCGGCTCAAGGCCGTGCTCAACGAAGTCAAGCAGGCCGACGGCCGGATCATCCTGTTCATCGACGAACTGCACACGATCGTCGGCGCGGGCAAGACCGAGGGCGCGATGGACGCGGGCAACATGCTCAAGCCGATGCTCGCACGCGGTGAGCTGCACTGCATCGGCGCGACGACGCTCGACGAGTACCGCCAGCACATCGAGAAGGACCCCGCGCTCGAGCGGCGGTTCCAGACCGTGCTGGTGGACCAGCCGACCGTCGAAGACACGATCTCGATCCTGCGCGGGCTCAAGGAACGCTTCGAGGTGTTCCACGGCGTATCGATTCAGGACAACGCGCTGGTGAGCGCGGCGACGCTGAGCCACCGCTACATCACCGACCGCTTCCTGCCGGACAAAGCGATCGACCTCGTCGACGAGGCGTGTGCGATGATCCGGACGGAGATGGACTCGATGCCCGCGGAGCTCGACGCGGTGACACGCCGGGTGATGCAGCTGGAGATCGAGGAGGCCGCGCTGAAGAAGGAGAAGGACGAGCAGAGCCGCACCCGGCTGAGCGCGCTGCAGAAGGAGCTGGCCGACGTGCGCGAGCAGGCGGCGACGCTGCGGGCGCAGTGGGACAACGAGAAGGGTGCGGTCGACCAGGTGCGCGAGGTGCGCGAGGAGATCGAGCGGGTCCGCCAGCAGATCGATCTCGCGAAGTCTCCGGGCAGCTACGACCTGAACAAGGCGGCCGAGCTGGAGTATGGCACCCTGCCGGCGCTCGAGCAGAAGCTTCAGCGGATGGAGGCGGACCCTGGGTCCCGGGGCCCGGCCCCCGACACCCGGCTGCTGCGCGAGGCGGTCACCGACGACGAGATCAGCGAGATCGTCGCGCGCTGGACCGGCATCCCGGTCGCGCGCCTCCAGGAGGGCGAGCGGGAGAAGCTGCTCAAGCTCGACCAGGTGCTGCACGAGCGCGTCATCGGCCAGGACGAGGCGGTGCAGCTTGTCGCCGACGCCGTGATCCGCGCCCGCGCCGGTATCAAGGACCCCAAGCGGCCGACCGGCTCGTTTATCTTCCTGGGCCCGACGGGCGTGGGCAAGACCGAGCTGGCCCGCGCACTGGCCGAGGCGCTCTTCGACAGCGAGGACAACATCGTCCGCATCGACATGTCAGAGTACATGGAGAAGTTCGCGGTGTCGCGCCTGATCGGCGCACCGCCCGGGTATGTTGGCTACGAGGAAGGTGGCCAGCTTACGGAGGCCGTCCGCCGCAAGCCCTACAGCGTCGTGCTGTTCGACGAGATCGAGAAGGCGCACCCGGACGTGTTCAACGTGCTGCTGCAGGTCCTCGACGACGGCCATGTGACGGATGCGCAGGGACGGCGGGTGGACTTCAAGAACACCGTCATCATCATGACCAGCAACATCGGTTCGCAGCACCTGCTGGGTGACGCGGTGACCGGCGGCGGGGAGATCGGCGGGCCGGCCCGCAACGCGGTGATGGCCGACCTCCGCAGCCACTTCCGCCCCGAGTTCCTCAACCGTGTCGACGACATCGTGCTGTTCAAGCCGCTGACGCTTGAGGAGATCAAGCAGATCGTGACGCTGTTGGTCGCCAGCTTGGCCCGGCGGCTGGACGAGCAGCAAGTCGGGCTGACGCTGACCGACGCCGCGCTCGAGCACATCGCGCAGGCCGGCTTCGACCCGGTCTACGGCGCACGGCCGCTCAAGCGGTACCTGCAACACGCCGTGGAAACCCGCGTCGGCCGGCTGCTGCTGGAGGGCGGCGTGCCCGCGGGCGGGGCCGTCGAGGTGGGCTATGATGAGGACGCCGGTGAGCTGACCGCCACGGTCCGCGAGCCCGAGCTGCCCGGCGTTGCGTAGCCACGCGGCGACGACCGATCCATGCCGTCCCCAACACCCCGCGCGGTGACTACTCCATGCCAGACGACCCGGCGACCCAAGCCGACAAGCCCGACAAGCCCGCCATCCCCGCCGTCGCCCGCGGCATGGGCGAATCGAACATGATCGACCCGACGCCCGGCTGGGTGCCGTTCGTTGTCGTCATCGGTCTGGGCGTCGTGCTGGTCTTCGCGTTCGTGCTGGCCGCGATCCTGATCCCCTAGCGCGGGTCAACGCCCCGTGACCGCGGGGAGGGCTGCGCGAGCGTTAAAACAGGTAGTTTGTCTGCAGGCCGGCTTCGGAGCCCGCCATCCCTGTTTTTCGTGCTTTTCCCGGCCCGGGGGTTTCACGCCGACCGGGCTGCCGGTAGACTCGGGGCTCGGTATTCCGGGTGGGGGAAAGCCCGCCGCTTTCTTGTCGTTCTAACCGAATCCTGACGCCGCCCGCATCCGCGGGTTTATACTATCCCACTCACGGGCACGGCAGACCGCCACGCCCACCCCAACCCGCTGAGGAGAACCCCATGCAGCTTCGTACCGCTATTGCTCTAACCGCGCTCGCAGGCCTGACCGCCGGAACCGCCAACGCCACCGTCGTCGGCTTTGAAGACTTCGATGGTGGCGACATCAACCTGACCGGAACGTCCAACGTCCTCCTCTTTGGGGCGGGCGGCGGCGCATCGGGCGATGTTTTCGGTGTCGTGACCCCTTTCAACGGCGGCACCGGCACCGGTGGCCCGTTCGATGTTTTTGATGACAGCGTCGTGGACGCCAGCGGCGGCGGCGTCTTCGCCGGCGACACGCTCGGCCTGGTTGGCCAGAACGCGACCGGTTTCTTCGCGATCAACGACGCCGACGGCGCGAGCATCCCCACGGTCATCAACGACGCCACCTGGTCCTTCGACATCTCCTCGGCCCTTTCGATCACCGACATCACGATCGGCATCGCCGCGCTGGGCGACTTCGAAGCGGCATCCTCCGATGGCTTCACGATCTCGGCACAGATCGATGGCGGCGGTTACCAGACCATCTTCCAGGCGGTCACCGATGAAGACGCGTTCATGACCTACCGCCCCTCCGATGATGGCACCGTCTTCGCCGACGACGACCCCCTGGAGCTTTTCATCGACGGCGCGGGGACGTCGGTCGGCTACCTCGACCGTGCCGACTCGACGGGCGTGTTCGATAACTACACCTCGACGCTCTTCGCCGGCCAGTCGGGCTCGACCCTTGACATCCGCGTGAGCTGGGCCGGCAACCCGTCGGGCAGCGAGCCGCAGGGCATCGACAACATCACGATCAACGGCGTCGTCCCCGAGCCCGGCTCGCTGGCGCTGCTGGGCCTGGGCGGCCTGCTGATCGCCCGCCGCCGCCGCGGCTAAGCCGTTCTCACGGTTCATCCCGTTACCTAAGAGCCACCACCGCCAACGCGCGGTGGTGGTTTTTCATTCACCGTCTGGGCCTACGGCGTCAGCGCCGCGTCGGTCCCGCTTCCCTCGTGCTCGAAGCGGACCGCCTCCCAGCCCCCGCCTTCCCGGCGCTGCCACTGGATGCCCCAGACCGAGATGTCCAGCCCGGCCAAGCCCTCGAGCCCCTCCCACGACCCGCCCGCCTCCACCCGGATCCGCACCGTCGTGATCCAGATGTCCCGCGCCTCGTCGCACGCGTCGGCCTCGGACAAGAGGGTGATGTCCTCGACGGTCAACCCCTGGAGCTGGCGGTCCATCGCCGCGCGGGTGAACTCCACGCCCAGGTAACGGGCCGTCGCGTCCTCGGCCGTCAGCCGGTCGAATGCGTCCCAGTCCTCCGCCTCGACCGCCGCGAGGAGCTGCCGCATCGAGGCCCGCACCTGCTCGCAGGGGGTCTGGACGTACCACGCGACCCCGAGCAACGCCGCAGCGATCAGCAACATCCCCCACGACGCGGTGCGCAGCCGCTTGCCCAGCGCCGCGCGCTCCTCGGTCAGCAGCCGGACCCCTACCAGACGCATCAGCGCCCAGACGACGACGAGCGCCACCACGATCGGCCAGGGCCGCTCAAACAACAGGGATTCGACAAGGTTCGCGAGGGTGAGCATGGTTCACATCATACGGCCGCTTGTGGGCCGCGGCCGAGCCCTTTCCCAAGCGACGCGCGCAGACCAGCCGATAACACCCAGAGCGATGGCTGCGCCCGCCCCCAACCCGACGCTCGCGAAGAACCTCGCCGCCCTGTCGCGCGCCGACCCTGTGTTGGCTCGGCAGATCGCGGACACCGCGCCCGCGCCGCTCGCCTGGGCCGAGTCCAAAGCCGGGCCCCTCACCGCGACGCTTGAGACCGATGGCCGGCCCCTCGCACTCGCCAGCCGGTACGACCCCGACAAGGAAGCCGCCAAGCTCATCGCCGACGTCGACCCGCAGAAGACCGCCTGCGTGGTGGCGCTGGGCATGGGGCTGGGCTACCACGCCGACCTGCTCGCGCGCGGCGGTACAAAGGGTGGCCCGGTCGCCCTGAGCGAGCGCGACCTGCTGATCGTCTTCGAGCCCGAGCTGCCGCTGCTGCGGGCCGTGCTCGACCGGCTGGACTACAGCGCCTGGCTCGGGCACCCGGCAGTCATCCTCGCCGGGCCCGACACCGACAAGGCTGCGCTGCTGGGCCGGCTCGAAAGCCGGTCGGGCACGCTGACCCTCGGCACGCAGCTCGTCACCCACCCGCTCACCCGGCAGCGCCACCCCGGCCCGGTTAACGCCTTCGGCAAGCTGGTCACCGAGACCCTCGCCTTCTGCCGGACCAACGTCGCGACCGCGCTCGTCAACGCGTCGCGCACCATCGGCAACCTCGCCAACAACCTGCCGCACTACACCGCGGGCGCGACCATCAACGAGCTGGTGGACGCCGCCCGGGGCTACCCCGCCGTGTGTGTCGGGGCCGGGCCTTCACTGGTGAAGAACCTCGACCGGCTCACCGACCCCGCGGTCCGCCGGAACGTCGTCGTCATCGGTGTGCAGACAACGCTGCGTCCGATGCTCGACCGCGGCATCCGGCCGGACTTCGTCACCGCGCTGGACTACTCGGCGATCTGCACGCGGTTCTACGAGGGCCTCCCGCCGCTGCCGGACGTCACCCTCGTCGTCGAGCCCAAGTGCAACCCCGCGATCATCGCCGCCTACCCCGGCCCGGTGCGGGTGTGCCACTCGCAGGTCAACGACCGCCTTCTGGGCGACCTCGCCCGGCCGATCGCGCCGATGCGCTCGGGCACGACCGTCGCGCACCTGTCGTTCTACCTCGCGCAGCTCCTGGGCTGCGACCCGATCGTCATGATCGGCCAGGACCTGGGCTTCTCGAACGGGCTGTACTACTGCCCGGGCACCGCGGTGCACCAAGTGTGGGCCGGCGAGCTGGGGGCGTTTAACACGATCGAGACGATGGAGTGGACGCGCGTCGTTCGGATGCGCGGCAACCTCCAGCGGGCCGAAGATATCCACGGCCGACCGATCTTCACCGACGAGCAGATGGCGACCTACCTGGGCCAGTTCGAGCGGGATTTCGCCGATGCGAAGCAGCGCGGCATTACCGTGATCGACGCGACCGAGGGCGGCCTGCCCAAGGCGCATACCCAGCCGATGCCGCTCGCCGACGCGCTCGCGGCGCACGCGACGCGCCCGGTGCCCAAGGTGCCGACGCCGGGCACCGCGCTGGACCTCGACCGGCTCCGTGGGGTCCGCGACCTGCTGCGCGATCGGCTGGCCGAGGTGCGCGAGCTCAAGCGTGTCACCCGCGAAACCGTCGCGCTGCTCAACAAGATCAAGAAGCATCAGCACGACAAGGCGCAGGTCGACAAGCTGTTCACGAAGGTCCAGCGCAACACACGGCGGGTGCAAACCGACCTAGCGGACATCTTCTCACTGGTCAGCTCGCTGAACATGATCGGCACGTTCCGACGGGAACGGACGGACCGGCAGCTCAGCTTCGCGCAGCCGAAGGACGCCTACGAGCAGCAGCTCCAGCAGATCGCGCGGGACCTGGACAACCTCGACTTTATCCAGCAGTCTTGTGACGAGGCCGTGACAATCTATGAGTCCGCGCGTCGGCGGGTCGAGGACGCGGTCGCCGAGCACCAGATCGCCAAACCCCGCAAGCCCGCGCACGCCGCCGCATGAGCCCGATGAAGACGATCGCCCTCATCCTGATCGATACCCGGCACGGCCGACTGGGCCACGCCGCGTCGCTGGACCACGAACTGGCGGGTACGACCGTGCTGCAGCACACGCTCGACCGCGCCGCCGCGGTCAAGGGGGTGGATGCCGTCGTGCTCGCGGTGCGTGGTGAGGCGGGTGACACCGGCGACGCGTCTGCCGACCCGTGCGCCGGGCTGCCGTGCACCGCGCCCGTTGACACACCTTGCCTGCGGACTTCTTGGTCGCTGTCGGCGGGTGAGCAGGCCCAGCACGACGCGATCGCCGCTGCGCGCAAGTGGTCGCTCACCGCCTGGCGGGGCGGGATCGCCGGCATGACGGCGTACGACGAGTTGCTCCCGGCCGGTCCGATCGCACGCCTCATGGCCGAACACGGGGCCGATGCCGCGGTTGTGGTGCGCGGGGACTGGTGCTGCTTCGACCCCGCGCTGGCCGACGAACAGCTCGCGGTGTTCCGCTCGGCGCCGGAGTCGTTCCGCCTGGTGTTCACGCAGGCGCCGCCGGGGCTGGGCGCGCTGGTCGTAGACCGGAAGGTCGCGCAGGACCTGGACCAACACCGCACGACGGTCGCTCGGTTGCTTTGCTACAACCCTGACAAGCCGGCCCTGGACCCGATCAGCCGGGACGTCTGCGTCGCCGTGCCCGCGTCTGTGCGCGACCGGCACCGGCGGTTCATCTTTGATACACCCCGCGCGGCGCAACACTTGGGCGCGATCGCCGACCGCCTGGGCGGCAGCTTCGCGTCCGCCGGCGCGGCGGCCCTTGCCGGTGCTTCGCTCGCGCTCGACACCGAACACCCCGAGCGACAATTCGACCGGCTGCCGCAGCAGTGGACGATCGAGCTCACGCCGCGACGCAAGGCAGGCGGCCCGATCGTCCCGCAGCACCACCTCGACCTGCCGCGCCCCGCGATGGCCCCCGGGCTCGCCCGCGACCTTGTGCAGCAGCTCGGTGCGGTCGGTGACGCGTCGGTCTTGCTCGGCGGGCTGGGCGATGCGCTGCTGCATGATGAGTGGCTGTCGATTGCCGAGGCCGCGCGCCACGCCGGGGTCCTGGGGGTCGGTGTCGAGACGGACCTGCTCAGCGGCGACGGCACGATCGATCGGCTGCGCTCGGCCCCGCTGGACGTGCTGAGCGTGCGCATCAACGCCGACACCGCCGCGGTCTACGAGCAGCTCATGGGCCTCGACGGGTACAAGACGGTGCTCGACCACCTCCAGTCGCTCTACAGCGGTGGCGGCCGCTTCGACCGGACGCAGGCCCCCGCGACCACAGAGAACGACGGCGGCGGGGTCGGCTGGATCGTTCCGCGGCTGGTAAAGGTGGCCGACAACCTCAAAGACATGGAGACGTTCTTCGAGCGTTGGACGCGGATCATGGGATGGGCCGTGATCGACCGGTTCGAGACCGGCGAAGGCCTGATCCCCGACCAGAGCCCCGTGCCGATGCGCGTCCCCCGCCCGCCGGGCTACACGCCGCCGCGCCACCGCCACAAGCGCCGGCTCACGGTGCTGTCCGACGGCACGGTCACGCTCTGCGGGCAGGACTGGCTCGGCCGGGCACCGCTGGGTAACGCCGCGGAAGAACCACTGGAAACAATCTGGCAACGCTCGGTCGAGCGCACGGCCCGTTGGCTGGACACCCCCGAAACCGATCGGCCGATCTGCCCGGACTGCCACGACTGGCTCGCCGTGCAGCACGCCTGCCTCGCCGGTACATCGGCCTGAACAAAGACGGAAGAGACGATGCCCGACCGACCCGCCAGCCCAACGCCCAAGCCCGCGCTCGCCATCGTCCTCGCCCGCGCCGGCAGCAAGGGCCTGCCCAACAAGAACGGGCTGTCGCTGGCGGGCAAGCCGATGCTTGCGTGGACCTTAGGCCATGCGCTCGAGAGCCGACACATCGACCGCGTGGTGCTCTCGACCGACGGGCCGGCCCTGGCCGAGGTCGGCCGACAGACCCGGGGGGTCGAAGTGATCGAGCGCCCCGAGGAACTGGCGGACGACACCGCGACGGTCGACGCCGCCGCGCGTCACGCCGTGTCGCAGTTGATCTCGATGCACGAATCGGTGGTTATCCTCTACGGCAACGTGCCCGTCCGGCCTGCGGACCTGAGCGACCGCGCGGTCGAGCTGCTCCACCGCACCGGCGCGGACAGCGTGCAGAGCGTGTGCCCCGTCGGCAAGCACCACCCGTACTGGATGAAGCGCGTCGGCGAAGCCGGCGAACTCACCGCCTATAAGGAGAACGCCGTCTACCGCCGGCAGGACCTCCCGCCGGTCTACGAGTTGGACGGTGGGGTGATCGCGGTCACACGCAAGTCGCTGTTCACCACGCGCGAAGGCGAGCCCCACGCGTTCCTCGGCGGGGATCGACGGGCCATCGTCACGCAGCCCGGCGAGGTGATCGATATCGACGGGCCGGCCGACCTGGATGTCGCGGCCAGTGTCCTCGCCCGTCAGCCCGGCCCGGCGCGGAACGCGGGATGAGACGCGTCGCCTTGATCACCGGGACCCGCGCAGAGTACGGCATCCTGAAGTGCGTGCTCGACGCCGCCGGGGCTCACCCCAAGCTCGAACCCAAACTCATCGTGACGGGCACGCACCTGATCACGCAGAGCGCCAGGGACATCACCCACCCCATCGCGGCACGGGTCCGGATGCAGCGCCGCCACCAGGCGGGCTACGACGCGGATGCGCAGGCGCTCGCGCGCGGCGTTGCGGGGCTGGGCAAGGCGTACACCGTGCTTCGGCCGGACATCGTGGTCGTGCTGGGCGACCGCATCGAGATGCTCGCGGCGGCGACGGCGGCGGCGGTCAGTGGCCGGCGGATCGCGCACATCCACGGCGGCGACCGGGCCGAAGGCGTCGCCGACGAAGCGATGCGCCACGCGGTCAGCAAGCTGTCGCACCTGCACTTCGCCGCGACGGCTCAGAGCAGACGCCGGCTGATCCGAATGGGCGAGGACCCCGGCACCGTGTTCAATGTTGGCTCCCCGGCGATCGACGCGCTCCGCGGTGTCGCCCCCGCGCCCGACGCGCCGACACTGCTCATCATGCAGCACCCGGTCGGTGCCGAAGACGATCAGGAGCGCGCCTGGATGGATGCGACGCTGCGCGCAACGAAAACACATGACCGGCTGGTCTTCGCCCCCAACCACGACCCCGGCTCGGCCGGCATCCGGCAGGCCATCGCGGACCACGGCATCACACCGGTCGAGCACCTGCCGCGCGAGCGGTTCCTGGCGCTGCTGGCCGGTGCCTGCGCGATCGTCGGCAACTCCTCGGCCGGGCTGATCGAGGCCGCCGCGCTCCGCACACCGTGCGTCAACATCGGACACCGGCAGGGCGGACGCGAAGCCCCGGGAAGCGTTACGGCATGCGCGTACAGCCAACGCGCGGTCCGCGCCGCGTGCAACACGGCGTTGGCGATGGAGACCCGGCGGCTGCGTCACCCCTACGGCCGGGGCGACGCCGGCCAACGCATCGCCAACCTGCTGGCCGACCTGCCGCTGGACACGTGGCCCACCCGCAAGCGTAACACCTACTAATCAAAGGGCCGCGGATCGTTCAGGCCCAGCCGCGCAGCGCCTCGGCGTAGCCGGGGATGTCCTCGGGCTTGAAGTTGAAGCGCAGCGTCGGCACGTCTTCACACGCGATCACGTCGACGCCCTCCTCTTCGCCGAGGTCGACCGTCGGGCCCAGCTCATCGTCGAGCGGCGGGAACTGCTCGCCGAGGATCATCCGGACCACCGGCCGGCAGGGGTCGGCGAGGTTGTGGTCGATGACGATCGCGTGCTTACCGTTGCTCAGCCGGACGTACGCGCCCGGCGGGTAGGGCGGCGTGACCTCGACCAGCCCGCAGAGCACATGGGGGTCGAACCGGTCGCGCAGCGTGGGCGATAGCATCGCGCTGAGCGCGGCGACGGCCGGGCGCTCGCGCTTGCCCGGCGGGTGGCGCAGGCGGGTGAACATGTCCGCGACCGCGACGATGCGCGGGAAGATGTGGATCGACTCGCCCTGCTGGACGGGGAAGTCCTGCCCCGTGTACCCCTTGCCGTCGTAGCGCTGGTGGTGGTGCAGGAGCACGACGGCGGCGGTCGGGTCGATCTTGCCGCGGACGGTGCGGTAGCCCAGCGCGGTGTGCTCCCGCCAGGCGGGGTCGGACTCGTCGCCGGTCTCCTCGAAGCGCTCGACGACCTCCTGCGGCAGCATCGTGACGCCCAGGTCGTGCAGCATCGCGCCGACCCCGAGGTTGGTCACTTCCTTCGCACGGTCGATCGGCACGTGCCGGCGTTGCCGGATGAGGTAGCCCTCGAGCTTGAGCCCGATCAGCAGCGACAGGTACGTCACCGCGGCGCTGTGGCGGAGCATGGCCTGGCTGTCGTCCTGCTGGCACAGGTCGCCGACGAAGATCGCGGCGTCGGGGTTGCACATCACGCTCTCGACGAGTTCGGCGATCGAGCGGGTGTAGCCGTCGTAGTCCAGCTTCGGCACGGACTCGCCCTGGATCGCCTCGAAGGTGTTGCGGATCTGCGAGATGACGTGCGACTGCTTCTCCATCGCCGCCGGGTCGATGAACTTGTCCAGGAAGTCCAGGCTCGGGAAGTCCACCCAGAGCGTGCGGATCGACACGTCCTCGAGCTTCTCGATGATCGAGGGTGTCAGCTCGTAGCCGGCCTTAAGCAGCTCGTGCCCGGGCAGCTTGGGGTTCATCACCGGCAGCGCCAGCGTCATCCCCGGCCGGGCTTTCCGAAGTTCGACTCGCAGCATGCAAGACAACCGCGCCGATGGGGCGCGCCTCCATGACTATCGTCGGCCGGTTCCGCACGGGGGTGAAGCCCTGCGGGCTGTGCGGGCTGAAACCGCGCGTCCAGACTGGGGCGGGGCACACGGCTGTGATGGTTGTGCGGCCTGTAACGGTCAGGCGGGACTCAGGACAACGCCCGCAGCCCGCGTGCCACACGGCCCGCGTTGACCTGCTCCAGCGCGGCCGGCTCGTGTCGCAGCAGCTTCACGAGCTGCGACGTGCTGACGCCCAGCGCGTCGGCCGACGCCGAGACGTCGTAGCCGTCCGCCCCGATCACGTCCAGCGCCTCGGCCAGCAGGGCCGGGAAGTCTTCGTGCCCCGGGTTGATCGCCAGCCGGCCGCCCTTCACCCGCGCCGCCCAGCGTGCGCTGGGCACGCCGGCACGCCCCCCCGCGCCGACCGGCCGACGCACCGCCAACGCCAGCTTCACCCGCAGCCGGAACACCGCCGCGGCGTGGTTCTGCGCCTGGCTCCGCCTTTCGCTCGCGACCACACTCACGCCCGTCGGCCGGTGCGTCAGCCGGACCGCGGTCGACACCTTGTTGCGGTGCTGGCCGCCCGGCCCCGAGCCGCGCGTCCGCTGCACATCGCAGTCGGTCAGCAAGTCATCGGGTTCTAATGCGGCGGGGTGGGGCATGGCGGGTCGTCGCGAACTGGCAATCGATGTCCATCGCCGCCGCGTCACACGCGGCGGGCGGCAGACGCATCGGTTATCGCACCAACCGCCGCACCCAAGGTACCATCCAACCTCGCGATCCTGCCGATAGTAGCCCTGTGACCGACGACACGGACAAGCAACCCGACCCGCCCGACTCCGCGCTCGCCAGGCTCGACGCGTTCATGGCCGCCAGCCCCTGGCACCCGCGGCTGCTGCCGTTCTTTGTCTACATCATCTTCGGCCTGTTTATCGCCGGCCTCGCGATCGAGGCCTCGCCCTTCACCCGCCCGATCGTCTACGCCTTCGTCGTCGGCACGGTCGTTTTCCTGCTCTGGCGCTACCGCCGGCTGACGCCCGAGCTCACGATCCGGTTCCACTGGCTGGCGGTGCCCACGGGCATCGGGCTGCTGTTCGCCTGGGTCTACCTGGGCTACTGGACCAACCAGGCCGCCGCCGCGCTGCAGGGCACGCCCGTCGCCGGTCCCGTCGCCGACTTCTTCGTGGGCGCCGACAACGCGCTGCACGCCGCCGACACCGCCCGCCGCGAGACCCACGCGATCAAGCAGGGCTATACCGACTACGGCCCGGTGTGGTACTGGGTGACGATGGTCCTCCGCCTGCTGGGGATGGCGCTGGTCGTGCCGCTGTTCGAGGAGCTGTTCGTGCGTTCGGCGGTGCTCCGCGCGACGTTCAGCCGGCGCAAGACCTGGCGGGGCATCCTGCAGTTCGCGTCCGACCTGCCGGTGATCGGCGACGCCGTCGCCGGGTCCAGGGCCGGCCGCGCGGCCGAGCAGGCCCCGCCCGCGTTCACCGAGCAGCTCACGCAGACGCCCGTCGGCCGGATCAGCCTGTTCAGCATCATGGCCTCGACGGTGGTGTTCATGCTCAGCCACGTCCCGCGCGACTGGGCGGGGTGCATTGCCTGTGGCGTCGTTTGGTGCGGGCTGGTGTGGTGGACCAACCGCCCGCGCAAGAGCAAGGGCGAGACGTGGGAGTCCCTGCCCCCCGGCGGGCGGATGGGCCTGGGCCCGATCGCCTGGAGCCACGGCATCACCAACGCCGCCCTCTGGGCGTGGACCCTGCACATCGACGACTGGCAGTTCCTCTAGCCGGCCCGTGCAACAAAAAACCCCGCGTTCCTGCGGGGTTTTTCGTGTCATTGAAAGTTTCGCCCGTTACGGCGCATCGAAGTCCCAGACCAGCTCCTGCCGGGCATCGGGCTCGTCGAACCAGGACTTATAGTTCACGCTGCCGATCGAGTCGGCCTGTGTCTCCTGCTTGACCGACTCGGCGTGTGCATCGGCAAACGCGACATTCGCCGCGCCGCCGTGCCGGATGTAGACCCAAGACTCCGCGCCATGGAACGCGGTGTTTGCACCGCTGTTGATCGACAGCCCCATGTCTTTTGAGACACCGTCAAAGAAAACAGCGGTGTTGACCGGGGAGGCAAGAGACGTAATGCGGTGGAAGTCGACGTTTCCGCCCGACAGGTCCCCGAAGTTCTCGTTCATCTTGATCGTTCGGCTGCCGTTTCCGCCGGTCTGCCCGGTATCTTCACCGAATGTATCGTAGATCGGGTCCTGCTTGAACTCGTTGTAGTTGCGCTCGGAGGCGCTGCTGTAGTCGTCCTCGCTGAGTTGGCCGAGGTAGTCGTCAAGTGCGTTGAACCACAGCGCATCGAAGCGTTTGCTCCCGAGGTCGCTGTCTTGGAACGGCTGGGGGAACGAGCCCTCGAAGTCGACGTTGTACATCTGGGTCGCGGTCGCCAGCGACCTGTGGTGGCTCAGGCACTTCGCTGCCCGGGCCGACCGCCGGGCCGCGCCGAGGGCGGGCAGGAGGATGGCGATGAGGACGCCGATGATGGCGACGACGACCAGCATCTCGATCAGGGTGAAGCCGGCGGGTCGCTGTGGGGTGGGTCGCATCGTGGGCTCCGGAGAGGGCGTTCGGCGGCGGGTTGCAGGCAGGAAGCAGGGGGTCGGCCGGTGTGGCCGCCTCCTTATGGGTAGGGACTGATTGTATCCCGGTACACAGGGTCGGGTCCACGCATTTCGGTGAGAGACCGGACACCCCGGTGTGTCAGGCAGGAAACGTCCCAAAATCTCAACGGTGAGCCGGGTCGCGGGTGTTGAACCCCACGCGGGCCTCGCTACACTATGGGGCTCACCCCGGCGACGTAGCTCAGTTGGTAGAGCAGGGGATTCATAAGCCCCGGGTCACAGGTTCGAGTCCTGTCGTCGCCATTGCCGCCCCGCGCCAGCACCCGGGGCGGTTTTTTTGGCCGGTACCCCCGCCGCCACCCTGCCCCTTCGGGTGATTTTCGGACGCTACGGCGATTCGAGGCGGTGGATACGGGCCAACCCTATACACTCTTGCCGCTTGGTGTAACTGCCTGAGCCGTGCGTGGCCGGGCATCGAACACGGCTCCGGGTCGGGTCCCCGCTTGCGGGAGGTTTCGCGACCCGGACAGACCTTCTACATAAGGAACGACGACATGGCTGGATGGCAATGGATACTGGCACAGGCCGATGGCGCGGAGGCCGAGCCCCCGGCCGACGCGGGTGGCGCGGATGCGGGCGGGGCCGATGCCGCGGTGGACGGCGCTGCAGACGCGGCGGGCGCCGCGGCCGGCGGGGTGGACCCGGCGAACCCGGACTCGCTCTCGGCCGCCGGCGAGGCGGCGAAGCAGGACGCGATGAACGCATGGGACGGCCTGATGTCCGGCGACGTGGGGGCGGCGATGCCGCTCTTCGAGAAGTACCTCTTCCCCGCGCTGATCGCGCTGGCGATCCTGATCATCGCGTACTTCGTGGGTAAGTTCCTGTCCCGCACCGCCAGCGCACCGATTACCCGCCGGGTCGACGCGACGCTGGGCAAGTTCATCGGCAAGCTGATCTTCTATGCGATCATGATCTTCGCGCTGCTCGGCGTGCTCGGTCGGTACGGCATCAGTGTCGCCGGCTTCGCGGCCGTCCTCGCCGCCGCGGGCTTCGCGATCGCGATGGCGTTCCAGGGCACGCTGGGCAACTTTGCGGCCGGCATCATGCTCCTGGTCTTCCGCCCGTTTAAGGTCGGCGACGTCATCAACGCCGCGGGCATCACCGCTAAGGTCGACGCGATCGACCTGTTCACCACGACATTCGACACCCCCGACAACCGCCGCATCATAGTGCCCAACGGCCAGATCGCCGGCGGCACCATCGAGAACATCTCGTTCCACACCCAGCGCCGCGTCGACGTCACTACCGGTGCCGACTACAGCGCGTCGATCGACGAGACCCGCAAGGCCCTCGAAAAGGCCGCCGAGTCCCTCGGCGACAAGATGATCCAGGGCGAAGGCCGGGGTTACCAGATCGTCCTCGGCGACCTGGGCGATTCGAGCGTCAACTGGACCGTCCGTTTCTGGTGCAACGCGGCGGACTTCTGGGGCGTCAAGGAAGCCCTCACCCGCGCGGTGAAGATGCACCTGGACGAGGCCGGCATCGGTATCCCGTTCCCGCAGATGGACGTCCACCTCACCAAGAGCGACGACTAAACCCCGCGGCTTCCACAAACGTATTCACCGGCGGGGCGGCGCTTGCCGCCCCGCCCTTTTCACCCCCTCCCAAGGATGACTCAAGCGATGAAGTTCTCTCTGCCCATGACCACCGCCGCCCTGCTGCTGTCGGCCTGCGGCGCGGCCCAGGCCGAAACCATCACCCTGGTGGACGGCGACGTGATCAACGCCCCCATCACCGCGAGCGACGACACGTCGATCACCATCAACCACCCGACGCTGGGCGAGCTGACGATCCCCCGCCTCAAGGTCGCGTCGATCCACGACGATGCGGACGCCCTGGCCGAGGCCCGCGCGGCGCAGGAAGAGGCCGAGGCCGCCGAGGCCCTCGCCGCCGAGCGCGCCGCGGACGACGGCATCTTCGGCACGGGCCTGCTCCAGGGCTGGACCCGCCGGATTTCCCTGGGCATCAACGGTGCCGAGGGCAACTCCCGCAACACCAACATCCGCGCCAACTTCAACGCGGGCTACGAGGACGACGAAGACCGCTGGGCCTTTGACATGCTCTACCGCGTGTCGCGCGCCAGCGGCGCGACCACCGAGAACCGCTTCCAGGCCGAGCTCACTAAGGACTGGTTGATGCCCGGCGAGGACTACTTCTACTGGGCCAACGCCAAGTTCGAGTGGGACGACTTCGAGGTCTGGGATAACCGCATCAGCGGGTTCGTCGGCATCGGCTACCAGTTCATCGACAACGACACTTGGGACGTCCGCGGCCGGGCCGGTGTCGGCGGCAACCAGACCAACGGCGGCGGTACCAACGAGTTCACCGCCGAGGCGTTCCTCGGCGTCGAGGTCGACTACGCCATCTCCGACAAGCAGTCGGTCGCCTTCACCAACTACCTCTACCCCTCGCTCGAAGACGGCGGGGAGTTCCGCAACATCACCACCCTCGGCTGGCAGATCGAGATCGACCAGGACAAGGGCATGTCGCTTGAACTGGGCGTTGCCAACGAGCACGACTCGGCCGCCCCCGCTGGCTTCAAGAAGAACGACTTCACCTACTACATCGCGCTGGTCTGGGACTTCTAAGACCCGGGCGCGACACCAACTGGGAATCCACAGAAGAGAAGCCCACGCCGACACGGCGTGGGCTTATTATTGATTGGCCTTCTGGTTTCAGATGCTTCGCAGGCCCGGCGCGGCGTAGCATCAGAACGCGAGTTCGACCACCGCGTCGGGGTCGTTCGTGACCGACTGGCCTCGGACCGCCCGGCGTGCGCCGGTGTCGGGCTCACTGACGACGACGCTGTACGTGCCGTCCTCGAACACCGCGGGGCGGAACACATCCCCCTTGATCCGCAGGGCGTAGACGAGTTCGCCGGTGCCCTCGTGGATGACGTGGATCACCGGGTCCGTCAGCCCCGTCACCCTCACCGTAGGCAGGTAGCCCGCGAGCTCCTTCGCGTAGTTGTCCGCCTGCTCGATCAAACGTGGCCAGCCGGCGTACTGCTGCGACGGGTCGGTGGGGTCGGCCGACCTCGGCCAGCACTGTACGTCGTAGGCGCGTTCGTCCTTGCGGATCACCACGATGCCGTAGCCCGGCATGTTGTCGTGCAGCAGCGGCCAGTTCGTGCCCATGTCCCGGCCGGGGTTGCTCGCGGCGTACACCGTCACTAGGTTCTTGAACCCGTCTTCGCGGTGCCCCATGAACTGCTCGTTGCTCGGCCATGCGTAGGGCCCGGGGCACTCGGGTGCCCAGGCCCGCGGGTACGCGTTCGCCACGCTCGGCACACACAGCGACCACACCGCGTCCTCGTGCGCATCGATCCCGTGGTGCACCAGCGAACCGAGGTGCTGGTCCCCCGCGATGTGGAACGCGAACGCACGGCGGAGCTCGCGCAACGCCTTGTTCCGGCCGGTCTGCGGCCAGCCGTTGCTGTCCAGGTCCGCGATCAGGTAGCTCAGCCCGCCGCCGTGGTGCGTCGCCATGTTTGCGAAGATCGTCTGGCTCAGCGCCACCTTCATGTCCGCGCCCTGCCAGTCGCCCGCCCAGTGGTTCAGGAACGACAACTGACGATCCCCGAGCAGCACCAGGCCCGGCAGGTCGAGGTCGGCGGTGTCGAACTCGGCGTTGTTGTAGTGGTCCGGCCGACCCGTACCCGACGGGGGCAGGCCGTGGTCGGCGCAGCCGCTCTTGAACATCCGGTCCGCGATCACGGCGAAGCTCACCCGGCCGTACAGCATGTCCGTGTAGTACACGCTGATGCCCTGCTCGATCGGCGTCGGGTCGTACGGGTCGGGCAGGTGGCTTGTCTGCGTCCGGTGCACCACATTCACAAACCCCGGCGCATGCACGTACCCGCCGGTGTTGTCACGCCCCGGCGCGGGCCGCCCGCCCTCGCCCCAGACGTTGCCCTGGTACACGTCGTGGTCGTCGGGGATCGTCACCGTCGGGATGTCGGCCGTGATGTCGCGGTACGCCCAGCACCACAGCAGCCACTTGTACAGGTAGTCGATCTCGATGTGTGCTCGGTCGGCGAAGCTCGGGCTTCCGCCCTCGTAGATCTGGTCGCCAGAGAAAAACAACACGTCCGGGTCGTGCTGCACCACGCGCTCGACCAGGTCGTGGTGCGGGAAGAACGTGATGTCCTTCCAGTTGCTGCGGTTGCCCCAGGGCATATTGATGTTGCCGGTAAACGCCGCGACCGTGATGTCCGGCTGGTCCACGGGGTCCCGGCGGACCGTGCCCGGCCAGGTGTAGGCGTAGGCCCGGCCCGCCGATACGGGCATCGTGTACCGGACGCGGTAGTCGTGGTCGGCCGAGTCGTCCCAGCCCGCGACACGGAACTGCGCGGTCCAGCTCTGAGTATCCAACTCGGCCGTATCAATCGTCACCCACCGCCCGGACCGGCGCACCTGCAGCTCTACGCTGCGCGGCGCGTCTTCACCCATCGGCAGGAACTGGGCGGTCATCTTCAGCACGCCGCGCGACAGCGTGTGCTGCGCACACGCGATCGGGCCGAACGTTTGCCCCGGACGCTGCGAGACGCCCGCCCCCGCGATCGTCCAGCCCTCAAACGCGTACAGCGCCGGCTCGAGACCCGGCCCGCGCGTCCCCGGGTGCGACACGACCGCGACATTCCCAAGCAGCCGGTCCGCATCGATCATCTTGGCCGCAGCACCGATGACCTCACCCGTCGCGGGGTCCGTCGCCGTCACCGTCAGTGCGACCCGCCCGTTCGCGGCCGGCTCGGCCTCCAGCACCAGATCGACAACGCTCGGTACCCCTTCGAGCGAAGGCGCATCAACCTCGCCATCGGCATCAAAGCCGCGCGTCACCCAGAACTCCGCGACCGATGTCGCCGGTTGGGGCCGCTGGGCCGAGTGCGCCTCGAGCATGACATACCTCGCCTCGACCTCTTCAAATGACACCCGCTGCGGGGCCTCTGTATTCGGGAACGTCCCCTGCGCCAGCAGTTCGCTCCACGTCCGCGCATCATCGCTGACTTTGATGCGGTAGCGCCCGACACGGCCCGAGTCGCTCTCCTGCCGGGGCAGGTAGGCGATGCCATCGAACGCGGTCGGTTCTCCCAGGTCGATGACCAGCGCGTGCGGGTGTTCGTCGCGCTGCTCGCGGTAGCGGGTGTGCCAGAACGTAGCCGGGTCGCCATCGATGGCCAGGCCCGGTGCACCGTCGGGCTCTTCGCTGTCCGCCGCGGCCCGCCAACCCTCTCGGGACAGCGCGCCTGCCGGGTCCGCGAAAGACGAAGCGCCGCCCGCTGCGCCGAGTGTCCATGCGGCTTCGTTGTCCACGATGAAGCACCCGCCCGCCGCATTGATGCCGACAAACAGCCCGCCGCCGTACGCCTGCCACTCGTGCACGAGCGCCGCCGCGCGGTAGTCCATCTCGCCCCGCCCCACCCCAACCAGGAAACCGCCCCCGCCATCGGGCGCTGCCTCGCCCTCACTGGTGAGCGTCACGCGCGCCGCGACACGCAGCGGCCGACCCGCGTCCTCCACCTGCCGCGTCAGGTCATGCACGGTCCGCACGCCCAGCCAGCCCTGGGGACAGACACAGACGATCCGCCCGTCTTCAAACCGCCAGTCGTGCAGCCGGTTGCCCCAATACCTCGGCCCGAGCCAGTGCCGAACACCGATCTCGGGCGCGACCGGCCCACGGTTCTGGGCGGTCGGTTGGCCCGTCCCGGTTGAGGCGCAGCCCGCCAGCAGGACGGCCACACCGATCAGGAGGGTTGGCATCGCTCGCATCCGCAGCATGGTCTTCCTTTAGGAATGTAGGTTTCGTTGAATCTCGCGGCGTCAGGGCAGGCACGCCGTGCGCGACAGGTCCCGCGTGACCGAGCGGGTGTTGCCCGCCTCATCGGGGCTGCTACAATAACCGATCGCCGGGGCCGGCCACGCCGAGCCCCCCTCTGGAGAGGTGGCCGAGCGGCTGAAGGCAACGGTTTGCTAAATCGTCGTAGTGGTTATACCGCTACCGCGGGTTCGAATCCCGCCCTCTCCGCTTCCAAAACGCCGCAAGTCCTCTGCTTTTGGGCTTGAGGCGTTGTTCTTTGGGCGGCTTCCGTCTGAGATTGCGGCATGACATTCAGGCAAGGATGTCGTGGATCACGTGGCCGTGGACATCGGTGAGTCGGCGTTCGATGCCGTTGTTGTAGTAGCTCAGGCGTTCGTGGTCGAGGCCCAGGAGGTGCAGGATCGTTGCGTGCAGGTCGTGGACCTCACAGATGTTCTCCGCGGCCTTGTGCCCGAAGGGGTCGGTCGCGCCGTAGCTGTGGGCCCGCTTCACACCGGCACCCGCGAGCCAGGCGGTAAACCCCCCGGGGTTGTGGTCCCGGCCGGAGGCACCCTTCTGGAACGTGGGCATCCGGCCGAACTCGGTCGTAAAGACGACGAGGGTTTCCTCGAGCAGGCCGCGGCGCTTGAGGTCCTTGAGCAGTGCGGCGGCGGGCTGGTCGAGGATCTGGGCGTGTTTGTTGTATTGGTTCTGCAGGTCTCGGTGGCCGTCCCAGTTGCCGACGCCCTCGCCCATCGCGTAGGCACCGTTGAACAGCTGCACGAACCGGACACCTCGTTCGATCAGCCGGCGGGCGAGGATGCAGTTACGCGCGAAGCCGGCCTTGGTCTGGTCGGTGCTGTCCGCCCCGTAGAGGGCGAGGGTCTCGCGGCTTTCGGTCGAGAGGTCGGTGACGCCGGGGACGGTGGACTGCATGCGCGCGGCGAGTTCGTAGCTGGCGATACGCGCGCTCAATTCGGTATCGCCGGGGAACTGCTCGAGGTGGCGTTCGTTGAGCCGGCGGAGCAGGTCGCGGGAAGCGCGGTCGGTGGCGGCGTCGATGCCGGCGGGCCGGCCGAGGTTGTCGATCGGGCGCTCGGCGTTGAACGGGGTCCCCTGGTAGACGGCGGGGAGGAAGCCGTTGCCCCAGTTGTTCCCACTGGCCTGGGGGACGCCTCGCGGATCGCAGATCGCGACGAAGGCGGGCAGGGACTGGCTCTCGGTGCCCAGGGCGTAGGTGGCCCAGGACCCCATGGAAGGGAAACCGTCGAGCGTGAAGCCCGTGGACATGAGGTTCTCGCCCGGGCCGTGCGTATTGGTCTTCCCGGTGAGCGAGTGGATAAAGCACATCTCGTCGACCAACTCGCCCAGGTGCGGCAGCAGGTCGCTGGTCATCTTGCCCGACTCGCCGCGCGGGCGGAACCGCCAGGGGCTTTTGGCCAGGTTGCCGTTCTCGCCCTGGAACGTGACGAGGTTGTCGGCCCCGGGCATCGGCGTGTCGTGGTAGCGGATGAGTTCCGGCTTGTAATCGAACGTGTCGATGTGGCTGAGCGCGCCCGAGCAGAAGATGACGATCACGTTCTTCGCACGCGGCGCGAAGTGCGCCGGCCGGGGCGCGTGCGGCGCGGCGGGATCGATCCGTGGGCGGATCGGCCCCTTGCCGGTGCGAGCCGTCGTGCTGCCCAGCACCCCCTCCGTGCCGAGCAGGTAGGCCAGCGCGATCGAGCCGAGCCCCGCCCCACCCTTGGCGAGGAACGACCGGCGGTCCAGCATAATCTGCCCATTCGGCGTGAGCAGCCGTGGGTCATCAGCCATCGCTAGCCCCTTCGCGGGTGTCCTGGTCAGTCATGGCCTTACTCCACAAACAGGAACTCGTTGGTGTTGAAGAGCACCCGGCACAGGGCCTCGAGCCCGTGTTCCTCGATCAGCGCGATGCAGGCCTCCAACTCGTCGTCCGCGGGCTCGCGGCTGTAGAGCAGCGCGTAGGCCCGACGGACCTGCGCCGCCGGCCCGTCCCCCGCGTCTTCGATCAGGCGTTGTGCGAAGTGGTTCGCCTGGTCCACGACAAACGGGCTGTTGAGCAGGTTGAGTGCCTGCAACGCGGTGGTCGATCGTGGACGCTGCGGGGTGCCCTGCCCGCCATCCGGACAATCGAACCCGCCGAAGGTCAGGTCCCGTTCCATGCGGACGTGGTGGGCATAGACCATGCGTCGCCAGTCGTCGGGGCCGAAGGTGTGCTTGTGGTTGTAGACGCGCACGTAGTTTTCGTTGGGCTCGAAGAAGCTGAAGCCCGGGCCGTACATGGTGAGGTCGAGCTTGCCGGTGGCGAGCAGCATCGAATCGCGGATCACCTCGGCCTCGTGCCGGCGGGGCTGGAACCGCCACAGCAGGGCATTGCCCGCGTCGATGCGTGCCGCGGATTCATCGGGGGCCGAGTCCTGCCGGAAGGTGCTGGAGCTAAGGATCAGCCGGTGGAGCTGCTTGATCGACCAGCCGCCCTCGACAAAACGCGACGCGAGGTAGTCCAGCAGCGCCGGGTGCGTGGGCTCGGCCCCCATCGCGCCGAAGTCGCTGGGCGTGGTGACCAGCCCGGCGCCGAAGTGGTACTGCCAGACACGGTTGACCATGACCCGCGCGGTGAGCGGGTGGTCGGGGTCGGCCAACGATCGGGCCAGCGCCAGCCGGCGGTTCTGTTCCGGCTCGTCGGGGGAGAGGCCGAGACTGCCGAGCACGGTGAGGGTGTCCGGCGCGACGACCTCTCGCTTCGCGGCCGGGTCGCCGCGGTACAGGCGGTGTGTCGGGCCGGGCTGCATGAACCGGCCGGCGTAGATCAGTTGCGGCCCGGCCTGTGCCCGCAGCGATGCGCGACGGTCCAGCAGCTCGGCGAGGCCCCCGACATCCTGCGCGGTCGGCGGGGTCTCTCCGGGCTGTACGCGGTCGCGTGATGTGGCAACGACCCGCCACTCGCCCGGCTCCAGCGCGACCTCGATGCGGTAGTCCGTTGCCAGGCGGTCGGCGTACCCGCCTGTCCGGTCGCGACCCCACACCACGCGGTCGATCTCGTACACGCGGCCCAAGGTGATCTGTGCCCAGCCCCGGCCGTATTCGGCGCTGATCCAGCTAAAGTCGTTGCCGTAGTTCCCGTCGTTGAGGTGCGCGAGCTGGTGCTTGGGGTTGCCGACGTAGTCCCCGGAGCTGGTGGCGACGCCACCCGCCGAGGCCAATGCGATGTTCACGGGGGCTTTGCCGTCGGCCGCCGTCGGGTACACCTCTAGCTCGTCAATACACGGCTCGAACGTGTTGGTGGACTCGATCACGATCCGCACATACCGGGCGCTGACCGGCGCGAACCGCTCCACGTTCCGCTCCGCGTTCACCGGGCCCCGGTGCGGCTCGGCCTCCGCCTGGATTCGGGCGAGGGGCTCATAGCCGTCGATCTCGGCATCCAGCAGACCGATCTCGGCACGGATCGACTCGAGTTCTGGGTGGACGGCGCTGGTCGGGCGTTCGCCGTGCTGCACCCCGGCGAAGAAGGCCTCCATCGCGTAGTAGTCGCCGTGGAGGATCGGGTCGAACTTGTGGTGGTGGCAGCGGGCGCAGGCGACGGTGAGCCCCATGAATGTCGTCGAGGTCACGTTCACCATGTCGGCCAGCTCGTTGCTGCGCTGCATCGCCGTGAGTACCGGGTCGGGGCTGCCCACGATGTCCTTGGTGCCCGCGACGAGGAAGCCCGTCGCCGCGTCTTCCCCAGTCGTGTCGCCGGCCAGTTGGTCGAGGATGAAACGGTCGTAGGGGACGTCGTCGTTAAACGCGCGGATGACGTAGTCGCGGTAGGGGTACGCGTTGGGCCGGGGCGTGTTTGTCTCGAACCCGTTGGTGTCGGCGTAGCGGACGATGTCCAGCCAATGCCGGGCCCAGCGTTCGCCGTAGCGCGGCGAATCGAGCAGCTCGTCGACCATCCGCGCGTACCAGTCGGGGCGCGGGTCGTTGACGTATTGCGACACCTGTTCGGGGGTCGGGGCCAGGCCGTGAAGCGTGAAGAAGACCCGGCGGATCAGCCGGCGGCGGTCGGCCTCGGGCGAGGGCTCGAGCCCGGCCGCGCGGAGCGCTTCAAGGATAAAGCCGTCGACCGGGTTCGCGCACCAGGGGTCCGCCGCAACGTCCGGCACGACCGGGTCGACCACGGGTTGGAGCGACCAGTGGTCGCGCTGCAGGAAGTCGTCGGTGTCACTCTCTCCCCCGGGCCAGTCGGCGCCCTCGTCGATCCACCGCCGGACGAGCGCGATCTGCGGTTCGCTGAGCGGGTCGCGGTTGAGCGGCATCTGCTTCAGACCGTCCGCGCCGGTCAGCGAATGCACGAGGTGGCTCGCCGCGCTGTCGCCGGGGACGACCCCGGGCTCTCCCGAGTCCCCGCCGCGCCACACGCTGGCCCGCCGGTCCAGCCGCACCCCCCCGCGCTGCCGGTCCTCGCCGTGACAGGCGTAGCAGTGCTGCTCGAAGATCGGTTGGATATCCCGGGCGAAATCGACCGGCTGCGCATCGCCCTGCGCCCCCGCGGGACACGCAATCACGATCAGGCCCCCAAGCCCGACCATGAAGCGAAGCAACCTGTTGCTCAGTCGTGCCAAATGTCGGCCTCCTGTGCGAACCCGATCGGATTGCCGAATCGTGCTAACCGTTGAAGTGAGTCCGGGCTGGCGCCTCGGCCCGAATGAGGCGTTAGTCGTCCCAAGACCGGACTGCATGATCCTACAGGCGCAGACGCGAGACCACACCGATCGTTTCGCCGAGATTTGCTCATGCTGTGCCGTTGCGCAAAGATCCGGGTTGTGGCTTCGTAAATCATCTCGGGCCTCGCCGCGAGCCATCACGGCCGCTACTCGGCGGGATTGCCCCAGACCTCGACCGATCGCAGGTGGAAGTAGGTCGGCTCGTCCCGCTCGATCCTCAGGCGGACATACCGCGCCGTCCGGCCGGGCACTTGGATCCCCGCCTGCGGCCGAGTAATCGGTACGGTCCATCGGCGGCGGGTGTCGTCGGCTCGCCAAACAGTGTCCCAGCCCACGCCGTCGACTGAGATGGATACGCTGAGCCCTGCCGACTTCGCCTCATAGAGCGGTCGGTTCTCGATCAGCACGCCGGTCACCTCGTAGACACCGCCCAGGTCGATCGTGACCCATGGGTGCTCTTCTTCAAGCGTGTGAAACGCGAATTCCGGGGCGTCTTCCGCCCCGCCGAGCAGATAGGCGTGGTGGTCCGGGTTGTCCCAGTGCGCTACTGAGCTTGTGGTGAACCTCGCATGCCGCGAGACCACCGCACCGAAGCGTTCGTCGCTCTCGAACAGGTGAACGGGCCCACCGGGCTCGGCGAGACGGTTGACAGCACCTTCTACCGTCAGCTCGATCACGGTGTTGATCGGGTCGCGCGCCTCGGCGGGCAGGCCGACACTTAGCCGGCCCGATGCGTCCTGTGACCACTGCACCTCGGCGTCTCCAGTCAGGAGACGCGCGTCGGTGATCCGCTGACCGTAAGCGGGCAGAACGAGTTGCCCCAGCGGCCAGTTGAAGACGTGCAGGTAGATCTTGTTGCCACGGCAGGTACTCCCCCCCCACTCGCCCGGCCGCCAGGGCCCGCCCCGGGTGCCATAGACCGTGTGCCCGTAATCATCGAGCCATGCGCCCATCTCACGCAGCCGCTCCGCCTGCTCGGAGTCGACCACGCCCAGCTCGGTCGGCCCCACGTTGAACAGCAGGTTCCCGTCGCCGGCCGCGCAGTAGACCAGCGAGCGCAGGCAACTCGCCAGCGACTTGACCGTGTCGTTGGGTTTCCAGGCCCACTGCGTGCCGATCGTCATGCACGTTTCCCAGGGGGTCGCACGGTTGAACGTGCCGAGCTTCTGCTCCGGCGTCAGGTAGTCGCCCGAGTCCAGATCGGTGGCGTGATCGCCGCGCATCGCGCGGTTGTTGATGAGGATGTCCGGGTCCAACTCGCGGACGAAGGCGACCAGGTCTTCCCCCCGCTCATCTGTCCACGTCCCCGACTCCCACGCCCCGTCGAACCAGATCAGCTCCGGCTCAAACCGTGTGATGAGTTCGGCGAGCTGGGCCTTCATATAGTCCACGTACACGTTCAGGTCCGGCTCGACCCCATCGGGCAGCGCTTCGCCCGCCCCTCCGAACTGCGGGTTCTGCGGGTAGTAGTGCGGGTGGTACCAATCCAGAACCGAGTAGTAGAGGCCGAAGTGCAGCCCGCGCGATCGGCAGGCCTCCGCCAGCTCCGCGACGACGTCCCGCGCGAACGGTGTGGCCATGATGTCGAAGTCGGTTTCGACCGTGTCCCACATGCAGAAGCCGTCGTGGTGCTTGGTGGTGAAGACGACATACTTCATCCCCGCGTCGACCGCGAGTTGCGCGATCGCGTCCGCATCAAACCCGACCGGGTCAAACCGCAGGTAAAGGTTGTCGTACTCCTCCCGCGGGGTCACGACACCACGGGACCAGCCGATCTCGTGGCCCGTCAGGCTTACGGGTGCCCAGTGGATGAACATCCCAAACCGCGCATCGGTAAACCACGCGAGGCGGTCGTCTGCGGCCTGGGGCGGGGCTTCCGCACGGGCGAGTGTGTGTGTGGGGGTCCCCGGTGCAGCGTGTCCGGTCGTGCAGGCCAACAGGAGTGCCGCCAGCCCGCACAAGCAGCCGAGAACGTCGTGACGAAGTGTCATCATGTGATCCTGAGCATACAAGAGCCGTGTCGTCACAAACCCCGGGTAGCGAAAACCGCGGGCGCTGCAGCCGAGCGCCCGTGGTGAAGGAGGGTGGGCGATCTACTTCCGGCGGCGGGCCACGAGCAGGCCGCCGAGGCCGAGCAACGCCAGCGAGCCGGGCTCGGGCACTTCGTTGACACTGACCGCATCGACCAGCAGGTCGTTGTCGATGGATGAGCCGGCCCCGAGGTTGTCCGAGATCGTCAGCGCGGTGGTCGTGCCCGTCGCCACGAAGTTGAACGAATGGGTGGTCCATGCACCATCGGTTGCTCCTTGGGTCAAGGAATTGATCCCACCCGCATCGACCGTGACGCTTTGCTGGCCCGAAGAGAAGGCGCCGGCGATCGAGAACTGGACCGTGTATTCCTGCCCGATGACCGTCGCGAGGTCTTGGGACAGCATCCCGGTCCCCGCGCCCTGGTTTGCGTTAAACGCGACAAACTGTGTGCCGTCGACGGCCTCGTTCGTGCCCGGGGCGACCGCCCCGGTCAGGCCGACGCCAAAGAACGTCCGGTCATGCAGGAAGACATTGCTGGTGCCTCCCAGCCCGTCGAGGTCGCGGGTCACCGTCCAGCCGCTGAGGGCTGGGTTGGCGTCCGTGCTGGTGCCGTCGGCGATGTCGGACAGCTCGAAGCTCCCGTTGGTCACCAGATCCGCGCCGGCGAAGCCTGCGAAGGCGGTGAAACAGGCGGCCAGAGCCAGCATCCGGTCTTTACGATTCAGCATGTCGAGTCCTCCAATAGCAGTGATGAGATAGAAAGGGGTGCCGGGAACGCCCCGCGACACAACAAATATAATATCTAATTTATGGGCTCCGTCAAGCCTATTTTTTCTGTTATCGATGTTTTTTTAGACAAATTAAAGGAGGATCGATGGCACTTGACAGAGATGTCGCGGAAGATAATATATTATAGATCGCCATGTGCCCCCGCATTTGCCGTGATCAATCGTCACATCGCCCTATCAATTGAGGTCCCCATGAAACGCCACGCCTTTACCCTGATCGAACTGCTGGTCGTGATCTCCATTATCGCCCTGTTGATCGCCATCCTACTGCCTGCCCTGGGCAGTGCCCGCAAGTCGGCCCGGCTGTCGCAGTGCCTCTCCAACCAGTCGCAGTACGGCAAAGCGATCTACGCCTACGCCGCAGACAACCGCCAGAACCTGCCCGCCCATGAAAACTGGTACAACCTTGCGGGACCGGCCGGGTCGGCGACCGGCGCGGCGATCTGGCCTGTCCTTTCTCAGAGCGGGCTCGCCAGCGAGGTAGGAAGCAACGGCGTCATCGCAGCGCGGGCACTCAACGAGTACCTTGGCGATAGCGCCGATGCCTCGCGCTGCCCCGAAGACAAGGGCGACGCTTTCTTCCCAGATGTCGAAAACGCCTTTGAGGACTACGGCAACAGCTACATCCCCCAGTGGAAGGACGGCACCGGCGTGCCCTATTTCGGCGTGGTGCAGGTGTTTGGGGCGTCGACCCTGGATGCCTCGGGACGCCGGCAGGTCATCGACGGCCGTGAGCCGGCCAACATGGACTCGGGCGTGCGCAACGGGGGCGTGCTCTACAACTTTGGCTGGTCCAACAAGATCCTCATGGGCGACTACCCGTGGCACGGCAACCGGGACCTGGCCGACCCGCGCAACCAGTGGCACCTCCGCAGCTCGGAGACCAAGCGGCTGGCCGTCCTGCTCTTCGGCGACGGGCACGCCGAGTATTTCGAGTTCGACAGCGACTACGGTGACCTCAACGCACCGGTCGACCCGACCGAGAACGGCTTTTGGTAGTCGCAGTACTTCTTGGATTCTGGCGCGTAGGTTTCAACGGACGCATGTGATCAGATCAGCCTAAGGATGGCCTGCGCTGCACGGTCCAACTCCCGCTGGCGGTCGGCCAGAGCAGGGTCGGCCAGGTCTTCGTCGAAGCCCGGGACGATCGACGCCATGCGCGCCCGGCCGTCGGGTGTCGCCAGCCGGTCGGCGAAGCATTGCCGGACGACCTGCAGGATGATGTGCGTCGAGACCGAGGCGCCGGGCGATGCGCCGAGCAGCGCGGAGACGGTGCGATGGGCGTCGGTTACGACCTCGGTGCCGAAGTGCACGATGCCCGCGTCGCCGTCCTCTTTCTTGATGGCCTGCACCCGGATGCCGGCGTCCAGGAGCCGCCAGTCCTCGGGGCGGGCGTCGGGGTAGAAGTGCCGCAGCTCGGCGATGCGCGAGCTCATGCGCTGCAGCCCCTGCTGGATGAGGTAACGCACCAGCGGCAGGTTGCCCAGGCCGACGCGGACCAGCGACAGGAGGTTGTCCGGCCTGACCGAGCGCAGCAGGTCCGTGCGCCTGCCGGTTTTGTGCAGGAATCTGGTGGTCCACCCGCCGAACGGCCCGAAGAGCAGGACCTCTTGGCCGTCGATCACGCGCAGGTCCAGGTGCGGGACCGCCATTGTTGGCGCGGAGCCGGGCGACATGCCGTATACCTTCGCGCGGTGCTGGGCGACGACGTCCGGCCGATCGCAGATGAGCCAGCGCCCGCCGACCGGGAACCCGCCGAACCCCTTGGCTTCGGGGATGCCGGACTTCTGGAGCAGCGGCAGGCTCCCGCCCCCGGCACCGATGAAGACGAAGCCCGCGTGGCGGACGATGCGCTGGCCCGTGCTGACCGAACGGATCGTGACGTCCCACCGCCCGTCGCCACGGCGCGTCAGCCCCTCGACGCGGTGCCCCGGTGTTGCCAGGCAGCCGGGCTGCCGCCCGAGCCAGCGCACCGCCTGGCCGGCCAACGCCCCGAAGTTCACGTCTGTCCCGGCGTCCATGCGGGTCGCGGCGATCGGCTCGCCGGGGTCGCGCCCTTCCAGCAGGAGCGGTGCCCACCGACGGATCTCGTCGCGGTCCTCGGTATAGGTCATGTCCGCGAAGAAGTGGTGGCGGGACATCTGCTCGTAGCGCGAGCGGAGGAAGTCGACCTGGTCCTGCCCATAGACAAAGCTGATGTGCGGGACCGGCTGGATGAAGCCGGAGGGGTCTTCGATGACGCCCGCTTTGACGAGCGTGGCCCAGAACTGTTTGGAGGACTCGAACTGGTGGAAGATCTCGATCGCCTTGGCGACATCGACCTCGCCGTCGGCGCCGCGGTCGGGCGTGTAGCTCAGCTCGCAGATGCCGGCGTGCCCGGTGCCCGCGTTGTTCCAGCCGTTGGACGCTTCCTGCGCGTAGTCGTCGGCGGCCTCGTAGAGCTCGATCCTGAGCGCGGGGTCCAGCAGCTTCAGCATCGCGCCGAGCGTCGCGGACATGATGCCGCTGCCGATAAGCAGCACGTCGGGCGGGGTCTGAGGGTAGACGGTGTCGGGTCTCACGGGTGTCCGGATCATGTCTTTTGGCCGGGGCTATCCCTCGGTGATGCGAGGGATCGGCTTGGCCGGTGCTGGGGTATCGGCGGGGAAGCCGTAGAGCCGCCGGGCGTTGCCGGCGAGGACGCGGGCCTTGTCGGTTTCGCTGATGCGGTCCGTGTCGCGCAGGAACGCGAGCGACTGGTCGTAGGTGAAGTCGGTCATCGTGCGGGGCCAGTCCGAGCCCCACATGATCTTGTCGGCACCGATGTGTTCGATAGCTTCGCAGACGGCATCGAGCGCGGGAGCGAACCCGGTGCCGTGGGCGCGGTAGAGCCAGACGATCCCGCCGGTCTCGATGTAGACGTTTTCGTACCGGCACAGCTCGAGCTGACCGGGCCAGCCGCCGCGGCTGGGCATGCCGAAGTGACCCACGGCGACCTTCAACGCCGGGAATCGATCGAGCACGCGCCTCATCGCGGGGACCTGCGCTTCGTCCTCGCAGAGATCGATCGCCAGCACCGCGCCCGCGTCGTGCACCTGTTCATAAGCGGCCATGAATCTGATGTCGTCCAGCGTGGTGGTTCCGGTCAGGTGCATGGCCGGCAGCTTGATGCCCCGGAAGCCGCGCGACAGCAACGCCCCGACCTCGGCGGCGACGCCATCGGCGTTGAACCAATCCGGCAGGGCGTGCATGAAGAACCGGCCGGGGTAGCGCGACGCGGTCTCCAACAGGTAGTCGTTCTGCTCGCCGTCGAGGTACTCCTGCACGACGACCGCGCCGCCGACACCCGCCGCCTCCATCTCGGCGATGAAGTATTCGGCGCGCGCCCGGCAGTCGAGCATGTACGCGGGCATGCCGAGCACGTCGTTGTCGCCGATGCGGACGACGCCGTTGGCGACCGGCACGACGGGCGTCTTGCCCTGCACGGTGCCGTGCACGCGGTCCCAGAGGTGCATGTGCGCGTCGATCACGGGGTGTGGGGGGTTGTGTGCGTTCATGAAGACAGCGTAGGGAGCGGTCTGTGTGCTGCCAACGTCAGCACGCCGGCGCCGCGGGAGTCCAGGCCCGGGCGGTTTGCCGTGAGCGGCCCAGGCCGTCGATACCGAGTTCGACCACGTCGCCGGGCCGGAGATAGACCGGCGGCTTCAGGCCCAGGCCGACCCCGGCCGGTGTCCCGGTGCTGATGATGTCGCCGGGCTCGAGGGTCATGAACCCGCTGAGATAGCTGACGAGGGTGGGGATGTCGAAGATAAGGTTGGCGGTGCTTCCGTCCTGCATGCGCTTGCCGTTGACATCGAGCCAGAGCCGCAGCGCGTGCGGGTCGGGCACCTCGTTGGTCGTCGCGAGGAAGGGCCCGAGCGGGGCGAACGTGTCGCAGCTTTTTCCCTTGACCCATTGGCCGCCGCGTTCGAGCTGGAACGCGCGCTCGGAGTAGTCGTTGTGCAGCATGTAGCCGGCGACGCAGCCCATCGCTGCATCGCGCCCGACATACGACGCGCGTCGACCGATCATCACCGCCAGTTCGACCTCCCAGTCGGTCTTGTCGCCGCCGCGCGGGATGACCAGATCGTCATCAGGGCCGCACACCGCGGTGGTGGCCTTGAAGAACACGACCGGCTCGTCGGGTGGGTCCATGCCGGACTCGCGCGCGTGGTCCTTGTAGTTCAGCCCGATGCAGATGAGCTTGCCCGGCCGGGTGATCGGAGGGCCGAGCCGCGCGTCCGGGTCAAGACACGGCGCTTTGTCTGCATGTTCTTCGGCCCACCGTGCAAGCCGCTGCAAGCCGCTTTCTGCGAAGAACCCGGGCGTGTAGTCGTTCGTGACGGCCCGCGCGTCGCGGCGGGTGCCGTCGGGCATCAGCAGGCCAGGGATTTCTTCGTGGTGGGGTCCGACACGGATGAGTCGCATGTTGCCTCGCGGGTCGCGGTGGATTCGGGTCGTGGGGAGGGTGTTGGGCCTAGATCAGCGTGGTGACGCCGCCATCGAGCGGATAGGCTGAGCCGGTGATGAACGCCGCGTCGTCGCTGCACAGGAAGGCGGCGAGCGCCGCGACCTCTTCGGGGGTGCCCATCCGTCCGATCGGTTGGTACCGGCTGAGGGTGTCGAAGACCTCATGCTCGTGGCCGGCGTGGTGCTTCTTCAGGTAGCCATCGACGAACGGCGTGTGGATGCGGGCGGGGCAGATGCAGTTGCAGCGGATACCGTCGTGGATGTAATCGATCGCTACCGAGTAGGTCATGGTCAGGACCGCGCCCTTGCTCATGGAGTAGGCGAAGCGGTCTTTGATGCCGATGAGTGACGCGATCGACGCGAGGTTGAGGATGACCCCCCCGCCCGCGCCGACCATGTGCGGGATCACCGCGCGCATCCCGTGGTAGACCCCCTTCACGTTGACGCGGTAGACCCGGTCCAGCTCGTCGCCATCGGTCTCGGTGAGCCGGCCGATCGACGCGACGCCGGCGTTGTTAACCAGCGCATCGACCCGGCCTCTGTCGGCCACGACACCCTCGACCGCGCGTTCGACAGCCACCACATCGGCGACGTCGCAGGCGTGTGCGGATGCGCGGCCGCCTTGCTCGCCGATCCGGCCCGCAGTCTCCCGCGCGGCGTCCGGATCGATATCAAGGACCGCGGCGTGTGCGCCGTGCGATGCGAACCGCTCGGCGATCGCGCGTCCGATCCCCGAGCCCGCGCCAGTCACCACCACTGTTTTGCCCGTGTAATCCATCGGCGTGCTGTCTCCCGCTCCCGGTGATCCGTGTGAGTCGTCCGGCTAGTCGATGTGCATCAGCATCTCGATCGTGCGCCACTGCTGGCCGTCCGGCGTGCCGGGCAGGCGGTGCTGGCAGGTGTCGGTGATCGGCCACCACTTGTCGCGCGTTGTCGGGTCGGCGGCGATACCCGCGAAGTCCGCCTCGGGGTCGCTGCCGTGGTACTCGAAGAAGCTGAAGAGGTAGCGCTTCCCGCCCAGGTCGGCGACGAAGATGTTGTAGTTGCGGATGTTGGCCTTCTCGATCGCCGCGAGGACTTCGGGCCAGACGTCCGCGTGCAGTTCGCGGTACAGCCGCTCCTTCTCGACGTTCAACTCGATCACCGAGCCGTAGTAGCGGACGCCCGCCTCGGCCTGCTGGTCGGCGGTCGGGTTGGTCGGGCCGTAGACCGGCTCGGCCACGGGCAGCGAACCGCAGCCCACCAGCCAGAGCGTGCAGGCCAGCAGAGCGATCGGGAGACGCGGTGTCATGAAGCACCTTCTTCCATCAGCGGAGTGTCAGCGGAAGCACCAGTACAGGAGGACGACGAAAACAAACAGGAACAGCGCCAGGATGCGCGGGTCGCGGGCACCGCCTTTCAGCGGCTTACCGAGCAGCGCCGACAGCGGGTTGGCCCAGCACAGCCCGTCGGTCTGATCGGGCCGGGGTCGGGGTGTAGCCAGCGAGACCGCGACAAACAGCACGCAACAGATCACACAGAGCCACCACGCCTGGAGCATGAAGGGGATGCCCAGCGTGTGCGAGACGAACTGGATAGCATCACCGTCGGCGTTGTTGCCGAAGAGGTGGCCGGAGACCGCGGGAAAGTCGATGACGAAGACAACCGCTCCAAGGAGCGACCCGCCGAGGAGCGTGGCTAGCGCGGCCTGCTGCGTGCCGCGCGGCCAGAACACGCCCAGCACGAACACCGCGGTGATCGGCGGGGCGAGGCAGGCGATCATCTGGTTCAGCCCCGCGAAGATCCCGCCGAACCGCCCGCCCTGCGTGCTCCACAGGATCGCTAGCACCATCACCACGACCGCGGTCACCCGGCCGATGAAGACGAGTGATTTCTCCGGGGTCTCCGGCCGGAGCCGCTGGACGATGTCGATCGAGACCAGCGTCGACGCGGCGTTTAGCGCCCCGGCCACGGTAGACATCAGCGCCGCGAGCAGCCCCGCCGCGAGCAGCCCCTTGAGCCCAACTGGCACGAGCCGGTCGATGAGTACGGGCAGCGCCTGGTCGGGGTTCTCGCCGATGGCGTCCCTGAAGAGGATGTACGCCATCACGCCGGGGAACACCATCAGGAACACGGGCAGGACCTTAATGAACCCGGCGAAGATGGGCCCGACCATCGCATCGCGTTCGCTACGAGCGCCGAGCACACGTTGCACGATCGTCTGGTCGGCACACCAGTACCACACCCCCAGCACCGGGTAGCCCAGCAGCATGGCGTACCAGGCGAAGCCCCCATCGGCGTGAAGCATCGAGAGCTGGTCGGGTTTCGTCGCGGCCTTGAACGCGGCCCAGTCACCGACCCCCGCGTCGCCCAGCGCGATCACGCCGAGCACCGTGATGATCAGTGCCCCGGCGAGCAGCAGCACGGTCTGCACCGACTCGGTCACCACGACCGCGAGCAGCCCGCCGACCACGGTGTAGAGCGCGGTCGCCGCGGAGATGATCAGGATCGACACATAGACGTTGAGACCGAAGAAGCCCTCGATGATCGTGGCCCCCGCATACAGCGAAACGCCGATGTGGATGAACAGCGCGCCGAAGACCGCCATCACCGCGAGCATCGTGCGCGACGCTGGCGAGAACCGCCTCTCGAGGTACTCGGGCAGCGTGGTGACACGGTTGCGGAAGTAGAACGGCGCAAAGACGAGCCCGAGCAGGATCAGGCAGAACGCCGCGAGCCACTCGAAGTTGCCGAAGACCAGCCCGTGCTCGTACCCGGCCGACGCCAGGCCGACCAGGTGTACCGTCGAGATGTTGGTCGCAAACAGCGAGAGCCCGATGACCGGCCAGCGCAGGTTGCGGCCGGCCAGGAAGTAATCGTTCGCCGTGTCTTTCTCGCGGCGCGCGGCCCAGAGCCCCAGCGCAACGATGCCCACGAGATAGCCGATGATGATGACCAGGTCCACCGTATGGAACCCGGCGGCGAGTTGGGGCGGGGGCGCGGGAGGCATGGGTCGGCGTTACTCGGCGTGTCGGGCGGGCTGGCTCGTCTCCGCCTTGCTGGCGACAGTACCCGGACCTGTGTTATCCGGCGGGCCCATGATCCGCAGGCGGGGCAGCCCGTGCTTGTCCGCCAGGCCCGTGAGCTCTTCGATCAGGTTCAGGCCCAACGGCACACCCTCCCGCAACCGTTTCGCGCGGCAGTCCAGCTCCGGCTCGCCAGGGAACTGCACCCGCCCCCCGGGTTGCGCGGGCTTGATCCGTACCCACCGGCCGAGCATCTGTTCGATGCGGTCGCGGAACTCGTCGACCGGGACAAACCGCTTGATATCGATCGCACCCACCAGCCCGCCCAGACGCCGGCGCTCCGTATAGTCGCCGTACATCTTAGGGATATCCGGCCCGATCGGTGCCCCCGACAGCATTGCGCACAGCACATCAATCACCAGCCCAAGACCCGCGCCCTTGTAGCCCGCGACCGGGTAAAGCGCAGCAACCTCCGAGGCGTTGTTGGTGTCTCGGCCTTGCCCGTCCACGGCCCACCCCGAGGGGATCGGCACGCCTTCCATCGCGGCGTTCGCAACGCTGTTCCACGGGGTCACGCTCGTCGCCATGTCCAGGCAGAGGTCGCGCCCGTCCCGGCCGGGCATCGTGATGCAGATCGGGTTGGTCCCGCAGAACGGTTCACGACCGCCGTGCGGCAGCACCATCGGGTCGACGTGCGTGAAGACCAGGCCGATCATCCCTGCGGCCGCGATCTGTAGCCCGAAATACGACAGCGCCCCGCAGTGCGACGAGTTGCAGATGCTCACCCAGCCCGCCCCGCTGTCTTGGGCGAGGCGGACCGACTCGTCCGCCGCGCGGGCCATGACAAGCTGGCCCATGCCGTGCCCGCCATCCAGCCGACCCGCCGCCGGACCGAGCTTTTCAAACGCCATGGTCGGCCGGGCCTCGATACTGCCGTGGCGGATCCGTCTGAGGTAGTGCTGCAAGCGGGCGACCCCGTGGGAGTCGATCCCGCGCAGGTTGGATTCGACCAGCGAGTCCGCGAGGAGCCGGGCGTCCGTCACGGCCATTCCGTGCAACTCCAGCAGCCTGGCACACAGCGTGCGGACCGAGGCCGGCTCGCAGACACGGGATTGAGTGGAGACTTGGGCCATAAGGCGAGTTCGTGGGACGGCAGAGGCCGAAAGAATACATCATATATAATCTAAGATATCCATCCCGTCAATTCCGATGAAGGGTTGTGCTTGTTTTTTGCCGACTACACACCTTATCGCGGGGTTTTCGGCATCCGTCCGCCGGAGAGGCGGCTTGACACACGATAAATATCGTATATCATTCTTGGATGACTCAGAACACGACCCACAGTTCGGTGACCCCGATCCCCTCGGTCATCAGTCTCCGGGCCAAGGTGGCCGGGCACCTGATGCAGTCGATCTTTACCGGGGGACTGACCGCGGGCGACCGCCTGGTCGTGACCAAGCTCGCCGGCCAACTCGGCGTGAGCGCGACGCCCGTCCGGGAGGCGTTGGTGGAACTTCACAGCATCGGACTGGTTGAGCTGCTGCCCAACCGCGGGGCGGTCTGCCTGCCTTTCGGGGTCCGCCAGCTCCGCGAGGTCTATCACATGCGTCGCGTGCTGGAGGTCGAGGCGACACGCCTGGCCTGCGGGCACATCCCTAAGAACCGGTTGGTCGCGCTCACACAAACCTTTAAGGCACTCGCCAAAGCCGACATCGGCTCGCCCGAGTGGTCGTCGAAGGCGATCGACCAGGACATGGCCCTGCACACGCTGATCGCCGAGCACTGCGGCAACGGCCGGATCCGTCACGAGCTGGACCGCTACAAGGAGATGATGCGGGTCATCCGCGAGGTCGCGGGCAACCAGCACGACATCCAGGTCCAGGCGGTCGACGAGCACTTGGAGATCATCGCCGCGTTGATGGACGGAGACGCGGACGCCGCCGCCCGCGCGATCGGCCGACACATCGACCATACCGCGGTCCTGGTCGAGCCCCTCATCTTCAGCCCCGAATTGGCCGGCGAATAGTCACCCTTGTCGCCGCACAGCAGGCGCTGCCGCGCCCATCCTGCACCTCGCATGCCGCAGCCACGGTCGGCGAGTGATCCCCTCACTTACCCTCGACCGGTCGAAACCCAGCAACGGTAAAGTCCATGAACATCCTTCGTTTTCTGGTACCTGGTTTCCTTTTGGCGTTGTCGGGAGCGGTGTTTCTAGGAGGCCGCGCGCCTTATGTAGACGCGAGTGAGGCCCGGCCCGGCGAGGGCTCACCGATCGAGAAGATCGGTACGATCGATGTAGACACGGTCGAGACCAGCCCGGTCGTGTTCAAGGACACGCTATACCGCTTCGAGTCGATCCGGCCCGGCTACCACGGCAACACGACCGGCCAGCCCTACTTCCAACTCGTCGATGTCGCGACGGGCCAAGCCACACCCGCGTTCGCACACGGGCATGCGCTGGGCTCGGCCTATGCCGAGGACGGCACGATGTATGTCTACGGCACCGCGGGATGGGGCAGCTCGATCGTCCGGGTCTTTGTCTCCACCGACCTCGAACACTGGGAGGAGCACGTCGCCCTCGACCTGCCGGGTTGGGAGCTCTATAACACCAGCGTCTGCAAGGCGGAGGACGGATATGTCATGGCCTTCGAGGTCGGCGGGCCGCCCGAGGTCGCCGGCCAACGCTTTACCGGCCGGTTCGCGTTGTCCGACGACCTGCTCGAGTGGACGCTGCTGCCCGAGCCGGCCGTCTACACCAAAGAAAAGTACTCCGCCTGCCCGACGATCCGCTGGTCCAACGGGTGGTACTACATGACCCACCTCGAAGCGATCGGCGGGTACCGGTTCGAGACCCACATGGTCCGAAGCCGGGACCTGGCAACCTGGGAGATCAGCCCGGGCAACCCGGTCATAACGTTCGATGACCGCGACAAGGCCATCGCGTCGGATCGGCTGACCCGCGAGCAGATCGAGCACATCCGCGGCGCGCTGAACCGGAACAACTCCGATATCGACTACACCGAGTTCGACGGCCAGGTCGTCATCTACTATTCCTGGGGCGACCAGACCGGCAACGAGTTCCTGGCCAAGGCGTTTTTCCGCGGGACCCTGGATGAGTTTTTCGCGTTCTACTTCGACACGTCCGAGTAAGACCCCGATCCCCCGAGCACAACGGGCATGAAGCTGCAGGATAAAGTCGTTGTTGTGACCGGCGGCAGCAAGGGGATCGGGCTCGGCTGCGCCCGTGTGATGGGCCGGCACGGCGGCAGGGTCGTGATCGCGGCGCGCGGGGAGGCCGCGGGCCAGGACGCCGAGCGGTCCCTGCGTGACGCGGGCATCGACGCGCTATTCATCCCCTGCGATGTCACCCGCGAAGATGCGATGCGCGGGCTGATCGACCGTACCCTTGAGCGCTTCGGCCGGCTGGACTGTTTCATCAACAACGCCGGCTGGCACCCGCCGGCGATGACGATCGACCAGGTCGGGCTGGACGACTTCGAGTCGCTGCTCCGGCTGAACCTGACCAGCACGTTCCTGGGCTGCAAGCTCGCGCTGCCACACCTGCTCGAGACACGGGGCAGCATCATCAACATGTCCAGCGCGGTTGGCGAGATCGGCCAGGCCGGGGCGTGCAGCTATGTCACGACCAAGGCCGGGCAGATCGGCATGACCAAGGCGCTGGCGCTGGACCTCGCGCCGCGCGGAGTGCGTGTCAATGCGGTCGCGCCGGCGGGTGTCATGACCCCGCTCATGCAGGAGTGGGCCGACACCGAGTACGACCCGAAGGCCGCGCTCGAGATGGTCGACCGCTGGCACCCCGTGGGGCGGATGGCCACGATCGACGAGGTCGGCGAGGTCTGCGCCTTCCTCGCCAGCGACGAGGCCGCGTTCATCACCGGGCAGGTGATGATGGTCGATGGCGGTGCCGGCCTGGGGTACGCCGACAAGGCCACCTGACCCACACGTTTGCCTTTTCTTTTTAACCGGAGACCGATGATGAGATCGCTTGCATCAATGGGGTGGCTGTGCCTCTGCCTGTCCGCCGTGGCCTGTAACGCCACGCCGGCGGCGGCAGAGCCCGAGCCCGTGACGGACCAGGACGCACGCATGGCGTGGTTCCGCGAAGCGCGTTTCGGGATGTTCATCCACTTCGGGCTCTACTCGGTCGCGGCCGGCGAGTGGGACGGCCAGCCCGTGGGCTTCGTGGAGTACTTCGGTTTCCGCAACCCCGAGGACTGGCAGGCCCTGTTGGACGACTTCAACCCGGTCGATTTTGATGCCGACGAGATCGTCCTGGCCGCAAAAGACGCGGGCATGCGCTACCTGGTGGTGACGTCCAAGCACCACGACGGGTTCTGCCTGTTCGACTCGGCGTACACGGACTTCGATGTGATGTCGACGCCTTTCCGCAGGGACATCGTCCGGGAGCTGTCCGAGGCGTGCCGCCGACACGGGCTGCGCTTCGGTCTGTATTACTCGATTATCGACCTGGACCACCCCGACTATCTGCCGCGCCACGACTTTGACCCCCGGCCCGAGGAGGACGCGGACTTCGAGCGGTACATCCAGTTCATGAAGGACCAGCTCCGCGAGCTGCTGACCGGCTACGGCCCGATCGATGTCGTCTGGTTCGATGGGGAGTGGTACGACACGTGGGACAGCGAGCGGGCACACGAGTTCTGGGACTTTGTGCGCGGGCTGCAGCCCGACGCGCTGATCAACAACCGGATCGACAAGGGCCGGGCCGGCATGCAGGGCATGAACACCGACGATCATTACCTTGGCGACTTCGGCACGCCCGAGCAGGAACTGCTCACACGCAACCCCGGCGCAGACTGGGAGACCTGCCAGACCATGAACCGGCACGGCAACTGGGGCTGGCGGCACGATGAAGGCAACTACTACAGCCAGACCGAACTGGTCCACCAGGTGATCCGCTGTGCGAGCATGGGCGGGAACATGCTCCTGAACATCGGCCCGAAGGATGATGGATCGATCCCGCAAACCCACCGCGACCGGCTCGAGGCGATCGGGCGGTGGATGTCGATGCACGGCGACACGGTGTACGGATCGCAGGCATCGCCCTACTCCCAGCCGCCGGCATGGGGCTGCTGCACGCTGAACGGCAGCACGCTGTACTGCCACGTCTTCGCGTTCCCCCCGGACAGGAGACTGGTGCTGCCGGTGATCGAGGGTGAGATCGTCGAGGTGTGGGCCCACGCGGATGCCGGGCGCCCGGCGCTCGCGTTTGAACGGTTGGAGGATGGATCGGTCGCGGTGGATCTGTCCGGGGTAGAGCCCGACCCGCATGCGACGGTGGTTGCGATGCGCTTCGCGGCGCCGCCGACCGCCCCGCCGTTCTCCGTGCGGCCCGACCACAACGGCGTGCTGACGCTGCGGGCGGCCGATGCGGCGATCCACGGCTCAGCCCGTTACGACGCACAGCGCGGGAGCGTGGGCTACTGGGTCGACGCCTCCACCTCGGTTAGCTGGCCGGTCACGGTTACGGCACCCGGGCGGTACACGGTCGATGTGAGCTACGGCTGCGCGGGCGATGGCGGCGGCACCTACGCGGTGGAGCTCGCCGGCTCGCGCGTGACCGCCGAGAGCCAGGACACCGGCGGCTGGTTCGAGCGGCAGACCGACACCGTCGGCGAGTTAGTCGTTGAGCGGGCCGGCACATACGACCTCACGGTGAGCATTGTTGACATGCCCGGCGTCGCGGTGTTTGACCTGCAACACCTGGTGCTCCGTCCGGTCACGGACGCGCCATGACGATGTGTCCCATCGTGCGTTGTGCAGCATGACACGAGCCGGTGTGGACCTAGGGAGGCCCCTACAGGTTAATCCACTACTGGATTGACGCCCGGGTTTCGGCCGATATCTTGTCCCGCCATGACCTTCCTGACCAAAAAATCCGTCAAAGCCAAAGACGCCTCCGGCGTCCGGGCTGTGGCGGTGGCTGAGGGTCGAGCGATTCACTAGAACGCTCCACACGACAGACCAACCTTCCAGACCCCCGGACGCTGTTCGGGGGTTTTTCTATCCACGACCCGAAAGGTACCCACCATGCTCGAGACGACGACCCCCCCCGCCCTCTGCCCCGAATGTGACGCGGAGATCCGCTTTGCCCGCCCGCCTCTGAACGGTGAGATCGCGCACTGCTCGGCCTGCAGCGCCGAACTCGAGGTGACCTGCACGCAGCCGATCCGGCTGGAGCTGGCGCCCGAGGTCGAGGAAGACTGGGGCGAGTAACCCCGCGGAACCCCGTGATTTTCAGCCCCGAACAAGGACGACCCGAATGCGACTCGCGATGACCTATACCCGCCTGCGGACCGAAGAACGCCTGCTGTTGGATGCGTTCGAGGGGCAGGGGATCGACGTAGACCCGATCGACCTGCGGTCGGCGGTGTTTGACCCGGCGGACGCCGGCGACTGGCGGCGCTACGACGCGGTGCTGGACCGGTCGGTGAGTCTGACCGCGACGCTCACGGCGGTGCGGGTCCTCGAAGGGCTCGGCGTGCGGTGCATCAACCCGCTGTCGGCGGTCGAGGCGTGCTCGGACAAGCTGGCGACGACGATCGCGCTGCTGCGGGCCGGTGTACCGACGCCCGCAGTCCGTGTCGCCACGGGGGTCGAGTCGGGACTGGTGGCGATCGAGGCGATCGGCTACCCCGCGGTGCTCAAGCCGACGGTCGGGAGCTGGGGCCGGCTGGTCGCGCGGGTCAACGACCGGGACGCGGCGGAGGCGCTGCTCGAACACCGAGCGACGCTCGGGTCCGCCCAGCAGGGCGTGTTCTACGTGCAGGAGCACATCGACAAGCCCGACCGCGATATCCGCGTGTTTGTGGTTGGCGGCGAGCCGGTCGCGGCGATTGTCCGGCACAGCGCGCACTGGGTCACGAACACCGCGCGCGGCGCGACGGCAGAGGGGCTGGAGCTGACCGACGCGTTGCGGTCGATCGCGCGGCGCTCGGCCAAGGCGGTCGGCGCGGACCTGGTCGCGGTGGACCTGCTGGAGTGCCCGCGGCGCGGGCTGCTGGTCAACGAGCTGAACCACTCGATGGAGTTCCGCAACAGCATCACGACGACGGGCGTGGATATCCCTGGCCTGATCGCCCGTTACGCCGCGTCGATCGCTGACACGCTCCGCGCGCGGGAGGCCGCGTCCGCATGAGCTTGCGCGCTTCCATCATCGGCGGCAGCGGGTACACCGGCGGGGAACTGCTCCGGCTGCTGCACGGCCACCCCCGGGCCGAGGTCGGCCAGGTCTCCTCGCGGGCGCTGGCCGGCCAGCCCCTGCACCGCCGGCACCCGAACCTGCGCGGCGTGATCGACACGCCGTTCTGCACACCCGATGACGTCGGCCCGTGCGACGTGTTGTTCCTGTGCATGCCGCACGGCCGCGCGGCCGGCGAGATCGAACGCTGGCGGCAGCTCGCGCCGCTGGTCGTCGACCTGTCCGCCGACTTCCGCCTCAGCAACCCCGACGACTACCGGCGGTGGTACGGCGAAGACCACCCGTCCCCCACGCGGTTGGGCGAAGCGGTTTACGGTCTGCCCGAAGTCACGGGCGATCGGCTGAACGGTGCGCGGCTCGTATCCGGCGTCGGCTGCAACGCGACGGCGATGACCCTGGCGCTCCTGCCCCTGGCGCGGGCCGGGCTCATCCGCCGGGCGATCGCCGACGTCAAGGTCGGCTCGTCCGAAGCGGGGGCCGAGCCCTCGGCCGGCTCGCACCACCCGGTCCGCGCCCGTACCGTGCGGACCTACAGCCCGTCGGGGCACCGCCACCTGGCCGAGGTGTTCCAATCGCTGGGCGAGCTGGACCTGGACGCGACGGTCAGCGCGGTCGACATGGTCCGCGGCGTGCTGTGCACCGCGCACGTCGAGCCCACCCGGCGGTTGGAGATGAAGGAACTCTGGCGTCTGTTCCGCGAGGCGTACCGGGACACGCCGTTCGTCCGGCTGGTCGCGGACCGCTCCGGTCCCAACCGCCTCCCCGACCCGCGCGTGCTGGTGGGCTCGAACTTCGCGGACGTGGGCTTCGCGGTCGATGAGCGCTCGGGCCGGGTCATCGCGGTCAGTGCGATCGACAACCTGGTCAAGGGCGCGGCGGGGTCGGCCGTGCAATCGATGAACCTCGCCCTGGGCCTGGACCAGACCCTTGGGCTGACCTTCCCGGGGCTGCACCCGGCCTGATTTTTTGGAGCGTTTCATGAGCATGCTGGTGATCAAGATCGGCGGGGGCGAGGGCATTGACCCGAACGGGATGGCGGCGGAGATCGCCGGGCTGGTGCGCGCGGGCGAGCGGCTGGTCGTCGTGCACGGCGGCTCGCACGAGACCAACGTCGTGGCCGAGGCGCTCGGCCACCCGACGCGCACGATCACCAGCCCCGGCGGCCAGCAGTCGCGCCGCACCGACCGCCGGACCCTCGAGGTCTTCGAGATGGTCTACTGCGGCAAGGTGAACAAGGGGCTGGTCGAGGCGCTGCGGGCCGAGGGCGTAGACGCGGTCGGGCTCAGCGGGATCGACGCGGGGCTGTGGACCGGCGAACGCAAGACCGCGATCCGGTCGGTAGAGGACGGCCGAACGGTCATCGTGCGTGACGATTTGTCGGGGCGGGTGGTGTCGGTGGATGCGGCGTTCCTGAACCTGCTGCTGGACGCGGGCCGGGTACCGGTGCTCACCCCGCCGGCGGTCACCCCGGAGGGTGTGGCGATCAATGTGGATGCGGACCGCGCGGCGGCGGCGACGGCGGCGGCGCTCGGGGCCGACGAGCTGCTTCTGCTCTCCAACGTGCCGGGCCTGCTCCGTGACCCGGCCGACCCGGCATCGCTGATCACGGCCTGTGGTGCCGACGAGATGGACACCGCGCACGCCGCCGCGATGGGGCGGATGAAGAACAAGGTGCTCGCCGCGGAGGAAGCGCTGTGCGGCGGGGTGGCAACAGCCATCATCGGCTCGGCTCAGGGCGACCACCCGATCGCCCGGGCCCGCAATGGCGCGGGTACACGGTTCATGCAGGGGGTGACCAGCGGATGACCACGACGCCGATCGAGATCAACGACGATGACGTGCGCGTGCTGTTCGACCTGGTGTCGACCCCCAGCGTATCGGGCGACGAGCGGCGCGCGGCCGAGGTATTTCAGGGCCACGCCGACCGCATGGGCATGGACACGGAGATCGACGCCGTCGGCAACGCGCTGGCGCACCGCGGTGCGTCTGAGCACGCCGCGGCCGTGCATCTGGTTTTGCTTGGGCACATCGACACGGTGCCCGGGGACATCCCGGTCCGCGTCGAGGACAACATCCTGCACGGCCGGGGCAGCGTCGACGCGAAGGGCCCGCTGTCGGCGATGCTGGTCGCGGCCGCGCGTGCCGAGCTGCCCGAGGGCGTCCGCGTCACGGTGGCCGGTGCGGTGGGCGAAGAGTCGCCGACCTCGCCCGGGGCGAGGCACCTGGTGCCGCGTTACCGCCCGGACGCGTGCATCATCGGCGAGCCCAGCGGGTGGGAGGGCGTGACGCTCGGCTACAAGGGCCGGCTGGTCGTGACCGCGACGGCGACCGGCCCAAACGCTCACAGCGCGGGTCAGCAGCCGTCGATGGGCGATGAGGTAGCCGCGTGGTGGTCGCGCGTGCTCGCGTACGTTGCCGAACTGAACGCGGGCCGGCACGGCATCTTCCACACGGTTCAGGCGACGATACAGCGGCTGGAGACGGCCTGCGACGGGCTGACGCAGCGGGCGTTGATTGAAGGCGGCTTCCGCCTGCCCCCGGGCGTCGATCCGGATGAATTCGAGGCCGAGCTGCGCGGGCTAGCCGGGGAGCATGTGGAACTGAGCGCACACGGGGCCGAGGCCGCGCACGCGACCGACCGCAACAACCCGGTCGCACGGGCGCTCTCGTCGGCGATCCGGGCCCAGGGCGCACGCCCGCACCCGAAGCTGAAGACCGGCACCGCCGACCTCAACGTCGTCGCGCCCGTCTGGCGGTGCCCGATCGCCGCCTACGGCCCGGGCGACAGCGCGCTCGACCACGCCCCGGACGAGCGGCTCGACCTGGAAGAGTACGCGCGATCGATCCGCGTGCTTACTACAGCGATCGAGACCCTCGCGAACGAACTTTCAACACCTCGATCGGTCGACGCAGCGCGCCGCGACCTTGCCGGGAGCCCTACACGATGACGACCACCGCCTCTTCCACGACCGCCCCCCGGCCCCGGCGGTTCGCCGGCGAGAGCTGCGTCCGCGACGGCGAGATCATCGCACGCGGCGAGCCGATCGGGGCGCTGGTCGGCTCGACCAGCTACATCGAGATGGTGTTCTTCCAGCTGCTCGGCCGACTTCCCGCCCCGCGCGAGGCGGCGATGCTGGACGCGTACCTGGTGTCGCTCTGCGAGCACGGGGTGACTTCGCCCTCGACGCACAGCGCGCGGGTCGCCGCCAGCGTCCGCGCCCCGTTCGCCGCGAGCGCGATCGGGTTTATCTCGACCGCGATGGGCCCCTACCACTTCGGCGCGCTCGAACGCGCGATGGCCGAGCTGGTCGAGCTCGACCGCAGCGGCGCGTGCACGACCGGCTATGTCGAGGCGCGCATCGACGCTGGCCAGCGTATCTGGGGCTACGGCCACCGCTTCCACACCAGCGCGGGTGACCCCGAGCCCCGCCGGCAGGTCCAGGAAGACGCCGACCCGCGCGTCCGCCGACTCATCCAGCTCGCCGACGAGCTTGGCTGGGACGGCCGACACCTCCGCCGGGTCCGCGAGATCGGCCGGCTGCTGCACGAACGCAAGCGCGTACCGATCAACATCGACGGCGTCGCGGCCGGGCTGCTGCTGGACATGGGCTTCGCCCCCGAGTCGGCATTGCTCTTTGTCATCATCGGCCGGCTGCCCAACATCGCCCGCCTCCACGCCGAGGAGCAACACGAACCGATCAACCGATTCGTGGCGCTCGCGACGCGCGATGACCCGGGCTTTGACCGCACCATCGACCGCGAACAGCACCCGCCTTCCGAGGACCCGCAGTGACCGACCTGACGACCGAGGACTACGACCGCGTGCTCGGGCTTTTCCCCGTGCTCGCCGAGGTACGCGACGCGTCCTTGCGCATGCGCGTGGCATCGGCCTGGGACGACGCGATCCGCACGGGCAACGCCGGCCGGGGCTGGACCGTGCAGCAGCTCCGCGCGATCCCCTTCACGTTGCTGGCCGGCGAGACCCGCATGGGCTTTATCGAACACCTCAACAGCTGCGCCCTGCAGTGCCTCGCCATCGCGCGCGTGCTGGGCGAGACGTTCGATGGCCGCGTCCCGATCGACCTCGATGTGCTGCTGGCCGGGGCGCTGCTCGCGGACGTGGGCAAGCTGGTTGAGTTCGAGTTGGACGCGGCGGGGAACCCGACGCAGGGCGAGACCGGCCGGCTCCTGCGGCACCCGTTCACCGGCGTGGCACTCGCGGACCGGCACGGCCTGCCGCCGGCGGTGATGCACCTCATCGCCGCGCACAGCCACGAGGGCGACCGGATCGAGCGGTCCATCGAGTGCATCATCTTCCACCACGCCGACTTCGTGGACTTCGACATCGCGAAGTTCCTCGGCCGGCGTGCGGGACGGGGGGCGTGAGGATGTCGGCCGAACCGAGGACCGCGATCGAGAAGATGGTCGCCCGCCACACCGTCGGGTGGGACGCCCCGCGCCCACCGCGCGCGGGCGACTTTGTCGTCATCCGCCCGCGGCACGTGATGACGCACGACAACACCAGCGCGGTGCTGCCGAAGTTCCGCGCGATCGCCGGGGCCGATGACCGGGTGTTGGACCCCGATCAGCCGGTGATCGCGATCGACCACGACATCCAGAACCACACGCCGGAGAACCTGGCCAAGTACGCGGCGATCCGCGCGTTCGCCGAGCGCCAGGGGGTCCGCTTCTACCCGCCGGGCCGCGGCATCGCGCACCAGGTCATGATCGAGGAGGGGCTGGTTACGCCCGGCTCGCTCGTAGTCGGTTCGGACTCGCACGCGAACATGTACGGCGCGCTGGGCGCGCTCGGCACGCCGGTCGTCCGCACCGATGCCGCGGCGATCTGGGCGACCGGGGAGACGTGGTGGCAGGTCCCGCCGCAGGTCCGCGTCGTGCTGCACAGCGAACTCCCCCCGGGCGTGACCGGCAAGGACGTGATCCTCACCCTGTGCGCACTGTTCAACGCCGGCGAGGTGCTCAATACCGCCGTGGAATTCCACGGCGACGGGGTCCTGTCGCTGTCGATCGAAGACCGCCTGACCATCGCCAACATGACCACCGAGTGGGGCGCGCTCGCCGGCTGGTTCCCGTTCGACGGCGTGGCCTACGCCTACCTGCGGGAACGCGTCAACGCGCTCGCCTCGGCGGGACGGCCCGCGCCCTGGGCGGACGGACTGGACCAGCAGTGGCACGACCGGTACCTTCTGACAGCCGACCCGGACGCGGTCTACGTTCGCGAGATCGAACTCGACCTCGCGACTCTCTCACCCCACGTCACCGGGCCGAACAACATCGGTAACGCCCGCCCCGCAAGCGAGCTCATGACGGAGCAGGTCCGCATCGACAAGGCCTACCTGATGGGCTGTGTCAACGGCCGGCTGAAGGACCTCGAGTCCGCCGCGCGTGTCTTCGAGGGCGGGCGTGCCGTCGCGCCGGGCGTCTCGTTCTACATCGCCGCGGCGTCCAGCGAAGTGGAAGACGCCGCCCGTGCGAGCGGTGCCTGGCAACGCCTGCTCTCGGCGGGTGCGGTCGCGCTCCCGCCGGGCTGCGGCGCGTGCATCGGGCTGGGCCGCGGCACCTTGGAGCCGGGCGAGGTCGGCATCAGCGCGACCAACCGGAACTTCGAGGGCCGCATGGGCTCGGCCGACGCCGAGTGCTACCTCGCCAACCCCGCGGTCGTGGCCGAGAGCGCCGCACGCGGGTACATCGCATCGCCCGACGATGTTTCACGGGAACCTTATGGCACCTGCCGGGCATTCACTTCGCCGGGCGAGACGCAGACACCGCAGGCCATCGTCGACGGCTTCCCCAGTCGGTGCGTCGGCCGGGCGTTGTACCTGCCCCTGGACAACATCAACACCGACGGGATCTATGGCAAAGACGTCACCTACCGCGACGACATCACCCGCGAGCAGCAGCGCGGCCACGCGATGGTCAACTACGACCCGGCGTTCCGCGAGACCGTGAACGTAGGCGACATCCTCGTCACCGGGCGCAACTTCGGCACGGGTTCCAGCCGGGAACAGGCAGCGACAGCCCTGCTGTCGAGCGGCATCCGCGTCGTGGTCGCGGCGAGCGCGAGCCAGACCTTCCAACGCAACGCCTTCAACAACGGGCTGGTCGTGATCGAGTGCCCGGCGCTGGCCGACCACCTGGCCGGCATGTTTGCGCAGCGGCTGGTATTGGGCGACCGCACGATCGTCGGCCCCGAGATCGCGGTCGACTTCGGTGCTTCCTCGGTGACCTGCGGCAGCGCGTCGTTTCGCTTTATGCCGGTGAGCGCTGTCGCGCAGCAGCTCGTTGTAGCCGGCGGCCTGGAGCCGTGGGTCGCCGGCCGGCTTAACCCGGCGGTCGGGGGGGCGCGATGAAACGCTGCCGTATCGCGCTGTTGCCCGGCGACGGGATCGGGCCCGAGGTCGTCGCCGCCGCGCGCACCGTGCTGAACGCGGCCGGCTTCGAGGCCGACTACCCGGCCGGCCGGGTCGGCTGGGCGTGCTGGTGTGAGTCTGGCGACGCCCTGCCGCCAGAGACAATCGAGACCCTGCGCGGCTGCGACGCGGCGCTGTTCGGCGCGATCACCAGTAAGCCCGCCGACGAGGCCGAAGCCGAGCTCGCCCCAACGCTGCGCGGCACGGGGCGGCGCTACACCAGCCCGATCGTCCGTCTCCGGCAGCTGTTCGAGCTGCACACCGCGCTGCGTCCATGCCGGGCCATCCCCGGCAACCCGCTGAACCTCCGCGACGACATCGACCTGGTCGTCTTCCGCGAGAACACCGAGGGGTTGTACGGCGGGATCGAGTGGCACCCGCTGCCTGAGCCGCTCGCGCGCCAGATGGCCGACCCCGATACAGGCCACCCCGCGAAGATGCGGCGCTGGTTCGATGCCGGGCTCGAGAGCGTTGCGGTCTCGACGCGCATCATGAGCCGGGCCGGCTGCGAACGCATCTGCCGCGCCGCCTTTGGCTACGCGCGGGACCACCACCGCCGGCGGGTCACGCTGCTGGAGAAGCCCAACGTCCTGCGCGAGACCGGCGGGCTGATGACCCGGGCCTTCCGCGATGTGGCGCGGCAGTACCCCGGTATCGAGGCGGCGGAGGCCAACATGGACGTCGCGTGTATGCACTTGGTCACCGACCCGACGCGCTTCGATGTGATCGTCGCGGAGAACATGTTCGGTGACATCGCCAGCGACCTCGCGGCGGGGCTTGTCGGCGGGCTGGGCTTTGCGCCTTCATCGAATATTGGCGACGACTTTGCCGTCTTCGAGCCCACGCACGGCTCGGCCCCCGACCTCGCGGGGCAGGACCGAGCGAACCCCGTCGCCATGATCCTCAGCGCCGCGATGATGCTCCGCTGGCTCGGGGAGACGCCCAAGGCCGACGCCATCGAATCCGCTGTCGCCGACGCCGTGGCGGCCGGCGAGATCCAGACCCGCGACGTCGCCGGCCCCGCTGGCCGCGGAACCACCACCGGGACCGCGGCGCTCATCGCACAACGACTCTAGCGACCACCTCCGAGATACCCCCGCATGCCGACCGCAACCATCGCCCCGCCGCCTTACCGCGCCGACCGCTTCATTGCGCGCGACCTCGCCGAGTGGGTCTCGGCTCTGCGCTACGAGGACCTGAGCCCCGAGTCGGTCGCGCTGGCCAAGCGTTTCTGGTTCGACTCGTTGGGCTGCGCGGCGGCGGGCAGCGCGACCCACGACGCGCGGATCCTGCTCGACCACACGCGCGCGATGGCCGGTGGCGCGCACGGCCCGTGCGGCGTTTTCTGCAGTGAATTCAGCACGAACCCGGTCGACGCGGCGTTCCTCAACAGCCACCGGGTGCGCGCACTGGACTTCAACGATGTCTACTGGAAGGCCGACCCCGCGCACCCGTCGGACCTGATCTGCGGGCCCCTGGCGCTCTGCGAAGCGCTCGGGCGATCGGGCCGTGACATGATCCTCGCGACCGTAGTCGTTTACGAACTGCAGTGCCGGTTCGCGGAGATCGGTCGGCCGGGCATCCGCGAGTACGGCTGGCACCACGCGACGCTGTCGGGCTTCGCCGCCGGGCTCGCCGCGGGCAAGGTCCTCGGGCTGTCGGTGGATGAGCTGGTCAATGCGACGGGTATCGCCGCGTCGCGCACCGGCTCGCTGGGCGCGGTGACGGCCGGCGACCTGACCATGATGAAGAACACGGTCGACCCGTGGGCCGCACGCATGGGGGTCGAGTCGGCGCTGCTCGCGCAGCGCGGCTATACCGGCCCGGCCCACATCATCGACGGCAAGGAAGGGCTCTTCCACGTCATGGGCCACAGCCGTGTCGCCGGCGAAGCGTGCTCCTTCGATGCCGAGGGCCTGACGCGTGGCCTGCCGACCTCGGCGGAGGCGCACTACCGCATCGCGGACTGCTCATTCAAGTCGTTCCCGGTCGAAGCGCTGATGCACGCGCCGCTGTCGGCTCTGATGTCGCTCAAGGCCGAGCACGCCTTTGCGAACGACGAGATCGACGAGGTGCGGGTCGAGGTGATCGCCCGCGCGGCGGACATCCTCGGCGACCCGAAGAAGTACCGGCCCAAGACCCGCGAGTCCGCGGACCACTCGCTGCCCTACTGCTTCGCGGTCGGTCTGGCCGACGGCGCGATCGGGCCGGCGCAGTTCGACGCTGCGCGTGTGCGTGACGCGTCGCTGATCCCGCTCATGGACAAGGTCCGCGTGCTGCCGAACGAGGCTTTCGAGGCGCGTTTCCCCGCGGCGCAGCCCAGCCGTGTGACCGTGGTCCTGCATAACGGCATCGAACACACGGCGGTGGTCGAGTACCCGACCGGCGATCCCCGGAACCCGATGTCGGACGCCGCGCTCTCGGCGAAGTTCCGCGCCCTGGCCGAGCCGGTGCTGGGGGCCGAGCGTTGCGACCGGGTCTCTTCACTCGTGGCGGGCCTGGACGGCTTGGCTCATGTGCGCGAGCTTGTGGGCGCGATGGCGCTGCCGGCCTGACGCACGAATCAGGCACCGGCCCCGACGGTCAGGGCATCGGGACGGCGAGGTCCTTGACCTTCTTGTTGAGCGTGTTGCGGTTGATGCCCAGGAACTCGGCTGCGCGCAGCTTGACGCCGTTGCAGTGCACCAGCGCCTCGTGGATGAGCTGCCGCTCGACCTCGCCGACAACCAGGTCGTAGACCTGCCCGTCATAGACCTGCAGCTGGCGGATCGCGTGGCCCGCCAGCTTGGCGCACAGCGCCTCGACGGTCTCGTCGGCCGCGTCGCTGCGCGTCTGCTCGGAAAACAACCGGACCTGAAGCGGCAGCAGGTCCATGCCCAACTCGTCGCCGGTCGACATCACCACCGCCCGCTCGATCGCGTTCTCCAGCTCCCGCACGTTGCCCGGCCAGGGGTAGCGCAGCAGCACGTTCAACACGTCCCGGCTGATCCGCGTGATCGATCGCTCGTTCTCTGCGTTGAATCGCTTGAGGAAGTGGTCGATCAGCATCGGGATGTCCTCGCGGCGCGAGCGCAGCGGGGGCAGGTTGATCGACACCACGCTCAGGCGGTAGTACAGGTCGTCGCGGAACGTGCCGGTGCGCGATTCTTCTTCAAGGTCGAGGTTGGTCGCCGCGATGATGCGGACGTCTGTCTTGATCGTCTTGTGGTCGCCGACGCGCTCAAACTCGCGCTCCTGCAGGACGCGCAGCAGCTTGACCTGCAGCGTCGGGTCCAGCGTGCCGACCTCGTCGAGGAACAGCGTCCCGCCGTCGGCCGCCTCGAACCGGCCGATCTTGTCGCGGACTGCGCCGGTGAATGCGCCCTGGATGTGCCCGAACAGCTCCGACTCGAGCAGCTGCGGCGACAGCGCGCCGCAGTTGACCTTAATGAGCGGCTTGTCGCGGCGTGGCGAGTTGTAGTGGATCGCCTTCGCAACGAGTTCCTTCCCACAGCCGGTCTCACCCAGCAGCAGGCACGTCGCACGCGAGGAGGCGACCTGTGCGATCGTGCCGAGCACGTCCTCCATCGCCGGGCTGCTGCCGATGATGCTGTCGAAGCGGTACCGGCCGCGCAGGTCGTCGGTGAGCTGCTGCTTCTCCTCCAGCCACTGGTCCCGCTCCATGCGCACCTGGTGGTGGATGCGGATCGTCTGCGCGATCATCCCCGCGAAGATCGTGACCAGCCGCTGGTCCGACAGCAGCGTCGGCTCGTCGGTGAACGGCTTGAGCACGCCGATCGTGCCGACCGTCTGCTGGCCATTGAACACCGGCACGCAGAGGTAGCTCTGCCGCTTGCCCGCCGGGTCGGTGTCGGCCGAGCCCGTGCGGTTCAGGAAGTCCGGCTGCTTGGAGATATCCGGCACCACCGCCGGCTGACCGGTCTGGTACACCCGCCCGGAGACCCCCTCCCCCGCCGCATACCGCCCCTTCCGCTGCTCCTGCGGGGACATCCCCACCGACGCCACGATGCGAAGCTGCTGCGTCGCCGGGTCTTCCAGCGTCAGTGCCGCCCGATCCAATCCCAGCGAGTGCCCAAGCACGGCCGTAGCTCGCTGAAAGACTTCTCCCAGCTCCATGCCGCCGCTTAGAATCTGACTGATCTCGACAAGCGTGTCTAATTCTTGAACATGTCGCTCCATTGTCTGCCTATTATCGCGCCGTGCGACGGGGTTGGCAAGTCGAATAGGCCCCCGTGCGCACAATAAACACGCTTGATGCAATTCTCGCACCCGGCGGGTTCAATTTTTATTGAATGTTGATTGGCAAGGGCTTAGCGGCCGGGCGGATCCCGCCCGCGGCGGTCGCGTGCGCATGGCCCCGGTTCGTCGGCCAGGGGTGAGGGCCCGGAACACGCACGGGCCAGCCACGGAGCCCCAGCACCCGCCCCCAACGCGACCGGCTCACGCCGCGTCCAGACGCTTTACCTCCACCACCTCGATCACCCGTGCATCAACCTCATGCCCCGACCCGACCCCGAGACATCGGCCGACCGCATACTTCCCCCGCGCCTCGAGCCGCAGCCCCCGCCCGGCCGCGCCCGACTCCCCCGCCGGCAGCCCGGCGCCCGGCCCCGCGACCGCGTCCAGCCAGCGGTCCCGCAGCTCCCGCGCCATCGCCACCAGCTCCGGGTCGTTCTTCTTGGACACCTCCGCCTCCGCCCGCTTGCGTGCCGCCTTCGCGGCTCGCTGCGCCTCGCGGTCCGCGCCCGACGCCGACGCCGGCGCACCAAAACGCAAACCCCCCGCGCCCACCGACGACGCACGCGCCGCCTCCGCCGCCTGCTCCGCACGCTTCGCGGCGCGGCGGCGCTGCTGCTCCTGCTTCGCGGCCTGCTCCGCCTCCTGGCCTCCCCCCTCGACCGATAGACGCTTCACCGCCCGCTCCCGCTCCGCCGCCGCCGCGTCCGACGCACGCACCGGCTTCTGCCAGAAGATGTGGATCCGCGGGCCCCTACGCCTCACCCCGTCCGCACCGACCCAGCTCTTCTTCCGACTCCCCGTCCGGAACGCGATCGGCACAAACCCCATCGCCTCCCAGAACCGGTTCGCCTCCAGGTCCTGCGCGCACCAGCAACAGAACAGCTTCACCCCATACGCGCTCCGCTCCAACATCGCCCGGAGCAGCGCCGCCCCCACCAGCCCCCGCCGCCGACCGGGCACCACGTTCATCTGATAGATCACCCCCGTGTCCTCCCGCTTGAAGTACTTGTCCACGCCGATGCAGTAGCCCACGGGGGTAGGGTCTAGGGTCTGAGGTCTAGGGTCTAGGGCGGAATCGTTGATCTGTCCTGGGGTCGTTTCTTGACTAGACCCTAGACCCCAGACCTTAGACCCTTTCATCGCCTCCGCCACCAACACATGCCCCTGCTCGATATGCCCCGCCAGCTGCGCGTGCGGCATGAAGCCCACCGCCTTGTTGTTCGCCTTCTGCAGCGCATCGATAAACCCGGTGTCCCCCGGCACCGCCTCCCGGATCGACACCGCACCCCCGGCCAGGTGCTCCGGCGCCGGCACCGGCAGCAACGCGTCCGGCGGCACAGGCATCTGGCCTGTGGCATCCCCAACGACCCCGCCCCGAACCACAACACGTTCAACACCCGACATGACCAACCTCCCGGTGAGAGACACCGTCAACAGAAACACGGACCACAAGAAAACGCGGGGGAAGCGCTTCCCCTCCCCCGCGCGAAAGGCCTTGGCACCACCACGGGCACATCACGTCCCGCCCGCGGCCGCGCCACACGCCACGGGGGTTACGCCGCCTTCTTCGACAGCCCGTCGCCGCTGATCAGCCGGCTCACCGGCATCGCCGCCGGGCCGGTCTGCAGCTTCCGGTTCACCCAGGCCGCCGTCAGCCACACCTTCGTCCCCGGCGCAAGCGTGCTCGGGAAGATGACCTTCGTGGTCGTCCGGCTGGCCGTGCCCTCAAACTTCCAGGCGTCCACATCCACCGGCGCAACATCCCCGACGTATGTAAACACCAGCGCCCCGGTCACGCCCTCCGGCTTGCCGCGGCTCGTCGCGCTGTCGTCGTGCAGCCGGATGTTCAGCGTCCACCCCTCCACCGACAGCACATCGATCGTCGGCGATTCACTCGGCGGCGGGACCGGCGTCGGCGTGGTGTCGCGGATCGTCAGGCCCATGTCGTACCGCTGCTCGTCCGTCACGCCCGGGTGGTTCGTCACGATCATCGCCAGCCTGCGCGACTCGGCGACCAGCGCCTTCTTCGCGTTGTTCTTCGCCAACACCGTCGCCCCGCCCCGCGTCTCGGGGTTGATCGACGCCGCCAGCTTCGTGGCGTAGTCCCCGCTCAGCGACGCGTACGCCATCGTCTGGTCGAGGGTGAGGCCCAGCGCCGTCGGGTCGCCGCCCGCCGAGATCTGGTCCGAGAAGTTTTTGGCCCAATCCCGCAAAGGACCGTCCGCCAGGGGCAAATAAGAAGCCATCACAGCCTCCCTTCTAAAAGGTTGACGCAGCGGCCCACTGGTTCCCCGGCCCGTAGAATCCCCGACGCGATCCGCGCATGCCTGCCTGAGTCTGTGGTGAATCCCTGCGGAAGCGAAGCCCGAAATCCCAGAACCGGAAGAACCGACGGGGCCCCCCCGTCATGTTCCCGCAAGCCCCCGGCGACACGTCGCCGCCCGTCGGGCCTTGCGTGTTAGAGACCATCGGCCCGCACATCCCGCAACTTCAGCACCACCCCTAAAAAAGTTCGCCCACCCCCTACACACGCCCTAACCGGCGGCACCGGATAGGATCAACGCCGAGCACAAACCCCGATGGTCTGCATTCGCGCCAAAACCTGGATCTTCTGGGCACAGGCCATCGTCTTCGGCGGCTTCGGCCTGTTCTGCCTGATCCTCGGCCCGCTGTTCCTCACCGGCATCCTCACCCCCGCGCACGGCGGCTCGGGCCAACCCGCCGGCGTCGCGCTATCCATCTTCGCCTGCGCTTTCCTGGCCGTCTTCGCCTTGGCTATCTTCAACATTCTGGCCTGCCGCCAACCGCTGATCGTCTGCGACCACGAGACGGCCCGGTTCGGCCTGGTCGGCGCCTCCGCACTCAACGGCGTGCCGATGGTCCCCGGCTTTGTCCGTGTCGGCTGGCTGATCCTCAGCGGCCAGGGCTTCCGCAAACAGGTCATCACCGTGCCGCACGACGCCATCCTCGGGGTGGATGTCCAGGGCCTGCCCATGCAAAAATCCCTGACAATCCGCTTCGCCGACGGGTTCGCCCCGGACGGGCGTGCAGCCCTCCGTGAGATTCGTTACTCGGACGCCGCATTCGTCGAGCCGATCGACGCCGTCGCCGAACAGCTCCGCGCCTACCTGCTGCAACACGCCTAGCCCCTTCAATCCCCCCGGCTCAGCCGCGCGACCTCGTGCCAGTACGACACATCCCAATACCCGTTGGCCGCGCCGCTTGTCGACGGCGCGACGAACACACGCGTCGCCCCGACCGTCGAGTCCAGCAGACCGTACCCCACCGTCCGTGCCCCCAGCCAGCGCTTGGCCGCGAGCTTCCCGTTGAAGCACAGCACGCGCGGCTGCACACGCTCGATCTTCGCCCGAAGCCCCGCCACATCAAAATCACCGGCCGACAACCCCGCATCGCTCCCCGAGGCAAACTTCCCCAGGTCCGTCAGCCCCACGCCGTACGCCGGCAGCAAAGCGAACTCCTCGGGCCGCAAAACCCGCGGCGTCAGGCCGACGTCATGCAGCGTGCGATAAAACCGGTTGCCCGGCCCGGCGTAGTACGCCCCCCGAGCCGCCGACACCGCACCCGCCGCCGTCCCACAAAACACGACGCCCAGCCCCGCCCCCAACACATCCGGCAGCACCTCACCCATCCCCCCATCCTACCCCCACACCCCCACCAACCCCCGATAACCACCCCCAACCCCGTCCAAACCCAGCTTATCCCTACCCTGCGCAAGCGCAGCGCCGCCCTGCGCCCGCGCAGCACCGCCGTGCGCCCGCGCAGCGCCGCCCTGCGCCCGCGCAACGCCGTCCTGCGCCCGCGCAGCGCCGCCCTGCGCTCGCGCAGCGCCGCTCTGCGCTCGCGCAGCGCCGCCCTGCGCTCGCGCAGCGCCGCCCTGCGCTCGCGCAGCGCCGTCCTGCGCTCGCGCAGCGCCGTCCTGCGCCCGCGCAGCGCCATCCTGCGCTCGCGCAGCGCCGCCGTGCGCTCGCGCCGCGCCGCCCTGCGCCCGCGCAGCGCCACCCTGCGCTCACGCACATCTCTGCTGCGCCCGCGCCATGCGTCCCCCTCCCCGCCGAGGACCACGCTTCCGCCCTTGGATGGAACAAGACCGCCGACCCACACCGCAAGCACACGGTGGATCGACGCGTCAGCAAGTTGTTCGGGAACGAATAGGCCCGGTGTCCACACGTGAACGCAACGTTACGGGGTGTGAATCAGTATCCACGAGACAGATATGCGGCTTTCCCCGATACAAGTGACCTATCGTTTATCTGGCTTGTTTACGGAGTGTCTCCACGGCAGTACGGATTGCCTGCTCGGAAGAGCTAAGGTTACCCCAATCTTGCCAGAAGTTTCTAGTTTGGCTAAGGGGCTCAATGGATGGGAGGGAGAGTTTGACTCGGGTTGGTAGCAGGACTGCATCGCCTAACAGAAGAGCTTCTCCGGTGTCGAGCATTGGCAATCCGTCCAGTACCCCGGCCATTGAATCGGGCATCAATCTACGTACAACGTTCTGATCTTGGTCATTGGTCAAGCGGAGAATCACAAAGTTATTGCACTGACTGAGGATTGTTCGACTAACGTCTGATGGTCGTTGACTAACAACCAAGAGCGAGACACCATATTTTCTACCTTCCTTGGCGATTCGCTCAAATGTTGCCAATGCCTGCTTCTCTACGGTGGACGAATCTTGACGTACAGGCAAATATAGATGAGCCTCATCACAGACAAAGACAAAGGGTGTTCGTTCCTCGGGTTTCATCCAGAATTGGATGTCGTACAGGAGCCGAGCCAGAACGCCCGTCACCACTGGGAGAACATCCGACGGTACCTCAGAGAAATCAATGATCTTGATACCGTGTCGATTCTTTTGGCAATCTAGAAGCGCGGCAACTTGCCCAGCAAGCCAGTCATAGTCCTGTGCTTTGGACGGGGGCATAAACATGAAGCCGTACCGCCGATCTTCGAGTTTAGACTCAAGGCGGGCAATGAAACGAGTAAGTTTACCTTCCCAATCTCCTTTGACCGGCTGCCCTTTCGCACCGGTTCCCTTAGCGGTGTCATCGTGTTTCAACTTATCTAAGAGTTTTTTTATTGGGTAGGGGATTGGGGAATCAACAGTGAAAGTCTTTTCAACCTCCGATTTCGATTCCTTAGTTAGCGTATCTTTCTTCAATTGACGAACGTGGCGGGTAAAACGCGATGCTTGATTGGGTGCATTCTGGTCGCTACGATCTAAGATCATAGATAACATCTCGTCGCGGTTGAGTAACCAGTATGGTAAAAATAGAGCATTTTCTGGTGGCGAATCGAGGTCACCTGGGCCAGCGATGCGATACTGAGTGGCAATCGGTGCTAGATCGGATCGGTTGAGTTTTCCCTTGGGATCGGCGAGCGATGCATACTCACCGTGCATGTCGAACACGATAAGGTTAGCGTGCTCGCGCGAGTGCGATTTTTCTAGAATTGTGGATACACACCAACTCTTACCAGAACCCGTGCTACCGAGGATGGACGCGTGACGCTGGAAGAACCGGTCGCCGTTGACGATAGCCACTGCATCGGGATCGAGTACAAACCGACCGATCTCGAGTCGTTCGTTCTCGGCGATCCCTTCGCCAAGTAGGCCCATAAATGCTTGGAGGTTCGGTCCTTCAATCAGGAAGCACTCGCGATCGATCTGCGGAAACGAGTCGGCACCACGCTTAAAACGGTTGCGTTGCTTACCCTCGACGGTGCGGTAAGTGCCTAGCAGGACAACTCGGATTGCGTCATCTGGAACGACTTCTGACTCAAGTTCGGTTGGCGAAAGAGGATCGAGTGTAGCCAGTTGCTCACGTAGCTGGCGAGTAACCCGTTCGGTCATCCCGATGAGATACTCCTGCGCAGTCGTTCCTTGGATCGCAACCAAGCTCCCGACGGCCGCTCGGGGCAGCAACTCGGCATTGTCAACCGCGACCAGTACGCGACTAGTGTCTACAGAAACCACTTGGCCTAGTTTTTGCGCATCACTGAAAGTGATAGCTATGTTGTTCTGCTTGTTCATAAAATTTCCTTGACAAGTTCGCCCAAGTCCCAGATATCAGGAGCTGTAGGTTCTTCATCCGCGTTATGCTGAGAGTGGATGTGGATACCAGGCTTGGTCGTATGCTTCGAGATACAAACACATTTTGGGGAATCATTGACCAAAGTGACGATGTTTCGGGTTACGCTGCGGTTGAGGATGAGCGTTGGTACGCCTTCTTTAATTCGTTTTACAAGATGGACTTGAAGGTGGTCATCATTGAACCCATATCCGACGATGAGCAGGTTTGTACATCGATTGATTTGGTCATTTGCAAGGTCCCGGTGTTTATCAAATGGGGCGTTATAACCCTGCTTATATTTGTTTAGGCCCGGCGTGATGACCATCCGCGATCCGTCCAAGTCGTAGCTGCATCGTCGGGGGCCCGATGGCGACGAATACCAGTCAAAACTTCCGTGCGGCTTGAGTACGACTGCTCTCGGGAAATGATCAAGCACAGAGAGTTTGGCTCTCTTCTTCACTCCACGACACGAACCAAACAAGCTGCGAGTGTGATCAAACGCTCCCGCATAGTGGCCTACTGCTGTAGTATCCACATGAAGCCCCGCGAGTTCACATGCTACCTCGACCAGACGGTCGTAGTTCGTCGTGATGATCGGCAGACCTGCGGGATGTTTTATAATCTTCTCAAGAAGCCGATGTAGTCGCAGGACACGATTGCCAGAAATTGCGTCGGCGATCACGCTTCGCTCTTCTGGCATCAGGCATTCACAAGTCTGCTCGACAATCCATGTTTCGAGGGATTCCGATGGTGGGTGTTTAAGTAGTGCAGCTTCAAGACCAGTCTTCTTCGCGAGTTCGGCGTCTATTTTTGCCCATTCGGCTGCATGAGCACCAGTTAGGGCACTTGATGCGGTGTGGAGATGATTCGCCAGAGCAACCATTCCCGGAATCCCTTCGGCTGCGGAGAGACCTGAACCCACCACGAGGACTAGACCATCGGTTAGGTGATTTTGTATAAATGTCGTGACGTCTGTGTAGTTCATCCCTGCTGTTTCAGTTTGCCTCCAACTGTCCCTGAGTATCTTCCTCGTCCATCTCAAGCAGCGATAACCCCTCAATCTCCTGCAACGACTGCCCGGCGATGCCTTGGAGTTCGCCGTACATGCCGACGGTGGCTTCCATCACGCGGGCGATCTGGGTCTCGCGTTTGGCCCACTGGCGGGTGATGGCCTTCTTCTCTTTGGCCAGGTCGGTCTCCAGCTCGGTGAAGGCCTCGACGATGGCCTGCACCCGGAGGCGGAACTTGGGGCCGGTCAGGTAGTGGTAGACCATCTCGGTCTTGGTCTGCTGGCCCTCGCCGGCCTGCCGCGCGGCGGCGATCTCGATCAGGGACTGGCGCAGCGTCAGGGCGACGGGCAGCACGCAGCGCGGGTCGATGACCCACACGCCGTCGATCTGGTCGAAGCTCTCGCAGCCCTTGGGCAGCGCGACGCTGACGATCGCGGCGACCTCGGCCTTGGCCTGCCGCTGGTCCTCGCGGAGCTTGGGCAGCCAGGTGTCGGACCAGTTCTTGGTGCGCTTGGATTCCCAGAGGATCGTGCCTCCGGAAGCCCCGGTCGGTGTCATGACACGCTGGAGCACGTCCCCGCCGTGCTCGCCCTTGGGGACGGGCTCGATCGTGTCGTGGGGGAAGCGGGCGGCGAGGATCGATTCAAGCTGGAGCTCGAGGGCCTCGCCCTGGAGTTGCTGGGAGCCCTGCTCGGCCTTCTTCTTGAGTTCTTCGATCTTCTTCTGCATCGAATCGATCTGCGTCTGCTTCTCAAGCAGCTTGAGCGATGCTTCCTCCTCGGCTTCCTTCTTCGCCTGCTCGCGGGTCTTCTCGACACTGGCGGTGACGCGCTTCTCGATGGTCAGATCCATCTCGCGCCTGGCATCCGCCAGCTCGCGCTCCTTGCGGACCAGCTCGGCCTGGGCCTTCTGGGCCTCGGCGAGCTTCTTGTCGCGCTGTTTGAGGATGTCGCCGAGCTCGGCGAGGGCCTTGTCTTTTTGTTCGAGGTCGTCGCCGAGGGCGCGCTTGGCCTTCTTGGCCTCTTCGGCGGCGATGGCGGTGCGCTCCTGCTTGAGCTTCTCGGCGACGGTGGCCTCGACCGCTTCTTTTTCCTTTGCGAGCGCGGCCTCGCGGTCTTGGAGGGCTTTGTCTTTCTTCGCGGCGGCGGCGGCGAGCTTGTCGCGCTCGGCTTTGAGCTTTTCGGCGACGGTGGAGTCGATGGATTCCTGCGCGGCGGCGAGTGCTTGCTCGCGCTGCTGGACGGCCTTCTCACGCTTGGCGTAGTCGGCAGATTGTTTGGAGAGGCGCTGCTCGTAGTCCTTCTTCGTCGCTTCGATCAGCGGCGCGGCGAGTGACTCGTTGAGCTTGATCTCCGTGCCGCATTCGGGGCATTGGATCGTCGGGTCATTGGGCATGTGGGGTCCCCCGAGGGTGCGGGCCGGAAGGGTGTGAGCCGGGTACTGGTGTACGGCCGGCCGCCGGGCCTGTCAAGGGTTGGGGGCCGCGGGGCCGGGCGGGGCGCAAAAAACCGCCCCGCGCGTCGTGAGACGCAGCGGGGCAGCTTCCGGGGGCGAAGTGGTCGTGCTTCATTGTAGCGTCCTGCGCGGCGGGCGGGGTGCAGAAAACACGCCGCGCCCGCGCGGCGGGGCGGGTCAGGCGCTGACCGAGGCGGTGTGGCCCTTCTGCGGCTTCTTGGCGGCCTGGTAGCCGCCGTCCGGGCTGGCCGGGTCGCACGGGTCCTGGACGAAGGAGAACAGCGGGGCGCAGGGCGAGCCGGGCTCGCGCGGGTAGACGGTGATCCGCCAGCAGTCGCCGATCTTGATCAGGACGACGAGCTGGAAGTCGCCCTCGGTGCCGACGTAGGGGCCGCTGGGGTCCGGGCCGACGACGGTTTGTGTCCCCGAGCACGGGCCCTGTACAGTGATGGTGCGTGAGGCCATGGTTCGATTCTCCTGGCGCTGGACCCCCGCCGGTCCGGGCTTTGTGGTGTTCTTGGGGGGGCGGGCCCCCTGGGGCGGTCCCAACAAGCGAGGGAAGAGCGATGCGGAACCCGGTGGTTGCTTCGGTGTGCGGTGTGGTGTGGGGTGTGTTGCTGGGCGTGCACGGCGGCGCGGCCGCGGAAGCGCCGGTCGCCAGCGGCCCGGGGGTGGGCCTGCCGGCGGTGCTGTTCGAGGCGCCGGACCCGCCGGGGTTCTGGGCGATGGGGAGCGTGTGGTTCGGCACCCCGGGGTACATCGACCTGTCGTTTGAGGTGCCGGCGGGCGCGGCCGGGGGCACGTACACGGTGATCCTCACGGTCACGAACGACACGGGCCAGGACCTGGGCGCGGGGCTGGACCTGTGGCTGACGGGGCCGGCGGCGTTCAGCGCTTCGCCGTTCCCGGTGTCGCTCGCGCCGCTGGGCGACCTGCCGACGGTGTTCGAAGACGACCACCTGCGTTTCGAGGGGATTACGTGGGCCGACGGCGACAGCAACATCCTGAACACCAACCTCACCGTGTCGGGGGCCGGGCCGGTGCAGGTCCGGCTGGCCCCGATCCCGGAGCCGGGGACGCTGGGGGGTGTGCTGCTGGGGGGCATGGTGCTCCTGCGTCGGGGGCGGCGGTGACTACTCGGTCGGGGCGGCGTGCCAGCGCGCGACGCCGAGGTTGGACTCGACGTAGACGGCCCGCTCGGACGGCTCCCAGGCGAACCGGGTGACGAGTTCGTTGACGACCAGCCGGCCGCCGAGCGTGACGGTGCGTTTGAGGTCGCTGAGCCGGAACACGTGGATGCCCAGCGAGGCGACGAACAGGCGGTCCTCCGCGGGGACGTACAGCACGGCGGAGACGTCCCCCTCGGACGGGCAGCTGACCTGCCGCCAGCGGTCGGCGGCGGTGTCGTAGATCGCGACGGTGCCGTCGTCGAACCCGAGGAACAGCCGCCCGGTCTCCGCGCAGAACTCGGCGCACTCGATGATGCCGTCCTGCCGGTCCATCGGGGTGTCCGGCAGCAGGACCTCGCCCCCGATGGTCTTGACCGCGGCGACGCGGCGGCCCCCGGGGTCCCGGCCGAGGTAGGCGACGACGCCGGCCGCGGAGTGGACCTGCAGCGCGGTCTTGTAGCCGTGCTCATCGATGGTGTGTTCGGCCCGGTCCCAGCGGTGGATGGTGCTGGTGATGCGCTGCATCGCGTAGACCAGACCGCCCGCGAGGTATGCGGCGCGGGCGTCGGTGATGGGTGTCTTGTCCATCTCGACCGGCCGGTCAGGGAAGAGCGCCGCGGTGTAGACATCCAGGTTGTCGTCGATCAGGGCGGCGTGCTTCCCGTTCGCGGAGAACTCGATGCCCAGCAGCATCGGGGTCGGGCTGGTGACGGCGGGCGCGTCCGGGCCCGTGCGGTGGAAGAACCGGCCGTCGGCGGAGTACCACGCGAGCGACCCGCTGGGGTGGTGGTACCGCCAGGTGAGCGCGGGGAGCTCGCCGAACGGCGCTTCGCCGAAGGGCTGGGTTTCCCCGCCGTGCCGGACGAGGCCGACCTCCCACGCGGTTTGCTCGGCTTCGGGGAGCGCATCGATCGCGGCGAGGAACTGGTCGCGTGCTTCGCCGGCCGCGATGTGGCCTTCGGTCCAGTCCAGGTCGAGCAGGGTCCGCGGCTTGGCGGGGCCGGGGTCTGTCCATGTAGGGGGCGGGCCCGGGGCGGTCGCCAGCAGGACACCGACCACGACGGTCGCCACGACGCCCACCGATGCGGCGATCGACGCGATCAGGCCGGGGCGGCGCGGCCGGGTCGCGCGGGTCAGGTCGGCCAGCAGGGCCCGGGCGTCCGCGTAGCGTTCGTCCGGGTCCGGGCGGGTACAGGTCTGCAGGACCCGGGCGACGGATCGGCGGGCCCGCGCGCCGTTGTTCTGCGTCCACAACTCGATCAACCGGCCGAGCGTGACCCCCAGCGAGTAGACGTCCTGCCGGGGGTCGTGGCGGGTCGCCCGGCCGGACGCGATCTCCGGGGCGATGTAGCCCGGCGTGCCGGCCAGGCACGACGGTGTGTTGAGCTCGCGCATCGGGCTCTGCAGGTTGGCGGACAGGCCGAAGTCGACGAGGACCGGTGTCTCGTCGTTCATGATGAAGTGTTGCGGCTTGAGATCGCCGTGAACGACCTCGTGGCGGTGGAGGTCGGCGACGGCCTGAACCGCACGCACCAGCAGCGCATAGAAACCGGTGGTGTCGTTGCGGTAGCGGTTGGCGGCGAAGTAAGCGATGTCATCATCGCCGGCGTAATCGATCGCGAGGTAGCTGGCGCATCCGTCCAGCTTCTTAAGCCGGCCTTTGACAATCCGGCTGGACGAAAGCTTGCTCAGGAACTCAAACTCCGCCGAGACCCGCTCAACGATCTCGTCATCCGACAGGGGCGTGTCGAGCGCCGCGGTCTTGATCACGACTTCCCGTCCGCTGTTGGGCTCGAAACAGCGCCAGACGGACCACGCCCGGGACTGGTGCAGCTCCGAAGGCATGGTGTAGCCGTCCCGAACCGCCGCGAGCAGCCCGGCGGGGACAAACGCCGGGTCCAGGGCGGGTTCGTCGAACACGCTGTGGACGAAACGGTCGAGCGCCGGCTTGTGCAGGGTTTCAGGCATGGGCACCGCCGCTCTGCCTACGGGTGACGGCGGGTGCCGGGGCGGTGCAGCGGTCGTAGCTTACCCTAGCGCTGCGCCGGGAAGCCGGGGTAGATTCTGTTTCGGTTGGTGGACGTTGTAGACGGATCGTTGGACTCACGCTACGGGCCTTCTCTATTTACGCGGGAAGGATCCGCGACGCTTCGGTCTGGGAGCAGCCCAATCGGGGGTTCACTTAGTTAGTACGCATTACTGTGGCGGGCTCTGCGCAGCCGGAAGAAAAAACATCTATTCGCCGATAGAAAACCCCGTTTGGCTTTCCCGCACATGCCGGGATCGTCATACGGGGTCGCAAGAGTCACGGAAAGAGTGCCCTCTACCCTAGGGGGGGGTGGCGAGCAGAGGGCACCCCAGCGTTAAGAACGCGACGGTTCGGCCGATTCTGCGCGCATGACGCATTTGTTTCAGACGGTTCGGTGATCCGTACGCACGAATCAGCGACTGCGATAGGGGTGTGGTGATCTGTTCTGCAGGATCTCGAACAGCTCACCGATCTCCTGCCGGATCTGGTTCTGGGATGGCGTGTACTCGCCGACGACCTGTGTGATGTTACGCTGGAACTTGCGTATGCCCGTCACGAGCCAGTTCTGGACCTGCTTCGTGTCAGACGCACCCAGCCGAGAGCGCAGGGTCTCAAACGGGACCGGTTCGTCTAGCTGCCCGCGCATCGGCAGGACCAGACGGGATTCGAAGACCACCCAGATATGAGACTGGTCCTTGTGGCTTGTCTCTCGATCCGCCCGGAGGCATTCGGCCCGAGTCATCGCGATCGAGCGGTCGAGCACCGCGTGTGCCCACTCCAGATCGAACACGTCCCCCCGCCAGGTATCCGGCCGTTGTTCATGGTGATTCGGTTCATCGGCGCTTCCACCGACAGCACTCACACCGATGGGGTTGCGCTTACGGAGTTTTGATTTCGCAAAGTTATCGAGACAGACCGCAAGATAGGTGCGCAGCCGGCCACCGTCTCGGGTCACGCGGTCTAACAGTTGTGATGCGATGATCTTGTCGGAGATAAAGTCGGACAGGAGGTCATCCGTATCGTGATCGTTTCGGTAGTACCGCTTCGCGATCAGGTAGGAACGCATCGCAGGGAGATATTGTTCTAAGAACCGGCCGAGTACATCACGCTGTGCCTGTGGGTCCGCTGCCTGTACCGCCCGGACCAGTGACCAGTCGGTGTGCGGGAACTCGCAACGCGTTGGAGAAAAAGATTGGGGCGGAGACATCAGGGGTCCTCCGGTGTCACTTGCATGCGGGTTCAGGATACCGGAGTGTGGCGCGAGCCGCTTGGTTTGCAGGCTCCATGTCAGCAGACCAAGAGGAGTATGTGTTTGGCAATATGATTTTCGAATGCAAGCGGGTCGATTTCATCGTGGGATTGCCTGATCTTCTGAGCATAGTTATAGAACGCATTCGTGTGGAGTAGTCCTTGTGTCATGGGAATGTCCCTTTCCCTAGTATAGCGCGACACGGGACAACCCTCGGCTTGTAGGCATGATGCGGCCGACGTATGCTCGAATCATGCGTAGCTTGTGGCGGGACATCCCGGCGGTGTTGCTGTTGGCGGCTTTCGTCGCGACGGCCGGCTGTGCGCCGAAGGGGTCGGCGATGGACCCAGGGACGCGTACGCCGGTGCAGGGCACGCCCGGGCCCGCGCCGGAGCGCGCCCGACTGCCCGCGTGGTTCCCGCGCGCGGTGGACCTGCGGGTGCACCCGGCGACGCGCTACGTCCAGGAACGCGACGAGCTGATCCTCGAAGCGCGCATCGAGCTGCTGGATCAGGCGGGCGAACCGATCAAGGACATCGGCCGGTTCGTCTGTGAGTTGGGGCAGGTCGACAGCAACGGCGAGGTGGTGCTGGTGGAGGGCCGGCAGCGCGTGCTGCATTTCGAGCTGGACGTGACGACGGCCGAGCAGCACGCGGAGTACTGGGACCCGGTCGCGCGGGCGTATGTCCTGCCGCTGAAGGTAGGGCTGGCGGACGCGGACCTGCCAACGGGCGTGACACGGCTGTGGGTGACGTTCCGCCCCGCCTGGCCGGGGAGCACCGAGCTGCCGCCGAGCACCGGGTCGCGCGGGCCGGTGGACATCCGGGTGGATTGGTAGGGGCTTAGAAGGTTGTAGTTGAAGACCCCTTGGCGTTGCTACGCAAAGCCGTGGGGCTGGGCCTTTTCCCCCAACCCCCAACTCTTGAATCCTACCTCTCTACCCCACCCGGTAGTCCAGCAGCACATCGTCTTCGATGCGTTCGACGTGGTGGAGGTTGAGCGGGGTCGCGTCGTTGATGGTGTCGGCGGTGAGGCCGGTGACAGCGCCCAGGGCGTTCGCGTCGCCCAGGAGCTTGGGGGCGATGAAGACGAGCAGCTGGTCGGCGAGGTTCTGCTTGAGCAGCGAGCCGGTGAGGCCGGCTCCGCCCTCGACGAGGATGTGGGTGGCGTCGTGCGCGGCGACGAGGTGGCGCAGGAGGGGTGCGAGGTCGAGGTGGTGGTCGGGGAGCTGGGGGAGCGGGACGATCTCGATGCCGTGCGCGCGGTAATCGTGGAGGCGTTGGCCCGGTCCGTCGACGAGGTGTTCGTCGATGGCGAGGGTGACGGGCGGGTCGCCGGGTTCGCTGCCGAGCGTGAGCCGCGCCTGCGGCGGCAGGCGGAGTTCGGGGTCGAGCACGACGCGGCGGGCGACGCGGCGGACCTCGACCTCGCGGGCGGTGAGCTGGGGGTCGTCGGCGAGCGCCGTGCCCACGCCGACGAGGATGGCGTCGGCACGGGCGCGCCACTCGTGGACGCGTCGGCGCGAGGCGGGCGAGCTGATCCAGCGGCTGTCGCCCCGGTGGGTGGCGATCTTGCCGTCGAGCGTCGCGGCCCACTTGATCGTGACCCACGGCAGGCCGGTGGTGATCCGCTTGATGTAGGGCGCGTTGACCTCGCGGGCCCGGGCCTCGCACACGCCGGTGACGACCTCGACGCCCGCCTCGCGCAGCTTCGCCAGCCCCCGTCCCGCGACGCGGTCGAACGGGTCGCCCATCGCGACGACGGCGCGGGCGATGTGCGCCTCGATCAGCGCCTCGGCGCACGGCGGGGTCTTGCCGAAGTGGCTGCACGGCTCGAGCGTGATGTAGGCGGTAGCGCCCGCGGTGTCTTCGCCACGCTGGCGCGCGTCGGCGAGCGCGGCGGCCTCGGCGTGCGGGCCGCCGAACGGCGCGGTGTGGCCCCGGCCGATCTCCCGGCCCTGCTTGACCAGCACGCACCCCACCAGCGGGTTGGGCTCGGCGGAACCACGGCTGCGCTCGGCTAATGCCAGCGCCTGCCACATCCACGCCTCGTGCTGGGGGTCGTGATGCTCCATCGCCCGGCTCGTCGGCCGATCTCCTCGCCCCGATTGAGTTCCCGGTGAATCCGCTTCGCCCCACGGCCGACTCATCATAAGATGATACGGTTCGCGTGGACAAACCCGACTCACCCATCCTCTCGCCCGGCCCAGCGGGCACCGCCGGAGCCCCCCTCATGAAGCTGCTCATCAAACTCGTCGTCGTCCTGGTCCTGCTGGTTGCGATCGGCGCGGTCGCCGGGTTCGTTTACATGGACAAGATCGCCACCGCCGCGGTGAAGAAGGCGACCGCCTACGCGACCCAGTGCGAGGTCGAGGTCGGCAAGGTCGATGTCAAGCCGATCTCCGGCGAAGCGACGATCAGTGAGCTGGATATCAAGAACCCCGAGAAGTTCCGCGAGATCCACGACAGCTTCCTCGTGCTCGGCACGGGCGAGGCGGGCGTGTCGCTCGGCACGCTGCGGTCGGACCTGGTCGAGATCCCCAAGGTCGGCGCGACCGGTGTGGTCGTGTCGCTCATCGGGCGCGACGGCGAAACCAACTACGAAACGATCCTCGAATCGCTCAAGCGGCTGCAGGGCGAGGAGGCCCCGGCCGACACCGCGGCGGACGGCAAGGAGTTCATCATCCGCACGGTGGACCTCCCGGACGTGAAGGTCATCGTCGATATGGATGAAGACCCCGCGCTGGGGCTCATGCCCGTGCAGTTGGAGCTGACCCTCAAGCCCATCACGCTGACCGACGTGGGCCAGGGCGGAGTGCCGCTGTCGCAGATCTCGGCCGACCTGATCGCCGACATCCTCGTGCAGGTCGTCGCGCAGCTCGGCAACCAGCTGGGCGACCGCGTCCTGAGCGGGCTGACCTCCGGGCTCGCGGGGGTGCTGGGCCCGGACGTGCTGCAGGGCCAGCTCTCGGACATCACCGCCTCGCTCGGGCTGGACAGCATCAACGTGTCCGGCCAGCTCGAACGGGCCGGCGAACTGGGCACGGCGGTCGGCGAGCAGCTCGAAGGGCTGGGCGACCGCGCGGGCGAAGCGGTCGAGGGAGTGAACGACGCCATCGGCGGCGCGCGGGACCAGCTCCGCGGCGTCGGCGGCGGGCTGCTCGGCGGCGGGGACGACGACGAAGAAGAGTAGACGGAACTTGGTCGAATGGTGCCGCCCTACCCGGCCCGCGCGGCCTCGACCGTGTACAGCGCGATCGCCGCGGTCATCACCCCCGCCGCGATGAACCGGCGGGCCACGACCGGCCAGGGGGCGTGCTGCTCCAGGTGGTGGTGCCCGAGGTACGCGATCCCCGCGCCCAGCAGCACGGACATCAGCCCGCGCGTCGACTGCAGGATCCCCCCGAACACGATGCCCACCAGCGAGAAGCAGCTGAACAGGCAGACCATCGACATGAACCACGCGCCCGCGTACGGCAGCCCGCCGGGCAGCGTGCGCACCAGCGCCCGGGTGAAGCCCTCGGCCCGGCCGTGCAGCACAACCGGCAGCATGGCGACCGCGACGCCGCCACACCAGACGTAGGCCAACGCCATGCCCGCCATCGCCGCGGTGATGCGCTGCTGTTTGTCGGCCGCGTCGAGCGCGACCCCCGCGGGGAGCCAGGCGGGGATCATCTGCTTGATGCAAAGGTCCGAGAGCACAAAGCCCGCGCAGGTCGCGAGGATCATGGCGAGGGTCTTGACGGACAGCCGGCCGCCGGACGTGCCGAGCATCACCGCCGCGCCCGTGGCCATCATGACCGCCAGCCACTGCAGGGCGGTGAAGTCCTCGGCCGTAAACAGCTCGACGGTGAGCGCGAGCATCACGACCTTGAGCCCGAGCAGGGGCGAGACGCGCGAGGCGTCGGTCAGCCGGAGGGTGAGGAAGAGGAAGACGTTGCCCAGCAGGTAGAAGAGCGCGACGCCGGCGGAGGTCAGCGCCGCGAAGCCGGGGCGTTCCGGCCGGGCGTCCATCGCGGTCACCAGCAGCGGCAGCGCGGCCAGGCAGACACCGGCGAGCCAGGTGTGCGCGGTGACGAGGAGGCGCAGCGGCGGGCGCCAGGGGGTGGCGTCGGGCTCCTGCTGGGCGGCGCGGACCGCGTAGCGCCGCGAGCAGAGGTAGGCCAGCGAGGCGCCCAGCGCGCTGAGCAGGCCGAGGATGATGCCGAGGGTCTGCATGGCCCGGCAGTGTAGGGCAAGCAAGTGGTTGGGATCGCGCCGCGCGCACGACACCGCCGCGGGTGCGAGACCCGCGGCGGCGTGTGGCGTGTTCAGGCCGAGCGGCGGACCGCGTGGCTGAACATGGGCTCGTCCGACGCCTCGTCGTCGAGGTCGTCGACATCGATTGCGCCCGGGGCGTAGAGCAGCTTGTAGACCGCGTCTACGTGGTCCCGGTTGTAGCGCCGGTGCCCGCCGGGCGTGCGGTGGGCGCGGGGGATCAGCCCCGCGCGTTCCCAATTACGCAGCGACTCGGCGGAGATGTTGAACCGGCGGACGAGGACGCCGATCGGGAAGGTTCGTGCCGAGGCCTCTTGGGTCTGCGGCGCGGGCCGGGTCTGGAGGGGTGCCATGATGGCCTCCTGGTGTTACGCCAAGAGCAGACCGTCAGCCACCCCGGCCACACGCCGGGGGTTTGCTATTCGTTTTCGTTCCGTGTGTCGTCGCCGGGCTACACCCCCAGCCAGCGCGGCGCGAGCAACGTAAGTGCCCCGGCCAGCCCGCACGCCAGCGCGGCGCTCAGCCCGAGCACCAGCCCCAGCTCGATCGCCTGGGTCTGCACGATCAGCCACCGGCCGCAGCCGAGCAGGTGCAGTGTCCGGCGTTCGGCCGTGCGCAGCTTGAGCGACAGCGTCACCACCAGCCCGAGCAGCAGCCCGGTCGCCAGCAGCACCAGCGCAAAGTTCGCGTCAAAGAACCGCTTGACGCGGAAGACCAGCCCCATCAGCTCGTCCATCACCGTCGGCGGGTCGAGCGCCTGCACGCCGGGCGTCGCTTGGTTGAACCGCGCGGTCAGGATCGTGCGCGACTTGTCGCTGTCGGGCAGGACGATTACGGCCGAGAGCGGCAGCGCATCCATATCGCCGTGGAAGTGGAACGAATCCACGTTGTCTTCGGTGACCTCGACGGCGAGCCGGGCGGCGCGGTGCAGCGCCTCGTCGTCGTGGATCTCGGGCGCGTGGCCGTGGCCGTGCCCGCCGATGAGCCAGCAGGTCCGCAGCGAGACAAAGACGGCGCGGTCGTCGGGCGAGTGGGTCGGGGCGAGGACACCGACGACGCGGAGGCGCAGCGGCATGTTGCGGGCGAGGTTGTAGAGGTTCTGCTGGTCGGTGGTGAGCGTGTCGCCGGGCCCGAGCCCGAGCCGCTCTGCGGCGTCGTGGCCGAGCACCGCCTGCCCGAGCATGCGGGGCCAGTCGCCCTCGGCAACGGTCAGCCCGCGGAAGGCGGCATACTCCGCGAGGTCCGTGCCGACGACCGGGGCGTCCTGCGCGGTGTAGCGTACGTGCAGCGGGATGCCGACGGCCATGCCGTCGCGCTCGGCGTCGTCGGCCAGCGACGCGGGCACCGTCCCGACGCGCCCGGCCCGGAAGTACAGCGCCTGCAGCACCAGGTCGTAGCGGTTGCCTGCGGCCCCGACGACCATCGGCGTCGCCGCGGCGCGTTCGCCGAGCTGGCGGTCGTACGCACGGACCAGCACGGTCACGGCCAGCGGCAGCAGCAGCGTGAGCGTGACGGCCGCGACCATCACCGCCGTCTTGCCGCGGTGCCGACGCATGTAACGTGTAGCCAGGTAGAACGCCCCGCTCATGACACCCCCCCGCCGTCTACATGCACAACACGGTCGAAGCGTTCGAGCACCGACGGGTCGTGCGTCAGCACCACCAGCGTCGTCCCGGTCTCCTCGGCCAGCTCGAACACGAGGTTGAGCGTGGCCCGCGCGGTGTCGGCGTCGAGGGCGCTGGTCGGCTCGTCGGCGAGCAGCAGCTCAGGCCGGGCGATGAGCGCACGGCAGATCGCGACGCGCTGCCGTTCGCCCTGCGAGAGCTTGTCGATCGCGCGGCCCAGCTTGTCGCCGAGCCCGACGCGGTTGGCGAGCGATTCGGCACGGTCCTTCGCCTCACGGTCCAGCACCAGCCCGCCGCCTAAACGGTACGGCAGGAGGATGTTGTCGCGCACCGAGAGGTAGTCGAGGAGCTGGATGTCCTGGAACACCATGCCCATCGAGCGCAGCCGGGCGCGTCGGCGCTGCGCATCGGGCAGGCCGCCGAGCTCTTCCTGGTTGACGACGACCCTGCCCTGCACGGGCGTGAGGATGCCGGCGATGAGGTGCAGCAGCGTGGTCTTGCCCGAGCCGGACGGACCGACGACCGCGGTGCGCGAGCCCGCGCCCAAAGCGAGCCGGTCGACGCGCAGCTCGAACGCGCCGGACGCCGATGCGTCGTAGCGGAAACGGACGTCGGTCAGCTCGATCATCCGTCGTCGGTCCCCAGGAGGTTGTCGAGGTTCGGCACCGGTTCGCGGTCTTCGGCCGGGTCGTCGAGGCGCTCCTGACGGTGCAGCTCGGTGTCGACAATCCGCCACCCGCCGTGACGCGGGGCGAGGATGTAGGTCGCCTCGAAGGCGTTGAGCCGTTCGTGCGTGTGGCCGAAGTGGCTGACCAGCCCGCGGACGGTCCACCGGCAGCGCACCGCGAACGGCGGCGGGCCGGCGGCGTCGGCCCCGACGCGGCGGATCGCGTCGTGCTTCCCCCCTGCCGACGGTAGGTCGACCACCCGCGCTTCCTCCACATCAACCTCTTGCACCTTGCTGACCGCGCCGCCCTCGTCCTGCAGGATCAGGCTCACGTACACGTCGTTGAAGATCGTGTCCAGCTCCGGGCCGTCCACACTCTGGGCGAGTGCATCGTAGATCGCGCTGTCGGTGTTGTAGTCGAACGCGCGGTAGATGTTGCGGTGCAGCTCGGTAAAGACCGCGACGGCCTGTTCGTCGTCGAGTTCGGCAACAGGCGGCGGCGCGTGCTCGGCGACCGTCACCCAGCCGTAGGGGAACCCGACCGCGGCGGCGACGAGCGTGAGGAGCACGCCGCCGGGCACCCACTTGTAGGATTGCCGGACACCGACCCACAGCGTGATCAGCCCGCCGACCAGGATCAAGCCGAGCGACAGCGCGGGGACGCGCGTCGGCTCGGGCGCGGCAGGAGCCGGTGTTCGCTGCGCCCGTCCCGCCAACGCGGTGGCCGGCGGCCCGGCCCGCTCGTTGTGCCAGGTGTATCCGGGCTCTTCTTCGCTGAGCACCTCCAGCTTGGTCTTGCCGTAGGCCGACACCTCCGCGACCAGCGGCAGGCGCTCGCGCGGCGTGAGTTGCTCGGCCTGACCCAAGGGCGGGCTGAACGTCGCCAGGTCATCGTACGCATACACGCCCCACACGATCCCGACGCGGCTGGGCCGGCCCAGCGTCGCGTACTCGGCGGTGTAGCTCAGGACCGCGTGCCGCTCGTACTGCTCGGGGTCGATCGCCTCGGGCGGCACCGCGGTCGGGGGGACCGTCACCTCGATCCCGCTCAGCACCGGCTGGACCGCGATGTTATTGATCGTCAGCGGGTTCACCGCGGTGTGGTAGCCGGCCAGCTCGTTTTGGACGTCCTGCGGGTCCCGCTGCTCCAGCGCGTCGAGCGTGATCCCGCCGAAGACCTCGTCGAGCGCCTGGGTGAGCGGGATCATCACGCGTTGCTGGACGTATGTATCGGTGACCTTGATCTCGAGCCGGACCTGGTTCACATAGTCACCCGGGTGCGCCGCGGCTCGGCCGGCACACAGCGCCAGGGCGCATGTGCACAGCATTCGGAAAGCACGCGGGATCCGTCGGGCGGCGGGCATGGGCTTATGTTACCCGTCGTGCGGCGGCCGAACGCGAGCGTGCGTGCCGCCGCACCGGACGGGATGCCCCGCACACAATCACCCCGGCAGGGATCGAACCTGCAACCTGCGGCTTCGTAGACCGCCGCTCTTCCGGTTGAGCTACGGGGCAAGGGCGAGAACGCCGGCATGGGGCACGCGCCGCGCGTGCCCCGGAATGCCGGGGCCGGCGTCTCCACCGGCCCCGGGTTTGGGCTTGAAACAGTCTGCTCTTGACTTGTCAATGAACGTCGTGTGCCGCCGCTGTATCCGCGGCGGGTTTTCGTGGGGCCGTGAGACCCCGGTGTTTCTCGGCGCGAAGCTATGCAACGGGCGCGGCGATCGCGCATCGGCTCGGCCCGCGTTTGGGGCCGGCGTTGTATGGCTCCGGGTCCGTGGCGGTCGTGCGGCGTCGGGGCTGAGCCCGTGTCCGTGCATCGGTGTCGGCTTGGTCCGCCGGCGCGTCTGCGGTCGGGTGTTACGCCGCGTCGGTGTGTTGCATGATCGGGTCCGTTAGGTTGCGGGTGCTTGTAGAGACGGTCCCGCCTGGGCCGGTGTCGGCGGGCGGGGTCGGTGACGACGCGTCAGGCCGAGGGATCGGCCGCGGGGGTCGTGCCGGGGAGCGCGCGAAAACGCGTGATTCCCTGGGCGAACTGCCTGGTTGTGGGTCGGGGGTGGGTCAGCCGATGGCGGGTGCGGTGTGGCCTGGGATCAGGCGGCCGCACACATCGGTTGACACGGGTCGGCATTCGCGGGAGACGCTGGGGCGTCCGCCAAAGAGCATGCCGTCCGTCGAGCGATAGGCCGAGAACCGGCCGATCTGCCCAAAGCCACCAAGCAGCCATGCACGGTTGGTGCACGACGAGCGATTCGAGTTGTGTTGCTTGGTGGTGTTCATGATTCGGTCCCTTTACACGAGGGGGTTCGAGGAAAGATATCGGTAGATCGGATCGGTTGCAACACAAAACACGGGATTTTGCGCCATTTTCTTATCGAAACGCGCGTAAGTCCTGCGTTGACAGGTTTCGGAGATTCTGCGGCAGCGCCTTTCACGCGTGTTTTGGGCTGGCGAGCGGTCAGATCATGGCCAGCGCGATCACGCCCCGCGCGGACCATGCGGCGGTGCGCAGCCAGTTGCCGAGGACCAGCCGGCGGTGCACCGCGGGGTCGAAGCCGTGCGCCAGCTTCCGGTGGCAGGGGACCTGCAGCCGCGCGGTGCTCAGCCAGATGACGGCGAGCAGCACCAGCCCCGCGAGGGGCAGCCCACGCCCCAACTCTGCCGGCGGGAGCGCCACGAGCCAGACGGCGCAGGCCAGCTCGGTCAGCATCGCGGGCCCGACCGCCCACGCGGTGCGCCGCGCGTGCTGCGCCTGGTAGACGTCGTACCCCTCCCGCCCGACGCGGCGCATCAGCGGGTAATGAACAAGCTGCACGAACCAGATGAGCCCGGCCATGTACAGCGTCGCCCCGGCGTGCAGGTGAACGAGCCAGCCGGGCGTCATGCGCTGCCGCCCGTGTGCTTGCCATCGGAGAAGTGGTCGGTCAGCCACTGCGCGCGGTGGCGGAAGATCGCGAGGACGTCGCGCTGCACGGCGAGCTTGTTGATGAGCGGCGCGAGCGGCCCGCCGGGCGGGCGGTAGCGGACGCGGTCGGTGCACAGCGTCCCGCCGTCCTGCGGGTCGAAGGTATGCGTGTGGTGCCAGCGCTGGTAGGGCCCGCGGAGCTGGTTGTCGATGAAGCGGTGCGGCGGGTCCCACGCCTCGATGCGGGTGCGCCAGCGCAGCGGGATCCCGCGGACGCGGAGCTTGTAGTCGATGAGGGTACCGGCGTGCATGTCGATCGGTGCGGGGGTGAGGACCTTAAAGCCGAGCAGGTCGGGGGTGATGCGCTCGAGGTTGTGGGCGTCGCCGAAGAAGGTGAACAGCGCGTCGGGCGGCAGGGGCAGCCACTGGGTCATGTCCAGCCGCCAGTCCTTGCCGTCGCGGGTGATCGTGGGTCCGGTCGTCTGCATGCGGGTCCTGGGGGTCTATGGCGTGTTGTGGACGGGTTCGACCGATGGGCCGGCCCGGATTCGCCCAGGCGGGGCGGAGTGGCCGATAAAGGGGGTGAGGGGGCGGCTGCGGCGTCGTGTGCGGGTTTTGTGCGCGGTGCCGGGCCGATGCGTGGTGGACAAGCTATCCTATGCGGCCGGCTGAACCGGCTGGAATCGGGGGAGCAGGGTGGCGGAGCCGCCCGCCCTGGGTGCACGAGGTGCCTAGGATTGGACCCCGCCCGGCCGACGCCGGCCCCACCGCTGCGACGCCCCGCGACGCACGCCCCACCTCCGCCGCGGACCCCGCGGCGACGAGATACGAGATGAGTAAAACGACTGCCCCCCGCTTCTGGACCCGGTTCGGGCTCTCCGTGCTGCGCTGGTTCGATTCGGGCAACGCGCAGGCCCCCGACGCCAAGGCCTACCCCGGGCCCAAGAAGGTCGAGTGGGTCCGCAACGTGCCCTACTTCGCGATGCACGCCGCGTGCCTCCTGGTGATCTGGGTCGGGATCAGCTGGACGGCCGTCGCGGTCGCGGTCGCGCTCTACTACTTCCGCATGTTCGCGATCACCGGGTTCTACCACCGCTACTTCTCGCACAAGACGTTCAAGACCAGCCGGGCCTTCCAGTTCGTCATGGCCGTGTGCGGGCTGACCGCGATCCAGCGCGGGCCGCTGTGGTGGGCCGCGCACCACCGCCACCACCACGTCCACTCCGACGAGCACCCCGACCTGCACTCGCCCAAGCAGCACGGCATGCTCTGGTCCCACATGTTCTGGTTCACGACCGACACCGTCTTCGCCACCAACCACAAGAACGTCAAGGACCTGGCCAAGTACCCCGAGATCAGGTTCCTCAACCGTCACGAGACATTGATCTACCTCGCCTTCGCCGCGTTCGTCCTGGGGCTGGGCTTCCTGCTCGCGCAGTTCGACGTGCTCAACACTTCGGTCATGCAGGTCTTCGTCTGGGGCTTCTTTATCTCGACGGTCTTCAACTACCACGCGGTCTACACGATCAACTCGCTCAGCCACAAGTTCGGCCGACGCCGGTACAAGACCACCGACACCTCGAAGAACAACTTCTGGCTGGCGCTGCTCACGCTCGGCGAGGGCTGGCACAACAACCACCACCACTACCCCTCGTCCGTCCGTCAGGGCTTCTACTGGTGGGAGATCGACATCACCTACTACATCCTCCGAGCGATGTCGTGGACGGGCCTGATTTGGGACCTCCGCGGCGTGCCGGAGAAGAAGCTGCTGGGCAACCGGCTGGCGTGAGGCGATCCAGGCTTCGGGTTTAGAAACGGACGGATGCATACCCACCGCGTTGCGCCAGCAGTGCCGTGGGTTTTCTTTGCGCCGCCGCTCCGCACCGATCCTCGAAAGAAACCCCGCCCGGGTCCCGGAATACACCCGCCGGGGCTTGCTGTAACATAGTCCCTGTCCCCGGCATCCCTCGGATGCACTTGTTTCTTTTCCCTTCCAACACCCCGATCCAAGCGAGCCACCATGACCAAGCCCAAGCGTATGACCCGCCGACGGTTCCTCCAGTCTTCCGCCGCGGTGGCCGCCGCGTCGACGTGGTCGCTCTCCGCGTCGTCCTACCGGCGGGTGTTCGGCGCGAACGCCCGTCTGAACGTCGCGTTCATCGGTGTCGGCGGGATCGCCTCGGGCCAGCACATCCCCCAGCTCCAGGGCCTGGGGGCCGGCTGCCCGTGCTACTGCGACGCCGACAGCAACCGCTGGGGCGCCGCCGCCTCGCGATGGGAAGGCGCGACCGGCTACACCGACTACCGCGAGATGTACGACAAGCAGCACGGCGACTTCGACGCGGTCATGGTCGGCACGCCGGACCACCACCACTACCCCGCGTCGATCATCGGCATGATGCTCGGCAAGCACATGTACACCCAGAAGCCGCTGGCCCACACCGTCTGGGAGGCCCGCCAGCTCAAGCTCGCCAAGGAGCGCTACCAGGTCGCCACGCAGATGGGCAACCAGATGCACGCCAACGAGGGCAACCGCCGCATCGTCGAGTGGGTCCGCTCCGGCGAGCTGGGCGTGATCAAGGAAGCCCATATCTGGACCAACCGCCCGATCTGGCCCCAGGGCCGGGACGCGCCGTCCGGCGAGAGCGACATCCCCGAGAACCTGGACTGGGACGCGTGGGTAGGCCCCGCCCCCGAACGCCCCTTCGTCGGCCGTGACGGCCGCGGCCCGTACCACCCGTTCAACTGGCGCGGCTTCACCGCCTTCGGCACCGGCGCGCTGGGCGACATGGGCTGCCACACCACCGACGGTTTCTACTGGGGCATGGACCCGGGCTACCCCACCTCCGTCGAACTGCTCAGCGACAACCCCATCGGCGACGCCGACATGTTCGACAGCCGGGGCGTCGTCAAGTTCCAGTTCCCCGAGAAGCTCTCCCGGCCGTCCTTCGACTACTACTGGTACGAGGGCGGGCTCAAGCCCGACAAGCCCGACTACGTCGAGGGCGACGAGCTGCCCAACTCCGGCGGGCTCATCATCGGCGAGCGCGGTGCGATCCAGTACCTCGACGACTATGGCAACAACATCCGTGTCTTCAGCTTCGGCAACAACGAACTCAAGGAACCGGAGCAGACCCTCGAACGCTCCGAAGGCCACCACGAAGAGTGGTACAAGGCCTGCATCGGCGAGAAGCCCTACACCTACCCCCGCTCCAACTTCGGCTACGCCGCCATGCTCACCGAGTCCGTCGTCCTGGGCACGATCGCCCAGAAGACCGGCGGCCGGCTCGAGTACGACTGGGTCAACCAGCGCATCACCAACAACGAAAACGCCAACCAGTACATCTCCAAGGACTACCGCGACGGCTGGGACTTCAAGATGGACTAAGCGGCACCTGCAGGTGAGACGCGAAGGACCGGAAGCGTCCGCACAACAACACGAAGCCCACGGCGTTGCAACACAATGCCGTGGGTTTTTCGTTACCGCGCGCCGACCGGCTGCTGCACCAGTGTGTCGATCAGCCCGGCCCGCTCGAAGGCGGTGTGTCGGCGGCGGCAGCCCGCGCAGGCACGGCACGGCTTCTCGCCCGGCCGGACACAGCACCACGCCAGTGTCCAGTCCACGCCAAGCTGCCCGCCCAGCTCGACCACCTGCTGGTCGGTGAACTCGGCCAGGGGTGTGTCGATCCGCGGCGAGGGGTCCTGCTCCGCCTGCGCCAGGTGCTCGACCAGCACGGCCTGCTCGGTCGCCTGCGCCGCCTCGCGCGTCACGGCGTTGACCGACACCGGCCAGATCACCAGCCCCGCCTGCTGGTGGCGGGCCTCCGCCAGCGCCGCGAGCAGCAGCTGCGGCCGGGCAAACACCCCCATCGGCCCGCCGTCGGGGAGCTGCCCGTAGCCGTGGCCGTACAGGTGCGGCATCGACAGCTCGGTGACGCGGGTGATACCCATCGCCTTGGCCTGCCGGCGGACGTAGCCGATACGCGACGCCCGCGCCTCCCGGCCGTCGTCGATGTGCAGGAGTGTGACCTTCGGCGGGGGCTCTTCGCCCAGCGCCAGCGCCGTCGCCACCAGCGACCTCGGCCCCCCGTTGTTCAGGATCATGACGTGCTGGCCGGTGCTCATGCCCCTGTTATCGGCCGCCGGTGCCGGGCCGGTCGAATGTTGCCGGCCCCGTGCGCACAACCATCCGTCCGCCCCGCGTCACGGCGTGCCCCGGCCGTGCATCCCTAACCGCCTGCCTCGCAAGGATCAATAACGATTGAACCCCGTCTGGGGCCGGCCCGTGCGCACAGCCCCGGTGCCTCGGCCGGGGGTAGGGGCTCAGAGCCGGCTCATCCGCCAGACGGCGCGGAACATGCCCGCCACCTGTTCCCGGTCGACCGTCCGCGGCTCGTACGCCGGGTTCAGCGGCTGCAGCCGGATCCGCCCCGCGTCGTCGTCCAGAAACACCCGCTTGAAGGTCGTCTCATGGTCCGGCTCCAGACGAACAAAGCAGTCGCAGCCGTCCACCACGTCCGCCAACGGCGAGAACACGACGATGTCGCCCTCGGCGTAGGCCGGCTGCATCGATGCGCCGCACACCGTCGCCGCGAACGCATCGGGGTCGTTGCCGCCGTGCATCCCCGTGTAGCCCGGCACGACGACCAGCCCATCGCCCACCCGCGCGGGGTAGTCCAGGTCGGTAAACCCGGCCGGGTACCCCGCCGCGACCTTGTTGATCAGCGGGACGGGGGAGGGGTGAGGCGTGAGGGGCGGGGATGGAGCGAAGCCGTTCGGGGCACGGTCCGTGGGGGGCGACGACGCGGCCTCTCCCCCGGAGCCCACCTTCGCCGAACGTGTGCCTCCCGCTCCGCGCGCCTCGATCCGCACCCCCCCCGCCTCGCCCCCCTCCCCCAGCACCGCGTTCAGCCGCCGGCCGAGCTGGCCGCTGCGGTACAGCGCATCCAGGTCCTTGCCCGTGCCCTGCCGACGCTTCGCCCCCACCTGACGCAGCCACTGCGCCAGCTCGTGCCCGGCCCGGGCGCGGTCCTCGGCCTGCGCCAGCCGCTCCCGGATCGCCGGCGGCGTCCGTTCCCATTGCGCCGACCGCTCCAGCGCGCCCGGCTCCAGCTTCAGGGCGCGACCCAGACGCGCGAGCACCTTCCCCGACGGCGGGTTGTCCACGCGGTGGTTCTCGATCATCGAGAGGTACCCGCGCGTTACCCCCGACGCGTCGGCGAGGTCCGCCAGCGTCAGCCCCAGCGCTAAGCGGCGTTCGCGTACCCAGGCGCCAAGCTGCTGCATCGGTCCGGTTCCGGGCCCCACGGCGGGTTCAGAATCGGTTGAACCCGGCTTGACGCGGCCGGCCGATTCTGCGAAACTACCATACAAATACCAAACAAGCATTCACGCGTCAACCCGGAGGACCCCATGGACCTGAAACACGTCACCGCCGCCAGCCAGGACCGGCGGACGGCCCTGCGGCTGGACCCCGAGCAGCTGGTCCGCCTCGCCGACGCCCTGCCCCGCGACGAGGCCCACCTCATCGTCGGCCGGTTCGCCGAGGGGCTGACCTACCGCGACCTCGCCCGCCGGCACCGCACGAACGCCCGCCTCATCCGCCGGCGGGTCGAACGCATCGCCGCACGCATGCAGTCCCCCGAGTTCCGCTTCACCCTCCTCCACGAGAAACAGCTCCCCGCCCGCATGCGCAAGACCGCCCGGCTGCTGTTCCTCCACGGCCAGTCCCTCCGCGAGACCGCCGAGGTCACCGGCCACACGCTCCACCGCATCCGTACCGACCGCGCGACCCTCAGCACCCTCGCCCGCGCCGCGGGGTAACCCACGCGTGCCGCCACAGACCCTGTAAGCCCGACCGCGCAACGCCGCGCGGCGGCCGTACCGCCATGCTCGAGCTGACCCTTCAACACACCGTGACACAGCACCGCGCGGTCACGCCGCGCGCCCTGGAAATCGCCGGGATGTTCGGGCTGGACCCGGGCGGGGCCGAGGGCGTTGTGGTCGTCCCGCCGACGACGCTGACGCTCGCGCCGGGCCGGGTGGTCTTCATCACCGGCGCGTCGGGCGGCGGCAAGTCGACGATGCTCCGGCTCATCCGCGAGCAGGTCGCGGCGCTGCGCGACGACGCATCAGGGGCGGGCGGGCCCGTTACGGTGCCGGCCGTGATCGAGATGGGCCGGGTGCCGGTGCCGGGCGACCGCGCGGTGGTGGATGGGTTTGACCCGGCCTTGCCGCTGGCGGGGGTCTTGCGTTGCCTGGGGTTGGCCGGGCTCAGCGATGCGCGGGTGATGCTGCGTCGGCCGGGCGAGTTGTCGGAGGGACAGTGCGCCCGGCTGGTGCTGGCGCACACGCTCGCCGCCGCGCAGGCCGCAGACAGCGGCTGGGTCGTCGTGCTGATCGACGAGCTGGGCGCGACGCTGGACCGCCCGACGGCGCGGGCGATCGCCGCGGGGCTGCGCAAGTGGGCGACGCGATCAAGCGTGTGCATCGTCGCCGCGACCACGCACGACGACCTGCTCGAGCCGCTCTGCCCCGACACCGTGGTTGACAAGGGGCCCGGCGGAGCGATCGACGTCATGCACCGCGCACCCGACCACACCCCCGGGCGAGACACGGCTTGAAATCGTACGCAACGACAACCGCCCCGCCTACATGCCCGGGCCTGCGCACACGATTCGACGCGCTGCCGGCCGCGCGGGCCTGGGATGGGATTCAACTGCGCACCGGCACGGCGCAGGACTTCGCCGCGCTCGCGGGCCACCACTACCGCGCGGCCCGGCCGGCCACGATGATGCGCGTGTTCGCGCTGCACGACCCGGCCCCCGCCGTCGCCGACCGCTTCTACGGCCGGGCCGATCCCAACGGCCGGGCGGTCGCGGTGCTGGTCGAGTCGCTGCCCGCGCTGTCGTGCCTTCTGCGCGACGCGGCGTTGGGCGGGCGGTACAACGCGCTCCCGGCTCGGCAGCGCGCCCGGCTGCTCAACGCCGAGGTCCGCTGCATCAGCCGGGTGATCGTCGACCCGCGCTACCGCGGGCTGGGCCTGGCCGTCCGGCTGGTCCGGCACGCGCTGGCGACCGCGACGACGCCCTACACCGAGGCACTCGCGGCGATGGGCACGGCCAGCCCGTTCTTCGAGAAGGCGGGGATGTCGGCGTACGAGCGCCCGCCCCACCCGCACGATGAACGCCTGGCCGCCGCGCTGGCTGCGTGCGGGCTGTCGACACACGCGCTGCTGCGTGCCGACACGTGGGAGGGTGTGTTGGGTGCGGTCGAACCGGGCCGGCATGCCTGGCTGACGCGTGAGCTGGCGCGGTGGTACCGCTCGGCCGTTGGCCGATCCGCCGGGGCGTCGCGCGACCCGGCCGACCACCTCCGCGCTGCGCGGCACAAGCTCGGGGCCCGGCCCGTGTACTACCTGCATGCCAACCCGCACGTCATCGCACCAACGTGATAACGCGCCTTACGCCACGCCTGTTTCTCACGGAATGATGTCCGATTCGCACCCCCGACCGGGACGCTACAGGATGAGTACCCCCACCCCGCGGCCGATCGCGCTGGACCGGCTCCGGCCGCACCCGCGCAATAGCAACGTGATGCCCGGCAAGCTGCTGAAGAAACTGACCGAGCACATCGGGCGGACCGGGCGATACCCGCCGGTCATCGTTCGGCCGCTGGGTGCGGATTACCAGGTCCTCGACGGGCACCACCGTGTGCAGGCGCTGCGGGAGCTTGGCCATCACGCGGCGCGCTGCGAGGTGTGGGATGTGGACGACCGCGAGGCGTTGGTGCTGCTGGCGACGCTCAACCGGTTGGAGGGGGCCGACAACCCGAAGAAGCGCGGGGCGTTGGTCGGCGCGTTGCGTGAGACGGCGGCGCTGCCGGACCTGGCGAAGCTGTTGCCCGAGGAGACGGGCCGGCTCGCGGCGCTGTCGCGGCTGCACGATGCGCCGCCGCCCGCGCCGCTGCCGCCGGACGCGCTGCGGGATGCGCCGGTCGCGGTCACGTTTTTTATGACGCCCGACCAACGCCGGGCCTTGGACAGTCGGCTGAACGCGCACGGCGGGACCCGCGCGTCGGCGCTGCTTGAGCTCGTCGGGGTGGTGACGCATGGCCGATGATGCACCACCCGGCGGTGTGGCCGGCCCCGCGGCGTCGGCGCTGATGCGCGAGCTGGCCCGGGCCGAGCACGACGTGCTGACGCTCGGCGAGCGGCACGGCCTGGGGCTGAGCGAGCTCTCGGCCTGGGCGGCGCAGCCCGAGACCCAGCGCACGGTAGCCGGGCTCTGCCTGCTGGCCGACCTGCAGACGCAGCTCCTGCTGTCGCGCTATCGCCTGGTCGCCGCGACGCGTCTGGTCGGCCAGGCGACCGGGCGGGACGAGTCGCTGTCGCCCGAGCAGGTGCGCAAGGCCTGCGTCGACCTCCTGAAGATCGAGCTGGACCGCGTCGCTTCAGTCTCGACGGCCGATGCGGACGCGCTGGATGACCCCGCGCTCGATGCGTTGCGCGCGGCGTTGGATGTGCCGGCCGGTGGGCCGGTGGCAACACCCCAGGACCCCGAGTGAGCCGACCGATGGCTGTACGTCTGAAGGCGGTCGCGCCGCGCCCCGGGCGGCGGCTGCGCCAGTTGCAACACCTGCGCCCGACCACGCCCGGGCAGCTCTACCGGTTTGTGTCGGCGGGGCTGGGGCTGTCGGTGCCGAGCGTGTCGGTGTCGGGGCTGGGGTGCTCGCCGTTCGACTACCTGCAGGACGGGTACTTCGGTGCGGCGGGTGATGCGTTGGTGTGGGCGAACCGGGGTGGGGGCAAGACGATGCTGGGCGCGGCGGCGACGCTGCTGGACCTGTTGTTCCGGCCGGGCGTGCAGGTGCGGGTGCTGGGCGGGTCGCTGGCGCAGAGCGAGAAGATGTACGAGCACCTGCGTGCGCTGCTGGATCGTCCGGTGTTCCGTGGGGGTGGCGGGGTGCTGGCGGGTACGCCGACGGCGCGGCGGGTGGTGCTGGCCAACGGCAGCCGGGTAGAGCTGTTGGCGGGCAGCCAGCGGAGCGTGCGCGGCACGCGGGTGCATATCCTGCGCTGCGACGAGGTCGAAGAGATGGACCGCGACGTCTGGGAGGCGGCGCAGCTTGTCACACGCTCGGGTGTCTGTGGGGGCGCGTGGGTGCAAGGCCGGATCGAGGCGCTGTCGACCATGCACCGGGTCGGCGGGCTGATGGCTTCACTGACCACAGGGAGCGAGGGCGTAAGCGTCGGCACTCCGCAGGCCGCGTCGGATGCCGAACACCCCCCGGGCCTGGCGAAGCGGAAGCTGTACCGGTGGAACGCGATGGACGTGGTGGCGCGTTGCCCGGCGGCGCTGCCTTGCGAGGGGTGTGCGTTGTGGGACGCGTGTGGCGGCCGGGCGAAGCGTGCGGACGGGTTCGTGCCGGTGTCGGACCTCCTGCGGTCGCGGTCGCGGGTGAGCGACCGGGCCTGGGAGTCGGAGATGCTGTGCCTTCGGCCGGTGACGCGGGACTGTGTGTACTACCAGTTCTCGCGCGACCGGCACGTGCTGTCGGAGGGGGACCCGCGATTGCACTGCGCTCAGACTCGGTGGGAGGATGGTGCGCGTTGGGTGGGGGGTATGGATTTCGGGATCCGCGGTGAGACGACGCTGCTGTGGGCGGTGTCGGCGGGCGAGGGGCCGGACGCGGCGCTGACGGTGGTGGCCGAGTACGCGGAGCGCGACCGCACGGTGTCGGCGAACCTGGAGCACGCCGCGGCGCTGGCGGACCGTCTGGGGCTCGTGCCGCCCGCGGGGCTGGCGTGGTTGGCGGCGGACCCGGCGGGTCAGCAGCGCAACGGGCAGACCGGGAGGACGGACCTGGCGGTGCTGCGGTCGGCGGGCTGCCGGGTGCGGGCCCCGCGGGCGTCGGTCGCCGTGGGGATCGACAAGGTCCGTCGTCGGCTGGACCGGGGGCTGCTGGCGATCCACCCGCGGTGTGTCCGGCTGGTGTCGGCGCTCGAGCGTTACCACTTCGACAGCGCCCGCCCGCAGCGCGAGGAGCCGGTGAAGGATGGGGCGGACCACCTGTGCGATGCGCTGCGTTATCTGGTCCTCGCGCAGGACGCGGGGGCCGGGCCCGTGACGGTTCGGGGGTACTGACGGGTCTGGCGCGGCTGGGCGGGATGGTGTTGGCCGGGGATCGTGGTGTGGGGTAAAGCACGGGCCGGGGTGGGCCGAAGAGCGAGATAACCCATGTCACGATGAGGAGGCCAGGGGATGAGCCAGGGCTGGATGCGGATCAGAGAGGCAGCACATTTGATGGAACTGAGCCAGTCGACGGTCCGCCGTCGGGTGGACAACGGCGAGATGCGCGGGCGGGTCGGCCCGTCGGGGCGGCAGGAGGTGTTCCTGCCGGCGAAGCTGCGCCGCGAACTGGAAGCGAAGGCGACGCCGCCATGCGCGCCCGGCCACCTGCTGCGTGGCAAGGGCGAAGACGAACACGAAGATTCGGCGGGTCAAACGCCGGAGCCCGTCGCGGAGACGCCGACCGAAGCCGCCGCAGCGACCGAGGCGTCGGCCGACGAAACGGCGCAGGCCGGAGGCGACGTGCTGAAGCGGTACGAGCGCTTGGCCGGCGGGAGCCTGATGCTCGCGCAGCAGCACAGCGACGAATTGAAGAAGCACGCGGACAGCGCCTACGAACAGCTCGCGCACACGCGTAGCCAGATCCGCCAGCTGCGCAAGTTCGCGCTGGCCGGGTGGGTGAGTAGCGCGGCGGCGTTGGTGTTTGGGTTGGTGCTGGCGGTGAACGCCTCTGCCGGGAAGCACAAGGCCCAGGCCGAGGCCGCGGCGAGCAAGGTCGAAGCACGCGAGGCCGATCAGCGTGCCAACGAGCTCAGCGACCTGCTCCGCGCGGCGCGCACCTCCTCGGCGCAGCCCGCGGCCGACGGCGTGCTCGGCACGGGTCGGGGCCTGATCAGCGAGGGCCGACGCGGCCCGGACCGCACCGCGAACGTGACCACCGAGTAGCGACAGCGCACATCATTACGTGATACACAGCCGCCGCGTCACACGCGGCGGTTGTTGTTTGGATTCCGCCGATTGGCTCACGCCTCATCCGCGAGGTCGTCCATTATCTCGGCGACATCGTTGATGAGCGGCTCGAGCGTGTCGCGGCTGAAGTCGAAGCGGATGCCCGCGGCCTCGAACAGCCCCGGGAGCGTCCGCGTCTTGCCCAGCGACAGCGCGTAGCGGTAGTGGGCGAGCGCCTGCTCCGGGTTGCTCCGGTACTGCTGCCAGAGCTGGAGCGCGCCGAGCTGGGCGATGCCGTACTCAACGTAGTAGAACGGGTAGTGCGGCAGGTGGATCTGCCGCTGCCAGTAGGCGGCGAGTTCGTCGTCTAGGCCGGACCAGTCGACACCCGCGCCGCCGTGCCGCGTGCCGTAGGTCTCGACGATGTTTAGCCAGGCGGCGGTGCGTTCGTCGGGGGTGTGCGCTGGGTTGGCGTAGACCCAGTGCTGGAAGCGGTCGATGACGGCCATCCAGGGGAAGAAGCGGACGATGCCCTCGAGCAGCTCGTGCTTGGCGCGGCGGGCGGCGGCCTCGTCGCCGGGGTAGAACCGGCCGTAGTGGTCGAGCCCGAACAGTTCCATCGTCATCGACGCGACCTCGGCGAACTCGATCGGCGTGCCCTGGTTGAAGTAGCACGGCTGGGTGGCGCTCGCCCACATGTAGTGGAACGCGTGGCCCGCCTCGTGCAGCATCACGCGCACATCGATCTGCCGGCCCGCGGCGTTCATGAAGATGAACGGCTCGCGGCGCTCGGTCAGCGACGACTGGAACCCGCCGCCCCGCTTGCCCTTGCGCGCGACCAGGTCGAGGTTGCGGCCCATCTTCAGGTGGGCGAAGTCCTCGGCCAGGGACGGGTCCACCTCCGCGAAGATCGCCGCGCAGCCATCGACCAGCCCCTGCGCATCGTCGGAGGCAAAGGGGTTGAGCGGGGCTCGGCCGTGCGGGTCGGCGTTGGCGTCCCAGGGGCGGAGGGCATCGACACCCAGCGCGGCCCGGCGCTTGGCGTTGAGCGCACGGACGCGGGGCACGCAGACCTCGGCGATCGCGTCGCAGAACCGGGCGCAGTCGTCGCGGGTGTAGTCGAACCGCCGGCTGTCGCGCCACTGCCACTCGGTGTAGTCGGGTAGCCCGGCGTTCTTCGCCATCTGGTCCCGCAGCGCAACCTGCTCGCTATAGATCGCGTCGATCGCGTCGCGCACGGTCAGCCGCTGCTCGGCGTCCAGGCGCCAGGCCTCCTCGCGGGTCGCGCGGTCGGGGTCTTCCTGGTACTTCGCGAGCTGGGGCAGCGCACGTTCTTCGCCGCGGAACTGTACGGTCAGGCCGCCCAGGTGCTTGTCGTAGTCGCTGGCCAGTTTGGTGAGCCGGGTCTGCAGCGGGACGTTCTCGGCACGGAACAGCTCGACGCCCGCCCGCCAGTCGCGCACCATCGTCGAGAACTCGTCGGCGGGTAGCTGATCCGCCAGCCCGCTGTCCAGGAGCTTGCGTTCGAGCACGTCGCGGGCCGGGGCGAGCTTGGGCGCGATCTGCTCGACCCAGTGCAAGAACGCGCGGTCGACGTCGTCCGATTCGGTATCGCAGGCCTTGGCGATGTTGACCCGCGCGCCGTGCTCGCGGAGGACGGCGACCAGCTCGCCGTAGTCCGCGACCCACTGCTCCGCCTCGCCGACGGTGGCGAGCGTGCGCTGGGTGAGGTCGTCGAAGAGCGGCTGGGCCTGCGCCCAGTCGGCGGGGTCGAAGTCCTTGGGGACGAAGCGGCGGGTGAGGGCGGCGGCGACGGGCATGGGCTAGTTCTCGCTGGGCTGGATGATGATCGGGTCGTCGTCGGGGTCGGTGGTGCCCGGGCCGCTCTCGGAGCCCGGCGGGGTGACGGCCGTCTGGACGTGTGCGGTGAGCAGGCCCGTCGACCCGGTCAGCCGGGCGTCGACATCGCCGGCGTAGTCGCCGGCGGCGACGGCCTGCATCCGGAAGACCACGCGGACCTCTTCCCCGGCCGGGATCGGGAGGTTGTAGTCAAACCCGCGGAAGACCGGGCCCTCTTCCTCCGCGACGTAAGGCGGCTCGGTGCGGATCAGGACGAACCCGTCGAGGTACCCCCCGGACAGGTCGATGCCGACGAGCGAGATCGGCTGGTGGGTGGCGTTGTGCACCCGGACGGCCATCTCGACGGTGTCGCCCTCGGTGACGCGTTCGGGCGTCTCGACCCGCAGCGTGACGATTGCGGCCTCGGTCTCGGGCTGGGCCAGCACGTACCACACCACGCCGACCCCGACGACGATCGGCAGCAGCAGCACGCCGACCACCAGCATCGTGGCGAGGCGGGTGTTGGAGGGGGTCGTATTCAAGCGTCGGCTCCGGCGGGTGCGCGGTCGCCGCCATGATAGCCCCCCTCCGCGGCGGGCCTCGGCGGCCGGGGGCTCAGCCCTGGTAGCCCTGCTTCGCGCCGCGGACCTGCATGGGCAGGCCGTACAGGTCGATGAACCCGCGGGCCGCGGTGATGTCGTACCCGTCCATCGCGAAGCTGGCGAGGTCGGCGTCGTAGAGCGAGCTCTTCTTCGCGTCGGCCTCGACGGCGACGGCCCGCCCCTTGTAGAGCTTGACCTTCACCGTGCCGTTGACGTGCTCGTTGCTCTCATCGACGAAGGCCTGCAACGCCTCGCGCAGCGGGTGGAACCACTGGCCGTAGTACACGATCTCTCCGTACTTGAGCGCGAGCTGCTGCTTGGTGTGGTAGAGGTCGCGCTCCAGGCAGAGCTGCTCCAGCGCCTTGTGCGCTTCGTAGAGGATCGTCCCGCCGGGCGTCTCGTAGACCCCGCGCGACTTCATGCCGACCAGCCGGTTCTCGACGAGCACGGTCTGCCCGACCGCGTGTTTGCCGCCGATCTTATTGAGCGACTCGATCATCACATCGCCGCGCAGCGCTTTGCCGTTGAGCTTCCACGGCGTGCCGCGCTTGAAGGTGATCTCGACGGTCTCCGCTTTCGCGGGGGCCTTCTCGACGGGGACGCTCATGACCAGGCAGCGCTTCCAGTCCGGCTCGCGCTCGGGGTGCTCGATCTCGTCGCCCTCGTGGGAGATGTGCCAGAGGTTGCGGTCGCGGGAGTAGATCTTCTTCTTGGTCTGCTCGATGGGGATCTTGTGCTGCCTGGCGTAGTCGATGGCGGTAGCACGGTCGGTGAGGCCGTCGGCGATGAAGGCCGGGTCCTTCCACGGGCTGACGATCTTGAGCTTGGGGGCGAGGGCCTTGTAGGTCAGCTCGAAGCGGACCTGGTCGTTGCCCTTGCCGGTCGCGCCGTGGCCGAGCGCATCGGCACCGGTCTTTTGCGCGGCGAGGACCTGGTGCTTGGCGATCAGCGGCCGGGCGATCGACGTGCCCAGCAGGTAGTCGCCCTCGTAGGTCGCGTGGGCGCGGAGCATGGGGTAGCAGTACTGCTCGGCAAACTCCTTGCGTAGGTCCTTGACGATGACCTCGTCGGCGCCGCTGGCGTAGGCCTTCTTCTCGATACCCTTGAGCTCGTCGCCCTGGCCCAGTTCGGCCGCGAACGCCACAAGCTTGACGCCGGGGTAGCGGTGCTTGAGCCAGGGGAGGATGACGGAGGTGTCCAGCCCGCCGGAGTAGGCGAGGACGATCTTTTTGGGGTGGGTCGGGTCTTGCGTGCGCTTGGCCATGGTGGGTCTAACCTGCGGGTTCGGTGGCGGAAACCGCACAGGATAGCGGGTGGGCGTGTACGGGGTTTACCAGCCGTGGGCCTGCGCGAGGGCGACAGCGGTGTAGACCTTGACGTCGATAGCGTCGCCGGCGTCGACGCGTTGGGCGAGCCAGCGGTCCGCGTCATCCAGGGGGACGCGGTGGACGGTGATGTCTTCGCCCTCGTGCGCCGTGCCCCCGCCTTCGCCGGTGCGCGTGAGGCCGGTGGCGTGGTAGAGGTCGATCACCTCGCCGGTGAGCCCGGGGCTGGTGCAGACCCGCCAGAGCCGGCGCATCTCTGACGCGCGGTAGCCGGTCTCCTCCTCCAGCTCCCGGCGGGCGGCGAGCTCGAACGCCTCGTCCGGGTCGTCGCCGTCCCCCGCCAGGCCTGCGGGCAGCTCCAGGCAAGGCCGGCCCAGCGGTACCCGTTGCTGCTCGACGATCAGCAGCTCGCGCTGCGGCGTCACCGCGATGATCGCCACCGCCCCGGCCGAGCCGACTCGGCGGACGTACTCCCACCGCCCCTCCTTGACCATTTCGAGGAACCGGCCGGCCGCGAGGATGTGGCGTGATTCGTCGGGCATGGCCCCATGCTACCCGCGCCGACCACCCGGGGTGCTGGGCGGATCACCGGTCCGTGCGGCCCGGCCTATAACCGCCGTCAACGTGTTTTAGGCCGATTTTTCTGGCTTGAACCCCCGATGGTCCGTAACATTAAATAGTTCGCCATCGTCGCCAAACGATGGAACCCCCGCCAGACGAGCCCCCCTCATGCCGCGATACCCCCGTTGTTTCCGCCCTGTGCTGCTGTACGTGCTGTTGCTCGGGCTCCTGCTGCCGGCCGTCCCGACCCTGGGCCAGGCGACCCGTGAGGACCGCGACCGCGAGACCGAACGGCGGATCCGCGAGCTGGGCATCGGTGCCGGCCGGGACCGCGACCGCTCCAGCCGGGACGACGACAACCCCGGTGCCGAGACCAACCAAGGCGCCCCCCTCACCGAGCGCGAGATCGCCGCGCATGTCCTCAACCGCCTGAGCTTCGGGCCCCGCCCCGGGCAGGTCGAGGAGGTCATGGAGTACGGCTGGGAGGAATGGGTCCGCCGGCAGCTCGACCCCGCGTCGATCCCCAACGACCGGGTCGACTCGTTCCTCGCCTCCGAGCACCGCTGGACCGTCATGTCCATGGGCGACATCTTCCGGTCCTACCGCCCGGCTTACACGACCAACCCGCCCTCGCAGGAGGAGCAGGACGAGCGCAACCGCAACCTCGACCGCATCCGCCGCGAGCTGCAGGAGGCCACGCTCTACCGCGCGGTCTATTCCGAACGCCAGCTCGAAGAGGTCATCGTCGAGTTCTGGCGGAACCACTTCAACATCGACCAGCAGAAGGACGACGTCGGCTACCTCGCCAACCACTACGAGGAGCAGGTCATCCGCCGGTTCGCCTTCGGCAAGTTCGAGCACATGCTGCTCGCGTCGGCCCGCCACCCGGGCATGCTGATCTACCTGGACAACATCGTCAGCCAGAAGCCGCTGACCGAACGCGAGCAGCGACTGGTCGAGCGCTACGAGAACCGCAACAACATCCCACGCTCGATCCGTGCGCTCGGCCGGCAACGCGGGCTCAACGAGAACTACGCCCGCGAGCTCATGGAGCTGCACACCCTCGGCGTCGACCGCGAGTACACCCAGCGCGACGTCACCGAGATGGCCCGCGTCCTCACCGGCTGGACCGCCCGGTGGGAGGACGGCTCGTCCTACGGCCAGACGCCCGACTCGCGCGGCAACCTGCCGGACTACGGCTTCTACTTCCGTGAGGAGGTCCACGACACGAACAACAAGCGCGTGCTCGGCTCGTCGCTGCGTGGCGGCGGCGAGGAACAGGGCATCATGGTGATCCGCGCACTGGCGAACCACCGCTACACCGCCGACCACATCAGCCGCAAGCTGTGCACCTACCTGCTCCGCGACGAGCCGAGCGAGGCCCTGGTCGCCGAGGTCGCCCGCGTGTTCCTGCGCAGCGACGGCGACCTGCCGGAGGTGTACGCCGCGATCATCTTCTCCGACGATTTCCTGTACCGGCAGAACCACCGGGTCAAGTTCAAGACGCCGTTTGAGTACGTGGTCTCCGCGCTGCGCGCGACCGGGGCCCAGGTCGAGAACTGGAACGAGACCCGCGAGGCCATCCGCCTGATGGGCCAGCCGATCTACCGGTGCGAGGACCCCACCGGCTACGAGGACACGGCCGAGGCCTGGCTGGACCCGGGCGTGCTCGTGTACCGCTGGTCGTACGCCCTGCGGCTCGCGCGCAACCAGGTCGAGGGCGTGCGCGTCGGCGAGTCGTTGCTCGCGAACCTCCCCCGCGACGAGATGAAGGACAAGCTCATCGGCCGGGTCGTGCCCGGCGGCGTGAGCCCGCAGACCAACACCGTGCTCGACGAGTACCTCCGCGACCGCACCAGCGCCGCCGACCTGCTCGGCCTTCTGCTCGGCTCGCCGGACTTCCAGCAGCAGTAACCCCACCACTTTTGTCACCCCGGAGCGATCGCTATGTCCCCCACCCGCCGTGATTTCCTGAAGTCGTCTTCCGCGTTGATGATGGGCGCGACGGCGCTGGGGCTGTCGCCCGCCGCGTTGGCGCAGGCGCTGCGTGAGGACGGCCACCCGCCGACGCTTGTGGTCGTCTACCTCCGCGGCGGCGCTGACGCGCTCAACACCGTCATCCCCGCCGGGGACCAGGACTACTACAGCGTCCGCCCGACGATCGGCGTGCCCACCCCCGCCAACGCCGGGGAGAACAACCCAGGCGTGATCCCCGTGACCAACATGTTTGGCTTCCACCCCGCGCTGGCGCCGCTGCACGAGCTGTACCAGCAGGAGCGGATGACCGCGATCATCAACGCCGGCTCCACGCACCCGACGCGCAGCCACTTCGATGCGCAGGACTTCATGGAACGCGCCGCGCCGGGCGTCAAGTCCATCACCGAGGGCTGGCTGAACCGCTACCTCAGCGCGACGCGGACCAACGCCGACCGCGACCTCCGCGCGGTCTCGCTGCAGAGCACCCTGCCCCGCTCGCTCCGCGGGGAGTACCCGGTCCTGGCCGTGCCCGGCTACGGCGCGGACGAGGCGATGCGCGCCTTCGAGCGGATGTATTCCTGTGAGGGCAACGCCGAGGCCCAGCCCGGCGAGGCGGGCATGACCGACGACGGCCCGCGCGTCGGTGGCGGGCCCGCGACCGTCGAGGAACGCGACCACGCCCGTGAGCGGCAGCAGGAGATCCTCACCGCCGGGGCCCAGAGCATCGAGAAGCTCCGTCACCTCCAGGGCATCGTCCGCAACGGCGGCCGGCCGCAGGGCTACCCCGGCGGCGGGCTGGGCAGCCAGCTCGCCGACATCGCCAAGGTCATCAAGGCCGGCGAAGGCCTCGAGATCGCCGCGCTCGACTACGGCGGGTGGGACCACCACGCCTACCAGGGCGGCAGCACCGGCACGATGGCCAACATGCTCAACCACGTCGCGCAGTCCGTCCGCGCGTTCCACGACGACCTGGGCCCGCTCATGGACAAGACCGTCGTGCTGGTCATGTCCGAGTTCGGCCGAACCGTGCACGAGAACGGCAACAACGGCACGGACCACGGCCACGGCGGGTTCATGATGGCCGTCGGTGGGCCGGTCCGGGGCAACCGGCTCTATGGCCGGTACAACGGCCTGGGCCGACGCGAGCTCTACCAGGGCCGCGACCTGCCGGTCTACACCGACTTCCGCAGCGTCTTCGCCGAGACCCTCTACGCGCTGTTCGGCTTCAACTCCGACGAACGCCAGTTCTTCCCCGAGTTCGAAGCGAACGAGCGGGCCGTCGGCTTCCTCAACCCCGTCGCGGGGTAAGCACCAAGACGTCTCACCCTGTTGTAATCCCGAAGCCCACGCCGCCACGGCGTGGGCTTCGGTCGTTATCGCGGGGTGCTGTGTTTCCGACGGCTCGTCTAGTCGAGCTGCAGGTCGGCCGGGAAGCCCGACTCGGGCACGGTGAGCAGGCCGATACCGATCTGCCGGTTGGTTCGGTCGTGCTCGACGAACGCGGTGGTGTCGAACTGCTGGGTGAGCTGTTTCCACAGGCGGTCGACCTGGATATCCGGGTCGTGGGGCGCGGGCATGATGTCGTGGAAGCCGATCTTCCCGCCGGGCCGGACAAGCGGGCCGTACTGCAGGAAGTCCTGCTTCACGCCGGGGTAGAGGTGGTCGCCGTCGATGAAGAGGAAGTCGACGGGCCGGTCGGCGAGCGCGTCTTTGGTCTTGGCGAGGGTCTCGGGGGTGTGCGAGTCCTCGCGGAGCAGCTTGAGGGTCTGGCCCTCCTGGGTGAAGGCCTGGTAGAGCGGGACCCGGCAGGGCAGGTACCCGCCGCCGAACTGCCCGCCGGGGAGGTCGACCGAGACGATGAGCGCGTCGGGTGTCGCGGCCTGCGCCCAGAGGTAGAGCGTGCCGCCCTTGGCGGTGCCGATCTCGAGGACGGTCGCGGGGCGGAGCTCGCGGATGGCGGCGTAGAGCGCGTGGATCTCCGAGGGCGTCTGCCGGGGGCGGATGCTGCGGAAGTGGCCGTCGCCCTGGTAGGTGAAGGGGACGGCGAACCGCGCCTCGGGCGAGGGCAGGTGGTACTCCATCCGCTTGAGCTTGCGGATTGCGGACGCCTGGTGCTTGTTGGCGCAGAGGTTCCAGAGCAGGTTTCGCATAGGGCTGGGATCATTCCACATGGGTCTGGCGGTGTCAATCAGTCGGGGTGTTGTGTGCCGCCCCGGCTGCTTGCCGGGCGCCCCCTGGGTGCGATCGGTGGCGTTGACGGTGCCCTCACGCCGGCCCCGATATAATCCGGGATTCCTGATTCCCCCCCGCCGGCAGGCCTCGGACGCCCCAACGCTCATGAAGGCCAACCCCTTCTTCAAGTACCTCCGCGAGCTGCTGCGGTACCGCACGGCCCTGCTCGTGTCGCTCGGGCTGGTGCTGTTCAACGCCGCGTTCGCCTTCGCGGGCTTCGGGCTGTTCCTCAAGTCCGTGCAGGTGATCTTCACGACCGAGGGCTCGGTCCGCGACCTCGCCGCCGACTGGCTGGCCAACCCGGAGGTCACACGTTGGATCGGCGACCGGTCGTCGCTGGCGCAGTACGTCCCGGTCGACAAGTTCAACGCGTTTGCGGCGATGCTCGGCGTGATCTGTGTGATGGCGCTGATCGGTGCAGCCCTGCGGTTCGCGTACGACTACATCGTCATCGAGGTGAGCTACCGGACGATCCGGCGGATCCAGACCCGGTGCTTCAAGCACCTGATGCACGCCAGGTGGGAGTCGCTCAACGCGATGGGCGGGGCGGACATCCTCAACCGGATGATCTTCGACTGCATCTTCGTGAACCGGGGGTTCGCGGCGATCCTGAGCAAGTCGCTGCGGGACGCGGTGATCGGCGTGTTCTTCCTGGCCGGGGCGATGTGGGCCGACCCGCTGCTGACGCTGCTGTTCCTGCTGGTCGTCCCGGTGGTGTTCACGCTGACGCGGAAGTTCGGCAAGCGCGTCCGCCGGGCCGCGAAGTACTCGATGCAGGCCAACAGCATCATCATGCGCGTCGTGAACGAGGTGACGGCGGGGATGGTCGTCCTGCGTACGCACAACGCCGAGGGCCAGGCCCGCCGGCGGTTCAACACCGCGTTGCGTCGGCACTTCATGCTGGTGATGACCGGGCGCAAGGCGCGGGCGTTGACCGCGCCGGTCGTAGAGTTCGTCACGCTGGTGGGCGCGATGGGCGTGTCATTGGCCGCGGCGTGGTACGTGTTCGTGCAGCAGCGGACCGACCCGGCGGAGATGGTGATCGTGCTGGTCTGGCTGGCGCTGGCGGGGGCGTCGTTCAAGCCGCTGTCGAAGCTGAACAACGAGCTGCAGGAGGCCGGGGCCGCGGCCCGGCGGATCGACGAGCTGCTCGCGATGCCCGAGGAGCAGGACGCGCCCGGCGCGACCGAGCTGCCCGAGCACCGCGAGCACATCCGCTTCGAGGACGTGACGTACCGGTACCCCGACGCCGACGAGCCGGCCGTCACCGGGCTGTCGCTGGAGGTGCCCCACGCGCAGACCGTTGCGATCGTCGGCGCCAACGGCTCGGGCAAGTCCACGCTGGTCAACCTCGTGACGCGTGTTATCGAGCCCTCGGCCGGTACCGTCCGCATCGACGGGCACGACCTGGCGGGCTGCACCTACCGCTCGCTGCGCAACCAGGTCGCGCTCGTGCCCCAGCAGTCGATGCTGTTCACCGGCACGGTCGCGGACAATATCGCGCTGGGCAACCTCGGCGCGCCGCGCGATAGCATCGTCGCCGCCGCGAAGCACGCGCTCGCCGACGACTTCATCCAGGAGCTGCCCGACGGCTACGACACCGTCATCGGCGAGGGCGCGGCGGGGCTGTCCGGCGGGCAGCGACAGCGGCTGTGCATCGCCCGCGCCGCGCTGCGTCGGCCCCGGCTGCTCATCCTCGACGAGGCGACCAGCATGGTCGATACCGACTCCGAGTCCCGCATCAACGACGCCCTCCGCGCCGTCCGCAAGGGACGCACCACCCTCGTGGTCGCCCACCGGCTGGCGACCGTGCTCGACTGCGACCGCATCGTCGTCATGGACGAGGGCCGGATCGTCGGCGACGGCAACCACGCCGACCTCGCCCGCGACTGCGAGGCGTACCGCCGGCTCTTCGACCTGGACACCAAGACCCGCGCCCAGGCCTGACGCGCGTACGCATCACCCGCCCGCGAGCGCCCGACACGCCTGCGCTGCCGCGCCGCCTGTGGTCGGCTGGATCGTCATCAGCGCGAGCGTGAAACTCATCGCGTTGAACCCCGCGTGTACCGCGATCGCGCACCACAGCGAGCCCGTCCGCTCGTACACCCAGCCGAACACCACGCCCAGCAGCACCAGCACCGGCACCATGAAACCCGGCACCGCGCCGATATGCACCACCCCGAAGAACGCGGCGCACGGCAGGATGCTCAGCCAACGACGCTCGTGGCCGATCACCGCCTGCAGCCCGGTCTGCATCAGCCCGCGGAAGAACACCTCTTCCCCGATCGGCGCGATGACCACGGCCGCGACCAGCAGCCAGAACACCAGCAGCGTCGAGTCGTTGTCCGCCAGCGTCTCGAAGATCACGTGGCCGTGCTCGGGCAGCGGCTGCTGCACCAGCGTCATCACGAACTGCAGGACCGTCCCCAGCCCGGTCGCGAGCACGAACGCGACGACGACGCCCACCGCCGCGACCCCCAGGTCGCGCATCGGCCGACGCGGGATGACGCCGCCCAGACGGAGGTGGCCGCCGCGCGCCAGCCGGACCACCAGGTAGACCGCCGCCGGCAGCCAGGCCACGGCCTGCACCAACGCACTCACCGCCGCGCGGGTCGTCACCGGTACCCCCGCCCCACCGTCAGATGTGAGTTCTACCCCGAGCGCCGGCGGGATGAACGACGCCAGCAAGGGCCCGAGCACGAACAGCCCCAGCCCGGCGAACAGGTCCGCGGGGGTCCAGCCGACGTCGCGCACCGGCCCGCGCGCCAGCGCCTCGGGCTTGTGCAGGCCGGCGGCGAAGACCGCGGCGAGCGTCGCGGCGAAGGCCACGAGCGTCAGCAGGTGCCAGCCGTTGAGTCCGAACAGGAGGGGGGTGTTCAAGGGATCGCCTTTTTCGGGGCCGTGGGGGATAACTTTAGCCGATCCGCCCCCGAGCGATTGCCAAGCCACGTTGATGCGGCTACGCTTACCGATTCGGATTTTTTGTACGACGCTTGGGGAGATCGATGACGCAGTTGACGGCCTGGTCGGCTTACTTCGACAGCAAGGCACGGATGCGGGGCCGGGCCCTACAGCTTGAACGCAAGGTCCGCCGGCTCGAGCCGGAGGACGGCGAACTGCTGCGCGCCGAGGTTGATGGCGAAGACGACGAGCTCGTCACCGTCGCGCTGCGCAGCGAGGGGCGGATGGCGATCATCGAGTGCGACTCCGCCGCCGCGGCCGAGGGCGTGTTCTGCGAGCACATCTGGGCGACGCTGCTGCACCTGGTGCACGAGCCGTCGGGCCCGGGCGCGCCGCTGGAAGAGGTCGTCAAGCTCAAGCCCCAGCCGCCTAAGGCCCGCAAGCGCGAGGGCACCCGCCGGCCCACACGGCAGAACGAGCCGATGTGGATGGGCCGGCTCGCGCTGCTCCGCCCGTCCAGTGCCGACCTGCAGGAAGAGGCCACCAGCGTCTTCCCTGTCCAGCGGCAGGTCTGCTACGTCGTCCTGCCGCGCGCGAGCGCGCGGCACAACGGGCTGGTCGTCGAGCTGCGCCAGCGCTCCGCCACCGCCACCGGCTGGGGCCGGCCCAAGCCGCTGAAGGTCTCCGCCGAGACCGTCAAGGCCCTGACCGACCCGGCCGACCGCGAGGTCTGTTCGCTGCTGCTGGGCGCGATGTGGGTCACCGAGCAGGAGGCCGCCGATGCGTTTCTCGTCCCACGGTCCCACGCGATGTACCGCGTCGCTCCCAACGCGCAGCGCCGGCTGCTCAAGCAGATGATCGCCACCGGACGCTGCGCGCTCGACCCCGGCGACGCGATCAACAGCACCGGCGGCGAACTGACTGCTCTGCGGTGGGACGACGGCGAGGCCGGCCAGGCCCCCTGGACCCTGCACCTGCACGGCATCTACGACGAGCAGGACGACCACGCGGACCCCGAGGCCGACGATGACGCGGCGGGTTTCGACCCGGCCGGCGAAGACGACGAGACCCCCGACGATGCGCCGCGCGACCTACTCATCGACCTGCAGGCGCGGCGCGGTGGGCGACGCATCGGCATCGACGAGCCGGAGCTGGTGCTCGGCGGGCCCGACGGGCTGCTGATCCACAAGGGACGGGTCGCCGCCTTCGACGACCGCGAGGCCTGGCGGTGGGCCCAGCAGTTCCGCGACGAACGCTTCACGGACGACCAGGTCGAACGCCCGGTCATGCGCATCCCCGCGGACGACATCCAGCGGTTCCTCGACCGGCTGTACATGCTCCCGCACCTGCCGGACATCGACCTGCCCGAGGGGCTCGGCCGGGCCGAGCAGACCATCGAGCCCGTCCCGCACCTGGACCTGCACAGCCCCAACTCCTTGCCCGCCATGGAGCTCGCGCCGTCCACCGCGAAGAACCACCTCGTCGGCCGGCTGTGGTTCGGCTACGGCGAGCAGCGCGTCAGCCCTGTGCAGCCCGGCCGGTTCGTCCCCATCACCCCGGCCGCCGGCGAAACCGCCGGAGCCGCCGGCAACGATGAGACCCCGCCCGCGCCGGCCCCCGTCGCAGAAGACTCAGGGGGGGGCACCGCGCCGGATGCGGCGACCGCGACGCAGACCGCGCCCGACCCCGCGCCGATGGATGACGACGACCCGTTCGCGCTGCCCGAGGACGGTGCCCGGCTGATCCGCCGCAACCGCCGCGCCGAGCGCCTCGCGATCCAGCGGGCCTGCTCGCTGGGGCTGCGTCACATCGACACGCCGGCCGGTGACACGATGCTCCTGCCCGTCAAGCTCATGCCCCCGGTCGTCGCCAACCTCATGAACGAGGGCTGGGTCGTCGCCGCCGACCAGCAGGCCGTCCGCACCGCCGGCCCGCCGTCCTTGTCCATCACCTCCGGCATCGACTGGTTCGAGCTGCGCGGCAACGTCACCTTCGCCGGCGAAGACGGCACGCAGCACGAGGTCGCCCTGCCCGACGTCCTCGCCGCCGCGCGGGCCGGCCGCAACATGATCACCCTCGGCGACGGCACGCAGGGCCTGCTGCCCCAGCAGTGGCTCGAAGAGCACGGCCTGCTCACCGCGCTGGGCCAGCTCAACGGCGACCACCTCCGCTTCCGCTCGTCCCAGGCGGCCATGCTCGACGCGCTGCTGGGCGAGCGCGAGGGCGTCAGCGTCGACGAAACCTTTACCCGTGTGCGCGAGCAGCTCCGCGCGTTCGAGGGCGTCAAGCCCATGCAGCCGGCCGACGACTTCGCCGGCACGCTCCGCGCCTACCAGCAGCGGGGGCTGGGCTGGCTGGGGTTCCTCCGGCGGTTCGGGATGGGCGGGATCCTCGCCGACGACATGGGCCTGGGCAAGACGGTCCAGGTCCTCGCCATGCTCCAGGGCCGCAAGCTCGGGCTCACCGAGTACACCGACGCCGTCGCCATGCCCGGCAGCGAGAACGCGACCAACCGCCCGTCGATCATCGTGGTCCCCCGCAGCGTGATCTTCAACTGGGTCGACGAGGCGCGCAAGTTCACGCAGGACCTCCGCGTCCTGGCGTACACCGGCCCCGACCGCGAGCAGTCCGCCGAGGCGCTGAACCGCTACGACCTGATCGTCACGTCCTACGGCCTGATGCGCCGCGACATCGACTTCCTCAGCCAGATCGACTTCGACTACGCCGTGCTCGACGAGGCCCAGGCGATCAAGAACCCCCAGAGCCAGTCCGCCAAGGCCGCGCGCCTGCTCAAGGCCCGCCACAAGCTCGCGCTGACCGGCACGCCGATCGAGAACCACCTCGGCGACCTGTGGTCGATCTTCGAGTACCTCAACCCCGGCATGCTCGGCAGCAACGCACGCTTCGCCGAGCTCATCCGCGGGGCCGCGGGCTCCACCGGCCGACGCGCGGGCCAGCCCGCCGCCAACGGCGCGTTCGTCACCCTGCCCGGCACGCTCCCGGCCGACGGCCTGCCCCCGGCCGGCGACGACGGGCCCGACGCCGAACGCGCCGCCGACGCCGCGGCCGCCTCCAACACCGACAGCCAGGGTGACAGCGACGGCCCCAGCCGGGACGCGCTCGTCCAGGTCGCCGGCGCGATCCGCCCGTTCATCCTCCGACGCACCAAGCACCAGGTCCTCACCGACCTACCCGCCAAGACAGAGCAGACCATCATCTGCGAGATGGACCCGGCTCAACGCAAGATCTACGACCAGCTCCGCGCCTACTACCGCGGCAACCTGCTCAAGCAACTCGACGCGCCCGGCAACGGCGGCAAGGCCACGGCCGGCTCAGCCAGCGGCCGCGGGCTCGGCCGGGCCGCGTTCATGGTCCTCGAGGCCCTGCTCCGCCTCCGCCAGGCCGCCTGCCACCCCGCGCTCATCGACAAGACCGCCGCCGCCGCGTCCTTCGACGCCCAGGGCGCGCCCAGCGCCAAGCTGGACGAGCTCGAACAACGCCTGGACGAGGTCATCGACGAGGGCAGCAAGGCCCTGGTCTTCAGCCAGTTCACCTCCATGCTCGGGCTCATCCGCAAACGCCTGGACGAGCGCGGCATCAAGTACGCCTACCTCGACGGCCAGACCCGCAACCGCAAGGACGTCGTCGAGCGGTTCCAGGAAGACCCGGACCTGCCGGTGTTCCTGATCTCGCTCAAGGCCGGCGGCGTCGGGCTCAACCTCACCGCGGCCGAGTACGTCTTCATCATGGACCCGTGGTGGAACCCGGCCGTCGAGGCCCAGGCCATCGACCGGACCCACCGCATCGGCCAGACCAAGCCGGTCTTCGCCTACCGCATGATCTGCGAGGACACCGTCGAGCAGCGCATCCTCGAGCTGCAGGGCCGCAAGCGCGACCTCGCCGAGGCCATCGTCGGCGGCGAAGAAAACATCATCGCCAACCTGACGCGCGACGACCTGGAACGGTTGTTGAGTTAGGCGCGGTTGTGTTCGCGGCGGTGTGGTTCAACGCCAAGACGCGGAGACGCCAAGACGCCAAGAAAAGGCAATGCGTAGGGTGGGTGGAGCGAGTCCGCGAGCGATACCCACCGATTTGTCAAAGTACAGTCGTAAACTGCATCCGATACACCGAGACGAGCTGTTCAACAGAATCGTCGGGCCAACCGTAATGCCCTACGAAAACCTCCGCCATCGCCCAGTGCAACAGGTGGTCCAAAGACGCGAACGCGACTGGAGTTGAGGCCGGATCATGGCAAAGGTAACGACAACTTTCAGACGCGAGATCGTAGCTGATGAAGTTGTCTGATCTTCCAACATCAATTAGCAGCAACTGGTCGCACAACAGCGCCCGCTCTGCCTCGGACAGCGAGTCGATGAACCAAACGGATGTCCCAAGCTCAACTTCTTGAGCATTTAGAAACCTGACATGGCCCAGGTCCAATGGGCCAATCAGTTGGTACAGCTTCATGAGTTTTTCTGGAAAAGGCCGCGATACGCGTTTGTGAATCAATCCAATCTCATCATCATTCATAGGCTGAGGCAAAGGCACGCCATACGATCGAAGCCGTGTGCGTATTGCATCTTCCCACCCGGGATCGCCAATTGATTCAAACCCTACGTCAATGTCTTCAATCGCTTTGGGTTTTGGCGGTTCGTTCATCTTCAGTTTTTCTCATGACTCGGTGGGTATCGCTCGCGGACTCGCTCCACCCACCCTACGCGCTACGCGCCGAGGCCTCGCCGAGACCCGAAACCCCGGGCCCGAAACCCGCCCCTAATGCGGGACTTCCTTCACCGCGTTGCGGTTCCAGGCGGGGACGCGGATGGTGATGGGGACGCCTTCTTTCTGGATGCGGCACTGGCAGGCGAGCCGGCTGGTCATGTCGTTGCCGGGGGCTTCTTCGACGCGGTCGAGCTCTTCGTCCTCGGGCTCGTCGAAGGCGTCTTCGCCGTCCTCGACGTGGACGTGGCAGGTGGAGCAGGCGCAGACGCCGCCGCAGGAGTGCTCGATGTTGATGCCGTTGGCCAGGGCGAGTTCGAGGATGGACTCGCCGACGGCGCCGGTGAGCCGGACCTCCTTCTCGTCGTGGCCGGTGAGGGGCTTGGGGTCTTCGAGCTCGAGGGTGACGGGCACGTTGCGCGGGCCCAGCGGCGTGTCGGACGCCTTCATGTGCATGGTGTGGTCGCTCCGGGAAACGGGGCATACTAGCAGGTCAGAACCATAAGAGAAGCCCGCGCTCGTCGGGCGCGGGCTTGCTGGATCGTGGGGGGCGGGGCTGCGGGGCGCGGGTCAGGGGCGTGCGTCGCCGCGGGGCGTGGGGGCCGGGGCGGGGTCGTGGTCGCTGGCGGGGGCCGCGTCTCGGCCGGTGACCTCCGGCGGCTGGCTGGTGATGAGCCGGCCGACGGCGGTGCCGGCGATCAGCGCGGCGGCGAGCACCAGTAGCGTGCGCACCCATCGGCCGGCGCGGGACCGGGTCGCGGGCGTGGAACGGGATCGGTCGGGCGGGTCGGGCATCGGGCCGGCTCCGGCAAAGCAACAGCGCGGGGCGTGCCGCACATCGCGGACGCCGGGCCTCCTCCGGTTGCGGTCGTGTCGGCCCCCCACTGCTCGGGCCGACGCTGCCATTCAGAACGAATCGAGACAGGACTACAAGGAGAAGTCTACCCCGAGATCGGCCGGACGCCAGCGTGGGCCGCAGTTTCCGCGTCCCGCGCCGCCCCCCACGGGCCGATATGCTATCGCGCGATGACCGCCGCCCCCGACCCCCTCCATCTCGCCAACGGCCGGAAGATCGGCTCCCGCTACGAGGTGCAGGGCCTGATCGGTGCCGGCTCGGAGGGTTCGGTCTACCGCGTCATGGACCCGGCCACGGGCATCCCCCGCGCCGCGAAGATCTTCCGGCCCGGCATCGACCCGCGCGCCCGCCGGTCCTCCCAGCACGCCCGCAAGCTCAACTCGCTGCGCCACTGCGCGATCGTCCTGCAGTACCTGCACAGCGAGACGGTCAACGTCCGCGGCCAGAAGCTCACCGCGATGATCTCCGAGCTGTGCGAGGGGGTACCGCTGCAGGTCTTCATCGACAGCCAGCCGGGCAAGCGCCTCCCGCCGTACATGGCGTTGCATGTCCTGGCGGCGCTGGTCGACGGGCTGGTCGAGGTGCACGACGCCGGCGAGTACCACGCGGACGTGCATACCGAGAACATCCTGATCCAGCCGCGCGGCGTGCGCTTCGACCTGAAGCTCATCGACTTCTACGAGTGGGGCCGGACGACCCGGGGCAAGCAGCAGCAGGACACGCTCGACTCCGTGCGTGTGCTGTACGACATGGTCGGCGGGCGGGCGCACTACGCCAAACAGCCCGAGCCGGTCCGGCACATCTGCGCGGGCCTGCAGCACAAGCGCATCCTCCAGCGCTTCCCCACGCTCCACGCCCTGAACGCCTACCTCGACAGCTTCGCGTGGGCGTCGATGCGGTAGGGAAGGCTGTAGAGCATCGCGGGCTAGCGTTCGCCGAACAAGACAAAGTTATGGACCGGCTCGGTCGCCGGGACACTATCAAACGGCCCGCCAAGATCAACATACAGCGCGGTGGATGGGCCACCATCCAGGTTAAGTGCGCGGTCGATCTGGTTCACCCCGAACAACTCGGGGCGTTCGTGCAGCAGCTTTGCGAGCTGATATAGCGACATCGCGTCCGCCACGATCAAGACGATTCGACGATCGGTAGTCGTCGCAATCACGGAACGCCGCTGGCTTCGGTGGTCGTCGGAATGGATGCCGATCGTCCCGCCGGGATCAATCAGGAACGGTCCGGCCTGGATCGCGCTTTCGCATGGCGGGAGTTCGGCGGAACGGGGAATCAATTGCAGCCCGCCGTCTTCCGACACCACGAGGAAACCCGACAGGACGGGCTCATCAGACGCCGGCTGCATCTGGATGCCTTGATCGATCACCAGCCCCGATGGCATGAACCCGTCCGTGAAGTATCCGCTGTTGATCGCGAACGCCGCGCCATCTGACCTCGCCACATCGTGGAGGAGTTGGGCGTCTCCGGGTTCTGTTGCCGGTGGGTGGAACCACAGGCCTGCCTTCAAGGCGTTGTCTGGGAACACGACGACATGAAGCCATGTGGTCGTGTCTGACAAAGGGTTGTGCCAGCCGAACACACGGTAGGTCGCACCACCCCGCAGGTTAGATAAAACCTCAAGGTCGATCACCCGCGGAGCTGTCGCCCTGTTCCAGAAGAAGAAGGAGCAGAGGCAAGCCAGAAGCGTCCCCGCCGTGATGACGAACAGCACGCGATGGCTCGGGGTCTTCACGGCTACTCGTCGTCTTCCGCCAGCGTGTAGAGGTGGTTGCTCGCGGCTTTGGACCATTCCTGGCGCTCGAAGGCGAAGCGGACGCCGGGGTCGACGATGAGTTCGACGTCCGGGTCGTCCAGCGGGCCCATGTGGCGGATGCGGCAGCGCTCGAGGGAGAACTCGCTTTCCGACTCGCCCCAGAGCAGGCCGTCGGTCGTGTAGACCGAGTCGTCCTGCGGGTCGCGGAACAGGTTGGCCGAGCGGTCGAAGTGCACGGTCCGTCCGGTGTCGGGGTTGACCAGCAGCAGGGCGACGAGCATGTCGTGGGCGCTGACGAGGACCACGCCGTGTTCCTGGGCGTAGTCCCAGTACATGCCTTCTTCGCGCCAGTCGCTGGCGGGGCCGATCTCGAAGGGCTTGCGGTCGACGTCGGGGGACTTGTTCATCGCCCGGCGTTGGGGGTCGCCGAAGATCGTGTTTTCCCCGCACCCGGCGGGCAGGAGGGCGAGGGCGATTAGCAGCGGGATGGCGGTCGCGCGTCGGTCCACGCAGGGTTTATCGACGGGCCGGGGCCGGCGGCTGTAAACGCGGCCGGGTGGGCTAGACTGCGGCCTTGGCGACGGAGCGGGCGAGCCTGGCGTAGTCCTTCGCGCCGTTGCTGTCCGGTGCGTAGGTGAGGACCGACTGGCCGAAGCTCGGGGCCTCGGCGAGCTTGATGTTGCGGCGGATGGGCGGCGGGTAGACCTCGGCGTTGGCCCAGGGCAGCGCGGTGCCGCGGGCGCTCTCGAAGAAGCCCTCGACGTCGGCGACGACATCGCTGGCGAGGATCGTGTTCGCCTCGTGCATGCACAGCACGACGCCCGCCACCGTGAGCGACGGGTTGATGCCCTGGCGGATCATGTTGATCGTCTCGAACAGCTTGCCCATGCCCTGCAGCGCGAGGAAGTGGGCCTGCATCGGGACGATGATCTCCTGCGCCGCGGTGAGCCCGTTGATGGTCAACAGCCCCAGCGACGGCGGGCAGTCCAGCAGGACGTAGTCGAACTGCCTGACCAGGTCGTTGGTCTTGTTGCGGAGGATCGTCTGTGCCAGGCCGGTGGCGACCATCTCCGACAGCTCGCTCTCGACGCCGGCCAGGTTGGTGACCGCGGGGAGCACGCCGAGGTTCGGGCTGCCCTCGACCATGCGGACGACCTCGCCGGCGGAGACGCCGGTCTCGGTGAGCAGCTCGTAGACCGACAGGTCCAGGTCGTCGGGGTCGATCCCCAGGGAGAGGGTGAGGTGGGCCTGGGGGTCCAGGTCGATCATGAGGACGCGGAGGCCGGACGCGGCGAGGGCCGCGCCGAGGTTGACGGTGGTGGTGGTCTTGCCGACGCCGCCCTTCTGGTTGATGAGCGCGATGCGCCGGGGTTCCTGCGGCCGAGGCAGGCGTTCGAGCTTGGGCAGCACCGGCGGGCCGGGCTGGATGTCCGCCTCGACGCCGTTGGCATCGTCCGGTTGGGCCTCGGCTGACGGGGTGTCGGCTGGCGCTGCGGACGCGCTGTCGACGCTGGCCTGCGCGGTGTGCGCGTCGGGCGCGTCGGCCGGTGCGGTGTCGCTGGGCGCGGGGTGGTCGGCGTCGAGCTCGGCCCAGCGCGGGGGCAGGTCGATCGCGTCGGTGTCGGCGTCGGGGTCCGGCTGCGCGGGGGCATCGGCCGGGCGCGTCGAGTCCACGGCAGCGGTCGTCGGTTCCTGGCTATTCACGGGACGCCTCCATGCGTCGGGGATGGGATCTCCTGAGCACAGAGTATATCGCGCGGGGGTCGGTATGAAAGCGGTTCAACCCGATCGCCGGCAAGAGCCGGCTCAGCGCGGCGGCGCGGACGCGGCAACGGCGTGGGCCCTGACCCGTGCCCAGACGCGCCTTGCCCCCCACATCACGACGCCCGCGGTTGGCAGGACGACAACCAGCCAGGGCGCAACCGTCACCGCCGCCAACGCGATGGCCCGGCCCGCGCCTACCAGCGCCGACACCGAACCGGACCACGCCCGGCCCGCCTGCGCCGCGAAGCCCGGCTCCTCCGTGGGGGCGGGCACATAGTCCCTGATCTCCTCGACCCGGACCGTCACCGTAGACATCGCGGTAAGGTCGGTGAGCACGTTGAGCCGGCCCTGCAGGACCTCGGCCTCGCCGCGCACCCGCGACAGCTCGCGTTCAACGCGGAGGATGTCCTCCAGATCGCCCGTCGAGGACTCGAGGTGTTGGGCAAGGCGCTGCTCTTGGGCGATCTTGTTCCGCAGGCGGGACTGCAGGTCGACAAACTCCGCGGTGACTTCCTCGCTGCTGCTCCGCGTACGGCGGACCTGGCCGAGCGACTCCGCGTCGCTTAGGAGCTGGTCGAACGAGCTGGCGGGGATACGCAGGGTCCACCGCCCGCTCCGCGGTTCGCCCGCCGCGCCGTGCACCTCCGACTCCGCCACGAACCCGCCGTGCGCAAGGGCCAGGTCCGCCACGCGGGCGGGGGTGCCCGTGAAGTCGTCGACCACGAGGTCCAGGTCGGCGTTGAAGATGATGTGCCGGGCACGATCCGCGGTGTGCAGTGTGGTCGGGAGCGCCGGGCCGCCGCTGCCGTCCTGGCCAGAATCCGTCGGGCTGGAGGCCGGAAGCGCCTCCCGATCTGCAACAGGGCCGTAGGACGCCTGGTCGGCGGTGAGGGTCTTCGATGAGCCGGAGCCGGCGTCATCGCAGCCGGGAACCCCGACGATCGCCAGCATCAGGATCACGCACAGCATCGGCATGTTTCGCATCGTTCGGCTCCTCGGGTTGGACACCGGTATAGATGCGCCGGGCTGGCTCGGGTTCATTCCGCGCCGGATCGGATGCGGTCACTTTGGGATCGTGGGGTTCTAGCCAGGGCATCGCGTGTTACCGCTGGTGGATGAGCAGTTGCTCGCGCTGGGCCTCCAGTTCGTAGTGCCGGGCCTGCAGCACGTCGATCCGGTTGGCGAGGTCGTCGCGTTCCGCGGACAGCCGCAAGGCCTCGGGCCCGCCGGTCTGGAGTTCATCGAACCGCGCTTCGAGCATCACCAGACGCTCCTGCATGGCAAGCCGTTCGTGCATCGTTTCCTCGATCTGCACCTGGAGGCGTTGGAGTTCGTCGCGGGTCTCGGCGTCGGCACGTTCCCGGCGGATCGCGTCGCGTCGCTGCACGTGCGCGCTGATGTTCTCCAGCAGGGTCTCGGCCTGGGCGTAGGCGTCGTCGGTGGCAGTGATGATCAGGAACTCCTCGAACGCGCGGACGTGGATCGCCGACGGGCCCTGGGCCGAGACGGTCGCGACGGTCTGCTCCACGGCCTTGGCCAGCGCCTCGGTCCGCTCGAGCAGGTCCAGCCCGTCCTGACGCGGCGCGAGGATCTCCGTGCAGTCCAGCACGTGGATCGAAAGGTCCAGTGGCTCGGTGACGAACCCCCCGCCCCCCCTGGGCCCGCCCATGCCGCTCGCCATCCCGCCGGGTCGTCCGCCCGGCGAGACACCGCCGCGCGCGGGTGCGGGCGCGGCGGCTCCTTCCGCCCCGCCGTTGGTCTCCGCCAGTCCAGGCGCCCTGCCGCCGCCGACCCCGCCGCCCTGTGCCCCGGCCATCGGCTGGGCCGGGTGGCCCTGGTAGTTGTTCGGGGTCAGCGTCATCACGGCGAAAGCAACAACGGCGGCGGTGGCGATGGTCCCAAAGGCGGTCTGCATGATGCGTCTCCGGTGGCGGTGTTTCCCGATCGTGGTGAAGTCGTTGGCTAACGCGCTGGCGTCGCCGAACTCGGCGAGCGCGGTGGCGATGGCCTGCTGCTTGTCGTGCCCCTCGGCGGTGAGTTCTTCGAGGCGGGCTTCGAGGTGGTCGCGCAGCTCGCTGGCGATCGCGCCGCGCTGCTTGTCACTCAGGCGCAGCGTCTTCGCCAGGAGGGTCAGGTACATCTCGAAGTCTTGTTCGGACATGGCGGTCTCGTGTGGGGTCGGGCCGGGGCCCGCGGAGCACGGCGTGGAGCTGATCATGCAGCTTCACGTGGGCGACGATCGCGCGCACGTTGGCCGGGTCTTCGTGGGCCCACTGCTCGAGCCGGTCGCACTCGTCGGGCTCGATGATGCGGTCGAGGAACTTCTGGATCAGCAGGTGCGGGATCGACATGCCAGGGCCCCTGGGTGAGACACGAGTCCACCTGGTTAGACGGGCGAGGGGGCATGCGATCCATAAGGGCTTGTCCTTTTTTCGCGTTATCCCTGCGAAGCGATGTTGCGCACGGCAGGGAGCACCAGCGCCTGCAGCCGGGCGAGGTAGGCCTGCCAGTCCGCGGCGGCGCGGCGGAGTTCGCGCTTGCCGGCCAGGGTCAGTTCGTACCACTTGCGCTCGCGGGCGCTGCTGCGGTCCCACGTCGCCTTGATCAGCCCGTCCGCCTCCAGCCGGTGCAGCAGCGGGTACAGCGAGCCGGCCTGGATGGTCTGCCCGCCCGCCTCCTTGAGCTTCTTTTGGATCGCGTAGCCGTACGCCCGGCCGTCGGCCAGCACGGCCAGCACCATCACGTCCAGCGATCCGCGGAACAGGTCTCGGCGGGCTTTGTCTTGCATCAAGATCGGGTTTCGGGTCTGGGGTTCCGGGTCTCGGGCCGTGGGCCTGACGTGCTGACCTCATATATATCGTGTCGATATATGTCGCGTCAAGATATATCCGAAAAAAACACTCGCGCACTGGCGAAAATAGCCGTTTTTTCGCCGAAAACGCGGTTTCGCCCCCGCGGGTTGGCATCCCGCCACCAGGCCGGTACTCTGTTCGGCCCTGAAGGCCGCACCGCGCTAAGCCGCAAGCGGTGCCCTATTCACTTTCAGCCTCCCCACCCGAAACCCAAGACCCAGTACCCGGAACCCGACACCATGGCCAACGGCACCGTCTCCCAAGTCATCGGCTCGACCTTCGACGCCCAGTTCCCCGAGGACGCCCTCCCGGGTATCTACAACGCGATCGAGGTCAGCTACAAGGTCGGCGACGACACCATCCAGCTCGTCGGCGAGGTGCAGCAGCACCTGGGCGGCGGCCAGGTCCGCGCGGTCGCGCTCGGCTCGACCGACGGGCTCACCCGCGGCGAGACCGTCGTCGATACCGGTGCCCCGGTGTCCGTGCCCGTCGGCGAAGAGGTGCTCGGCCGGGTCTTCAACCTGCTGGGCAAGCCCATCGACGAGAAGGGCGACGTCGCCACCGACCGCCGCAACCCCATCCACCGCAAGCCCCCCGCCTTCGTCCAGCTCAGCCCGAAGACGGAAGTCCTCGAGACCGGCATCAAGGTCGTCGACCTGCTCTGCCCGTTCGTCCGCGGCGGCAAGATCGGCCTGTTCGGCGGGGCGGGCGTCGGCAAGACCGTCATCATCCAGGAGATGATCGCCCGTGTCGCGAAGAACTTCGGCGGCTACTCGGTGTTCTGCGGCGTCGGCGAACGGACGCGCGAGGGCAACGACCTCTGGCGCGAGATGGCCGAGGCCGAGTACACCGACGCCGATGGCAAGACCGCGCACGTCCTCGACAAGGTCGCGATGGTGTTCGGCCAGATGAACGAGCCGCCCGGTGCGCGTCTGCGTGTCGCGCTGTCGGGCCTGACCATGGCCGAGAACTTCCGCGACGAGTCGGGCAAGGAAACCCTGATCTTCGTCGACAACGTCTTCCGCTTCACGCAGGCCGGCTCGGAAGTGTCCGCGCTGCTCGGCCGGATGCCCTCCGCGGTGGGCTACCAGCCGACGCTCTCGACCGAGATGGGCGAGCTACAGGAGCGCATCACCTCGACCGACAAGGGCGCGATTACGTCCGTGCAGGCGATCTACGTCCCTGCGGACGACCTGACCGACCCCGCGCCCGCGACGGCGTTCTCCCACCTCGACGCGTTCGTCGTGCTCGAGCGCTCCATCGCCGAGAAGGGCATCTTCCCCGCCATCGACCCGCTGGCCTCGACCTCGCGGATCCTCGACCCCGGCGTCGTCGGTGACCGGCACTACGCCTGCGCCCGCCAGGTCCAGACCATCCTCCAGCGCTACAAGTCGCTGCAGGACATCATCGCTATCCTCGGCGTCGACGAGCTCGCGGAAGAAGACAAGCTCATCGTCGGCCGGGCCCGGAAGATCGAACGCTTCCTCTCCCAGCCGTTCCACGTCGCGGAGGTCTTCACCGGCTTCCCGGGCGTCGACTCGTCGCTGGAAGAAACCATCGATTCCTTCGAGCGGCTGTGCAACGGCGAGGGCGACGACCTGCCCGAGTCGGCGTTCATGTACGTCGGCACGCTCGACGACGCGAAGGCGAAGGCCGAACGCATGGCCGCCGACGCGTAAAGCGGATCGACCGCAAGACACGACATACAACCAAGCCCACGCCGTCACGGCGTGGGCTTTTTCACTGCTACTGTTCGGGAGCCCCGGGCGATCTACTTCGGCGGCCCCAGGATCGGGCGCAGCTTCTGGTCGTGCTCGTCCAGCAGCTTGAGCGCCTGCGCGCGGTCGACCTTGCGCAGGGCCATGATGAGCGCGACCTTGACCCGGCCGTCGGCGCGGTCGATGAGGTCGGCGGCGTCCTCGCGGGAGAGCCCGGTCTGCCCGACGACGATGCGGATCGAGCGGTCGACCAGCTTGGCGTTGGTGGCCTTGAGGTCGACCATCAGGTTGCCCCAGGCCTTGCCGAGTTGGAGCATGGTGACGGTGCTGATCATGTTCAGCGCGAGCTTCGTGGCGGTGCCGGCCTTCATGCGGGTCGAGCCGGTGACGACCTCGGGCCCGGTGATCAGCTCGATCGCGTGGTCCAGCGGCGCGGGGAGCGCCGGCGGGGGCGGCACGCTCAGCGGCTGGTTGCCCTTGACGACCTCGGCCTTCGGCCGGGTCTGCAGCGACTTGATCGTGACACAGGTGACCAACCCGGTGGTCGCGCCGCGTTGCCCGGCGTACTCGATCGCGCCCCAGACGTAGGGCGTGGTCCCGCCGGCGGCGATGCCGATGAGCGTGTCGTGTTCGCCGAGGCCCAGCCGGTCGATCTCGGGCTTTGCGCCGTCCCAGTCGTCTTCCGCGCCCTCGACGGCGACGCGGAGCGCCCCGTCGCCGCCGGCGATGAAGCCGACGACCTGCTCGGGCTCGGAGCAGAAGGTGGGCGGGCACTCGCTGGCGTCGAGCACGCCCAGCCGGCCGGACGTGCCGGCCCCGCAGTAGACCAGCCGGCCGCCCCGTTTCATGCCGGCGACCACGTCCTCGACGAGCCGGGTCAGCGCGGGGATCGCGTGGCGCACGGCCTGGGGGACCTGCATGTCCTGGGTGTTCATCAGGCGCAGCGCGGCCTCGACGTCCAGGGCATCGGCGGCGGCGGCGGCGGCGAGGCGCTGCTCGGTCGCGAGGTGCCCGCGCGGCGCGGAGGACTGGATCGCGGGCCTGGCATTCGGGTCGGGGGTCGTCATAGGCGGGACAGTGTAGCGGGATCGCCGATGTTATAGAAAAACGGGGGTGGGTTGCTGCCGGGTGTACCTCTATTCAATAGCCGCCGCGTCACACACGGCAGGAGTCGGACGGTCCTGATGTGCCCCCGCCGCGTGTGACGCGGCGGCTCATCACGCACGCATGGACACGGTTTTACCGGGGGCTCGGCCCCGCCCAGACGCCCGCGACGCCGGGGTCTTTCGCGCCCGTGACCTGCGGCAGCGAGCAGGGCACGCCGTCCTGCGACAACGCCCCGAGCACCGCAAACCCCATCGCCTCCCGCGCCTCGCAGGGGATGCCGAGGTCGTCGGAGAGGAAGACGCTCTCGCAAAACGAGTCGGGTTCGATGACGTCCCGGATGTACTTCACAAGTGTCTTGTTCTTTGCCCCCCCGCCCGCAAGAACCAGCCTCTGAGCGGCAGTACCTTCAAACACTTCGCCGATCGTTTGGCCAACAAAAGCGATCGCATTGAACAGGATGTCGGCCGCGGTACGATCTTGATGGTCCGTCACGATCCGATCGATCACACCGCTCTGTAGATTCTCCCGGCCCAGTGAACCTCCGCCCGGTGACACGACTTCGAGGCGACCAGACAGGTCTCGCCAAAGCGATTCATCGAACATGCCCGACGACGCAACCGCGCCGTCTTTGTCGTACGGCCTGTCGATCAGGCGTTGGGCCAAGCCATCCAACAGCAGGTTGCACAGGCAGATGTCGCCGCCTTCGACCGCGCCCACTCCCGGCTCGGTGCCGAGCGACCAGTAGGTGCAGTTGAACACCCCGCCCAGGTTCGCAATCAGGTCTGCTCTGCCCCGGTACATCACCCAGTCCGCCAACGGCGTCAGCGGAGCGCCTTCCCCGCCCGCGATGAGGTCGGCCTGGCGCAGGTCGTAGCACACCGGGACGCCGTGCCGCCTCACCACCGGCCAGGGGTCGAAGAGCTGCCAGCTCTTGGGCCCGCCGCCCGGGATCGTGGAGCCGGCGTCGTCCTGCCGGGGGTCGCGCGGGGCGTGCCAGATCGTCTGGCCGTGCGCGACGACGAACGCGGGCCTGGGCCCGTCCGTCTCGTCCAGCAGGTGCTGCACGCCGTCGGCGTAGAGTTCGCCCATCCCGCGCGCGGCGCGCAGGTAGGTCAGCGGCTCGGCGGCACCCCCGGAAGCGAGGTGCATCAGCGTGTCGCGCAGCCCCGGGTCCATCGGGTGCGAGACCCAGCCGAGGTACTCGGCGGTCATGTCCAGCCCCGTGCCGACGATGCGGACCAGCGCCGCGTCGAGCCCGTCCAGCGAGGTCCCGGTCATGCAGCCGACGACGATGCGTTCGCGCGGCGGGTTTGAGTCGGTGTCGGTCATCGCCCAAGGATATCGGCCGGCGTTGGGCCCGGCCGGGCGCAGAAAAAATCCCGACGGCTGCCATCCGTGCAGCCGCCGGGAACAGGAGGAATCCAGGGGGGGCCGCCGGGGTGGCCCGGCGGGCCGTGTTACACCAGTGCCGGGACCGCGGCGGCCTGGCCGCGTGTGGCTTGGTGGTGGAGGCACGCTTCGAGCTTGCCGATGTCCAGGTCGGCGACCGAGTCGACGATCGTGTCGGGCTGGTAGGCGAACTGGTCGAGGTCTTCGCGTCGTGTCCCGCCGGTGAGGACGAGGATGGTGTGGTAGCCCAGCTGCGTGCCGCCGAGGATATCGGTGGACATCGTGTCGCCGATCATGAAGGTGTGCGCGGCGTCGAAGCCGAGTTCCTTGCGGGCGGCGCGCATCATGATCGGGCTGGGCTTGCCGACGGAGAACGCCGTGACGCCGGTGGCCTCTTCGAGGAGCCGGACGACCGCGCCGCACCCGGGGCGGGTGCCGGCCTGGGTCGGGCAGTTGGGGTCCATGTTGGTCGCGATCAGCCGGGCCCCGCGGAGGATCAGGTTCGTGGCGTGCTCGAGCATCTCGAAGGTGTAGGTCCGGCCTTCGCCGACGACGACGTAGTCCGGGTCCTTATCGACGACCGCGAAGCCGTTGTGGTGCAGCGCGGTGGTGAGCCCGGACTCGCCCAGGACGTAGGCGGTCCCGCCGGGCTTCTGGTGGGCGAGGAAGCGCGCGGTCGCCATCGCGCAGGTGAAGACGTGCTCGGCCCCGGCCTGGACGCCCATGCGCGCGAGCTTCGCGGCGATGTCCCGGCGGGTGCGTTGCGAGTTGTTGGTCAGGAAGAGGAACGGGACGTGGTAGTCGTGCAGGAGGCGGATAAAACGGTCGGCCCCGGGGATGAGTTCACTGCCGCGGTAGATCACGCCGTCCATATCGATCAGGATGCCAAACATCTTGGGCTCCGATTCTTCGCATGGGCTGCGAGGGGTGGTTGAAGTTGGGGGGCCGGGGAACAGCCCGGCCCGTTCGGACAACGGGTGAAATACAAACCCTGTGCCACACGCATCGGCTACTGCCGGATTTGCGGATTCGTGACGCAGACCCCGCATGGGTGTGCATCAGGCGGGTTTGTTCCGCTGGGAGCTGCGTAGAAACCGCATTCGCGCCGTGCCTGGGCTGCCCAAGAAAACACCGCGCGGGGCGGATTGTCGCGCCCGTAGGCAGGAGCGCGGGCGGCCGGACGGCGACGATCTATCGATCCGGCCACCCTACATTGCTCCGAAGCACACCCTTATTTTTACCTAACTTTTACTTGACGGCGGGTGCACTGCTCGGTACAAAGGACGCTCGGCGACAGTGGGATCGCCGTGTGGCCCAGCCCGCCACGCATCGTCGGGCGGTATCGGCCGAGCCCCCTCCCCCCCCCTCCAAGGAGACCGAAACATGTCCACCGAACAAGCCCTCAACCCCTGCCTCGAGGTCGGCAAGAAGCTCGTCGCGCTGTGCCAGGAAGGCAAGAATCTCGAAGCGATCAACACCCTCTATGCCGACGACATCGAGAGCGTCGAGGTCTGCGGCGACGAGAGCATGCCCCGGGTGATGAACGGCATCGAAGCGATCCGCGGCAAGACCCAGTGGTGGTACGACAACCACGAGGTGCACGGCGGGTCGTGCGAGGGCCCCTACCCCAATGGCGACGACTTCATCTGTATCTTTGAGATGGACATCACCCCGAAGGTCGGGCCGATGGCTGGCAAGCGGTTCCAGATGAAGGAGGCCGCCCGCTACACCGTGAAGGACGGGAAGATCGCCCGCGAAGAGTTCTACTACGACGTGTCCGGCTTCGAGTGCTGAGCCGAGCGCGGGTTCCCCTTGCAGCCACGCCGCCGCGCCACTGCTCCTGGCGCGGCGGCGGCTGTGTGCGCCCGGGGCGGGTTGTTTGTGGGGCGACGTGGATCTCGATCGGTTGGCTGGTGAACGCACTGACACCGCTCGCCTACCTCTGGGCCTCGCCGAACACCCTGGTCGGGCTGTCGCTGGCCGCGCTGGCGCGGCTGACCGGGGGTGGGCTGTCGGTCCACACCGGGGTGGTCGAGGCCCACGGGGGGTGGGTCCGCACGCTGCTGGAGCGTGCACCGTTTGTCCGGGGCGGGGCCTCGGCGATCACCTTCGGGCACGTGGTGCTGGCCCGCGACGCGGCGCTGCTCGACCGGACGCGGACGCACGAGCGGGTGCACGTGGCCCAGTACGCCCGCTGGGGGCCGGCGTTCCTGCCCGCGTATGTGCTGGCCGGGCTGTGGCAGGGCCTCCGCGGCCGGGACCCCTACCGCGACAACCCGTTCGAGGTCGAGGCCTACGCGGTGGGGTAGCGCCGTCCGATACGGCTCCACTTCGGCCATTCCCGGGCCGACCGCACGGCGGGCGGGGTAGAATCCCCGCAACGATCAGAAGGGAACGGCTATGAAGCGTTGGCTGTGTGTGTGTCTGTTGGTGTCGCTCTCGGCCGGGTGCCAGGGTCGAGACAGCGTGTACGTGAAGTCGCTGCTCGCTGGGGAGCAGACGCATTCGTTTGTTGAGCCGGCGACGTCCGAGCGCCCCGACCTGACGCTGGAGCAGGCGTACAAGGAGCAGGCCGGCTACGTCCGTGCCCAGCGCCGCGCCGGGCGGGAGGTCGTCGGCTACAAGGTTGCATATACGAGCACGGCGTCGCAGCTCCGCGCGCGGATCGATACCCCGGTCTACGGCCGGCTGTTCGAGGGTATGTCCGTGCCGAATGGCGGGTCGGTGGTGTCCGGCGGGTTCCGGCGGTTTGTCGTCGAGGCCGAGGTCGCTGTGACGATCGGCCGGACGATCGACGAACCGATCGAGACGGTCGACCAACTGCTGCCTTACATCGCGACGCTGCACCCGGCGTTGGAGATGCCCGACGCGCTGTTCGGGTTTGATGTCGCGCCCAACGCGGTGGACATGGTCGCGGCGAACACGGCGGCGTACCGCTACGCAGTGGGGGCGGGCATCGAGCCGGTTGGCTTCGACCCGGCGGACCTGGAGGTGGCGTTGTTTACGGATCGGACCCGCTACAGCACGGGGCCGGCGTCGGACTGCCTGGGTGGCCCGCTGCAGGTGGTGCTGTGGCTGGTGCAGGCGCTGCAGGCCGAGGGCGAGACGCTCGAGGCCGGCCAGGTCGTGCTCACCGGCACGCCGGCACGGACGATCATCCAGCCGACCCCCGACAGCGATATCGCCCGGGAGTACACCGCCGACTGCGGCGCGCTCGGCCGAGTCACGGTCGTCGTCCGCTAAGCCGGGTGCCGACGGGCTGCATGTCACCTGCGCCGGGGCTCGGATGGAACCCCCTATCTTCAGGCGGGGCCGCGGGTTCGGGTACAATCCCCGATTCGCTCCCGACCGGCCCCAGCCATGTGTGGAATCTACGGCGGACATCCCGGACTGCTCGCGGCCGATGCCGGGGAACGCCTGCGCCACCGCGGGCCCGACCAGCAGGGCTGCATCGACACTATCGCCCCCGGTGGCCAGCCGCTCCGCCTCGGGCAGACCCGGCTGAGCATCGTCGATCGGCACGATGTCCCCGTCCCGCTCACCCTCGGCGACGCGACGATCGTCTACAACGGCGAGGTCTACAACTGGCGCGCGCTCCGCGACCAGCTCGAGGCCCTCGGCCACCGCTTCACCACGCAGACCGACACCGAGGTCGTGCTCGCGGCCTACCTCGCGTGGGGGCCCGGCTGCCTCGAGCGGTTCAACGGCATGTTCGCCTTTGCCGTCCACCGGGGCGACACGCTCTTCCTTGCCCGCGACCGCATGGGCAAGAAGCCCCTGTTCGTGGTGCAGGACCGCGACGGCCGGCTCGCGTTCGCGTCGGAGGTCAAGGCGCTGGCCGACCTCGCCTACGCCCCGGACCCGGCCTGCGACCGGCTGGAGTTCTACTTCGACCAGGCCACCCCCTACACCGCCGCCGGCCGACCGGTCGTGAGCGTCTGCCCCGGCGAGACGCTGACTGTCTCGCTGAGTGACGGCACGTCGACGCGGCAGACCTGGTGGCGGATGCCCGACGCCGACGCTGCCCTCGACGACGAGGGCGAAGCGCTCCGCCTGTTCCTGGACCTGTTCGCCGACGCGTGCGGGCTGCGTAAGCTCGCGGACGTGCCGGTGACGACGTTCCTCTCCGGCGGGATCGACTCGTCACTGATCCAGGCGGTGGTGAAATCCGAGCGGACCTACACCGTTCACTTTGAGGAGTACCGCGGGCGGATCGACGAGCGGCCGTACGTGCGCGAGCTGGCCGACCGGCTGGGCTTTGATGCGCAGGTCGTGGTGCCGACGCGCGACGACCTGGTCGAGCACCTGGACACGATCGCGCGGTCGATCGAGTCGCCGGTGGGCAGCTTCAGTCTGCTGCCGTTGTTCATGCTGTCGCGTGCGGCGCGGGCGGACGGGTTCGAGGTCGGACTGTCGGGCGAGGGCGCGGACGAGTTGTTCGGCGGGTACCACCGCACGGGCGTGCTGCTGCGGGAGGAGGCGTGGATCGAGCGCGAGTCGTCGGGGGCCTACGGCCCGCTGGCGCGTCGGTACTTCGGGTCGGGGCTGGAGCGGTTCGCGCGCATGGCGTCGCGCGACGGGCTCGCCGGGGCCGTGGCGCTGGCGGCGCTGCTGCGCCCGCGCTGGCGTGAGGGGGCGTCGCTGTTGGAGAACATCACCCGGGTCGAGGCGGGCGTGTTCCTGCAGCCGCTGCTCGCGATGGCCGACCGCATGAGCATGGCCAACGGGCTGGAGATGCGCAACCCCTTCCTCGACCACCGCCTGGTGGACCTGGCGTTCCGGCTGCACCCGTCCCTGAAGTTCCGCGACGGGCAGGGCAAGTGGCTGCTCCGCCGGGCGCTGCGCGAGCTGGTCGGCGGCGATCTGGGCGTCGTCACCCGGCGGGATAAGCACGGGCTGCCCGCGCCGGTCAACCAATGGCTGTTCGAGGACGCCGGGCTTGGGCGGAAGCCCTGGAACGCGCTGGTCGCCGAGCGCGCGGCCGCGCAGCTCGTCGCGGCCGACGCGGGGCAGGCCCCCCGCCCGTGCGAGGCGCGGTAGCCCGGCCATGAGCGCATCCCATGACACCCTCGCCTGCGTGTTCGCGCACAACAACGCGGCGCTGTTGCGCAACTGCCTCGCGTCAATCCGCCGCTACTTCCCCGGCATGCCGGTGCTGGTGCTGGACGACGCCTCGACCGAGCCGGCGATGGGGCCGCTGCTGGACCGGCTCGACGCCGAGCGCGGCGTGAGCGTGCTGCGCGGCGCGGTCAAGCGGGGCGACCCGGCGCAGGCCTGGTCGGTCGATGGCGAGCCGGCGGACCTGAACCGCCCGAACCCGCTGCTGCGTGAGGACGAGCGGGAGCGGCTGCGCGATGCGTGCCGTGTGTGGTCGGCCGGGAGCCCGCCGGTCAGTCGGCACGGCTACTTCTACCTGCACCAGAAGCTCGCGCTGCGGCTGGCGATCGCGCGCGGGTACCGGCACGCGTGGTTTATCGAAGGGGACATGCAGCTCGTGGCCGGCGACGACGGCTGGCTCGCCGCACGCCTGGCGAAGCTGGAGCGGGACCCGGCGATGTGCCAGCTCGCGGTGCAGTTCCTGCTCCGGCCCGGGCGGTTTGATTTCCGCGCGCTGCCCGACGCCGGCCTTTACCAGCCGCCGCGCAGCTACAACACCAGCGGCCTGTTCCCGCTGGAGCGCCTGCGCGGACGGCCGGAGCTGGTCGACGCGGTCTGCGACGAGGCCCCGGCCGGGAACCTGCGCACGACCTCGTACCGGTGGAGCCGGCTGGGCGCGCGCTGCGGGTTCGATGCGTACCCGGTGCAGGCGCACGTGCCATGGCCGGAGGTGTTCCACGACGGGACGGTGGCGTTGCCGGCCGAGACGCCGGCGATCCAACCGCTTACCGGGCGAGCGCTCGAGGCGTGGGCGACGCGCGACATCACCGTCCCGCCGTTCGCCGAGTACTTCCTGACGCTGAACTACAAGACGCCGGTCCCCGGCCCGCCGTGGTGGTACAACCGCGCATTCACCGAGCGGTACCTGGACCTATGCCTCGCCCACGAGCGGGCCGACCGCGCGGCGGAGACGGACATCGTGCGATGGCCGGCGGGCGACCCCGCGCATCCGCCGGCCCACTACTGGTCGCCCGCGCCCGGCGAGCCCGATGCCGCGAGTGCTGATGCCCCCGCCCCCGCCCCGCCGCCCCGGCTGCGCGACCGGCTGCGTTGGTTCAAGCCGTTGGTCTGGGCGTTCGCCGGCTGCAAGCTTGCTCGGCTGCGGGCCAAGCGCCGGCGCTACCGCGCGTTCTGCAGGCGCGTCGCGCGCGAGCGCGAACGGGTGCTGAGCGGTGCGTATCCGGCGGGTGATGGGCATTGAGTTACGACGGGTTGCCCGCGCGGGCGGGGCCCCGGATAATCCCCGCTTGGCCGAGACACACTACGACGTCCCGACGCACTACGACCTGGTGGCCTCGCCGTGCTGGTGCGGCTGCACCGCGTCACGCGTCATCGCCGAGCGCGACCGCTACGGCCAGCCGCTCACCACCGTGATGTGCCGGGCCTGCGGGACGCTGCGGCTGGACCCCTACCTCACGCCCGAGGACGCCGGCCGATACTACGCCGACGACTACCTCCGGCCCGGCTACAACCAGGGCTTTGCCGAGCGCTTCGCCGACCGCGCGAACGAGCAGCAACACCTCCGCCCGCTGGCGGACCGGCTCGCGCCCGGCAGCGCGGTGCTGGACTTCGGCTGCGGCTGCGGCGGCGTCACCCACGGGCTCATCGAGATGGGCCACCGGGTCTACGGCACGGACCTGAGCGAGGCCGCGCTGGACTACGCGCTCGGCACCGGCCTGCTCCCTCACGCGCCCGGCCAACGGTACGACGCGGTTGTCACCTACCACAGCGTCGAGCACCACGTCGACCCCAACCAGACGCTCGGCGAGATGGCGGCGCTGCTCAAGGACGGCGGGCTGCTTTGCATCGCCGTGCCCCTCATCAACCGCATCGTCGCGGGGGCCCGGCCCAGCGGGATCGTCGGCGAGCTGTACTTCCCGCACCGCTGGTACTTCTCCGTCGACAACCTCGACGGCCTGCTCGGCCGGCTGGGCCTGGAGCGCGTGTGGTCTGACTTTGAGACGACGAGCATCTACCGGAAGACCGGGCGGGCGACCGCCACACCACCCGGCGCGGGTGCGCGGTGGCGCGCCGCGGTGCGCCTCCGACTGATCAACGCTTCGCCGACACTGTGCAGGCTGCCGGGCGTGGCACGCCTGCTGTGGCGGATGCGTAAGCTGGCGTAGCACAACCCGGCACTTGTATATCCTCACCCCCAACCCCTGATCCGCAACCCTAAACTCCCAACCCCCATGCACCTCTGCCTCGTCACCGTCGCGATCCCCGACCCGTTCACCGGTGGCGGGGGCAACTGGATGTCGTGCTACCTTGATCGGCTGGTCGGGGCGCATCGGCTGACGATGGTCGCGGTGGTGGGCAAGCACGCGTTCGACCCCGAGCGCGTCGCGCGGCTGCAGGCGCAGTGGGCCGAGCGCGGCGTCGAGGTGAAGACGGTGGGGTATGACGCGCAGACGGTGTCGCGCGGGCAGCGGGTGCGGGGCATGCTCGGGTGGGATGACGCCGCATTGCTGCCGGACCTGGCGACGGCGGCGCGGGTGAAGCCGGTGGTCGAGGCGGTGGGCGCGGACATCGTGGTGGCGCAGTCGTGCGTGGCGGCGTGCTACGCGTCGTCGGTGTCTGGCGTGCCGAAGCTGGCAATCCAGGCGGAGGGGTACCACGTGAACCTGGTCACGCAGCACCGGTTCAACCCGCCGCCTGTAGGGGAACGCCCGCCAAGCTACGGTCTGAAGCAGCGTCGTCTGGCGTCGGCGACGGACGCGGCGGAGCGGCGGATGCTCGCGGGCTACGACCGGCTGGCGTACATGGGCCAGCACTACGTCGCGCGGGCGCACCGGCACGGACTGCAGCAGGCGGTGTTTGTCTCAACACCCGTGCCCGAGCCGGCGGCGCGTCGGCCCGTGCCGTTTGTCCGCGAGCCCGGCCGGCCGTTCACCGCGCTGCTCATCGGGCACCTGCACTCGACCAGCAACCGCACGCAGCTCCCGCTGCTGATCGACGGGGTGCTGCCCGCGATGGACCGGCACTTTGCCGGGGTCGACTGGTGCATGCGGATTGTCGGCCGGCACGACAGCGTCGAGGACCGCTACCTCGCGCCGCTGCGCGACCACCCCAACGTCGACCTGGCCGGCCCGGTGTTCCCGCCCGACGGCGAGTTCCTCGGCTGTGACGCGCTGTTCGTGCCCGTGCCCGCGGAGACCGGCTCACGCGTCCGCATCGTGCAGGGCTTCGCGTTCGGCTGCCCGGTCGTCGCGCACACCGCCAACGCCCTGGGCATCGCCGAGCTGGCGCACGGCGGCAACGTGCTCCTCAGCGGGACCGGCGACGGACTGGCCTCGCAGCTCCGGCGGCTGAACGACGACCCGGCGCTCGGCGACCGGCTGGGCACCGCGGGGCGGGCGGTCTACGACGCGTGCTACCGGCCGGGCTATGCGGCGGACCTGCTTGAGCACCTGCTCGCGGAGACCTGGGCGGCGTATCACAGCCGGCCGGTGTCGGGCTGGGCCTAGCCAGCGGATATCATGCGGGCATGACAGCCCACACGGTCCGGATCATCGCGGAGGTCGGGTCGGTCCACGACGGCAGCTTCGGCAACGCGCAGAAGCTGATCGAGTTGGCCGCGTCGGTCGGCGCGGACGCGGTCAAGTTCCAGACGCACCTGCCCGAGCACGAGACGCTGCGCGACGCGCCCTCGCCCAAGTACTTCAGCACCGAGGGGCGGTACGACTACTTCCGGCGGACGGGCTTCAGCGCGGACCAGTGGTCGCACCTGCGGCGGCACGCCGACGAGGCGGGCATCGCGTTCCTGTCCTCGCCGTTCAGCGAGGCGGCGGTGGACCTGCTGGAGAAGGTCGGGGTGCCGCTGTACAAGGTGCCGTCGGGCGAGGTGACGAACCTGCCGCTGCTGGAGCGGGTCGCCGCGACGGGTAAGCCGGTGCTGTTGAGCAGCGGGATGAGCAGTTGGGCGGAGCTGGACGCGGCGGTGGCGGTGTTGGGCGACGGCACGGACCTGACGCTGATGCAGTGCACCTCGGCGTACCCGTGCCCGCCGGAGCGCGTCGGGCTCAACGTCATGCGCGCGATGGCGGAGCGGTACGGCCGACCCGTCGGGCTCAGCGACCACACGCTGGACGCGTTCAGCAGCTACGCGGCGGTGTCGTTGGGCGCGGGGGTCATCGAGAAGCACCTGACGTTCAGCCGGGCGATGTACGGCAGCGACGCGAAGCACTCGCTCGAGCCGCCGGCCTTCGCGGAGCTGGTGCGCGGGGTGCGCGCGATCGAGGCGATGCTCGCGCACCCGGTCGACAAGGACGACCTGTCGCCCTACCGCGAGATGAAGGCGGTGTTTGAGAAATCGGTCGTGGTCAAGCGGCACATCTCCGGCGGGACGAAGATCACCCGCGACATGCTCGACGTGCGCAAGCCCGGCACGGGCATCCCCGCCCGCGAGATCGGCCGGGTTGTCGGCCGGGTCGCGGCGCACTCGCTTGAGCCGGACCACCTGCTGCGCGAAGGGGACCTGAAGTGACGGCGGTGATCGGCCACCAGCCCGGCGACACCGTGCGCGTCGCCTGCCGGCTGTGCGGCGGCACGGACCAGCGGGTGAAGCTCGCGATCGACCGGCCCGACCGGTTCGAGCGCGCCGCGGGCATCGCGGAGGCCGGCTACCGGCGGTACTGGCTGGACTGCACCGGCTGCGGGCTGCTCAACAACCACTACGAGCACGACCTCAGCGCGGTCTACGACAGCGACTACTACGACCCGGCCGTGGAGGGCGAGAGCGTGCGCGAGCGGTTTACGCGCATCCTTGCGCTGCCCAACGCCGGCTCGGACAACTGGGCGCGGGTGCAGCGGGTTAACGCGTTTGTCTCGGCGTACCGCACGGCGTGGGCCGGCACTACCCCGCCGGCGAGTGTGCTGGACATCGGCGCGGGCACGGGCATCTTCCTCTACCGCTATCTGGAGGCGTGCCCCGGCTGGTCGGCGACGGCGGTGGAGCCGGTGCCCCAGGCGTGCGAGCACCTCGCGTCGCTCGCGGGGGTCGCGGGCACGGACCCGGCCTGCACGGATGTACGCGCGGTGCGCGGGTTCTACCGGGCCGGCATGCCTGAGCTGGCCGGCGAGCGGTTCGGGCTGGTGACGCTCAACAAGGTGGTCGAGCACCTGCCCGATCCTGCGGCGCTGGTGCGCGACGCGGGCGAGGCGCTCTCGCCCGGCGGGGTGCTGTATGTCGAGGTGCCTGACAAGGCGACGGCAGACCACCGGCCGGCGGCGGACAACATCCTCGGGGCGCTGCACTTCGCGTTGTTCGACGCGTCGACGCTCGCGCGGGTGTTCGACCGCGCGGGGCTGGCGACGCTGCAGGTCCAGCGGTACACCGAGCCGAGCGGGAAGATCACGGTCAGCGGCTTCGCCTGCCGGGCCGGGGACTTCGCCGCGCGGTGCGCGTCGGGCGGCGCGTGACGCCGGTGCTTTACCCCGCCGGCACCATCAGGTGCTTGCTGAAGACCAGCACGTCGTAGAGCGTGTGGGTCGCGACGACCAGGCCGAAGCCCCGGCCGAGGTACACCGCCGCGAAGTACACGCCGGTGACAAAGTAGAACAGGAATCGGCCGGCATCGAAGGGGATGCCCTGCCCGAAGTGGATCAGCGCGAAGCCGACGGACGAGAGGACGACGGCGGCCCCGACGCAGACCTCTTCGGGGAGTGCCAGGATTTCTTTGGTGGCGATACCGATGACGGCGATGGCGATGAGGCGGAAGGCGAGCTCTTCGTAGACGCCCGCGCCGATCGAGATGACCAGCGAGGCCTTCCACTGCTCGAAGGTGTCGGCGCTCGTGGCCGAGAGCAGGCCCGCGGGGTCGAGCGTGCCGGCGGCCGCGGCGTTGGGCTCGCGGAACAGCGCGCTGGTGAGGACAAACAGGGGCAGGGCGAGGACGACGGCCTCGAGCGCCATGGCGAGGTAGAGCTTCGGCTCGGGCCGCCAGGGGTCGGGCGTCGCCGGGTCGCGCCGCCGGACCAGGTGCATGCCCAGGAGGACGGCGGCGACGACGAGCGCGGGCAGGTGCCGGCCGGTGACGCCGAACAGGTCGAGGAAGTCGAGCATCAGCCGGTGGGCGGTGTGCTGGCGTCCCTGGTCCCAGAGGTAGGTGGCGGCGCCCAGCTCGTAGATGATGAGCAGCGGCAGGAGGAAGTACAGCGACTGCAGCGGCCAGCGCGTGCGTTCCCAGTAGGACGTGATGGCGGGCGGGTGGGCGATGGCGGGCCACGGGCGGGGGAGCGGGCCGCGCGGCCGTCCGTGGTCGCGCGGGGTGGCATTATTGAGCAGCGGTCCGCGGCGGGCAATCGGCCTAGTACGTCAGGACCGCGTGGACGTCGCCGTCGATGCCGAGCTTGTCCCGGCCGTGGAGGAAGGTCAGCTCGATGAGCACGGTGACGCCGGCGATCTCCCCGCCGAGCTTGCGGACCAGGTCGCAGCAGGCCCGCATCGTCCCGCCGGTGGCGAGCAGGTCGTCGACCATGAGGACGGTCTGGCCCGGCTCGATGGCGTCGGTGTGGATCTCGAGGTTGTCCGAGCCGTACTCCAGCTCGTAGGCCATGCTGTGGGTCTTGTAGGGCAGCTTGCCGGGCTTGCGGATGGGGACGAACCCGGCCGAGAGCGCCTGGGCGACGGCGGTGCCGAAGATGAACCCGCGGGACTCGGCACCGCAGACAATGTCAACACCCAGGCCGCGGTAGGGGTTGGCCATGTGCTCGACCGCGAGGGCCAGCCCCGCCGGGTGGCGCAGCAGCGGCGAGATGTCTTTGAAGACAATGCCGGGCTTGGGGTAGTCGGCGACGTCGCGGATAAGGGTGTGCAGGTCCATGGGGGCGGGTCCGGGGCCTGTTTTGCAGGGATTCGGGGGAAAGACTGTCGTGTCGGCTTTCCCGATCGATGCAGGTTGTACCATGAACCGTTCACCTCGGTCATGGATGCCGAGCCGGCTTGCCGATGGACGGTAGGAATCGGAAACTAAAGCGCTCCTTCACACCCTAGGCCCTCTTCATGGACGCATTTGTCATCAACGGCGGCAAACCGCTGCGCGGATCGGTCCACATCAACGGCTCGAAGAACGCCGCCCTGCCCCTTATGGCCGCGGCGCTGCTCACCACCGAGCCCGTCACGCTGCACGGCGTGCCCGACCTGTCGGACATCCGCAACATGAAGACGCTGCTGGCCTCGCTGGGCCTGGTCTTCCACGAGCCGCCCGCCGACGGCGGTGAGCCGCGCTCGGCCCGGGGCGAGGACACGCCCCTGCCCCCGATGCCCCCCCTGCCCGACGCCGGCCCGACCGGCCGCGAGCCCAAGCCCGACCCCCGCTACGCCGGGCTCACCTCCCTGCTCAAGAACCGGCCCGCCGGCACCGCGACGCTCCCCCCGCCGCCCCAGACCGAGACCGCCCGCGTCCCCGCCGCCGCCTCGGCCGGCCCCAACGCGCACTCGCTGACGATCGCCACCAACGACGCCGACCCCACCCTCGCCCACTACGACATCGTCCGCAAGATGCGCGCGGGCATCTGCGTGCTCGGGCCCCTGCTCGCGGCACGCGGCGAGGCCCGCGTGTCCCTGCCCGGCGGCTGCGCGATCGGGGACCGCCCCGTGGACCTGCACCTGCGCGGGCTCAAGGCCCTGGGCGCCCGCATCGAGCTCGACGCCGGCTACATCATCGCCAAGCCCCCCGTCTCCGGGAAGCTCCGCGGCACGACGATCTTCCTGGGTGGGCCCAACGGCTCGACCGTGCTCGGCACCGCCAACGTGCTGTGCGCCGCGGTCCTCGCCGAGGGCACCACGGTCATCGAGTCCGCCGCCTGTGAGCCGGAGATCGCCGACCTGTGCGCGCTGCTGACGAAGATGGGCGCGAAGATCGCCGGGGCCGGCACGCCGCGGCTGGTCATCGAAGGCGTCGACAAGCTGCACGGCGCCGAGCACCACGTCCTGCCCGACCGCATCGAGGCCGGCACCTATGTCATGGCTGCCGCGATCACCGGCGGGGACGTCACGCTCACCAACTTCCCGACCGACACGCTCCTGGCCGCGCTCGACCGGCTGCACGAGATGGGCATCACCCTCGAAGCGGTCGGGAGCGACGGCATGAACCGCGACACCGTGCGCGTCGTTACGCCCCGCGTGTTCAACGCCGTGCAGGTCGTCACCCAGCCCCACCCCGGGTTCCCGACGGACCTGCAGGCCCAGCTCATGGCCCTGCTCACCCTGGCCGAGGGCAACTCGATCGTGACCGAGAAGATCTTCCCCGACCGGTTCCTCCACGTCGCCGAGCTGATGCGCATGGGCGCGAACATCACCCGCGTGGGCAACTCGGCGGTCGTCACCGGCACGCGCTCGCTGTTCGGCGCCCCGGTCATGGCCAGCGACCTCCGCGCCTCCGCCGGGCTGGTGATCGCCGGCCTCGCCGCCCGCGGCACTACCACCATCAACCGCGTCTACCACCTGGACCGCGGCTACCAGACGATGGAAACCACCCTCCAGGCACTCGGCGCCGACATCGAACGCGTCGAGGGCCAGAGTGTGTGAGGCCTCTCGATGGACCTAGTCGAGCGGTACAGAGGATGCTTGCTGGGCCTTGCCTTAGGTGACGCGCTTGGCGCCCCCTTTGAGGGCTGGTCCACAGAGCAGACGGACTGGCGGCCGTACAGCCCGAGGCAATCCGGTTCGTTGCTTCGCTATACCGACGATACCGCCATGATGATTGGCTGTGCGGCCTGTCTCATCGAGCACCGTGGCCTCGAAGTCGATGCGATGGCAAAACGGTGGGCGGATGATGCAGACCCGAACCGTGGTTACGGCCCTGCTGTCCTGCGCACGCTTGAGGGCATCCGGAGTGGCCAGCACTGGTCGGAAGCTGCACACATAGTGTTCCCGGATGGTTCGTTTGGCAACGGCGCAGCGATGCGGGTTGCACCACTGGCGCTGTTTTATCGAGAGGAAAAGACGCGCGATGAAGCTGTTGTGGCCGCAAGTCGAGTAACCCACGCGCACAGACTGGCGATTGATGGGGCCCGGATCATCGCCGCCGGAGTAACATCGGCATTAGAGGGCGCCCCGGGGCAAGACCTGCTCCATCCACCAGACGGCTTGTATGCCAGAGAATATGCCGTTCAATTCCAAATCGCCCGGGGGCTGGTCGAGCACGGCGTCCCCGATCATCGTCGGGTTGCAGAGCAGCTTGGCCATGGGATCGAATCACACCGATCGGTTGTCGCTTCGCTTGTTATCGCGTCTTGCTTCTTGGACCGTCCCTTCGAAGACTTGATCGGATACATCATTTCTCTGGGGGGTGATGTTGATACGATAGCCGCGATGTCGTCGGCGATCTGGGGAGCGAGCCAAGGGGCGGCGGCCTTACCCGTCGAGTCACTGGCCCGCCTAGAAGACCGCGACCTGATCGATCAATTGGCGGTGCGGTTAGTCGAGCACGGCATAGGATTAGAGGAACACAGATGAGTCAATTCGACGACAAGCTCTTGGCCATCCTCGTGTGCCCGCTCACGCGTAGCCCGCTCAAGCAGGAAGGCGACTGGCTCGTCGCGCAGCAGCCCGAGGGCGCGGGGCTACGCTACCCCATCCGCGACGGCATCCCCGTCCTGCTCATGGACCAGGCGACCCTTCCCGACGGCGTCGCGACGCTCGACGACTTCAAGGCCAGGTACGCCGACCTGATCCCCGCGTAGACGGCGTGTCCCCCCGAGGCCGAGGGGTGCGTCAGCGGGCGTGCCCCTTGGTTTCTCGCCAGCGAGCCGCTACGCTGGCGGGATGACACGCACCTCCCCCCTCGTTCTCGCCGCCCTGCTGCTGGCCGGGTGCCACTCGGCCCCGACAGTTTCTGAAGTGACGCTGGTCAGCGACGCGGCGTCCGCCCCGACGGCCGCGCCGAACGATGGCGACGCCCGCGCCGCGGCGGTCGATCTCATCGCGTCGATGAACGACGCCCAGCGCGCCGCGACCGTCCTCGCGGTGGACCACGACGCGCACGCCGACTGGCACTACGTCCCCCGCCGCCGGCGCGGGCTGTCGATCGGCGACATGACCGAGGCGCAGCGACACGGCCTGCACCGCCTGCTCCAGCACGCGCTGTCGGATGTCGGCTACCTCAAGGCGATGGATATCGTCTGGCTCGAATCGGTGCTGCAGGAACTCGAGAACGGCAGCCCCGGCCGCGACCCCGGGCGGTACACGCTGCTGCTCTTCGGCGACCCGGCGGCCGCCGACGCCGCCTGGGGCTGGCGCTTCGAGGGTCACCATCTGTCGCTGAACTTCACGTACACCGACCGGGGCGTGGTGACGACGCCGATGTTCATGGGCGCTTCGCCGGCCGTCGTGCCCCACGGCCTGCACGCGGGCAAACGTATCCTCGCGGACGAGCACCACCTCGCGTTCGCGTTGATCGCGTCGCTGACCGACGAGCAGCGGCAGGCGATGATGCTCGACCAGCGCCCGGGCGATGTCATCACCGGCCCCGGCCGGGAACGTGCGCTCCGCGAGCCGGCGGGCATCGCTTATCGCGACCTGAACGAGTCGCAGCAGGCGGCGCTGGTGGACCTGATGATGGTCTACGCCGACCGGCTCACACGTGAAGACACGGAGCGTTTCGTCTGGCCGGTGCTCATCAGCCAGGGCATCCACTTCGCCTGGGCAGGATCAACCAACCCCGACGAGCCGCACTACTACCGCATCTTCGCCCGTGACGAGTTTGTCATCGAGTACAACTGCCAGGACGGCGGGGTCAGCCATGTGCACGGCGTCATGCACGACCTGACCGATCCCTTGGCCGAGGACCTGCTGCGCCGCCACTTCGAGCAGCACCACGCCGGCGAGTAGCTTTAGCTGAACGCGCCGAGCAGGACCAGGAGCCCGCAGGCCAGGCCCAGGAGGATGAGGACGAACCCCGTGATCTTCCAGAAGCTGTAGGGGCGGTGGCCCTTGACCTTGCCGGTGACCGCGTTGACCAGGAAGCGATAGACCTTGCCGTTGAACCGGTAGGCGCAGGACCACACGGGCAGCAGGATGTGCTTGAACGCGATGTTGTGGTACTGCGTGGTGACGCGGTGGATGCGTTGCTCGTCCCCGCCGATGTCGCGCTTCACCGCGTAGCGGATGTCCGGGGCCATCTTCTGTTGCGCCTGCGCGAAGCCCGGCTCGACGCCGAGCTGGTACCGCTCGGCCAGGAACCCCGCGAGGTACGCGTCCTGGTAGGGCTGGAGCCGTTCCAGGTCCCAGGGCGTGAGCTTGTTCACCAGCGCCTCGGGAAGCGACCGCCCCGCCAGCACGAGCACATCGTCGAACGGCACGCTGACCCGGCCCGACGCGGGGTACCACCGCGTCTTGCGCACCCGGCGGGTCTTCATGACTTGCTGGCTGCGGGTCCGGCCGTGGCTGTCGGTGCGGGTCTCGGTGGTCCAGTAGGTCTCGTTGACCCAGTAGTGCTCGCCGCGCTGGCCGGTGTAGTCGCTGGTGGTGTGGGTGTCGTAGGTCCAGTACGGGATGTACACGCCCGTCAGCCGGTGGCCCGCGCGGGCGTCGCGCTTGAGCCGGCCGGGCGCGAACCATAGCCGGCGGACCCACCGGCGGAACGCGTCGCGGGCCTCCTGCTCGCCGAGGTGGAACGGCAGCACCGCCTCGGGCCGGAGCACGCGCTGGCTGATCTTCTCGTCGACGAGCCCGTAGCCGCAGAACGGGCAGGGCATCGCGTCCAGGTGCGGCGGCCGGTCGACCTGCGCGCCGCAGCCGCTGCAGCGCAGCGTCGGCGTGTTGATCGTGTCGTGGCGTTGGCGGAGCTGGGCAAGGGCCTGGAGGTAGTCGCGCTCTTCGACGGCCGAGTCGTCCGTGCCGGGCAGCGGGTTGTCGGTCCCGCAGTAGTCGCAGGTGAGCCCGTGCGTACCGGGCGTGTACGCCAACCCCGCGCCGCAGGATCGGCACGGGAACGAGCTGACGCCGCCGGGCGCGGTCGGGCTATTCGTCGGCTTGGCCATCCGTCGGTTGATCCCCCAGGCGCTCCTTCCACGCCGCGAGCTGCTGCTCGAACCCGCTCACCCCCGCGTTGCCGGCACTCTGGTAACGCTTCACCACGTTCGCCGGCCCGAGCCAGTCAAACACGTCGGCACCCACCGCACCGGCGCTCCGGTACTCGGCGCACACCGCGTTCATCTCGTCGACCGTGAGCTGCTCGAGCTTGTATCGGCCGGTGGTGTTGCACAGCCCGACGAGCCGGCCGACGACCTGGTGCGACGTACGGAACGGCACGCCCTTGGTCACGAGGTACTCCGCCAGCGAGGTCGCGTCGAGGTAGCCGCGGTCGAGGCCCTGCTTGATCCGGTCTTCGTTGAATGTGACGGTCTTGACGATGCCCGTGGCCATGTCGAGGCAGTCGCACACCGCGTCGTAGGCGGCGAAGAGGTGGCGCTTGTCCTCCTGCAGGTCGCGGTTGTAGCCGACGGTAAGCCCCTTGCACATGGTGAGCAGGGCCACGAGCGAGCCGTAGACCTGGCCGGTCTTGCCGCGGATGAGCTCGAGCATGTCCGGGTTCTGCTTCTGCGGCATCATCGACGACCCGGTCGTGTAGGTGTCGGCGATCGTGATGAACCCGAACTCCGTCGTCGCGTAGATGATCCACTGCTCCGCCCAACGCGAGAGCCACATGGAGGTCATGGTGAGGGCGTAGCAGAAGTCGAGCGCCGCGTCGCGCGAGGCGGTCGCGTCGATCGAGTTTTCTGATGGCGGCCCGGCCATGGGCAGTTCCATCGCCGTGAAGTCGCGGTCTAGTGGGAGGCTACTCCCCGCGATCGCGCCGCTCCCAAGCGGGCAGGCGCTGTTTCCGGCGTTGACGTTCAGTGAATTGAGGCGCGTCGCGGCGCGATCGAGCGATGCAAGCCAAGCCATGACTTCGCCGCCGAGCACGATCGGTTGTGCACGCTGCAGGTGCGTGTAGGACGGCATGACAATGTGCCCATCCTTCTCCGCCAACGAAACAAATGCTTCACAGAGCGTGTCGATCTGGTCCAGGATTTGTTCTTCGGCGGCATCGACCCACAGCATAAGGTCCGTTGCCACCTGATCGTTCCGACTCCGCCCGGTATGCAGCTTCCGGCCCGCGTCGCCCGCCTTCTCGATCAGGGCGGCTTCGATGCACATGTGGACATCTTCCAGCTCAACCTTCCAGCCGGGCCAGGCATCGCCCTGCTCGGCGATCTCTGCTTCGATGGCGTCGAGCCCGGCGTTGATCGCGCTCAGGTCGTCGTCGGTGATGAGCCCGACCTTGCACAGCATCGCGGCGTGGGCCTTGGACCCGCGGATGTCGTGGGTGTACAGCCGCTTGTCGTAGTCCAGCGACGCGACGAACCGCGCGGCCAGAGGGTCGCCCTCGCTGCCCGACGATTTCGCGTGTTCCCAGGGCTTGTGTGTACTGCTCATCGCGGCAGTGTATCGGAGGAGCGAGCAGCGAGGCGCGACGAGAACCCGCGGTGTTGCTGTCGCAGCACCGCGGGCATGGGGTTCCTGTGTTTCTCGCCCCCCGATCCCCGCGCCTCACGCCTGCCCTAGAACGGCAGGTCGTCGTCGCCGTTGTCGTCGGGTTCGTCCTCTTCGCCGAAGGGGTGCTGCTTGGCGTCGTAGCCGTCCCACTCGGTGTGGGGGAGGAAGGTGTCTTCGCCGAGCAGCTCGTCGGTGGTGGCCTCGCCGAAGACCTCGTCGGGTGTGGCGCGGTGGTGGACGCGGATGATGCGGGCGAGGGTCTCGCCCATAACGTCGGCGACGGTGCGGCAGGCCTCTTCGAGCCCGTCGGGGAACGGCTGGTTCTCGTCGCGGAACAGGGCGACCACGGCGAGGGGCTCGTCGTCGGCGACGCAGGCGAAGGTGATCAGCCGGCTGTCGGCGAGGTAGTGCCAGTCGTCGCCCATGAGCACCTGCATCGCGGCGTTGTCGCGGACGTGCACGAGCTGGTCGTGCTCGCCGATGCGCGGGGCGAGGACGTCGGCCAGGTGCTGCAGCAGCATGTCGGCCGACTCCTTGGGGCAGTCGTAGTTCACGTAGCCGCCCAGCGAGTACTCGTCCATGCTCGCGGGCAGGAAGATCGCGGCGTTGCACGGGCCGGCCTTGCCGACCAGGTGCTCGAGGGTCTTGCGGAGGACGGTCTCCAGGTCCAGCTCGCCGTCGATGATCGCGGTGAAGCCGGAGGCCTGCACGGCGTCCTGCATCTGCACGGCCAGCTCCTGGTAGGCGGTGACCAGGTCGTTGCAGAGGATGTCGACCTGGTCGGAGACTTCGGCGCGGGCGGCGTCCAGCCGCTTGCAGAGCTTCTTGAGCCGGCGGATGTGGCGCTGCTGCTCGTGGGCCTGGTCGCGGCGGGTGAGCGCGGCGCGGACACGGTCGGCCAGGAGCGCGGCGTCGATGAGTTCGGCCGCGCCGCTCTGCTTCACCAGGAAGTCGCTCGCCCCGGCGCGCATCGCGTGCTGGGCCAGCTCGAAGCGGTCCGAACCGGAGACGACCAGCGCCTGCGTGACGGACGTGCCGGCGGTGAGTTCTTTGGCGAAGTCCAGCCCGTTGCCGTCGCCCAGGTCCGGGTCGATGAGGGCGACGTCGACCGGCCCCTCGGCGTGGAGGAGGACGCGGGCCTCGGCGATCGAGCCGGCGTAGAGGACGGTGGCGGGCACGTCCGCGCAGCGCTCCAGCGGGGTGCGGAGCGCGGGGTCGCGGTCGACCAGCAGGAGCTTGGGCGGCTGGGCCTGGGTCGGGGGCTGGGGCTTGCCGGCCTGGCGTTCCACGCCGTGGGCCGGGCGGTTGTCGCGTGCGTCGCTCACGAAGTCTCTCCTCTGGGTGTGCCCGTTCTCCGCCGGGCGCTGCTGATCCAGAGGGGGTATCGACGGTGGTCGCGGGCCGGTGAAGCGTGCGGCGGGGGTTTTTGGGGCGGCCCGATTGGCCATGCCGGATGAGCGGGATACGGGCTTATGGGGCGTGCGCTGGGCGGCGCAGGCGGTACAACCGGGCGGGGTGGTGGCGCGGTCAAACAACGATCCCACGGCGTCGCGGTGCAACGCCGCGGGCTTGCGTTTGTGCGGAATGTGCTTGCCTGTTGTGCCCCGCTCCGAGCGCGTTATCTACGACGCGTTGCCGCGGAGGGGCAGCGTCAGCGAGGCGGTGGTGCCGACGCCGGGCGTGGAGTGCAGGTCGATGCGTCCGCCGTGGGCGATGGCGAGCTGCTGGGCGCGGGGCAGGCCCATGCCGACCTGTCGGCCGGCGGGCTTCGCGCTAAAGAACGGGTCGAAGGCGTGGCTGGCGGTGCGCTCGTCCATGCCGTCGCCGTCGTCGATGACCTGGACGACGATGGACTCGGTATCGTGCTCGACCTGCGCGGCGATGTTGACCGCGGAGCGTGGGTTGGACTGCAAGGCGTTGACGATCAGCTCGGTGAGGATGCGGGCGACCAGCGGCGCGTCGCAGTTGACCACGGGCAGCTCGTGCTTGATCGAGAGGTAGATCTCGGCGGTACGTTCGCGCTTGGACCGGCCGAGCTTCACCTTGCGGACGACCTCGTCGAGCAGCGCGAGCATGTCGACGGGCCGGCACTCGGCCTTGGGCGGGTCGGCGAAGAGGTGCAGCCCGGTGATGAGGTCGCTGAGGCGGTGGGCCTCCTGGAAGATGAGCTGGGCGTTCTGCTGGTCCTTGCTGCCGGTGGGCAGCGCGAGGGTGAGCAGCTGCGACCGGCCGGAGATCACGGCCAGGGGGTTGTTCATCTCGTGGGCCGCGCCCGACGCCATCTCGCCCAGGCGGGCGAGCGATTCCTGCCGGAGCAGCCGGTCCTGCGCCGCGGCGAGGGCGGCGGAGGTCTGCGCGAGCTCTTCGCTGAGCTGGCGGGCGCCCTCGAACTGCGCGGCGGCGGCGACGGCCGAGCCCCACGCCCCGACCAGCGGCTGCATCATGACCCACGACGGCAGCTTCTCCCGGTCGTGCATCAGGATCGCCGCGGTCCCCCACCCGCTGGGCAGGGGCAGCATCTGCACCCGGCGGAGGTCGTCGGCGCCGACGAGGTGGTCCGCCAGCCAGGGCATCAGCCCCGCCAGGGTCATGCCGATCGGCTGGGTCGCGTCCATCTTTGTCAGGTCCGGCGCGTGCGGCGGCGGGTCGATGCACTCGAAGTGCGAGCCGCGCGCCTCAGCCGGGGCGTGGCCCAGCAGCCATTGGGTGTTGTTCTGCTCGTCCCGGGTCGGGTACAGCACGGCGTAGAAGCCCGAGCCGAGCAGGCCCGTCGCCGACCGCATCACCCGCTCGAGGACGTCCTGCACGCCCAGGCCCGGCTCGTCGCCGGCGTGGAACGCCTGCACCGCCTGCATCACCTGCTGCTGCAGCGCGACCTGCCAGCCGCGCTGTTCGAGCTGCTGGTTCAGCCGGCCCAGCGCCTCGTTGGCCTTCTGTACCGACTGCATCAGCAGCTCGCGCGAGGGCACCTCGTGCAGCCCGAGCATCGCGCCTCGCGTCTCCAGCTCGTCGTAGAGCCGGTCGGTCGCGGCGGACACCAGCGCCGGGTCCAGCCCGAGCTGCGCGGCCAACTCGTCGGGGCGCTGCTTGAACGCGTGGTTGCCCGAGAAGCCGATGAGCTGCCGGCGGACGATCGTGTCGGCCAGGGTGATGAGCCCGATCATCCGGCGGTGTTCGAGCTTGGGCAGCGTCTCGAACGCGCTGCCGTGCAGCCAGAGGCAGTCCTGCAGCATGTGCGGCAGCCCCCACTGCTCGGCCAGCCGTTTGCCGGCCGTGTGGTGGTCCAACCCGATGACCCGGCGTTCGTACTCGGCGACATCACCCTGCCGCAGCTTCGCGGCCTCGATCACCCGTGCGTAGCTGCGCGGCAGGACCAGATCCAGCGCGAGCTTGCCCATGTCGTGCAGGAGCCCGCAGACAAACGCCTCCTCGGGCACCAGGTCCTTGTGGTCGGGGTGCAGCTTGGCGATCAGCTCGGCGACTATGGCGACGGCCAGGGAGTGCGACCAGAAGCCGGCCCGGTCGAACGGCTCGGGTTCCGCGCCGCGGGCCGTGTCGCCAGAGAGCCGGCCGGCCGCGGTGGTCAGCGGCACCTGGTCCTCGCGCTTGGCGTCGAAGAGCTCGAAGAGCTTGAGCGACAGTACCGCGTTGCGGATCGCCTGGAAGCCCAGCAGCTTGACGGCGTGCTCGACGGTGAGGACGTTGCGGACGCCCTTGTCGGCGGTCTTGCACAGCGACAGGACCTTGGCGGTCAACGCCGGGTCGGCGGCGACCATCTGCACGACCTCGCGGGTGTGCGCGTCGTCGCTGGCGGTGAGCTGGAGCAGGCGCGTGGCCACCGCCGGCAGCGTCGGGAGCGAGTCGATCTGCCGGAGGATCAGTTCGATGCGGCGCGGCTTGGACAGCTCGGCAGAGACCATAGGGAACAGGCCTGGGGGTCAGGGGCCAAGGGGGAACCGGCGTCCGGTTGCCTGCCCGCGGGCCCCTCGGGGGTCACGCTTCCAGGAGGTTGTCGATCTGCTCCATCAGCTTCTGCACATCAAACGGCTTCTTCACGAACGCGTCGGCCCCGGCCTTGAGCAGACCGTCGATCTCGTGCTGGTCGACCACGCCGGACACGATGAGGATGCGCATGGCCTGGAGGTCCTGGTTCTCGCGGACGGTCTTGCAGACCACGTTGCCGTTGACGTCCGGGAGCATGAAGTCCAGGACCATGAGGTCGGGCTTGAACTCCGCGGAGACGATGCCCGCGTCGTAGCCTGTGCTCGCGGTGCGGACCTCGAAGCGGTCGTCGCGGGAGAGGACATCCTGCATCAGGTCGACGATCTGCGGGTCGTCGTCGACGACGAGGACCTTCTTGCGGCCGTGCGCGAAGTCCTCGGTGGGGATATCGTTGTTCTTCATGAACCGGATCAGCTCTTCGCGGGGGATCCGGCGGAAGCGGGAGCCGGGCACGCGGAAGCCCTTGAGCCGGCCGGCGTCGAAACAGCGGATGATGGTCTGCTGGGAGACCTTGCAGACCTCGGCGGCCTCGCCGGTGGTGAAGACCTGCTTCTCGAACAGGTCGCTCTTGCCGTTCTTGCCGTTCTTTTCGGGATGGGAGGTGCCGTTGTTGGCGCTCATAGCGTGTCCCCTGATCGCGGGCTCGTCGGGGGCGTCGTGGCGTAAACCCTGTCTGATCCTAGGGTTCGGCGCATACGTCGCCGGCCAAACTTGCCCAGTTTGTCCATCTTTACATCGGGGGCCCGGACAACCGACTTAAGGCCATCGGGCGGGTCTTGACGATTTCCCGGGCTGGGGTATCCCTTGGGGGTGGGTCGGCCGGCGATACAGCCCGAACGCCGGCCGGACTAGAATTGTGGCCAGCATCGCGCACCCGTGGAGACCCGCTTGCTTGTACTCAACGTCATCCAGGGACCGGACAAAGGGATGCGGATCACCCTGCCCGACGACGAGCCCCAGCTCATCGGCCGGTCGTCCGAGGCGATCGTGCTCAGCGACCAGACCATCTCCCGCCGGCACGCCGAACTCACCCCCGAGGGCGACGGGACGTGGTACATCCGCGACCTGCAGTCCGCCAACGGCACGTTCATCAACGGTGTCCGTGCCACCACCGAACGCCGAAAGCTCAAGCTCGGCGACCAGGTCCGCACCGGCAACACGCTGCTGATCTACGGCGAGAACGTCCGCAACCCGCTGGCGAACCGGCTCAAGCTCGCCCCGGCCGACGAGATGGACGTGTCGTTCGAGCGCACCATCGACGCGAACGACGAGTCGATGATCATGTCGTCGCCCGAGCCGTCCCAGGCCGCGCAGTTCCAGCTCCAGATCGTCTACGAGTTGGTTGCGCTAATCGGGTCGGTGACGAACAAGCAGCAGCTCCTCGAGAAGGTGATGGACGTGGTCTTCGAGTACTTCTCGGCCGACCGCGCGTTCCTGCTGCTGTGCGAACACCCGCTGGACGAGCCCGAGCCCGCGGTCCTGCGGTTCCGGGAGGACGAGGACACGCTGCCCGATCCCAACCGGCCGGCAACGATCAGCCGGACGATCGTGCACTACGTCCTGGAGCGCGGCGTCGCGGTGCTCTCCAGCAACGCGATGAGCGACACCCGGTTTACCTCCGGCGACTCGGTCCAGGCGTACGGCATCCGCTCGGCGATGTGCGTGCCCATCGTGCACAAGGACAAGTACTACGGCGTGATCCACCTCGACTCGCAGATCGCCAACTACACCTTTACCGAGGACCAGCTCTCCCTGCTCACCGCGATCGGCGTGCAGACCGGGCTCGCGCTGGACAACGCCCGCCTGCTCGAGCAGCGCGTGCAGGAAGAACGTCTCGCCGCGATGGGCCAGACCATCGCGTCGCTCAGCCACTCGATCAAGAACATCCTCCAGGGCATGCGCGGCGGGTCGGACCTCGTCGAGCTGGGGCTGCGCAAGAAGAACCCCGACGCGCTGCGGCAGGGCTGGGAGATCGTGCAGCGCAACCAGGACAAGATCTTCGCGCTGACACTGAACATGCTCCAGTACAGCAAGCAGCGCCAGCCGGAGCTGGAGATGTGCCAACTCGGGCCGATGTTCGAGGACCTGGTCGCGCTGGTGCAGGGCCGGTACGACGCGAAGCGGGTCGCGCTAATCGTCGACATGGAGCCGGGCCTGCCGCCCGTGCCGATGGAGCAGTCGGGCATGCACCAGGCGGTGCTGAACCTGCTGCACAATGCGTTGGACGCCTGCGAGTCGGAGACGGGCGCGGTAACGCTGTCCTGCCGGCTGGACCCGCTGGACCACGAGGTGAAGATCAGCGTCGCAGACAACGGCATCGGCATGAACCGGGCCCAGCGGATGCAGCTCTTCACGCCGTTCCAGTCGACCAAGGGCTATGGCGGGACCGGGCTGGGGCTAGTGGTTACCAAGAAGATCGTCGAGGAGCACGGCGGCGAGATCGACGTGCAGTCCAAGGCCAAGAAGGGCACGACCTTCACCATCTCCCTGCCCACGGAGATGCGGGGCGCCCCGGCCGAGACCCACGCCCCGGCGTCGAGCAAGTGGCGTTTCTAGCCGCGAACGCTCAGGCCCCATCCGCCGATCGGGCAATAGGGCCTTGCCCTTAGGCGTCTTGCATGTACCCCCTGCCGAGGCCACGCCATGCCCCCGACGACCTCCCTCCGACCGATCCGCCCGAGCGCGTTCACCCCCGCTAAGGCGTGGCACCTTCAGGCCCGCGCGGGGTTCGGCGGGTCGGCCCAGGCGCTGCGCGACCTGCATGCGCTGGGCCTCGACGCCGCGGTGGACCGCGTGGTGAACTACCAGCAGGTCCCCGCCGACCACCTGCCTGCCGCGGACACCGACCCGGACACGATCCGCCCGAACACCCCCGAGGAGCGCCAGGAGCTGCTGCGGGCCCGGCGTGAAGGCGACCAGGAGGCGATCGACCGGTACCGCCGGGACCGCAACGCCGCCCGGGCCGAGGACCGCCGGATGCACCTGGGGCTGCAGGCCTGGTGGCTGGAGCGGATGGTGGCCACGCCCCGCCCCGCGGAGGAAAAACTCACACTGCTCTGGCACAGCCACTTCGCGACCCGGCACCGGGACATCCGCGACAGCTACCTGATGCAGCAGCAGAACGACCTGTTCCGCACGCACGCCAACGGCTCGTTCGCCGACCTCGCCGCGGGCATTGTCCGCGACCCCGCGATGATCCGGTTCCTCAACAACGACCGCAACAACGCGCGCCGGCCCAACGAAAACCTCGCCCGCGAACTCATGGAGCTGTTCACCCTCGGCGAGGGCAACTACACCGAGCAGGACATCCGCGAGGGCGCCCGCGCCCTGACCGGCTACACCGCGCAGGACAACGACTTCCGCTTCAACCGCAACGCCCACGACCAGGGCCGCAAGCAGATCCTCGGCCAGGAGGGCGCGTGGGACGGGGACGACTTCGTCCGGCTGCTGCTGCGGCAGGAGGCCTGCGCCCGGTTCGTCGCGCTCAAGCTCTACCGCCACTTCGTCGCCGATGTCTCGGACGACTGGGACCTGTTGTCCACCGAGACCCGGCAGGTCGTGGACGCGTTGGCCGGGCGGCTGCGCCGCTCGGGGTACGAGCTGTCGCCGGTGCTGGTGACGCTGTTCAAGAGCGAGCACTTTTATGATGCGCAGATCGTCGGGCGGAAGATCAAGAGCCCGGTCCAACTGATCGCGGGGACCGCCCGGTCGCTCGAAGCGCCGGAGCGTGACGCGCGGGCGCTGGCGGGCACGCTGCGGGCGATGGGCCAGGACCTCTTCGAGCCGCCGAGCGTCGCCGGCTGGGACGGCGGCCGGGCGTGGATCAACACGTCGACGCTGCTGATGCGGCAGAACACCTGCGCGTACCTGGTCACCGGCAAGACCACGCGTGGCCGACGCAACCAGCAGGGCGAGCCCGTCGATACCGAGGCGCTGCTGACCGGGCTGGATCGCCCGACACCGCGGCGGGTCGTCGACCACCTTTGCGACACGCTGCTGGGCCCGCACGTCTCGGCCGAACGCCGCGACCCGCTGTACCGCTACATGCAGGAGCGCCGCGTCGGCGTCACGAACGAGACCGTCCTCGGGCTGCTGCTGCTCATCACCGCGATGCCGGACTACCAACTCTGCTAGAGACCAAGCCCCCGCCACGGGATTTTCGCCATGTGCAACCACTACCACCCGCTGAGCACGAACACACCGACCCGCCTCGGGCTGCCGCACACCCGCCGACAGTTCCTCGGCCGGCTGGGGCTCATCTCCGCCGCCGCCACCCTGCCGGGGTTTGTGGACCGCTCGGCCTTCGCGGCGACGGACACCGACTGGTACACCAAGGACCGGCCGGGCGTGCCCGACGAGCGTGTGCTCGTGGTCGTGCAGCTCTCGGGCGGCAATGATGGCATGAACTGCGTCGTGCCCGTCGGCGAGGACGCGTACTACCGCGGCCGGCCCGCGCTGGCGATCCGCGAGGACGACACCCTGCCGATCGGCGTGGACGGGCTCGCGCTCAACCCGCAGATGCGCGGCATCCAGCAGCTCATCCGGTCCGGCCGGGGCGCCGTGGTCAACGGCGTGGGCTACCCCAACCCCAACCGGTCGCACTTCAAGTCCATGGATATCTGGCACTCGGCGAAGACCGAGGAGCGCGACATGCGCGGCCGGGGGTGGGTCGGCAACGCGATGGACACCGCCTACCCGCTGGACCGGCACGGCAACGCGCCCGAGGCCGCGGGGATGGCCACCGTCGCGCTGGGCAACGACGCGCCGATGGCGACGCAGGGCGCGCACGTCAAGCCCGTCACCTTCGAGACGCCCGAGGCGTTCCGCTGGATCCCGCGCGACGTCCACCGCACGCTGTCGGACGCCTACGACTCGCTCCACGACAGCGCGGCTCGGCCCGAGGTCGCGCCCGACGACCCACTGGCGTTCGTGTACCGCACGGCGTGCGATGCGCAGGCGGCGTCCGGCCGGGTGCGCGACGCCGTCGCGCGCGGCTCGGAGACCCGCTTCCCCAACAACCCGCTGGCGCGTCAGCTCGAGATGGTCGCGAAGATGATCGCCGCCGAGCTGCCCACCCGCGTCTACTACGTCACGCTCGGCGGGTTCGACACGCACGCCCAGCAGCTGGGCCGGCACAACGGGCTGCTCGGCCAGTTCAGCCAGGCGATGAAGGCGTTCTACGACGAGCTCGACGCGACCGGGCAGGCCGGGCGGGTCGTGAGTCTCGCGTTCAGCGAGTTCGGGAGGCGCGTCCGCCAGAACGCCTCGGGCGGCACGGACCACGGCGTGGCCGGCCCGTCGTTCGTCTTCGGCGACGCGGTGAACGCCGGCGTCCTCGGGCGGTACCCGTCGCTGACCGACCTGGACAACGGCGACCTCAAGCACACCACCGACTTCCGCGGGCTCTACGCCGACCTGCTCGACAACTGGATGCGGATCGACGCCCGCGCCGCGCTCGGCGGCCGGTTCGATCACGTCGGGCTGTTCGGCTGATCGGCCGTGAGGCAGGCACCCTGCCTGTCGGTAGGCAGCAAGCGGCCGCGCTTACGCCTGCCAGTCGATGCCCTGCTCGCGCGAGAGCGCGTGGAACACGCCGCCCTGTGCGTCGACCTCGGCGATGGGGCCCTGCTCGACAACCCGGCCCTGGTCCATCACGAACACGCGGTCGCACCCGGCGATCGTCGATAGCCGGTGCGCGACGATGATGATGGTCAGTTCGCCGGGGAGCGCGTCGATCGCCTCGCGGACCTGCCGCTCGGAGATGCTGTCGAGCGCGCTGGTCGCCTCGTCGAAGATGAGCACTTGCCGGCGGTTGGCCAGGGCACGGGCGATGGCGACGCGCTGCCGCTGGCCGCCGGACAGCCGGGTCCCGCGGTCGCCGACGGGCGTGTCCAGCCCGGCCGGCAGGTCGTCGAGGAACGCGCCGACCCGCGCGGCGTCCGCGGCGCGGCGGACGTCCGCGTCGCTGAGGGAGTCGTCGCCGAAGCGGATGTTCTCGCCCACCGTGGCGCTGAGCAGGAACGCCTCCTGCGGCACGACGCCGAACAGCGAACGCCAGGCGGCCGTCGCCGCGTCGGTGCTTGGCAGCCCGTCGATGCAGACCCGGCCCACGCGCGGCACGTGGAACTTCAGCAGCAGGTCCACGAGCGTCGACTTGCCCGACCCGCTGGGACCGACGACCGCGACCCGCTCGCCCCGTCGGATGGTCAGGTCGACGTCCCGCAGCGCGAACGACTCGCCCGCGTCGTGCGCGAACGCGACGTGTTGCAGCGTGATCGCCTCGCGGAACGGCACGTCCGTGACCGGGCCGTCGGGCACGCGGTGGTCCTCGCCCCGCTGGAGGAACGCGACGATCTCCAGTGTCGTCGGGTAGGTGACGGCGACCTGCGAACGGATCGCGATGAGCTGCTGCGCGTAGCTGAGCGTGCGGGCGACGATGACGAAGAACGTGACGAAGAGCAGCACCGTCGAGCGCTGCGGGCCGTAGACGAGGATGAAGCCCATGAGGATGAGCGCGAGCCCGGCGTGCGCGAGCGTCGCGACGAGGCCGGGCGTCATGTTCATGAGGATGTAGCGTCGGCGGAGCACGTGGTTGAGGGTGAGGAACGCGTCCCACAGCCGGCCGCGGAAGACGCGCTCGCGGGAGAACGCGGCGATCGCGCGGAAGCCGTTGAGCGTGTCGAGCGTCTCGAAGTTGACCTGCTTGACCTGCTCTTTCTGTTCGCGTCCGGTGCGGGCCTGGGCGCGGTGCAGCCCGCGGAGCAGGAGGTAGACGCAGGCGAACAGCCCGAGGGCCATGGCCGTGCCCGCGGGGCTGATGAGCAGCGAGGCGGTGCCCAGGAGCAGCAGGCCGAACAGCGCGGGCAGCGGGCCGACGATGCTCGCGAAGACCTCGCCGGCGTTGTTGCTGTGCGGGCCGAGGTAGGTGTGCAGGTCCGACAGCCGGTACCGCTGCACCGCCGCGAGGTCCATGGAGAACAGCTTGTCGAGCACGGCCTTCTTGATGTGCATGTTGACCAGCAGGTGCAGCTTCGTCAGCAGGACCGCGTACACCAGCCGGCCGACGAACGCGACGACGGCCAGCACCAGGATCGCGCCCGCGAGCACCCAGAGCTTGCGCTCCAGGCCTATGCCGTCGAACAGCGCCTGCCACTCCGCGAGCACGCCGGGGAGAGAGGCCGCGCTGCCCGGCTCCAGCAGCGACGCGAGCACCGGCAGCACCATGCCCACCGACAACAGCTCGGCCAACGGCAGCACTCCCGCGACGAGCACCAGCGCGAGCGACAACCCCTTGTGCCGCAGCAGGACCTCAGCGAACAGGTAACGCATGGTGGGCAGTGTAGTGCGGGCGAGCGGAGAGGTTCGAGGCACGCGGGCCGCGGTCTGGGCTCGGTTCTTTGCCTCGCGCCCCTTAGGCCACGAAGGTCCGCCACCACAGCGCGAGGTTGTACAGCGTCCACGCCGGCTGCCCGGCCCCGCGCCGCAACAACGCATCGACCTCGGCCGGGTCGAACAGGCCGGTCTCGGCCACAAACCCGCCGACCGTCTCGCGCACGCGGTCGCCCAGCCGGTCGAAACACCACTCATAGACGGGCACGCCGAACCCCTGCTTCGGCCGATCGATGAGGTCGTCGGGGATGACGCCGCGGACCGCGCGCTTCAGGACCCGCTTGGACGTCCCGCCGTCGCCGAGCTTGACCGCCGTGGGCAGGGACAGCGCCAGCTCGACGAAGCGGTGGTCGAGGAACGGCACGCGGCCCTCGAGCGAGACGCCCATCGCCATCTTGTCGACACGCATGAGCAGCAGCTCGGGCAGGCGCAGGTGCAGGTCGCTGTGCGTCATCCAGTGCAGCGCGCTGGGCTCCCACGCCTTGGCCAGGAAGTGTTCGTGCATCGGCCGCAGCGCGTCCCACGACGAGACCCCCGCGAACCGCTCGCGCATCGCCGGCGAAAGCAGCCGGCGCTTGGCCGACTCGGTGAAGCACTCCGCGCCCGACCAGAACACCGGCTCACCCGCCGCGCCGCGGCGCAGCCACTCGGTGTAGTGCTTGTCGCCCCGGCCGGCCGCGCGCAGCCCCGCGAGGCCGACGCGCTTCAGCGGGCCGGCGTACCACCGGTCACTCATCGCCTGCAGCTTCAGCATGCGTTGCCAGTACGGGTAGCCGCAGAACAGTTCGTCTGCGCCCTCGCCGACCTGAGCGACGATCATGCCGTGCTCCCGCGCGAGCTTGCTCACAAAGTGCACGGGCACGCACACCGGGTCCGCGATCGGTTCGTCCTGCAGCCAGACCATCCGCTCGACAAAGCCCAGCAGGTCGTCGACCGACAGCCGCAGCTCGTGGTGCTCGGCGCCGAGCCGGTCGGCCATGCGGCGGGCGTGGTGCAGCTCGCTCTTGTATGTGCCGTACTCGTCGTCGTAGCCGATGCTGAACGTCTTGACCGGCGAGCGCTCGCCCGCGCTGAAGAGTGCCGCGTTGGTACTCGAATCGACCCCGCCCGACAGGAACACGCCCACGGGCACGTCGCTCACCTTCCGCGCCGCGACCGAGGTCTTCAGCGACGCCAGCACGCGTTCGGCCGCCTCGGCTTCGCCGATGCCGTGCAGCGCGTCCACGTGGTCCCACACGTCGTACCAGCGCTCCTGCCGCACGCCGCCCTCGGCGCTGATGCGCAGCAGGCACCCGCCGGGCAGCTTGGCGATGCCGTCGAACAGTGTATCGGGCGCGGGCGGGACGAGGAAGCTGAGGTAGTGGTAGAGCGCCTGCTCGTTGATCTTGCGCGGCTGGTCGGGGTCGGCGAGCAGGGCCTTGATCTCGCTGGCGAACGCGAGATTGCCGTCGTGCTGCGCGAAGTAGAGCGGCTTGATACCGATACGGTCGCGCACGAGCAAGAGCTCGCGTTTGCCGGCGTCCCACACGGCGAAGGCGAACATGCCGACCAGCTTGTCGAGCAGGTCCAGCCCCCAGTAGCGGTAGCCGTGCAGGAGGACCTCGGTGTCCGAGTGGTCGGTGCGCCACGGCCCGACGCCGGCGAGCTCGAGCTCGTGGCGCAGCTCGGCGTGGTTGTAGATCTCGCCGTTGAAGACCAGCGCGGTCCGGCCGTCGGCGCTGAGCATGGGCTGGTTCGCGGCGGGGTCGGGGTCGATGATCGCCAGCCGGCGGTGGCCCAGGCCGAGGTTGCGGTCGCCGCGGACCCAGACGCCCGCGCCGTCGGGGCCGCGGTGGGTCATCGTGTCGCGCATGCGCTCGAGCGTGGGCTGCTCGATCCGGCCGCGCTGCTTCAGGTCGATGACGCCGACGATCCCGCACATCAGCCGCGCCCCGTGATCTGGTCCTGCACCCGCAGGGCGATGTCCATCGCGTCGTGCTGCTGCTGCAGCGGGATGGGCCAGTCCCCGCCGTCGCGGATCGCGGTTGCGAACGCTTCGAGCTCTTCGCGGTGGCCCTTCTGCGTGGTGCGGTGCGTGACGCCGCGTGCGGGTGTGCCGGCGACGCGGAGCTGCCTGTAGTCGTCCAGCGAGAGCACCATGCCGTCGACGAAGAGGTCGGCGGTCTCCTTGGGGAACTTCGCGGAGCCCAGGGCGGTGTAGGTCAGCGTCGCGAGCGAGCCGTCGTCGAAGGTGACGGTCGCGGCGAAGTTGTCGTCGGTGCGGTCGTGCGCGGAGCCGGGCGTGATCGCGTGCGCCGAGACGTGCATGGGCCGTGCGCCGGTCCACGCGAGGAACAGGTCGTAGATGTGGCAGGCCTCGCCGAGGTTGCGGCCACCGCCCTCGGGCCCGTGGGTCCAGTGGTCGGGGGGGAGGAAACCGGCGTTCATGCGGTAGTTGATGACGACCGGCGAGGTCCGGCCCTGCATCAGCTCGGCCGCGCGGCGGGCGCAGGCGGAGAACCGGCGGTTGTACCCGGTGAGCAGGACGGGCTTCCCTGCCGAGTCGTCGTTGTAGAACGCGAGCAGCGCGTCGAGGCCCGCTCGGCTGAGCGCGGTGGGCTTCTCGACGAGCACGTGCTTGCCCGCGCGCAGTGCCGCGAGGGCGATGTCCGCGTGCTGGTCGTGCCGGGTGCAGATCAGGACGGCGTCGATGTCGTCCGCGGTGAGGGCCGCGTCGAGGTCGGTGGTCGATCGCGCCGCGCCGAACTGCCGGGCCGTCTCGCTGGCGTTGTGGCCGGACCGGCTCACAATGGTTTGCAGGTGGTACGCCTCGCCGAGGGCCTGCACGTTGGGCAGGTGGACGCCGCGCGCGAACGCCCCGGCACCGATGACCGCGAGGCGGACCCCGCCCTCGCCCGCGGGCTCGGCCCGGGGGTTGGCGATCACGGCCGGCCCCGCAGGGTGCTCCGCGTCGTCCGGCTCGTCGTACGCGAGGAGCACGGCGAGGGGCTTGTCTTCGCCGCTGTTCAGCCGGCGGTATGCGGTCGGCGCCTCATCGAGCGGGTAGGTCTGCGCGATAAGCGGCGCGACCTGCACGCCGCCGCGATCGAGCTGGCCGAGGTAAGCGGCCATGTTGCGGTTCTCGGTCCAGCGGACGTGGCCGACGGGGTAGTCCAGGCCGTCTTCCTCGTAGCGGGTGTCGTACCGCCCCGGGCCGTAGGACGTGGAGACGCGGAAGTCCAGCTCCTTGAGGTAGATGTCGTCGCGTTGGAGGTCGAGCCCGACATCGCCGACGAGGACGACGCGTCCCTTGCGTCGGCACATGCGGAAGGCGTGGGCGACGATGGCAGAGTCGGGGCTGGCGGCGGTGATGATGACGCCGTCGGCGCCGTGACCGTCGCTGAGCCGGTGGGCCTGGGCGATGGGGTCGCCGGCGTCATGGAGCGCGGCGTGCATGCCCAGGTCGGTGGCGTGTTGTCGTCGGGCCGGGTTAGGGTCGCCGCCGAGGACCGTGCAGCCGTGGGCCCGCAGGAGCTGCGTCGTGAGCTGGCCGATGAGCCCGAGCCCGAGGACGACAAAGGTCTCGCCGAGTGTCGGCTCGGCCCGGCGGACGCCCTGCAGCGCAATGGCCCCGAGGGTGACGGTGCTCGCCGCGTCGTCGTCGACCCCGTCGGGCACGGGCACAAGCAGGTTGCGCGGCACCGAGACGACCTCCGCGTGGTGGGCGCACTGGGCCCCGGCACACGCGACCCGGTCGCCGGGCCGCAGGTCCTGCACCCCCTCGCCCACGCCGAGGACGACCCCCGCGGCCGAGTACCCGGTGGGCTGGCAGGCGTTGAGCTTGTTCTGCACTGTCTGCCTGGCCTGGGCGACACCCTGCTCCAGGGCCATCGCCACCACGCGCTTGACCTGCTGGGGCTTGTCCAGGGCCTTCTTCCACAGCGGCGTGCCAGACGCTCGGACCCCCGCCATCTCCGTGCCGATCGAAATGCATGACCGCCGGACCCGCACCAAGACCCGGCCCGGCTCGATCCCCGGGGCCGGGACCTCCCGGACGACCGCCTCGCCTTGCTGGATCAGCACCTGCTTCATGCGCGGCAATCTTAGGGGATCGGCCCTCTTGGGGGGGCGTTGGCGGCGGATCTGGGCCAAGTGGCCCGTAGGGTCCGAGAATCGCGGGGACATATCACCCAAGTGGGGTGATTACCTGGTTCAGATGGAAAATGCTTGATTTTGTCAAGGCACCCAAGTATCTTGCGTGGCCCCCCAGATCCCGTGCCGTCCCGGCACACGTGCGTGAACTTTTTCCATCTTTTCTAGGAGCAATCGATGCGTCAACGCCGTCAAGGTTTCACCCTGATCGAACTGCTGGTGGTCATCTCGATCATCGCCCTGCTGATCGGTATTCTGCTGCCGGCCCTGGGTGCCGCCCGCCGGACCGCCCGCCGTATGCAGAACTCGACCCAGCTGCGCGGTATCCACCAGGGCCTGGTTACCTTCGCCAACTCCAACAAGGAGAAGTTCCCCGGGCTCACTTCTAAGGGTGTCTTCGTCGCCAACTCCGCGGAAGACACCGGCAACTCCGGTGACGGCCGTGCGCTGCAGGCCCAGATGTGGATGATGATGACCGGCGACTTCTTCACCCCCGAGTACGCCATCAGCCCGTCCGAGACGGCGAATGTCGAAGAGTACGAAGAACCGACCTCCGGCACCACCGCCGTGGTCTGGAACACCGGCACCGGCGACAAGAACTACTCCTACGCCGCCCTCGCGCTGGACACCGCCACGACCAACGGCAACAACGTCACACCGACCGGCCCTCGCGCCGCTGAGTGGACGCAGACCCTCAACACCCAGGCCATCGTCTTCTCTGACCGTGCGACCTCTGGCAACTCTGCGACCACTTGGGAAAGCATCCACACCAGCGAGCCGGGCGACTGGAAGGGTTCGGTCCTCTGGAACGACAACCACGTCGCCTTCGAGCAGTCCGAGATCCTCGAAACCCGCTACGGCAGTGGTGAGCTCAACGTGGACAACAATGGCGACCCGATCGACAGCTTGTTCGTCGACAACGACGGCAACACGACCGACGCCGACGCCCTGATGGCTCCCGCGTTCAGCGGCTCGGCCTTCATCATCACCGGCGGCTAAACTCGCAGGCACGCGTGCCAAACATCTGAAGACAAGCAACCGGAGGCCCAAGGGCCTCCGGTTGTTTTTTGCACAGTTCCATTAGGTGGTGTACCCCGGCTGCGGGCGGTCCGGCGGGTGTTTTACTCGGGTGCCGCGTCGATGCCGATGACGCCCTGGGCGATGCGGGGCCCGGCGTTTCCCGTGGGCTGATGATCCGCACCCAAGTCCTCATCGCGGTGGACGATGATGCTCCTGCCGACAATAGACTCGGGGCCGTTGAGGTGCAGGTCGGCGTAGGTCACGTCGTAGCTGGCGTGGCCGGTGTCGTCGGCGTCGAGGTTGCCCAGGTCGCCGGCGTGCCCGCCGACGTGGGCGTGGTCGTCGTGCATGCCCGGCAGCCCGTGGTCGACGCCGTGCGGGTCGAAGTGCCCGCCGGTGGCCGTGCCGTCGGCAGCGGACAGGTCGCCGAACATGTGGACATGGAACCCGTGCTTGCCGGGGGTGAGCCCGTCGACCTCGGCGGTGACACGCACGCCGGCGTCGGTCTGTTCGAACCGGATCCAGCCGGCGACGGCGTTGCCTTCGGTCGCGGAGAGGACGCAGATCGCGTGGGTGACGCCCTGGATGCCCTCGGCATGGTCGTGGTGGTGACCGTCGGCGTGGGCGGCGTGCTGGCCGGTGCCGGCCGACTGGTTGCCGCAGGCGGGCAGGAAGCAGAGGGTCGCGCAGAGCGCGGCGGTCGGGATCGAACGTGTCATCGTGGAAGCTCCTTGGGGTTCTGGGCACAAAGGCGGGACGACGGTCATTGTAGACCGCGAAGGCCTGGAGTCGTGTGGTGTGGTGCCTGTTACCGGCTAACGCCGCTACACCGGCACCGCGCCCAGCGGGACGATCATCTGGGCGTAGGCGTCGCGGTCCATCCGCTCGGTGAGGTCCAGGGGCAGCGCGCACGCGTGGTCGTGGTCGCTGGCGAGGATGAGGATGTTGTGGGCCATCTCCTCCCAGCCCATGAGCGCGGGCTGGTGGCCGAGCAGGAACGTCTGCACGCCCCAGACCTCGGCCAGTTCCTCGGCGATCTTCTTGGTCTGGTGCCGGCCCCACACCATGAGCTGGGCCGAGCCGTCGGGCCCGGTGTAGTCCGCCTCGGTCATCCGCCGGTCGAGCACGGTCGGGTCGAACACATCGATCTTCCGCGGGCTGGGCAGCGAGTGGGCACATAGCAGCCCGTTCTCGCAACGGACCGCGAGGGGCAGCGAATCGACATACGCATCGAACGCGGCGTGGACGGCCTCGGCCTCGTCGCCGAACAGGTGGTCCAGCCCGTCGTTGAACGCATCGATATCGCTGCCGCCGGTCTTGGAGACGTGTTCCTGCCGGCGTTGGGCGAGCTCGTGGTTGCTCAGGAGCATGTAGACCTGGTCGGGGTAGGCGAGCTTGACGGCGCAGGCGCGGGCGAGCGTGCGGATCGACAGGTCCATGCCGTTGACCCGCGCGTGGCCGTGGACGATCTCGTGGAGGATCAGCCGGTGGTCCTTGCCCTTGTGGAGCCTGGCGAGCTTGACGATCTGCTGGAGCCCGCGGGCGTTGTCGTGCAGGTCGCCGGTCATGAGCAGCTTGTCGGCGGCGGGGAGGTGGGCGCAGCTGCCGTTGCGGGTCGGGTCGTCGAGGTTCGCCGCCGCGGTGCGGGTGAGCAGGTCGATGACCACGGCGGGGTCGGCGAGGTCCAGGTCGCTGCCGGGCAGGATAAAGGGCTTGGTGGCCATAGGCGATGCAGTATGCTGGATCGTGCGGGACGCCGCCAATCCGGGCCGGCGTGCTCTGGCGGCGGGCCCGGTGGGACGTGACTGGCCGCGTTGACTCGGTGAGGCCGGCAATAGTTGGCGTGGCGTGAGCGTTGTTCTGACGGATCGGAGCGGTATGCGTGAGACCCCATCCAGCCCCGGGACACCCCTGGACCAGACCCTGGCCGCCGCGGCCGGAGGCGATGGAGCCGCGTGGTCGGTGCTGGTCGAGACGTACACTCGGCGGGTCTTTGGCCTGATCTACAAGCAGTGTAAGGACAAGGATTTAGCCGAAGAAATCACGCAGGATACGTTCGTCAAGATCGTCCAGAAGCTCGGCGGCGGCGCCGACGGGGCGTATCAGGAGCGTGGCCGGTTCGAGCCCTGGCTGTTCAGGATCGCGATGAATAACCTCCGGGACGAGATGCGGCGGCGCGGGCGGCAGGCCCGGCCGATGGATATGAGCCCTGCGGCCGGCGCGGGGGGCACGGGCGATACGCCCAGCGGCTGGGCCGCGGCCGAGCAGTCGGTCATCGCCGGTGGGCCCGCGATGCCGGCCGCGCCGATGGACGCGGCCGACCACGCCGAGCAGGTCCAGCGTCTGCGGGCCGCGATCGCCGAGCTGCCCGAGGCCGACCAGGAGGTGCTGCACCTCCGCCACACCGCCGGGCTGAGTTTCGCCCAGATCGCCGAGACCCTGGATCAGCCTCTGGGCACGGTCCTCGCCCGCGGGCACCGGGCCCTGGGCAAGCTCAAGAAACGGCTCAACCCCGAAACGACACGCAGCCACGAGACCTCGAACCCACCCGCACGCAACCCCCAGGCACGCACCGCCTGAACACCCCCGACCCCGGGTACACACGATGAACCTCCACCAACCCACCCCCGAGACCGACCCCCGGCTGGACGCGCTGCTCGACGAAGCCCTCGCGGCCGGCGACGTCTCCGCCGATTTGCAGGACCGGATCCTGGCGCTGACCGACCCCGGGATGACCGCGCTGCTCGACGAGGCCCTCGCGCCCGAGGCGGTGCCCGATGGCATCGAGCAGCGTGTGGCTGCGCAGGTCCGCGACGCCCTTGCCGACCGGCAGAGCCCGGTCCTTGCGACGCTGGGCCCCTCGCCCCGCGCCTGGCTGGGCTACGCCGCGGCGGCGGCGGTCGTGCTGGTCACCGGGCTGGTGTTCTACACCCTCGCCGACCGCGCGAACCCGTCCGGGCCCGCACCGATCGCAGATAACAACCGCACCCCCGACACGGTGGACGATACCGAGGCGCTGCTCGCCTTCGCCAGCGACGCGGAGATCCAGGAGCAGATCAGCTCGATCCAGAGCCACATCCTCCGCGTCAGCGACGAGCCGATCTGGGGTGCCGAGGGCGACTTCCAGAGCGAGCTGTGGCGTGAGCTGGCACCCGACGAGGAGTCGGCCGCGCTGCTGTTCTGACCCCGACGCCGGCCAGCGTGCCGGGAGACCCATGATGAAACGACTGCTGCCCCTGCTCATGATCGCGCTGCTCGCCGCCCCGGGTGTGTCCGCCCAGGACCGCCCCACGCCCGACGCGCCCCCGCCGCCCGGCGAAGCGCGGCCCGGCGGGCCCGGGCAGGCCGACGGCAGCCCGCCCGAACGCCGACGCGGCCGGCCCGGTGAGGGCGAGGCCGACCGCGGCGACCGGCCCGACCGCGGCGGGCGCGGCGACTGGGACCGCGGCCGCGACGGCTCGCGCTGGCGGCTCACCCCCGAGCAGCTCGATGAAGCCATCGCGATTGTCGAACAGGTCAACCCCGAGCTGGCCGAGTCCCTGCGCGCGGCCCGGCGGGACAGCGTCGAGGCGGCGATCCGCCAGATCGCCGAGGAGTTCCCCAACATCTACGAGCTGATGCGGATGCGTGAGGAAGAGCCCGAGCGCTTCGACCTGCACGTGCAGAGCCTGCAGGTCATGCGCGCGTCCGGCCCGCTGTTCCGCCAGCTCCGGCAGGCGCAGCAGGACGGGGACGAGGCGCAGATCGCCGAGCTCAGCGAGCAGTTGCGGGAGAGCATCGCGACGATGTTCGACATCCGCATGCAGCTGCGGCAGCTGGAGATCGAGGACCTCCGCCGACGGATCACGGAGCTGGAGGAGAAGCTTGAGGAAGACAGCGCCCGCCGGGACGATGCGATCGCCGAGCGGCTGGAGATGATCCTCGAAGGCCGGTTCGGCCGCGGCCCGCGCGAGGGGCGTGGCGGCGAACGCCGTGGCCCGCGCGGCGACGACGAAGACCGGCCCGACGCCGCCGACGGCGAGTAGGCCCGCCTTCCGACATCGACAAAACCCTTAGCCCCCGCCCTTGATCCGGTAGACCGCCGCGACCAGCGATTGCACGTCCGCCGGCGGGTCGTCCTGTGACAGCGCTTGATCGATCCAGAGCACGGCCTGCGCTCGGTTCTCGCCCAGTTGCAACAGCACCTCGATCGCGCCGCGCTGCAGCGATGTCGCCGGACCGGTCTCGGCCGGCGCACCGCCCACGTCCGGGTCGCCGGGGCCGGCGGGGGCCGGTGTGCCGATAAACCGCTCGACCTTGTCGCGGAGCGTGAGCGCGATGGTCTCGGCGGTCTTCTTGCCGACCTCGGGCATCGTCTGCAGCAGCTTCACGTCGCGGTCGGCGATGGCGAGCGCGAGCTGGTGGGTCGGCAGGACCATCGCGCGCAGCGCACGCTTGTGGCCGATGCCCTTGCACGTGACAAACAGCTCGTAGAACGCGCGGTCGTCGGCCGAGAGGAACCCCGCCAGACGGGGCAGGTACGTTGCGCCCTGGTTGTTGGACTCGAGGAACTGCAGGGTGTGGAGCGTGACCGGCCGACCGATGGACACCGCAAGCCGGTGCGCCGCGAACGCGGGGAGCAGCAGCTCGTAGACCAGCCCGTGCCCGGGGTCGAGGTAGGCGGTCTCGCCTTGCAGGTCGGTCAGGGTGCCGGTGACACTGGCGATCATGGGGGGATGATATTTGTTTCGCGGGCGACGCGTAGCGTCATGCGTGGACCGGCCCAAACCGCGACACACGCGGGGCGCTGCGCGTCGCCCGCAAAACATCAACACCTACACGTCCAGGTCCACCGAGACCGGCGCGTGGTCGCTGCATGCCAGCCCCGCGGCGCGGTGGATGTGTGACTGCCTGAAGCGCTCGGCCGCGGGCGCGTTGGCGAGGAGGTAGTCGATGCGCCAGCCGCGGTTGTTGTGCCGGGCACTGCCGCGGTTGGACCACCAGGAGTACGGGCCGTGCTTGGCCGGGTCGATGCCCTCGCCCTCGACGCCGAAGCGTGCGACCACGTCCGCGTGGTGTTCGCCGGCGTCACCGAGCAGCGTGTCGTAGTCCTCGCGGACCAGGTCGCGCCAGCCGGACGCGAAGACCTTGCCCAGCCATTCTCGTTCGTGCGGGAGGAAGCCGGAGGTGTTGGCGTTTCCCTTGGCGTAGAAGATATCGCGTTCGGTGTGTGCGATGTTGAGGTCGCCGCCGAAGAGGAACGGTGCGTCGAGCTTGCGCTGCCTGTCCGCCCAGGGCTTGAAGCGTTTCATCCACGCCTCTTTTTCGACCTGCCGATGCTCGCCGGACGAGCCGGACGGCAGGTACACGCAGCCGAGCGTGACGCCCGCGACGGTCGCGGTCACGAGCCGGCCCTCGGGGTCGTGGTCCGCCTTGGTCAGGCCGATGGCGTGCGATTCGATCGGGTGGCGCGACCAGATCGCGGTGCCGGCGTAGCCCTTCTTCTGCGCCGGGTTCCACAGCACGTGCCAGCCGTCGGGCTGCTGCCACGCGTCCGGGAGCTGCTCGGGCAACGCGCGGACCTCCTGCAGCAGCAGCACGTCCGGCGCGATCGCGTCCAGGTGCTCGGCGAACCCCTTGCGCAGCGCTGCGCGCAGCCCGTTGACATTCCACGTCGTGATCCGCATCGCGGCAGTTTACCGCTTCGGACAGCGCCTGCCCGAAGCCCACGCCGCGCCCGCGTGGGCTTCCCCGGCACCCCACCCCATCCGCTACCATGCCGCGCATGCCCAACACCCTCAAGCTCAAGTACGGCTGCAACCCCAACCAGCCCCACGCAAGCATCACCTACACCGGCGGGGGAGAGAACCCGCTGGCCGTGGTCAACGGCACACCCAGCTACATCAACGCGCTCGACGCGCTGCGGGCGTGGGAACTCGTCCGCGACCTCCGGCACGCGACCGGCAAGCCCGCGGCCGCGTCCTTCAAGCACGTCTCGCCCGCCGGCACCGCGGTCTTCGGCGAAGGCGACACGCTCAGCGCCGACTTCTGCAAGGCCCACTTCTACCCCGCGCCCGGCGACCACGACTACTCCCCCATCGCCGCGGCCTACGCCCGCGCCCGCTCGTCTGACCGGGTCGCGTCGTTCGGCGACTTCATCGCGGTGAGCGAGCCGGTCGACCTCTCCCTCGCGAAACTCATCAAGCCCGAGGTGTCCGACGGCATCATCGCGCCGGGCTACGACGACGAGGCCCGGGACCTCCTCGCCGCGAAGAAAGGCGGCAAGTATGTCATGCTCCGGATCGACCCGGCGTACAACCCCGGGGCGCACACCGAGTCGCGCACCTGCTTCGGGCTCACACTTGAACAGACGTTCAACGACTGCGTGATCGATGCGTCGATCTTGCAGAACATCGTGACCGCGAACAAGGACCTCCCCGCCGAGGCGGTGGAGTCGCTGCTGGTCGCGACGGCGGCGATCAAGCACACGCAGAGCAACTCGATCGGCGTCGCGCTGGGTGGGCAGGCCGTGGGCATCGGCGCGGGCCAGCAGTCGCGCATCGCCTGCACCCGGCTGGCGTGCGACAAGGCCGACCGGTTCCTGCTCAAGCAGCACCCCAAGGCGCTGGCGCTGATCGACCGGTTCAGGCCGGGCGTCGGTCGGCCCGAGAAGGTCAACGCGCTGGACCAGTTCACCCGCTACCACGAGCTGGACGGCACGGAGCTGAGCGAGCTGCACGCCGTGCTCGACGGGGAACCCGCGCCGATCACGCGCGATGAGGCGCTCGACTGGTGCGCATCGTTCGGGGCGCTGGCGCTCTCCAGCGACGCGTTCGTGCCGTTCCGCGACAACCTCGACCGCGCGGCGCGCAGCGGCGTGAAGTACGTCCTCCACGCCGGGGGCTCGGCCCGCGACGACCTGGTGACCGATGCCGCCAACGAGCACGGCATGGTCATGGCCCTGTCGGGGCTGCGGCTGTTCCTGCACTAAACATGATGCTCGTCAACGGACCCGCTCTTACAGCACCAGCCGCAGCTCCAACTCGAGCTTGGTCCGGCACGAATCGCACACCGTGTCGCCGACCTCGGTGGGGAAGAGCGTGTCGATGAGCGTGGTGTGCTCGAGGGCCTCGGTGAGCGTGTACCACCGGCCGTCGGCCTCGAGCTTGTGGCACATGCTGCACTGCACGAGCTTCGGGCAGCGGTGGTAGTCCACGTGGGTGAAGAACACGGCCCGGGGGGTGGGCTGGTCGTGGAGCAGTTCGCTGCGGAGGTGGACGCGTCGGCCCTCGCCGGGTGTGAGGTTCATGCGCATGTAGCGGATCGCGCCCGGGCAGTCGCCGCGGTAGCGGAAGCTGAGGCGTCGGCCGGTGGTGCGGACGTGCCAGACCAGCGCGTCGTAGACACGGAGCGTCGCCCCGCCGTTGATAAAGTCCCACAGCGGTCGACCGACCACGCAGTCCGGGTCCAGCCGCAGCCCCATGCGGTCGCGCGCCGCGCGCGCCCAGTATGGGCACAGCCGCTCGATGCGGTCGTCACCCGACAGGGTGTATGCCAGATCGACCCGGCACGAGTCCGCTTTGCTGACCATAGGCATCCCCTTTGAACAAGAGGCGAGAGGTGAGGTGTCCGCTACGTCGGCGGTCACCGGCCGACGGAGTGGACCGACGTCATCGCGCGGAACCGTCCGCGAGCCGCCGAGCCACAGCCATGTTTCAACCCCTCGATGAGCCTGGGCTGCAAGAAGACAACCCATTTTGACACAGACTCATTATCCCGGATCAGGCCCGGCGATCAAGGAAAATCTCGGACCCTGGGTGCCCGCGAAAACGGCCCCACCCCGTGCATGCCCAAGCGATAATCGGCGATAAACGATTTTATCGCAGATGTTTACAAGTAATTTGGCCTGAGCCCTCATCGTGAGCCGCTGGCGGGCACGGGGATGGGCTCGGGGACGAAGACCGGCTTGTGGTGGCCGGGGTAGCGGAGGTGGAAGTCGTGGCTGCCGGTGATCGGCCAGAGGACCAGGAAGTGGTGGATCAGGTCGCTCTTGATGAGTGCCAGCCCCAGCACCAGCAGCCAGAACGCCACGCCGACGGGCGTCGCCAGCAGCATGACCGCCCCGGCGAGGGCCAGGGGCACGCCCCAGTACCCGTGGTGGATGCGCACCCCTCGGGTCCAGCGGGCGACGTATCGGGCGGTGTCGCGGGTGGCCTCGAGCTTGAAACCAAAGCGAAAGACGACGGTGACGGCCTCGAAGAGCACGGTCAGGCCGACGGTCCACAGCACGATATCCAGCCAGATCAGTCCGGTCACGGTCCACTCCTTGGGGGCAGCGCGGGGATGCAACTGTAGGGTTCCCGGCGGGAAAAACCAAGGGTGAACCCGGTTTTTTACGCGCATTCGGGGCAAGGCCCTACCCTTTGTACGGCGTGGCGGCGGCCTTGTTCGCGGAGGCAATCACGCCAGTCGGGCGCGGCGCTTGGCGTCGTGCCGGGCGATGCGTGCGGTCTTGGCGGCGACGGCGCGGGCGAGGCGTTTCTCAGCCGGGCCGAGTCTCATGACGCCCCGGTACTGCCTGAGCCAGCGGACCCGGTCGGCAATGCTCGCGGCGTCGGGGGGCGTGGAATAGTTCAGAGCCGACAGGTCTTTGACGACCCAGCGTTGCCAGCGGACGGTCGGCCGGATCATGCGCTGCAGGTCGATGAGCGTCAGCGTGGGCGGGTCATGATCGGTCGTCGCGGGGTCGAGGAACAGGTGGGCGAGGTAGAGGTCGCGGTGGATGAGCCGGTGGCGGTGCAGGTCGGCGACGAGTGCGGCGACGGCGCGGAGCAGACGACGGCGGATGGCTCGGTCGGCCAGCGCCCCGCCGGGCGCGCCCTGCGCAGGTACCCAGCGTTCGAGCGATTCGCCGGGCACGGCGGCGGTGACGAGCACGCTGGCGTCTTCGAGCGCGCCCTTCCGCCGGGCGCCGTAGCACACGGGCACCGGCCCGGGCACCCCCAGCCGGTCCAGCTCGGTCAGCCAGTGCCACTCGACCGCGGCGCAGTCGGCGTGGCCGGCGAGCCGGTTGTTCCACTGCTCTTTCAGGGGCGGCCGGGTGTAGCGTTTGAGGTAGCACACGGTGGGTGCCGCATCGGGGCCGGGCGCGATCGGTGGGAGCTTGAGGCGCAGCCGCTGACGCCAGCCCGCGAGGCCGGGCTTGTGCAGGTCGTCCTCGCCGGGCGTCTGGAGCAGCGCGTCGAGCGAGGTGAGCCCGGCCGCGTCGAGCGCGTCGGCGTAGTCGGGGTGGACGGTGAGCCCGTCGCGCTGGAGGAAGTCGGTCGGCATGGCGCGGGTTAGGGTACCATCGCCGCGAGCCCGGACATGCCCCAGCCCCCGCCACCCCTGCCCGCCCCCGGACCCCGCCCCGGCCCGAGCGCGCCGACGCGCCTGCGCCGCCGATCGCTCGCCGACGCCGCGCTCGACAGCGCCGCGCTCGAGGTCTTCAAGCAAGACGCACGGTCGCGCGTCTGGCGGGTCGAGCACGCGACGCGCGGCCCGGTGGTTGTCAAACGCTTCGAGTACCAGCCGCTGCGGCAGCGCGCGGCGCTGGCGCTGGGCCTGCACCCGGCGCAGTGGGAGCTGCGGCAGAACGCCCGGCTGCGCGGGGCGGGCGTCCCGGCCGTGCCGATCCAAGACGCGGGGGTTGAGCCTGCCGGCGTCGGTGCGCGGGTGTGGCTGGCGACGCCGTGGTCGGGCAAGAGCATGCAGACGCTGCTGAAGCAGCCGGGGCAGACACCCGATGACGTCCGCGCGCTGCTCGCGGCCGCGGCCGGCCTGACGCGTCGGCTGATCGAAGTCGGCTACACTTTTAAAGACCTCAAGCCCAGCAATCTGGTCATCGACGGCGACGGGCGGGCGCACCTGATCGACGTCGGCTCGGCCCGACGGGACACCGCGCCCGCGCAGGTTGCCCGTATGCTCGCGGTGATGGACCGGGTGATGGCCCGTGACGGGGTCGATGAAGGCGGACGTCAGTTTTTTAGGGAGCGCGCAAGCGATGGCTGATGCAATCAACCCCGCCGGCCTGGTGGCCGTCGGGCTGACCGGCACCGAGTTGAACGACGACATCCGCGGCCTGCTGGACCGTGGGGTGGCGGGCGTGATCCTCTTCGCACGCAACGTCACCTCGCCCGCGCAGGTGGCCGGGCTCTGCCACGAACTCAAGCGGTACGCCGGCCGGCCACTGCTGGTCATGGTGGACCAGGAGGGCGGCCCGACCGTCCGCCTCAAGGACGGCTTCACCCCCCTGCCAACGATGCGGGCGCTGGGGCGCACCGGCGACCCCGCGATCGCGCGGCAGGTCGGCGAGATCGTCGGATGTGAACTCCGCGCCGTCGGCATCGACTTTGCCCTCGCGCCCGTGCTCGATGTCGATACCAACCCCGACAACCCCGTCATCGGGCAGCGGTCGTTCTCCAGCGACCCGGCCGTGGTCTCCGCGATGGCGTGCGCCGTGATCGAGGGCATCCAGTCCCAGGGCGTCGCCGCCTGCGGCAAGCACTTCCCCGGGCACGGGGATACGGCTCAGGACTCGCACTACACCCTGCCACGCCTGCCCCACGCGCTGGACCGGCTCGAGTCGATCGAGCTGCAGCCATTCCGCGCGGCGAGCCGGTGCGGCGTCGCGGCCATCATGTCCGCGCACATCGTCTTCGAGGCGATCGACCCGGACCGCCCGGCGACAATGAGCCGGGCCGTCATCGAGGGCGTGCTCCGCGCGCAGGTCGGATTCGACGGCGTGCTGACCAGTGACTGCATGGAGATGAAGGCCATCGCCGACCCGGAGAACCTCGGTGGCGACGAGCCCCCGATGCGGCACACCCCCGCCGCGGCGCTCGCGGGCCTTGCGGCCGGGCTCGACCTCGCGCTCGTCTCGCACTCGACCCCCCTCGCCCACGCCGCGATCGACCTCATCGGCCGGGCTCTGGACGACGGCACGCTCCCCGCCGAACGCGCGGCGCAGGCCCGCTCCCGCCTGGACATCATGACGGCCCGCTACGCCCGCGGCCCCGAACCCGGCAACCTCGCCCTGCTCAATACCCCCGCGTCCAACGCCGTCACCGCGCCGATCATCGCGGCCGACGAGGCCTCGCGCCGCGACCCCACCGCCGCCTTCGGCCGGGGATAGGCCGGACCGCAACACCCCGACGCGACGCCCACGCATGAAACGCATCGCTCGCTTCTTCTTCGACGGCCTGCTCGCGGTCCTGCCCCTGGCGGTCACGATCTACATCCTGGTCTGGCTGTTCCGCACACTCGAGAGCGTGCTGGGCGGCGCGATCCGCTGGCTGCTGCCCGAAGACCTCTACGTCCCGGGCATGGGGATCGCGCTGGGCGTGGTGGTCATCTTCGTGCTCGGGCTGCTGCTGCGGCTGTGGCTGTTCCGAACGCTCGTCGGCGTGGTCGACGCGGTGTTCGACCGCGTGCCGCTAGTCAAGAGCATCTACTCGGCCGTGAAAGACCTGACCAAGCTCTTCCGCGGGTCCGGCGCCGACCAGGGCAAGCGCGTCGTCATGGTCGACCTGCCCGGCGAGGCGGGCTCGCTCATCGGGTTTGTCACGCGCGACCGGTTCGGCGACCTGCCCGAGGGCATCGGCGGGTCGGGCAAGGTCGCGGTCTACCTGCCGATGAGCTACCAACTCGGCGGGTACATGCTCGTGGTCGACAAGGACCGCGTGCGCGGCGTGGACATGGCTGTCGAAGACGCGCTCCGCTTCGCGCTCACGGCCGGGGCGGGAGACGATGACGACGGCAAGGCGAGCACCGACCAAGAAAAAGACCGAGGGGCTTAGGCCCCTCGGCCTCGCGATTGCCTATTCATGTTGCCGCACACCAGACGCGCTGTGTGTCAGGCCAGGTCGAACCGGCCATTGGTCATCACCATGTCCCATGCGGCGACGAAGTCTTCAACGAACTTCTGCTCCGCGTCGTCGCAGGCGTAGACCTCGGCGATCGCGCGGAGCTGCGAGTTGGAGCCGAAGACCAGGTCCGCCGCCGTGGCCGTCCACTTCACCTCCCCGGTGTCGAGGTCCTTGCCCTCGTAGAAGTGCTCGCAGCGTTCGGACTTTTTCCAGGCGGTGCCCATGGCCAGCAGGTTGACGAAGAAGTCGTTGGTGAGGGTCTCGGGCCGGTCGGTGAGTACACCGAGCTTGGACCGGCCGGTGTTCGCGTTGAGGGCGCGCATCCCGCCGACGAGTACGGTCATCTCCGGGGCGGAGAGGTTGAGCAGCTGGGCGCGGTCAACCAGGAGCGCCTCGGCCGGCCGGGTGTGCCCGGGGTGCATGTAGTTGCGGAAGCCGTCGTAGGTCGGTTCGAGGACGTCCATCGCGTCGGCGTCGGTCATGTCCTGCGTCGCGTCGGTCCGGCCGGGGGCGAAGGGGACCTCGATGTCGTGGCCGGCCTTCTTCGCGGCCTGCTCGACCGCGGCGCACCCACCGAGCACGATGACGTCGGCAAGCGAGACCTTCTTGCCGCCGGATTGCGCCGCGTTGAAATCCTGCTGCACCTTCTCCAGCACGGGCAGGACCTTTGCTAACTCTTCGGGGTCGTTGACCGCCCAGTTCTTCTGCGGTTCGAGGCGGAGGCGTCCGCCGTTCGCCCCGCCGCGCATGTCCGTGCCGCGGAACGACGCGGCCGCGGCCCACGCCGTTGCGACGAGCTGCGCGATCGAGAGCCCGCTGTCGAGCAAGCGGGTCTTGAGCGTCGCGGTGTCCGCCTTGTCGATCAGCTCGTGGTCGACCGCGGGGACCGGGTCCTGCCAGAGCTGCGCTTCAGGGACCCACTTGCCCAGCAGCCGGCTGTGCGGGCCCATGTCGCGGTGGGTCAGCTTGTACCAGGCCTTCGCGAAGGCGTCGGCGAACTGGTCGGGGTTTTCGTGGAACCGGCGGGAGATCTTCTCGTAGGCCGGGTCCATGCGGAGCGACAGGTCGGTGGTGAGCATCATCGGCGCGACCATCGTCGCGGTATCGTGCGCATCGGGGACGGTGCCGTCGCCCGAGCCGTCTTTAGGCGTCCACTGGTACGCGCCGGCGGGGCTCTTGGTCAGCTCCCACTCGTAGCCGAACAGGTTGTCGAAGAAGCCGTTGTCCCATTTGATCGGATTGTTGGTCCACGCGCCTTCGAGGCCGGAGGTGATGGTCTGGGCCGAGTGCCCGTCGCCCATGAGGTTCTTCCAGCCGAGGCCTTGCAGTTCCAACTCGGCACCCTCGGGCTCCCGGCCGACGTATTCATCCGGGTTGCCCGCGCCGTGGGCCTTGCCGAACGTGTGGCCGCCGGCGATCAGCGCGACGGTCTCTTCGTCGTTCATCGCCATGCGCGCAAACGTCTCGCGGATGTCGCGGGCCGCGGCGATCGGGTCCGGCTTGCCGTTGGGCCCCTCGGGGTTGACGTAGATCAGGCCCATCTGCACGGCACCGAGCGGGTTCTCCAGCTCGCGGTCGCCGGTGTAGCGCTCGTCGCCGAGCCACTCGGTCTCCTTGCCCCAGTAGACGTCCTCTTCCGGTTCCCAGCGGTCCTCGCGTCCGCCGGCAAAGCCGAAGGGTTCGAGCCCCATCGACTCGATCGCGCAGTTGCCGGTGAAGACCATGAGGTCGGCCCAGGACAGCGCCTTGCCGTACTTCTGCTTGACCGGCCAGAGCAGCCGGCGGGCCTTGTCGAGGTTGACGTTGTCCGGCCAGGAGTTCAGCGGCGCGAACCGCAGCGTGCCCGAGCCCGAGCCGCCCCGGCCGTCGTGGATGCGGTACGTGCCCGCGCTGTGCCAGGCCATCCGGATGAACAGCGGGCCGTAGTGCCCGTAGTCCGCGGGCCACCAGTCCTGGTTGGTGGTCATCACGGCCATGACGTCCTGCTTCAACTCGTCCAGGTCGATCGTCTTGAACGCTTCGGCGTAGTCGAAGCCCTCGCCCATCGGGTCCCCGGCCGGGGGGTTCTGGTGCAGCACCTTGAGGTTGAGCTGGTTGGGCCACCACCGCTGGTTCGCGGACGAGCCGACGCGGTCGTACTCGGGCTGGCCGCCGGCGAATGGGCACTTGCTGATATCGCTCATGATGGACTCCTGCTTTTCGGGTGCTTGGGCTAGCTTCTTAGAATCGTTCTAAGATTGTAGCGGGGGCGGTGGGCAAGTCAATCGGGTCATCATGAACCCGTAGTCATACTCCAGTGACGTCTCTAGACGAACCGTCGCAACCACGAAACCGCAAGCCCGACCCCGTGTCTCTAGACATCAGAATCAGGTGGGTCGCGGTAACGATTGCCGTTGGGCTCTTCCAACGGGGCCGGGTAGATCATGTCGATCAGCCAACCCTCTTCAGTTCGGATGAACTCGACCGACAACTCTCCGATGAGCTCCCACATACCAAACCAGCCCAAAGCGGTATCTCCGTTGATGTTGACCTCGGACATCGGTCCATATCTGAATTGCTCGCTGAAGAACTCGAGGCGGTTGTTCGCATTGTGCTCAACATCGAGGCTGTAGAGGCTCTTGGTGAAGGCCAGCGGTGGCCCCAAGTCGCGCCCCGTGGCAAGTAACGCATCAACATGCCGATCTTCGTCGTCTTCGCCTGGGCCCAGATGTTGCTTCATCCGCCTCCCCACACTGCGGATGCCGCGTTCGGCCAGAAGCCGTTCCAGCGCCTGGCCGAACGGAGATTCTCGCATTTCCCGTGTGCCCATCCCTTGCCACAAACCAATCATGGCGGCATGACCCGCTCCGATAAACTCCTCGGCCCGCGGAGACAAGTATGAAAACGCTGTGTCAAAGTCCCGGCTGTTCCATGCCACGCGGAAGGCGGCGTAACAGGCCTCGGGAGTTTCGCGGTCTGGGTTAATCACGACCGGAGGGGTCTGCGGGGCCGGTTGGACTGTTTCATGGGGACTGACACAACACGAGGCAAAAAGCAGTGAGGTGCTGAACACCCCAAACCACTTGAGAAGGCGGGTTTTCATACAAAGCCTCCATTTGAGCTGAATCAACCCCGTGATTTTACTCATGATACAATGCCCCGTTCCATGAGCAGTGACCACATCCGCAACTTCTGCATCATCGCGCACATCGACCACGGGAAATCCACCCTGGCCGACCGCATGCTCATGGGCACCGGCGCGATGGACCAGCGGACCCGGCAGGAGCAGGCCCTCGACTCCATGGAGCTCGAGCGCGAGCGGGGCATCACCATCAAGTCCTCGGCCGTATCGGTCGAGCACGTCTACAACGGCAAGACCTACGAGCTGAACTTCATCGACACGCCCGGGCACGTGGACTTCCACTACGAGGTCTCGCGCGCCCTCGCCGCCTGCGAGGGCGCGATCCTGGTCGTCGACTCGACGCAGGGGGTCGAGGCGCAGACCGTCGCGAACCTCTACAAGGCCGTCGATGCCGACCTCGAGCTGATCCCGATCATCAACAAGATCGACCTGCCCAGCGCCGAGCCGGAACGGCGGGCCCTGCAGGTCGAGGAGGTGCTTGGCCTGCCCGCCGAGGACTGCATCTTCACCTCCGCAAAGACCGGGCAGGGTGTGCCCGAGCTGCTCGACGCGATCTGTGAACGCTTCCCCCCGCCCAAGGGCAAGCAGGACGCCAAGCTGCAGGCGCTGATCTTCGACGCGAAGTACGACGACTACCGCGGCGTGATCGTCTACTTCCGTGTGATGAACGGCTCGATGAAGAAGGGCGACCGCGTCCGCATGATGGGCATCAAGCGCACCTTCTACATCACCGAGCTGGGCAAGTTCCGCCCGCAGATGCAGAAGATCGACGAGCCCTTCGACGCCGGCGACGTGGGCTACATGGTCGCGGCGATCAAGACGCTGGACGACGTAAACATCGGCGACACGATCACGCTCGACACCGACCCCGCGGACCAGCCGCTGCCCGGCTACCAGGAGCCGCAGCCCATGGTGTTCTGCGACTTCTACCCCTCGGGCAACACCCAGTTCGACGAGCTGCGCGAGGCCATCGCGAAGCTGCATATCAACGACGCGTCGTTCACCTTCGAGCCCACCAGCTCCGAGGCGCTCGGCTCGGGCTTCCGCTGCGGGTTCCTGGGCATGCTCCACATGGACATCATCCAGGAACGCCTCGAACGCGAGAGCAACGTCGAGCTGGTGCAGACCGCGCCGACCGTCACCTACGAGGTGCAGCAACGCATCAAGGGCGGCGGCACGGACGTGATCCACATCACCAACCCCGCCGACCTGCCCAACCCCAGCAACATCATCGAGATCCGCGAGCCCATCGTCCTCGCCGAGATCATCACCCCGACCGACCGCATCGGCGACATCATGAAGCTGTGCGAGCAGCGCCGCGGGGTCTACAAGTCCCAGAAGTTCCTGGCCGACGACCGCCAGATCCTCGAGTACGAGCTCCCCCTCGCCGAGATCATCTACGACTTCTTCGACAAGCTGAAGTCGATCACGTCCGGGTACGGGACGATGGACTACCACGTCTCCGAGTTCCGCCGGGACAATCTTGTGAAAATGGACATCATGGTCAACGGCTCGATCGTCGACGCCCTGGCCGTCATCGTCCACCGCGAGAAAGCCGAGTTCCGCGGCCGGCACCTGCTCAAGAAGCTCAAGCAGGAAATCGACCGGCACCTCTTTGAGATCCCGCTCCAGGCGGCGATCGGTGGGAAGATCATCGCGCGCGAGACGATCAAGTCCGTCGGCAAGAACGTCACCGCCAAGTGCTACGGCGGCGACGTAACCCGCAAGCGCAAGCTGCTCGAAAAACAGAAGGCCGGCAAGGCGAGGATGAAGAAGATCGCCTCCGTGGACATCCCGCAGAAGGCCTTCATGGCGGTGCTGGATACGGGGGAGGGTTGACCTCCTCATGGTCAAGAACACACTTGACGAATGTATATCACAGGCTATACTTCCCATGATATGTGCATGGCTTGGACAGACCATCCTGCCAGTTATGCGGTTATTTGCTGATTTGTTTTTTATAGACCGGAGCGCACCCAATGACCGCCAGAGCAGATGGAGTTTCGCATGCCCTCTCCCGTCCCGTTTCGCAAGGTCCGCAAGCAGCGTGACGATGCCAACTGGGAACTTGTGAGGATTACAGGTTCTCACCACCATTTCAAGCACGACTAGGTCGCCGAGTTGGTGACGATCGCCGTCCACAAGAACCTGGTGAAGTACTGCTATGTCCGCGACACCGAAAAAGCCATCGCCAAGTCGAAAGCCGCCGAAGCGGTGGAAGACTAAGGCTGAACTCATCAAGCCCTTTGATCGGAAGGTTTTGATCAAGGCGGCGAAGCTGGCCGAGCAGTACACGGTCATCATGGCCCCCGAGGAAGACGATTCCGGCAGGTTCTACTTCGGCCGAACGCTTGAGATGTTCTTCGTCATGGCCGACGGCAAGACCCCCGAGGCGTGTGTGGAACAGGTGATGGAAGCTACGACCTTTGCGATCGCCACGATGCTGGAAAAGGGCGAGCGCCCACCGGTGCCGGCTTCGGATGAGAAGCGGTCGCTGCAGCTCAATGTCAGGCTTACCGCTGCTGAGAAGTTCCGCATCGAAGAGGCCGCGCGACGAGCCGGGTTCCGCGGGGTGTCGGACTTTGTCCGCGCGGCCGCACTCGACAAGGCGGGGTAGTGCTCCTCTGGCATGCCTGTTTTTCGAGCATGCCGAGGTGCCCCACAGATTGGCTGTCTGTTCATCGCGCAGGCGATCTTGTTCGCTGCGGAAATGATTGGCAAAAAGTGTGTTTGGCTGCTCGACAGGGCGGCCGGCTGTGCTATCTTGTGCGGTCCACTTGGAAGGAACGGACGACACGATGCGGATCCTGATGCTGGGCTGGGAGTTCCCGCCTTTTATCTCGGGTGGTTTGGGTACGGCGTGCCACGGGCTGACCCGCGCGCTGGCGGAGGGCGGCGACCTGGTCACGTTCGTCCTGCCCAAGCCGGTCGACGGCGAGGTCGCGTCGCACGTCAAGCTGCTCACGCCGCAGTCGCCCCGGCCGGGAGGCCATCCGGCCGGCCAACGCACGCCCGAAGAGGTCGCCAGCACGTTCGCGTACGACCCGCCCGCCGGCGCGGCCGAGCTGCCCGGCGTGACGTTCAAGGCGGTGCCCTCGGGCGTGGCCTCGCCGTACGGCGACGGGCGGGCCGTCGGGGCCCACCCCTTCGCCTCGACCCTGCGCGCCGCGCCGGGGCGGATGCCCAACGGCGCGAGCTCCGCGTCGGCCCCGGTCGAGGACGCGCCGCCGCCGCCCGGGCCCGCCGCGCCGCCGGCCTTCCCCGTCCCCGACGCGCCCTACACCGGCGACCTGCCCGCACAGGCGCGGCGCTACGCCGACCTCTGTACAGACCTCGCCCACGGATGCGCGTTCGACGTCATCCACGCCCACGACTGGCTCACCTTTCCCGCGGCGCAGGCCGTCTCCGCCGCGACGGGCAAGCCCTGGGTCGCGCATATCCACTCGACCGAGCACGACCGCAGCGGCGAGCGCATCAACGAGACCATCGCGCAGATCGAACGCGCGGCCGTCCACCGTGCCCACCGCGTCATCGCCGTCAGCCACCTGACGCGCAACATCCTCATCGACCGCTACGGCATGGACCCGGGGCGCTGCGACGTGGTCTACAACGGCGTCGAGCAGGTGGTCCGCAACGGCGTGGAACGCATCGAGCCCGTCGAGCCGACCGCGGGCATCGGCGCGGAAGAGAAGGTCGTCCTGTTCCTCGGCCGGGTTACGATGCAGAAGGGCCCGGAGTACTTCATCGCCGCGGCGAAGCGGGTGCTTGAGTACGTCAAGGACGTGAAGTTCGTCGTGGCCGGCGCGGGCGACCAGATCGAGCAGACGATCCGGCAGGCCTCGGCCGCGGGCATCGGCGACCGCGTGACGTTTGCCGGCTTCCTGCACGGCGACGAGGTGGCCGAGGCGTACCGCCGCGCGGATGTGTTCGTGATGCCCTCGGTGTCCGAGCCGTTCGGGATCGCGCCGCTGGAGGCGGTGTCGCACGACGTGCCGGTCATCATCAGCAAGCAGTCGGGCGTGAGCGAGGTGCTGACACACGCGCTGAAGGTCGACTTCTGGGACATCGACGACATCGCGGACAAGATCATCGGGGTGCTTCGACACCCGCCGCTGGGCCGGACGATGCGTGCGAACGCGGACCTGCAGGTGCGTCGGCTGACATGGGAAGGCGCGGCCGAGCGCTGCCGACAGGTCTACGCGTCGGTGATGCGGTAAGCCCCACACAAGAGTGCGGTTGTTACGCCGGCGGCGGGGGCGGCGGCGGTGCCTGCTGGTTGAACAGCGCGGCGGTCGCGGGGGCCTGCCCGGCCGGGGACCAGCCGTCCATGCCCGCGGTCCAGACCAGCGACGCCGGGGTGACCCGCCCCTCGCCGATCATCGCGCGCAGCACGTTCTCGTCGAACGGCCCGTGGCGGTGGCCCTGCTCGGCCAGGTAGAACGCGCGCGGGAGCGGCGGCGGCACCGCGCCGTGCGGGGCAGCGCCCGACATCTGCCCGGCCATCTGGTTGCCCATCGCAAAGCCCATCCCCATACCCATCATCTGACCCGCCGCGCCGCCGTCCTGCTTCGCCGCCTCGCCCACGGCCTGGGCGGACTTGTATTTCATGTACGCGTCCATGTCCCCGATCAGCCCCATCTTCGACCGCTCGTCCAGCGCCTGCTCCACCGCCTCGGGCAGGGAGATGTTCTGCACCAGCAGCCCCGCGAGGATCAGCCCGTAGCCGGACATCTCGGCCGACATCCGCTCGCCGATCGTCTCGGCGAGCTCGTCGTATTTGGCGGCGAGTTCGTAGAGCGGGATGCGGCTCTCGCCGAGCACGTCCGCGAAGCGCGAGACGATGGCGTGCCGGAGCTGGTCGGTGATCTCGCCGGTGACGAACCGCCCGTCCGTGCCGACGACCTCGCGGATGAGCGTCGCCGGGTCGCCGGCCCGGAAGCTGTAGGTCCCGAACGCGCGCACGCGCACCGGCCCGATCGACGGGTCGCGCAGGATCACCGGGTTCTTCGTCCCCCACTTGCGGTCGGTGAACTGACGGGTGCTGACGAAATAGACCTCGGCCTTGAACGGGCTCTCGAAGCCGTACTCCCAGCTCAGCAGCTTGGTCAGGATCGGCAGGTTTTGCGTGCGCAGCTCGTACCGCCCGGGTCCGAAGACATCCGCGATCTGGCCCTCGTTGACGAAGACCGCCGCCTGACCCTCGCGGACGGTGAGCTGCGCGCCGACCTTGATCGCGTGGTCGTGGTGCTCGAACCGGTAGACGAGTGTGTCGTTCGTGTCGTCCAGCCACTCGATGATGTCCACGAACTCGCCGCGGAGCTTGTCCCAGATCATGCGTCGCCTCCTGCCCGGGTTAAGAAGTGTCCGCTGGCAAGGTAGGGCATGGGCGGGCGGGTGTCTACAGCGATTCACAGCCCGTAGACAGTTGGCCGGCGGTTTCGCAGGACCGGGACCGCCGCGCGGACGCGCTCGGCGTCCGCGGGGTCGATCTCGGCGTAGCCGATCCCGGGCCGGTCGCCCATCTCCAGCAGCACGCGGCCCCAGGGGTCGATGACCGCCGAGTGCCCGTAGGCCGTAAACCCCCCGCCGTCGGGCCCGGTGAACGCGCCGCACTGGTTGGGGGCGACGATGTACATGCCGTTCTCGATCGCGCGGGCGCGCAGGAGCGTCAACCAGTGCGCCTCGCCCGTGGGCTTGGTGAAGTTCGCGGGGACGGTCGCGAGCACCGCGCCGCGCAGCGCGAGCGCGCGGAACAGCTCGGGGAAGCGCAGGTCGTAGCAGACCGTGAGCCCGACCCGCCGGAGCGGGGTGTCGGCAGAGACCAGCGCGTCGCCGGGGTAGAACCGCCGGGACTCGCGTTCCGCCACGTCGCCGACCTCGACATCGAACAGGTGCACCTTCCGGTAGGCGGCGAGCGTGTCGCCCGCCGGGCCAAGGAGGACGGAGGTGTTGTAGACGCGCTGCGGGTCGGGGCTCGGCTCGGTAACCGACCCCATGAGCAGGGTGACCCGGTGCCCCGCCGCGAGCGCGGCGAAGCGCGCGACCGTCGCGTCGAAGTGCGCCGCGGTTTCGAGGTACCGCCGGCCCGCGCCCCGGCCGACCCTGAGGTGGAAGACCTCCGGCAGCGCGATGAAGCCCGCGCCGGCCCCCGCGGCCTCGCGGACGGCGGCCTCGGCGGCGTCCAGGTTCGCGGCGTGGTCGTCCTGGGCGTCGAGCTGGATCACGGCGGTCTTCATCCCAGCATCCTACGCGGAGCTACTCCCCGAGCGCCGGCGGCATCGGCACGCCCTCGCCCAGCAGTGCCAGCACCGACATCGCCGTGCCGAAGTTTGCCGACCGTTCAAAGACGCGGTCGTTCCACGTGCCGTCGTCGCTTAGGGTCCGCAGCAGCTTTTCGAGCAGGCGTAGATTCTCGTCCCGACGCTGCGCTTCGGGGAGCACGGCGATGGCCTGGGCGAGGTAGCGGTGGCCGTAGTAGAAGTAGTAGGGCGCGACGCCGTAGGGCGCGACGTGTGTGCCGTGCTGGGCGCGGCGTTTTTCAAGCTCGTCCCAGTGCTCGTGGAACGCCTCGACCTGTGCGGCCAGGGCCTCTTCTGGCACCGGGTCGCCCAGCAGCCCGAGCGTCACGTCGCTGACCGGCGACCGGGCGGTCGCGCCCGGCAGGAGCGGCCGACGGGCCCGGCCGCTGTACTCGTACGCGCCGTCGTTGCCGCGGCTGGCGCGCAGGGCCTCCGCCGCCCGCTCGAGCATGTCGTGATCCACCGATTCGCCCTGCGCCTCCGCCCACAGCAGCGCCTGCACCGCGGGGGATGTGACGAACGGCGCGTGGGCGCGCTTGCTGGCGTAGTTCCAGCCGCCGCCGGGCACTTCCTGGATGGCGAGCGCTTCCACCAGCCGAGGGACCCAGCGGTCGATCGACTCGGTGTGTGGCCCGGTGCGCTGCGCGGCCCGCAGGCGGCAGAAGTAATCCAGGGCGTAGATGTGCCCCCAGACGCGCACGTCGTACGCGTCTTCATCGGACGCCGCCATGAGTGGGTGGTCCAGCGCCTCAAGGATGAGCGCGGTGCCGCGTTCCAGGGCCCCGGCCGCCTCGGCGTCGTCGTCCTCCGCGGCGTAGAGCAGCGCGGTGCAGACAATGGCCGTGCCCCCGACCCGGTAGCCGACCGGGATCTGGCCGCGCACGCGGTATACGCCTTCGTACGGCCAGGCACCGTCGTCATCCTGCATCGCGACCAGGCGATCTACCGCGGTCGCGGTGAGTGACTCGGCGGTGGGTGCCGCGTCCTGCGCCGACGCCACGGGTGCGGCAATAACCCCGGAGAGGAACACGCCCAAGAGAAAGTGAGCAAGTCCGGGGTGCGTTGGTGTTTTCATCGGCCTGCTCCTGAGGTTGGCCTGGATCATAACGCTGGCCGCCGCCCAGGGTTCACTTTGTATCCACGGGGGCCGTGTGATGACGCCTTGAATTGGGCCTTGGGTCGACGGGTGCGGCCCGGTACAATGCGGGCTCTACGCCCGGCTCGGGCATGCCCTCTCCCACCTCTTGAAGGAGTGATCGAATGAAGCGTTTTGCACCTGTGATGGCCGCTGTTGTTGTGATGATGCTGAGCGGCCTGGCGATGGCCGGTGGGTCCGAGTCGCCGATGGTCGGCAAGTGGATGGCCACGTCGTACCAGGGCGAAGAACTGCCCGAGGGCGCGTTCTGGGTCGAGAACCGGGACGACGGCACGGGCACGCTGCACGAAGGCGGCGAGGAGTACCCCTACACCTGGACACACGACGAAGAAGCCGGCACGTGCACCGTCACCGCCGATGGCGAAGAGATGGTCTACACCGTCGTCATCGAGGGCGACGAACTGACGTTTACCAGCGTCGAAGACCCGGACGACGTGATGGTCATGAAGCGCATGGAGGACTGAGCCCGCGCGGCTCGGACCGCATCTGTGGAGTCACACCTATAGCACGGCCGTCGCCACGGCCGTGCTTTCTTTAGGCGCGGCGCGGTTGAACGGTCCGCCTAGTCCCGCGGCTTGCGCTCGCCTTCACCGGCCTCGCCCGGGCCCGGCTCGACGTGCGGCGGGTTTTGGGTGAGTTCGAGCGGTGGCGCTTCGCCGGTCGGCTCGGTCTTGTCCTCTTTCTCGACGAGCGTCTCGTTGCCCGCCTCGTCCAGCTCGATGGCCATCGGCCCGGTCGCGAGCTGCACGGGTCCCGGGGGGTGGTCCAGCCAAGGCTGCTTCTCGATGATCGCCCGCGCCGCGCGCAGGCCGTGCACCATCGACCGCCGGTCTGTGGAGCTGCCGGGCACGCCGTGGGCCGGCTGGTGCTGGCTGCCGTGGGCGGGCTTCTCTTCTTTGAAGAGGTGGACGGTCTGCGTCGGGAACGCGAACTGCACGCCCAGCCGGTCCGCGAGGCGGACGATATCGATGAACATCCGCTCGCGCTCGCGCAGCTCCGTGTTCCAGTCGGGCACCTCGAAGAAGATGTAAAGCAGCACGTCCATCGACGAGGCCGACCACTGGTGCATCCACACCTGGTAGTAGTCCTTGCGGGTGTAGGGGTGAGTGCGGACCAGCTCGCGGATGCCCTCGGTGAACGCGATGAGCTTGTCCGGCGGGGTGTCGTACTGCACGCCAAGGTGCGTCTTCCACCGGCGGTACTTGCGTCGGCCGAAGTTGTCGACGGTCGCGCGGACGAGCGTGGCGTTGGGCACGGTGATCTGCGAGTTGTAGAACGTGCGGATGCGGGTCGAGCGGAAGCCGAGCTCCTCGACGGTGCCCTCGGTGTCGCCGTCGATGACGATCCAGTCGCCGACCTCGAACGGCCGGTCGAGGATGACCGCTACGCTGCCGAAGAAGTTTTCGATCGTGTCTTTCGCCGCGAAGGCGAACGCCAGCGACCCCAGCCCCAGCGACGCGAGCATCGGCCCGAGCGGGATGCTCAGCGCCTCGGCCGCGTAGACGATGCCGATCGCTACGACGAATAGCTTCGCCGCCTTGGTCACCAGCGGGACCAGCACGTCATCGAACTTCGTCTCGGTGCGCTTGGCCTGGTTGGCGAGCACCTCGCTGACCAGGTCGATGACCCGCCAGGCCGCCCAGATCCCCGCGAAGACGAGGAACACCCCGACCGCGCCGCGCAGCATCAGGTGCGCGGTCTCCGGCAGCGCGAGCAGCGGGAGCAGGAGCTGCCAGACCAACGCGGACACGAACAGACCGATCGGACGCACCGTCCGCCGGAGGGTGGCCCGGTCGGCGGTGCTGCCGCGGCGTTTGATGATGCCGACCGCCAGCGAACGCAGGAAAAACCGGAAGGTGTAGTCCACGACGACACCCAGCAGCACCAGCGCGAACAGCGCGACCCACTGCCAGTACTCCAGCGACAGGAGGACGTGGCCCTCGCCGCGGAGCGTGTCGGGCATCAGCGGCCGGAGGATGGACGCGCCCAGGTGCGGCATGTCCTCGGGGATGTCGGTGGCGAGGTCACCCTCGTCTTCGATGGCCGAGGGGAGCTGGCGCGCCGCGGCGTACAGGCCGGGGATGGCCTGGACCGTCTGGGCGGAGAAGCGCCACCGCCCGTCGTCGCCGGGCACGAGGCGGATGCGTGCGTCGGCGGGCACGTCGATCTGCCGGAGGATCGCGTCGTGGTCGACGTTCGCCGGCCGGGGGAACAGCGTGTACCGCCGCATCGCCTGCCCGTTGGGGCCGGCGGGGAGGTCGTCGAAGTCGATCAGCCCGACCACGCGGTTCATCGTGTGCCAGAGCATCTCCGCGCGGTCGCGCGCCTCGATCGAGTCGGGGTCGATGCCCGCGCCGGCCAGGTCCATCGTCTCGAGCACCGCGGCCCAGCGCGTGGTGTCGCCGTCGTTGACCTCGTGGATCGCTTCGAGGAACTGCCGGACCGCCGCGCGCGGCGACGCCAGCGGCGCGTCCTCGGCCGGCGCGGCGTCCTGCGCCGCGGCCGGCGGGTTGGTGATGACGGGCCGGCCGTCCTGGGCGAGCGCATTGGGGGCGGCCAGCAGGAGCGGGAAGCAGAGAACGAGGCAGACCGATCGGAGCATGGGCAGGGTTCCGGGACGAAGCATCAGGGGCGGCGATTGTAAACCAATCCCCACCCACGCCTGCTGCTGAGGTGTCCCCGTGAGCTGCTAAGAAGCCACGGCACCTGCCCCGCCCGGCGGCAGCAGGTCGGCTTCCGTGATCCCAAGCTCCCCGAGCCCAAACGAGGCGCCGCACTCCGGGCACCCGATCCGTCCCGCCGACGCGACCTGTCCGATCAGGATGTATCGGCAACTCAGGCAACGCACCCGATCGATCTCATAGTCGATCGCCGCCTTCAGACGTCGGCGGAGGATGGCATCGCGCAACAGAAACACGACCGCGGCAGGCAAACCTATCACGCAGAGGATCAACAGCGTGTCTACGGGAGTTTCGTGCCGGAAGGGTATGGGTTCATTGCCATAGAAGACTCGAAGGACCGACCCAAACAGTACGAACGAGAGGATTAAAGAAATGATGTAAACGAACACCAACAAGAACCTGACGCTTTGCTTCGCACCGATCTGCAGGCGCACGCGGGTCATCAACAGATCGCACTGCGCATCGGTCAGGTGATCAAGCTCGGGGAATGCCCGGCAGATGTTGGACCAGGGGATACGCATTAACGCCCCGGAGAAACTGAACCGCCTAACGCTCGACGACGCGCACGTTCTCTCGGCCGTCGTCGCCGGGCGGTGTGGGGGAGAGCGCGTCGGGGTCGACCGTCTTGCCGGTGAGCGCGTCGAGGACGCGCCCGATGAACGAGAAGATGACCCACGCCACGGCCGTGACCGCCAGCGCCGCGAGCAGCAGCAGCGCCAGCGCGACCAGCGGGATCGCGAAGGTGACGACGGCGACGACGGCGGTGGCCTTGAGCACCCACGGCGGCCGGCCGGTGGCGAGGCGGACGTACTGCCCGTAACGCGGATCGGACTGCATGTCGTGGTACCAGGCCATGCGATGATGCTAGGCGCGTCGGGCGGCGGGCACAAACGGGTGGACCCCGGCCGTCTCTGCCCGGTGGGCCGCGAACGCGGCTAGGGGGACAAAACCGGGGTTTCGGCCGCAAAAAGCGATTCTTCTTGCGGCCCCGGGGGCGCGGATATACGATAAATGATTGAACAGGTGGCTGTTGTGTGCGCCTGCGCCGCTGGATCCGACCGACCCACCAAGGGGATTTTGACAGATGAAAAAGACCAACCGGACCACCGCCTTTGTGGCCGCCGCCCTGATCGGGGTGCCGGCATTGCTTACCGCTCAAACCGCGGCGGGCCAGTGATCGTCGGGCGCCTGCACAGGTGTGCAGCAGAACATTACCTCGGCGATGGGCACCGTCCGCAGCGCGGACCTGGGGACGGCCTACAACCGGGTGCAGGAAGTCATCGCCGACGCACAGGAGAAGAACCTCTCGCGCAGCCGCGATATCCGCGGGCCGCTGGCCGAGTTGGTGGGGCTGCTGGAGCAGCGTGCGATGGATGCGCTGGATTCCGCGAAGCAGGACTACTTCGCCGGCAACCACGAAGCAGCGCTGGACGAGTTCCGGGCGCTGGCCGCGCTCGACGGGCTCCGCGCCGCACGCGAAGCGACCGGCGAGCTGCGCAAGGAAGACGACCGGGCCGAGTGGCGCACGCTCAGCGAAACCGCGACCGCCCAGATGCAAGCCGCGGCCTTCGGGGACTTGCGGACCACCCTGCGTGACCTCACCCGTCTCGCTCGGCGGACGGATTACGACGATCAAACCGATGCGCTGGTCGCGTCCTTCGGCGACACGGTGCAGTCGCACGTCGACCGTGCCGAGCAGGCTGTCGCCAACGAGGACTACGACGCGGCGTACGGCGTGCTGCTGGAGGTGTCGCGTCTGTCCGAGCTGCGCGAGCAGGCCCACGCGGCCCGGCAACTGCTGCGGGAACACGCGAACACCCCGGGTATGAAGCAGGCCGAGCGCGAGTATGAGTCGGCCGACGCCCTGTCGCAGATCCGCGCCGACCTGGCCGAGGCCGAGGGCCAACGCAACGCCGACGCCGTCCGCCAGCAGGCCCAGCGCAAGCTCGAACAGCTTGTGGCTCAGTACGAAGGCACCCGCGCGGCCGAACAGGCGCAGCGGCTCGCCGACGAACTCAACAAACAACTCGCCGCCGGCTGATCGACAACCCCGATACGCTTCCTCCACAGCCCGGCCCCACGGCCGGGCTGTTTTTGCGGATATAGCCCTTGTAACGGCCCGGTTTCGCTCGGTCGCCAGCAACAGGACGAAATAACCGGCCGCCGCCGCCGGTTGTACCCGCGACGACGCATGGACCGATGTCCCGTAGCGAACGCCGATGACCTACCACACAGACACCACGCCAACACCGACCGGCCGAGCCCGATACCGCGGGTGGGTCGTGGCGTTGATTGTGGTCGGCGTGGCCTGGGCGGGGGCGGTCGCGCTGCGGGCGGGGACCGCGCCGGTGCACCTGGACGGCTGGCAACCCGGGCTGGACGCGGGGATGGCCGAGGCCGAGGCGCAGGGCCGGCCGATGCTCCTGATGTTCACCGCCGACTGGTGCGGCCCCTGTCAGACGCTGAAGAAGGACGTGATCCAGACCCCCGAGGTCCGTGCGGCGATCGACGCCGGCTTCGTGCCGGTGGTCGTCGACCTGACCGACCAGTCGTCGAACAACCCGGGCGTGGCCGCGGTCCAGCGCTACGGCGTGCGCGGCATCCCGATGCTGGTCCTGACCGATGCCCGGGGCCGCCCGCTCCCCGGCACGATCGCCTACCCCGATTTCGCACACAGCCCGCCGCGGTTCTCGCAATCGCCCGAGGGTTTCCTCGCTTGGCTCGCCAGCGCGGAGCCCGCCGACGCGGAATGAGGCGGAGCGCCCGCCGTCGCGGCCCGACTCTCGCCCCCCATCACATCCCCTGCCGCTTCGCCTCCTCGGCCGCGAGGATGGTGCAGCTCTCGCTCTCCTCGTCGAAGGTGATGACGACCTGCCCGGTGTCCAGCAGCTTGCGGACCTGCTCGACGCTGTGGAACGCGTCGGCGGTGTTCGTGCCGTCGCGCGTAACGAACTCCTCGATGAGGGCGTCGAGGGTGTCGGGCGGCAGCTCGCGGTGGGGGATGCGCAGGGGCATGGGGCGTTGGCTCGTGGGCGGATTCGGGGGGTGAATCGGGCCTATCGCGACCGGATAGGGGTTTTGCCCCGGCGATGGGGCCGGGATCGGCTTCCCCGGCGGGCCCGGGGCTGGTATAGTGTATCGCTCTCGGAGGAAGGCCCGAGACGTTACGAGCTCAGGGAAATTCGACGTTTCAGCCGGTGATGCACACCGGTCCTGGGGCGTCATTGTGGGTATGGCAAGATCGGGTGTCGGCCTGAAGGAGGGACTTCGGCCGAGACTCAGCACTTTAGGACGCTGCCCCAGCGGGCACGGAAAGGTAAGAGACGGATGCAGGATCGTAAATCAATCAATCGCCGGACATTCCTCCAGGGGGCGGCCGCGGCGACGGTCGGTGCCGCGTGGCTGAACCCGAGCTGGGCCCGGGCCGAGGGCGGCAACAAGCTGCGCGTCGTCGGGGTCGGTGTGGGCGGCCAGGGCTGGCACGACATCACCCAGGTCGCCGAGCACCCGGACGTCGCGATTGTCGGGGCGGTGGACGTGGACATGCGTGCGGCCGACCGCGCGGGCGGTGCGCTGAACTGCGACATCTGGCAGGACTACCGCGAGGCCTTCCGCGACCTGGCGGACGGGTTCGACGCGGTGGTCGTCTCGACGCCGGACCACATGCACGCCTCGATCGCGATGGCGGCGATGAACATGGACAAGCACGTCTACTGCCAGAAGCCGCTGACCTGGTGCGTGGCCGAGTCGCGTGCCCTCAGCGCGATGGCGCAGCAGAAGGGCCACCTCGCGACACAGATGGGCACACAGTGGGCCTCGCGTGGCGCAAAGCGGCAGGTGATCGCCGCCATCCGCGAAGGCATCATCGGTAAGATCCAGAAGGTCTACGCCTGGTCCGACCGCCCCGCCGGCTGGTGGCCGCAGGGCGTCGAGATCCCCTCCGGCGAGGACCCCGTCCCCCAGAACCTCGACTGGGACCTGTGGATCGGCGGTGCACCGATGCGCCCCTACAAGAACGACACCTACGCCCCGTTCAAGTGGCGCGGCGTAAAGGACTTCGGCACCGGCGCGATCGGCGACATGGCCTGCCACATCGCCGACATCCCCTTCTACGCCCTCGGGCTCACCAACCCCACGTCGATGATCTCCCAGGCCAACGACGTCAACGACGACACCTACCCCTCCAGCCAGAACATCACCCTCACCTTCGCCGGCAACGACAAGATCGACGGCGACACGCTGGAGCTGTTCTGGTCCGACGGCGGGATCAAGCCCGCCGCCGAGGACCTGGGCGCCCCCGCCGGCTTCGAGGTCCCGCAGAACACCTGCTTCCTCATCGGCACCGAGGGCACCATCGGCTTCCGTCACGAGGACGCCAAGGTCTGGTACTGGGTCAACGGCGAGGAGAAGGAGTTCGTCGGCAACCGCCGGCTCCGCGACCGCAACCACTACCACCACTGGGTCGACGCCTGCATGGGCTGGGGCGAGACCGAAACCCACTTCGCCTTCGCCAGCAAGCTCACCGAGTCGATGGTGCTGGGCACGCTCGCGTCTCGGTTCCCCGGCCGAAAGCTCGAGTGGGACGCCGACAACATGCGCGTCACCAACCTCGACGCCGCCAACGCGTTCATCGCCCGCGACTACCGCGAGGGCTGGGACGTCGAGAACCTCTAGCCCGCCAGTGGCACACACAACCCGCGACTGTTCGAAGACGCCCGGCCGACGCCGGGCGTCTTTTTCTTGCCCGGCCAACCCGTCTAGCATGGGGCCGTGCCGACCGACGCCGCCGAGCAGTGGATGCAGCAGCGCGGGCTTGTCCCTGCGGCGTTCCAGCGCGCGGCGTGGGACGCGTCGCTCGCCGGCCGCAGCGGGCTGATCCACGCCCCGACCGGCACGGGCAAGACCCTCGCCGCCTGGCTGGGCCCGCTGTGCGACTGGCAGGCGCGCCACACCGACGGCTGGTCGCCCCCGCCGCGTGGCCGGTCGCGCCGCGTCGTCGGCCCGCCGATCGAGGTCCTCTGGATCACGCCGCTCCGCGCCCTCGCCAACGACACCGAACTGGCGCTCCGCGCCGCGGCCGACGGGCTGGGCCTGCCCTGGACCATCGAGCGCCGGACCGGCGATGTCTCCGCCGCCATCAAGAAACGCCAGCGCGACCGCCTGCCCACCGCGCTCATCACGACGCCCGAGAGCCTGTCGCTGCTGCTGTCCTACCCCGAGGCGCGCGACCGGTTCCGCTCGCTGCGCACGGTCATCGTCGACGAGTGGCACGAACTGCTGGGCACGAAGCGTGGCACGCAGACGGAGCTGGGGCTCGCGCGCCTGAGACACTTCAACCCGAAGCTGCGGACCTGGGGGCTGAGCGCGACGCTGGGCAACCTCGATCAGGCGCTGCTGCACCTCGTGGGCGTCGGTCCGGGCGGGCGTCGGCGGCGCGGCACGATCATCGCCGGGCCCACCGAAAAAGACATCGAACTGGACATCCTGCTGCCCGAGTCGATGGAGCAGTTCCCCTGGGCGGGGCACATCGGCCTGAAGCTGCTGCCGCAGGTCGTCGAGCGTCTGCGGTCGGCCAACAGCACGCTGGTCTTCACCAACACACGGGCGCAGGCGGAGATCTGGTTCAACAAGCTGCTGCACGCCGCGCCGGACCTGCTGGGCCAGGTCGCGCTGCACCACGGCTCGCTGGACCGCGACATCCGCGCGCAGGTGGAAGCGATGCTCGACGCGGGCCGGCTGCGCGCGGTGGTGTGTACCTCGTCGCTGGACCTGGGGGTGGACTTCCCGGCGGTGGACCAGGTGATGCAGGTCGGTAGCCCCAAGGGTGTGGCCCGGCTGATACAGCGGGCCGGGCGCAGCGGCCACCAGCCGGGCCGGCCCAGCCGGGTGGTGTGCGTCGCGTCGCACGCGTTCGAGCTGATGGAGTTCAGCGCGGCGCGGTCGGCACTGGCCGAGCGTCGCCTGGAGGACCGCACGCCGTTCGATGCGCCGTTGGACGTGCTCGTGCAGCACGCCGTCACCGTCGCGGCCGGCGGCGGCTTCGACCCGCAGGCGCTCTACCGCGAGGTGCGGACCGCCGCGTCCTACCGGACGCTGACACCCGAGCAGTGGCGTTGGGTGATGGACTTCATCGAACGGGGCGGCGAGGCGCTGACCGCCTACCCGCAGTTCGCGCGCGTCGCGCGCGACCGGTCGCGGTACCGGCCGTCGTCGAAGCTCATCGAGCGCAACCACCGCCTGGGGATCGGCACGATCGCCAGCGAGCCGGCGATGCTCGTCCGCTACGCCTCGGGCAAGACGCTGGGCACGATCGAGGAGTACTTCATCGCCCGCCTCCGTCCGGGCGACCGGTTCGTCTTCGCGGGCCGGCTACTGCAGCTCATCAAGGTCAAGGACATGGTCGCGGTGGTCCGGCGGGCGACCGGGAAGCGCGGCGTGGTCCCGCGGTGGAACGGCGGGCGGTTCCCGTTGTCGACGCAGTTGGCGGACGGGGTCGTCGCGCGCTTCGCCGAGGCGGCGCGCGGGGAGCTGGCGGACGAGGCGATGGCCGCGTTGGTCCCGCTGTTGGAGCTGCAGCGCCACATGTCGGGCCTGCCCGAGCCGGGCCGGGTCTTGGCCGAGCGCGTCACGATGCGGGACGGCCACCACCTGTTCGCCTTCTTCTTCCAGGGCCGGCTGGTGCACGAGGGGCTGGCCGCGCTGCTCGCGCACCGGCTGACGCGCGACACGCCGCGGTCGGTCGGCATCAACGTCAACGACTACGGCATCGAGCTGCACGCCCCCGACCCGCTGGACCTCACGCCCGACGACTGGCACCGGCTGCTGGACCCCGACGGGCTGATCGACGACCTGCTGGCCTGCGTCGACGCGACGGTGCTGGCCCGCCGGCAGTTCCGCGAGATCGCGCACATCGCCGGGCTCATCACGCCGCGGTTCCCCGGCGCACGGGTCCGCGCGAGCGGCCGACAGCTCCAGGCGACCAGCGAGATGTTTTTCGAGGTGTTCACCGAGTTCGATCGCGACAACATGCTGCTGCACCAGGCCCGGCGGGAGGTCCTGGAGAAGCAGCTCGAGTTTGCCCGGCTGCGCGCCGCGGTCGAACGCCTGCGCGCCACGCCGATCGACACCACCGAGCCGGGCGGCCTCACGCCCCTGGCCTTCCCGCTGTTCGCCGACCGCCTCCGGGCCGAGACCGTGAGCACGGAGAAGTGGGAGGACCGGCTGCGTCGGCAGATCGAGGAGATCGAGCGCGGGCTGGCGTAGCGGGCCTGTAGAATCTGCGGATGCCCATCCCCGGCACCATCCCGCTCGAGCTGGCCGACGAACGCGTGCTGCTCTGCCCGCAGCGCGCGCTGTGGTGGGGGGCGCGGCGGACGCTGGTGATCGCCGACCCGCACCTGGGCAAGGACGACACCTTCCGCCGATCGGGCGTGCCCGTGCCCGCGTCGGTCGCGCGGGCGGACCTGGCCCGCCTGTCGTCGCTCATCGGGACGCTCGCGGCGCGTCGGCTGGTCGTGCTCGGCGACTTCTACCACGCCCGGCCCGCGGCCGAGGACCACGGCGAACGCGCGCTGCGCGTCTGGCGCGCTGCGCACCCGTCGTTGGATGTCCTGATCATCCGCGGCAACCACGATGTCCACGCCGGCCCCCCCGCCGCCGAGCTGGGGATGCAAACGGTTGACGAGGGCGAGCTTGACCCGCCGTTTGTGTTCCGCCACCACCCGGGGGCGGACGAGCGCGGGCTGGTGCTGGCCGGGCACCTGCACCCGGGCGTGACGGTGTTGCTCGGGCGTCGCGAGGGCCGGCGCGTGCCGTGCTTCCACATCGAGCCGGCGTGTGTGGTGCTGCCCGCGTTCGGACGGTTTACGGGCACGAGCCGGGCCGAGGTGTCCCCGGCCGGGTCGGTGTACGCGGTGTCGGACGACGCGGTGACCCCCCTGCCCCGGGCGGTGCTGGCGTGAGTGGCGCAGAGGCGCAGCCGCTCCCGACCGCGTTTGTGGATCGGCTGCGCGCATCGCTGCCGGCCGACCGGTTCGAGGCGGTGCTGGCGAGCTTTGGTACGGTCAAGCCCACGAGCTTCCGGGTCAACACGCTCAAGGCCGCGGACGACGAGGTGGTCGAGCAGCTCAAGGCAGAGGGGTTGTCGCCGAGCGATGTGCCCGGTGTGCCGCACGCGTTTGTCGTGCCCGATGCGCAGCGCCGCGCGTTGACCGAGTCGCGGGCGGTCGCGGACGGGCGGGTTTACATCCAGGGCATCGCCAGCATGCTCGCGCCGCTGGTGCTGGACCCTCAGCCGGGCGAGGCGGTGCTGGACCTGTGCGCCGCGCCGGGGGGCAAGACGCTGATGCTCGCGGCGATGATGGCGAACACCGGCATACTCAACGCGGTCGAGCCGGGCAGGACCCGGTTCTTCAAGCTCAAGGCAAACCTCGAGCGCGGCGGCGCGACGATGGTGAAGACCTACCTGACCGACGGCCGATCGGTCGGGCGCAAGACGCCGGACCGGTTCGACAAGGTGCTGGTCGATGCGCCGTGTGCGGGCGAGGCGATGTTCACGACGCGCGACCCGGCGAGCTACGCGGACTGGAGCGAGAAGAAGGTCGAGCGCTGCGCCCGGGTGCAGAAAGCGCTGCTCTGTGCGGCGCTCGCCGCGGTGAAGCCCGGCGGCAGTGTGCTGTACTGCACCTGCTCGCTGTCGGTTTCGGAGAACGAGGGCGTCGTGTCGCACACGCTCGGGAAGCTCGGCGATCGCGTCGCGGCCGAGCCGGTCGCCGACCTGCCGGCCGCGACGCTGCCCGCGCTGACCGGCTGGCGGGGCAAGGTGTTTGAATCCGGGGTCGGCCACGGCGTGCGGGTCCTGCCCAACGCGACGCACGACGCGTTCTTCCTGGCTCGGCTGCGCCGGCTGGCGTAAGAGGGGTACGCGGCGCGGCCGTTTTTCTATAAGATGCGGGTTCCAAGAAAGGAATTCCCATGCTGTCTTCGACCCGTGTCGGTGCCGCGCTCGCGGTTGCCTTGGTCTTCGGAATGCTCGGCTGCTCGGTCACGAAGCCGGGCACGCCCCTCACCCGGACGGGCGACGAGATCGTCGTTGCCGGCCAACTCTTCCACACCGGCACGCCTGTGGTGCTGTGGATGGACCCCGGCGGATACGACGCCTATCGCGTCGAAGACCGCTTCGAGCCCCGAGGGCAGCACGATTGGGACGCGATCAAGGACGAGACCGACTCGCCCAACCGCTACGGCCTGCGCGGTGAACGCACGATGTCCGACGAGGACTTTGAGCGGCTGCGCGGCGGCGGGTGGACCCTCGAAGAGTTGCAAGACACGGTCGACCTGTTCGTCATCCACTACGACGTCTGTGGCCACAGCGCGTTCTGTTTCGATGTGCTCCACGACCACCGCTGCCTGTCCGTGCACTTCATGCTCGACATTGATGGCACGATCTACCAGACCCTCGACCTCAAGGAGCGCGCCTGGCACGCCAGCCAGGCCAACGACCGGTCCATCGGCATCGAGATCGCCAACATGGGTGCGTACCCGCCCGGCGACGACGTGACGCTGGCCAGGTGGTACCAGCCCGACGATACCGGCCGGGTGCGGATCACCCTGCCCGCGGCGCGCGGCGACGGCCGCGTGCGCACGCCCGGCTTTGTCGGCTACCCGCTCCGGCCCGAGCCGGTCCTCGGCGCGATCCACGGCCGACAGCTCCGCCAGTACGACCTCACCCCCGAGCAGTACGACGCGCTGATCAAGCTCACCGCGACGCTCGCCGAGGTCTTCCCCAACATCCCGCTGACGTATCCTGCCGACGGGCTCGGTCGGCCGCGCTACGACGTGCTGACCGACGAGGAGTACGCCAACTACCAGGGGCTGATCGGCCACTACCACCTGACCACCGGGAAGATCGACCCGGGCCCGGCGTTCCAGTGGGAGTACGTCACCGAGGAGGCCCGCCGGCTGCTGGGCCGACGCCGCGTCGAGACCCGGCTGGGCGATGCGCCGGCGGACGGAACCGCGACGGGCGGCTAAGCCATCTGCGAGGCGCCGATCGCCCCGGCCATCGGGCCGAGGTTGCCGACCGACAGCGACCACACGTCCGGCGCGACCGGGCTGAGGTCGTCGAGTACCGCGTCGCGCACCCGGTCGAGCACGGGTAGGAAGACCTGCGCGATGCCGCCCATGAGGACCACGTGGTCCATGCGGTAGAGCGCGAGGCAGATACGGATCGCGCGGGCGAGCGCGGCGACGGCCTGCGGCATGGCCGGGTGGTCGACGCAGGCCGTAGGGTTATCGACGGGCATGCCCGCGGCGCGGAGGGCCGGCGCACCGACGTAGGCCTCGAGCGCCCCGCGTCCCGCCGCCTCGGAGGTGGGGGCGTCCGGGTCCCCGCCGGAGACGTCCATGTGCCCGAGGTGGCCGGGCGTGCCGCGGGTGAAGGTTAGCGGGTGGCCGTGGTCGAGGATCGCCCCGCCGACACCCGTGCCCAGCGCGAGATAGAGGGCCCGGCCCGCGAGCGGGTCGTTCATCCACTGGCTCATCGCGGCGGCGAGCTGGTCGGTGACGACGCGTGTCGGCAGCGGCGCGCCCATGACTTGTTCGACCCACGCCACGCCGTCGAGCCCCGACAGGGCCGGGACGTTGCCGCTGATGACGATGTGCCGGTCGCCCTCGACCGGGCCGGGCGCGGACAGCCCGACGCGATCGATCCGGGCGCGCGTCTCGGCGGGCTGGCCCGCGAGCATCGCGTCCAGCGCGTCGCGCACGACACTCGCCAACGCTTCAAGGGTCGGCTGGCGGTACTCGGCGGACTGGCCGGTCGCGACGGTCTCGCGCTGGTCGTCGAGCAGCGCGAGCTTGGCGGACCCGCCGCCGATGTCGATGCCCAGCGCGAGGGGCGGTTTGGGGTCGGGTTGGTTTGGCATGGCGGTCGGCGTTAGAATCTTTTATAAGACTTGGGCTGATATCTTAGCGACTCGGACCCGCCCGCCCCGCCGGGGCTTCTATTTTCCTGGAGACCGCCTGTGTACGACCTGCCCCTGCTGATCGCCTCGGAAGCCGGGAGCTTGTCGGGGCGCTTCACCTGGGTGGACTGGGCGGTGCTGGTGGGGTACTTCGTCGTGGTTACGGTCCTGGGTGTCAAACTTGCGGGCAAGCAGGAAGACATGGACGACTTCTTCCTCGGTGGGAAGGGCCTGCCCTGGTACGCGGTCACCGGGTCGATGATTGCAACCGAGATCTCGGCTGTCACCTTTATCGGCGTGCCTTACATCGTTTTCAAAGAAGGCGGCAACTTTACTTACCTTCAGCTTGGCCTGATCGCCGGCCTCATCGCGCGGCTGTTTGTCGCGTTTGTGCTGATCCCGGCTTACTACCAGAAGCGCATCTTCAGCCCTTACGACTACATGGGCAACCGTCTGGGCGAGGGGGCGAAGCGCATCACGACCGCGCTATTTTCGCTAGGCGGGCTGCTGGGCCAATCGTCGCGCGTCTACCTGACGGCCGTAGTCCTCGAGATCGTGATGGCCGACCAGCTCGGTGCGCTCGCTGCTGCAACAGGGATCGGCACACTCTTCTGGGCGATCCTCATCATCGGCATCGTCTCCGTCCTGTGGACCGTGATCGGCGGCATCAGCACGGTGATCTGGACCGACGTCATGCTCTTCCTGGTGTTTGTCTCTGGCGGGGTCGTCGCGGTCGTCCTGGTTGCGGGTGCGCTCCCCGGCGGCTGGAGCGAGCTCATTCATACCGCAAATGAAGCGCATAAGTTTAAGACCTGGGACCTGGACCTGAGCTTCAGCCCGACGAAGGAGTTCACGATCTGGACCGCGGCCATCGCCTCGGTCTTTGGCAGTATCGGGGCGTACGGCACGGACCAGCTCATGGCGCAGCGCATCTTCGTCTGCAAGAACCAAACCCAGGCCAAGATCGCCATCCTCGCGAGTTGGGCCGGCCAACTCGTCACCGCGCTGATGCTGATGGTCGGTGCCGGGCTCTTCGCCTTCTACAGCGCCTACCCCGAGAAGCTCACCGGCCAGGCCCTCGATAAGTTCACCGAAGAGCCCGACCGCATATTCCCGATCTTTATCCTGACCGAGCTGCCGATCGGGCTCACCGGCCTTATCATCGCGGGCATCTTCGCCGCGGCGGTATCAAGCATGACCTCGATCCTCGCGGCCTTGTCGCAGACCTCGATCTCCTCGGTCTATCTCCCGCTGCGTGCGAGGGCGTTAGGCCGGACCACAGGGGAGGAAGAGCAGCACGCCCGCGCCGATGATCCAGACGAAGGCCGTCGCATCGTGCGGATGTCGAGGTTCTTTATCGTGGGTTGGGCCGCAGCACTGTGTGTTGCCGCGTTCGCGGTGGATGCTTTTAAGAACGCGACGGATGTGCCGATCCTCTCGCTCGCGCTGGGGCTGGCCAGTTACGTCTGGGGCGGGCTGCTTGCGGCCTTCCTGCTCGCCTGGCTGCCGATCGACAAGAACGGCAGAGGACTGGTCTGGTCCGTCCCGCTCTCTGTGATGATGGTGTTCGCGATGCGCTTCCACGAGCCGTGGGCCTACGCGATGTGCGGCACGGTCGGAGCAGTATTGCTGGTAACGTGGATCGGCTGGTCGCTCAAGACGGAGTCGCCAGCGCTGCGCACCAGCCGGCTGGTCAAGACCGCATGGCTGGCGGTGGGTGTCGTGGTCCTAATGCTGACAACCTACTTTGCATACTTCGACGCACGCAACGCAGATGGTGAGGTTGTGATGGAGTACCCGCCATTGGTGGATGCGTCCGGCCAGCCGGTGACCGAGTTGAAGCCCGCCGAGCCGATGCTGCACCCCCTGACCGAGGCACCGCTGATCGACGAGGCGACCGGTGAGCCCCGGATGACTGAGCCACGTGAGGTGCCTGTCCTCGATACAACCAAGGGGACGCCCGCCAAGGCCGCGATCGCCTGGCCCTGGTACGCCGTGATCGGCGCGTTTACCGCGTTCATCTTCGGCTACCTGCTCGGCGAGCCGCGGGATATCGGCGATGCCGACTAGCGGCGGCGGCGGCGCAGCAGCAGGCCCACCGTCGTGCCCGCCAGCAGCGTTAGCGTGCCCGGCTCGGGGATGGTCACATCCGGCGGGACGCCCTCGCCCCAGGCGCCCAGGACGATCTGCAGGTCGGCGTTGGTAACCAGGCCGTCGCCCGTGAGGTCGCCACGCGACAGGTTGTAGGTCTCGACGCTGTCGCCCCAGTTGGCCAGCAGCAGGTCCAGGTCCTCCACGCCGACGAACCCGTCGCCCGTGAGGTCGCCGACGATGACGACGCCCGCCGCCTCGGCCGCGTCCAGGAAGTCCCCGGCACCCTGCCAATGCGTGCCGATCAGCGCGAGGTCCAGCCACTCCGCGACGCTGTCGCCGGTGAAGTCTCCGCCCGCCCAGCCGGTGCTGCTCAGCCAGTTCGCGTCCAACACGGACAGGTCGGCTTCATCGACAGAACCGTCGAGGTTCGCGTCGCCGTACTCGCTGCCGAGGATCACGCGCACCAGCGTATCGATGTCGCCCTGGTCGGTCGTGCCATCAACGTTCAGGTCGTCGAACCAGTCGTTCGAGCCGAACCGGTTGTAGAGCTCGTCGATATCGAAGCCGTCGGTGCCGAACGCGCCGTTGATGTTGCCCCGGCGGAGCAGGACCTGGGTGTAGGCGTCCTGAGTAGTCTGCGAAACACCCGCGGTGTCGAGCGTCTGCCGGAGGGCGAACAGGTCGTGGTTGTCGACCCGGCCGTCGGCGTTGACGTCCGCCGCGGGGTTGAAGAGCGCGTTCTGGCTGTAGAGCACGGTCTCGAAGTTGAACGGCGAGTTCTGCAGGTCGTCGGCGTCGATCGTACCGTCCGCGTTGACATCGCCCACCCCCGCACCGACGCCCGACCCGACCGCGATGCCTGCGTGCCGCATCACGCTGTAGCTGCCGGTCTGCTCGTAGGTCACGACGGTGACCACGTTGTTGCCCGACTGCACGTCGAAGTAGCCGCGCTGGAACAGGTCGCGGTCGATTTGCGACGCCTGGTTGCCGCTCCCGACCAGCGCGAGGATGTCTTCTTCGCTCAGGTCGGCCGCGAGGTTGAGGAAGAAGTGCATCGTGTCCGCGGTGCCATCGGTGCTGCGGAAGCGGAAGTCCAGGTTGTCGCCGTCGCCGCTGAACGCGACAAAGCTGTCGAACGCGGACTCGGGGTCAAGCCGGTCCACATAGACCACCGCGCGGAAGTCGGAAAACACGGCCGGCCCGCCGTCGTCGCGGTGGCGGAAGGCGCGGACGGTGATGTAGTTCTGCCCCTCGGGGAGGACGGTCGCGTCGACGGTCTGCTGGTAGAGGCCGTTGCCGTCGGCGTTGAAGTAGCCCGGGTCGTGGACGCTGCCGTCGCCGCCGAACTCCTCGAAGCCATAGACCACGCTGCCGGGCGTGACGTAGTCGACCGCCCCGCTGCCGTTGAGGTCGATGCCTTCGTTGATCTTGATGACGGCGTTGTCGCCGTCGGCGTCGCGGTCGCGGATCGTGCCCAGCAGGTTGACCTGCTGCGTCGCCAGCGAGACGGTGAAGCTGTCGTCGCTGATGACGTACAGGTCGGTGAGGCGGGTGACGGCGTTCTCGTAGTTGCTGCCCGGGTCGGGGTCACCGCCTTCGAGGACCTGGCTGTACCCGCCGATCTGCAGGCCGTCGGCGCTCTGTGGGGTGGCGAGCCCGTAGACGAGGTAGCCCTGGTCCTGGCCGTTGTTACGGAGGAAGCGGACGTCGACCGACGCGTTGCCGTTGTCGTCGAAGACCTGTACGAGTTCGGGGATATCGTTGCTGCCGACCTGCGCGTTCCAGCGCGCGGCGTTGCCGGTCAGCTCGATGAGGTATGTGCCGGGCGCGTGGTCGACCTGCAGCCGGCGGGAATCGAACCCGCCGTCGTTACGGCTGCTGAGGAGGACAAGCGCCGAGCCGCTGCGCTCGAAGGCGTACTCGTTCTGGGCGAGCCAGCGCTCGCGGTAGTCGCCCCGGCCGTGCGAGTTGCGGATGTCCAGGAGTGTGGTGATGGTGTCGCCGTAGTTGCCCAGCGCGTCGCCGCGGCCCTGCTTGGGGAAGTCGCGGTTGTCGCCGTGCTGCAGGGCGTTGTAGTAGACGATGGCGTTGCCGGGGCGCATCAGCGAGTAGGCGTAGGCGACGTTCTGCATCGCGGGGCCGAAGTCGTCGTGGCTCTCGACGAAGACCACGCCCGATGACCCGTTGATCAGCCCGTCGTCGTAGTAGTCGACGCCGGAGTACACGACGTTGCGCCAGTCGTTGAACTGGCCGTTCTCCTGCAGGTTGTCGTGGATGGTGCGGAACTGCGCGAAGTCCAGCGCGTCGCGGTTGCCGCCGACCCGGCCCGGGTCGTTGGGGTCGATGTCGTCGCGGACGAACTGGTGGAACAGCGTCGCCACATCGCCGACCGCCGCCTCGGAGAAGCTGAACCCGTGGTACTGCGAGCCGTCCAGCAGCGTGCGGTTGCTCGCGCGGTAGACCGCCTGGTCGAAGTACGCCAGGACCCACGGCTCGAAGTGCCGCGCCGCGTCCAGGCGGAACCCGTCCACCCCCACCACCTCGATCATCCACTGCACGTTGCGCATGAGCAGCCCCAGCGCGTTCTCGGCGACCGGGTCCCCCGCCATCGGGTCGTCCAGGTTGAACGGGTAGATGGGGATGTCGTTCTGCCCGGTGAGCGGGTTGAACACCATGATCGGGTCCAGGTCCATGTCCGGGTAGTACTGCGCGTTGAGCGGGTTGGGCAGGTTCGCGCCGGTGCCGGCCGGGATGTTCAGCGGGTTGCCCGCCTCGGTGGGCTGGCGGATGAACTGGAAGTTGTTGGCGTGGTTGATGTCGATCAGCCCCGCGAGCCGGCCGACCAGGTCCGGGTCGCCGGGGTCGAACCGGCCGTGGAAGTCGCCGTCCGTGCCGGGGATACCGAACGGGTCGGTGCCGCCGTCGGGGTCCTGCAGGATGAAGCCGGGGTACCCGCCGTACTCCTGGAAGCCGGGCGATGAGGAATCGCTGAAGCCGTTGTGGTTCCAGATGAGGTCGACGATCAGGTTGCCGCCCATGAGGTGGAGCTGGTCGGCGAAGGCGGTGAGGCCGGCCTGTGTGCCGTAGAGCGTCGGGCTGCCGGGCCCGCCCAGGTCGAAGCGGTTGTACACGTCGTAGCCGACCGAGAGGTTGCCGCTGTCGGCCCGGCCGGTGGGCGGGATCCAGACGGAGCCGTACCCCGCCATGAAGAAGTCGGCAACGCGTTCCTCCTGCACCTCGTAGGACGACTCGAACCACTGCAGGATCGGCGCGGCCGAAGCGTCCTGCGCCTGCGCGGCGTCGTGGTTCAGCGCGGCGGCCGAGAAGGCGGCGGTGAGCAGTGCGAGCGTCGAGGGTCGGGGGAAGAACTGCATGGGGACTCCGCACGTCAAGGTCGGCCCGCCGGGACATCGGGGCGGGCAGGTGCACGGCGGGGTATCGACCCGGCCGAGCGGTGGGCAAAAAACAAGCGGGGCGGGCGGGCGAACCCACCCACCCCGCATCCGGGGGTCCATGATTCAGGCGGGCGGCCATCCGCCCACGGGGGAGTCAGTCCGTTCAGCGGCGGCGACGCAGCATCGCCAGGCCACCCAGGCCCAGCAGCGCGAGCGAGCCGGGCTCGGGGACGATGGTGAAGAACTGGTTGCCATCGAAGAGGGTAAAGTCGATGTCAGCCGTGCCGGTGAAGCCACCGACGCCATCGCCGCCGAGGTTGCCCTGCGGCGTACCGAGGCCGCCGAGGAACTGGTTCGACCAGTAGTTGTGGTCCTGGTTGTTCACACCGACCATGACATTGATCGCATCGGTGCCGTTCCAGCCCAGGTCTGAGAGGTTGATGGCCAACTCGAGGCCCGTGGTCACGGCCAGAGCATTCGCCTGGTTAGCAGCGCCGGTGCCGTCGAGGATGCCTGCGGCATTGCTGTCGTCGTAGGCGACGCTGATCGCGTTGGCGTTGACGCCGGTACCGGTCATGCCCGACCCCGTCTGTGTCCCGCCGAACACATCGCTGTACATGCTGGAGGTGCCCGCCTGGAGGTCCGCAAAGTCGACATCGAAGATATCTGTACCCGCGTTGCCGCGGCGGATGATCATGTGGTAGTCGGCGGTGAATCCGGCATCAAAGACCATCCCGTTCATGTTGCCGCTGTTGTCGTTGCCGGCCGAAGTGAAGGTGCTTTGGCCGCCGGCCGTGGAGTCGATGAAGATCTCCATCTTGTTGAAGTTGTTCTCGATGTTGCCGGTGATCATCAGATAAAGGACACCGCCATCGATCACGCCGTAAGCCGCGTTCAGCTCGCTTAGGTCGTTGCCAAACTGGGTCTGGGTGGTCTGGACAGACACGGCCGCGCCGTAGCCGTCGCCGACGTTGTTGCCGTTGACCACGGGGGCCGCGGTCGCGGCACCGGCAACCAGGCCGGTACCGATCAGGGTGGGGAGCATCTTCTGCATGGGGTTCGCCTCCTTAGGGCAGGTTTGAGTTCCAATCTCTCCGAAGGGCACATCGGGCCCACAATCTTTTCTCCGGCTACGCGCCGGGGCGATTCAATCTCTGTGTTTCATGCCTTCCGGCGGCGGCGCAGCAGCGCCAGGCCACCCAGACCGACCAACGCCAGCGAGCCGGGCTCGGGGACCGCGGCCGGGGGCGTGCCTTCGCCCCAGTTGGCCTGGACGATGGCGAGGTCGCCGGCGTCGATGGTGCCGCTGCCGTCCGCGTCGATCGGCGAGCCGCCGAGCGATTCACCCCAGTTGGCGAGCAGCAGGTCCAGGTCCTCGATGCCGACAAACCCGTCGCCGTTGAGGTCGCCGTCGAGCGGGCCGGTGGATTGGGTGATGGTGACGAACTGGTTGCCGGCGATGGCGGAGAGGTCGATGCCCGCCAGGTCGCCGGGCTGGCCACCGGTGCCGTCACCGCCGAGGTTCGCCAGCTGGATGCCGTCGCCGGCAAACTGGTTGGACGCGTAGTTGTGGTCACCGTTATTGATAAACGCGACGATGCTGATGTCCCCGGTGGGGTTGCCGAGGGCCGACAGGGGGATGGCGAACTCCAGGCCGGTGACCGCGGTGGTCGGGTCGCCCGACAGCGTGCCGTCGTTGCCGAAGTCCACACCCATGGTGTTGCTGTTGTCCAGCGCCATCAGCAGGCCGATGATGTTGTTCATGTTGCGGTTGCTATCGGCGTTCATATCGAACGGGTCATCGTCCTCACCCGCCACGACGTCCAGAACGAATTCGAGCTCGGGGGCGATGATGCCGTCGCCGCTCTCGTTCGTTGCGCCGCCATCCCCGAGCACATATGCACGGTCGATGAGCTGGCCCTGCGAAAGCCCGGTCAGCGCCGGGCCGAGTTGCGAGCCGACATCCGAGGGCAGGCTCGGCGCGTCCAGCAGGCCGTCCCCAGGGTTGCGGTTGACGTTGGGCAGGCCCTGGCCGTAGAGCTGCATCCCGAGGGCGGCAGTTTGGCCGGCGGTGCCGTTGCTGAGGTCCGCGTAGTGCGCGGTCAGCGCCCAGAAGGTGGTGCCGGCCGAGTCGGCGAGATTGACCGTCTCGTTGCCGTTGGCGAAGGAGAGGTAGTGGTTCGCGTTGAAGCCGGTGTCGAAGGTGAGCCCGTTGAGGTTCTGCAGTGCGCCATTGCCGTCGGTGTTCGTACCGAAGGGCGGCTCGAAGCCGCCGGTGAAGAACGGGTCGACCAGGCCGGGGAGGTTGGCCCCGTCGATCGTATTGACGCCCCCCGCCGCGCCGGTATCGATAAAGATGTCCAGCTTGTTGAAATTGGATTCGAGGTTGCCGGTGATGAGGATGTGCAGCATCCCGCCGGAGACGGTGCCGAAGACCTGGTTGATCTCCGAGCCGCTGGCCGCGTGGGCGATATCGCCGTTGGTAGCGTTGCCGAAGCCGCTGGCGGTGTTCTGCGTGGACAGCGCGGCGCCGTAGAACGACTCATCGCCGACCAGGCTGCCGTCGACGGTCTGGCCCACGGCCGGCGCGACGGCAAACAGAGAGGCGACCAGTGCTGCGGTCGCGGGTGTCTGGATACGTTTCATCATTTCCTCCGAGGGATTGCGATGCGTGGGTGGTGAGTCGAATCGAACGTGGTTACTGGTTCCCGTTGGGCGTGACCAGGACGTCTTCCCAGTCCTGCTCGCTGGTCGTCGAGCCGTGGCCATCCAGGAAGGACATGTTGACGCGGCTGTTGTGCCGGTCGCCGCCCTCGTTGTCTTCGATGGGGATCTTGCGGGAGGTCGAGTTGACCTGCGAGATTTCATAGAACGTGCCCAGACCACCCAGGGCTTCGTCGGCGGTGTAAAACAGCACGTCGCCCTGAGCGATCAGCGAGCCGCCGCCGGGCTGGCGCGTGCCGGCCTCGGCGTAGATCATGACGCTCGAAGCGTTCTTCACGCGGTCGAGGTTGCCCTCGGCGACGCTGCCGCCCGCGGCGTTGATCGCCTGGCCGGACGTCCACAGCCCGTCGCTGCCGCCGGCGATCGAGGTCACGTCCGCGTTGATGCCGTAGGAGATCGGCTGGTTCAGCGACGAGTCGGTGATGTTGTTGTAGATGCGGTAGCCCGGCCCACCCGAGTCGCCGTCGCTCTGGCCCGGGTCGTTGGGGCAGATAAAGATCTGGGACACCTTGGGCTCGGTGTCGCTGAAGGTCTGTGCGTCCCCCGCGCCGAGGTAGGTCGCGATAGCGCTGCCCCAGTCCTTGATCCGGCCGGCCTCGGTCCCGCCGACGAATTGGTCGTTGTACCGCTGCACCCACTTGGGGGCGGCGCCTGGAAGCCAGATCGTGTCCGAGCTGGAGGTCTGAACGTGCTGGTTGTGGTCGGCGGCGAAGGTGAATTCGCTCTGCCCCATGCTGCGCACATTCGCGAGGCACTGGGAGTTCCGTGCCGCGTTACGGGCCGCGCCTAATGCCGGGAGCAGGATGCCGATCAACAAGGCGATGATCGAGATCACCACCAGCAGCTCAATGAGGGTGAAGGCGTGTCGGCGGGAGGGGTTCGACAGGGTGGCCATGGAGGACTCCTGGATCAGCGTCGCGGTGCACCGGTCAGGGTGGCCTGACAAGGCCTATGGAGCCGGGCAGAAGCCGGCGGGTACCGGAGCAATTACAAGGCAGTTAAACGGTTTAGCGAAATTGTAAGCCCTTTTTCTCGGCAGTCAAGACCCGGGCTTAGGGTTTTTGCGGGTTGTGCCGGGGGAATAGGAGGGTGATTCCACTCATTTCGCACGCTTTTACGGCATCCAAGGGGTGATCATTGCCATTTTTTCAGGCAGTAGCTCCCCGATCTTGACCCCGTTCACCCATCAGGTAAACTGTTTTACTGAACGTCCGCGGTTTTTGGACCCTCCCATGCCCACCCCACCGTCAGCGAAAACCCCCGCCAAGGCCAAGGAAACGGGCCGGGAGGCGTCTAGCGGACCCGCCAAGGGCAAGCGCGTCGGCATCCGCGAGATCGCCAGCAAGGCCGAGGTCTCGGTTGCGACGGTCTCGATGGTCCTCAACAACAACCCCAAGATCACGGCCTCGACCCGCCAGAAGGTCAACCGCGTGGTCAAGGAGTTGGGGTACCGGCCGAATCGGATCGCCCAGTCGCTGTCGAGCAAGTACACGAACATCATCGCGGTGCTCATGCCGACGCTGCGGCACACCATGGCCGACCCCTACTTCGGCGAGCTGATCTCGGGCATATGCGATAAGGCCGCCCGGCTGGGCCACAAGGTGATGTTGGAGCACGCCAAGCCGGACTTCGTCCGTGAGAAGCGTCACGTGGACCTGTTCGACCGCCGGTACATCGACGGGGTGATGTGCATCGGCTTCAGCGACAAACACACCTTCCTGCGCGACTTCGCCGACGGCGGGCACCTGGCGATGATGGTGAACAACGTCGCGACGGACATGGACCTGGACTATGTGGTCTGTGACTACGCCTCGGGGGCCGAGCAGGTCATGACCTATCTCTCGCAGCTGGGCCACCGCAAGATCGGGATGATCCACGGGGCGCCGGATGTGTGGACGATGCGGCAGATGATGGAGGCCTTCCGCGCCCGGCTGGTGCAGGACTCCGGCGGCGTGGCGGACGGCGTCATGGTGGACGGCCGGTTCACCGAGGAGCACGGCTACGCCGCGGCGTGCCGGCTGCTCGACAAGCACCCAGACACCACCGCGATCTTTGCCGGCAACGACAAGATGGCGCTGGGCGCCCTGCACTGCGCGGCCGAGCGCGGGCTGCGCGTGCCCGGCGACGTATCGATCGTGGGCTCGGACAATATCCAGTACGCGGCCTTCGTGAACCCCGCGCTGACGACGGTGAACACCCCGCTCTACGACGCGGGGATGCTGGCGTGCGAGCGGCTGGTCGAGCGCATCCGCGGGCGGAAAGAGCCGGTCGCCGAGGTCTTGCCGACCCACCTGGTCCTGCGTCAGTCGACGGGGATCGTGCGGCAGAACGGCGTGGCCGAACCGGCCGAGTAACACTCATCTCATCCAGACAGAGGCAGCCCCCCGGTCATGATCCAGCCCCCTTCGCTAAGGACACGGACGGGTCACGCGGCCGTCCGCGCGTTGTTTCTCGTGCTGGTGGTCGCGGGGCTGCTCGCCTGTGCCGGCACGCACCTTTCGCGTGCGCACGCCGACACCGAAACGCCCGGCCACACGTTCGTCTACGCCCCGCAGCCCGGGCACCCCGCAGCGCGCACCGTGCACCTCGCCGGCTCGTTCAACGGCTGGTCGAATGCGACGCACCCGATGACACGCGGTGACGACGGTGCCTGGCGGCTCACGCTCGAACTGCCCGACGGCGTGCACCTCTACAAGTTCGTCGTCAACGGCGACACCTGGCTCAACGACCCCGCGTCCGACGCGGACTACGAAGAACCCGACGGCCACGGCGGGGTCAATTCTGCCGTGCTGATTGGTCTGGACCTCCGCGACCTGGGCGAGCCCGTGGAGAACGCCATCGAGCCCCGTGCTTTGATGCACGATCCGGCAGACCCGGCGGACCAGAGCGCGGCGTCGGCGGAGTTGCTGGTGCTCTCGGCCAGGGCACAGGCCGGGGATGTCGATGCGGCCTACGTCCTGATCATTGACGGCGATGCGGGTGAAACGGCCCGTCGCGTGCCTTTGGCGCTGCACCGCACCGAGCGCGGGCTGGACCGGTTCCGGGCGCTGGTGGAAGTGGCTGGCGACGTCCGCTACCGCATCGTGTTTGTCGACGGGGACGCGACGGCCATGCTCCCGGCCGACGACGCCTACTTCACCGCGGAGATGTCCGACGGCTTCCAGACCCCCGACTGGGCCAAGCACGCGGTCTGGTACCAGGTCTTCCCCGAGCGGTTCCGCAACGGCGACCCGAGCAACGACCCCGGCGGCTACTGGTACGAACGCATGGTCCCCTGGACCAGCGACTGGTGGACCACGCTCCCCGGCGAAGCCCGCGGGGCCAACAACTTCTACACCGGCGCGGGCAACGTCTGGCGGCGGCGCTACGGCGGCGACCTGCAGGGCCTGCAGCAGCAGCTCCCCTACCTCCGCGAGCTGGGCATCAACGCGATCTACCTCAACCCGGTCTTCGAGGCCGAGTCGATGCACAAGTACGACACCGCCGACTACCGCCACATCGACGACAACTTCGGCGTCCGCCGTGACACACCCTTCGCCTCCCTTCCGGGTGAGACCGACGACCCGGACACCTGGCAGTGGTCCGGCAGCGACCGGGTGTTCCTTGGCTTCCTCGAGGAGGCGCACCGCCAGGGCTTCCGCGTCATCATCGACGGCGTCTTTAACCACGTCGGCACGGCCCACCCGTTCTTCCAGGACGTGCTCAAGAACGGCCGCGACTCCAGGTACGCCGACTGGTTCGCCATCACCGACTGGGGCGACCCCGACCACTGGGGCGATCCCGACACCTACGGCAAGCCGGGCGGCATCCAGTGGGAGGCGTGGGACCAGCCCAACGGCGCGCTGCCGAACTTCCGCAAGGACGCGCGCCTCGGCCTCGCGCCCGGGCCACGCCAGCACATCATGGACATCACCACCCGGTGGATGGACCCCGACGGCGACGGCGACCCGTCCGACGGCATCGACGGCTGGCGGCTCGACGTGCCCGGCGACATCCCGCACCCGTTCTGGGTCGACTGGCGTCAGCACGTCAAAGCCATCAACCCCGACGCCTACATCACCGGCGAGATCTGGCAGTGGGCCCACCCCTGGCTGCAGGGCGACCAGTTCGACGCCGTCATGAACTACCGCTTCGCCGAGGCGGCGGTGGACTTCTTTATCGACCAGCGCACCGCGATCCCGCCGAGCGCGTTCGCCGCCCGGCTGGACGAGCTGGCCTACAGCTACCCGCTGCAGGTCGCGTTCGTGCAGCAGAACCTGATGGACAGCCACGACACGGACCGGCTGGCGTCGATGTTCGTCAACCCCGACCGGCCGTACGACGGCGAGAACCGCCTGCAGGACAACGGCCCGTCGTACAACCCCCGCAAGCCCAACAGCACCGAACAGCGACGGCTTCGGCAGCTCGTGGCGTTCCAGATGTGCTTCGTCGGTGCGCCGATGGTGTACTACGGCACGGAGGCAGGCATGTGGAGCCCTGACGACCCGAGCAACCGCATGCCGATGGTGTGGGAGGACCTGGAGCCGTACGACGGCGCGGGCGTCGCGTTCGAGGACGACCTGTTCGCGTGGTACCAGCACTGCATCGCGGTGCGCAACGCGCTGCCGGTGCTGCGGCTGGGGACGTACCGCACGGTGCTGGCGGACGACGGTACGGGCGTCATCGTCTTCGAGCGGGCGCTCGAGGGCCGGCGGGCCTATGTCGTGGTCAACCGCTCGCCGCGGACCCGGCAGGTCGCGTTCGAGACGGCGGGCGCTGCCGAGGGCGCGGTCCTGATCGACGCGCTCTCGCCGCGGGTGGATGCCGTGTGGGCGGACGACGGCCCAGATGCCCGGCCGGTCCTGGACCTCGACATGGGTGAGGTCGAGGCGTACCGTGTGCGCGACGGTAAGCTGGACATCGCGATGCCGGGCTATGGTGTGTCGGTGTTTGTCACGCCCGATGTGCTCGGGGTTGATGAGTAGAACAAGCTGGGCCGGAGACCGCTCCGCCGGTAGGGATTGCCTCTCGCCTTGACCTCCCGCATGCACTGGATCGCCCGCGTATTCCGATGGTCGCTCGGCGTGTTCGCGCTGGGGCTGGTGGCGTGGTCGTTCTATGACGTGGGCAGCCGGACCGTCGCGGACATCACGGGGAGCAACCGCGACGCGGACGTGGTGCTGACCGTGCTCTACTGGGGCACGCCGGCGGAGGAGGCGATCGTCCACGCGATGATCGAGGCCTTCGAGGCCGAGCACCCGGGCGTACGGGTCGAGGGGATCCACACCGCCGACTACGACTCGAAGCTGAAGACGATGCTCGCGGCCGGCACCCCGCCGGACCTGTTCTACCTCAAGCCCGACGACGTGGCGGAGTTTGCCGACACGGGCATGGTGATGAACCTCGAGCCGTATGTCGCGGCGCAGCGTGCGGCCGGCGAGGGCGGCTGGCTGGACGCGTTCTACCCCGTGCTGATGGACGCGTTCCGCTGGGACGCCGAGCTGCAGCGGACCGGGCCGACCGGCGAGCTGCACGCGATCCCCAAAGACTTCACGCCCGGGGTCATGTACATCAACGCCGACCTGTTCCGTGAAGCGGGGTACAGCGACGCGCAGCTCGACGCGATCCGCCGGGACGGCTGGACCTGGGACGCGTACCGCGAAGCGATGTTCGCCATCGACGCGCTCAACGACACCGGCGACACCGCCGGCGGGCAGCGCATCTACGGCGGGGTGCTCAAGCACTGGCCCGACCCGATGCGGAACCTGCTGTGGACGTTCGGCGGGTCGTTCTTCGGTGGCGACGACAGCGACTTCAATGACGTGCAGGTCGACGCGCCCGCGTCGGTCGCCTGCCTGGAGTTCATCCGCACGCTGCGGTTCGAGGACGGCACGGTCTTCAACGCGTCGGGCATCACCGAGGGCGAGGACGACCTGTTCCGCCGGGGGCGGGTCGGGGCGCTGGGGCCCTACGGCCGGTGGTTCACGCCGGACCTGCGCGACGTGCCGTTTGAGTGGGACGTGCTGCCGCTGCCGCACGCCGAGGGCGTCGCGCCGGTGAGCGTGCTGTTCACGGTGTCGTGGGCGGTGAGTGCGCAGACCGCGCACCCCGCCGAGGCGACGGCGCTGCTCAAGTCCTTGTGCGGGGAGGAGGGCCAGCAGCGCACCGCGCAGCTCGGGCTGGCGATGCCGTCGATGCGGACGGTCGCCGAGTCGCCGACGTTCCTGGAGACCGAGCACGGCCCGGAGCATGTGCAGGTGTTCCTCGACAGCGCGGCGGTCGGCCGGCTGCCGCAGTTCCCCCGGCTGAAGCAGTTCAACCGCATCCTCGACAGCGAGATGAAGGAGACGCTGGTCCTGAACAGCAAGACCGGGGAAGAGGCCGGCCGCGCGGTCGAGGCGCTGTGGCTCAACGAGCTGGCGTCGCCGCTGTACTCCACGGACTACGGCGTGATGCCCTGGGGCCGGGTGCTGGGGCTGACGGGCGCGGGCCTGGCGCTTGCGCTGGGGGTGTTCGTGTTCTTCGCACGCCGGGAGAAGACCGGCCAGCTCGCCGGGGCGGAGGAGCGGACCGGCTGGCTGTTTATCTCGCCGTGGGTGATCGGGTTTTTGCTGTTCGTGATCGGCCCGATCATCCTCGCGCTGCTGCTGAGCCTGACTCAGTGGTCGGCGATGGCGCCGCTGGGCGAGGCGCGCTACGTCGGGCTGGACAACTACCGCCACATGGCGGGCTACGACAACGACTACGCCCACTCGCTGTGGGTGACGGTCTACTTCACGCTTCTGGCCGTGCCCCTGCTGCAGGCGGCCGCGCTGGGCGTGGCGGTCCTGATGAACGTCGAGGTGCGCGGGATCGCGCTGTGGCGGACGGTGTTCTTCCTGCCGTCGGTCGTGACGGGCGTCGCGCTGGTGACGCTGTGGATCGCGATGTTCGACAACGAGCGCGGGGTGATCAACGCGGTGATCTCGTCCGTCGGCCTGCCCGCCCCGGACTGGTTCGGCAAGGACGGGCCGGTCTTCGCGGTGCCCGCGCTGGTCATCATGTCGCTGTGGGGTGTGGGCGGCGGGATGGTGATCTACCTCGCCGGGCTCAAGGGCATCCCGGCGTCGCTCTACGAGGCCGCGCGGATCGACGGCGCGGGACGCATCAAGCAGTTCATCAACATCACGCTGCCGATGCTCAGCCCGCTGATCTTCTTCAACCTGGTCATGGGCATCATCGGCTCGTTCCAGGTCTTCACGCAGGCGTACGTCATCACCGGCAGCACGGGCGGGAGCAACAAGGACCTGAACGTCTACGTGCTGAACCTCTACCGCCACGCGTTTGAGTTCCACAACATGGGCTACGCCAGCGCGCTGGCGTGGGTGCTGTTCCTGCTGCTGGTTGTGCTGACGGCGATGGTCTTCAAGGGCAGCCGGAACATGATCCACTACGAGGGGCTGCGGGCATGAGCACGCGGGCACACGACAACCCGCTCGGCCCCCGCGTCGTGACGTGGACGCTGCTGGTCCTCGGCGGCGTGCTGCTGATGCTGCCGTTCTTCATCCTGCTCAGCAACTCGCTGAAGACCGATCAGGAGATCAGTGACCTGTCTCAGTGGCTGCCGAGCGCGCCGCAGTGGCAGAACTATCCGGCTGCGCTTGACGAGATGGGTTTCTGGCCGGCGCTGTCGAACACGGTGGTGATCACCGTGCTGTGCGTGGTCGGGCAGGTGGTCTCGTCGTCGCTGGTCGGGTTCGGGTTTGCGCGGTACCGCTTCCGCGGGCGGAACACGACCTTCGCCGTCATGCTCGCGACGATGATGCTGCCGGCGCAGGTGACGATGATCCCGGTGTTCCTGATCTTCCGCCAGCTCGGGTGGATCGACACGTTCCTGCCGCTGATCGTGCCTAACCTGTTCGGCGCGCCGTTTTTCATCTTCATGTTCCGGCAGTTCTTCCAGCAGGTGCCCGAGGAGCTGCTCGAGGCCGCGCGGATCGACGGCGCCGGCGCGCTGACGATCTACTGGCGGCTGATGCTCCCGCTGTCGACGCCGGTGATCGCGATCGTCGCCATCTACACGTTTATGTTCACGTGGAACGACTTCATGGCCCCGCTGATCTACCTCAACTCGCCGGAGAACCGCACGCTCGCGCTCGCGCTCAATAGCTTCAACGGGCAGTACGGCGTGCAGTCCCGCAACCTGCTGATGGCCGCGAGCTTCGTGACCATGCTGCCGTGCATCCTGCTGTTCTTCGCGGCCCAGCGGTTCTTCATCGACACCGGCGCGAGCGCCGGGCTGAAGGGGTAGGCGGGGTTTCACCTGAATGCGCGAAGGCACGGCCGTGGTGACGGCTGTGCCTTACTGCTTGTCGCGTTACTTGCCCAGGACCACGGCCCGGGACCGCATCGCGCGCAGCTTGTCGCCGGTGAGTATGACGGACGCGGGGGTGAGGGCGATGCCGCGGCGCGCGGTGCCGGCCCGGAGGGTGAGTTCCTTCGTGTTCTGGTACACGACGAAGCGCACGCGCAGCGGGCCGAAGCCGTAGTCCTCCCCGACGACACGGACCGAGAGCTTGCCGCGTTGCCGGCGGGCCTCGAAGGTGACGCGCGTCTGCTCGCCGCGCCGGTAGCCGTAGCCCCGGCCGTCGTCGGCGGTGTAGACGTACCGCGCCGCACCGCGGAAGCCCGGGCTCAGCAGCAGGTGCAGCTCGATGTCCAAGAGGTCGGTCGCGTTGTCGGCCGGGTCCCCGGGGCGCATCGGCACGACCGCGCCGTCGCGCAGGTACAGCGGCGTCGCGTCGGGCTTCGTCGTCACCCTGACGCGCCGCCCCCCCGCGAGCCAGCGCCCGCGCATCGCGTCGAACCACCGGCCGGCCGGCAGCACGACCGACCGCGTGTTGGCGTGTTCATCCAGCACCGGGGCCTGCATCAGCGACGGGCCGACCATGAACTGATCGTCCACACGGTCCAGCGGCAGCGATGGCTTGTCGGCGAAGTCGTGAAGCAGCGGCCGGAGGATCGCCTCGCCCCGCGCTTCCTGCTCAACAAATAGGTTGTAGAGGTACGGCAGCAGCTTGTAGCGCAGGCGGATGTACCGGCGGATCGTGCGCATCGTGGCCGCGCCGAAGGTCCACGGCTCCTGCTCGCTGAAGCCCTTGTTGCTGTGGTTGCGGAGGAAGGGGAAGAGGAAGCCGGCCTTGTACCACGCGGCGGCGAGCTGCGGGGTCGGCTCCCCGCCGAAGCCCGGCACGTCCGGCCCGTTGAAGGGGACGCCCGACAGCGCGAGGTTCAGCGTGGTGGGGATGCTGTTCTTCAGGTGGTGCGTGTTGGAGAAGTTGTCCCCGGTCCACGCCGCGGCGTACCGGCCGATCGACGTGTACCCGCTGCGCGTGAGGAGGAACGGCCGCTCGTCGGGGTGGGCCGCGCGCATGCCCTCGAACGACGCCTTGGCCATGCCCAGCGCGTACTGGTTGTGGTACGCGGCGTGCGGCAGCTTGCCCCGGCGGAACAGCATCTCGCTGTTCTCCGACAGCCCCGTCGCCGGGTCGTTCATGTCCAGCCAGGCGCCGGTGATGCTCGCGGCCTTGACCGTCCTGGCGACCTGTTTGGCCCACCAGTCACGGCCCTCGGGCAGCGCGAAGTCCGGGAAGACCGTCGTGCCCGGCCAGACGAAGCCGACGTAGTCCCCGCCCGCGGGGTTGCGGCAGAAGATGTCCGCCTGCTTGCCGCTCTTATAGGCGTGGTACTTCGGGTCGAGCTTCACGCCCGGGTCGAAGATCGGCACGACGCGCTGCCCGCGCGACTGCAGGTCCGCGACCTGCTTGGCCGGGTCCTTCCAGTGCTTCTTATTCCATGTGAACACGCGGTAGCCGGTCATGTAGTCGATGTCCAGCCAGAGCCCGTCGTTGGGGATCTTGTGCTTGCGGAACTGCTTGTCGATGCGGTCCAGGTCCCGATAGCTCTCGTAGCCCCAGCGGCACTGCTGGTGCCCGAGCGCCCACAGCGGCGGCCGGGGCGTGGTGCCTACCAGCCGCTGCAGCTTGCGCGTCAGTTCCGCCAGCGACGGGCCGACGAGGAAGTAGACCTCCGGCCGGCCGTCGGGCGCGCCGATAAAGAAGCGCGGGTCGTCGTCGCCGTCGGCGGCGTCGGCCTGGTCGGCGATGCGCACCTTCGGGTTCAGCGACACGAACGACGCGTAGGGGTTGTTGATCAGCACGCCGACGTAGCGGTTGCCGCGCTTCACGATCAGGTACGGGATCGACAGGTAGGCGGGGTCGGGCGCGCCGTTCACGAAGACGTTGCCGTCGAAGTCGGCCCAGACGTCGGTGTTCCAGAACTTGGTGCGCTTGTGGCTGTGCTCGAAGCCGAAGTATTTTTCACCCAGCCCGTAGAAGCGCATCGACGGGTCGTAGGCGAAGCCCATCATCCACGCCTGCCCCGACACGCCGAAGAGCCGGCCGGGCTCGGACCGGAGCAGCGCCTTGCCGCCCGGCTCGCCGAGCACCAGCCCGTGTCGGCCGGTGACCGAGCACTCGGCCGGGGCCTCGGCGTCGAAGCCGGTGTCGAGCTCGGCGTCGCTAAGCTGCTTCGGCCAGCGCTTGTGCGAGACGCGGAAGCGGAACACGCCCTCGCCGAGGTGTTTAAGGTCGTGGCGGAAGGCCACGCCGCCGACGGTCAGCGCCTCGGGGCGCACGTCGCGGGCGGCCGGGAACGCGAAGTTCTCGGGCTGGTGGATCTTGTTGAAGTACATGCGGGGCCCGCGAAACGGGTGGGGTCAAACCATCGGCACCGACCCCCGGCCCGATGGGCCCGACAGTTTAGCGTGTTTTCCCCGGCGCAAGGCCGGCGTAACCCGCCACGCACTGCGGCGTCGTTATCATGTCCCCGTCCGTCGGTCGTGTGCCGGCGAATCCCTAACCCGACCCACGACTCCCAAAGGATGACGAGATGAGCATGCGTAAAAACTCGGTAGCGGTGTTTGGCCTGGCGGTCCTGGTGGCCGGCGCAGCGGTCTTCGTGCCCCGCCCGACCCAGGTGGCCGCGGACGCGCACGGCAGCGACGAGCTGCACGAAGCGATGGAAGAGATGAACGGACTGTACCGGACGATCCGCCGGCAGGCCCGCGACGAGTCCAAGAACGCCGAGACCGCGGACGCGCTGAACGAGATGGCGGCCATGGCGCTCGCCGCGAAGGCCCACATCCCCGGGATGGTCGCCGAGATGCCCGAGGACCAGCAGGCCCAGCTCGCCGCGACCTACCGCTCGATGATGAACGAGCTGGTGATCGACCTGCTCACCGCCGAGACCGCCCTCCTCGCCGGCGACAACGCCGCCGCCTGGGACGCGATCCTCGAAGCCAACGACGTCAAGGGCCGCGGCCACGAACTGTTCATCCCCGAAGACGAGTAGGCCCGCCCGGCTGAACGATTCGAATACGACGCTTTTTGAGACACCGAGCCGTGGGGGGCTCGGTGTTTTCTTGTTTGCTCTACGTGCCGTCCACGGGGCGGTGATCAGTTCATCGTCGGGTCGTGCGGGACGATCTTCGGGTTCATCGCCAGCATCGCGATCGCGCGGTCCATGCCCGTGATCACGCGCATCCACAGCCCGTCGTCCGCGTCGGCGTCGAAGACGATGTCGGGTGTGGCCGGCGTCACCAGCCACGAGCCGGTCTGCAGCTCGCCCTCGAGCTGCCCCTCGCCCCAGCCGGCGTAGCCGACGTAGAACCCCAGCGGCGTATCCGCGTCCCCGTTCGCCGAGGGCTCGATCACGCCGGCCACCAGCTCCTGCTCCGTGCTGAAGCACACGCCGTCGCACACCTCGACCTGCGCCAGCATCGGCTGGTCGTGCAGCAGCATCAGCGGCCCCGGGCACGGCCCGCCCCGCCGCACCCACTGGTCCACCGGGCACGGCAGGATGCTGATCTGGTCCCAGACCGCGTCGACCTTCGTCTCCGACGGCTTGTTGAGCACCAGGCCCAGCGCGCCGCCGTCGTTGTGGTCCACCATCAGGATGACCGACCGCGCGAAGTTCGGGTCGTTCATCGTCGGGGAGGCGATCAGCAGTTGGCCGGCGATCGAGTCCATCGTGCCCCTTGGGTCTGACAGGTTCGGCCAGCATACCCGCGACCGACGCGGGATAGAATGCCGGCCCGGCCCGATTCCCCGAACGTTCTAGACGCCGCACGAGCACCGTGAGCGACCCGCTTGCCCATCTTGCCCAGCGCCTCAACGACGCGATGTCCGCCGACCGCTTCCGGCTCCGGCGTCGGCTGGACGCGGTGCGCAGCGCCCGGCGCGACGGCCGGCCCTACGACGCGAACCTCCGCCGGCTGACCCAGCAGGCCCAGCGCTCGATCGCGCAGCGCGACAAGCGTCGGCAGGCGCTGCCCACACCGACGCTCGACCCCGACCTGCCGATCACCGCGCGGGCGGACGAGATCGCCGCAGCGGTCGCGGCGCACCCCGTCGTCGTCGTGGCCGGCGAGACGGGCTCGGGCAAGTCCACGCAGCTCCCGAAGCTGCTGATGCGGATGGGCCGGGGCGTCGACGGGGTCATCGGGCACACCCAGCCCCGTCGGATCGCCGCGCGGTCGGTCGCCGCCCGTGTGGCCGAGGAGCTGGGCAGCCCGCTGGGCACGGACGTGGGCTACAAGGTCCGCTTCAACGACAAGACGGCGCCGACGACCTTCGTCAAGCTGATGACCGACGGCGTGCTGCTGGCCGAGGCGGCGCGGGACCGGTTCTTCGAGCACTACGACACGCTCATCATCGACGAGGCCCACGAGCGGTCGCTGAACATCGACTTCATCCTCGGCCACCTCAGGCAGGTCCTCCCGCAGCGCCCGGACCTGCGTGTGGTGATCACCTCGGCGACGATCGACACCGCCCGCTTCGCCGAGCACTTCGCCGACCCGAAGACGGGCGAGCCCGCGCCGGTGATCGAGGTGTCCGGCCGGACGTACCCCGTCGAGGTGCGCTACCGCCCGCCGCACTTGGACGAGGAGACCGGCGAGCAAGAGGACCCGGCCGACGCGCTCTGCCGGGCGGTGGACGAGCTGTCGCGCGACCCGGGTGAGGCCCAGCCCGGTGGGGATGTGCTGGTGTTCATGCCGACCGAGCGGGACATCCGCGAGGCATGCGATGCGCTGGAGCATCACCTGTCTCGCGGCCGACGGAGCGCGGAGGTGCTGCCGCTGTTCGCCCGGCTGAGCAACGCCGAGCAGGACCGGATCTTCTCCCCGAAGCCGGGTGGGCCGCGTCGCATCATCGTTGCGACGAACGTGGCCGAGTCGTCGCTGACGGTGCCGGGCATCCACTACGTGATCGACACGGGCACGGCTCGTGTCAGCCGGTACTCGCCCAACAGCAAGGTGCAGCGGCTGCCGATCGAGCCGGTCTCGCGGGCCAGCGCCGACCAGCGCAAGGGCCGCTGCGGCCGGCTGGGCCCGGGCGTGTGCATCCGCCTGTACGACGATGAGGACTTCAACGCCCGCGACGCGTTCTCGACGCCGGAGATCCTGCGGACCTCGCTGGCCGCGGTGATCCTGCAGATCACGTCGCTGCGGTTCGGCTCGGTGGAGCGGTTCCCGTTCATCGACCCGCCGCGCGGGAGCATGATCCGGGACGGCTACAAGACGCTGCACGAGCTGGGCGCGCTGGACCTGGAGGGCCGGCGTGGGCCGGAGATGACCGCGGTCGGGCGCACGCTCTCGCGGATGCCCGTGGACCCGCGGGTCGGGCGGATGGTGCTGGCGGCTAAAGATGAAGGGGCCTTGGAACAGGTGCTGGTGATCGCCGCCGCGCTGGAGGTGCAGGACCCGCGCGACCGCCCGGCCGACAAACGCGGGGCCGCCGACGCCGCCCACGAGCCCTTCACCGACGCGCGCAGCGACTTCCTGTTCTTCCTCAACCTCTGGCGGTTCTACCACGACCAGCGCCGCAAGCTCTCGCACAGCAAGCTCCGCAAGGCCTGCACGCAGAACTTCATCAACTACCTGCGCATGCGCGAGTGGGCCGATGTCCACCAGCAGCTCGCCCGGCTCGCCCGGGAGGTCGGGCTCACCGACAGCGTCCCGCGCGGCGAAGGGATCGACGACGAAGTCAACGACGCGCGCTGCGATGCGATCCACCGCGCACTGCTGACGGGGTTGCTGTCCAACATCGCGCAGAAGGGGGACGGCTACGACTACCAGGGCGCGGGCGGGCAGACGCTGCACCTCTGGCCGGGCTCGGCGCTCTTCGCCGCCAAGCCGAAGTGGGTCGTCGCCGCCGAGCTGGTCGAGACGACCCGCCGGTACGCGCGGACGGTCGGCCGGGTGCAGCCGGGCATGATCGAGCCGATCGCCCGTCACCTGGTGAAGCTCACGCACAGCGACCCGCGCTGGGTGCGTGAGACCGGCTCGGTGATGTGCTCGGAGCGGGTCTCGCTCTACGGGCTCACGCTGATCCCCGCCCGCCCGGTGCCGCTGGGCCGGGTCAGCCCCGCCGAGGCGCGGCAGATGTTTATCCAGCACGCGCTGGTGGAGCACGACTGGGAGCCGGGCGGCGATAAGGCGCTGGGCTTTGTGACGCACAACCGCGGCCTGGAGGCCGAGGCCCGCGCGATGGAGGCGAAGTCGCGTCGGCACGGGCTGGTGGTGTCCGACGGGGCGCGGTTCGGCTTCTACGACCAGCGGCTGCCCGCGGACGTGTTCGACGCGGCGGGCTTGAAGAGGTGGCTAAAGCAGGCCGAGCCCGCAGCGATCGGCAAGCTGAAGATGTCGCGCGACGACCTGCTCGCGCCCAGCGCCCGCAGCGCGGACATCACGCCCGACAACTTCCCGGACCGGCTGAAGGTGGACCGCGCGTCGTACCCGATCGCGTACCGCTACGAGCCGGGGGCCGAGGACGACGGGCTGACGCTGACCCTGCCGCGGGAGGGGCTGGCGTCGCTGGACCCCCGCCGGGTGGGCTGGCTGGTGCCGGGGCTCCTGGAGGAGAAGCTGGTCGGGCTGATCAAGTCGCTGCCCAAGGGGCTGCGCAAGTCGCTATCGCCTGCGCCGGATGCGGCCCGCCGTGCGCTGAAACAGATGGTGTTCGGCGAGCAGGGGTTCGAGCAGGCCGCGGCCGAGGCGCTGGGCGCGATCGCCGGGCTGCGGATCACGCCGGAGGACTTCGATGCGGCGAAGCTGCCCGAGCACCTGGCGCTGCGGCTGCGTGTGCTGGACAAGGACGGCAACGAGTTGGCGGTCGGCCGGGATTTCGCGGAGGTGCGGCGTGCCTGCGGCGCGGGCGCGGTGCAGGCCTACCTCGGGATGGACGACCCGCGTTGGTCCGCGCCGGGGGCGACCGAGTGGGTGTTCGGCGAACTGCCCAGGCACGCCGAGGTGACGCGCACCGGCATCACGCTGAAGGCCTACCCGGCGCTGGTCGATGCGGGCGACGCGGTCGAGCTGCGGCTGGTGGACCAGCGTGGCAAGGCCCGCCGGCTGACCCGCGCGGGGCTGCGTCGGCTGTTCACGTTCGAGGTGCAGCGGGAGCTGCGCTGGCGGGTGGACCGCTGGCCCGGGATCGAAGACCAGCGATTGTGGTTCGCGTCGGTCGGCTCGGCGCGGGTGCTGCGGGACCAACTGGTCGGGCGGATGGTCGAGCGGGCGTTCCTGTTCGACAACGCGAAGGTCCACGACGCCGAGGCGTTTATCACCCGGCAGCGTGTGGGGTTCCAGCGGCTGGACGCGGCGGAGCAGGAGGTGCAGCGCGTGGCCGGGGCGGTGCTCCAGTCGGTCCACGCGGCGCGGCTGGCGGTGGAACAGAGCCGGCTCCCGGCGGACCACTACGCGCGGGCGGACCTGCGGATCCAGTTGGACAACCTGCTGGGGCCGGGGTTCCTGCTGGAGACGCCGTGGGACCGGCTGGTGGCGATGCCGCGTTACCTGTCGGCGGTGGTGAAGCGCCTGCAGAAGCTGCAGGCCGGGGCGGGGGCGGGGGCGGACGGCCGGGACGTGTCGGCGTTCAGGACGGTCGCGCCGCTGTGGAACCGTTACGCGCAGCAGGCGACAGCGGACCGGGAGCACGGCCGGGCCGACGCGGAATTGGAGCGTTTCCGCTGGATGATCGAGGAGTTGCGGGTCTCGCTGTTCGCCCAGGAGTTGGGCACAGCGGAGAAGGTATCGGCCCAGCGTCTGGAGCAGCAGTGGGCAAAGGTCGGCCGGTAGCGTTGCCGCGGGTGGGTGTACGCCCGGGCCGGCTGCCCCGTCGGATGGATGGGTCTACAATGGTGGACTTCGCTCCTCGGTGAGACGTGATGCGTTTGTCGCTGGCCCTGTTGCTGATGTTGGTGCTGCCCGCCTGCGGGGAGCGCGGGGGCGTGGTGGCGTACGAGGTCGCGGCACCGGCGGCGTACGACTGGCCCGAGACCGAGGCGCGGGACGATGCGGCCGAGGGCCTGGTCTGGACCGTGCCGGCCGGGTGGGTGGCGATGGAGGACGTGTCCGACGGCCTGATCGCGGACTACCGCCTGCCGGGTTCGGGCGAGGCGCTGCCCGGGCGGGTGACGGTGTCGATGATCATGGGCGATGCCAGCGGGTTCGACGCGAATGTCGAGCGCTGGCGGGATCAGTTCTTCTTCGCGTTGCCTGAGGACACGGCCCGGACCGTGCGGGTCTCGCCGGTGCTGCCGCACCTGCTGGGGACGATGCGGACGGCCGAGCTGCACGGGCAGCACCAGGGCGCGGCGGTGCCCACCTCGATGCTGACGGCGGTGGTGACGATCCTGGACCGGGACGGGCGTGCGTTCGCGACGTGGTTCTTCAAGCTCGCGGGCGACGAGGCGACGATCCGCGCCGCCGGTCGGGCGCTCGGCGAGATGGCGTTCTCGCTGCGGCCTGAGGGCATGGACGCGATCGACCTCAGCGGCGGCACGCCGGACCCCGCGCCCGACAACAACGCGCCCGACGCCGGCAACGACCCGGGCACCGACGACGCCCCGCAACCGTAACCCCCACATGGCTCTGCCACGCAGCCCGTACAACCCGCTGACCCACCTCGCGTCGCTCCGGCTGACCCTCGTGCTGCTGTCGCTGAGCATCGTGCTGATCTTCGTCGGCACGCTGGCGCAGGTCGACCACGGCATCTGGTGGGTCGTCGAGCACTACTTCCGCTCGCTGTATGTGTGGGTCCCGCTGGACGTGTTCCGCCCGGTGTTCTGGCCCGGCAGGGAGACGCCGTGGGATGTGTCGTTCATCTTCCCCGGCGGGTTCCTGCTTCTGGGCCTGCTGGTGGTGAACCTGATCGCGGCGCACGCGGTGCGGTACAAGGTGCGCGCGGCCGGCGGGACGCTTGTCGTCGGCGGGGTGTGCCTGCTGGTCGGCGCGGGGCTGTACGCACTGACGGTCGCGCTGCCGACGCTCGCGGACATGATCCAGCAGGACGTCATGCTGATGCTGGGCATCTGGGCGCTGCCGACGGCGCTGGTGACGGCCGGGGCGTACCTGTTGTTCGGCGGCCGCAAGGGCGGGATCGTCGTGATCCACCTCGGGCTGATCCTGCTGCTGCTGGGTGAGTTCGTCACCGGGCTCGCGGCGGACGAGGGCCGGATGCAGATCACCGAGCGCGGGTCGAGCAACGTCATCATGGACGTCCGCGAGGTCGAGCTGGCGTTTATCACCCCGGCCGCGGACGGCAGGGAACGGCACGTCGTCGTCCCCGAACACCTGCTCGAACGTTCCGCGAAGACCGGCGAGCCGATCGAGCACCCGGACCTGCCGGTGAGCGTCTCGGTCGACGGGCTGATGGACAACAGCGAACTGCGGACCACCGGCTTTGCGGGTGGCGACCTGCGCACGGTGGATTTCGCGGCGCAGGAGATCGACACGGTCAGCGGGACGCAGGCCGACCGGTCGGACATGCCCAGCGCGTACATCACGCTGCGCGGCGGCGGCGAGACGCTGGGCCGGCAGCTTGTCTCCGTGTTCGAGGTGGTCCGCCCGATCGCGTTCGAGGCGAACGGTCGGCCCTGGCGCGTGGTGCTGCGGTTCAAGCGGACCTACCTGCCCTACGCGATCCAGCTCCACGACTTCCGCAACGACACGTTTACCGGCACGCAGGTCGCCCGCAACTTCTCCAGCGACCTGCGCGTTGTGGAGCCGGGCGGCTCGGCGCGCGAAGCGTACGTCAAGATGAACCAGCCGCTGCGGTACGACGGCAAGGCGTTCTTCCAGGCCGGCTACCTGCAGCACCCGCTCAACCGCAACACCGGGACGATCCTGCAGGTCGCGGAGAACCCCGGCTCGTGGATCCCCTACCTGTCGTGCGTCATCGTGACCGTCGGGCTGTGCGGGCAGTTCGGCGCGTCCCTGTTCCGGTACGGCAAGCGCACCGCGGCGCAGGGGGTACGGTAAGCCGCCGCGCCCCGTGCGGTGCCGATCAGCCAGACGTTATGAGCAAGACACTCCCCAACACGAAGTCGGCCGAGCAGGACGTCGCGCACGCGCTGAGCCGGGTGCTGCAGGCTGCCCTGCCGATGGCGTTGTGCGTGTTGTTGGCGCTTTGGCTGCTGGGCAGCGTGTTCACCGCGCGCGGGGCGGGCACGGCCGAGGGGTTCGGCACGTTCGACTACGCCGCCTTCGGCGCGGTCCCCGTATCCGAGGACGGCCGGGTCAAGCCGCTGGACACGCTGGCCCGGAACACGCTGCTGCAACTCAGCGGCAAGCAGTCGCTGGTCGAGGAGATGCTGCTCCCCGGCGAGGGGGACGAAGGCCGGCCCGCGATCGTCTGGCTGGCGGAGGTCTTTGCGCAGCGGCCCGAGGCGCGGCAGCGCGCGGTCTTCCGCATCGACGACCCGGACGTGCTCGGGCTCATGGGACTGACCGTCGAGGACGGCAAGTACTTCAGCATGGACCAGATCGCGCCGCACCTCAAGGCGATCGAGGACCAGGCGCAGCTCGCGCTGGACCTGCCCGACGACGAACGGACGCGGTTCCAGGAGCACGTCATCGGGCTGCGCAGCAGCGTCGGGCTGCTGTTTGAGCTGCAGGTCGGGCTCCGGCCGCACGTCCTGCCGCCGACCGCCGAGGGCGAGGACTGGGTGCCGCTGGCCAATCCGGGGACGGGCACGCTGGCAGAGCTGAACCCCGCGGCGATGGATCGCGAAACCGCGGTGTCGTGGGCGGAGCTGGTCAGCGCCTACCGCGCCGACGACCCGGGAGCGTTCAACAGCCGTGTCAAGGCCCACCGCAGGCTGGTCGATGGCGAGGTGCCGGACAAGGCGGGCAAGGCGTCGTTCGAGCAGCGGTTCAACGCGTACCGCCCGTTTGTGAAGAGCATCGTCCTATACCTGCTCGCGGGGCTGATGGGCCTGCTCGGGCTGCTGTTCCGGCCGATGCTGAGCCCGGGGTGGGCGCGGTCGGTGTGGCGCTCGGGCGTGGGGGTGCTGGTCCTGGCGCTGGTGGTGCATACGGCGGCGCTGGTCGTGCGCATGTGGCTGCAGGGCCGGCCGCCGGTGACCAACCTGTATTCGTCGGCGGTCTTCATCGGCTGGGCGGTGGTGGTGTTCGCGGTGGTGATGGAGGTGATCAGCCGGCTGGGCATCGCGTCGCTGGCGGCGTCGATCGTCGGGGTGGCGACGCTGTTCATCGCACACAACCTGGCGAAGGACGGCGACACGATGGGCGTCATGCAGGCCGTGCTCGACTCGAACTTCTGGCTGGGCACGCACGTGATCACGGTGACGCTGGGGTACGCGGCGACGTTCTTCGCCGGCTTCCTGGCGCTGCTCTACATCCTGTTGGGCATGGCGACGCCGGTGCTGGACAAGAAGTCCGCCCGCCTGCTGTCGGGGATGGTGTACGCGGTGGTGTGTTTCGCGCTGCTGTTCAGCTTTGTCGGTACGGTGCTGGGGGGCATCTGGGCGGACCAGAGCTGGGGCCGGTTCTGGGGCTGGGACCCGAAAGAGAACGGCGCGATCATGATCGTTCTGATGAACGCAATCATCCTCCACGCCCGGTGGGGCCACCTCGTCCGCGACCGCGGGCTGATGTGTATGGCCGTACTGGGCAACATCATCACGGCTTGGTCCTGGTTCGGGACCAACCTGCTGGAGGTCGGGCTCCACAGCTACGGCTTCACGGAGGGGGCGATGACCAAGCTGCTGGTCTTCGCGGCGGCGAACCTGGTGGTCATCGGTATCGCGCTGGCGGTGCCGACACGGATGTGGTGGAGCTTCCGGCCCAAGCCGCGGCCGACCGGTGAACCGCGCTCGCCCAAGCCCCACCCGGCGGGCTGAGCCAGCCCGACGTGAACACCGCTCAGGTGTGAAGCTGGGCAAGCTGGCATATAGGCAGTTTCTCGCTGGCCGGGGCTTCCCGGTCCGGCCGACACCTGTAATACTGTTTCGCATCGGGCGTCGCCCTAGGGAAGACACCCGGTCCCACGGCCCCAGCGGTTTCATGTCCCGGCCACATCCGGCAAGCCCGGCCCCTTCCTACCGCCCGGAGATCAGCGATGCCCCCCCGCAACCCCCAGAACCCGGTCTTTACCCCCTGCGGCTGCGCGGACCACACCATGGGCCCCAACCGCCGGGAGTTCCTCTACGCGGGTCTGCTCGGCGGGCTGGGGCTGACGCTGCCCCAGTTCTTCAAGCTCCAGGCCGCCCAGGCCGAGCAGAAAGACTACGCCCTCCGCGACCCGGTGGCGACGAGCGTGATCCAGATCTTCCTGCCCGGCGGCATGTCGGCCCAGGAGACGCTGGACCCCAAGCCCTACGCCCCGGTCGAGTACCGCGGGCCGATGGGCTCGATCGATACCAACGTGACGGGCGTGAAGCTCGGTGAGCTGATGCGGCACACCGCGCAGATCACCGACAAGATGACCATCATCCGCTCGATGACACACGGCGAAGCGGCCCACGAGCGCGGCACGCACAACATGTTCACCGGCTACCGCCCGAGCCCGGCGCTGCAGTACCCGTCCATGGGCGCGGTTGTCTCCCACGAGATGGGGCCCAACGGCGAGCTGCCGCCCTACGTCTGCGTGCCCAACATCCCCAACGAGTTTGCCGGCACCGGCTACCTGTCCTCGGCCTACGGGGCGTTCGCGCTGGGGTCCGACCCCGCGCGCGACGACTTCCAGGTCCGCGACCTCTCGCTGCCCGACGATATCGACCATCAGCGCTTCGCCCGCCGGCAGCGCATGCTCGAGGCGGTCGATGCGCACTTCCGCGACCTGGAATCGTCAGATGCGCTCGACGCGATGGACGAGTTCTACCAGCGGGCCTACACGATGATCAGCTCGCAGCACGCGCGCGAGGCGTTCAACCTCGGCGACGAGTCGGACGACATGAAGAACCGCTACGGCAAGAACCCGGCCGGGATGCGGCTGCTGCTCTGCCGCCGGCTCGCGCAGGCGGGCGTGCGGTTTATCTCCACGACTATCGGCGGGTGGGACCACCACCAGAACATCCGCGACGCGATGAACGGGCAGGTCCCCGCGCTGGACCAGGCCTTCGCCGCGCTGATCCGCGACCTCGATGAGAAGGGCATGCTCGACTCGACGCTGGTCATCCTCTCGACCGAGTTCGGCCGGACCCCCAAGATCAACCCCGACGGCGGGCGGGACCACTACCCCCGCGTGTTCTCCATCGCCATGGCCGGCGGCGGCGTGCATGGCGGGCTGGTGTACGGCGAATCGGACGCGACGTCGACCGCCGTGGGCGACAACCCCGTCACGGTGCAGGACTTCGCGCAGACCCTCTACAACCAGCTGGGGATCACCGGCGACAAGGAGCTGATGGCCCCGGGCGACCGGCCGATCGAGATCGTCGACGGCGGTCGGGTGCTCAGCGAGATCCTCGCGAACCAGGCCTAAGACAGGACCCCACGACATGCCACGCTACATGACCCCGCGGATCGTGCCGCTGCTGGCCGCGTTGTTCCTGCTCACGCTGGCCGGCGGGGCGCAGGCGTCCAGCCCGGAGCTGCACAACATCGTGCAGGTCGCCGGGCAACGCGGGACCGAGGTCGAGGTCCGGTTCTACGGCCGCCGGCTGCAGGACGCCCCGCAGGTGCTGTTCCACACCGAGGGGATCACCGCCGGGCCGGTCGAGGTCGTCGACAACAACCAGGTGAAGGCCACGCTCACCATCGCCGCCGACGCCGCGCTCGGCGAGCACCAGCTCCGCATCGTCACCAGCTCGGGCGTCAGCGAGATGCGCTCGTTCCACGTGACGGCCCTGCCTATCGTGCACGAGCAGGACAACAACGAGACCGACAACAACCGGTTCGATGCGCCGCAGGCGGTCGCGCTGGACAGCACGGTGCTGGGCCGGGTGACCAACGAGGACGTGGACTACTTCGTGGTCGACGCCAAACAGGGCCAGCGGATCACGGCCGAGGTGCACGCGATGCGTCTGGGCCGGGAGATGACCGACCTGTACGTGGCGATCCTGAACGAGGCGCGGTTCGAGCTGGCGGCGTGTGACGACTCGTCGCTGCTGCTGCAGGACCCGGTCGCGTCGCTGGTCGCCCCGGAGGACGGGCGGTACATCATCATGCTGCGTGACTCGGCGTACGGCGGCGGCGACAACTGCCGGTACGCGCTGCACGTCGGCACGTTCCCCCGGCCGAGCATGGTCTTCCCCGCCGGCGGCCAGCCGGGGCAGACGCTGTCGGTCCGGTTCATCGGCGACACCGCGGGCGACTTCGAGCAGCAGGTCACCCTCCCGCCGGACGAGGACAACGGCTACGGGCTGTACCCGCAGGCCGAGGGCGTTGGCGCACCGTCGCCGCACGCGTTCCGGGTCAACGCGCTGCCCAATGTGACCGAGTCGCCGGACGTCGACAACAGCCACTGGCGCCGGCTGGAGGACGCTCCGGCCGCGGCGCTGCCCGCCGCGTTCAACGGCATCATCGACGCGGAGAACCAGCACGACTGGTACAAGTTCGAGGCGAAGCAGGGCCAGGTCATCGACTTCACCGTCTACGCCCGGTCGCTGCGCAGCCCGCTGGACGCGGTGATCAACATCTTCAAGGGCGACGGCAGCCACCTCCAGGGCAACGACGACCAGAACGGCCCGGACAGCAAGCTGCGGTACACCTTCCCGGAGGACGGCGTGTACTACCTGCGGGTGCGGGACCACCTGGGCCTGGGCGGCCCCGCGTATGTCTATCGTGTCGAGGCGACGACGATCGAGCCGGGCCTGGCGACGTACCCGAGCCGCAACAACCGCGACAACCCCCAGGAACGCCAAGCGCTGGCGGTGCCGCAGGGCAACCGGGCGGCGATCATCCTCGGGGTGCAGCGGTTCGATTTCGGCGGGCTGGTCGAGCTGGCGTTCGACGCGATGCCCGAGGGTGTCGCGCTGCAGACGCGTGGCTGGCTCGGCGGGACGGACCAGGCGCCGGTCGTCATCGAGGCCGACCCGGAGGCGCCGATGGGCTTTGTGCTCGTCGACGTGCTGGGCACCCGCCTGCGCGACAACGCGAGCCCGATCACCGGCGGGTTCGACTACCGCGTGCCGCTGGTCACGGGCAACCCCAACCGCACCGAGTACTACTACACGACGCTGGAACGGCTGCCCGTCGCGGTGACGACGCGCGTGCCCTTCCGCATCACCGCCGTCGAGCCCGCCGCGCCGCTGGTGCGCGAGGGCAAGATGCGGCTGCGCATCACCGTCGAGCGTGACGAGGGCTATACCCAGCCCATCCGGTTGTACATGCTCTGGAACCCGCCGGGCATCGGCTCGACCGGGCGCGTCGACATCCCCGGCGACCAGACCGAGGGCGTCTTCGAGCTGAACGCCAACGGCAACGCGCCCATCGAGACCTGGCCCATCGCGGTCCACGGCCACGCCGAGGCGACCAACGGCCACGCCTGGGTGAGCACGCAACTGTTCGACCTGACCGTCGAGGAGCCGTTCGTCCGCGGCAACATCGATATGGCCGCGTGCGAGCAGGGCCAGCCGGTCCGGATGATCGTCAAGCTCGAGCACCCGCGCGCCTGGGAGGGCGAGGCGGAGCTGAAGCTGCTGGGTCTGCCGGCGCACGCGTCGGCCGAGCCGGTGACGATCACGCACGGCCAGGAGCAGGCGGTCTTCGACATCACAACCACCCAGGAGACGCCGGTGAACCAGCACCGCGGCGTGTTCTGTGAGGTCACGCTGACGGTGAACGGCGAGCCGGTCGTCGCCCGCGCTACGCCCAACGGCACGCTGCGGGTCGACCGCCCCCGCCCGGCCGAGCCGGCGCAGGCCGCCGCGCCCGCCGAGCAGGCCCCGCCGGCGCAGCAGGAAGAGCAGCTCAGCCGGCTGGAACAGCTCCGCCGTGACGCGCAGCGTGCCCGCGAGCAGGGGAACGAGTAGACGAATGGACAAGGGCCCAGCGATGACCGATCGACGCAAGCAAACCCCCCGCCGACGCGCCCCGCGTGCCGCGCTGCTCGGCCGGCTGACCATGAGCGCCGCGTGCCTCGCGACCGCCGGCGCGATGTCGTTCGCCATCGTCGGGGCCTATGCCGATGAGCCGCCCGCAACGCCCGCCGACCCCGCGTCGGCCGCGCCGGCGCAGGCCGGCGGCCTGGAGGTCTACCCCGCGTCCATCGACCTCAACACGCACGCGGACCACCAGACGCTGGTCGTGCGGACCCGCCGGGCCGACGGCGTGACCGTCGACCTCACGCGCGAAGCAAGCTACCGCGTCGAGAACCCCGAACTCGCGAGCGTCGAGGGCAACACCCTCCGCCCGAAACAGGACGGCGAGACCGCGGTCATCGTCGAGCACGGCGGGCAGACCGTCCGCGTCCCGCTCACCGTCCGCGACGCCTCGGCCGAGCGCACCATCAGCTTCCGCCTCGACGTCATGCCGATCTTCGCGAAGACCGGCTGCAACAACGGCTCGTGCCACGGCTCGGCCCGCGGGCAGGACGGCTTCCACCTCTCGCTGTTCGGCTACGACCCGGCCAACGATTACCACAACATCACCCGCCAGCTCCCGGGCCGACGTGTCAACCTCGGCGACACCGCCCGGTCGCTGCTGCTCACCAAGGCCGTCGGCAGCGTGCCCCACACCGGCGGGCAGCTCTTCACCGAGGACCACCCGTTCTACACCACGATCAAGCGGTGGCTCGACGCCGGTGCGCCCGACGACCCCGCCGAGGTCGCGACCGTGACGGGCGTCGAGATCCTCCCGCTGGACATCGTGCTCGAGGGCACCGGCGCGACGCAGCAGGTCACCGTCCGCGCGCACTACTCCGACGGCACCGACCGCGACATCACCGACCAGGCCGTGCTCATGACCAGCAACGCGCCCTCGGCCGCGATCAGCGACGACGGCGTGATCACCGCCGGCACGCGCGGCGAGGCGTTCGTCATGGCCCGGTTCGAGGCGTACACCGTCGGCACGCCCGTGATCGTGGTCCCCGCCCCGGCCGAGGGCGACACGCCCTACCCCGAGACACTCGCGGCCAACAACTACATCGACGGGTTCATCAACGACAAGCTCCGCAAGATGCGCATCATCCCCTCCGAGGTCTGCTCGGACGAGGTCTTCCTCCGGCGGGTGCACATCGATATCGTCGGCCAGCTGCCCAGCCCCGAGACGCTCGCCGCCTTCCTCGCCGACGACGCACCCGACAAGCGCGCCCGCATGATCGACACGCTGCTGGAGCGCAAAGAATTCGTCGAGATCTGGGTCATGAAGTGGTCCGAGCGGCTGCAGATCCGCTCGAGCAACGAGACGATCAGCCCCAAGTCGGCGGTGCTCTACTACGAGTGGCTGCGCGAGCAGATCGCGGCCGAACGCCCGATGAACCAGGTCGTCCGCGAGCTGGTCGGCTCGGAGGGCGGGACGTTCGCGAGCCCGGCGACGAACTTCTACCAGATCGAGCGCGACACGCTCAAGCTCGCCGAGAACACCGTGCAGGTCTTCGTCGGTGCGCGGATGCAGTGTGCCCAGTGCCACAACCACCCATTCGACCGCTGGACGATGGACGACTACTACGGCTTCGCGGCGTTCTTCTCCCAGATCGGGCGGAAGCGCGGCGAGGACCCGCGCGAGACGATCATCTTCAACCGCAACAACGGCGAGATCAACCACCCCGTCGATAACCGCGAGATGCCGCCGACCTACCTCGGCGGGGCCGTCGCGGAGATCGACCGCGGTGCCGACCGGCGCGTCGCGCTGGCCGAGTGGCTCACTGCCCCGGAGAACCACTGGTTCAACCAGAACCTCTCCAACATCGTCTGGGAACACTTCATGGGCCGGGGCATCACCCACCCGGTGGACGACGTCCGCGTGTCCAACCCGCCGGTGAACCCCCAGCTCCTCGCGGCGCTGGGCGACCGTCTGGTCGAGACCGGCTACGACCTGAAGCAGCTTGTCCGCGACATCTGCAACTCCCGCGCCTACCAGCGCTCGACCCAGGCGAACCCGACCAACGCGAGCGACACGACCAACTTCAGCCACGCCCACGTCCGCCGGGTTCGCGCCGAGGTGATGCTCGACTGCATCAGCCAGGTCACGGACACGCAGGACAAGTTCCGCGGCCTGCCGCGCGGCGCACGGGCGGTGCAGATCGTCGACGGCAACACGTCGACCTACTTCCTCACGACCTTCGGCCGGGCCCGGCGGGACACCGTCTGCACCTGCGAGGTCGTCATGGAGCCGAACCTCAGCCAGGCCCTGCACCTGATCAACGGCGACACGACCAACAACAAGATCCGCCAAGGCCGGCTCGTCCAACGCCTGCTCAACGACGAGGGCAAGACCCCGGCCGAGGTGATCGACCACCTCTACCGCGCCTGCGTCACCCGCCCGCCGACGCAGCTCGAGCTGGACACGCTGCTGCCCTACGTCGACGAGGCGGAGGACAAACGGCAGGCGCTCGAGGACATCTTCTGGGCGCTGCTGAACTCCAAGGAGTTCATGTTCAACCACTGACCCGACACCGCCACGACACGCGATGAAGACACACGCAACCCTCCTGGCCGCTGCCCTGTTCTGCGCCCCCGCCGCGTTGGCCGACGACGCGCCGGTGACGTACATCGACCATGTCCGGCCGATCCTGCAGCAGCACTGCTTCACCTGCCACGGCCCGGACAAGCAGAGCGGCGGGCTGAACCTGTCCAACTATGCCGCGCTGATGGGTGGCGGATCGGCCGGCGAGATCGTCGCGCCGCAGGACCCCGCGGGCTCGTCGCTGGTCGGCGTGATGGACCACACACGCACGCCCACCATGCCGCCCAACCAGCCGGCGATTGATGCCGCGAAGATCGAGGTCGTCCGCCAGTGGATCGCGCAGGGCTGCCGGGAGACCGCCGACAGCGCCGTTCGGGCACCCAGCCGGCCGGCGGTAGACCTGTCGGTCGGCGCGCCGACGATGGGCCGGCCCGAGGGGCCGCCGCTCATGCCGCGCGACATGCCGCTGGGTACGATCGTGCAGACGCCCCGCCCCGGTGCGGTGACCGCGATCGCCGGGCACCCCTGGTCGCCGATCGTCGCGGTCGCCGGCCAGCGGCAGGTATTGGTCTACCACACCGACACGCTCGAGCTGCTGGGGGTCCTGCCGTTCGAGCTGGGCCAGCCCGAGGTGCTGCGCTTCAGCGGGACCGGCCGGCTGCTCCTGGCCGGCGGCGGCGTCGGCGGACAGAGCGGCGGGGTCATCGTGTGGGACGTCGAGTCGGGCAACGAGGTCGCGCGTGTCGGTGAAGAGACCGACGCGGTCCTCGCCGCGGACATCGACCCGATGCACCGCTTTGTCGCGCTCGGCGGGCCGGCGAAGGTCGTCAAGGTCTTCGACCTCGCGACGGGCGAGCTGCTCTACCGCATCGAGAAACACACCGAATGGATCACCGCGGTCGCGTTCAGCCCCGACGGCATCCTCCTCGCGACGGCCGACCGCAACGGCGGGCTTCACGTCTGGGAGGCGGAGACCGGCGCGCCGTTCTATACCCTCGACGGGCACGACGGCCGCATCACACAGGTCGCCTGGCGGTACGACGGCAACGTGCTCGCGTCGGTCGGTGAGGACGGGCAGGCCCGGCTCTGGGAGATGACCCGCGGCACGCAGGTCAAGGTCTGGGGCGCCCACGGCGGCGGCACACAGTCCGTCGCGTTCGCCGAGGACGGCCGGCTGGTCACGACCGGGCGGGACCGGCGCGTCAAGGTCTGGGACGCGAACGGCAACCTCTCCCGCGAGATCGCGCCGTTCAGCGATGTCGCGCTCGCCGCCGCGTTCGACACGCACGGCCGGCACATCCTCGCGGGCGACCTGACCGGCCGGCTGCTGCGGTGGACGCCGGTCGAGGACGCCGACGAGCAGGTGGACCTGGACGTCAACCCCGCGCCGCTGGCGCAGCAGCTCGCGGCGTGGTCCGGGCGCGAGAGCGCGGCGCGGGAGGCGTACTCGCAGGCGCAGGCACAGCACGCGGGCTCGGCGGAGGCCGTGGCCGTGGCGCAGTCGTCCCTGCAGGAGGCGGACCGCCAGCTCGCCGCGGCGCAGCAGGAGGTCGACCGCCGCCGACAGGCCATGGAACAGGCCTCGGCCATCGTCGCGCAGCAGGCCCAGCAGCGCGACACGGCGCGCGGGCAGGTTTCGGAGATGACGGCCCGCCAGGAGCAGGCACAACAGTCGGTTAACGCGTTGGCGGGGCAGATGCGTCAGGCCGAGCAGGAGCACGCGGCATCGGTGGCGCAGCGCGATGCGCTGGCGCAGGAGGCCGAGCAGGCCCGCGCCGCGGCGGAGGCGGCGCGACAGGCGGCGGAGCAATCGCCGGACGACGCGGCGTTGCAGGAACAGGCCCAGCAGGCCGGGCAGGTGGCGGAGGAGAAAAGCCGTCAACTCGCCGAGCAGGAGCAGCGCGTACAGTCCGCGGCGGCGCAGGTCGAGCAGTCTGCGCAGCAGCACGGTGCTGCGGAAGCCGCGCTGCGGGAAGCGTCGGCCGCGCTGGACCCGGTGCGTCAGCAGCTCGAAGCCGCGGAGCAGGAGCTCGCCTCGGTGACCGGCATGCGCGACCAGGCGCAGCAGGCGTTGGCCCAGGCCGAGCAGCAGGTCCCGCCGGCAACCCAGCGGCAGGCGGAAGCTACGCAGCAGGCCGCCTCGGCGCAGGCCACCCACGCCGAGCGCGAGCAGGCCCGCGTCGCCGCGGAGCGGGAGCACGCGCTGGCCGCGCGTCGCGTCGCGAAGTGGCGTGCCGCGGAGCTCCGGCTGGAGCTGGACGCGTTGCGTGAGGAGCTCGCGCAGCTCCGCGCGGCCGAGCACCCCGCCGTGCTCGTCGACGAGGAGGCCGCGCTGGCGCTCGAGGGCGTGCGCAGCCAATTGGCAGAGGCGGAGGAGGCGTTGGCGACCGGTCCGCAGCGCGTCGAGCGCCAGCAGGTGCGGGTCGCGGAGGCCCAGCAGCAGGTCGAGGACGCGGCGGCCGAGCTGGCCCGTCGGCAGCAGGCCGCGACCCAGCGTGCGGAGATGCTGGCGAGCCACCGCCAGGCCGTCGAAGCGCTTGCGCAGCAGGCCGAGCAGGCCCAGGGTGACGAGCTGGTCGCGCAGGCGCTGGAGCAGGCCCGCGCGGCGCTGGCGACACTGGAGCAGGCCAGCTCCAACGCGTCGTCGTCGATGGAAGACATGACCTTCGACCTAGAGGATGCGCAGTTCGAGCACGAGTCGGCGGTGGCCGCGCTCGACCGGCTCCATGAAGAAATCGCGGGTCTGCCCACGGCGATCGAGGCGTTGCGTGCCGAGGTTGCGCTGCATGAACAGGCCAAGCAGCAGGCCGCACAGCAGCTCGCCGAGGCCCGCGCCCCCGGCGACGCGCTGGAAGCCCGCCTCAACGAGCAGCTCCCACGCTACGTCGAACTCCGCGCCGCGGCCGGGTTTGAGGTGGGCGGTGAGTAATGGCGCATCCGGTGGGCCCCGCCGCGTGTGACGCAGCGGCTATTGGGGCGCGTTCGTATAAGCGTTTTTGGTTAGCCGCCGCGTCACACGCGGCGGGGCGTGACGAGCGGGGCTCTAAGTCGCCGAGGCCTGCGATTCACGCGACGCGTCGTCGTCCGCATCGCCCGGTGTTTCGTCGGCGGACTCATCGACTTCGAGCTTCATGAGCTGGGCGATCGGGCTGTGGTCGGCGCCGGCGTCGATGGTCTTGAGCGCCCGGCCCATCGCGCGGGCGCGGCGGCCGATCTTCGTGTTGAAGTCGCGGGCGGTGCTCTCCAGCTTCTCCTGCATCTTCTGGGCGACGACCTCGAACCGGCCGAACTCGTCTTTGACCACGCCGAGCATCTGGCCGATCTCCTGGGCGTGCTTCTGGATCGCCTGGTTGCGGTACATCACCCGGACGGTGTGGAGCGTCGCCATCAGCGTGGTGGGCCCGGCGAGCATGACCCGCATCTGCCCGAAGGCCTCGAACAGGTGCGGCCGGTTAATCAGCTCGGCGTAGAGCCCCTCGGTCGGCACAAACAGCACCAGGTGCGGCGTTGTGACCGGCTCGTAGAGGTACTTGGTGGTCAGGTCCTTCGCGAAGCCCAGCACCGTGCGGTCCAGCGCCTTGCGGGCGTCCTCGGCCTGCTTCGGGTCGGTGGCGGACTGGAGGCGGTCGAAGTCCTCGGCCGGGAACTTCGAGTCGATGGGGAGGAGCGTGTGCGTCCCGTGGTCGCCGGGGATCTTGATCGCGAAGTCGACGCGTTCGCTGGTCTCCGGGCGGATGCAGCACTCTTTCTCGTACTGGTCGGGGGTGAGGGACTGGGTGATGATGCTTTCGAGGGTGAACTCGCCGAACGTGCCGCGGGTCTTGACATTGGTCATCACGCGTTTCAGGTCGCCGACGCCGGTGGCGAGTTCCTGCATCTCGCCGAGCCCGCGCTGGACTTTTTCAAGCCGTTCGCTGACGAGCTTGAACGACTCGCCCAGGCGTTTGTCCAGTGTGGTCTGCAGCTTCTCGTCCACGGTCTGGCGCATCTTCTCGAGCTTCTGGTCGTTGCTCTGCTGGAGCTGGTCGAGCTTCTTCTCCACGGCGAGGCGGAGGGTGTCGGCCTTCTTGTCGCTGGCCTCGGTGAGCTTCTCGACACGCTCGGAGACGTCGGCGAGGCGCTGGTGCTGGTGTTTGCCCAGCGACTCGATGTCGCGCTTCATCGTCGTGCCGAACGACTCGAACTTGCCGGCGAGTTCTTCGCGCTGCTGCTTCGCGGTGCGGGCCTGCTCCTCACGGGCCGCGCGGTCGGCGGCGGCGAGCTGTTCGCGCAGCGCGTGCGCGGAGTCGTCCTGCCGTTTGGCTTGCCGCTCGGCCTCGTCGCGGACGAGCTGTGGGAGGCGTGCGGACTCGGCGGCGAGCTGGTCGAGGCGTGCGGCGTTGTCGTGTTGCGTGTCTCGGCCGGCGCGTTGGAGCAGCAGCCACTGCAGCACGATCACCACGACGAGCAGGACAAGGGCGGCGATGAGCAGTGCGTTGAGCATGATGGATTCTAGCGGCTGCGGGGGCTGGCCCGGTCGGTATAGTATGGCTGGGGCGCACCGAGCAGGGAAGCGAAGCATTGCGACGAAGCCGAAAACCCATTGTGATTGCGTCTCGCCGCAGCCCGCTCGCGCGGGTCCAGGCCGAGATGGTCGGCGCGGGGCTGTCGCGGCTGCACCCAAGGGTCGAGGTGCGATACGTCTGGGTGGAGTCGGAGGGGGACCGGGTGACGTCCGGCCCGCTGTCGTCGGTCGGGGGCAAAGGGCTGTTCACCAAGGCGGTGGAGCAGGCGGTGCTGTCGGGCGAGGCGGACCTGGCGGTGCACAGCATGAAGGACATCCCGGCGGACGACGAGACGCCGGGCCTGCAGATCGCGGCGGTGCCGCGGCGTGCGGACGTGCGCGACGTGCTGGTGTCGCGTCACGGGTCGGCGTCGTTGTCGGCGTTGCCGCGCGGCGCGTCGGTGGGCACCTCAAGCCCGCGCCGCGCGGCGCAGGTGCTGCGTGCCCGGCCGGACCTGACGATCGAGGTGATCCGCGGCAACGTGGGGACACGCATCAGCCGGGCGACCACGGGTGTGGGCCCGGACGCGACGCTGCTCGCCGCCGCGGGGCTGAGCCGGCTCGGGCTGCACGAGCACCTGTCCGGCGTCCTGCCGGTGGATGCGGTGCTGCCCGCCGCGGCGCAGGGGGCGCTCGGGATCCAGTGCCGGCGGGACGACCACATCTCGCTGACGCGCTGCCTGCCCTTGAACGACCCGACGACCTCGACGGCGGTACACGCCGAGCGCGAGGTGGTCGCAGGGCTCGGGGCGGACTGCCACTCGCCGATCGCGGTGTTGGCCGAGCAGGTCGACCCGTCCCAGTCGCGGGCGGAGCGGAACGCGGACTCGCACTGGTTCCGTCTGCGGGCACGGGTGTTGTCCAGCGACGGGACGGCGCTGCTGTCGTTTGATGAGCGGTGCAAGACCCGCGAGTTGCGTCGGTTGGTGGCGTCGGCCGTGGCGGAACTGACCGGCCAGGGCGCGGTGGACCTGCTCCGCGGGTGCGAGGGGCTGCCGCTGGGCACGCGCGGCGGGCAGGTGCCGGCGTCGAAGGCGTCTTAGGGACCGATCCGTGCGGTTTTTGGGGGCTTCGTACGGCCCGGCACGCGACGCCGGGGGCCTGAATCAGCTATCATCTTGGGTTCTCATGTTCGGCCCGAGCCTCGTGCCGGGCTTGTCACGTTGTTTTTTGGAGCTGGACCTTGGCGAGCCGCACCCCCACGATCGGCGGGAACTGGAAGATGAACCTGCACCTGCAGGACGCGCTCGACCTCGCGACGGGCCTGGCCGACGCGGTGACCGGCGCGGGGGTCCAGGTCACGGTCTTCCCGGCGTTCCCCTACCTCATGCCCGTCGCGTCGGTCTTCGCCAACAAGCACAGCCCGATCCGCGTCGGGGCGCAGGACTGCTACCACCAGCCCAACGGCGCGTTCACCGGGGAGGTCTCGCTGTCCATGCTCCAGGACGTCGGCTGCTCGGTCGTCTTGATTGGGCACTCCGAGCGCCGCCACGTCGTCGGCGAGGCCGACGCGCTGATCAACCAGAAGGTCCACGCCGCGCTCGACGCCGGCTTCGAGGTTGTCCTCGCCATCGGCGAGCTGCTCGAGCAGCGCGAGCAGGGCATGACCGACTTCGTGAACTACGGCCAGGTCTGCCTCGGCCTCGCGGGCGTCTCGGCCGAGCAGATGGCCCGCGTGACGATCGCCTACGAGCCGGTCTGGGCCATCGGCACCGGCAAGACCGCGACGCCCGAGGACGCGCAGCAGGCGCACGCCGCGATCCGCGGCTGCCTCAAGGGCATCTACAACGACGAGACCGCCCAGGCCGTCCGCATCCAGTACGGCGGGTCGATGAAGCCGGGCAACGCCGGCGACCTACTGGCCCAGCCGGACATCGACGGCGGGCTGATCGGCGGGGCGTCGCTGAAGGTCGAGGACTTCGCCGCGATCATCGACGCCGCGGCGGGGGTCACGGCGTAAAGCAAGGCGCTACCGCCCCTCTCACCACAAACACCACGCGGGCACCCCCGCGCGACCGAGACAGGAAGAACCACAATGCACACTCTGACACACACACTCGCCGCGGGGCTGGGCTGGGAAGTCTGGCTGATGGCGGTCGCCTTCGCGATCGTCTGCATCTTTATGATGCTGGTGATCCTGATCCAGAAGCCCAAGGGCGGCGGGCTCTCGGGGGCGTTCGGCGGGGGCGCGGGCGGCGGCAGCGCCGGCGCGGTCGTCGGCGCGCGGGTCGGGGATGTGCTCACGATCGTCACCGTCGTGTGCTTCCTGCTGTTCCTGGGGCTGGCGATGGGTCTGACCTGGACGACGGCCCCCAGCCCGGACGACGCGGGCGAGGCCGACCCCGCCGCGCAGGTGGAGGACGGTGCCGGCGCGGCCGGCACGAGCGACGACGACCCCGCCGAGTAACCTCGGCCACCGCTTCCCGCCCGATGGACTCCCCTGGACGCCGCGTATGATCCGCTCGATGACCGGTTTCGGAGACGCCTCGGCCGGGGGCGACGGGGTGAGCTACACGCTCGAGCTGCGGAGTCTCAACAACAAGTTCTTCAAGCTGGCCTGCCGGCTACCCGAGGAGCTGCTCGGGCTCGAGGCGGAGCTGGAGTCGCACCTGCGCAAGCGCGTCGCCCGCGGCTCGTTCGGGCTGAACCTGAAGATGCGGCTGGACGGCGAGAGCGCCGCCTCGAAGATCAACGAGGACGCGCTGATGGCTTACCTCGGCCACCTCGAGATCGTCCGCGAGAAGGTCCACGACCAGTCGATGCACATCGACCTGACCCAGCTCCTGGCGATGCCGGGCGTGATGCAGCCGGCGCAGGACGCCGAGGCGATGCTCACCGCCGCCCGGCCCGTCGCCTTGTCGCTGCTGGATGGCGCGCTGGCGAAGCTGCTGTCGATGCGTACGACCGAGGGCAAGGCGCTGGCGGGCGACCTGTCGGGGTTGCTGGACGTGATCCTCGAGAAGGTCGAGGCCGTGGCCGAGCGGTCGCCGCGCGTGGTGGACGAGTACCACGACAAGCTGCGGGCCCGGGTGGACGAGCTGATGGCCAAGGCGCAGCTCAAGGTGAACGAGACGGACCTGATCCGGGAGGTCGCGGTGTTCGCCGACCGCGCGGACATCGCCGAGGAGCTGGCTCGGATGCGTGGCCACGTCGCGCAGTTCCGCGAGGTGCTGGCCTCCGACGAGGACGCCCCGGCCGGCCGGACGCTGGACTTCCTCGCCCAGGAGATGCTCCGCGAGGCGAACACGATGGGCAGCAAGTGCAACGACGCGCAGATCAGCCGGTGCGTCGTCGAGCTCAAGAGCACCATCGACCGGATCAAGGAGCAGGTCCAGAACGTGGAGTAATCTCCGATCCCCGGCCCGCGATACCCGATGTGATCATGGGCAGGCCACACCCGCGTTTGCGTCCCCGCCCGCCTGCCGGCACTTCTCACGCTTCTCAAACATCGCCGAACGCGTCTCCGTCATGCCCGACCCACGCCCCAACCCGACTCGGCCGAGCCCGGCGGGCGGCGCGGACCCGCGCTCACACACCACCGGCCTCAGCGGTTCGGGCGCGTCCGGCCTCAGCGGCATGTCCTCCGCCGGCGGGTCCAGCCCGCAGAAGCCCGCGACCGACAAGACCGGCCGGCAGACCTTCGGCACCGAAGAACTCGCCATCGTGCTCAGCCACTACGACCTGGGCGTGATCGACCTGATCCAGGCCTACCCCCGCGGCTCGCGCAAGGCGCCCAAACTCATCCTCCGCACCGACAGCGGCTTGTACCTGCTCAAACGCCGCGCCCGTGGCAAGGAGGACAAGTACAAGGTCGCGTTCTGCCACGGCATCCAGCTCCACCTCGCGGCCCAGCAGTTCCCCCTGCCCCACCTCATCGGCACGCGGCGCGACAACAACTCCATGCTCCGCCACGACGGGCACACCTACGAGCTGTTCGAGTACATCAAAGGCACACCCTACGACCAGTCCCTCGAAGCGACGCAGGACGCCGGCAAGACCCTCGGGCTCATGCACAAGCTCATCCGCACCTACCACCCCCAGTACGACCCGCCCACCGGCTCGTACCACAACGCCCGCTCGGTGCATAACGCCTTCGCCGCCCTGCCCAACACCCTCGCCAGACTCAGCCCCGCGCAGACCCCCGAGCAGGCCCAGCGCATCAGCCGGCTGAACCGCTTCCTCAACGAGGCCTACCTCGACGCCGTACAGCGCGTCGAAGACGCCGGGCTCAGCGACTGGCCCACGCAGATCGTCCACAGCGACTGGCACCCGGGCAACATGCTCTTCCGCGGCAGCCGGGTCGTCGCCGTCATCGACTACGACGCCGCCCGCATCCACCAGCGCATCATCGACGCCGCCAACGGGGCGCTGCAGTTCTCGATCATCGGCGGCGGGGACGACCCGCGCGAGTGGCCGGACTACATCGACGAGTCCCGCTTCAAGCGGTTCCTGCGGGGCTACGATTCGGTGCCCGACAACGTGCTCTCCCGCGCAGAGCTGCGCATCGTGCCCTGGCTCATGATCCAGGCCCTCGTCGCCGAGAGCGTCATCCCCATCGCCGCGACCGGCCGGTTCGCCCGCATGGAGGGCCCGCCGTTCTTGGAGATGGTCGAACGCAAGGTCGTCTGGCTCCAGGACCAGGCCGACGCCCTCGTCGCCGCCGTCGAGGGCTGAACCCGCCGGGCCGACCGAACCCCGACCCAGACGGTGCCCGTGATGAACCACCCCCCACACCTCCCCCGTCTCGCGCTCGGGCTGCTGCTGGCTGTCGGCCTGCCGGTGGGGGTCATCGCGGAACCGGAAGATCGGGTCGCCGCCGAGGAGCCGCCGCCGCAGGTCAACGCGGACACCCTGCCCGGCCTGATCGAGGACTTCTACAGCGATGACGATGCGGACTCGATGCCCGCGCGGTCCGCGCTGCTCCTCGCTCGGCTCGACGATGGAACGCTGGTCCGGCTGCTCCATGCGGCCCAGACACCCGAGCAGCTGAACGCCGCGCGCGGTGTTGTCCAGCACCAGGTGCTCACCCGGCTGCGCGAGGAGGAACTCGCCGACCTCGAAGACGACACGGTGCTCATCGGCTTCCAGTTCCGTGTGATGGCCACGGCGGGCATGCTCGGCCCCGACGCGCCGGAACTCGCCGAGCGCTACCCCCACGGGGCGCAGGTCACGTCGACCACCGCCGGTTTCCCCGGCGGCGCGTACCTGCTGCAGGGCGACATGATCCTCGCGATCGACGGCCAGCCGATCCCCGAACTCGGGGCGGGCGGCCAACAGTACGTGATCGATACGGTCCGCGGGCATACGCTCGACCAGCCGGTGGAGATGCTGGTCGCCCGCCGGGGTGAGGCGGTCGCCCTGACGGTCCCCCTGGCCCGGGCCGAGGCGCTGCCCCGGATGTACGCGGTGCGCGGGACGGCCTACGAACTGATCGACCCGTTCCGGTTCCTGTGGGAGGAGGCGTGGTCGACGCTCCTGCTCGACGCGGGCCACGACGAGCCCCCGCCGGTCGACCCGGTTCAGCCCGGCAACGCGAGGCCGTAGAATGCGTGTAATGCTCAAGCCCGTGATGCACATCTTGGCCGTGTCGGTGTTGGCGGGCGGGACGCTCCCGGCCGCCGCGCAGCCCGCGGTCGAGCCCGACCCGCCGGCCGCACAGCCCGAGCCGCAGCCCGACGAGGCGGCGCCTGCGCCGACCCGCGAGGAGTTGGTCGAACGCTTGGCCGACCCGGAGTACGCCGTCCGTGCCGGGGCGACGGCCGCGCTGCTGCGCGACAACACGCTTGACGAGCCGGCCCTGCGCGCGATGCTCGAGCTCCCCACTTCCAGCGACCCCGAGCGCCGCCGCCGACTGCTGATCGTCGCCGAGCACCACCTGATGCGCGCGATCATCCGCGCCTGGACCGAGGAGAACACGCCGATCGGTGTGCGCGAGTCCGCCGCGGTCGGCTTCTCGTACAACCCACTGCTCCCCGACAAGAACCCCTACGGCGAGGACGCGGGGCTCATCATCCTCGCGACGATGCCCGGCTTCCCCGGCTACGCCTACCTCCAGCCCGGCGATGTCGTGCTCTCGATCGACGGCAAGACCACGCGGGTGGGCACCATCGAGAGCGTCCGGCGGTGGGTCCGCAGCGCGATCGGGGCGCACCTCGACGGCGGGACCGTCCGCATGACGATCCAGCGCGGCGAAGACACCCTCGAGCTGGCCATGGCCTGCATCGGCATCGATGCGCTCAACGAGATGTACACCACCACCGGCGACGGCAGCACGGTCCGCCGGGCCAACGCCCAGCGCACCCTCGACGACGCCCTCGCCCGCCTGACCGCCGGCCTGCCCGCGCCCGAGGAATCCCTCCCCGACCCGGAGGCCCCCGAGGCCCCAGCCGACCCCAAATAATGTGGATTTCACTCCCCAGAGGCTTGACAGGACCCTGAATGTGCTGTAATTTCAGTAAAGACTGAAAAGACAGGCCGGATTGGCCGATACCAAGAACAACCGCGTCACCCCGAACCCGGATACCGCCATGCTGCTCACCGATGTCTCCCGCAAGTTCGTGCTCCACTGGGGCGAGATGGGGTCCCGCTGGGGGATCAACCGCACGATCGCCCAGATCCACGCCCTGCTGTACGTCAGCCCTGAGCCGCTCAACGCCGACCAGATCGCCGAGACGCTCAGCGTCGCCCGGTCGAACGTAAGCATGTCCCTCCGCGAGCTGCAGGGCTGGGGCATCGTGCAGGTCGTGCCGGTGCTCGGCGAGCGCAAGGACCACTTCACCACGCAGCAGGACGTTTGGGAGATGCTGTTGGTGGTGCTCGACGAGCGGAAGAAGCGTGAGCTGGACCCGACGCTCACCGTGCTCCGCGAGTGCGTGATGGAGGCCCGCGAGCAGGGCGACACCGAGAAACACACCGCCCAGCGGCTCAACGAGTTGCTGCAGCTCGTCGAGACCTGCGGCGGGTGGTACGGCCAGGTGCGCTCGCTGCCCCGGCCGATGCTGGTCCGCTTCCTGAAGATGGGCTCGCGCCTGCGGAAGCTGCTCGGATGACCCCGCCGTGGCGCAGCGCCTGGCACACCCCTGGCCCTAAGGAGGCCGACCATGACCGACTACACCGTCCTGAGCTACGCCCTCTACCTCGTGCTGAGCGTGACCGCGACCGTCTGGGTCGCACGCACGCTGCACCGCAACGGCCGGGTGTTCCTCGTCACCGCGTTCCACGGCGACGAAAAGCTGGCCGACTCGGTCAACCACCTGCTGGTTGTCGGCTTCTACCTCATCAACATCGGCTGGGTCACGCTCGCGCTCCGCACCGCCGACGCCCCCGGCACGGTCGCCGGCGTGTTCGAGCTGCTGTCCTACAAGCTCGGCATCGTGCTGCTGGTGCTCGGGGTGATGCACTTCCTGAACCTGTACGGCTTCAACAAGATGCGCAAGGATGCGCTCTACCAGCAGGCCCCGCCGCCGGTCCAGCCCGACGACACCTTTGTGATCGAGTAGCCGGGGCGGGACGCGCGGCCGGGCATCCGGGGCCCGGCCGCGGCCGAACCGGTTCGTCACTGCCCGCACCCCCACGCCGGGGCATCACCATGAAACAGCTCACCGTCCTCTACGACCCGACCTGCGGCTTGTGCGTGCGTTGCCGACAGTGGCTCGCCAAGCAGCCCGCGCTGATCCCGCTGCGGTTCGTGCCGCAGGGTTCGGCCCGGCAGGAGCAGCTCTTCCCCGGCTTCATCACGCTCACCGACGACCAGGGCCGGCCCGAGGAGTTGGTCGTCATCGACGATGCCGGCGGGGTGTACCGCAACGACAAGGCCTGGGTGATGTGCTTCTACGCGTTGCGCGAGTACCGCGCGTTGTCGATGCGGCTCGCCAAGCCGGGCATGGCGGGGCTCGCGCGGCGGGCGTACCACCTGATCGCCGCGAACCGCCGGGCCCTGAGCTGGCTGACTGGCGGCGCGGAGGACGAGGTCGTCGCCCGGCTGCGCCGCGAGCACGACCCGCCCCGCTGCAACAACGCCTTGTCCGCGCTGCGCCACGCGCGCGAGACGACCGCCGAACGCTACGCCGCGGCCGACACCGCATGCCTGACCGAAGGCGGTGAGCGATGACAAGGGACGGTTTCCATCCCGCCGCACCCCCTACGCGTGGTATGACCGTGCTGTACGACGGCCGGTGCGGGTTCTGCCTGCGCCTGCGTCAGTGGGCCGAGCGGCAGCGGACGACGGTCCCCGTCCGGTTCGTGCCTCAGCAGCACCCGGAGGCCCGTCGCCTTTTCCCCGGCCTGGTTTTCGCACACGACCGGCGGGGTCGGCCCAGCGAACTGGTGGTCGTCGATCCCGCAGGCCGGGTGTGCCGGGACACCGACGCCTACCTCGCCATCCTGTCGGTCATGCGCCGCTACGAGCAGTTAGCGCGGCAGATGCGTCGGCCCGCGTTTCGGCCGCTGACCCGTCGGTTTTTCAAGCTCGCGGCGACCCAGCGCCACCGTCTGTCCGCGTTGCTGCGGCTCAAGCCCGAGCCCTTGGAACGCGCGTTGCGTCACGTGGCCGAGCCCGCCTGCGTCCTCGAACCGGTCCAACCCCACACAAGGAGAACACCATGCAACTGACACTCCAAGGCCGTCTTGAATACGGGGTCATGATCTGTGCACGGACCCCGGCCGCGGGGGTGCGCGACCTGCTGCCGCCCGGCCTCGAGCTGGCGACGCACGGCCGGTGGGCGTTCTGGAACATCGCGTTCGGCCGGCTCTCGGGCGTCCGACCGGCGGGCGTCCCGCGAGGGTTCGGCACGAGCTACCAGCAGGTCGCCTACCGGCTGGTGGTCCACGCGCGCAACGCGCAGGGCCGGGCCCGACGCGGCGTCTACTTCGTCCGGTCGTTTGCCGACTGCTACGCCGCGCAATGGCTGGGCAACCGGCTGACGGACTTCAACATCCGGCACGCCGGCCTCGAGCAGCACGGCGAGGGCGACGCGTGCGACTGGTCTCGGTGTCCGCGGCGCCGGATGCGCAGCTCGATATCCGCGTCCGCCTCGCCGAGGGCTGGCGGCCGGAGGGCTCCTGTTTCCGCAGCGCCGACGAGGCAGCGCAGTGGCTGCAGTGCGAGTCCCTGGGCCTGAGCACACGGGGCAGGCAGCTCCGTCTGGTCACGGTCGAGCGGGACCGGGTGATGTGGCGGCCCACTCCGGTCGCGGTGGATGCGGCGAGTTTTGGTTTGTTCACGTCGCTGGGGCTGGAAGAGACCGAGCCGGAGTACGCGATCAGCGCGGGGCCAGTGGATTACCGCTGGCGTGTGGGGGTCCGTGAACTGCTGGCGGATCACGCGGGTACCGATGGCCCGGCCCTGGGGATGCCGGCGTGAAACGAGATCAGGAAGCGAGCGATGTGATGCGAACGATCCACCCCCCTGCCGTGTTTCATGCCTGCGTGACGGACGCGGTGTGCCTGACGTACCGGACGCCGGCCGCGTCGGTCGCGGGGCTGTTGCCCGTGGGGCTGGAGCTGGTGCGCCGCGGGCCGTGGGCGTTCTGGCAGGTCGAGGCCCGGCGGGTCGAGCACCTCCGGCCCGCGCGGGTGCCCGCGCCTGTCGGGCTGAGCTGCCAGCAGGTCGCCTACCGGCTGCGTGTGCAGGCGATGACGGCGTCGGCCGAGGTGGTGTCGGGCGTTTACGACGTGCACCGCGTGGTCGATGCGCCGCTGCCGGCGCTGGTGGCATTGCTGGGAGGCCGGCCGGGCGGACCTCCGCCGGTGCGTGGACATATCGCTTGGGCCGGGGGCGACTGCGGGGTGCGTGTCGGGGTCGAGCCCGGGCCGGCCGGCGGCGCGCACGCGCTACGCCTGGAGCTGGCCCACGCGCCGGCGGCGCGTCGGGACGGGTCGTGTTTCGCGACGCTGGCTGATGTGCGCGAGCACTGCGCACCGTCGCAGACGCGCCTGACCCTGGAGGGTCGGCCGGGTTCGGCGGGTACGGGTCGGTTGTGCGTGACCCGGGCGCAGCGCGTCGGCCGGACCGGTGGCGGGACACCGCTGGTGGTGCGCGAGGCGTCTCTGGACTACTTCGAGCAGGCGGGGCAGGCGGAACACGCCGAGCTGGAGTGGGCGGTCCGGCTGCGGCCGGCGGAGGAGCGGTGGGAGCGTCACCCCCCCGTGCCGTTGGTCGGCCGGGCTTGTGGTGATGCACCGGAAGCGGCCGGGCTGGGCGAGCGGGCCTGCGCGGTGTGAGTTACGCGTCGGCGCGGGGCTGGCTGCGGACGGCCTGGATCTGGTCGATCAGCCAGCCGGCGAGCCGGGTCTTGGGCATCCGGCCGGGCGCGTCGCGGTCGCCGTTGGCGTAGAACAGGATGGGCTCGATGTCGGCCGCGTCCATCGTGGCCAGCGGGTTGGCGAGGATCGCGTCGACCTTCTTGCGCTGCATCTTCTCGACGGCGCGCGCCTCCATCACGGCCGGCTCTTCGAGGGCGAAGGCGATGATCGTCTGGTCGTCGCGCTTGGTCGCGGCGCAACCGGCGACGAGGTCGGGGGTCGGCTCGAGCTCGATCTTCAGCCCCGCGCCGCGCGGCGTCTTGCCCTTGATGAGCTGGCGTGGGCGGTAGTCGGCGACGGCGGCGGCCTTGATGAGCACATCATGGGCCGGGAAGTGCTCGGCCAGGAGTGCTTCGAGGTCCGCGGTCGTACTGAACCGGACGACCTGCGCGCAGTCCTCGACGCTCGGGGGCATCAGCACCGGCCCGAGCAGCAGCGTGACATCGTGCCCGGCCTCCGCCGCGGCCCGCGCGAGCGCGAAGCCCATCTGCCCGCTGGAGCGGTTGGAGATGAACCGGACGTCGTCGATGGGCTCACGCGTGGGCCCGGCGGTGATGAGGATCTTCATGTTTGAGGGGGAGTGAGGGACGAGGGGTGAGGATCGAGTAGCGTTTAGGGGGCACTTTGCAGCGAGCGTTGGAGGCCCGTGATCATCCGGCTGATCTCGTCGGCACCGCGAAGGAGCGGTGCGATTGTATCCGAGTCAAGATACTCGAGGTCAACAGCGATCACGAGCTGTGTCTCGACCTCGGCAATCGAACCGCGCGCGATAGCGAGGTGATTGATGAACACGTTGGTCTGACGTCGGGCGTGCCCCTCGGCGATGTTGGATGGGACCGATACGGCGGCCCGGCGGATCTGTGACGTGAGCCCGTACCGCTCATCGCCGGGCAGAGTCGCTGTCACACGGTAAGTAGCGACGACCCAGCAGCGTGCCGCTTGCCAGACTTTCAGGTCTCGATAGCTCTTGATCGCGGTGTCGCCCATGCCGTGTCTCCAAACACTCGATCCACGCCACTCACTTCTCGCTCCGTACTATCAGCGCTTCGGGGCCAATGGTCGCGACGGTCATCGTTCCCGGTGGGTGGTCGCGGAGGAACGCGTTGACCTTGTCGAGGGTGGCCGAATCGACGCGGGCGGCGAGCTGGTCGAGCGTGCGGGGATGGCCGTGGACGTACTGATCGGCGGCGATGGCGGCGGCGCGGGCGCTGGTGGACTCGCCCTGCATGACCAGGCGGGACTTCATGCCGATGCGGGCGCGTTCGAGCTCCTCGGCGGTGACGCCTTCGTGGAGGCGGTGGATCTCGGCGGTCATAACGTCGAGGGTTTCCTGGGCGCGGGGCGTCGTCGTGCCGGCGTAGCCGATGACCGCGCCGCGGTCCTTCATGCCGGCGTAGCTGGCGTAGACCGAGTAGCACAGCCCGCGCTTCTCGCGGACCTCGGTGAACAGCCGGCTGGCCGTGCCGGCGGAGAGCACGGCCGTGGCCATACGCTGGAGGATCGACCGTTCGTCGGGGTCGGGTAGCGCGTCGTAGGCGAGCGCGATCTGCACCTGCTGGGTCTGGTCGGTCTGGTGGTTGACGCCGCGCGTCGGCTGGCCGGTGACGACGACCTCGTCGGCGGTGCCGGCCCACGCGGCAGTGAGCTCGCCCACACGCTGCACCAGCGCCGGCCAGTCGATGCGGCCGGCGACGGCGAGGATCGACCCGCCGGGTCGGACCGCCTGCGCCCAGAAGGCGCGGAGCGGTTCAAGGGTCAGGGCCTGCAGGTGCTCGCGCAGCCCGACGCCCGGCCGGCCCAGCGGGTCGGGGAAGTGCCGGGCCCGCAGGTCGAGCATGACGCGTTCCTGCGGCTCGTCGTCGAGCGCGTCGATCTCCTGGAGGCACAGGTCGCGCGCGGGCTCGAGTTCTTCGCCGGCGAGGTTCGGGCGCAGGGCCTGGTCGAGCAGCAGTGGCAGCGCGTCGTGGAGCATGTCGCCGACGAGCGTCGCGCCGATGCGCAGGTGGCGGTTGCCGGCGCTGGCCGAACGGTGCACGCCGAGCCGGTCGAGGGCCTCGCTGTGCTCGCGTGAGGAGAGCCCGCCCGCGCCGCGGCCGATCATCTCGGCGAGGAGGTTGGAGACACCGAGCTGGTCGGCGGGCTGCAACGCGTTGCCCGCGGGGGTAAGGAAGGTGAGCGCGGCGGACTGGACGCCGGGCATCGGCTCGGCGAGGAGCTGCAGCCCGTTGGGGAAGGTGTGTTGTTGGATATCCGGCATAAGCCGGCGATTGTAGCGGGCGTGGCGCGGCTGCTCGCGGCGCGGCCGGCTACTCCCCGCCGCCGGTGCGCGGCAGGGTCGGGCGCGGGGCCGGCTCGGGTGCTTCCTCGGGCTCGGCTTCGGTCTCGACGAGCACGCCCGGGTCGTCCGCGGGGTCGTCGGCCTGCGGCGGCGCGGGGGTGTCGAGGTCCTCGATGAGGATCGGCTCCTCTTCGTACAGGTCGTGGACCGCGGGGCGTTCGTGCGTCGGCTCGACATGCGAGCGGATGGTGCCGGTCGGCGTCTCGAGCGCAGCGGTGTCGGAGTTCTCGAGCCACTCCGCGGCAGGCGAGGCGTAGCTGATCGCCGGCGTCAGCCCGGGGGTGTAGGCGAGCGGGCGGCGCGCGGGGTCAGGCGCCTGCTCGAAGGCCTCGAGGTCCGTGCCGTTGAGCTGGTTGTAGAGCTCGAGGGTCTTGCCCTCGCTGAGCTGGGGCGCGACGCGGGCGCGGAATACGCCGGTCGTCGGGTTGTACCAGAAGCCGGCCTGGTCGGGCCGGGTCACGACCGGGTCGGGCGGGTGGCTGCTCTTGTCGCCGGGCGGCGCGAGGTCGATCCACGGCTGCTCCGGGCCGACCAGCACGTTGACCGGCAGCCGTTCGCCGAACCAGTGCGGCATGACCTGCACGACGATGGTGTCCCGGCCGGCGACCGCGGTCTCGATCGCGGTGTGGTGGCGGGTCTGCTCGTGAAGCCTGTCGAGCGCGGCGATGACGTCGGCGGTCGCCATCTGGCTCTGTTCGTCCTGCCGGTTCAGGTAGAGGATCCCCCCGAGTACCCCGAGGACCATCACGACGATCAAGCTATCGATCACCAGCCGCATATCGGCATCGTCGGGCCCTTGGGCCGGTGGGTTGACCCGCGCCCGCCCCACGGCCGACCCGTCGCGTCGCCCGCACTTGCACAGCCGCCCCAACCCCTACAACCCGCCGCGCAAAAGAACACCCCGGCGTCGGCCGGGGTGCCAGGTCGATCGAGCGATATCGCGTTCTTAGTCCTCGTTCGGCAGCAGGTCGCGCAGGTCCTCGCTGGCCTGGTAGCGGATCCCGTTGTCGGTGAGGATCTCCTCGGTCGAGTCCGTCAACGCCCGGCGGTCGAACACCAGCGTCTCGCTCACCGAGCCGGCGAACGTCAGGATCACGAAGTCGTCCTCGACGGCATTGATGGTCGTCACCAGCGAGGCGAGACTGGTGATCGGCGTGCCGTTGACCGCCTGGACGACAGCGAGGTGGTGGCTGTCGTAGCCCTTGGTGATGCGGTGGTCGAACAGGGGCGACGCGACGACGACCAGCTCCTCGCCCTCGAACGCGGGCGCTTCGCCGACGCGCGTGACCAGCGGGCTCTCGATGTAGTTGAACAGCTGGATGTACTGCGGCGGCAGGGCCCCGGCCATCTCCTCGGTCACCTGCGAGAACACCAGCGGCCCGTGGATGTAGTACCGCGGGTAGTCGTTGTACTTGGCCAGCGAGGGCATCAGGGCCGGCGGGTCGATCGCGGGCACGCTGAGGACCATCGTCTCGCCGTCTCGGATGACGGTGAGCGGGACCATGCCGTCCTCGCCGACCAGGTCGTGCACGAAGTAGCGGAAGTCGCCGCGGAGGTCGTTGCGGATCGGGCAGTTGCCCTCGTTGTCGATGTCGTGGTCGCCGATGTGCGTGACGACGTCCCACGGCTGGAGCGGTGTGTCGGTGCCCTCGGGGACGTGGTTGACCATCATGCCGGTGGTCTCGCGGTCGAGCCCGAGCTTGTCGCGGAGCGCGTCGTTCTCGAGCGTCTGGAGCGTGCCGATTTGCAGCTCGGGCCGGCCGTCGTACGTGCCGTCCTCGGCGTCGGCGATGAAGTCGAGCACCTCCTCGGCGGGGATGAGGTAGCCGATGTTGTCCGCCGAGCCGATGCCGGAGAACACGATGCCGACGATGTGGTTGTCGATGAGCGCGGGGCCGCCGGAGTTGCCCGGGTTCAACGCCGCGTCGACCTGGATGCGCAGGCCTATGAAGCCGTGGCTGTAGCCGGCCACCTCGATGCGCGAGACGATGCCCTTTGTGACCGACAGGTCTTCGCCGCCCAGCGGGTAGCCGTACGCGCTGACATCGCCGCGGATCGCGGGCAGTTCCTCGGCGAAGGGAAGCGGGGACCTCCCCTCGAAGAACGTCTCGTCCTCCAGCTCGAGCAGCGCGAGATCGACACCCGGGGCGAACGCGATCACGTTCGCCTCGATGCGGTCGGCGGACTGGTGGCCCTGCACGTAGACCCGGCTGGCGTAGCGCACGACGTGCGCGTTGGTGATGATCCGGTTGCCGGCGATGACCGCGCCCGTCCCCGAGCTCTCCTGCGGGCCCTCCTTCCGCCAGGGCTGGAACAGGTTGGGGAACCGCGAGGTCGTATGGATCTTCACCACCGATGCGCGGACGTCTTCGCCCGGCAGGAGCTGGCCGGCGGCGGGCATCACGACGAACAGCAGGAGCGCTAACGCCGAGAGCGTGGCGGGGCGGGACAGGCGGGGGAGCAGGGGCATGTCGGATTCCGGTTGGGTGTCGGAGGAACCGCCGGGGCCGTTGTCGTGACGCCCGCCGGGGCCGCATTATACGCCCCACCCCCGGGCGTTCGGCCGACCGACCCGCGAAGAAAAAGCGGATGCCGCGTCACGCGGCACCCGCCCTGGAGGATGAAGGCAACCATCTGCCCTACTCGTCGAGCCCATCGGCCAGGACAAACCCCGGGTCCTCGCGCACGTCCTCGTCGGCCTCGGCCAACTCGTCCAGGGCGCGGGCGGTCTGCTCGGGGTCGCTCTCCTTCTGGATCGTGACATTCCAAGACACCGCCCCGCAGTCGTTGCAGGCGTGGGCGTGCAGCGGCTTGGTGTTCTTGTAGTTGCCGAAGATGTCTTTCTCGCCGTTCACGGTGGTCCACATCACCGGGCTGTGACCGGCCAGAACCTTGATCAGCCGAAAACGGGTCGAGCGACAAGACGGGCATTGCATCTGCATGATCTGCTTCCTTCCGAAACGGGCACCCCGGTGTTAGACACGGCAGGGGCGCAGGGGTTCCCTCGTACGAAGGAAAAGACGTGCGTGGGCTGACGCGTGTTACGCCGACCGGTCTGGCCGCGTCGGGGATGCGGCTTGCAGCTAATCGGAACGGATTAGCCCGCCCCGCGATCAGAGAGCCGAGCGAGCATCTTGCGCGTAGCGTCGCCGCGGTGGCTCCGGCTGTTTTTTTCCTCGGGTGAAAGCTGCGCGCTCGTGCAGCCCGGGCCGTCCAGCCAGAACAGCGGGTCGTACCCGAAGCCGTTGGCCCCGCAGCCGCGCCAGGGCTCGGCCGGGTTGTCCGCCTGGTCGGGCGTGATGATCCGCCCCTCGAACGTGCCGCGCACCACCAAGGACCACGCGGTGTCGGCCGGGTCGGCGAAGGCCATGGCGCAGACAAACCGCGCGGCGCGTTGGTCGGCCGGCGTGTCGCCGAGCGCCGCCATCAGCTTGCGGTTGTTCGCCGGGTCCACCACGTCACGCCCGCCCGCGACACCGCTGTACCGCGCGCTGAGGACGCCCGGCTGCCCGCCCAACGCGTCGACCTCCAGCCCGCTGTCGTCGGCCAGCGTCGGCAGGCCCGCGTGCCCGGCGTAGTACGCGGCCTTGAGTTGGGCGTTGCCTTCAAAAGTCGGCCGATCCTCCACCGGCTCGGGCACGTCCAGCCCGACATCCGACAGCCCGACAAACGTCAGCCCCAGCGCGGGGTGCCCCGCGGCCACCGCGCGGATCTCGTCAAGCTTGTGCGGGTTGGACGTGGCGATGAGGATCTGCATAGGCGTGGCTAGCGGCCGGTGGTGAGGTGGAACGTGGCGAGTCTAATGCCTTCACCTGCCACTAGCCACTAATCGCCAGCCACCTATCTCACCGCGCGCGACAGCGCGAAGGTCCCGGTCAGCACCGGCGACAGCGCGGCGATGGTGTAGGCGCTGTACAGGTCACGCCCGCTGTGCCAGAACCACGTCACCGCGATCACCACCCCCAGCACCGACACGCCCACCCCCAGGTAGTACGCCAGCTCGCATCGCGGGGCCCGCAGCGACACCGCGACCGCCGCCGCGCCCAGCAGGATCGCGGGCACCACCGTGAGCATCGTCAGCATCGGGATCTGGTGGGGCATGGGGAATCAGGCGGGAGGCGTGAGGATCGAGCGGGAGACGGGCGCGTACCGAGTGGGTAGGAAAGACGCCGAAGGCCGGGTTATTTCGAAGATCGAGTCAGATCTCGATCCTCACCCCTCGATCCGCACCCCGCGGCTACGCGCCCCACCAGCCCAGGTCGATCTCCGGGAAGATCACGTCGTGGATGTGCGCATCGGCGATCTCGTGGCGTTCGACCTCCGTCAGCCCGCCGAGGTACGACGAGTCGGCCGCGACCTTCTCGGCGATGTCCATCAAGGACTCGAACCGCGCGACGTGCTGCATGAACCGCTTAATCCCGTAATCGATCGCCTGGCCCCGGCGGATCACGAACGGCCAGTCGCTCGCCTGCATCAGCAGCAGCTCGCGACCCGCGTCCTTCAAGAGCCCGACGAGTTCGGCGTTCCCCGTCTCCTGCCAGGGCAGCTCGCGCAGCGATCGGCCGAAGTTCGTCTCGCAGCGGTACAGGATGTCCCACATCCAGTTCACCTGCTCGTTGGTCCAGACGCGGTGGTCGCCCTCTTCGCCCCACGACCCCTCGGGCATCGCGACGACCTTGTCGACGAACGTACCGTCCAGGTACTCGCTCGTGGTCTTGCAGTCGACCTCCGGGTCGGCGTTGAGCGTGAGCATGACGTCACGGAGGAACTGCGGCCCCTCGAACCACCAGTGGCCGAACAGCTCGGCGTCGAATGTGCAGACGACCACGCCCTGCTTGCCGGTCTTGTCGCGGTAGCCGCGCAGCCGGTCCTTGACCATGTTGCAGAAGTGCCCGGCGTGCTCGTGGACCTTCGCGTCGATATTCTCGGGGTAGTACAGGTGCTTGTCGCCCAGGTCGGTCTTCTTGCCGGTGACCTTCCAGTAGCGGAGCCCGCGTTTTTTGCCCCACTGCTTGTGGAACTCGAGGTACTCGCCCGACGCCGGGTACCCGAAGCTGCCGGACCAGACCTGCTCGCAGGCGACCTGGTCGCGTGCCAGCGCGATGCACCGGCCCAGCCCGTTGCCGTCCGAGTTCACCCAGTGCGCCTCGTTGACGCTCTGCCAGCCGCGGTTGGGGTACTTCGCCGCCTCGTCCCACCCGACCTTGTGCCAGCCGCCGTCGTTAAACACAAACTCGCTGCGGCAGCCCTCGATCAGGTGGTTCTCGACGAAGAAGTGTGTGATGCCCTCGTCCGCGACAAGGTGCTCGACGCCCACGCGGTAGTCCACATGCCCCCAGTGGATCGGCGGGTCCCACGGCCCACCGGGCCGGTAGGCGCACTCGGGCAGCCACATCCCTGCCGGCTTGAACCCGAGGATGCGCTCGCTGCTCGCCACGCCGGCACGGACCTGCGCGCGGATCGACGCGTCCTCGTAGAGCAGGGGCATGTAGCCGTGCGTCGCGTTGGAGGTGATGACCTCGACGTAGCCCTTGCCGCCGCCCTGCGTCGCGCGGGCGGCGAAGGCCTTGGGGATGTCGCGGTCGATCGCGCGGAACTGTTCGAGCAGCTTCGAGTAGATCTCCACCCAGCGTTCGGCCAGGTAGATCATGTGGCCGTTGGGCTCGTCGAACCCCTCGAACTCTTGCTTGTCCTGCCTGGCGCGATCGATACGGTCTTTAAGAAAATGCTCGAAGCCGTCCTTGAAGTGCTCGTGGGTGAGCTGTTCCAGGAGGACGGGGGTGAGCCCCATGGTGATCTTGGGGTTGCCGTTGAGGTAGGCGCACTCGTCGAGCATGGCGAGGATGGGGAGGTACGTCTCCGCCGCGGCCTCGTAGAGCCAGTCCTCGCCATGCGGCCAGGTGTCGTGGCGGAGGACGTAGGGCAGGTGGCCGTGCAGGACGAGGCAGAAGGTGCCGAGAGAGGTGCTCATGGGGATATGGTACCCCACCCGTAATGCACCCGGTGCGAAGCAGGTGCGAGACGCCACTACTCCGCCAGCTCCAGCACCACCAGCAGCGGGGCGTGGTCGGACGCCAGCGGCTCGTCCAGCACCCGCGTTTCGACGACACGCCAGCGGTCAGCTGGGTGGGCGAAGAGGTAGTCGATGCGTTTGGTCGGCGGGTTGGAGGGGAAGGTGGGTTGGGCGTCGCCCAGCGCGTCGGCGGTGTCGAGCCAGCGGGCGTTCACGGCGTCGTACCCGGGGGTCCCGGGCTCGAAGTTAAAGTCGCCGGCGATGAGGACGAGCCGGTCGGCGTCGGTGAGCAGTTGTTCGTTGATCTGTCGGATCTGTGACAGGCGCTGCTCGGCGGCGTAGGGACTGAGGTGAACCCCGGCGAAGGTGACGGCCGGGCCGTCGTCGCCCCACGGCCGTAGCTCGACCACCGCGATCGCGAGCATCGCCATCTCCGGCGCGAGGCCCTCGGTGTCGAGCCCGCGGGGCCCGGCGTCCAGCGGCAGCCGGCTGAGGACCGCCTCGCCGTAGAGCCCGCCGTCGTAGGGCTTCATCGCGTGGAACGCCGCGTGCAGCCCGGTCAGCTCGGCGAGGCGCGCGGGCTGGTCCACGCCGCCGGACCGGCCGGTCGCGACGTCGACCTCCTGCAGCGCGACGAGGTCTGGCTGTACCGAAAGGATCACGTCGGCCAGCCGCCGGTAGTCGACCACGCCGTCGGTGCCCTCGCCGTGGTGGATGTTGTAGGTCAGGACGCGCAGCCGCCTGGGCTCGTGCGTCTCGCCCGCCGGCCCGCTCGACGAGCAGGCGACCAGCAGCGGCAGGAGCAGCGCGAGCGTGAGGCGGGAGGTCGGCATGTTTACTCGGGCAGCTCGAGCACGACCAGCACGGGCGTGTGGTCGCTGGCGACCTGCTCGTCGATAACTCGGACCTCGACGATGTGCCACGCCCCGACGGGCCGGGTGAAGACATAATCGATCCGGGCGCGGGGGCTGGTGGCGGGGATGGTGGGCTGGGGCTGGCCGTAGATCAGGGCCGCGTCGATCCAGCGGCGGGCGATCTCGTTGTAGCCCTTCTCCTGGGTGGTGAAGTTGAAGTCGCCGGCGAGCAGGGTGCGCTGGTGGACCTGCGGGAAGGCGGCGTTGATCTCGCTGGCCTGCTGCCAGCGCGTCGCGGCGGACTGGTGGCACAGGTGCGTGCCGGCGAAGACGACATCCGGCCCATCGTCGCCCCACGGCTGGACCCGCACCGCGGCAACCGCGCGCGGCTCCTGCCCGACGTCGCAGGACAGGTTGACGGTCCAGGCCTCGTCGAGCGGGAAGCGGGACAGGACCGCCTCGCCGTAGCTCCCGCCGTTGTAGGGCATCGCCTCGGCGAAGTAGTGGTTCATGCCGGTGAGCTGACCCAGCACCGCGGCCTGGTCGATGCCGGAGGACCGGCCGGTCGCGCGGTCGACCTCCTGCAGCGCGACGAGGTCGGGGTCGACCGACCGGATGACGGCCGCGAGGCGTTCGTAGTCGAACCGTTGGTCCATGCCCTCGCCGTGGTGGATGTTGTAGGTGAGGACGCGGAGCTGTTTCGGCGGGTCGGGCAGCACGGCCTGGGCCGTCGAGCGGGACCGGCAGCCGGCAGCGAGGGGCAGGAGCAGCGCGGCGACGAGGAGCAGGCGGAGGTGCTTCATAACGCATGAGGATAGCGTGAGGAAGAGTTGTCGGTAAACATGCCCCGCGTGTCGCTCGCTGAACAGTCGCCGAGAAAACTGCCGCGCGATCCGCGTGTCTTGACGATACGATCTGAATGATGACCCCACCCGCCCCCGGAACGGATTCCGCCCCCCCCGGCCCCGCGACCGCATCGGGCTGGTCCGCCGCGCTGGCGGACCCGGCCGCACCGCTGGCGCTCGCGGGGCGTCGGCTGCACTTCGTGGGCATCGGCGGGTGCGGGATGTCCGGGCTGGCACGCATGGCCGCGAAGCAGGGGGCGGACTGCACCGGGTCGGACCTGGGGCCGTCCAAAACCGTCGGCCAGCTCCGCGCGGCGGGCATCCCGGTGTCGCTGAAGCAGGACGGCTCGGCCGTGCCCGACGGGCTGGACCTGTTGGTGATCAGCGCGGCGATCCGCGAGCACCACCCCGAGGTGCTGGAGGCGGTGCGGCGCGGCGCGGCGGTGATGAAGTACGCCCAGCTCCTGGGCCGGCTCATGGTCGGGCGGACCGGCGTCGCCATCGCGGGCACGCACGGCAAGTCGTCGACGACCTCGATGCTCAGCCACATCCTGATCCAGAGCGGGCTGGACCCGTCGTTCATCGTCGGCGCGAACTGCGAGCAGATCGGCGGGGGCTGGCGGGTCAGCGAGCGCGCGGGGGCGGACGAGACGCTGATCGCCGAGGCCTGCGAGTACGACCGCAGTTTCCACAACTTCAGCCCGACCCACGCGACGGTCCTGAACATCGAGGCCGACCACCTGGACCTGTACGACTCGATCGATGAGATCGTCGAGGCGTTCCGCGTGTTCGCCCGGCGGGTGCCGGCCCACGGCTCGCTGCTGGTGCACCACGAGTCGCCCCACCGCCTGGCGGTGACGGCGGGGCTGTCGTGCCCGGTCGAGACGATCGGGTTCGCCCCGCAGGCCGACTGGCGCGTCGAGGTCGTGGCCGACGGCGGATGGTCGACGGCCGACGGCAAGCAGGCGGGGGCACAGGTCCGCCTCTGGCGCGGGCAGGAATCGGTCGCGCGCTGGATCAACCCGATGCCCGGCGACCACTTCGCGTACAACGCCGCCGTCGCGGCCGTCACCGCGCACCGCCTGGGCGCGAAGTGGGGGCCGATCGGGCAGGCGGTCTCGTCGTTCAAGGGCCTGGACCGCCGGATGCAGTTGGTCGGCCGCCGCACCCTGCCGACCGCGATGACCGACAAGGCCCACCCCGCGCTGCCCGTCACCGTCATCGACGACTACGGCCACCACCCCACCGAGGTCGATACCACACTCCGCGCGCTCAAGGCGCACTACCAGCCCAACCGCATGGTCTGCGTGTTCCAGCCGCACCAACACTCGCGGACCCGGCACCTGATGGACCAGTTCGTCGTCAGCTTCGGCGCGGCCGACATCGTCATCGTCCCGGAGATCTACTTCGTCCGCGACTCTGAGCAGGAGAAGCACGCGGTCACCGCCGGGGACCTGGTCGTCCGCCTGCGCAAGCAGGGCGTCACGGCGATGCACCTGCACCCGTTCGAGGCGATCATCGAGCAGCTCGAGCTCATCACCCGCCCCGGTGACCTGGTCGTGACGATGGGCGCCGGCGACGTGTGGCGCATCGGCCACGCGTTTATCAAGAACGGTGTTTAGCGGATCAGGAGGACAGGCATTCCTGCCTGTCATTCGGCGCAGCCGAAAGCAAAGGTGTGCGAAATGGGATTGTGTATCTGCCCAAAGTGCGAAGAGCGTCAGTTCACTTGGCATATCGACGAGGAAGAGAGCCCGCTTACACAATGGCATTGCGGTGCCTGTGGTTATCACGCCGAGGAAGACGAGGCCTCAAGTTCGAATGGGGCGGCATGTGACCGCTGTGGTGGTGGCACATGGACGATCAGTGATAAGTGTTCAACTTATCGTTATTGCCTGCGATGCCGCCAGGCCTTCGGCCTGTGACAGGCTGTTTCCGCAGTCTGCGGATCGCCGGGTGGTGTCGGAGCGCGGCGCCGCACTCGGGGCAGTGGTCGCGGTCCAGCGAGCCGCGGAGGTCGTAGAGGCAGCCGGTGCAGTGGCCGAGCATCACGCGGCGCTTGTGCTGCACCGCGTGGGTGATGTGGTAGACGACCACGGCCAGCACCCCCAGCGCGAGCGTCCAGACGACGATCGCCCCGCCCAGCGGCAGGAACAGGTACGCGCCCAGCGACACCACCATCGCCGGCCAGAACAGGAACACCGACAGGAACAGCCGGGTAACACGCCGGCGCTCGTGCAGGGTCCACTGCTGCTGGAACCGGCTGCGCGGGAGGGTGGAGATGGTCAACGCCGCGGCGACCTCGAAGGTGACCACCAGCGACAACAGCAGCAGCACCGGGGCGGCGAGCCACAGCAGGTCGGCGGTCGAGGCGCAGGGGGCGGTCACGTGCACGACGGTCTCCACCCCCATCATAGGCCCCGACAGCGTAGCGACGCCTACGCCGACTCGGGCGTGGGCAGCACCGGCCGCTGCTGCGGCGCGAGCTGGGTGATGAGCATGCCCGCCAGGAGCAGCCCGCAGCCGAGGTAGCCCCGGGCGGACATGGACTCGCCGAGGATGATGGCCCCGGCGACGGCGGCGAAGAGGACCTCCGCCGAGAGGATGACCGACGCGGCCGTGGGGTGGGCGTGCCGCTGCGCGACGACCTGCAGCGTAAAGGCGACGCCCACCGCCATCGCGCCGCAGTAGGTGACCGCGTGCCAGCCGGCCGCGAAGACGCCGGGCGTCACCCGCTCGCCGATCGCCCACCCGATGACGGCGCTCAGCACCGCGCAGACCAGGAACTGCACCAGCGAGAGCGCCAGCGCGTCGTGCCGCTTGGACAGGTGGTCGATCAACAGGATGTGCCCGGCCCAGAACACCGCGCCGATGAGCACCAGCAGGTCGCCCCGGCCGATGGTCGGGGCGGTCTCGTCCAGGTTGATCGTGAGGAGGAACAGGCCCACCAGCGCGAACCCCACGCCGAGCCAGACCCACCGGTCCGTCCGCCGGCCGAGCGTGAGCCCGAGCACGGGCACGAGCACGACGTAGAGCCCGGTGATGAACCCGGCCTTGCCCGCCGTCGTCTCCGGGTACGCCAGCCCCGCCTGCTGCAGGGCCGACCCCGCCGCGAGCGCGACGCCCATCAATACGCCGCCCACCGCGATCGCGCCGTAGCGCGCGGGCTGCCGTGGTTCCTTCGTCACCGTTGCATCGCCCGGCGGTCGGTTCAGAAATCCCCGACGGACGCGACGACGCATGAGGAGGACCAGCGGCAGCAGGAGCAGGCCGCCGAGCGTGAACCGCAGCGCGTTGAACAGGAACGTCTCGAACCCCGCGGCCACCGCGATCTCCTGGAACACGAAGGACGTGCCCCAGATCGCCGCGGTCATCAGCAGCATCACGTGGGCACGCAGGCGTTGGGCGGGCTCGGTCATGTCGGTCGGCATGGGCGGCAGAAATAACAAGGCCCACCCGTTACTGACTGGGTGGGCCCGTGCATGTCGGCCGTGGCGCGGCCTCCCGCAGTGCGGAGTGTACTAGCCCGTCGGCGTGTTGTCACCACCGTCATCGGTCGCGGCGTCGTCTTCATCGCCGGCGAGGTCGACCTGGGACCAGTCGATCGCTTCTTTCGACTTCGTGTAGTCGTCCATCAGCTCGCGTGCACGCGCCAGGTCCTTCGCGTGCACGAGCACCTTTACACGCCCCGGGGCCTCGGCACGGAACGAACCGGTAAGGAACCCCGCGACCTCGGAGTGGATGCCTTCCTGGTTGAGCGCATCGGACAATAGCTTGGCCTCGACCTCGCTGAAGAGGAAGGCGAGCGTGACCACCTTGTCGTTGTCCTGAGTCATGCCCGCGATTGTGACACGTCCCGCGACGCAAAGCAATACCGGAAGGAGGGGCAGACAGGTTTGCCGTGAAAATGCTCCCGCTAGGCGGGCTCGTCCAGCCGGTACTGCTTGATCTTTTTGTAGAGCGTCGTACGGTTGATGTCGAGCTGCCGCGCCGTCTCCTGCCGGTTCCAGCCGTTGGCCTCGAGCGCGGCGAGGAGGATCTGCCGCTCGGGCTCGCGCAGCGCCTCGGCCAGGGGCATCGGGCTCCAGCCGCCCTCCATGCACGGCGCGTGGATCGCGTGCGACGCCCCGGGCAACGCCCCGGCCGGGATCGCGGCGCACCCGCGCACCACCGCCGCCCCCCCCACCGTCCGCGCGAGCGCATCGGGCAGGTCTTCTACCTCGATCCGCGGCGTCTTGCTCAGCACCACCGCCCGCTCGATCACGTTCTCCAGCTCACGCACATTGCCCGGCCAGTCGTGCGATCGCAACGCCTCCAGCGCGTCCTCGCTCAGGCGGCGCTCCCGGCCCAGCTTCTTGCAGTACCGACGCAGGAAGTGCTCGGCCAACAGCGGGATATCACCCACACGCTCGCGCAGCGCCGGCATCGCGATGTTCACCACGTTGATCCGGTAGTACAGGTCCTCGCGGAACCCGCCGGCGGCCACGAGCCGGCCCAGGTCCTCGTTCGCCGCGACCACGAATCGCACGTCCACGTGTATCGTCTCGCCGGACCCGACGGGCTCGAAGCACTTGTCCTGCAGCACGCGGAGCAGCTTGAGCTGCAGCGTCGGTGTGGCCGAGTTGATCTCGTCGATAAACAGCGTCCCGCCGTCGGCCTGCGCTACCTTGCCGGGCTTGTCGTAGTCCGCGCCCGTGAACGCGCCCTTCACGTGCCCGAACAGCTCGCTCTCCAGCAGCGACTCGGGGATCGACCCGCAGGCGAAGGTGACAAACGGCCCGGCCGCGCGCGGTCCCGCCGCGTGGATCGCCCGGCCGACCATGCTCTTGCCCGTGCCCGACTCGCCATCGATCAGCACCGTCGTATCGCTCGCCGCCACCGCTTCGACCAGGTCGTACACCCGCTGCATCCGGTGGTCGCCGCCGACCAGGTTGCCCATGCCGTACCGCTCGGTGAGCTGTTGTTTGAGGTCGCGGTTCTCGGCGAGCAGGGCCTGGGCCTGCGCCGCCTTGTCCACCGCGTGCTTCAGCTCTTCGTCCACCAGCGGCTTCATCAGGTAGTCCGCCGCGCCCAGCCGCATCGCCTGCACCGCCGTCTCGACCTTGCCGAACCCGGTGATCAGGATCGGCACGATGTCGCCGTGCTCCCGCCGCAGACGCTTGACCAGCTCCAGCCCCGTCTGCCGCGGCAGGTCCAGGTCGCTGATGACGATGCCGAACTGCTCGGCCGCCCGGCCCGCCGCGTCGTCGAGCATCCGCATCGCCCGCTCCGCGTCGGGCGCGGTCGAGGTCGCGTGGCCCCAGCTCTTAAGCTGCTGCGACAGCGCGTCGGCGACCACCGGGTCGCCGTCAACGATCAGGATGCGGGGGGGCTCGGGCATGTGTCCTCCGGCCGATGGGGTGTGTTCGTTCGTCGTGCCGATACACGAAAGCACACGCGGTGTCGCGCACGGTCAACAGCTTGACTATCGGATGGTTGCCCGGCCGCCACATGCCCGGGCGGCGTGTGGCGTGGAGACCACACCCGCCGCGCCCGGTTATGCGGGCTGTGCGGCCTCGACGGGCTCGGGCTCGGACGTCGCGGCATCGGCTCGGGTATCGCCCGGTGTGTCGGACTCGTCACCGGTACAGGCCCGGCCCGTTTCGGGCAGACGATTCAGCCAGCCCGCGGCCTGCCAGAGCCGGTCGGCCTCGCCGTCGTTGAGCGACACGATGCGTGCCGTGCCGACCCCCGCCGACTGCACCTTCCGCAGCGCGGTGTCGGCCAGTGTCTTGCCCAGCCCCTGCTGCACGGCTTCGTCCGTGAGCCCTAGTTCGATCGTGACCAGGCCCCCGTCGTCCGCGACACACAGCGCACAGCCCACGGCCGCGTCGCCGTCATACGCCAGCAGACTCAGCGCGTGGCGGACCCGCTCGGGCGTGACCGAGCTGCCGCGTTCGCCGGCAAAGGCGACGGCGTCGTCCAGCTCACCAGCACGGATTTCTCGGTAGCGCACGGGCATCAGCGGGCCTCCACCGGGGACTATCGGCCGCCCGATGCCCGGGGATGCGCCCGCGCCGCCCGGGCTCGCCGTTTCGCCGACCGCCCAGCCCGCGCAACAGCTACAGCCCGCAGCCGCTACACACCCAGCGCCGCCGCGTCCCGGTCCGACAGCAGCCCGCCGTCGCTGCGCTCCCTGACCGTGCCGTCACGCTTCCACGAGCGCTCGCAGCGCGGCTCGGTACGCAGGTCCGTGACCGTGGTCGTGTCGGCACCGCCGACAAAGCGGCTGACGCCGCAGAGGTCCGCGAGGTCCGCAGGGTCGTAGCCGGCAAAGTCGCCGGGCACCGCGAGGCCCAGGTCCAGCGGGTTGTCGACGCCCAGCGCCTTGCGCTGGTCCTCGATCGCCTTCATCCACCCGTCGCGCTGGGCCATGGCCTCGGCCCAACGCGGGTCCGCCAGCGACGCGATCGCGCCGCAGCCGGTGCACGACGGCAGGGTTTCGAGGTGCACGCAGTCGCCGCCGTCCTTATCGCTGCCGTGCAGGACCCGCCACGCCTCGTCCGCAGTGTGCGGGCAGACCGGCCCGAGCAGGCGGATCAGCCCGGACGCGATCCGGTAGATCGCCGACTGGGTCCTGCGGCGGCGCGCACTCCCGGGGGCGTCGCAGTACAGCCGGTCTTTCACCGCAAACAGGTACACCGCGCTCAGCGTGTCGTTGCAGAAGTTGAAGAGCGCCCGGCTGACCGCCCGGAAGTTGAATGCGTCAAAGTCGGCCTTCACCTTCTCCGCGAACGCGACGTACGCCTCCATCGCCCAGCAGTCGATGCTCGCCGCGTCGGCATCGGTCCACGTGTGCGCATCCTGCTTGGGATCGAAGTCGTCCAGGTTGCTCAGCAGGAACCGCAGCGTGTTACGCACCTTGCGGTACTCCTCGCCGGCGAGCTGGAAGAACGACAGGTCGGCCTTGATGTCGTTGTCCGTGTTCAGCGAGCAGACCCACCACCGCGCGACGTCCGCGCCGAACTGCTCCATCAGCTTCTCGACCTTCAGCGCGTTGCCCTCGGACTTGCTCATCTTCCGGCCGTCCTTGTCGACCATGAACCCGTGTGTGAGGACGGTCTTGAACGGGGATTGGCCGTGCAGCGCCACGGCCGGCAGCAGCGAGTGCTGGAACCACCCGCGGTGCTGGTCCGACCCTTCGAGGTACAGGTCCGTCGGGAAGGCCCCCGGAAGTTGTTTGCCGTCGGTGTCTACTTGTTTGGCTTGCTTGTCCGCCCAGCCGTGACGCATCACCGCGTTCCACGACGAGCCGGACTCGAACCAGACGTCGAAGGTGTCGGTGCCACGCACGAGTTGTTTAAGGTCGGTGGATTGGACCCATTGCGGCGCATCGGGGTCGGCCGTGGCGTCGTAGGATGCGAGGAGCTGCTCGGGCGTCGCGACAAACCATGCATCGCTGCCGTGCTTGCCGAACGCCTCGCCGACCGCGCGGACGGACGCGGCGGTGAGCAGCGGCTCGCCTCCAGTTCCTTCGGGCGGGAAGAACGCGGGGATGGGCAGGCCCCAGCTCCGCTGGCGCGAGATGCACCAGTCGGGGCGCGACTCGAGCATGCCACGCATGCGGTTGCGGCCCCACTCGGGGAGGAACTTCACGCGCTCGGCCGCCTCGTGCATCGCGGCGTCGCGGAGGGTGGTAGGCGAACCCGCGGGACGCTGCGCGTCGCCCGCTAAACATTCGAATGTCTTATCCACCCCCACGAACCACTGCTCGGTCGCGCGGAAGATGACGGGCTTCTTCCCGCGCCAGTCGTGCGGGTAGCTGTGCATGAACCTGTTGGCGTGGAACAGGTGCCCGCTGGCGCGGAGGTGGTCCACGACCTGCTCGTTGGCCTTGAAGATGTGCTGGCCCTTGAGCCAGTCCGGCACGGTGTCGTCGTACGTACCATCCGCCTTGACCGGGCAGTAGACCGTGGGATTCATCTTCCCGAACTTGTCATCATCTCCCCACGCGACCTGACCATTGTCACCGGTGTTGCGACGGCCCTCAAAGCGAAGCGAGAACTTTTGACCGGTTTGGTAGTCTTCCGCACCGTGGCCGGGTGCGGTATGGACCAGGCCGGTACCGTCTTCCATGCTGACGTATTCGGCTGAGACCACCGGCGAAACGCGGTCGATGAACGGATGGTGATACCGCACGCCCACCAAGTCCGAGCCCTTCAAGGTGTATCGTGGCTTCTCGGATGGCAGCCCTTCCTTCGCCAAGACTTGAGTCGCGAGTTCAGTTGCTAGCACAACAAAACACGCCTTGCCGTTTCGATTGATCTCATAAAGCCCGTAATCGGCCCGTTCATGGACAGCAACGGCCATGTTCGCGGGGAGCGTCCAAGGCGTCGTCGTCCAGATCATGAATGAAACGTCGTGTTTCCAAACTTCTTCTGGTAGGCATTTGATGCCGTAGGGCTCGGCGTCGAACATCACAAACACCGACGTATCTTCCTTGTCGTAGTACTCCAGCTCCGCCTCGGCCAGGGCCGTCTGGTTCGCGATCGACCAGTGCACCGGCTTAAGCTGCCGGAACACCAGCCCCTTGTCCACCAGCCCGGCGAAGACCTCCAAGACACCCTGCTCGTACTTCGGCAGCATCGTCAGGTACGGGTCGTCGTAGTCCGCCATCGTCAAGAGCCGCTGCATCTGGCCCTTCTGCAGCTTCACGAACTTCTCGGCGTAGGTCTTGCACTTGCGGCGGACCTGGATCGGCTCCATGTCGCGGGCCTGGTCGCCCAGGTCCTGCATCACCTTGTGCTCGATGGGCAGCCCGTGGCAGTCCCAGCCCGGCGTGTAGGGGCAGTCCTTGCCGAGCATGTTCTGCGAACGGACGACGAGGTCTTTGAGGACTTTGTTGAGCAGGTGCCCGAGGTGGATGTCGCCGTTGGCGTACGGCGGGCCGTCGTGGAAGACAAAGGGCGGGGCGGCGTCGGCCTTGCGTTTGGCGCGCAGCTTGCCGTAGACGTCGAGCTTCTCCCACCGCTTCATGGAGGCCGGCTCGTTCTGGACGAGGTTGGCCTTCATCGGGAAGGCGGTCTTGGGGAGGTTGAGCGTCTTCTTGTAACGCTTGGGGTCTTGGGTGGTGGTGTCGCTCATGGTCGTGTTCTCGGGCTAACCGCTGCGGGCTGGTGGCTGGACGCACCAACAAAAACCCCCGCCTCGCGGCAGGGGCTGCTGGGTTTGGATCGTGAAGAACCGCCCGCCCTACCGCTGGTCAGGGTCGCTAATGATAATCGCGATGATCGTGGGTTGGGCGTGGGTCATGGCGTGAGTATACCCGGAGTATCGGCCGACCGGCGCGGGGTGCTCCAAGTCCGCCGGGGGTTATGGAGCTTCGGCCATGACCTCCGGGGCGATCCAGTCCCAGGTCGGCCGGGCTTCGCCGGTGTCCAGCGTGAGGCCGGCCGTGTTGCGGGGGTGGATGCCTTCGCATCCGGTCTGGCTCGTGGCGATGGACCGTACTTGAGTCTCCCCGATCGGGGTGACTTCGCCTTCGTCGGAGACGCCGTTGCTGTTGCGGTCGTGCCAGAGCGCGAGGCCGGCGAGTTCGTCGCCGGCGAGTCGGCCGTCGCGGTTGTTGTCGAGGGCGTCGAGGGCCTGGTAGCCGTCCTCGAAGAGCATGTAGAAGGTCATGTTGCCGAAGAGCTGTCGGCCGGACGTGATCCTGCCGGTGTGTTCGGGGTCCCACACGAGGATCGCGGTGTCGGGGCGGACCCACGGCCGACGCTCGGCGGTGCCGTCGGCGTCGAGGTCGAAGTCAACGACGAGCGACGGGTCGAGCAGCTCGTCCAGGTGCGTCGGCGTGTCGCCCTCGACGCGGAAGACGATGGGGGTAATGGCTTGGGGCTTGCTCTCGATCGCGGTGATGTCGGCGTGGATCTGCGCGACCAGGTCGGCGTCGGGCGCGTCCGTGCGGTACTCGGCCATGAGACGGAGGTAGGCCTTGCCCGCCTCGTACGCGATCGGCAGGAACGGGTGGAGCAGGTGGTCCTCGGCGAGGGCCGCCTCGCGGTGCAGCTCGTAGGCGCGCAGGTTCTCGTCGATCGCCCGGTCGATGTAGGTGTCGTACAGCGGGCGGTCGTCGGCCTCGTCCGCGGCAGGGGCATCGCCGTCTTTCGCTGAGCGTGGCGTGGCCTTGGGGTCCTCGGCGTCGTCTTCTTCCTCGGCGGGGGCGAGGTCGTCGAGCGGGCCGATGAGGTCCGCGTAGTCGGCGGACTGTTCGAGGATGCCCGCGAGTCCGAGGCGGTACAGCGCGTTGTCCTCGTCCAGGGCGATCGCCTGCAGGAACTGCGCGATCGCGGCACGGGCGTGTGCGACCAGCGCGTCTTCCTCGAGGGTCTGGTGCTCCTCGGGGATCCACTGGATCTTCGGGTCGACGACGTCGGGCAGCTCGTCGGCGCTGCCGACGCCGCGGGAGAGGATCGTCTCGGACCGCTTGGCGAACGCGATGTAGTGGACCCGGGCGAGCAGGAAGTGGGCCTGCGCGTCGTCGGGGTGCTCATCGAGGTAGGCGTTGAGGTTGTCGACCAGGCGTTCGACCGGGGCCTCGGGGGCCCGCAGGAACATACCGGCCGCGGGGGGCACGGCGGCGGCGGCGAGGGCGGCGGTGAGGGTGAGGGTGGCGAGCTTGCGGTAGATCGTGCGACGCATGGGGGGCTCCGGGTGGGTGGCGGGAGCGTTAGACGCGGGGGCCGGCGAGGAGTTCCCCGAGCGGCACGCTGACCCGGTCGAAGGCCCGGGCGGGGATGGAGACGGTGTCCCACTTGGCCGAGCGGTCGCGCATGTGGGTGGTGTAGTCGCTGAGCTTGACGGCGAGGACGGCGTACCAGCGCTCGCCGTACGCGAAGACCTCGTGGAACAGCGCGTCCGGCGGCTGGGCGTCGCACCAGAACAGGAAGGCGAACGCGGGCTCGAAGTCCTTGCCGAAGATCTCCGACCACTTCGTGAGGGAGGTGACGTCGTCGCGGGTGACCCAGTTCTGGAACGATCGGCCGGCCGTGCCCGTGTGCTTGCGGCCCTTGACATCGACCAGCAGGTTCGGGCCCTTCTCGGCGTAGACGACGAAGTCGAAGCTCTTGAGCTTGGTGGGCAGGACCTTGGATTGACGGTCGCCGGTGAGGGCGCGTTTGGCCTCGTCGACGGCGACGTAGGGGATGGCGTTGGCGCGGAGATAGTGCTCGAACGCGCGGTCGTAGTGGAAACGCCGGTTGGCCACGGGGGGTGAGTGTAACACGGGCCGATCCCACGGCGCTGCCGCTCGCGGGGCTCGTGTCAAAGCCGTGGGCTTGGAGCAGTTACAGACGAAGTTGTTGCGCCAAATCGGTGATCGCGCACGGCGACTGCTCGCCGGTCGCGAGGTCCTTGACCTGTGCCTGCCCCTCGGCGGCGGTGTCGTCGAGGAGGACGGCGAAGCGGGCGCGGGCTTTCTCCGCGTCCTTCAGCAGCTTGCCGAGGTTGCGAGTCTGCTTGTAGCTCATGCGGGTGTGCAGGCCGGCCCGGCGGAGCGTGGCGACGAGCCCCGGGAGGTGTGTCGCGCCCAGGTCACTCGCCGCGAGGACAAACGCGTCGGGCGTCGGCGCGAGGTGCTCGGGGAGGAGCCCCTGGTCTTCGAGCAGGTTGGCGAGGACGACGTCGCCCATGCCGAACCCGACGCCGGACATCGCCGGCCCGCCGAACAGCTCGATGAGTTTGTCGTAGCGTCCGCCGCCGCCGAGCGCGCGTTCGTCGCTGACGGTGACGTGCAGCTCGAAGACGGTGCCGGTGTAGTAGGCGAGCCCGCGGACGATGCCCAGGTCGTAGGCGCACCAGTCGGCCAGGCCGAAGCCCGCGAGGGTCGCGTCGAGGGCGCGGAGGTCGGCCAGGTCGTCGTCGATGCCCGCCGCGTCGCGGAGCGCGTCGACATCGCCGACGGCATATGTCTTGCCACACATCGCGTCGAAACGGGCGACTTGTTCTTTGCCGAGTCCGAGCGCGACGGCTTTGTCCGTGAACTGCTCTGGGGTCATCTTTCCTTTCGCGTCCAGCAGCGTGAACGCGTCCTGCATCTTGTCGTCGGCCACGCCCAGCGCCGCGAGGATCTGCCGCACCACCTCGCGGTGGCTGATCCGGCACTGCACCATCGCCGGCGTCACGCCCAGCTCGGCCAGCAGGTCGCACGCGACGGCGATCACCTCTGCGTCCGCCAGGGGCGTATCCAGGCCCAGCAGGTCGACGTTCCACTGGTCAAACTCGCGCAGCCGGCCGCGCTGGTGGCGTTCGGCCCGACACATGTTGGGCAGCGCGAACCACTTGATCGGTCGGGGCAGCGCGTTGGCCCGCGCCGCGACCATCCGCGCGAGCGTCGGCGTGAACTCCGGGCGGATCGCGTAGTCCGTCGTGCCGTTGGCCCGGCGGAAGCTGAACAGCTCGCTGACGATCCCGTCGCCGGACTTCACCTTGTAGAGGTCCAGCGTCTCGTAGATCGGCCCGTCGACCTCGTCGAACCCGTGGCGGACCGAGACGCGGCGCCAGGCGTCGTGGATATAGCGACGCCGCGCCTGGTCGTCGGGGTAGAAGTCGCGGGTGCCTTTGGGGCCTTGGAGTTTCATCGGGCGGTCGGGTGATAAATGGAGTTGGACAGGCCGCAGTGTAGCGGTGCTTCGGTGGTCAGCGGTACCGGGTCACTGCCCCGATCCACCAAACCCTACGCCTCAGGAGGCGAACCACTCGTTCAGCGTCTGAAGCGTCACGCCCTCGAGGTGCTCGATGACGCGGTCGGCCTGGGCGAGCGCGTCGGCGCTGCCGGTCGTGGTCAGCCCGAGGGTCATGAGCCCGGCCCCCCGCGCCGACGCGAGGCCGGCCGAGGTGTCTTCGATGGCGAGCGTGGTCTCGGGGGTGAGCCCGGCGTCCGGGTGGCGTTCGGCGAGGAGCTCGAACGCCCGGCGGTAGGTCGTCGGGTCGGGCTTGCTGTGCTCGACGTCGTCGGCGGCGACGATGATGTCGAAGCGGTCGCGCTTGCCGAGGATCGCGAGCATCTGCTCGATGTCGGCGTGGGTCGCGCCGCTGGCGATGGCGATGGGCAGCTTGGCGGCGTGGGCCTGGTCGATCAGGTCCAGCGTGCCGGGCACGGCGGCGGTCTGCGCCGCGGCGATCGCCTCGAACGCCACCCGCTTCTTGTCCACCAGCTCGGCGACGGCGGTGTCGACGTCGTCGATGTCCGGCGTCGCGCCGCCCTCGATCGCCTGGGCCAGCATGTACTTGAACGCGTCGCGGTCGTCGAACCCGATGAACTGGGCCATGTACTGCTCCCACGTGAAATCGTAGCCGAACGACTTGCCGGTGAGGACAAAGGCCTGGTAGTGCAGGGGCTCGGAGTCGACGATGACGCCGTCGAAGTCGAAGATGATGGCGTTGGGCATGGCGGTGGGTTCGGGGCAGTGGTTCAAATCGATCCCTCGGCGATGCCGCTCGCGTGGCTCGCGTCGAGGCCGTGGGCATCAGGTTGGGTAAGGTGGCTTACATCCCCGCGATCAGTTCGACGGTCAGGCGGACGCCGAAGCCCGTCGGGCCCTTTTCCATGAGCGTGCAGCCGTCGGTGTTGGACGTGCCGGCGATATCGACGTGGGCCCAGGGGGTGGTGGGCATGTTCTTGGGGGCGTCGGTGCCGACGAAGTAGCTAAGGAAGGCGGCGCCCTGGATCGGATGGGCCTCGCGGACGGGGGCGGAGTTGTGCAGGTCGGCGTGCTTGGCCTGCATCATTTTGCGGTAGTCGTCGTTGAGGGGGAGCTGCCAGACCGGCTCGCCGGCGGTCTCGCCGGCCTTTTCCAGGGCCCGCAGGAGCTTGGTGTCGTTGCACCAGACGCCGGCGATCTTCTTGCCCAGCGCGACGACGACCCCGCCGGTCAGCGTCGCGTAGTCCACGACGGCGGCGGGCTTGTACGTCTTCGTGCCGTAGGCCAGGCAGTCGGCGAGGACGAGCCGGCCCTCGGCGTCGGTGTTGGTGATCTCGCAGGTCACCCCGTTGCCGAAGGTGATGATGTCGTCCACGCGGTAGGCGTGGGTGTCGATCATGTTCTCGGCGAGCCCGACGATGCCGACGACGCGGCGCTTGAGCTTGAGGTTGGCGATGGCCTGCATCGCGCCGATGACGTTCATCGCCCCGCACTTGTCATACTTCATGCCCTTGCCGCCGTCGGGCTTGAGCGAGTACCCGCCGGTGTCGAACGTGACGCCCTTGCCCACGAGCAGCACGGGCGCATCCTTCGCCGTGCCCGCTGGGGCCCACTCGAGGATCACCATGCACGGCGGGGTCGAGCCGCCCGCGCCGACGGCGAGCAGGCCGCCCATCCCGAGCTGCTTGGCCTTCGTCTGGTCGATCACGCTGCACTTGAGCCCGCTCTTCTTCGCGAGGTTCTTGCAGTAGTTGGCGACGTACTTGGGGTTGGCGACGTTCGGCGGGGTGCAGGCGAGCGTCCGCGCGGTGTCGCTGCCCTCGGCGACCTTGAGCCCGCGCTTGAACCCGCGCAGCTCCGCGGCCGGGAGCTGCACCGACAGGTCGATCGGCTTGCTGGGCTTGTCCGGCCGCTTGGTCCTGCCGTGGTACGCGTCGAAGGTGAAGTTGGCGAGCGTCATGCCGTCGGCCAGGGCGTTGCCGGCCGTCTCGTTGGCGAGCTTGGCGGGCAGGGCGTCGGTGACGAGCTGGACGGACTTGGCCTTCGCGGTGTCCAGGGCGCGCAGCGCGGCGGCGGCGGCTTGGCGGAGCGTGTCGGCCGAGAGCTTGGCCTTGTCGCCGAGCCCGACGACGAGGGTGAGCCCCGGCTTGGCCTTGCCGTGGTAGAGCGGGTGGACCTTGCCGGCGTCGAGGGAGGTGGTCGCGCGGGCGAGCAGGGCCTTCACCTCGTCGGTCTGGGGCAGGCCGGCGGGCGGGGTCTTGGTCTTGGCGGTGAGGAAGACGGCGACGGCGTCGGGCTTGGCCTGGCCGGCGGTCGCGGGTTTGATGCGGCGGTACATGCGGGTCTCCAAGTAGGGGCCGGGCATCATAACGGACCGGGCGCGTCCTACAGGCGGCTCTGGGCCGCTTTCATTGACAACCCGCCGGGAGGGCAGATAATGCAACCCGTGGTGAGCCGCGATCACCGTCAAAGGTCCGGCCGCCCCCCCTACCCCCGCCCGACCCCCCGCGTGGAGTTTGTTTTGATGAAGATTGCCCGACGGTCCTGCTGCGCCGTAGTCGCCTGCCTCTTGGCCGGCGTGATGTTCTCCGCCCCCGCCGGTGCCCAGCAGATCCAGCAGGACGCCAAGGTCGCCGAGGGCCGGCTTACCGAGGAGCAGACCCAGAGCGTCCGCGACTTTGTTGAGGCCTGGATGAGCCGGCTGGTGTCCGACGAGGCGTCGGAGGTGATGAACGCGCGCAACGCGATCCTCCGTGAGTTCCGTACGCCGGGCATCTCCGAGACGTTCCGCAACGCCTTCTCGGTCGAGGTCTCGAACATGATGGGCGAGGCGATCCGTGCCGAGGACGACCTGGTGCGGATCAACGCGATGATCATCGCGACGCAGCTGACCAACCCCGAGGCCGACCAGCTCATCGACGTGGGCCTGAACGACGAGAACGCGGCGGTGCAGTACTGGGGGGCGAAGGCGTACCTCCAGCGTGTCGAGCGCGCGATGGCCGAGGGCGGCCCGGGCATGACCGACAACGCCCAGCGGGCGATGATCGCCAAGGTGCAGCAGGTCTTCGCCGGTTCGCCGTCGACGCCGGTCGCCCGTGTCGGCTTTGAGATCCTCAGCAACCTGGACGTCGACGAGGCCCGCGACGCGCTGCTCGGGCTGCTGCACAGCCGGGTCGCCGACCACCAGGACAACCCGCAGGACTCGTACCTGCCCGAGCAGACCGCGATCCAGCTCCTGTCCGCCGAGATCTCCCGCGAACGGCGGGTCGACGACGAGCAGGTCAGCGAGCTGGCCCGCGCGGCGTACCGCTACTTCGCCCTGATCCACAGCCAGATGCAGGCCGGCAACATCCTCGAAGAGGCCGAGCCCGGCCACAAGGCGATGATGGACTGGTGCTACAAGTGCCTCTACGCGATGAGCGCCAAGTACCCCTCGCTCAACGTGCCCAACGACGCGACCCAGGTCAACGACCAGATCCGGCTCGGCCGATGGGACGAGCTGGTGCAGGTCGCCCAGCGCTGGCGCGGCATCCTCACCGCCGACCCGTTCGGTATCCCCGCGGCGGACCTCGACTAGCCCGCACACGCCCAGCGACCCCCGATCACACGCAAAAACACCGGCGTTGTGCCGGCGTTTTTCTTTCACGTGCCAGGGTGCCGAGGCCGGCGGCTAGAGCCCGACGACCGGCCCCGCGCCGCCCGCTGCGGGGGCCTGCGGCTGTGGCTGCCCCTCGGCCGCGGACCGGCCGGTGATCGCGTCGTCCACCTGCCGCAGCAGGTCGGTGTAGTCCATCTGCGCCCGCTGGAAGCCCGCCAGCAGCGGGTTCAGCACGACCGCCTGCTGCAGCTCCTCCAGCTTGCGCTTGTCGGCCACCTCGATCGGCTTGCCCTGCGCCGCCTTCTCCTCCAGCGACGCGCCGAACCGGTTCAGGTCCGCGAGCGCCTGCTGCGAGGCGGTGTCGGCCTGCAGCGCCTTGAGCGCCGACTCCATCGCCTTCGCCGTCTCGTGTTCCGCGAGCAGTTCGCCCAGCGCGTTCGCCTGGTCGAGGATCTCCTGGGTGCTGGCCATGGCTTGCGCCTTTCGTAGATTCGGTGTCCAAAGGGGTTCTCTTGTAGCATAGCGTCCACGACACGAACCGGGGCCTACACCGCCCCACCCCCCTCCCCCACGCCCGCGGCTCAATCGCAGGCCCCGCGCCCGACCCCGCCGCGGGAACCCCCCACCCCCCAACACACCCTCATGTCCGACCGACACACCAGCCGCATCCTCGACCACATCGCCGACCGGCGGTACGAGCCGCGGACCCTCCGTCAGCTCATGGCCGAGCTCGGCGTCCCCAAAGACCAGCACGACGACTTCCGCAGCGCCGCCGACCGGCTCCTCGGCGAAGGGCAGATCGTCCTCGGCTCGGAGAACACCGTGGGCCTCCCGCCGGTCGGCGACGAGATGGTCGGCACGTACCGCTCCCACGAACGCGGCTTCGGCTTCATCGTCCCCGACGCGCTCACCGAGCACGGCGACCTGTTCATCCCCCCTGGCAACATGGCCGACGCCATGGACGGCGACCGCGTCCGGGCCAAGGTCCTCCGCTCCAAGGGCGGACGCGGCGCGGGCAAGTCGCCCTTCACCGGCAAGATCGTCGAGGTCCTCCAACGCGCCGACCGGCAGTTCGTCGGCACGCTCGTCAAACGCGGCAACACCTTCATGGTCCAGCCCGACGGCCGGAAGCTCGGCGACCCGATCGTCGTCCGCGACGCCCAGTCCACCAACGCCAAGCTCGGCGACAAGGTCGTCGTCGACATCATCGACTACCCCGACGCCAACCGAAACGAGTGGGCCGAGGGCGTCATCGTCGAGGTGCTCGGCGAGTCGGGCGTGCCCGATGTCGAGACCCAGTCGGTCATCCGGGCCTACGGCCTGGGCGGGAAGTTCGAGCCGCAGGTTATGCAGCAGGCCCGCGACGCCGCCCGCAAGATGGACGGCACGGACGAGCGCATCTCCGACGACCGCGAAGACCTCCGCGACGAGCTGATCCTCACCATCGACCCGCCCGACGCCAAGGACTTCGACGACGCGATCAGCATCACCCGGCTGGATCAGGGCGAAGCCGCCTGGGAGCTGGGCGTGCACATCGCCGACGTCGCGCACTTCGTCGAGCCGGGCAGCGCGCTCGATGAAGAGGCCTACGCCCGCGGCAACTCGACCTACCTCCCCCGCAAGGTGATCCCCATGCTGCCGGAGGTGCTGAGCAACGGCGTGTGCTCGCTGCAGCAGGGCGTGGACCGCTACGCCAAGTCGGTCTTCATCACCTACGACCGCAAGGGCCGGGCCCTGACCCAGCGGTTCGCCAAGACGGTGATCCGCTCGTCCAAGCGGCTGACCTATCTCGAGGCGCAAGCGCTCATCGACGACGACATCCGCGCCGCGAAGAAGCACTCGCGCAGCACCGAGTCGCCGATCAAGTACCCCCGCCCGGTGATCCAGGCGCTCAAGCTCATGGACGAGCTGGCCAGGACCATCCGCCAACGCCGGCTGGGCGACGGCATGATCTCGCTGGGGCTGCCCGAGGTCGACCTGGTCTTCAACGAGACCGGCCATGTCGTCGACGCGGTCGAAGAGGACGACGCTTTCACCCACACGCTCATCGAGATGTTCATGGTCGAGGCCAATGAGGCCGCGGCCCGGCTGTTCCACGCGATCGGCGTGCCGATGGTCCGCCGGACCCACCCCGACCCCGACAGCCACGGCCTCAAGGACCTGCGCATGTTCGCGCGGGTCGCCGGCTACAACATCCCCGCCAACCCGTCCCGGCAGGAGCTGCAGTGGCTGCTCGATAAGGTCCGCGACACCCCCGCCCAGCACGCCGTCCACATGGCCGTGCTCAAGACCCTCAGCAAGGCCGAGTACGCCCCCGCGCTCATCGGCCACTTCGCGCTCGCCAGCGAGCACTACACGCACTTCACCAGCCCCATCCGCCGGTACCCCGACTTCGTCGTCCACCGCGCGCTCAACGCCGTCATCGAGGCCGCCACCGAAAACGAAACCACCCTCCGACTTGCGGGCGACGGGAAACGCCAGGGCGCCGGTGCGCTCAAGAAGCTCGGCAAGAAGGTCGCCAAGGACCCGCGCGTGCCCAGCGAGGACGACCTCAAGCTCATCGGCCGGCACTGCTCGGACACCGAACGCAACAGCGAGTCCGCCGAACGCGAGCTGCGCAAGTACCTCGTGCTCCAGCTGCTCTCCACGATGCTCGGCGACGACTTCGCCGCGACTGTCACCGGCGTGACCGGGCAGGGCGCGTTCCTCCAGATCGACCGCTACCTCGTCGACGGGTTCGTCAAGCTCGACGCGCTGCCCGGCGACAAGCAGGACCGCTGGAAGCTCAACCCCAACACCGGCGCGCTCGTCGCCCAGCGGTCGGGCAAGACGATCTCCATCGGCGACCGGTTCACCGTCCGCATCGCGGACATCGACCTGCCCCGCCGGCAGATGGAACTGGTCGTCCTGGACGACCGCAACCCCAAGCGTGGCGGCAGCACGCATCAGCCGGACAAGAAGGGCAAGAAACGCCGGGGCGACAGCAAGTCCCACGAGTTCGCCCGCGCGAAAGGCAATCGCGGCAGCGGCAAGGTCAGCAAGCGCAAGAAACCCAGCGCGATGCAGAAGAAGCGCCCGCGCAAGCGGCGTTGAGGGGTCGCTCGGATCAGCAAAGATGGGTAGCAATCTCGAAAAACTAACCGAGGTCGCACTTTGCGAGAAGATCACGAAGGCCGATCGGGAAGCGATTCATGAGATTCTCTTCAGTGGTTGGGGCTGTATGGCTCAGATCGCTGTCGTCACGATCTGTCTTGCGGTGGGCGTTGCGTTTCTAGGATTCATCCAGCCAAGATTGACGCCCGGCACCTTTGAGCTTACCGCATTAGCTGTGCTGTTTATCACTGCCGGCAGTGCTTTGTTGCCGATCCGTTGGCGAAATCGCCGAGTCCGTCAAAGGGTCATGGCCTATCTGATCCACCACAATATCCGCCCGCACCTGTGCCTGAATTGCGAGTACGACCTGAAGGGTTCGACCGCCGACCACTGCCCGGAGTGTGGGGCGGCGCTTGCGCCGGTTCCGGTGGACGATGCGGATTCAGTTTAGCGCGCGACGCACAGCGTCCGGCGTGGGTAGACCTGTGCTCTTCACCACGCCGGACGCTGCGCGTCGCGCGCTAAACAGGGAGCGGACGCTCACACCTTCGCCTGGAGCCAGGCGTTGCCGCGGTAGCGGGCGATGAAGACGCAGCCGCGGACGAACAGCTCGGTGCAGAGCCCGACCCAGATGCCGAAGAGCCCCCAGCCCAGGAACAGGCCGAACAACGCGGCGAGTGGCAGGCGGAGCCCCCAGGTGAGGGAGTTGGACAGGATGGCCGGGCCGCGGGTGTCGCCGGCCCCGCGCATCGCGCCCTGCAGGACCAGCGCGCTGCCGAAGAAGAACTGCACGTAGCCGCACAGCCGGACCAGCGGTGGCGAGCGGTCCAGCAGCTCGGGGATGTCCGTGAGGATGCGGACGAGCAGCTCGGGCACGGCGACGAAGACGACGCCTAGCGCGGTCATGAGCCCGGCACCGAGGAACCAGCACTGGCGTGCGGCGCGGCGGGCCATGGCCTGGTCGTGCGCGCCCAGGTACTGCCCGGTGAGCGTGCCGGCCGCGGCGCCGAAGGCGAGGGCGGGGAGGAAGCTGATCGCCTCGATGCGGATGGCGATGATGTGGGCGCCCTGGATGAGGTCGGCCTGCATCTGCCGCCGGCCGATCTCGCCCACGATCATGATGACCATCATGTTGCCCAGCCAGTGCCCGCCGCGGTCTAGGAGGGTGGGGTAGGCGACGCGCCAGATGCGCTGGATGGTGTGCCAGTGCGGGCGGAGGCGGTGGGCGTGGAGGCGGAGGCCGTTGCGGGTCTTGAGCAGGAGCGTGACGATGGCGGCGGCGCCCAGCGCCCAGCCCAGGACGGTGCCCAGCGCGATGCCGGGCACACCCATGCCCAGGCCGAGCGCGAAGGTGAGGGTGGCGACGAGGTTGACCGCGTTCATGCCGAGCATGATGAAGAACGGGCTCTTGGTGTCGCCGGCGGCGGTCATGCAGCTCACGCTGACGTAGAGGACGGCGGCGAGGGGGAGGCCGGCGGCGGTGATCCAGAGGTAGAGCTTGCAGAGCCACAGCGCCTCGCCGCGGAGGCCGGCGGCCCAGGCGATGGGGTGGGCCATGAGGATGACGGCGATGCCGACGACAACGCTCGCGCCGGTGCCCAGGACCAGCGACTGGCCGATGCCGGCGTGGGCGAGGCGTTTGTGCCCCCCGCCGATGGCGCGGGCGATGAGCGCCGCCCCGCCGGTCCCGATGCCCATGACCATCATGCCCATGAACCAGTTGAGGTACCCGCCCACGGCGATCGCGCCGGTGGCGGCCTGGGTCGTGTGGCCGGCGACGGCGGTATCGACGAAGGACACCGACCAGTTCAAGAGCTGCTGGAGGAACGGCCAGAGCGCGAGCACGAAGACCTGCCGGCGCAGCGACATGCCCGCGAGCCGGCCGGCGAGCGCCTTGGGCGCGGGCTCGGGCGGGGCGGCCGCGGCGTCACCCCCGGTGTCGATGGCGGCGGCCGGTTCGCGTTGGGGGTCGGGTGGGGGCTCGGGCATGGGCAGCGGGCGATCATAGCGGGCCGGTGTCGCGGGCACGACGGGCCGGCCGACACAGACCTTACGCCCCCGACGCGTCGCGGGGTCAGACCTCCCGCTGCGCCCACCGCCCGGTGCGGTAGTACAGCAGGAAGACGAGCCCGCGCAGCCCCAGGTCGGCCATCATGCCGATCCAGATGCCGTTGAGCCCGAGCCCGAAGGTGAACGCGAGCAGGTACGCGCCGACGAGCCGGGTGGTGAACAGGCCCGAGAAGTTGATGACGGCGGTGGCCTTGGTGTCGCCCGCGCCCTGCATGGCGCTGCCGATGATGATGCACACGGCGAACATGGGCATGACCGGCGCGGCGATCCGCAAGAGCGGCGGCGCGAGCGCGAGGTGCTCGGGCGTGTCCGGGCTGAGCAGCGCGACCAGGGGCTCGGGCGTGAAGAAAAAGAAGATGGAGCAGAACGACATGATGGCGACGGCCGCGGCGGTGGCGAGGTAGGTCGCCTGCTTGGCGCGTTGCGGGTCGCCCAGCCCGAGGTACTGGCCGGTGAGCGTGGAGGCGGCGACGGAGATCGCGAAGCCGGGGAGGAAGGCGACGGACTCGACGCGGATGGCGATCATGTGCGCGCCGAACGCGCCCGGCTCGTCCAGCCGGCTGACGTAGAACAGCAGCACGAAGTTGATCGACCAGAACCCGAGCTGGCTGGCGAGGTTGGGCAGGGCGATGCGGATGATGCGGCGCATCGTGTGGGGGTGCGGGCGGAGGCGGTGGCGTCGGAGGCGGATCTCGGACCGGCCGGAGAGGAGGAAGGCGAGGATGACGAACCCGCCGAAGGTCCAGGCGATGGCGGTGCCCGCGGCGATGCCGGCGACGCCTAGCCCCATGCCGAACGAGCGGGGGTCGGCGTCGGTGCCGTAGTTCACGCCGGCGAGGTAGGCGCTGACAGCGATATTCAGCACGTTGACCAGGAGCATGGCGAGGAAGGGGCTGCGGGTGTCGCCCGCCGCGCGGAGGACCGCCCCGCCGACAAACAGCGCCCCGCACATGGGGATGCTCAGGGCGGTGATGCGGATGTAGGTGACGGCCATGGCGGCGGCGTCGCCCTCGAGCCCGAGGCCGCGGGCGATCCACGGCGCGGCGATGAGGACCGCGCCCCCGGCGAAGACGCCGGAGCTGACGCCCAGCAGCAGCGCCTGCCCGACGCCGGCGTTGGCGAGTCGGCGGTGGCTCGCGCCGATCGCGCGGGCGACGATCGCCGACGCCCCGACGCCGACCGCCGCCTGCAGCAGCGTCATCAGCCAGGTGAAATACGCGCCGACGGCGATGGCGTCCATCGCGGCGAGGCGGGTGGTCTCGCCCTCGAGCCGGCCGGCGATCGCGATGTCGACCGTGCCGACCAGGAAGTTCAGGAGCTGCTCGAGCATCGGCCAGAGCGAGAGGACCCAGACCTGTCGCGGCAGGGACAGCCCCGCGAGCCGGCCGGAGAGCTGCTTCTGTTGCGAGCGCGAGGTTTTCGATGACGCCGGCGGCGCGGGTTCGCCTGCACCCAGCAGCACGCCGCGCAGGCCCGACCGGGTCCAGCGGCGCTTGGCCGGGCGGTCGTCGGGGGTGGGGCTGGGCGGCATGGTCGGCGGGGAAGGCGAAACGGGGGATCATAGCGGGCCAGGCCCCGCGCGGCGCGCGTCGGTAGACGCCTGCGCGCCGCGCCCCTAGCATGTCCGGCTCGGAGCCCCATCGTGACCGCCAACACCCTCAAACTCGGCCTGATCCAGCACGCCAGCCCCGGCCCGCCGCACGCGCAGCCGGGCGACAACCTCGCGCGCTGCGGCGCCCTCATCCGCGAGGCCGCCGGCCAGGGCGCGACGCTCATCGTGACGCAGGAGCTCTTCACCGCCCACTACTTCCCGCAGGTCGAGGACGACGGGCTGTTCGACCTCGCCGAGTCGCTGGACCCCGAGCGCCCCGGGCCGAGCTACGCGGCGCTGCGCGATTTGGCGGGTGAATTGCGGGTCACGATCTCCGGCTCGCTGTTCGAGCGGCGTGCCCCGGGCGTGTACCACAACACGACCGTCACCTTCGGGCCCACCGGCGAAGAGGTCGGCCGGTACCGCAAGATGCACATCCCCGACGACCCACGCTTCTACGAGAAGTACTACTTCACGCCCGGCGACCTGGGCTGGCAGACCTTCGGCCTGCCCGAGGCAGACGGGCGGGACCCGGCCGCGCGGGTCGGCACGCTCGTCTGCTGGGACCAGTGGTTCCCCGAGGCCGCGCGCCTCACCGCGATGAAGGGCGCGTCGCTGCTGCTGTACCCCACGGCGATCGGCTACTACAACCACCCCGAGCGCGGTGAGCCGGCCGACGTCCGCGAGCAGCAGCGCGACGCCTGGCTGACCATGATGCGCAGCCACGCCATCGCCAACGGCGTGTTCGTCGCCGCCGCCAACCGGGTCGGCACGGAAAACGACCTGACGTTCTGGGGCTCGTCGTTCGTGTGCGGCCCGGACGGCAGGCTGATCGCCCAGGCCTCGCGCGACCGGGACGAGGTGCTCCTGGCAGAGTGCGACCTGTCGCTGATCGAGCCGCAGCGGCGCGGCTGGCCGTTCCTCCGCGACCGCCGGACCGATAGCTACGCCCCGCTGCTCAAGCGGCTGGACGACTGAGCCCCGACGATGAGCCCACTGCTGGCGTTCCTGCCGATCCTCATCGTGTACATCGTGGTCCGTGCGGTGATGCACTACCGCGCGGGCCGGCGGAACTGGTTTATCCAGTACGTCATCATCGCGGGCTTCCTGACCTGTGTGTTTGCCTTCGAGTGCTGGATGCACTTCTGACCGACCGGACGACGACCGTGCTTGAACCCCACCCCACGATTGACGCGATCGACACGATCGACCGGCCGAGCCAGACCGCGCGCGACCTGGGCTACCGCATGCCCGCGGAGTGGGAGCCGGTCGAGTGCGTGTGGGTGGTCCCGCCGCACAACCCCGAGACCTGGCCGGGCTGTTTCGAGGCCGCGCAGGCGCAGCACGCCGACTGGGTCGACGCGATGCGGCCGTACGTCGAGGTGCGGACACCCGGCTCCCTGGGCATCGAGACCGACGACTCGTGGATCCGCGACTTCGGGCCGATCTTTGTCGTGAGGGGTCAAGCAGGGGAACCGGAAACAGCAGCCGCGCAACAGTTGGCCCCTTCCCCCCTCGCCGCGCACGACTTCCGCTTCAACGCGTGGGGCGCGAAGTACGAGGGGCAGCGCCACCGCGACGACGTCGTGCCCCAGCACCTCGCGGACAAGCTCGGGTTCCCGCTGTGGGTCCACGACTTCGTGCTCGAGGGCGGCAGCATCGAGGTCAACGGCCGGGGCACGGTCATGACGACCCGCCAGTGCCTGTTTAACGCGAACCGCAACCCCTGGGCCGGGCCCGAGGCGATCGAGCAGGTGCTGCACGACACGCTCGGCACGCGGCACGTCGTCTGGCTGCCCGGCGGGATCGAGGGGGACGACACCGATGGGCACATCGACGACGTCGCCCGCTTCGTCAACCCGCAGACCGTCGCGGTCGTCGTCGCGCCCCGGGGCCACGCCGACCACGCCGTCACCCAGCGCAACTTCGAGGCGCTGCAGCAGGCCCGCGACCAGGACGGCCAACCGCTGAACATCGTCGGCCTGCCGACCCCCGAGCCGGTGATCTACGACTTCCCCGAGCCGCCGCCGGGCGTCGACCCCGGCGACGACCCCGTGGGCCGGCAGCCCGTGCCGGCGAGCTACGCGAACTTCCTGATCGCCAACGACGCGGTGTTTGTGCCGGTGTTCGATCAGGCGTCGGACGACATCGCCTGCGGGGTGCTGGAGAAGGTGCTGCCGGGCCGGTCGGTGGTGCCGGTACGGGCCGAGCACCTGGTGGTCGGGCTCGGGGCGCTGCACTGCCTGAGCATGCAGCAGCCGCGGGTGTGAGTCCGCGTTTCGGAGAATCTCGACCTTGCGATTCCCGGCAGAGGGACCTAAGTCCCCCTGCCGATGCGCTATACTTTGGCATATGGTCCCGACCCTCCGCCGCATCGTGTGCCTGCTGATCGTGGTTGCGCTGGCCGCGGGCTGGCAGACCGACCCGCCGACGGGCACGCCCGGTGCCGGGGCCGTGGTGCCCAGCGCGGCAGGCACGAGCGGGATCCCATCGGGCGCGCAGATGGCGGTCGTGCAGATCGACGGGCCGATCCTCTACGACTACCAGCTCGACTCGATCAAGGCCCGCGTCGACCGCGCGCTGGCCGGTGGCGCGGACGCGATCGTGTTCGAGATCGACACGCCCGGCGGGGACATGTACCTGGCTATCGAGTACTCCAAGTACATCAAGAGCCTGCAGGTCCCCACCGTCGCGTGGGTCCACACGCGCGCCTACTCGGCCGGGTCGCTGATCGCCTCGGCCTGCGACGAGATGGTGATGTCCCGCAACGCGAGCGTCGGCGACTGCGCGCCGGTCACGATGGGACGGAACCTCGCCGACACCGAACGCGCCAAGGCGCTGTCCCCCCTGCTCGCCGAGTTCCGTGACAACGCCGAAGAGAACTACGCCGGGCCGTCCGGCAGCGACTACGCCGCGTTCCACGCGATGTGCGTGCTCAACATCCCGGTCTACCGCGTGCGCCACAAGCAGACCGGCGAGGTGCGGCTGGTCAACGCCGTCGACCTCGCGGTGCTGGTCGACGACATGTCGCCGGGCGACGCGCTCGACGCCGTGCCCAACGCCGTCGACCCCGCCGCGGGTATCGCGGGCAGCGGGACGTCCGGCGCGTCGCAGTCCGGCGGCGCGTACGCCGGGGCGGACAACCTCGACCTCAGCCAGGTGGCCGGCCCGTCGCTGGTCATCGGCAACGACCAGCAGCGCGGCGACTGGGAGCTGCTCGCCCAGGCGCACGACGGCGGGACGCTCTTGACCTACAGCGAGAAAGAGGCCGCGCGCTTCGGGCTCTCCCGCGCGACCGTCTCGAGTCTCGCCGACATCCAGCAGCACTACAACGCCGCAAGCGTCGGCCTCGTCCAGCCCACCTGGTCCGAGGCGATCGCCTGGTTCCTGCTCAACCCCTGGGTCCGCGGCGTGCTGGTCGCGCTGCTGCTCATCGGCGGGTTCATCGAGTACGTCAGCCCCGGGCTCATCCTGCCCGGCGCAGTCGCGGCGCTCGCGCTGCTCCTGCTCATCGGCGCGCCCTTCATCGTCGGGCTCGCCAGCATCTGGCACATCGTTGTGGTCGTCCTGGGGCTGCTCATCCTGCTGTTTGAGCTGTTCACGCTGACGACCGGGGGGCTCTTGGCGATCGTCGGGCTCGCGATGATCCTCACCGGCCTCGCGCTCGCGGCCGTGCAGTCCACCCCCTCCGGGCTCCCCGCGCCGGGCACGTCCGGCCAGCTCCTGACCTCCGCGCTGTCGATGGGTGCGGGGCTGATCATCGCGGTACCCGCGTTCATCATCGTTGTCCGCTACTTCGGCGAGCTGCCCGGGCTCAAGCGGCTGGTCCTCGACGACCCGCCCAGCCACCGCGCGGTCAACAGCGCCGGCGAGCCCATCGCCATGCCCGCCCAGCGCATCGCCGGCGACGAGAGCGTCGGGGCCGGCTGGGTCCAGGTCGGTATGACCGGCGTCGTCAGCTCGACCGGGCTCCGCCCCGGCGGGCGCATCGAGATCGACGACCAGCTCCTGGACGTGACTTCCACCGGCGGGTGGGTCGACGCGGGCACCCCCGTCACCGTGGTCGAGATCCACGGCAACGTCGTCGTCGTTGAAGCGATAAGCGAAGCGTAAAACCTACAGCCCGAGCACGCCGCGCACCTCCGCGACCAACGCTTCGGCCGTCGCCCGGTCCCGGGCCTCGGCGATCACGCGGATGATCGGCTCGGTGTTGCTCGGGCGGACGTGCACCCAGCGGTCGTCCCAGTCCACCCGCACACCGTCCTGATCGTCGATCCGCTGCCCGGCGAAGTGCTCGGCCATCTTCGCCGGCATCGCTTCGAGCACCGCGGGGTCCACGTCGGCCTTGTCCTTCACGATCGCGTAGCTCGGCTGGCCGGCGACGACGGCGCTCAACGACTGCCCGCGCGCCGCGAGCATCTCGCACAGGTACGCCATGCCGATCAGCGAGTCGCGGACCTGGCTGACCCGGCTGTCGATGATCCCGCCGTTGCCCTCGCCCCCGATCGTCGCGCCGTGGGCCCGCATGCCTTCGGTGACATTCGCCTCGCCCACGGCCGTGCGGATTACCGACCCGCCCACCGCCGCGGCGACGTCGTCGACCATCCGGCTGGTGGAGAGGTTCGCGGCGACCGACTCGCCGGACCCGAGCTTGTGCAGCGCGCAGAGCGCCAGCGTGTACTCCTCGCCGATGTACGCGCCCGTCTCATCAACGACGGCCAGGCGGTCCGCGTCCGGGTCCTGCGCAAAGCCGATGTCGGCGCCCCGGTCTTTCACCACGGCGCACAGCTCGGTGAGGTTCTCCCGCGTCGGCTCGGGGACGTGCGGGAAGTCGCCGGTCGGCTCGGCGTAGAGGTGGTGTACGGTCACACCCAGCGCGTCGAGCAGCGCCCGGGCCTCCGCGCCACCCGCGCCGTGGACCGAGTCGACCACGGCCGAGAGTTTCGCCGCGCGGATCGCGTCCACATCCACCAGCTCGAGCACGCGCCGGACGTGCACGGTGGTGCCGGTGTCGTCCTGGGTCGCGGGCTGCAGGTCGGGGACCTGGGCGTAGCTCAGGTCGTGGTCGCGGAAGCGGCGGATGATGTCGTTCGCCTGATCGGGGGGCGGCGCGACGCCGTCGTAGCGGAGGGCCTTGACGCCGTTCCACGGGAAGGGGTTGTGGCTGGCGGTGATGACCATGCCGCCGTCGGCCCGGAGCTGGTCGGCCATGACGGCGACGCCGGGGGTCGACAGCACGCCGACCCGCGTGACCCGGCAGCCGGCGGCGAGGAGCCCGGCGACGGCGGCGTGCTCGAGCATCGGGCCCGAGCCGCGCGAGTCGCGCCCGATGACCACGTGCGGCCCCCCGGAAGTGTCACTACTGCCGGGTCGCTGGTTCCGGGGGTCGCCGAGCCAGTTGCCGAACGCCGTGGCGTACCGCGTCGCGATATCGGGGGTCAGGGAGCGCCCGACGAGCCCGCGCATCCCGGAGATGGAGAGCATCAGCGGCGCGTCGGCCGGTTTCGTGGGGGTGGTCGTCATGCGCACTAGTTTAGCCGCCGCCCCTATCGCTCGGCGGACTCACCTCTGCGCGACGATATACGCGATCCAGCTCGGGTCGGCCGCGCCCTCGGTGGCGGGCTCGAACTCGCCGGTGCCGTCGCCGTCGTCGTCCTCGGTCTCCCAGTAGACCTCGACACCGCGGAAGCCCGCCTCGCGCAGCAGCTCGCAGGTCTCCGGCAGGGTCCAGAACCGCCAGTCGTAGGTGAACGCCTGGTTCAGCCGGCTGCCGTCCTTGAACTTGAAGTGGATGTGGAACAGCGCGTCCGCGGTGATCGGGTTGAACCGGGCCTGCTCCCAGAGGTACTTGAACTTCTTGTAGCCGAGCTCTTGGGCGAGCGGTTTGTCCTCGACCTCGATGGTGCGGGTGTCGGTGTGATCCTCAATGTAGCACTCGCTGCCGCCCATCATGTCCATGACCATGATCCCGCCGTCGGCGAGGTTGGCGCGGGCGGTCTCGAAGTAGTGGCGGAGCTCGTCGCGGGTCTTGAACAGGAAGAACGAGAAGTTCTGCGCCGCGAGCACGTCCGCGCCGTCGGAGAACGAGCCGGGCGCTTCCGCGTTGTCGGTACGGACGTCCGCCTCGGCGAGGGTGATGCGCTTCCTCTGCGCGTCGGTGAGCTTGGACTGCAGGTGGTCTTCGCCCCACGCCAGGGGCTCGGGGTCGAGGTCCACGCCGTAGGCGACGTTGTCCGCGTGGAGCTTGACCCACTCGCAGCAGACGGCGTGGGTGCCGCAGAAGTCTTCGCGGAGCAGGCGCGGGGCCCGGCCGTTGAGCTTCTTGAACGTTTCGGTGAAGAACTCGGCCTCGTTGGCGGGCTCCTGGACCGAGAGCCCGTAGAGGGTGTAGCGGTCGGCACGCTCGGCCATGGTGCGCTTGTCGGGCACGCTCGGCCGGGCCTTGGGCTTCTTGGGCTGGTCTTTGAGCTTGGGCATGGGGACAGGATAGTGGGGAAGGGGCCGAGGGGCCAAGGGGCCGAGCGCTGCGCGGCCCATGCGGGCTTCCAACACTCGGCCCCTTGGCCCCTCGATCCCTCGGCCCCTATCCTACGCCCATGCGCATCATCGCCGGGACACACCGTGGCCGACCGATCCTCCCGCCCAAGGGCGACCAGACGACCCGCCCGATCACCGACCGGGTGAAGGAGAACCTGTTCAACCGCCTGGCCTCGCTGGGGATGCTCGACGCGTCCCCGGCGTGGAACGTGCTGGACATCTTCAGCGGCACGGGCACGATGGGGCTCGAGGCGCTCTCGCGCGGCGCGGCGCACTGCACGTTTGTTGACCAGGACCGCGACGCCGTGGCGTGTCTCACCGAGAACCTCGGCACGCTCGGGCTCACCGAACGCTCACACATCGTGCACGGCTCGGCGCTGGGCGGGTACTGGCTGGCATCCATCCCCGACGGGTCGGTCCGGCTGGCGTTTGTCGACCCGCCGTACAAGATGGTCGAGGACGACGACACCCGCCCGCAGGTGCTGTCGCTGGTCGGCCGGCTGCTGCCGACGCTGGAAGAAGGCGGCCTCGCGGTGGTGCGCACGCCCGAGCGGATCGAGCTGCCCGAGGTCGCGGGGTACGACGGCCCGGCCCAGGCGGTGTACGGCAAGATGCGGCTGCACTTCTACCAGTCGCCGCTGCCGGATGAGGCGTAGCACCCGCGCAGAGTTCTGGAGGGCAACATGTTTGAAACCGTGATCCTTGTGGCTGCTGCGGTGCTTCTGCTCGCCTCGGTTGTGTTGGCCATCGCGGGGTCCGATCGCGTGTGGCTGCGGCTGTTGATGCTCGTTTTCGGGCTCGGCCCTTGGCTGCTCGTTATCTGGGCGATCTGGGCGGTGATTGCCCATCGAGCGATACACGGTATCGACGAATCGGCCTGGGAAGAGTTGCAAGCGATGGACAACTTTGGTGCCTATATCGAAGGCGCGAACAGAATGTACAACGTCCTCTCGGGTGGGTACTACATGCTGTTCATTGGCATTGGGTTCTTGCTGATATTGCATGGCGTTGAACTGTTCCGCTTGCGGTCGATGCGTCGGCAGATCGACGCGCTGAAGCGGGCGGGTGTGAAAACCTAGGCAGCGATGCGCTATCCCGCCTCGACCTGCCGGGTCAGCCGGACGAAGCCGAGCCATGCGATGATTGAGCCGGCGGTGGTGATGGCGAAGACCCACGGGCCGATGCCGTCGAACGCGGGGAGCCCGAGCCAGTGGGGCAGGCCCTGGCGTTCATCCCACCCGGCGAGGAGGAGTACGCCCAGGTACGGCGCGATCGCGCCGCGGACGCCGGTGAGCGTCTGGTGGATGCCCATGTAGGCGGCGGCGAGGCGGCGGTCGGCGAAGTCGTGGTGGCCGAGCTGCCAGGCGATGGTCCCGCCGCCGTAGATCACACCCTGGAGCATGCGGGGCAGGACGAAGGCGACGGGCTGGCCGATGAGCCCGGCGGCGAGGTAGCTGAGCTGGGAGACGATCCACAGCGTGCCATGGCGCATGCGGAAGCGGGCGATGTGCACGCCGTCGAAGAACCGGGCCCAGAGCGGGACGCTGACGGTCATCATGACCATCGGCAGGGTCGCGGTGAGCAGGGCCGACCGGCTGTAGGCGGCGTCGGGGTATTGCCGCTCGACGAGGCCGATGATGAGCCGGACGACGGCGACGTTGCCCGCCATGTTGGCCATGCCGGCGATGAACTGCCAGGTCATGTAGCTGCGGAAGAGGTGGTCGCGCTTCAGGATGGACAGGAACGAGTCGCGCTTGAGCGCGGTGGGGTCGGCGGGGTCGGCCTCGGGGAAGGGCTCGGCGTGCTGCTGCCGCTCGTAGTCAAGCAGTGATTTTTCCCGGCGGATGCGGAGCCCGGACACGGCCCAGACGCTGATGAGGCCGACGGCCGCGCCGGCGGGGTACAGGACGCGGAACCGGCCGGGCGCATCGTTCAGCCACTCGTACGCGACCAGGGGCACGGCCGCGATGAGCAGCGTCATGAGCACGGTGAACCGGCCGGTGATCTGGGCGCGCTGGTCGCGGCGGTAGTTGGCCCGCCAGATGACTGAGCGGACGTTGATCATGCCGGCGATGAGGCACCGGCCGAGCACGACGAGGGCGACCAGCGCCCCCGGCCCCCAGCCGTCGGTGGGCAGCAGCGCGATCGCGGCGATGTCGGCCATGAGCGCGAGCTGGATGAGGGTGAGCGCGGCGGCCTTGGGTCGGCCGCGCATGGCCTTGGCCCAGAGCCCCGAGGTGACGTTGGCGAACATCGGCGCGGCGATGATGGTCGCGAACCCGACTTCGGAGACGTCGAAGTGCAGCTTGGCGAGGACGGAGACGACCGAGCCCTCGATGAGCGAGGTCGCGACGGGCAGGGTCGTGAAGCTGTACAGCTCGCGCCGGTAGCCGGGCCGGGCCATGGCCGGCTGCGCGGCGGGGGCGAACCCGCGGAGGTAGTGGGCCAGGGCGTGCAGCATCGCGGCGGGCCATCATGCACATCGCCGCGCCGGTGTCGAGTGTGATAGGGGTTCGGCGGCTAGAGCTTGACGCGGTTGAGCACGCGGATCAGCGCGTTGACCTGCTGCTTGGCCTTCTCAAGGCCGTCGTCCTCGCTGCGCAGGGACTTGATGGTCGCGCCGGCCTGCTCGGTGATCGCGTCATAGCCGTAACCCGATCCCGCGCCTTTGAGGACGTGGAGGATGCCTTCGAGGGTCTCCAGGTCGTTGTGGGCGTTGGCGGTCTTGAGCTTGTGGATGTACCCGCCCAGCCCGCGGACGAACTCGGTGAGCAGCGGCTTCATCTCCTCGTCGTCGCTGATCGTCGAGTAGATGGGCTGCTGATTCGCTTCATTGGACAGGTCGACGCCCAGCAGGGTCTCGGTCGCATCCAGGAGTTGGTCGGCGGTGAACGGCTTGCCGAGGAACATGCTGGCGCCGGCGGACGTGGCGTCGGCTTCGAGGTCGGGGGCATCGCTGGCGGAGACCGCGATGATCGGGGCCGAGAAGCCGCAGGCCCGGAGCGTGCGGATCAGCGCCAGGCCGTCCTCCCCGCCCAGCCGCAGGTCGATGACCGCCAGGTCGTAGTTGTCTTCGTCGATGTGCCGGCGGGCCTCTTTCGCGTCGCTCGCGGGCTTGGCCTCGAACCCCGCCCGGCTCAGCCAGAGGCCGAACAGCTTGCGGTCCGTCGGGAAGTCGTCCACCACCAGCACCGAACCGGCCACCTGCTTCACGGCCTCGGCCGCCGACTCGGGCAGGTCCGCCGCGAGTTCCTGCAGGTGGATCATCTCTTCTTCCGAGCTGAGGCGGACGAAATCGCTCAGGTCGATCGCCTCGTCGAACACGACAGCGATCTCGTGGACGATCCCGCTGATGTGTCGGCAGTTGCGCACGACGCCCTGGATCGCGACCCACTCGTCGGCCAGCGTCTTCAGCATCACCTCGCACCGCGTGCCGGTGTAGATGAACCGCCCGTGCACGAACGCCAGGCCTCGCCGGCTCAGGTTCCGCGGCACCACCGCCAGCCGCGTCGACCCGCCGGATTCCACGTGCAGCGTCAGCACCGCCTTGGCCTCGGTGTACTGCACCCGCAGCGCACGGCGTTCGCGGTCCACCTGCTTGCCCGAGGACTCGTTGACCGTGTTGACCAGCTTCTGCTTGTCGCGGTCGCTGATCCGCAGCGTCTCGATCGGACGGTGCCCGTGCTTGTCTGGATTCATCGAACCGTCCTCGGGGGCGGGGGCGACCACGCGCGTGATCCATTCTGGTATCGGCCCGATCGGCGATACGTTTTACCGCCCGGCCCGCCGGGTTTTTGCCCCAGGGCCCCGGGCTGACCGATAATCCCTTGCGTCCCGCCCCCGCACCCGGGGCCGACGCGATCACGCGGTCGTGACCACGATGCAGCTACACACCCTCACCGAGGGGTGCCCGGTCGTCTGCCGATCCGGGCCCCACGATCGGCCGATCACCGGCCTGACCGACGACTCCCGCAGCGTTCAGCCGGACGAGTTGTTCGTCTGCCGCGGCGCGCTCGATGCGCGGGCGCAGGGCTACGTCGCGATGGCGGCCGGGCGCGGCGCCGGCGCGGTGCTGACCGATGCGCAGGGGGCGGACGCGCTCCCCCCGCTGCCCGAGACGGTGACGCACATGGTGGCCCGGCCCGGCACCGCGGTCGACCAGCGGCTCGCCGGCCGGCTGGCGGAGCGGTTCTTCGGCCACCCCGCCCGGCGGCTGACCGCCATCGGCATCACCGGGACCAACGGCAAGACCACGATCGCCACCCTCACCCAGCACCTGCTCCGCCGGGCGGGGCGACGGACCGGGCTCATCGGCACGATCCACCTCGATACCGGTCGGCCCGACGGCGCGCAGCCCGCCCAGCTCACCACGCCCGGCGCGATCGACCTCGCCCGCCTGCTCGCGGAGATGGTGGCCAACGGGCTGGACAGCGTGGTCATGGAGGCCTCCAGCCACGCCCTCGAACAGGGCCGGGCCGACCAGGTCGACTTCGCCGCCGGCTGTTTCACCAACCTGACGCAGGACCACCTCGACTACCACGGCACGATGGAGCGCTACGCCGACGCGAAGGCCCTGCTCTTCGAGTCGCTCCGGCCGGACGCAACGGCCGTGCTCAACGGCGACGACCCCGCGTCCGAGCGCATGGCCCGGGGCTGCCGGGCCGGGATCGTCACGACCCATGTCGTGAAAGGCAACAACGCAAGCCCACTGGAGGCAGACGCCGCTTGCGTAGAAGCGCTCGAGCTGTCCTCGGCCGGCAGCCGGGCACGGTTCACCGGCCGGTGGGGCGCGTTCGAGGCGCGGCTGCCGCTGGTCGGCCCGCACAACCTGTCCAACGCGCTGCAGGCCGCGGCGCTCGCCCACGCCGTCACCGCGATCGACGCACCCACACTGCGCGAGGCGCTCGAGCACGGCCCGCCCGTGCCCGGCCGGCTCGAGCCCGTCGGGCCGGACTGGCCCCGCCCCTTCCGCCCCGACACGACGCACCCCCTGCCTACCGTGCTCGTCGACTACGCGCACACGCCCGATGCGCTGGTCAACGCCGCGACCTCGCTCCGCCCGCTGCTGCTTGGGGCCGGCCGGCTGATCGTGCTCTTCGGCTGCGGGGGCGACCGCGACCGGGCCAAGCGCCCGCTCATGGCCCGCGCCGCCTGCGCCCACGCGGACGTGGCCGTGCTCACCAGCGACAACCCGCGCACCGAAGACCCCCGGCAGATCTTGGCCGACGCGGCCGAGGGTTTCGCCGATGCTCCCGCACACGTCGACACCCACACCGAGATCGACCGGGCGGAGGCCATCCGCCTCGCCATCGGGCTGGCCCGCCCCGACGACACCGTCCTCATCGCCGGCAAGGGCCACGAGTCCTACCAGGACATCCAACACATCAAGCACCCGTTCGACGACCGCGAACACGCCGCCGCCGCGCTGCGCGAACGGGCCGCGTCCCCCGCCCCCACACACCCGACCCCCTAGCCGCTGCATCTGACGCGGCGGATCACCACCCCCGCCGCGTGTGACTCGGCGGCTACACTGACCGCTCCATGACCGCCTTCTGGACCTACGACAACCTGGCCCGCATCACCGGCGGCGTCTGGCGCGTCACGCCGGCCGACGGCGGCGCGGTGCTCCCCGCCGCGCTGCGCGACGCCGGGCCCGTCCTCTGGCACGACACCCGCGACCTCACGCCCAGCCAGTGCTACCTCGCGGTCCGTGGCGAGAACTTCGACGGCCACGACTTCGTCGGCCAGGCCTTCGAGAACGGCGCCGCCCTCGCCATGGTCAACGCGGGTGCCGCACCACCTTTGCAGCAAGGGGTGTGCAAGGACAAACCCGTCCTCGAAGTCGAAGACACGGTCAGGGCCCTCCAGGACCTCGCGAGCGCCTACCGCGATGAACTCGCCAAGGGCGCGTGCAAGGTCATCGGCGTGGCCGGGTCCAACGGCAAGACGACGACCCGCCACCTGATCCACCACGTCCTGACCCACGCGGGCAAGACCGGCACGCAGAGCCCCAAGAGCTTTAACAACCATCTGGGCGTCCCGCTGACGCTGCTGGCGGCCCGCCCGACCGACGACTTCGTCGCCTGCGAGATCGGCACCAACCACCCCGGCGAGATCGACTTCCTCAGCGCGATCGCCCGCCCCGACATCGCGGTCATCACGAGCATCGGCGAAGAGCATTTGGAGTTCTTCGGGGACATCGAGGGGGTGGCGGAGGAAGAGTCAGACATCCTTAAGCACATCACGTTCGGAGGCCTCGCAGTTACAGCTGGTCCGCAAGAATCATCAGGTGGACAACTGCTCTGGCACTTTCATCAGAAGTGCAAGGACAGTGTACGTGTCATCCGTGTCAACGCTTACGGCAACACCGAGGGTATGGGTTTCGAGGCACCGGCAGAACGGGAACGCATCGCGGATGCTTCAGCAGACTGGCGATACTGCGTCGTTCTTCCAGACCGAAAGTCAACTTTGTCAGAAAGTAAGTTTCGATTCTGGCATGTGGATGTCGGCGATGTGCTCGATGCTCCAGTTCTCACGGCGTCGCTGCCGGGTGCCTACAACTGTTTCAATGCCTCCTATGCCGTGCTTGTCGCCGAGCAGTTTGCCGTTTCCATCGAAGAAGCGGCTAAGGCACTACGCACTGCAAGTCTCCCTGATCAACGGATGAACATCCGGGTCGTGGGCGAGGAGACGCATTCAGTCACGCTGATAGATGACGCCTACAACGCGAACCCCGATTCGATGCGGGCTGCGATACACACAATGGCTTCCCTCGGGAAACAACAGTCTGTTAGGACCGTTTTGATATTCGGAGACATGTACGAACTGGGTGACGCCTCGCGATCCAAGCACCAAGGAATCGGTGAGCAACTGAGGTCTTTGGACGGTGACTACATCGGTGAGAGGCAAGCGAGTATCGGTATGGCGGTCCTCATCGGGTCGATGATGCAGTACGCGGCCGAGCCGATACGGGCTGCCTGGACAAACGGTGGTCGAGGCCGGCTGCACTGCTTCCCCGACTGGACCGACGACCTCCCCGACCAAGTCGCGGCGCTGCTCGAACCCGGTGATACCGTGCTGCTTAAGGCGTCGCGGGGGATGCGGCTGGAGCGGCTGATCCCCGCGATCGAGAAGCGCTTCGGGAAGGCGGATGCCCCCGCGCCCGTCAACGAGACGTAACACCGTAACCTCCGCCCCACACACGGGGGCGACCCATGGTCATTGCCCGTGGGCCTCGATAGGATTGCTCACCCCTCACCCCTCACCCCCTTGCTCTACCTCCTCATCAACGCGCTCGAATCCTGGTGGGAAGACTCGGTCCTGAGTTTCCTCCGGGTGTTCACGTTTATCGAGTTCCGCGCGGCGTTGGCGATGATCGTGTCGTTCTTCCTGGTGGTCGGTGCCGGGCCGCGGGTGATCCGCTGGCTGGTGGCGAAGAAGATCGGCGACCACCCCGAGTTCCACAACAAGGACATCAACGAGCTGATGAAGAGCAAGGCCAACACGCCGACGATGGGCGGCGTGCTGATCGTCGGCGGGGTCGCGTTGACGACGCTGCTGCTCGCGGACATCAGCCGGGCCAACGGGTTCTACGTGTGGATGGGCCTGATCTGCATGGTGGGCATGGCGGTGATCGGCGGGTTCGACGACTGGCTGAAGCTGACGACCGCCCGCCGGCGGGCCGGCTCGCGCGACGGGCTGTATTCCTGGGAAAAACTCGTCTTCCAGTTCGGGCTCGCGGTGCTGCTGGGGATCTTCATCTACCACCACGGCGGGTCGAAGTTTGTTGAGTTCAACAAGTTCGCCGACATGGCCCATACGCTGAACCTGCCGGGCATGAAGACGTGGGTGTTTGACGCGGAGACGGGGGCGTGGGACCCGTCGCCAAACCTGATCCCGCTGTCGATCGGGCTGTTCGTGCCGCTGGCGGTCCTGATGATCGCGGGGACGAGCAACGCCGTGAACCTGACGGACGGGATGGACGGGCTCGCGGCGGGGATCACGGTGATCGTGGCGTTCGCGTTCATGATCCTGTGCCTGATCGCGGGGTACGAGAAGGGCAACTTCATCCTCGCGCAGTACCTGCTCGTGCCGCACATCCCCAACGCGGACGAGCTGGCGGTCCTGGCCGGGGCGATCGCGGGGGCGTGCCTGGGCTTCCTTTGGTTTAACTGCTACCCCGCGCAGGTGTTCATGGGCGACACCGGCTCGCTCGCGCTGGGCGGCACGCTGGGCTACCTCGCGGTGGTGATCCGGCAGGAGCTGTTGCTGTTCATCATCGGCGGCGTGTTCTTCTGGGAGATGCTGTCGGTGATCCTGCAGGTCGGCTCGTTCAAGCTCCGCGGGGGCAAGCGCATCTTCAAGTGCGCCCCGATCCACCACCACTACCACCAGCTCGGCTGGACCGAGCAGAAGATCGTCGTGCGCTTCTGGGTCATCACCGCGATGCTCGTGGCGATCGCGCTCGCGACGATCAAGCTGAGGTGAGGCGTGCGGTTTGAGGGGCGAGACGGCGGAACGAATCTTGACAACAATGCTCGTCGCGCCCGGGCTTGCTTCGGCCCCACAGTTGAACAACAGCGATGCCTACCCCACCCCCCTACACCCTGCCGACGCGTGACGGCCCGCCGCAGGTCATGGGCATCCTCAACGCCACGCCCGACAGCTTCTCCGACGGCGGCCGCTGTCTCGATACCGACACGGCGGTCGCGCACGGCCTGTCCATGGCGCGGGCCGGCGCGTCCGTGATCGACGTCGGTGGCGAGTCGACCCGCCCGGGTGCGGAACGTGTCCCGGCCGACGAGCAGCGCCGCCGGACCGAGCCAGTGGTCCGGGCGCTGCGCCATGCCCTGGACACCGCCGGGCTTGAACGTGTCGCGATCGGTATTGATACGACACGCGCGCCGGTCGCCGAGGCGGCGCTGGACGCGGGGGCGACGCTGATCAACGACGTCTCCGCCGGCCGAGAGGATCCGGGGATGTTCGCGCTGGCCGCGGCGCGTGGGGTGCCGATCGTGCTGATGCACATGCAGGGCTCGCCGGGCACGATGCAGGATGCCCCGGCGTACGGGGACGTGGTCGGCGAGGTGGAGGCGTTCCTCCTGGAGCGGGCCGGGGTGGCCGAGGCGGCGGGAGTGGCCCGGGAGCGGATCGCGATCGACCCGGGGATCGGGTTTGGCAAGACGGTGGCGCACAACCTGGCGCTGCTGGGCGCGCTGGGCCGGCTGGTGAGGACCGGCTACCCGGTGCTGCTCGGGGCGAGCCGGAAGCGGTTCATCGCGGCGGTCGAGGCGGCGGCGGGCGTCGAACCGGGCGAGCCCCAGGCCACGGACGACCGGCTCGGCGGCACCCTGGCCACGACAGTACTCGGCTACCAGGCGGGGGTCCGCTGGTTCCGGGTCCACGATGTTTCAGAGAACCGGCAGGCGTTGAACATCGCTCGCGCGGTGTGAGGTCAACACCAGGATTACTAATTTTTTACGAACAGATGTTAGGGTCGGTTCCTGTGGAACACGGTTCAGGCCGGAGGGTAAGCGCCTAGTGCGACTGGGTTTGCATCGGTTCAGCCACCGTAGATCGCTTGTGGATTATAGGACGAAAAAGAACCGCGTTCATCGCTAAGTCATTTTTGCGCAGCAAGTTATGTCTGTGTTACGGAATGGGTTGATATCTTCAAGGGGCGAAATTGACTTGGGCGATAAAGAGGGTGTCGGCAGTACTATTGCCGCGACAACGACCCCCACCGCGAGATCGGCCCCGATGTGGGGCACCCTCAAACGATCCGCGCACCGGCGATGCCAGGGAGTGAACCATGAGTGATATCAGTCCGATCCAACGCCCGTCTCCCGCTGCGCTCAACGGCGTCGCGAAGCAGGCCCGCCCGGAGCAGGCCCTCGAGGCCAAGTCGCGCCAGAGCGACCGCGTCGAGCTGTCCGACCACGCCCGTTACCTCAGCCAGCTCAAGGAGCTGCCGCCGATCCGCGAGGACCTGGTCAACACGGTCCGTGCCGAGATCCAGGCCGAACGCTACGAGACCGAGGAACGTATCGACGCCGCCATCGAAGGCCTGATCGAAGACCTCGCGTAGCGACGACCCCCACCCGATCCAAGGCGAGACGCACGGCTTCGGTCGTGCGTTTTTCTTTGCCCCTCGTGACCCGCTCCCTCTCGGATTGACGGGTCGGTCGGCCACCAGCATGCATGCCCGCGAGCGCACCGCACGGACACGCTCAGCGCGCAAGCCAGCACAGCGGATAGGCCCACCGATACCGCAAGCACCGGGTGACGCCGTGCGGTCCATCGTGTTGTTCTATGCGTGCTTCATGGCTATCCGTCCCCGCTCGGCGGCTCGCCCAGGTCCGCCAGGCCCTGCGGGTCGGCGGGGATGTCGAAGTAGCTGGGCTTGACCTTCGCGCCGAGCTTCAGCTCGATTGACGGGGCCTGCAGATCGCCCCGCCACGTCGCGGTCTTGTTGATGACCACGTGCCGGCCGCTGAGCACCTTCTTCGCCTCGATGATCCCGTCGCAGACGATCCCGCCGTGCGCCTCGATGCGCTCGGCCATGATCCGGCCCTTCTTCTTCACGGTGATCGAGCCGCAGGTGCGCAGCTCGATGAGCCCAGCCTTGAGCTTGTCGATGACCAGGTCCTCGACGATGACCGGCTTGTTGCAGCCGGGGCAGGACGTACTCTGCGCGCGACCGCCGACCTCAAACCGGTGTCGGCAGTGGTAGCACTGGACCAGGTGCGGTCCCGCGGGTTTGGCTTTACGGGCCATGCGCGCAGCGGGGTTGGGTCGGTCAGAGCGGGACGCGGTGCCGCGGCCGGGCAGGGCTGTGCCGTGCCGGCCGTGCATGCGCACGATCAGCCGCCCCGCGTGGGGGGGCGGTGTCGGTCTCCCCGCGCTTCGGCGCGGGGATAGGGTTCAGCGCTCGTCGCGCGTCCGGCTACTTCTTGCCCTGCTGCGCATCCCCCCCGCCCTGGCTGGGCTTGTTCGGGTTGCCGCCGCCGGCGCTCATCTGCTTCTGCGCCTCGGGGCCGACCGCGCACATGCCCATGAAGCTCGCGCCCTCGACCACAACCATCTTCGCCGCCGTGATGTCGCCCTTGACCACGCCGCTGCCGTTGAGCTTCACCGTGTCGCTGACGTTCACGTTGCCCTCGACCCGGCCGTCCACCGCGACCGAGCCGGCCTGCACGTCGGCCTTGCACTGGGCGTTCTTGGAGACCTGCAGCTCCCCCTTGCCCGTGATCGTCCCGTCGAACCGCCCGACGATCTTCGCGGTCTTGTCGAACGACAGCTCGCCCTTGAAGTGCGAGTCCGCGCCGATCACCGTGGTTTCGCCTGTCTCTGCCATGATCCGTCTCCTGGTCTGTGCCCCAGCGGGGCGTGAATAGAACAACACCGCCCGCCCCTACGGCGGTTCGGCCCGGCCAGTGTAGAACAACCCTTGTGCGCACGGCTTCCGCGCCCCGCACCCCCGCGAACCGCACGGGCCCGGCCGTCCCGGTGCCCGTAGCCGGCCGTTTATCAACGTCTTATGCACGAAGCGCCCACGGCATCGCCCGTTTGTGCGCACCACGCCGGGCCCCGGGCCAAAGGGAACACCCCTTCTGTTTCCCTCCCGGAGCCCCCTATGAAACCCCTCGCCCTCTGGCTCATCATCGCCATGATGCTCACCGCCATGTCCCTGGCCGGCGGCTGCGCGCTGGACGAACTCGTCAACGTCGATGTCCCGCCCAACACCCGGGCCCACTTCCGGGAAACGCTCGACACGGACATCCCCCAGACCCTGACGCTGCGCGACGCGCGCCTCCTCCGGGCCGAGGGCGACCGCCGGATCGAAGCGCGGGTGAAGGCTCAGCTCGCCGACCACGCCGCGAGCAACGACGCGCTGGACGCCGAGATCGCCGACGGGGCGTTCATCGAGTCCCTGCTCGGGTCGGCGGTCAATACCGGTATCGAGACCGCCATGCCCGGGTTGGCGGCCGTCCCGGGCGGCGCGATCCTGACCACGCTCCTGGCCGGCATCGGGATGTGGCTCGTCCCCCGCCCGGGCGACGCGAAGCGGCAGGCCGAGCAAGCCAAGCAATCCGAAGACAAGGGCTACGACATGGGCCGCAACGAGACGCTCGAGCTGATCCGCCACGAGAAGTAGCCCGCACCGTCACGACCTTCCGCGACCCGCATCACGAAGGCCCTATCCCACCGAGCCCACGGCCCCGTCGCGCAGCGGCAACGCCGTGGGCTTTCTTTTGTGGCAACCACAGGGAACCCCGGCCCGTCCGGCGCGTCTGATACGATCCACCCACCCATGGAGAACACGATGCACCTGCCGACCCCCCTGCCCGTGGCGCTGCTCGCCGCCGCCCTGCTCGCCCCGCTGCCCGCGTGCTCGACCGCGGATGCGCAGTCGGTCGCGCACTCGGCCGAGGACCCCGCCCCCGCGCCGGAAGAGCCCGTCGTCCTGCCGATCACCCAGCCCGACCGCGGCACCGACATCAACGCGATCCCCAGCGACGCGTTCGCGCTCGGCGAGGTCGCGATCGAGGGCGACACGCTGCTGGTGACGGTGAGCTACGCCGGTGGCGCGGCCGAGCATGACTTCGCGCTCTACTGGAACGGCATCACCCTGCGCAGCTACCCCGGCCAGGTCCACCTGATGCTCAAGCACGACGCGAACGGAGACACGGCCGAGGCCTACCTCACTCAAACTCTGCGCTTCGACCTGAGCGACATGGTTCAGCCGCTCATCCTGCACATCCACGGCCACGGCGAAGACGACACCGCCACCGTGCAGTACGGCGAGCGCTGAGACGCAGCGCATTCTCAGCTCGATAGAACGAAAAGCCCACGCTCTTCGAGCGTGGGCTTCGTTGCATTCGTGTGTCGTCGTACGGTCTTAGTAGACGATGGCGACGGCGTCTTCGACCGCTTCGACGACCTGGCGGACGTGGAAGGGCTTCTTGAGGTAGCCGTCGAAGCCGTTGTGCAAGAGGTGCTGGGCCTGGCCGTCGGTGAGCTTGCCGGACATGGCGAGGACCTTGGTGAGCTGCAGGTCGCTGTTGGCACGGACGAGCTTGAGGACGTCTTCGCCCTTGATATCGCTCAGGTGCATGTCCAGGAGCATGACGTGGGGGCGGAACTTCTCGCACTCGACGCCGGCGGCGAAGCCGGAGTGTGCGACCTGGACCTCGTAGCCGGCCTGCTCGGCGAGGACCTTCTTGAGGACATCGACGATCTCCGACTCGCCGTCCACGATGAGCACGCGGGTCTTGCCGGACTGGAGGCCGTCGAGCGGGATCTGGTGCTGCTTCATGAAGCGGATGAGGTTGGCCATGGGGATCCGCCGGTCCTTGGAGCCGGGGATGCGGTAGCCCTTAAGCTGGCCGGAGTCGAACCATTTGCTGACGGTGCGGGGCGCAACGTTGCAGATGGCGGCGACTTCGCCGGTGGTCAGTATGTCTTTCTGTCGTGCCATGTGGTGCCTCTTTTCTCGGGTACTCCGTGCCCCCGTCTCCGCGGGTGGCTAGGAACACCATCGACCAGCCGCGCAGGGCGGTTAACCGGCACAGCAGGAAAAGATGCAACGATGCGCAGGACAGCCCCGTTTGTTACGGCCGGGCCGTCCTGCAGAGAGGCGACAGCCCCACCTTTGTCGGCCGGGCCGTGCCTGTGGCCCGAGCGGCGCGTGCGCGCCGCGTTATCGGCCGGGCGGGCGCTACTGCACCGGGGCCCCGCCGATGCGGATCATCAGCAGGATGAACTGGATCAGCGTCAGGAAGATGCACGCCCCGACGAGCCCGAACAGCAGGAAGATGTCCCGGTCCGTGCCGGTCGACTTGCGGATCCGCCACACGCCGACGCCCACGGCCGCGAGCCAGGTCGCCGCGATGCCCGCGAGTTGGAGGATCGTCAGGGGGTCGAGGTCGTCCATGGGCCTTGGTTGATGAGCGGGGCGTGGCGGGCGTACGGCCATCCATCGTAGCACCGTCGACGGCCGCGGTTGGGCGGGCTGTGGCGAGCCCGCTGAATCTCCTAGGCCGGGATACGTCTGCGATGCAACACCGCTACAATGCCGCGGCTGCGGGGCGTAGCTCAGCTTGGTAGAGCGCCTGGTTTGGGACCAGGAGGTCGTCGGTTCAAGTCCGGCCGCCCCGATTCAGGGTGGGTTGATCGCGCGAGGCCCGTGTCATCGACGCGGGCTTGTTGTTTGCCGGCAGCGCCGGTTCCCGCGACGGCGGGCGCATCGGCTTACAATCCCACGACGATGGCCGACGCCCCCGATCCCCACCCTCAACCCGCTGCTGGACAGCCCGCGCCCGCGCCGGGCCGGCCCGCGAAGCTGCCGTGGTTCCCCAAGCGCAAGAAGTTCCTGATCCCGATCGTGCTGCTGCTCTCGGCGATCGTCTTTGGGCTGGCGTTTGGGCTGGTCATTGCGTTCACCAGCAACAAGCAGACCGAGCCGTACAAGCTGACGATGCGCACGCTGCAGGACAGCCCGCAGGTCCGCCAGCACATCGGCACCCCGTTCGAGGCCGGCTGGGCGGTGCTGGGCGACGTCAAGGCTGACGAGGGGACGGCCGACCTCATGTTCAAGATCAAGGGCCCGGTGGGCGAGGGCGCGGTCCGCTCGCACGCGGAGCGTGTCGACGGGCGGTGGGAGATCCGGCACCTGGACCTGGGCGTCGGCGGCCGCAAGGACGGGCAGGTGATCACGCTCATCGGCGACCCGGACGACCTGCCGATCTCGCAGTAGCCGGCCGCACGGCTCGGTGTTGAGCGACGAACCGAAACGGGACCCCTACCGACGATGCCGACACTCCTCGCCAACGCCTGGCTGCACGACCTGGACCCGTTCGCGCTGCAGATCGACGGGTTCCCCGGGGGCGGGCTGCGCTGGTACGGGCTGTCGTACCTGGCGGGGTTCCTCGTCGGGTACCTGCTGCTGCGCCGGGTGGCACGGGTCGGCACGTCGCCGATGAAGCCCGGGCAGGTCGCGGACTTTGTCGTGACGGTGGCGATCGGCATCGTCATCGGCGGGCGGCTGGGGTACGTGCTGTTCTACCAGCCGGCGCTGCTGGTGCAGTTCACCGGCGATGTCCCGTTCTGGGGCGTCTTCGCGATCAACCAGGGCGGCATGGCGAGCCACGGCGGGATCCTCGGCGGGATCGCGGGCTGCGGGTTCTTCGCCTGGCGGCAGCGCTACCCGTTCGCCCACATGCTCGACCTCATGGCGTTCGGCGGGCCGGTCGGCCTGCTGTTCGGGCGCATCGCGAACTTCATCAACGGCGAGTTGTACGGCCGGGAATGCGCCGCGGACTTCCCCCTCGCGGTGAAGTTCCCGCAGGAGATGCTCGACTGGCTGCCGCGCACGCTTGCCGACGGCAGCAAGACCCCGCCGGACCCGAACCTGATCGAGTTGTCGCGTCAGATGACGGCGCGGCTGCAGTTCACCGCGCCCAGCGACTTCAAGCTGATCGAGTACGTGATTGCAAAGGTGCAACAAGGCGACCCGGCGGTGCGCGGCCTCGTCGAGCCGCTGCTGACGCCGCGCTACCCGAGCCAGTTGTTCGCGGGGCTGACCGAGGGCGTGGTCGTCTTCGCCGTGCTGCTGGTGCTGTACCGCCGGCCGGTGAAGCCCGGGCTGATCGGCGGGGCGTTCTGCATCAGCTACGCGTTGATGCGGGTGGTCAACGAGTTCTTCCGCATGCCCGATGCTCACCTGATGGCGGACCACGTCATGCCGAAGGTCACCCGCGGCCAGTGGCTGAGTGTCGGCCTGCTGGTGCTGGGCATCGTGACGGTCGTCCTCGCACAGCGCAGCAAGCAGGACAAGCTCGGCGGCTGGCTGGGGAAGTGATGCGTGATGTCTAAGCCCTATTGGGCGGATCGATCAGCCGACCCGCGGCTTTGATTTAATCAGCCACGGCTTAGGGTCCGTTCGAACATCGAAGGTGCGTTACGCCAGGTCGATGCGGGGGTCGATCCAGGCGTAGGCGATGTCGACGATGAGGTTGAAGAGGATGAGCATCGTCGCGAAGACCAGGACCACGCCGAGGATGACGAGCTGGTCTTTGTTCTGCACGGCGTAGACGAACTCCTGGCCGATGCCGGGGATGTTGAAGATCTTCTCGACGACGAAGGAGCCGGTCATAGCGGCGGCGGCGGCGGGGCCGAGGAACGAGAGGACCGGCAGGTAGGCGACCTTGAGGGCGTGGCGGAAGAGGGCCTGGCGCTGGGAGAGTCCCTTGGCGCGGGCGGTGCGGATGAAGTCGGAGGACATGATGTCGGCCAGGCCGAGGCGGACCAGGCGGGCGATGTAGGCCGAGGGCGCGAGCCCGAGGCAGATGGCGGGGAGGATCATGTTGGCGGGCCCGGACCAGCCGCCCATGGGCATGTGCAGGAAGGTGGCGTCGGGGAGCCAGAGGCGGGTGAGCCCGGCACCGACGGCCAGGAGGATCGCGCCGGTGACGAAGTTGGGCAGCGAGATGCCGATGAGCGCGGTGACCAGCGAGGCGGTGTCCCACGCGGACTTGGGGCGCAGCGCCCCGACGACGCCGGCGAGCGTGCCCAGGAACAGCGCGAAGGCGAGGGCCGCGAGCCCGAGCGCCGCGCTGACGGGGAAGCCGTCGGTGATGATCGCGCGGACCGACCGCCCGGGCCGGGAGATCGACTCGCCAAAGTCCCCGCGGACGACGCCCTTGACGTACTGGCTGAGGAAGTGCCAGCCGCCCTTGTCCATGTTGTAGCGTTCTTTCATCGCCTCCATGACGGCGGCGGGCGGCTGCTTCGCGGCGTCGGCGGTGAACGGGTCGCCGGGCATGACCCACACCATGATGAACGTCACCAGCAGGATGACCGCGAGGATCACCGGGAGCTGCAGCAGTCGGGAGAGGATCAGTCGGAGCATAGGCGGTCGGGTTCCGGGTCTGGGGTTCCGGGTTTAGGGTCGGCGTCGGAACGCGTCGCGTCTAGTCGCTTGCCGAATCTTCGGAGATCGGGATCAGTTCGAGGCGGAGGTTGTTCCACGCGTTGGGCCGCAGGTCGATCTTCTCGGGGTCGAAGACCATGATGGTCGTGTAGTTGTAGATCGGGCAGATCGGCGCGTCGGCCAGAAGCATGGCCTCGGCCTGGTTGAGCAGCTCGAACCGCGCCTCGGGGTCCAGCTCGGCGGCGGCCTGCTCGAGCAGCGCGTCGTACGCGGGGTTGATGTACTTCGCGTCGTTGTTCGAGTCGGACTCGCGGTACATGTCCAGCCAGGTCGTCGGGTCGATGTAGTCGCCGAACCACCCGGCTCGGCTGGCCATGAAGTTGCCCTGCTTACGGCGGTCGAGGTAGACCTTGAACTCGGTGGCGACCAGACTCACGGTCAGCCCGAGCTGTTCTTCCCAGACCCGCTTGATCGCCAGGGCGATGTTGGTGTGCGTGCCGTCGGAGTTGATGAGTAGCTCGATCGGCGGCATGCCCGCGCCGCCGGGGTAGCCGGCCTCGGCGAGCAGGGCCTTCGCGGCCTCGGGGTCGTATTCCGTCGCCGACTCGACCGGCGAGATGTACCCGGGGATCTGCCCCTCGGGCACCAGCGACCGCGCGATCGGTTCGTTCATCCGCGTCACGCTCTCGACGATCTCCTGCCGGTTGATGCACATCGACATCGCCCGCCGGACCTTTACGTCCGACATCGGGTTCGGCGCCCCGTTGGGCAGCTCCGGCCGACAGTTGAACTGGTAGTAGTACGTCCCGGCGTTCGGCTGGGAGTGCGCGAACTCGTAGTCCAGCTCGACGAGCTTCTGCTTGATCCGCCCCGCGTCGGGGATCCAGTCCAGCTCGCCCTCCTGGTACCGCAGGAGCTGCAGCGACACGTCCTGGATCGTCTCTTCGATGATCCGGCGGTTGCCCATCTGGTCCTTGGCCCAGTAGTGCGGGTTCTGGTCCATCACGATGCGCACCTTCTCGCGCCACTCGCTGAGGACATACGGCCCGTTGGTCACCAGGCGGTCGGGGTTGCGGAAGTAGAAGTCGCGTGTGCGCATCATCCCGCCGCCGCGCACCCAGGTGAGCGATTCGTCCTCGAGCACGTGCTTGGGCAGCGGCGAGAACGTGGGGAACGCGCAGAGCTCGATGAAGTAGGCCGTCGGCTGGGCGAGCGTCACCTGCAGGGTCAGGTCGTCAACCGCCTTGATACCCACCGTCTGCTCGAAGCGGTCGGCGGTGATCTCCCACTTCCGCTCACCGGTCAGCTCTTCCGGGTCGTCGTTGGGGTACTCGGCCTTGAGGACGTCGAGGACCTCGGTAGGCAGCTCGTCCTCGAGCAGGCCGGCCCGGAAATCGAAGAAGTCCTGCGCCCCTTCGATGACGAAGAACAGGGCGGCGTAGTCGCTGGCGTTGTCGGGGAGCAGCGCGCGGCGCCAGCCGTAGACGAAGTCGGCCGCGGTGACGGGCGTGCCGTCGGACCACTTCGCCTCTTCGCGGAGGGTGAAGGTGTAGACCAGCCCGTCCTCGGAGACATCGGGGAAGTCCAGGGCCGCGCCGGGCTCGAGGCCTTCGCCGCCCCACTGGTTGACCATGAGGGTCTGGTAGAGGCACTTGATGAGGCGGAAGTCGACCAGGGCCGAGGTCGTGCCCGGGTCCAGCGAGCCGGGGTCGTTGACGACGGCGAAGCGGAAGGTGCCGCGGTTCTCGGGTTCTTCCGGGAGGGCGGGCAACTCGTCGATGAAGCTGAAGTAGGCGGTGATCACCGCCAGGCCGATCATCGCGCCGAGGATCGCAAGGTATCTGAGCATGCCGGTAGTGTATCGCGCCGGGGCGTGGGGCCGGCGGCGGACTACTCGGCGGGGTCCGGGCGGGCGGTGACGCGAAAGGCGAGGACGGCGTGGGGGGGGATGAGCCCGCCGGCGACGCCCCGCTCGCCGTAGGCCAGGTAGGGCGGGATGGTGATCAGCCGGGTCTCGCCGGGGCGGATACCCGCCAAGCCGGCCTCGAGGCCGGGGATGACCGCCCCGCTGCCGAGGGTGAGCTGCATGGGCCCGCCACGCATGGCGGAGGAATCGAACGGCTCGTCATGCCCCTCGACCCGCGCGGCGTAATCCAGCGACAGCCGGTCACCGGGTCCCGCGGGGGCCCCTACGCCTTCCTGCTCGGTCAAGACCATCACGCCCGGCTGCACCGACAGGAGCTGCACATCCATCAGGTACGACCCGCCGGGCAGGGTATCGGCCCCCGGTAGCCGGCCGACGGTCGAGTGGCCCTTGGGCACGAACAGCCGGCGGTGGCCACCCGGCCGCATGCCCGCCAGCCCCTCGTCCAGCGCGCGGACGGCCTGCCCGGTCGCCAGGACAAACGCGTGCCGCCCGTCCGCGATCAGCACCTCACCGTCCAGCAGGTACGCCGTGTAACGCACCGCGACGTACAACCCCGCCTCGGCGGGCTGGCCTTCGCCGGCGTCGAGCACCATGTACCGCAGCCCCGACCCCATCACGCGGAAGCCCGCCAAGGGGTCCGGCTCGGTCACAACCGTTGGCAGGGTCCGCTCCTGGCCGGGGCGCCAGCTCGGCTCGGCTGTGGGTTCCTCCGGCTCGTCGTCCTGCGGACCCTCGGCCGAGGACAGCGCATCGGGCCCGCCGCCCGCCTCGATCAGCGACGCCACCGCCCCGGGCGTGATGCCCAGTTGCTCGGCCACATCGGCGAAGTGGCCCCGCGGTGTATCGGTGGCGCTGGCGTCTTGCCCACCGGGGGCCCGCGTTGGGTCCGCGGGGTCCGTGCCGGCCGGCGGATCGTTCTGCCCGGGTGTGGCGGGGTCCTGTTTCAGCCAGGGCACGAGGTCGGGCCGCGCGAAGTAGACGTACGCCGCGCCGGCCAGCGCGAGCAGGACGAGGACCACGAGCAACAGCCCGACGGGGTTGCGGCGTTTGCGGCCGGTCGCGTCGTGCACGGGCTGCTGCGCGGTCGCGCGGGCGTGCTCGGCCACCTGCGCGGTGCCGGCCTCGAGCTTGCGGTAGCGCTCCAGGTCCCGGTCCGAGCCGTTGCGGGTCATCGAGGCGTAGGGGCCCTTGCCGTCGGCGCCCTCGACGATGTAGAAGATGCGGCGTTCTTCGTCGCGGATGGCCCGGCCGACGTCCTGGTCGCGGACCTTGACGGGCTTGCCGGAGTACGGGCTGAGGATCGTGATGGGCATGGCGTGGGGCGGGGAGTCTCAAAAACGTAGCAGGGCATTGTAGCGGGCGGGCCGGGCGGGCTGATGAACGGGGCAAGGCCCGGACCGGGTATTGGCTGCTCCGAGCGGTTGGACGCCCGACCCGGGCAACGGGTCCGAAAAAACCGTCAGCCAGCCGCCGCGCGTCGGCGCGTCGCGGCGATCGTGCGTCCGCGTGTGTTATCCCCCAACCCGCCGCCGCCCGACGGACCGATCCACTGGGGGACCTTTACCCGGAGATGAGCCATGAACAAGCAGCAGACCATCGACCTGATCCGCCAGCGCAACCACTCCGCGTCGGCCGAGTTCCTCGGGCGGTTCGACGAGGCGTCGCTGGAGGTCTACCTGCGTCGGCTCAGCCAGATCGCCGGGCACCGGGGCCGCACGTCGCGCTGGGTCCGCAGCACGACCAGCCCGGCCGTCACCACCCGCTCCGCCGCGTAACCCCAACGCAACAACACCCGCACGACACGCACCCGCCCCGCCGGCGGGTGTTTTTGTTTCGCCCGCGCCGCCGTCCCATAAACGTAGGTCCGCAAACGGTGCCCGCCGACAACCCGGTGGCGCTCGCGCCGCCCGTGGCCGATGTAGCGGGTGTGGCCCACAGGGGGCGCTCGGCCGGGCCGAGCACACGGCACCGCCCGGTGCCGACCCGGGACACGGCACGGATGCAACCCGAAACGGTCGGTCCCCGCGCCCACGTTGGTGCGCGGCGGTCGCGCCGAGGTTGTGTCATGACTCAACGCGCCTGTGGAACCTGTACCGCCTGCTGCCACGGCCTGGCGATCGACGAGCTGGACAAGCCCGGCTTCCAGACCTGCGCGCACGTCTGCGACGCCGGCTGCGCCATCTACGAACAACGCCCCGACTGCTGCCGCGACTTCCAGTGCCTCTGGCTCCAGGGGCACCTGGGCGAGGACGACCGGCCGGACCGGATCGGCGTGATCTTCACCACCACCGGCCACCCGGAGCTGGGCACCATCCCGCTGCTCATCGAGGTCGAGGACGACGCGCTGCAGCGGCCACGGATCAAGGACGCCGTCAAACGCTTCCTCACGCAGGCCCCCGTCGCCGTCGCCTCCGCGGCCGGCGGGAAGCTCCTGCAGCCCACCGCGCTGACCGTCAACGGCCGGGCGATCGACGCGGCCTGACCGTCCGCGGCACGCCCTACTGCCGGAGGATGCCCGGGCCCGTCGTGCCCTCGCGGGACTCTTCCTCCTGCCGACGCTGCTCAAGCCACTCGGGGAAGCCGCGCGGGACGGGGAACGCGTCGGTCACCGCGATGTCGTAGCCCTGCGACTGGATCTGCATCGCCAGCGGGCCGTACATCCGGTTGTACGCGGTGTAGAGGGTTTCGGTATCGGGCATGAGCTGCGCGGCGACGGTCCACATCCCCGCGCGTTCCTCCAGCGAGTACGTCGGGTCGGTGATCACTGGCACGAACGTCTCGACCAGCAGCACGCCGAAGTCTTCCAACGCCATGCGGCCCTGCGTGTCGGTGCCCGCGTTGATCGAGGCGTCGTAGTCCTCGGCGATCTCGTCGTAGAACAGCTTGGCCGAGCGGATCAGCCGGAGAGTGATCAGCGGCTCGCGCTGGATCATGCCCTCGTACCAGGCCCGGCGGAGCATCTGCATCAGGTGCGCGTTCTTGGAGTCGTACAGGTCGTCGTCGATCAGGCGGACGTGCGCGAAGGTCGGCAGATCCATGAGCTCGTAGTCCGCGAGGTAGACCGATCGGCTGCCGTCGCCGCCGAATTCCGTCCGTACCTGGTCGTAGTACCGCCGGGCGAGGCCCGTCTGCCCGCCGTACCAGCTCAGCACGATGGCGGAGTGCAGGAAGTTCTCGTAGCCGGCGTCGTAGGTGCTGGTGTTGAGGTTGCCGAACTCGCCGGCGGCGATGCGCTCGCGGGTGCGGGTGAGCGCGCGGTCGTAGGCGGGGATAAAGCGCGGGTCGGCCATCGTGAAGATGATGCCTTCGCCCGATTCGCCCAGCGCCGCGATCCTCGGGCGGAAGACCAGCGTGCCGTTGTAGGTCAGCCCCTGGATGGCGTGGATGGTCTGCCGGTCGTTGTTGATGACGTCGACGCGGTCTTTGTTGACCAGCCCCTCGGCCATGAGCGTGCCCAGCGAGGACCAGTACAGCGCGTGCGACATGACGTGCCGCCAGTCCATCGGGCCGTACTCCTCCATGAGCCAGAGCATGTAGGCCGGGTCCATGTGGTAGTCGGCGATCAGCGCCTGGGCCCGGAGCAGGTCCATGAGCGGGTCGAGGTTGAGCTGCGCGGGGTCCTGCTGGGCGGGCTGCTCCCGGCCGGAGCGGGGCGCGGGGTCGTTGTACAGCCGGGGCCGCTCGGCGGTGGGCTCGCCCTGGGCGTTGCGCTCGCGGATGTAGTTGAAGACCGCCAGCGCATCCTCGCCCAGCACCTCGCGGGTCTGCAGGCGTTCGTCGTTGATGTTGTAGCCCGCGCGCTGGAGCATGGTGATCCGGCCGAAGGCGTTGAGCGTCTTGGTGTTCAGCCCCAGCCCCAGGTCTTCACCCGCCTGCCCGCGGAGCCCGCGCAGGTCGCGGAGGATCGACTCCATGCGGGGGTAGGCCTCGAAGAACCGCCGCTGCGCCTCGGGCGACAGCGCCGTGAAGTAGTGGTCCGGCGTCCACTCGATGTCGTCCCGGCCGCCCTCCCGGCGGAAGTAGGCCTGGGCCATGTCGTTCACGTCGCGGAACTGCTCGACGGAGTGCCACACGAACCGGTCGGGCGTCAGCTCGTGCCACTGGTTGCGCGGGACCTGCGGCGCATCGTCGCGCAGCTCGCGGAAGTCCGACGGCGCGCCCAGCAGCTCTTCCCACTCCTCGGCGTACTGGCGCTTGTAGTACCAGTGCATGTCGTCGGTCCGGCCGCCCATCTTGTGCGACAGGATCCAGCTCAGCTGCCGGTAGAGCAGGATCGAGCGCGCGTTGTTGGGGATGCCCTCGTTGCGGACGAGGTTGATGCCGTTGTTGACCCAGTACCAGCGCTCTTCCTGGGTGTTGCACTTGACCGAGATGTTGTAGGCCATGTTCCAGGCCATGAACTCCCACGCCTGCGGGAAGCGCGGCTGCAGCGAGACGATAAACCGGGCCAGGTCGTTGGCCTCGGCGAACTTGCCCTCGTTCTTCAGCTTCTCGATGCGGTACCAGGCGACGTTGATCATGATCCCGCGCAGCGAGCCGGTCGACGCGAGCATCGTGTACTGCACGTTCGCGTCGTCGCCCGCGACGGTGGCGTAGGTGAGCTGCCGCTCGAGCCGCTGCTGCCGGATGCCCGGGGACAGCAGCGTCGCGGTGATGAGCCCGCCCGCGAGGACCAGCAGGGCGACGAGTTGGGTCAGGCGGTCGTTCATAACGGGAACCGGGTGCGGGTCTCGGGTCGTGTCGTTAATGCGCCCTGCAGTCCATACGCATGCGGCCGGGCACGGGTGCGATGAAAACAGGCCCGGGCAGTGATCCCGGGGCCGCCGCTAGGCGGTCACCTTGGCCAGCTCCCGGCGGTGGAAGAGGATCAGCCCGATCAGCCCGACCACGCCGGTCCACAGAAGGCCCACCCGCAGCACCGCGCCGTAGAGCATGCCCGAGGGCACGGCCTTGCCCTCCGACAGGTTCGGGCCGGGGTTGAATTCGCCGAACGACGGGACGATCAGCAGGGCCGTCTGGGCGATCAGGCGGATCAGCAGCTTGAACGCCTCGAAGACCTGGCCCTCGCCCAGCGCCGCGAAGAACCGGCCGAACGCAGCGGTGATCACGCCCCAGGTCGTGTCCGCCCCGCCGACCGAGGCATAGTCCGAGACGGCCTCGGAGAGGTAGCCGCTGAACGCCGCGACGGCGTACACCATGAGCCCGATCAGCGACGCGACGGGGAAGGTAAACAGCGCCCCCAGCGCCAGCCCGAGCATCGCCAGGAACGCCAGCCGGACCCACAGCACCGCCATGGACTTCACCAGGTTCCCCTCGAACGTGCCGACCCGGTAGAACACCTCGGGCACCTGGTCCTTGCGGTTGAACTGGATCGCCTGCTGCGCGACGGGCTGGCCCGCGACCAGGCGCACCGGCGGGACCTCGATGGTCACCAGCAGCTCGCCGTCTTCGTTGATCAACCACGCGGGCAGACTCAGCTCCTGGGGCGTATCGACCGCGACCTTGGTCGGCCGGGGCCGGCCGTCCGAGCCGATGGGCCACCCCAGGCCGTTGACCGTGATCCAAAACTCGACCATGCCGTCGTCCGGCTCGGGCCGGCAGTACGGGCTGATGACCAGCTGCACCTTCTCGCGGTTGATCAGCGCGACGATGTCGATGAACTCTTCCTCGGTCATCAATGAGGGGATGTCGACATCGTCGGGGGGCGTGCGGCGGTTGTAGTTCTGCCACTGCACAAACTCGCGGGCCTGCGTCTCCGTCATGCCGTGGCCGATGAGCCGTTCGACCGCGCGCTCCGCGGTCTCCGCCGCGTTGGCGCGGGCGCTGCCCAGCCCGGTAAACAGGAACGACTCCGACTCGTCGGGGTTGACCGTGAACCACTGGGTCAGCGCCTCGGTGTAGACCGCCTGGCGGACGTGTTCGGGCAGGGAGGAGGCGGGGCTGCCCGGCTCGCCGTACTCCTCCGGGTCGATGCGCTGCTTCTCCGCGAGCATGTTCAGCATCATCTCGTCGGTGGTGACGTCCTGGGGCGTGGGGATGTTCGAGATGCGGGCGGTCAGGATCTCCCGCTGCACCTGCTCGCGGTCCTCGGCGTTCATGGCCTGGCCCTGCGACAGCGCGCGGGTGAACCCCGCGATCGCCACGCCCGTCACTGCCAGCAGCACGCCGTTGAGCAGCACCACGCCCAGCCACTTACCCAGCAGGTACTGGCCCCGGCCCAGGGGCTTGGTGAGCGTCATGTAGACCTGTTTGGACTTGAGGTCGTAGCTGGTCGTGTAGGCGCACAGCACGATCGTCGTGATGCTCAGGAGGAACGACACCGCCATGAGCGACCAGGTCAGGAACCGCTGGACGATGTAGGTCAGCCGGTCGTCGCTGCTGATGTTCTGCGGCAGCGCGACGAGGATGAGCAGCAGCATGAGCCCGAGCACGATCGCGATCCGGGAGCGGATCGCTTCCTCGACCATCGCCCGCGCGACGCCGAAGACCGGCCAGCCCGGCGCGAGCAGCAGGCGGATCAGGTTGACGCCCAGTAGGAAGCCCGCGACCGTGCCGAACAGGTACAGCGTCGAGCCGGCGAGCACCGACGCGCCGACCGCGCGGAGCACGAGGTAGACCAGCCCGAACGCGAAGCCGAGGATGACGAAGCTGTTGACCCGGCGGACCCAGGGCACCTCGCGCCAGACGTAGAGCCCGCGGAGGGTCCACGCCCCGCCGGCGACGGTGGCGAGGATCGAGACGATGTTGGCGGCGGTGGCGAAGCCCTGGAAGTACAGCAGCGCGTAGAGCCCGCCGCCGACAAACGCGATGGCGAGGAGGACGCCGAGCCAGGTTTTCCAGTTGCGGGTGAGCATGGTCGTGGCGGGTCACCCGTTGAGCAGGTCGTCGATGACGCTGCCGTCGCCGTCGGCCGGCTTCTTGTCGGGCTTGGGCTCGGCGGGCGGCTCGGGCTTGGGCGTGGGGGGCTGCTTAGGCGGCTTGGCGGAGTTGCGTGCCGGGGCCTGCGGGGCCGGGGCGGGTGTCGCGGGCGCGTCCTCGGCCGGCTTGCCGGTGAGCCCGGCGATGAGGTCGTCCTCGGCCGGCGCGGGGGCTTGGGCGGGGGCGGCGGGCGGCGCGGGCTTGGGCTGGGATGGCGTCGCCGCGGGCTTGGCCGGGGCGGTGTCGACCAGCGACTCGATGACCTGGTCGCCCGTCGCGGGCTCGGGCCTCGGCTCGGCCGCGCCCTCGCGCAAGAACTCGGCGACGTCCCGGCCCGAGCGGGCGCCGGCGCTCTGGATGCCGGCCTGCTGCGCCTCGGTCACCATGTCCAGGAAGATCTGCTCCAGCGTCCGCCGGGGGTGATCGATCGACACGTCCGCCACGCCCAACGCCTCCAGCGCCGCGACGATCCGCTCGTCGCTCACGCTGTCCAGCGACGGCGTGGTGATCGTGGTCGTGTGCTCATCGGTCAGCAGGGTGTCCATCGTGCCGGCACGACGCACCTTCCCGCCGTACATCATCGCAACACGGTCGCACACGTCCTGCACGTCGGCCAAGAGGTGCGAGCACAGCAGCACGGTCTTGCCGCGGTCGGCGAGCTGGGTGATGACCTTCTTGACGTCGTTGGTGGCGATCGGGTCCATGCCCGACGTCGGTTCGTCGAGGATGAGCAGCTGCGGGTCGTTGATGAGGGCCTGCGCGAGGCCGACCTTCCGCATCATGCCCTTGGAGAACTCGCCGACCGGCCGGTGCGCCGCGTGGTCCAGGCCGACCATGTCCAGCAGCATGGCGATGCGCTTCTTACGGGTCGCGCGGTCGAGGTGGAACAGCTTGCCGTAGTACTCGAGCGTCTCGGTGGGGTTGAGGAACTTGTAGAGGTAGGTCTCCTCGGGGAGGTAGCCGATGATCTTCTTGGTGGCGACGTCGCGGGGGACCTTGTTGAAGACGGCGATCCGGCCGGCGGTGGGGTGCAGCAGGCCGAGGATGAGCTTGATGGTGGTGGACTTGCCCGAGCCGTTGGGCCCGAGGAGGCCGAAGACCTCGCCGCGTCGGACCTCCAGGTCGATACCGTCGACCGCGCGGGCCTTGTCCCGGAGCCAGAAGTCCTTGAAGACCTTGGTGAGGCCCATGCACTTGATAGCGATGTCGCCGGTGGCGGCGGCAGCGGCCGGCCGGGAGCCGGTGGCGGTTGGCGGTGGGGCTTGGGTCATCGTCCGGGGATTCTATACGACCCACCGGGCTCGGGGGCGGGCGGGGATGGTGGGTCCGATCATGTGGGCGGGCCACACGGGTGGGGATCGATCGAGCCCACGGACCGCTTCGTCGGGTGGTACGTCCCAGCAGCCGTGTGTGTTCCAGCGATAATGCCGGCCATGCAAACCCTCGACGACCTCAACGCCCGGTTCGCGCTGGAGGATGCCCTGGTGTTTGAGGCGGGCGGGGGCGGGCTGCTGCGGGCGGTCGTGCGGACGCGGGCCTGCACCGGTGAGGCCTACCTGCACGGCGCGCACGTCACGCGCTGGCGGCCGAGCGGGCATGACGAGGTGCTCTGGCTCTCGTCCCTGGCCGAGTACCGTGCGGGCAAGGCGATCCGTGGCGGCATCCCGATCTGCTTCCCGTGGTTTGCCGGCCATAAACCCGCGGACCAGCCGGACGCGCCGTCGCACGGCCTGGTCCGCACAGCGCTCTGGCGGGTCGACGCCGCCGCCCGGGACGGCGACGACATCGTGCTGACCTTCGCGACCGACCTCCCGCCGTACACGCTGCGCTACACCGTCCGCTTCGGCACCGCACTGGACTACGCGCTGGCGGTGACCAATGCCTCCGCTACGCCGGCGGCGTTCGAGGTCGCGCTGCACAGCTACTTCTCCGTCGGCGAGATCAAACGCGTCGAGGTGGCCGGGCTGTTGGGCGCGGCCTACGAGAACACCGTCGGCGGTGCGGGTACACGGCACACGCAGGGCGACGCGCCGCTCACCTTCGCCGGCGAGACCGACTTTATCTACGCGACAACCGCCGGCTGCACGATCCACGACCCGGGGCTGTCGCGGACGATCGAGGTCGACAAGCGGGGCAGCGCGTCGACCGTCGTGTGGAACCCCTGGGCGGGCAAGGCCAGGACGATGGGCGACTTCGGCGACGACGCGTGGCCGGGCATGCTGTGTGTCGAGCCGGGCAACATCGCCCCGAACGCCGTGAGGCTCGGTCCCGGCCGGTCGCATACGACCGCCGGCCGCCTGCGGGTGCAGACGGCCGGCAAGGCGGATTCTCATAGTGAAGTAGTAGTCAGCCACTGACCGGTGCCGCACCCCGGGACGGGCTTACTCGTCGTCGTCCTCGAAGTAGTCGTCTTCCTCGTCGTCATCGTCGTAGTAGTCGTCCTCTTCGTCGTCATCGTCGAGCAGGTCGTCGTCTTCGTCGTCCTCGTCCTCGTCGTCGAGGTAGTCGTCTTCCTCGTCTTCCTCTTCGTCGTCTTCGACCTCGTCGTCCTCGTCCTCGTCATCGAGGTCGTCGTCATCGTCCATGAACATGTCGTCATCGTCGTCGAGGTAGTCCTCGTCGTCATCGCCGCCGAAGGCGATCGTGTCGGTCGTCGCCCAGGGCTGATCGGCCGCGTTGATGAGGAGCGCGGGGTCGAGGAGTTGGAGCGTGTCGTCGGGTGCGGTCATGCAAAGGGTCGGCATGGTGGGGCTCTCGAGTCGTAGGGGCGGGGAGCGTTGGCCGTGCTCGGGCCGGCGGCTACACTAGCGGCGGCTGTCGCGATACGGCTGCATTGTTGCCGGTGGATCATCGGCACGTCAACCCCTGATCCGCCGCGTTTTTTTTGTCGGTTTGTCGGCCCGCCGGAGCGACCCCGTTGAGTGAGACCGCGCCTACCCGCCCGCTGATGTGGAACATCCCCGCCGCGGTCGCCGCGTGGGTCTTCCCCGGGCTGGGCCACGTCATGTCCGGCGAGCTCAAGCGCGGGGCCATCCTCGCCGCCGTCATCGGCTCGATGTGGATCATCGGGCTCTGGGTCGGCGGCATCAGCGTCATCGAGGCACGCACCACCACCGGCCAGGTCCGCCCGTGGTTCCTCGGCCAGATGCTCATCGCGCCGTCGCTCGTCGTCGAGTACACCCACGACCGCTACCGCGCCCAGACCGGCGGGCAGGAGCCCGAGCCGAGCGACGACCCCAGCCACCCCACGCTCTACGAGCCCAGCTACGGTCGGCCGCACGAGATCGGCACGCTCTACACCGCCCTCGCGGGCCTGCTCAACCTCCTCGCCGTCGTCGATGTCATCTACCGCGAGCCCGGCCGCGCCGCGGAAGTCGCCCTCGCCGCGCGGGCCAAGAACGCCGACGACGACGGCTCAACCCACGCGGGGGGCACCGCGTGATATTCCCCCGCCCCGCACCGACACGTCGACGCCCGACCCCGCCGCCAGCCCTGCACCGCGCCGCCCGCCGGCTATGGCTCACCGTACTGTTTGTGCTGATGGGCCTGCCCGCCGCGGCCGCGTCGGCTGCCCCGATGCCGTTCGCAAACACGCCGCAGGCGCGCCTCACACCGGCCGCCTTCACACCCGCCTACCGCCCGTTTCTTGAACCCGCCCCGATCGACCGCTACTGGCTCTGGCTCCTTCCGCCGCTGGTGCTGGGCATCGCCGTGGTCTACCGCACGATCAAGTCCGACGACCTCACCCACGTCCCACGGCGGGCGGCCTACCTCGCGCTGCAGGTCGCGATCTTCCTTGTCGCCGCGGCCGTGTCGCTCTGGGTGCTGCTGCGCCTGTTCTAACCGGCGACTGCGTGTCGGCGGCGCAAGCCCGCAGGCAGCTTTTATCCCCCGCGTTACACTGCCCCCGTGCACGCACTGCTCGCCCAACTCGCCGACGGCCAGCCGCTCACCGAAGCACAGGCGGTCGAGGCGTTCGACCAGGTCATGTCCGGCAAGTCCCTGCCGACGCAGACCGCGGCGCTGCTGTCCCTCATCGCGCAGCGCGGCGCGACGGTCGACGAGCTGGTCGGCGCGGCGACCGTGATGCGCCGCAAGGCCGCGAAGGTCAGCGTCCCCGCCGGGCTCACCGCGATCGACACCTGCGGCACCGGCGGCGACCACGCCGGCACGTTCAACATCTCCACCGCCGCCGCCATCGTCGCCGCCGGCGCGGGCCGGCCCATGAACGTCTGTGTCGCCAAGCACGGCAACAAGTCCGTCACCAGCAAGTCCGGCTCGTCCCAGGTCCTCGACACCCTCGGCGTCAACCTCAAGGCCACCGGCGACACCCTCACCCGCTGCCTCGACGAAGCGGGCATCTGCTTCTGCTTCGCGCCCCAGCACCACCCGGCCATGAAACACGCCGCGCCCATCCGCGCGGACCTGGGCTTCCGCACGATCTTCAACCTCGTCGGCCCGCTCACCAACCCCGCCGGCGCGCAACGCCAGGTCATGGGCGTCTTCTCTCCCAAGCTCACCGACCCGCTCGCCCGCGTCCTCCACCGGCTGGGCGCGATCCACGCCATGGTCGTCCACGGCAGCATCCCCGACGCCGACGGCAAGCACGCCGACGCCCTCGACGAGCTGTCCACCTGCGGACCCTCCCGCGTCACCACGCTCCTGGGCGGCGACATCGCGTCGGCCGAGCTGGACCCCACCGAGCTGGGGCTCTCGCTGGGCCACCCCTCCGCCCTCCGCGCCGACGGCCCGGCGCAGAGCGCCAAGACGATCTCGGCGGTGCTCGACGGCGGGGGCGGCGCGGCGCGGGAGATCGTCGCGCTCAACGCCGCCGCGGCGCTGGTCGTCGCCGGCGTCGCCGACGACCTGGCCGACGGGCTCGCCCTCGCCTTCGCCGCGCTGGACGACGGCAGCGCGAAGCGCGCCCTGGGCACCCTCATCGCGATCACCAACGAAGACGCCGGCTGACCCCGCGGCACCACCCGTCACGATTCCACACGCCCAAGCCGGGCCAGAGCGCAGCGCCGGCCTGGGCGCACCAGTCTTTGATCGAGTCCCCACCCGGGCCGGCGCTGCGCTCTGGCCCGGCTTGTGATTTCCAGGGTGGTGTAAAGTAAGGCCCGCGCACACCACACGGAGTCCCGCCATGCCCTACGTCGATGAAGGCGAGCCGAAGCCCCGCAGTGAGCTCCCCCCGTTGATTGCGATCGGCGCGGTGGTCCTGGCATCCTGTGCGACGCCACTGCTCTGGTACTTCTGCCACAACTGGTTCGGCTACTCCTACGCCGGCGCATTACTGGCGGCATTAGCGATCGGTCTTGCAGCCAAGTTCACACTGACCCGGCATTACCCGCCACTGAAAGTGGTGGCGATCGTTTTGCTTGTGCTTGGCAGCTTCGCGGGGTTTGTTTGGATCGATTCCACGATCTGGACGCCCTTCATGTTTGGCAAAACCGTTGAGCGTTTCTCTAAGGACATTGTCGCGCTGCTTTTCATTGGGTTCGGTGCCTACCTCGTCTTCATCCTCGCAAACCCGAGGCTTGCGGTGGTGGTGCAACGCCAAGACCCGCAAGACTAGCTCGCGAACACAGCATGCTGCATACAGAGCTTTTCTGCCTAGCCGCCGCGTCACACGCGGCGGGGGAGCGTCAGCGCGTAGGGTGGGTATCGTCGCCGACTCCTCCACCCACCCTACAAGCCCGCCTCTTACGGCGTGTCCGCCACCAGCACGCGAGGCAGGTGCTCGTGATCGACCAGCACCGCCGCGTTGCGCAGGCCCGCGTCTTTGGCCAGCGCGATCGCCGCGTCCTTCTGCACCGACGCGATCTCGATGACCACCTGCCCCGGGTCGCGCAGGTGATCGAGCGCCCCGGCGATCAGCGGGCGGACCAGGTCCAGCCCGTCCGGCCCGCCCCGCAGCGCGTGCGTCGGCTCGTGGTCCTTCACGTTCGGCGCGACGGCACCCCACTCGCTGTCGGGGATGTACGGCGGGTTGCTCACCAGGTAGCTGAACCGCTCGCCCGCCAGCGGCGCGAGCAGGTCGCCCTGCCGGTAGTCGATGCGGTCGGCGACGCCGTGCCGCTCGGCGTTCTCCCGCGCGACGGCCAGCGCGTCGCCGTACAGGTCGGTGGCGACGACGGTGGCCGGCGTCTTGTCCCGCTTGAACTGCCGGGCCAGCGCGACCGCGATCGCCCCGCTGCCCGTGCACACATCCGCCACGCTCGGCGCCGCGAAGCCGGGCGTCCGGCGGGCGTGCTGCAGCACGTGCTCGACCACCGTCTCGGTTGACGGCCGGGGCACCAGCACCGCGGGGCTCACCTTGAACATCATCGAGAAGAACGGGGCCTGCCCGACGAGGTAGTCGACCGGCTCGTCGGCGAGGGCCCGCTCGACCAGGTCGCGGTACGCCGCGCGTTCCAGGTCGCTGGCCGGCCGATCCGGGTCCATGTACAGCTTCAGCCGGGCAACGCCCAGGACGTGGGCCAGCAGCATCTCTGCGGAGATCCGCGGCGAGTCGATGCCGTGCTGCTCGAACGCCTGCGTCGTCCACGCCAACAGCCGCTTGCTTGTCCAGGCCTCTCCGGGCATGGCGGGAGTATAGATGGATGGCCGAGCGGTGAGGGGCGGAGGCCGGGGGTTGGCACCCGTCCATCGCACGGCGAGGCAGCACCTATCCTTGGGCTTTTCTCGGCTACACTCCAGTCCCCCACGACCGAACACCAATCTCAGAACCCCAAGCCCCACACCCGTGCTCCACCTCACCTCCATCCCGGACACCCGCGCCCACCGGCAGACGATCAGCGCGCCCGTCGCGCTGGTCCCGACGATGGGCGCACTCCACGACGGGCACCTCCGCCTGATCGAGGAGGGTTGCCGGCTGGCGGACGAGGTCTGGGTCTCGATCTTCGTGAACCCGACGCAGTTCGGCCCGAACGAGGACTTCAGCCGGTACCCCCGCCCGATCGAGGACGACCTGGCCAAGTGTGCCTCGGCCGGGGCGACGGTCGTGTTCAACCCGACGCCCGAGGCGATGTACCCGCCGGGCGCGCTCGACACGCAGGTCGATGTGCCGGCGATCAGCGGCGCGTTCGAGGGAGAGAACCGGCCGGGCCATTTCCACGGCGTCTGCCGGGTCTGCCTGAAGCTGTTCAACATCTGTCGGCCGACCTTCGCGTGCTTCGGGCAGAAGGACTACCAGCAGCTCCGCATCATCGAGGCCCTGGTCGCGGACCTGAACCTGCCTATCGCGATCCAGCGGGTGCCCACCGTCCGCGAGCCCGACGGCCTGGCCATGAGCAGCCGCAACCGCTACCTCGACGACGCCCAGCGCCGCCACGCCCTGGGGCTGTCCAAGGCCCTGGACCTCGCCCGACACCTCATCGAGACCGAGGGCGAGCCCGACCCCGCAGCGGTCGAGCAGGCGATGCGCGACACGATCGCCGCCCACCACCTCGCCCCGGACTACGCGGCGATCCGCCACCCGGACACGCTTGCCCCCTTAGCCATGATCGACCGCCCGGTTGTCGCCCTGGTCGCGGGCCGGCTGGGGAGCGTCCGCCTGCTGGATAACGCGCTGATTGGCGGGTGATTCTTGTTTTTGCCTTGAACTAAAACAAATGTTTGATACAATATATACTAATGATCGTTTACATCAATCAATAGGACTTGTAAGTCATGGAATTGAGAGAACTAACGTTCAGTGCCCTGGATGAGATTCTTGCCGAAGTCCATGCCCTGCCTGCTGATCGTTTGACGGCCGTGGGCAACTGGTCCCCGGCCGAGAATGTCGACCACGTGGCCAAGGCCATCGGCTTCACCGTGCACGGCTTCCCGGAGGGCAAGCCGCCCCTGCTGCAGAAGCTGCTGTTCACCGCGGTGTTCAAGGTTATGGCCGGCAAGCTCCTGCGCATGAAGCTCAAGCCGGGGTTGAAGTTCCCCGGCGGGCTGCAGTACTTCGCGCCCGAACCCGGTGTGGCGTGGGACGAGGCGGTGCGTCGCCTGGATCAGAACATCGCCGACGCGAAGACCCACCGAATGACCCACCCCAGCCCGGTGGCCGGTCGGCTGACGCACGAGCAGTGGACGCTGCTGCACTGCCGACACGCCGAGCTGCACCTGGGCATGATCCACCCCGGGCCGACCGACGCCACGAACGACGCACCCCGCGACACGCCATGACCCACGACGCCGACGACACCAAGACCCGCCTGCTCGACGCCGCCGCCGAGCTGTTCGCCGGCCGCGGCTACCGCCACACGCCGGTCCGCGACATCTGCGAGCAGGCCGGCGCCAACATCGCGGCCGTGAACTACCACTTCGGCGGCAAGGACAAGCTCCACCTCGCCGCGCTCGAACACGCCCGCCAGCGCGCCCTCCGCGAGGACCCCTACCCCGCCGGCCCCCCGCCGACGGGGCCGATGCCGCCCGAGCAGCGCCTCCGCCGACACATCCGCGGCATGCTCGGCCGGTGCTTCGCCTCCGGGCCCGCCGCGTGGTACGTCAACATGATCCTCCGCGAGATGGTCGATCCCACCGCCGCGCTCGCCCACGCGATCGACGGCAACATCGCCCCGCACCAACGCCGGCTCGAGGGCATCGTCGCCGAGCTGCTCCACGCCGACCCCAGCGACCCGGCCGACCCACGCCCGCGCGACCTGGCCTGCGCGATCGCCGCGATGGCGCTGCACTACCACCACTGCCGGCCCGCGCTTGAATACATGCACCCGGAGATGCCATTCGACCAGCAGCAGGCCGAGCGGCTGACCGACATTATCCATCGCTTCGCCATTGCTGGCATCGCGGGGATGGCGGGTGATCGGGTATGAGTCCCCTAAGCAATCGGGCGCATGGGTTGACTTGCGAATACATGGTCGACAACTTCACCAGGCAGGACTAGAAACAACTCGCTTGTGATGTTGTGCTGTTTCATGAGCGTAGAGACTGCGTTTTGGATTTCAAGGTTCGAGTAGCGGCTTGAAAAGTGATAGAGCACTACGCGTTTGGGTTGGATTGCTGCAAGGGCCTCGATGACTTGTGGCAGTGAGGCGTGCCTGCCGCGAGCGGCACTTGATTCGAGGAATGTAGATTCGTGGATGAGTGTCTCAATACCCTCCCAGCGTTCGGTTTGTAGCGATGTCGTGTCGCCCGAGTATCCAAGCAGGGGGCGTTCTTCGAGCACAGTCACCGCGTTTTCGCCTTGCGATTGTCGGAGGGCCGCGATCTCGTGACCCGCCATCCCACTAAGTTGAGGCCTCAGTTTCCTACGTTGCGCGATGAGCGTAAAGTCTAAACTCTTGATCTGGCCGGGTACGGCTTCGATGTGATCGTTGACACGTGCTTTTACTGTCAGTTCATTGCTGATCGGGACGTCATCCCCATCGGAGAGCCCGACCCACTGCGCGGGTCTGACATGAGGATCGAAGCGAGCACAGAACGACTGGAGCGCAGGAAATGAGCCGCAATCGCGCGGGTAGTAGATGGTCAGTCCGTTCGGTTTTTCGGTGAACTCGTTTAGACGGATCAGCCCGGAGACATGGTCGCGATCGGCATGTGTTACGAAGACATGGCGGATTTTCCCGGCCTTATTGCCAAGCGCTGCGCACACTCCGTCGCCCGCGTCGAACAGGAGGCCGTATTCTTCCAGCATCATCCAGGTGGAGACACGGGCGGTCGAGAAAGCAGTGAGCTTCATCCTCGAATGATACCCGGCACCTCGCCCGGCTTGGGGAAGCGCCCGGTCTGCCGTTTCGAGTAGACGACCGCGCCATCGACCGCGACGTCGAAGATGCCCCCGCTGCTGCGGATCAGCTCCGCCTCGAGGCCGAGGGCCTGCTTCAGCTCAGCCGCCAACCTGACGGCATCGGGCTTGTAGTTTCACATCCCGCAGTAGGTGATCGTGACGTGCATGGTTGGTCCCGTCAGTCCGTGCCGGGGCTGGCCGGCGTCTCGGGGGCGTCGGCCGGAGGCGCGTCGCTTTCTCCGGCCGATGTGCCGGGGTCGTTGTCGTCGTCGGGCGGTGCGCCCTGCGCTTCGAGCTCCCGGGCCGCTTGCTCCGCGCGTTCGCGTTCTTCGCGCCAGCGCTCGGCGCGTTCGACGAGGCGCGGGTCGCGCTGCGGGCGGCGCAGCTCGGCGTGGATCGCGGCGATGTCGAGGATGTCCGCCTGCGTGTGCGCGGTGATCTGCGTGTCCAGCCGGCCCCCCGCGGTGCCGCCGACCGGTGTCGCGTGGACCTGTCGGCCCAGGTCGTTGGCGGCGTCGGCCCGTGCCTCGGCGGCGCGCTGCTGCTGGTCGAGCAGCTCCGGCGAGAGCACGTACACCATGTCGGACGTGACGATCGGGATCGCCCGCCCGTTGCCGCCGTTGGTCCCGTTGATGCCGACCACGCCCATGCCGTCCTGTGTCAGGTAGGACGACTGGTTGTAGAGCGCGGTGATGCCCGGGGCCCGGTAGAGGTAGCGTCGGCCGACCGCCTGCTGCCCGGCGTAGAAGTCCGCGGCCAGCGAGGCCGGCTGCGAGACGTACCGGTCGACCAGCGCGGCCTCGGGGCTGAACTGGCCGATGCCCGGCTCGACGACGCGCTGGCTCGCGCTGTTCGGCCCCAGGTCGCCGGTCCCGCGGTCCACGGGCTGGCCCTGCGCCGCCGCGACCCCCGCCGCCAGCACCGCGGGGAGCAGCGCCGCCGCCGATCGCCCGGCCCGGTTGGTGCGGAAACTTCGCATCGCTACCAGTGTATCGGCCGACCCCGCCCGCGACCCGCCCCGGACAGGGAAAATCGCTAGAACAAGTGCGGAATAGCTTATTGCTCACCACCCACCCCCTGTTTTTTCTCTCTCAGTGCCCCTCCACACGCGCAGGGGTTATCACGCCCAACCAACACGCGCGATCCGGGTGGCCAAGTGCCCGCGCGGCCGCGGATTCACAGCGGGCTATTGTGAATCGGCAAAGTCGGTGGCCCCCGATCCACCGGCTACGCGGTTTCGACGGAAACACGGCCCGGCAATACGGAAGCGGAGATGCCGGGCGGGCTCGCGCGGCCCTTGCCGTATGCTGGTGTTATGTGGCCGGCCGAGGATATCCCGGGGCAGTGGGCCTACGTCGCGGGGGCGTGCGTGTTTGTGCTGCTCTCGGCCTTGGCGTGGTGGCGGGGCTGGCGGTACGACCGGGCGCGGGGCCGGCCGCGCTGCTCCCGGTGCGGGTACCCCGTCGCGCCCGACGACGCCCGGGCCGTGACCCGCGCGGTCGGCGAGGCGGCTCGCCGGAGAAGCGATGCCCCCGCCTGGGCCTGCCCCGAGTGCGGCTGGGTGCCCCGTCGGGCGAAGGACCTGACGCGCACCCGCCGGTCGCGCAAGTGGCTGGCGGGGTCGGTCCTGCTGCTGCTCGTGGCGGTGTCGGGCTGGTACGCGATCCACGTGCAGTACCGCCGGCTGAAGCTGCGGGAGCCGCTGGTGACGGCCGCGGTGCCGACGACGTGGTGGCTGCTCGTGCTCCCGCACAGCCAGGGCAACGTGGACATGATCGTGTATCACCGGGCGTACCCGCAAGGGATGGTGTCCGGGCGCCGCCGTGTTCGATTGCCCGGCTCAAGTCGGCTCATGCCGAACGCGCGATCCTGGTCGCATGGGAGGTACGGCAAGGGAAACCCTGATTCCTCGTCGATGCCCGGTTGGCAGCACCGGTGGGCGACGCAGGTGTTTGAGGCTTCGATGTTGGACGCCGATCGGCCGGGCCCCGAGCGGGCCGACCGCGTCTGGTTCTACTCTTCGTTCACGGGCATCGACACCCCGGCCGAGGAGCAACGGCTGCTGTCGCTGCTCGACGAGACGGATGAAGACCTGTTGTTCGCGGTGCTGGATGAGTGTTACGACCGAGAGATCCTATCGGAAGCTGCGGCTGCTGCCGCCGCGCGTGCCGTCGAAGAGACGGCGTACACCGATAGAAATCGTGAGTATGCCGCAGAATTTCTGGGCAGCTGTGGGCCACACGCACTCCCACACATCGAACGATGGACTTCCACCAATGCCGTTCAGCCAAGCTACTACGTTCTCGACACGATTGTCTCGGCAAGCCTGTGGGCACAGTCGCATGGCCAACCGATCCAGCCGCATCTCGCCGAGATGCTCAAGCTGATGTTCGCCAGCCCTTGGTCCGAGCATCAAGAATATGCGATCATCTTGTTCGACAGCTTCTACCCGGATTATTGGGTGTCGCCCGATGGGTTCTATCCACTGTTCCAACTTCTGAAGCCGGAGTTTGAGCGTCTAATCCGCGAACTTCATATGCCTTATCGGGATGAAGCGGTCAGCCTCATCGGGTCGTGCCCGGAATGTATCGAATTTCACTTCGGCCCTGAAGACCTACGTACTATCGAGGCGTGGGGATGGTTAATAGAGCAGCCCGGGGATGATGTCGCTGAGCGGGCCGCATATGGGTTGCGCGATCTGGCATGGAAGTTCGGGGATCGGGATGCCGACAACGCCGAGGCATTCGATCGGCTCAGAGAACTGGTCGAGGCGGCACTGCAGCGAGAGCAGCCCGACGGTGTCCGGGTGTTGCTGCGGGATGCGGAAGAGACGCTCCGAGAGTAGCAGGCGTCCGTCTGCCTCCGCCGCGTGTGACGCGGCGGCTAAGCACGTGTTCTAGAGTTGCGTGCGAACTGTTATCCAATCGGTCACGTGGAGGGTCTGTGACCGCCGCGCAGATGCTGCGCGGCGGGGGTGGTGTCCGAACGCCGGTCAGGTTATCGGCCCTGTTTTTGTGGGGTAAACGGCGTTCCCGGGGGGTGGGGTCGGTGCGGGGTTTTTTGTCGCCGCAGTGTTGGGCGGGCCGATACTACCGGGCAGGGACAAGGAGGTCACCGGCAGCATGGCGCTTCCCAGCATGATCGCGAACGGACCTTGCCCGTTCATCGACCAGGGCGACGGGCGGTGTAGTGGCCGGATGACCAAGCAGGCCCTGGCCGAGGCGTTTGATTTCTGTCTCGGCGGCAGGCACCACGCATGCCACGCGTATCACTCGATCTCCTGGGAGCTGCGGGCCCAAGCCGATGACCCTCCGACCGACCTTCAACACGGCGCCCCGGCACGCGACCCCGGGCCTGCGACCGCAGAGCCCCGCCGCCCCGCGGCAGCCCGGCCGGTTGTCCTCACCCTCGCCGGTCGGCCGGTCCCGCTCGACGTCCCCGCGCAAGCCGTCCCGGTTCGCGGCGCCGGTTGAGCAGTTCCTGACCTACTGCCGCGTCGAGTGCGGCTTCTCCACCGCGACCATCTCCGCCTACGCCGGCGACCTGCGCGACCTGTGGGTGTTCCTCGCCCAGCGCGGGGTCGGCGGGTGGGACGGGCTCGGCCACGCGCACATCAGCGAGCACCTCCGCTACCTCGCCGAGGACCGCGGGCTGCAGGTGTCCTCGATCGCCCGGCACGTCGCGACGATCCGCGTGTTCGGCCGGTTCATGGAGAGCAACGGCATCCTGGAGGACAACCCCGCGGAGCTGCTCGCGCAGCCGAGCACCTGGCAGAAGGTGCCGGGCGTGATGGCGGACGAGGACGTGCGGAAGCTGCTGGGCGCGCCCCAGCCCAGCGACGGGCTGTACCTGCGGGACGTGGCGCTGCTGGAGATGCTGTACGCGGGGGGGTTGCGTGCGTCGGAGCTGGCGGACATGGGGCTGGAGGACCTGCACCTGGAGCTGGGGGTGGTGCGGATCCTGGGCAAGGGCAACAAGGAGCGGATGGTGCCGATCGGTCGGCCGGCGTTGCGTGCGGCGCAGCGCTACATCGACGAGCTCCGGCCGGACCTGGAGAAGCCGGCGTCGGGGAGCAAGGTGTTCCTGTCGCGGACGGGCCAGCCGATCACGCGGGTGGTGGTGTGGCAGGTGGTGAAGCGTCACGCGAAGCGGGCGGGCCTGAAGGACGTGCACCCGCACACGCTGCGGCACTCGTTCGCGACGCACCTGCTGGCGGGCGGCGCGGACCTGCGCGTGGTGCAGGAGCTGTTGGGGCACAGCAACATCCAGACGACGCAGGTCTACACGCACGTCGACAAGGGCCGGCTGAAGGACGTGGTCGCACGGTTCCACCCGCGGCCGTAGGTTACGCCGAGGTCGCGGTCCACACGGCGGCATGCGCGTCCCGGTGGGCGATGATGTATCGGTAGGTGTTGAGCTGGTGGTGCCGATCCCTGATCGGGACGATCTTCCCGCGCCGCCCCCACGCCCCGCCCTCGAGCAGGCCCTCGCGGATCAACCGCTTGCTGGACCACTGCTTGATCTGTCCGATGAAGTGGCGCACCGGGTCGTCGACCGCGGAGGTCCGAAGCCCACGCTCGTCGAGCGTGGGCTTGCGTTGTTCCAAGGGGAATCGGGCTAGCAGGTGCATATGTGTAGCGCTGATGCTGATGGCGAGCCCTTCGATACCGTGTTGATGGAAGGAGGTCAGTACCTCTTCTAGCACGAATTGCCTCGCCGATCTGCCGAGATGGACCGCCGGCCGCTTGAGCCGACGGATCACATACTGATGGCGCTCTCTGTACATGCCATCCGTAGGCGGGGAGCGGTAGTCACCTTCCACATGTTCGCGGTGGCCGCGTGTGCGGAAGCCGCGGGGATCGCCGGGCAGCCAACTGCCGTAGGTCGTTGTGATGCAGTGGTACCAGCGGTTCCAGCCCGGCATGGACAGATGATAGCGGGCCTGCGGGGTCAATCGATTCGCAGGAAGCCCACGCTCGACGAGCGTGGGCTTCGAAGCGCGTATGGGGCCTGAACAGGTTGGAAGACGCCGCCTACCCCCGCTCCCACCGGATTTGGAACTCGATCTCTTCGGTGTTGCCTTCGCGTTCGTGCTCGATGTTGAAGGTGGCGCGGTCGGGGACGTAGAAGCGTTCGTTAGCGATCTGGATCTCGAAGTTCTCGCCGGTCTCGATGCTGTCCGCCAGGCGGCGGAGCTTGGCGACGAACTCGGCCGCGCTGTAGGTCTTCTCGATATCGCGGTCGGTCTTCTCGGGCATGGCGGGGCCTTTCTTGGGGTGGGGCAGCGGGTCCGCCGCGCAGGATAACCGTCCGTCCCTGCCGATGCGGGCCGGTTTCCCGCGTCCGGGGCGTCGCGGGGGGCGATTCGCACGGCCGAGCAGAAAATCTTAAACCCCGCGCATCTGCGGACGCCCGGCCCGCGAATCTAACTACAAGGCGGGATAGATCGTGTCCATCACGTCCGTTCCCGTGGATCGGATCGACTCACTCTAGGAGAAAAACCATGTTTCGCACCTCCGTCCTTGCAGCGGCCTTGAGCACAGCGATGGCCCCCGCGGCGTTTGGCGTCGTGATCGTGGGTGTCACCGACGACAACACCGTCGTCACCTTCGACTCTTCCGACCCGGCCAACCTGCTCAGCGGCGTGGCCGTCTCGGGCCTCGCGTCCAACGAGTTCATCGAGGGCATCGACTTCCGCCCGACAACCGGCGCACTCTACGCGGTCGGCAGCTTTGGCAACGTCTACACCCTCGACGCCACGACCGGCGCGGCGACGCTGCAGTTCAACATCGGCGTGCTCGACGGCTCGTCGTTCGGCGTGGACTTCAACCCCGCCGCCGACTTCGCCGGGGCCAGCTCGCTCCGCGTCGTCAGCAACACCAACCAGAATCTTGCGGTGAACGTCGACACCGGCGTGCCCACCGTCGCGACGGATGTGTTCAACGCCAACGGCGCGACGCCGAACATCGTCGGTGAGGCCTACACCAACGCCGTGCCCGGCGGCATCCCCGGCGGCGTCGGGGGCCCCCCCGGCACCGTGCAGTACGCGATCGACTCGGGCAGCGACACCCTCTCGATCCAGGCCTTCAACGCCGGCGAACTCACCCTGGTCGGCGGGCTGGGGGTCGACTCCAACGCCGAGCTGGGCTTTGACATCTTCGCCAACGGCGTGGGCAACAACGTCGGCTACGCGACCATCGTGCCGACCGGTGGCAGCGTCAGCCACCTCTTAGAGATCGATCTGACGACCGGCATCGCGACGGACCTGGGCCAGATCGACGGCGGGATCGTGGTGCCCAACATCAGCGCCACGCCGATCCCCGAGCCCGGCAGCGCGGCGCTGCTCGCGCTGGGCCTGCTGGCGCTGCGTCGCCGGCGACACGCCTGAGCGGCCGCGACACCGCCCAGCGATCAGGGTGCTCTTTTTACCTCGACACCCCCTGCGTTCCTGCGGGGGTGTCTTTTTATGCCTACATCCGGGGTGTTACTCGTCCGCGGTCGCGATGCCCGGCTCGCAGTAGCACGAGGATGTCGGGCGGACATCCGCGTCCGACCACGCCGCGGCGAGACGGCCAGACAACTGCTCGGCCTCGTCGGCCTTGCCCTGCGCGAGCAGCGCCTGCTCGAGCCCGAGCAGGCCCCAGCCGTTGTTGCGGTTGCGCTCCAGGTCGTCGCGGTAGACCCGCTCGGCCTCGGCGTACCGGCCGTCCGCCATCAGCAGCGCGCCCAACGCATGACGCACCGGCAGCATCCAGCCCGGCGGCTCGTCGTACACCAGCGCGTCCTCCGCCGCCACCCCCTCACGCAGCCGAGCAAACGCCTCGTCCGTCTTCCCTTCGCGGTAGAGCAGCTCGCCCTCGATCATCGCGTGCGCGATCGGCAGCACCTTGCCCACCGGGTTATTCAGGATGTACCACTCCTCCGGCACCGCCTCGGCCGCGGCGCGGAACAGCGCCATCTCCGCCCGCGCCTTGTCCGTCCGGCCGAGCGCCGAGTACGCGATCGAACGCGCGTAGTAACGCACCGCGACACTCATCCGCCGCCACTCCGGGTACGCCGGCTCGGCCAGCACGTCTTCCCACTTCCCGAATCGGATCATCACGTGCAGCGTCGCGGGCATCGCCCCGTCGATCAGCGGCGCCAGCTCGCGCAGCGGGCCCTCGGGCGTCTCCGCCTCCAGCGCCCGTGCCGCGGCGAGCGCGTCCTCGTACCGGCCGGACATCATCCCGGCGTAGGCCAGGAAGTGCAGGTTGTGCGCGTAGTACAACGCGTACATCCGCGGCGGCGGCGCGAGCGCGAGGTACGCCCGGTCCGCGGCGACCGCGTCCTCGTTCGATTCCAGCGCGTCCGAGTACCGCCCCACACGGATGTAGATGTGCGAGGGCATGTGCACCAGGTGCCCCGAGCCCGGCACCAGGTCCCGCAGCCGGTCCGCCGCGGGCACCGCCCGGTCCGGGTCGCGCGAGGCCTCGACCGCATGGATGTAGAAGTGGTTCGCCCCGGGGTGGTCCGGCGTGTGCGAAATCACGTACTCCAGCACGCGCACCACCTCCAGGATCCGGCCCTTCGGCGAGCCGTCCTTCTCCCAGTAGTCCCACGGCTGGAGGTTCATCATCGACTCGGCGTACAGCGCGCCGACGTCCGGGTCGTTCGGGAACGCGCGGTAGGCCTGCCCCATCGCCCGGGCGTACGCCCAGTCCAACTCACCACGGTCCTCGGGGGCGGGGTAGACGTAGCGGGCATCGACCGCGCGCACGAGCGCCTGTTCGGTCGGCGTGCCGTTGCCGATGCGGGCCATGGCTTGGTCCGCCGCGACGCGGGCGAGCATCGAGCGTTCGTCGGTCATCGCCGGGTCGTTGATGTTGATGCCGTGCGCGTAGGCGATGCCCCAGTACGGCATGGGCGAGTCGGGGTCCTTCTTCGCGGCCATCTCGAACGAGCGGATCGCCTCGTCGTGGTTGAAGCCGTAGAGCAGCTGCATGCCCTGGTTGAACCAGGTCTGCGCGCTGTCGGAATCGGTCTGGATCGGCCGCTGGTAGTTGCCGAACCCGTCGTACAGCCGGGCCTGCGACGCGGGCTGGCAGCCGGTGAGTCCTGTCGAAACGACGGACAGCGCGACGAGCGCGACGAGGCCGAGGCGTGGTCGGATGAGCATGGTGGTACCCCTGTTCGAAGTGGGCGGAGAGATGGTGAGCCGTTGATCCTACCACCCCGGGGGCGTAGGCCGGTAGGGGAATCTCAAAGAAAGCCCACGCCGGCTGGGCGTGGGCTCGGTGCGGTCGTGTGTTGTTTGGGTTTGGGCGGGTTACGCCTCGGCGAGTTCCTCGACGCTGGGGCAGGTGCAGACGAGGTGGCGGTCGCCGTGGGCGTTGTCGATCCGGCCGACGCGGGGCCAGTACTTGTGCTCGCGGAGGTACGGCAGCGGGTAGGCCGCCTCCTCGCGGGTGTACGGGTGCGTCCAGTCGGTGACCATGAGCGACTTGGCGGTGTGCGGGGCGTTGTGCAGCGGGTTGTCGTCCCTTGGCCAGTCGCCGTTCTCGATGCGGGCGATCTCTTCGCGGATCTGGATCATCGCGTCGCAGAAGCGGTCGAGCTCTTCCTTCGGCTCGGACTCGGTGGGCTCGAACATGAGCGTGCCCGCGACGGGCCAGGACATCGTCGGCGCGTGGAAGCCGAAGTCCATCAGCCGCTTGGCGAAGTCGTCGACGGTGACGCCGGCCTTGTCCTGGCACGCGCGGACATCGAGGATGAACTCGTGGGCGCAGGTGTTGTTCTTGCCGGTGTAGAGGACCGGGTAGTGGTCCTTGAGGCGGGCGGCCATGTAGTTGGCGTTGACGATGGCGGCCTCGGTGGCGTGGGTGAGGCCGCGGGCGCCCATCATGGCGATGTACATCCAGGAGATGGGGAGGATGGCCGGGCTGCCGTAGGGCGCGGCGGAGACCGTGCCGAACGGGTCGCGCCCGCCGCAGCTGGGGTCCATCGGGTGGCCGGGCAGGTAGGGCGCGAGCTCCTGTGTGCAGCAGATGGGGCCCATGCCCGGCCCGCCGCCGCCGTGGGGGATGCAGAAGGTCTTGTGCAGGTTGAGGTGGCAGACGTCGGCGCCGATCGCCCCGGGGCTGGTGAGCCCGACCTGCGCGTTCATGTTCGCGCCGTCCATGTAGACCTTGCCGCCGAACTGGTGGGTGATGTCGCAGATGGCCTTGATCTCGGTCTCGAACACACCGTGCGTCGACGGGTAGGTGACCATGAGCGCGGCGAGGTGGTCCCGGTGCTGCTCGGCCTGGGCGCGGAGGTGGTCGAGGTCGATGTCGCCGTTGGCCTGGCAGTGCACGGGGACGACCTTCATCCCGGCGATGACGGCGGAGGCGGGGTTCGTGCCGTGCGCGCTGACGGGGATGAGGCAGACGTTGCGCTGTGTATCGCCCGCGGCCTCGTGGAACTTGCGGATGAGCATGAGCCCGGCGTACTCGCCCTGCGACCCGGCGTTGGGCTGCAGCGAGCAGGCCGCGAAGCCGGTGATCTCGCTGAGCCAGTGCTCCAGCTCCATGAACATCAGCTTGTAGCCCAGCGCCTGGTCGGCCGGGACGAACGGGTGCAGGTTCGCGAACTCGGGCCAGGTGATCGGGATCATCTCGCTCGCCGCGTTGAGCTTCATCGTGCACGAGCCCAGCGGGATCATCGAGTCGGCCAGCGAGATGTCCTTGCTGCACAGCTTCACCGCGTAGCGCAGCAGCTCGGACTCGCTGTGGTGGGTGTTGAAGACGGCGTGGGTCAGGAACGCGCTGGTGCGCCGGTGCGTGCCCAGGCCGTCGGTGATGCCGCGTTCATCGCCGACCAGCTCGTCAAGGTCGACGTCGACCCCGATGCCGCGGTTGAACACGGTCAGCAGCGCGAGCAGGTCGTCGCGGGTCGCGGTCTCGTCCAGCGCGATGCCGACGTGGGTCGGGCTGACCCGCCGGAGGTTGATCTCGAACTTGCTGGCCAGGGCGTGGATGGCGTCGGCGTCACTCACCTCGACGACGATCGTGTCGAAGTAGTGCTCGGTCTTGACGGTCCGGCCGAGGCGGGTGAGCCCGTTGGCGAGCGCGGTGGTCATCGCGTGGATGCGCGTGGCGATCGAGGTGAGCCCCCGCGGCCCGTGGTAGACGGCGTAGAACCCGGCGATGATGGCGAGCAGGACCTGCGCGGTGCAGATGTTGCTGGTGGCCTTGTCGCGGCGGATGTGCTGCTCGCGGGTCTGCAGCGCCATGCGGAAGGCGTGGTTGCCGTGGACGTCTTTGGAGACGCCGATGATCCGGCCGGGCATCTTGCGGGCGTAGTCCTCCTTGGTCGCGAGGAACGCGGCGTGCGGCCCGCCGTAGCCCATGGGCACCCCGAAGCGCTGAGAGTTGCCGATGGCGATGTCGGCCCCGCCCGAGGCAAACTCGCCGGGCGAACGCAGCAGCGTCAGCGCCATCAGGTCCGTCGCGACCACGAGCAGCGCGCCGGCGTCGTGCACCTGGGTGGTGAGCGCGTCGTAGTCCTTGATCTCGCCCCAGGTGTTGGGGTACTGCACGAGCACGCCGCAGACCTGGTCGTCCAGCTCGAACGCCCCGCCCCGCGCGATGCGCAGGTCGATGCCCATCGAGTCGGCCCGCGTCTGCGCGACGGCGATCGTCTGCGGGTGGCAGTCCTCGGCCACGAGGAAGACGTTGCGCTTGCCCCGCGCGATGCCGTGGCACATCGCCACCGCCTCCGCCGCGGCCGTGCCCTCGTCCAGCAGCGATGCGCCCGCCAGCGGCAGCCCGGTCAGGTCCGTGACCATCGTCTGGAAGTTCAAGAGCGCCTCGAGACGCCCCTGCGAGATCTCCGCCTGGTACGGCGTGTAGGGCGTGTACCACCGCGGGTTCTCCAAGACCTTCCGCAGGATCACCGGCGGCGTGATCGTCCCGTGGTAGCCCATGCCGATGAACGACTTGAACACCGTGTTCTTCCGGCTCATGTCTTTCAGCCGGGTGAGCATGTCGTACTCGCCCTGCGGCGCGCCGAGTTGGAGCGGCTCGGTCATGCGGATCGCGTCGGGCACGGTCGCGTCGATCAGCGCGGCGACCGAATCGAAGCCGCACACCTTGGCCATCTGTTCCAGCTCGTCGTCGGTCGGCCCGATGTGGCGGTCCAGGAAGATGTCGGTCGGGTCGAGGACCGAGCGCTCGGCGTCGGTGGCGAACTGTCCGTGGGACTCGTTGAAGGCGACTTCGGTCGGGGCCATGGTGGTGTTCCGGGGGCGGGGGTCCGCGGGGCGGGGAGGGATGTCGAGCGGGGCATTGTAGGGCTTTCTCCGCCCGGGTTGAGTCGGCTACCGTGCGGGTGAACACCGCATAGAATCCCCCTATGCCCAGCACCAACAGCACCCTCGCCGGCATCTTCCAGCAGATGGCGGATGTGAACCAGATCGTGGACGGCAACCGCTTCAAGACCAACGCCTACCAGAAGGCGGCGCGGGTCATGAAGGAGCTGACCCGGGACGTCTCGGCCGTGCCCCCGGCCGAGCTGACGTCGATCGAAGGCGTGGGCAAGGGGCTGGCGGAGAAGATCGCCGAGTTCGTTGAGTCGGGGAAGATACAAGAGCACCAGGACATGCTCGAAGACCTGCCGGCGGGCCTGCTGGACCTGCTTCACATCCCCGGGCTCGGGCCCAAGGGCGTGGCACAGCTTTGGAAGGAGGCGGGGGTCGAGTCGATCGCGGATTTGGAGAAGGGCATCGCCGACGGGTCGCTGGCCGAGCTGAAGGGGATGGGCAAGAAGAAGCTGGAGAACCTGAGCAAGGGCATCGCGTTCCTGGCAAAGCAGGGCGGGCGGGCGCACCTGGGCCGGGCACTGCCGCTGGCATTGCATGTCATTGATTGGCTCAAGTCCGAGTGCGATGTGACCCTGATCGATTACGCGGGCTCGCTGCGGCGGGGCAAAGAAACGATCGGCGACATCGACATCCTTGTGGGTGCCGAAAAAAAAGTTCACCACTGCCTCATGGATGCGTTCATCGGTATGGATATGGTCGACGAGGTGCTCGGCCACGGCGAGACGAAGTCCTCGGTCCGCACCAGCGACGACACCGGCGCGATCCAGATCGACCTGCGCGTCGTCGAGCCGAAACACTACGGCGCGGCGCTGATGTACTTCACCGGCAGCAAGGAGCACAACGTCAAGCTCCGTGAGCGGGCCCTGTCCATGGGCTACACCCTCAACGAGTACGCGCTGGCCGACAAGAACGACAAAAGCAGGCACATCGCGACCGAGACCGAGGAGGCGATCTACAAGGTGCTGGAGCTCGCGTGGATCCCGCCGGAGCTGCGTGAAGACCGTGGCGAGATCGCGCTCTCCGAGAAAGACGGGCTGCCAAAGCTCGTGGAACTCGAGGACATCCGCGCCGACCTGCACACGCACACGACGGCCAGCGACGGGGTGTGGTCGATCGAGGAGAACGCCCGCGCGATGGCCGACCGCGGGTACCACACCGTCGCCATCACCGACCACAGCAAGAGCCAGTACCAGGCCAACGGGCTGGACAACGACCGGCTGGTGAAGCACATCGAGCAGGTGCGCGCCGTCGCGGCAAAGCTCAAGGGCACGATCACCGTGCTCGCGGGCAGCGAGGTGGACATCCTGCCCGACGGGTCTTTGGACTACCCCGACGAGCTGCTGGCCGAGCTGGATGTCGTGGTGGCCTCGCCGCACGCCGCGCTGTCGCAGGAGCCGAAGAAGGCGACGGCCCGGCTGCTCAGGGCGATCGAGAACCCCTACGTCACGATCATGGGCCACCCCACCGGCCGGCTGGTGCTGAAGCGCGAGGGGCTGAGCCCGGACATTGACGCACTGGTTAGGGCCGCGGCCGAGCGCGGCGTCGCGATGGAGATCAACGCGAACCACTGGCGGCTGGACCTGCGCGACACCCACGCCCGCGCGGCCCTCGCCGCCGGCTGCAAGCTCGCGATCAACACCGACGCCCACGGCGCGGGCGACCTGGGCCAGCTCCCCTACGGCGTACTCACCGCACGCCGGGCCGGGGCCACCGCCGCGGACGTGGTTAACTGCCTGTCCGCCGCCGGGCTCCGCAAGTGGATCGCCTCGACCCGCGCCTGATGCGCGCAATAAAAAAACGAACCCGCCGGTTTTTCTGTTTGTGGCTCGGCCCGTCGGCTCTACAATCCCGCGCATGCCGCCGTGCCGGCCGGGCCGTTCGTTGCTCCGGGGCGCGGCGGGTCGCGTGCCGGTCCCGGCCGCATGGGAACCCTCCCGACGATGCTCCATCCGAATACCCGCATCCAACTCATCAGCGATGAGATCGGTTCTGGTGTGGTCGCCACCGCGCTGATCCCCAAGGGCACGGTCGTCTATGTCGAAGACCCGCTGGACATCGTGCTCGCGCCCGACCACCCGCTCATCCGCCACCCCGCCTACGCCGACACCATCGAGACTTACAGCTACCGCGACGCGTCCGGCTCGTACGTGATCTGCTGGGACGGCGCGAAGTACATCAACCACGCCTGCAACCCCTCCACCCTCACCACCGGCTACGGCTTCGAGCTGGCGATCCGCGATATCCAGCCCGGCGAAGAGATCACCGACGACTACGCCATCTACAACTGCCCGGTCTTCGGCCCGCTCCGCTGCGGCGAGCCGGACTGTCGTGGCGAGGTCCGTCCCGACGACTTCGACCGCCTGGCACACGGCTGGGACGCCCGCATCCGCGAGGCCCTGCAACGCTACCAGGACGTGGACCAGCCGCTGTCGGCCTACCTCAGCGACCCCTGCCGCGCCGCGCTCGCCGGCTACCTGCGGACCGGGCGGGGCTACCGCTCGATCCTCAATGCCCGCTACCAGGACGCCGAGGAAACCCCGCCGCAGTGGGCCTGACCGCGGCGACGCCGGGCGCTTATCGGCCCCGGTCGGCATAACCCGGAAAAATCGCCCCGCCGCTACCGGCGCTCAAGTCGACCCCCCGCCGGGTCGATGCTCTTGTCAGCGTCCCATCCACGCGCGGAGCCCACAGCCATGCCCGATCCAACCACCCCCGCCAACCCCGCCCCCGAGACGGCCGCCGTACAGCCGGCCGCCGAGGTCCCCAACCTCCCGCCCGAGCAGATCGTCCAGTCGGCGATCCAGGAGATCAGCCACATCGCCACCCTGCCCGAGGTGACGATGAAGATCATCAAGCTCGTCGAGGACCCCGACTCGACCGCGCAGGACCTGAACAACGTCATCAGCAACGACCCCGCGCTGGGTGCCCGCATCCTCAAGGTCGTCAACTCGGCGTTCTACGGGCTGCCCGGGCAGATCGGCTCGATCAACCGCGCGATCGTGCTGCTCGGCCTCAACGCCGTGAAGAACATCGCCATCGCCGCGTCCTTGGCCAAGCTGTTCCGCGGCGGCAAGATCGCCGAGAACTTCGACGCCCGCGACCTGTGGACCAACGCCATCGCCTCGGCGACCGCGACCCGCCTGCTCGCGAAGAAGGTCTCGCTGGGCCTGCCCGACGAGGCCTTCCTGGCCGGGCTCATCCACGACCTGGGCATCATGGTCGAGATCCAGGCCAAGCGTGCCCAATTCGTCCAGGTCCTCGAACGCCTCGCCGCCGACCCGACGACGACCCTCCGCCAGGCCGAGACCGAGATCATCGGCGCGAACCACGAGCAGTTCGGCCAGGCGCTGTGCAAGATGTGGAAGTTCCCCGTCAACTTCCAGTACGTCACCGGCTTCCACCACCGCCCGACCGAACTCGCGGAGAACCACCGCGCGTTGGTCGGCCTGGTCTACGTCGCCGACCTCATCACCAAGCAGCAGGGCCTGGGCTTCTCGCTGGGCACCGAGCAGGACGAGATCGACCCCGCCCTGCTGGCCGAGCTGAACCTGACTTCCGCCGGCATCGAAGAGGTCGCCAAGCAGCTCCCCGCCGCGATCGACGAGGCGAAGGCGATCTTCCAGAACCCCGCCTAAGTCGCACCACAACCCACGCAAGAGGAAGACGGGCCGAGGCGTGAGAACGCTTCGGCCTGTTTCATATTCCTCATTCAACCCGCGCGCCGGGCTTACACGATTCGCACCCCCCGCTAACGCGCGGACCCGATAGTTCCTCCGTGCCGACTCCGGCGTGCAGGGCCGACGCGGGCCCGGCCGGGAGCCGGCGACACGGGGACTGCGCGATGAAGCTGCACGTCCGGACCGTCTTCATCAGTGACACCCACCTGGGCAGCAAGGGCGCGCGCGCCAAGGACCTGGCCCGGTTCCTCAAGCACGTCCGCTGCGACACGCTCTACCTCGTGGGCGATATCCTCGACTGCTGGCGGCTGCGCTCGCGCTGGTACTGGCCCGACGCGCACAACGACGTCGTCCGACGCATCCTCAAGCACGCCTCGCGCGGCACCCGCGTCGTCCTCGTCCCCGGCAACCACGACGACGCCGCGCGGCAGTTCGTCCACATGGCCTTCGGCGGGGTCGAGGTCCTCCCCCAGGACGAGCACGTCACCGCCGACGGCCGACGCCTGCTCATCACCCACGGCGACCAGTACGACCTGGTCGTGCAGCACTCCCGCTGGCTGTCGATGCTCGGCAGCGTCGCGTACGAGTGGCTGCTGAAGATCAACCGCTGCTACAACTTCGGACGGCAACGCCTCGGGCTGCCCTACGCCTCGCTGTCGCAGACGATCAAGCTCAAGGTCAAGCGGGCCTGCACGTTCATCAGCAAGTTCGAGGAGGCCCTCGCCGCCGAGGCCCAGCGCTGCGGGATGGACGGCGTGGTCTGCGGGCACATCCACAAGGCCGAGGTCCGCACGATGCCCGGCGGGGTCGCCTACTACAACTGCGGCGACTGGGTCGAGTCCTGCACCGCGCTTATCGAGCACCCCGACGGCCGGCTCGAGCTCATCGATGGGCTGGAGCAGACCGCCGCGCTGAAGGCGAAGACCAAGGCGCACCGCGACATGCAGGCCGTGCTCGCCGAGTCCGCGGCCGAGCCACACCCCGACCACGACGAGGACGACGGCTGGCCCGCGACCGGCGAGCCGCAGGAAGCCGCCCGCCTGTCCGAACTCTTCCGCGACTACCCGCCGATCCTCTGGCCCGGCGCGGCCGGCCTGGCCGTGGACGGCCGGCGCGCCAACCACCCCCGACAGACCCACCCACCGACCCAAACCGGGGAACACCGATGAGATTCCTCCTCGCGACCGATGCCTGGGACCCCCAGGTCAACGGCGTCGTCCGGACCTGGCAGCACGTCACCCGCGAGATGCGCGCCGCCGGCCACACCACCGAGGTCATCCACCCCGGCCTGTTCCGCACGCTCGGCGCGCCGCGCTACCCCGAGATCCGCCTGTCCATCCTCCCGGGCCGACGCACCCGCAAGCTCATCGAGGAGTACCGGCCCGACGCGATCCACATCGCCACCGAGGGGCCCATCGGCTCCGCCGCGCGGCGCTACTGCCTTCGACGGAAGATCCCGTTCACCACGTCCTACCACACGCAGTTCCCCCTGTACCTCCGCCAGTACTTCGCCATCCCCACCCGGCTGAGCTACCGCTTTATCCGCTGGTTCCACGGCCCGGCCCGGCACACGCTCGTCCCGACCAAGCAGGTCGGCGACGAGCTGAACGCCAACGGGCTGAACAACACCGTCACCTGGTCGCGCGGCGTGGACGTCGCCCAGTTCCACCCCGAGCACGACGTGCCCGAGGCCGTCGCGCAGCTGCCCCGGCCGATCTTTATCTACGCCGGCCGCGTCGCGATCGAGAAGAACATCGAGGCGTTCCTCGAGCTCGACCTGCCGGGGTCCAAGCTGGTCATCGGCGACGGCCCGGCCCGCGAGGCGCTGCAGAAGAAGTACCCCGACGCACACTTCGCCGGCTACAAGTTCGGCGACGAGCTCGCCGCGCACTACGCGGCCGGCGACATCTTCGTCTTCCCTTCCCGCACCGATACCTTCGGCGTGGTCATGCTCGAGGCCAACGCCTGCGGCCTTCCCGTCGCGGCCTACCCGGTGACGGGGCCGATCGATGTCGTGCAGCAGGGGCAGACCGGCTACGTGTACACGGACCTTCGGCGGGCCTGCCTGGACGCGCTCGAGCTCGACGCCGGGCCCTGTGTCGCCTTCGCCCAGCGCAACTCCTGGGCCCGCTGTGCCCAGACCGTGCTGAACCACCTCGCGCCGATCGCGGCGAAGCCCGATGGACGCGAATCCGCCTCAGCGTCCACCCCGTCGACCGTCGCCTCTGCGGACGCGGCCTGACGGGCGAAGCTCTTGCCGTGACACGCGGACCTCATACCGCCGGGTACTCTGGTTCCTTGCCGGCCAATACCGCGGCGACGTCGCGGACGACCCCGCTCATGTTGCGCAGCGCCGTGTCGGTCCGGCTGGCGAGGTGGGGCAGCAGCCAGGCGTTGGGCAGGGCGTAGAGCGGCGCATCGGGCGCGGGCGGTTCGGGGTCGTGCACGTCCAGGATCGCGTGCGCCTCGGGGTGGTCGCGCAGCCAGCCCGCCAGCGCGTCGTGGTCGACAAGCATCCCCCGGGCCGCGTTGATGAGTAGCGCCCCGCTGCGGAACTGCGACAACGCCTCGGCATCGATCAGGTGCCGGTTGGTGGGTCGGCCGTCGGCGTGGAGGGTGACGATATCGCTGCGGGCGTAGAGGTCGGCGTGGTCGGTGAAGACAAAGGGCACCGTCGGCAGCGCCTCGCGGACCGCCGGCTCGGGGCGGACGTCGCAGCCCACGGTGTTCATGCCCAGCCCGTGCGCGAGCGCGGCCATGCGCGTGCCGATCCGCCCCATGCCGACGATGCCCAGCGTCAGGTCGCTGAGTTGTCGGCCGACCTGAGTCTTGCGGAGGGTGTGGAACCGGTCGGCGGTGCTGCCGGCGGCGAGCGCGTCGGGTTCGCCGTGGCGCGGCCGGGGACGCACATGGTCGAGCATCAGCCCGAAGACGTACTCGACGACGGCCTGGGTGTTCGCGTCGGGTGTGTATACGACACGCACGCCCCGCCGTCGGCAGGCCTCCAGGTCGAAGTTGTCCAGCCCGACGCCGGCCCGGCCGACGACGCGCAGCTTCGGCGCGGCCGAGAGCAGCGCGTCATCCACCCGCGTGTACGTGCGGACGACCAGCGCGTCGGCCCGCGCGAGCTGTTCAGTAAAACCCGGGTCGTCGTGGCCGCACCACACGACCTCGTGCTGCGTGCCCAGCCAGTCGGCGCATGCACGGTCCAGCGTCTCGGTAATCACCACGGTCGGCGGCATCGGGCCCCTCGCACTCGGCAGAACAACAACAAAACGGCTCACTCACCGCTGGCGGCGGTACCACGGCTGGCCCTTCTCACGCAGGCGCTCCAGCTCCGCGATCAGGTCCTGGACCCGGCTCGCGCGGTCATTGACCCGGCTCAGCTCGCGCTCCAGCTCGGCCTTCTCCTGGCGCGTTTCGCGCGTCTCCGGCACGCCGCGGTTCAGCTCCAGGTAGTCCCGCAGCGTCTGCTGCGCCTCGGTCCGCTCGGCGGCGACGGCTTCGAGCTCCTTGCCCAGCCCCAGCAGCGCGACCTCGATCCGCCCCTGGAACCGCGACTCCGCCGACGCCAGGAACGCCTCGGCCAGCTGCTCGGCCAGCGCGACCGCCTGCGCCTCGTCCCTGCCCTCGCCGCGCGCTACCCAGAAGCGCACCCGCCCGCTGCCCGGCAGCACCTCGCAGACCAGCGCGTCGCCCAGGCCCTGCGCGTCGGGCAGTGTGACCAGGATCGGCTGCACCGCGCCGAGCACGTCCGCGTCGGTGAGCGGCGGGTCCTCGATCGCGTTGAGCGCCGGCAGCGTCTCGTGCGAGCGCACATGGATGAGCACCACGCCCGCCTCGGGCACGACCGGGCCCTCCGGCGTTTCTTCGGCCGGGCCGCCGGCCTCGGGCTCGGGCGCTTGGGACGACGGCTTGCCGCAGCCGGGCGACACGAGCAGCGCCAGCAGCAACGCCCAAGCGCCCAGGGTCTGCGTGATCGGTTTCATCGCGGGGTCTCCGGGTGTCGGTCGCATGATAGCTCGCGCGTGCGCGGCGCGCCTGCTACAATCGGCCGCGCATGAGCAAGACCCGCCCCAAACAAGCCAAAACACCCACGAAAAAGCGGGTGAAGCCGGCGCGTCCCGCCGCCGACACCGCTGCCCCGCCGCGCGACACGATCGTGTGCGGCGACTGCATCGCGCAGATGGCCGGCTGGCCCGAAGGCAGCGTGGACCTGGTCTTCGCCGACCCGCCCTACAACATCGGCTTCAAGTACGACCAGTACCAGGACACCCTCGACTGCGACAAGTACATCGCATGGACGAAGGACTGGATCGACGGCGCGACGCGCATGCTCAAGCCCAGCGGGTCGATGTACATCCTCATCGGAGACGAGTACGCGGCCGAGACACGGATGCACCTCAAGGAGCTGCAGAAGCAGGGCAAGCTGCTGTTCCGCAACTGGATCATCTGGCACTACACGTTCGGCCAGCGGTGCAAGGCGAAGTTCAACCGCAGCCACGCGCACCTGTTCTACTGCGTCGGCAGCGCGGCGGTGAACCCGAAGACCGGCAAGCCCCGCGCGAACCTGACCAAGGACCCGCCGTTCACCTTCAACTACGACGAAGTGGCCGTGCCTTCGGCGCGGATGACGACGTACAACGACGCCCGCCAGAACCCCAAGGGCAAGCTCCCCGACGACACGTGGGTGCTGAAGTTCCCCGCGATGGAGGACTGGCACACCCGCCCGCAGAGCGCGGCCGAGGAAGGCAACTTCGACGTCGGGTGGGACACGTGGTACCAGTCGCGGCTGGCGGGCACGTTCAAGGAGCGCGAGCAGTGGCACCCCTGCCAGCTCCCCGAGGCGCTGCTCGAGCGGATCATCCGGTGCTCGTCGGACCCCGGCGACCTGGTGTTCGACCCCTTCGCGGGCAGCGGCACGACCCTGGCCGTCGCCCACAGGCTCGGCCGGTCCTGGCTGGGGTGCGAGCTGAGCGCGGACTACCGCAAGCGGGCGCTCAAGCGCATCGCGCAGTCCGCCCCGTAAGGTGGGCTCGAATCTTTTTTCAAAAACCCGAATACCTGTTGGAACAAGGAACGGCCCGGCGGTGTTTCCCCCCTGCCGAACGATGGTTCGGACGGCACACACCCCCCACCCCCGGAGCAACACCATGCCACGTATCCAACCCCTCGACCCTTCCGACGCGACCGGCCAGGCCCACGACCTCTTCGAGGCGATCCAGGGCAAGATCGGGATGGTCCCCAACCTCTACCGCACGCTGGGGCAGGCCCCGACCGTGCTCTCGGGCCTGCTGTCCCTGAAGGGCGAGCTGGACAAGGGCACGCTCTCCCCGGCCGACAAGGAGCGGATCGCCCTCGCCGTCGGGCAGTCCAACGGCTGCGACTACTGCGTCGCCGCGCACACGATGATCGGCAAGGGCGCCGGGCTCAACGAGGCGGAGACGCTCGCCGCCCGCCAGGGCGAGTCGGACGACCCACGGTCGCAGGCGATCCTGTCGCTGACCCGGGCCATCCTCGAACGCGAGGGCTTCGTCACCGACGAGCAACTCGCCGCGGCCCGCGAGGCCGGCCTGACCGACGCGGTCGTCCTCGAGGTGGTCGGGCAGGTGATCCTGAACTTCTTCACGAACTTTACCAACCACGTCGCCGAGACCACGGTCGATTTCCCCGCCGCCCCGCAGCTTCAGCCGGCGTAAGCACGACGCCCATACCCCTTACGCCACACGGACACCCCGCCCAATGCGCGGGGCGTCTGTGCGTTAGTCGCGGTTGAGGTCGACGATGCGCAGGTTCCGGAACCGCACGAGCATGTCCTGCCCGCCGTGGAGCTGCAGGGCGAAGTGGCCTTCGCTCCGGCCTTGCGGGTCGTCGATCTCGGAAACGACCATGCCGTTGACCTCGACCTTGATGCGCGTGCCGACGCAGGTGAGGCGGACGTGGTTCCACCGGCCGGGCTCGAACCAGCGCTCGGCCTCCTCGGGGTCGGGCTGGGCGACCCAGCCCCGGCCGGACGTCTCGTACAGCCCGCCGGGCACCACCTCATCGACCTCGACCTGGAAGCCGGCGATGCCGACGGCGGAGTCCTGCGGCTCGCTGCGGAAGTAGAAGCCGCTGTTGCCTTTGATGACCTGGTAGTCGTACTCGGCGATGAAGTCGGCGTAGGTGTCGTCGGAGACGAGCAGGCCGTGGCGGGATTCGCTGGCGTCGGACCGGCCGACGATGCAGCCGTCCTCGACGGCCCAGGTGCCGCCGGGCTTCGCGTGCCAGCCGCTGAGGTCCGTGCCGTTGAACAGGGCGCGGGCGAACCCGTCGTCGGGCAGGGGGCGCTGGTGGAAGGTGTACCAGGCCTCGGCGGACCAGAGCGCTTCGCCGGAGTCAGACGCGAGGTCGGTCTGGAAATGGACCACATGATTCGGCTCGACACCGGGCACAACCAGGCGCACGGTCCGCCGATCGCGCGAGGCGGTGGCCTCGGCGACGTGCAGCCGGTGGTTGTTGACCTTCGGCCCGCCGTAGTTCTCGGTGGGGGCGTAGGTCCAGGTCCGCAGGGTGTAGTTCTCGAGGTCTTCGAGCTGGTCCTCGGGGACGGGGTGGGTGAAGCGGACGGTGAACCCGTCGTGGGTGGCGTGGATCGCGTGGATCTCGAACGCGGTCCCGCCGGTCGGCCGGAGGCGTTGGAGCCCGAACTGCCGTCCGCGCCAGGACCAGTTGCCGCCGCTGCCCATCTGCGCGGTGTAGATCGCGCCGTCGGGCCCCCACAGGATGCGCTGTACGCCGGCGGTGAAGCCCTGGCTGAAGCGGAAGACCGTGCCCTGCCACGTGCCGTTGACCTGTTCGAGCTGGACCCGGCGGATGCCGCCGCCGGTGAGCTCGCCCAGGTAGAGCTGCCCGGCGAACGGGCCGTCGTCGATCAGGACGGGGTTGGTCGGGGAGTTGCTGATTTCGGACTGCGGCAGGTAGACGGCCGGGGGTGTAGGCGGGTACGCGCTGTGCAGCGCGGGCACGCCGCCGTCGGGGAAGAAGTCGCTGGTCGCCTCGGTGTTGTTGTAGTGGCCGTAGAAGTGGCCGCGTCGGACGTGGTAGAGGGAGTTGGCGGGGTTCCAGGCGCCCTGGTTGTCGGAGACCAGGAGGATGCATTCGGGCCCGATGCCGACGCCGTTGGGCGTGCGGAACCCGCCGGCGATGTAGCCGACTTCGCCGGTGGTGTCGTCGATGCGGACCATGCACCCGCGGGTCTCGGGGTTGGGCCCGTTGAGCCCGGCGATGCGTCCGCGGACGTTGTCCGCCTCGATCTGGTTGTTGAAGTAGATCGAGGTCGATAGCGCGAGGTAGAAGTACCCGTCGTGGTGCGCGATCCCGAACGTGAAGTGGTGGTAGTTGTCGCTGATCCAGCCGGACGCGAAGGTCGTGCGCTGGTCGGGGATGCCGTCGCCGTCGGTGTCGGTGTACCGGTAGAGGGCCTCGCGATCGCAGACGTAGAGCGCGCCGTCGTGCCAGAGCGCACCGCAGGGGTCGTGGAGCGCGTCGTCGAGGGTGACGACTTCGATGTTGGCGGTGTCGACGCGGTCGTTGCCGACGATGTCCTTGAGCACGAGCAGCCGGCCGTTGTACTGCTCGCGGAAGACGCCGTTGTTCGCCGGGGCGAACTCGGTGACCGCGAGATGCCCGGCCGGGAGGATGGCGGCCGCGCCGCAGCGCAGGTTCACCCCGTCGGGCATGAGGTTCTCGACGGCCCAGCCGGGGTGTACGCCCTCCAGCGGCGCACCCGTGCCCGGGCGGATGGCCACGCCCTCGACCAGGATGCGCTTACGGCCCTCCGCGGTCGGGCGCTCGTCCAGCGCTTCGGTGAACAGGACGTCCGCAGGCACCGTGCTGAACCCCGTGTCCCCCGGGCGACGCCACTGCAGCCGCAGTTCCTGCCCGCCGGCCTGCTCGAACATGCGCAGGCGCAGCACGTGGTCGCCGGCCGCGAGCTCGGCCGTGCCGTCCTTCGCGGTCGGCGGGTGGATGCCGTCGTGGTTGATGACCTGCTCGCCGTCCAGGTGCAGCACCGCGCCGTCGTCGGCGATGAGGCGGAAGGTGTAGACGCCCGGCTCGGCGATGCGCAGCACGCCGTCGGCATGGAGCAGGAACCGGTCCGTCAGCCCGCCGAAGGCCTGGTCGCCTTCGTAGTCGATCGTCGCCCGCACCTCGCTGATGTTGGGCAGTTGTCCGTCGGCCAACTCGGGCAGCTCACGCAGGTCAACGCCCAGGTCGTAGAGGCGGATCGCGACGCCCGGCTCGAGGACCGGCTCGCCCTCGGCCGCGCGGGACGGTGAGACCGGGAGCCACACCAGACCGAGCAGAAGGACGGCCGCGGTCCGGCGGATCACACATCGGGGGCTGGGCATCGATTCGCTCCTGTTGTCGTTGGCGGGTGCACTGGCCTGACGGGCCGGGCGGCTGCCATGTTACCGCCTGTGCCCAGAGCGGCCCGGGCGCAAGCGAACAGGGGCCGGCGAAGGCCCCTGCTGGGAACTCAGCACGTTGTTATGAGGTGGTACGGCTCAGCGGCAACGCCGACGCATCAAGAACGCGCCCGCGAGGGCGAGCAGCGCCGCGCTGCCCGGCTCGGGCACGTCGGGCACAACCCGGTCGCCGACCGTGAACAGCCAGTCCGAGTCGTAGGCGTGGGGGAACTGCTCGGGCGGTCCCTGGATGCCGCTGCGCTCGGGGTTGTCGTGGATGACCGGCGCGTGGTTGAGCCAGCCCCAGCCGGAGACGCCCGGCTCGCCGCGGTGGCCGGCGTCGTTGTCCTCATCGCCGAGGCGGAAGCTGAAGGGCATGCCGCCGCCCTCGTCCTGCAGCCAGAAGTCGGTCCCGTTGCCGAAGAGCGCGGTGATCGTGCCCCAGTGGTCGGCCGGGTCCGGGCCGGTGGTCCAGTAGTCGTCGTCGCCGGGCACGGTCTCGTAGAACGCGTAGGTGAAGTCGACCGCCCAGAGCCCCGACCAACTCGCCGCGTAGCCGTCGCCCTCGTTGAGCCCGCCGTAGACCGTGCCGAAGATGCGGATGGTCGTGGGTCCGAGGTCCATGTACATGGCCGAGGCGTCGTGGTCGAAGTCGAAGGTGTAGATGTCGTGGTTGGGGGAGACATCGACCAGTTCGTCCAGCCGCAGGCCGTACGGCGGCGGCGCGGCGAAGGCGGCGTCGTGGTTGTGCAGTTCGTACAGCCCGGGATCCAGGCCGTCGGGATTGGCGACCCCGGCGAGGGCGGGCGCATAGGAACAGGAGACGACAGACGTCAAGGCCGCCGAGCGGAGGATGCTGCGGGGGTTCATTTTGCTTCTCCAGGCCGAGAAGGAGGGGTTCGATCCGGGAGTCTCACAACTATTTTATCGACGTCCGCGTTATCCACCAACAAAAATGTGTGCGGGTCGCGCGGCCGACGACCGGGCCTATAATCGCGGTTGAACCCCGACCGCCCTCCCCCGCCCTCCCCCCCGCCCGAGACCGCCACGGATGGCCGACGCTACGCTCCAGTCCAAGTTCGTCCACCTGCACCTGCACAGCCAGTACTCGCTGCTGGACGGGGGCAACCGGCTGGACCGGCTGGTCAAGCACGTCAAAGCCCAGGGCATGGACGCGGTCGCGGTGACCGACCACGGCAACCTGCACGGCGCGGTGGAGTTCTACAACCTCGCGAAGCAGGAGGGCGTCAAGCCGATCCTCGGCATCGAGGCCTACGTCGCCCCCGATGTCGGCGGACGATCCAGCGACCGCACCAACCGCGAGTTCACCGGGGTCAGCGACGGCGGGTTCCACCTGGTCCTGCTCGCGGAGAACAACGCCGGCTGGGCCAACCTGCTCAAGCTCTCGTCCGACGCGTTCATCAACGGCTTCTACTTCAAGCCCCGCATGGACAAGACCACGCTCGCGCAGTGGGCCGACGGGCTCATCGCGATCAACGGGCACCTGGGCTCGTCCGTCGCCTACCACCTGGTCAAGTACCACCGCGACCGTGACCCGTCGCACTACCAGCGCGCGAAGCAGGAAGCGCTCTGGCACAAGGAGCTGTTCGGCACGAACGACGCCGGCGAGCCGCGGTTCTACCTCGAGATGCAGCGGCACGAGGAGAAGCTGCAGGACGAGATCAACCCGTACCTCAAGCAGCTCGCCGCGGAGCTGGACATCCCGCTGGTCTGCGACAACGACGCGCACTTCATGACCGCGGACGACTGGGACGCGCACGACACGCTGTGCTGCATCTCGATGGGCAAGGTCAAGCACGACGACAACCGCCTGCACTACCCCAAGGACCTGTACGTCAAGAGCCCGGCCCAGATGATCGAGGCGTTCGCCGACACGCCCGAGGCCGTCGCCAACACCGTCCGGATCGCCGAGCGGTGCAACGTCGAGCTGGACTTCGGCGCGAACTACGCGCCGGTGGTGAACCCGGTCTTCGGCAAGCGGCTGCAGGCCCTGCTCGACGCTGGCGTGTCCCCGGAGCAGCTCCCGCTGGAGTTCGAGAGCGACGAGGCGGTCGGCTCGAACCGCTGGCTCAAGGACTTCTGCGCCCAGATCGTCGTCGAGCCGGTGAAAGAAGGGGCCGGGGCCGACGAAAAAGACAACGCCAAGACCCTCACCCGCGACGAACTCGAGCAGCACTGCGACCTCGCGCTGCGGCTGCTCTGCGAGGCCGGGCTCGTCTGGCGCTACGGCACGAAGGGCATCACCCCCGCGATCCGCGAACGGCTCGAACGCGAGCTGCAGATCCTCAGCGACAAGCGCATCAGCGCCTACTTCATCATCGTCTGGGACTTCGTCAACTACGGCCGGCAGAACGACATCCCCTGCAACGCCCGCGGCTCGGGTGTCGGCACGATGACCGGCTACGTCATGGGGCTCAGCAACGCCTGCCCGGTCGAGTACGGCCTGCTCTTTGAGCGCTTCACCGACCCGGACCGCTCCGAGTACCCCGACATCGATATCGACATGTGCCAGGACGGCCGGGGCGACATCCTCCGCTGGGTCCGCGAGAAGTACGGCTACGTCGCGCAGATCATCACCTTCGGCACGCTCAAGGCCCGCGCCGCGATCCGCGACGTCGGCCGGGTCCTCGACATGCCCCTGCCCGAGGTCGACAAGGTCTGCAAGCTCGTCGGCGACGGGCTCAAGACCACGCTCGACTCGGCGCTCACCCAGGAGCCGGACCTCCGCAAGCTCTACGACGACAGCCCGATGGTCCGCGGCGTCTACGACACCGCCCGCAAGCTCGAGGGCATGGCCCGGCACGCGGGCGTCCACGCCGCGGGCGTCATCGTCGCGACCCAGCCGCTGGACAACATCTGCCCGCTCTACAAGCCCCCCGCCCAGGACGACCAGATCGTTACGCAGTGGGACGGGCCGACCTGCGAGAAGATGGGCCTGCTGAAGATGGATTTCCTCGGGCTACGCACGCTCTCGATCATCGAGCGCGCCAAGCTGCTCATCGGCCGGGACTTCACCCACAAGCAGGTCTTCGAGGCCGTCAAGCCAGCGCCCGGCAGTACGCAGCTCGAGGGCGCGGACCCGGACGACCCCGCCTACCACCCGCTGGACCTCGAACGGCTCAAGTACGACGACCCCCGCGTGCTCGCGCTGTTCGAACGTGGCGAGACCGCCGGCGTGTTCCAGTTCGAGTCCGGCGGGATGCGCAACCTGCTCATGGCGATGAAGCCCGACCGGCTGGAAGACCTCATCGCCGCCAACGCGCTCTACCGCCCCGGGCCGATGGAGCTCATCCCCAACTACAACAACCGCAAGCACGGACGGGAGCAGGTCCCCGCCGTCCACGACATCGTCGACTCGCTCACCTCCGAGACCTACGGCATCATGGTCTACCAGGAGCAGGTGATGCAGGTCATCAACCAGCTCGGCGGCATCCCCCTCCGCCAGGCCTACACGATCATCAAGGCGATCAGCAAGAAGAAAGAGAAGACGATCAACGCCGCCCGCGCCGACTTCGTCAAGGGCGCCAAGGAGATCAACAACGTCGCCGAGAAGGTCTCGGCCGAGCTGTTCGACCTCATCCTCAAGTTCGCGGGCTACGGCTTCAACAAGTCGCACTCGACCGGCTACGCCATCGTCGCGTACCAGACCGCCTACCTTAAGACCCACTTCCCGCTGCAGTACATGGCCGCGGTCCTGACCTACGAATCGGGCAACACCGACAAGGTCATCGAGTACATCGACGAGTGCAAGAAACTGCTCTTGCCCAACGGCAAGCGCGGCGTCGAGGTCAAGCCCCCGGACATCAACCTCTCGCAGGTCGCGTTCAGCGTGGTCTTCGGCGAGGACGCGCCCAAGACCCCGAACACCGGGCACATCCGCTTCGGGCTCCACGCGGTCAAGGGCGTCGGCGAGAAGGCGATCCAGTCGATCGTCGACGAGCGGGAGAAGAACGGGCCCTACATCGGGCTCTACGACTTCTGTGAGCGGGCCGACCTCAAGGCCGTGAACCGCGCGACGGTCGAGGCGCTGATCAAGTGCGGCGCGTTCGACGCGCTGCACGGCATCGACCGGCGCGCGGCGCTGTGCGAGGCGCTCGACAGCGCCATGAAGGCCGGCCAACGCGCCGCCGCCGACCGCGCTTCGGGCCAGCTCAACATGTTCGGCCAGCCGGTCGAGGCGGAGGGGGGTTCATCCCCCGGCTCTGAAAACGGTCAGGAATCCAAGCAGCAGGTCCCGCTCCCCACCGTCGAGCCCTGGCCCACCGCGGAATTGCTGGGCTACGAAAAAGAGGTCATGGGCTTCTTCGTCTCCAGCCACCCGCTGGACGAGCACCTGGACGCGATCGAGCGGTTCAGCACCGCGACCATCGCCGACATCCAGGACCTGCCCGCCGAGACCAAGGTCGTCGTCGGCGGGATGCTCACGCGGGTGCGCCACACGCTGGTGAAGAACGGCCGGTCCGCCGGGCAGAAGATGGCGATGCTCACCCTCGAGGGCAGGACGGGCAAGATCGACGCGGTGTGCTTCTCCGACACGTTCGCGACCTGCTCGATGCACTTGGAGATGGACGAGGTCGTGTTCCTGGTAGGCAAGGTCGACCGCCGACGCGAGGAGCCGAGCATCGTCGTGAACAACGTCGTGCCCGTCGCGCAGGCGGCCGAGCGCCTGACCGAGCAGGTCCGCATCGTCATCCACGAGCACGCCGACCCGTCGGCACGCAACGGCGAGTCGCGCGACCAGCTCAACCGGCTCAAGGAGCTGTTCCGGCAGGCCGCGCTCCGCCACGCGGGCAACGCCGGCGTCCTCTTCGAGCTGCACCAGGGCGGCGACGTCGTCTCGCTGCGGCTCAGCGGCCTACGTCTCTCGGTCGACGAGAACCTGGTCTACGGCATCGAGACCGTGCTCAACACCCTCGACGACCGCGAGGCGAAGTGCGAGCTGCTCGGCCCGCCGAAGGTCAACAAACGCCAGGCCCTCCAGCAGCACGGCGACGTCCGCAGCGAGGGCAACCTCGCCTTCGCCATGCACGACGACGGCGGCCAGTCGATCGACCGGTACTAGTGTTTGCAGCAGCCGGTGGGGCAGGCATCCTGCCTGTCATCCGGCGTGTGTTTACGCGCTGCGTTCGACGATCATCGCGACCGCGTTGCCGCCGCCCAGGCACAGCGAGACGCAGCCGAGCCGGGCATCGCGCTGCTGCATCGCGTGGAGCAGGGTGACCAGGCACCGCGCGCCGCTGCCGCCGATGGGGTGGCCCAGGGCGATCGCCCCGCCGTGGACGTTGACGTTCTCGCCGTCGAGCTTGAGCCGACGCATGCACGCCAGCGACTGCGAGGCGAACGCCTCGTTCAGCTCGAAGAGTTCGATGTCGGCGACCTTGACGCCCGCCTTCTCCGCGGCCATCTCGACCGCGAAGGCCGGGGCGATGAACAGGTCCCTGGGCTCGACGCCGGCGGTCGCGCTGGCGACGACCTTGGCCATCGGCTTCAGGCCCTTGCCCTGGGCATAGGCGGCGGAGCTCATGACGACGGCGGCCGCGCCGTCGTTGAGCGTCGAGGCGTTGCCGGCCGTAACGCTGCCGTCCTTGGTAAACGCGGGCCGCAGGTTCGCGAGGCCCTCCGCGGTCGTGTCGGCGCGGACGCCTTCGTCGGCTTCCACCATGCCGACGCGCTTGCCGCCGTCGACCGGCACGATCTCGTTGGCGAACGCGCCCGCCGACTGCGCGGCCGCGGCCTTCTGCTGCGACGCGGCGGCGAAGGCGTCCTGGTCCTCACGCGACACACGGTCGGTCGCCGCGGTGTGCTCGGCGTGAAGCCCCATGTGGCAGCCCTCCATCGCGCAGGTCAGCCCGTCCTTGAGCATCGCGTCGATGAACGGCTGGTCGCCGAACTTGATCCCCTGCCGCACGCCCTCGACGAGGAACGGGGCCCGGCTCATGTTCTCCTGCCCGCCGGCGACGACGACGGTCGTGTCGCCCAGCCGGATGCCCTGCGCCGCGAGCATCGCGGCCTTCAGCCCCGAGCCGCAGACCTTGTTGACCGTGACCGCCGCGACCTTCGGCGGGATGCCCGCGTGCAGCGCCGCCTGCCGCGCCGGGGCCTGGCCCAGCCCGGCGGTGATGACGTTGCCCATGATGACCTCGTCGACGTCGGCCGCATCGACCTTCGCGTGCTCGAGCGCGGACCGGATCGCCGCGGCCCCGAGCATCGGCGCCGGGATCCCCGCGAGCCCCCCGAGGAAGCGGCCGATCGGCGTGCGGCGGGCGGAGAGGATCACGGCGTCGTGCAGGGTCATCGCGGGGCTCCTTCGGGGTAGGTTGGGCCGAGCATTCTACGCGAGATAGAATGGCCGCACCGCCCCGTGGCACGGCTCACCCGGACCCCTCTTCCGCGCTGTTTGCATGCAAAATCACCCAACCCTCTCCTTCGGCCGATACACCATCGACGTCGTCGCCGGCGGCACGATGCACATCGACGGCGGGAACATGTTCGGCGTCGTCCCCAGGTCCCTCTGGTCGCGCGAACGCACGCCCGACCAGCAGAACCGCATCGCCTGCTGCTGCAACAACCTGCTCATCCGCGGCGAGGTGGACGGCCGGCCGCGCACCGTCCTGGTCGATACCGGCAACGGCGGGAAGTGGAACGCCAAGATGCGCTCGTTCACCAACATGCAGCCGGGCAACCCGATCCTCGAATCGCTCGACGCGATAGGGGTTGCAGCCGAATCGATCGATAGTGTGATCCTGACCCACCTGCACAACGACCACGCCGGCGGCGCGACGAAGCTCGATGAGGCGGGCGCTGTCGTGCCCGCGTTCCCGAAGGCGCGATACCTCGTCCAGCGCAAGGAGTGGGACGACGCGACCGGCCGGAGGCCCGAGCTGGCGGGCATGTACTTCGAGGACGACTTCGTCCCCTTGGGCGACGCGGGGCGGATCGACCTCGTTGACGGCGAGACGGAGGTGCTCCCGGGGCTGCGCGTCGTGCCGACGGGTGGACACACGCCGGGGCATCAGATGGTGGTCATTGAAGGGGCCGAGGGCGACGGCTGGCCACATGCAACATACGCGTGTGACCTCTGCCCGACCGCGTCGCACCTGCACACGAGCTGGTGCCTCGCCTACGACCAGCACCTCCGCGAGACGCGCCGGGTCAAGCCGCAGGTCCTGGGCGAACTCGCGGACCACGGCGGCCTGCTCCTCTTTGCCCACGACCCCGAGCACTACGCGGTCACGCTCAAGCGCGACGACCGAAAGCACTTCGCGATCGCAGATGAGGTGCGATAACGGAACGTTTGCGCGGGTTGCAAAGCCACCCGTCCTTGCGAACTGCCCTACTTCACCATCGCGTCCATCAGCCCGCTGACCGGCATCGCGTCGAGCTTCGCGGGGTCCGCGAACAGCGCCTGGATCGCCCCGGCCTGCTCGGCGTCGTACCAGCCCGCCAGCGAGCGGGTGAACTTCTCCCACAGCACGGGCCGCGACTCGTCACGACGGCGGCGGTGGCCCAGGGGGTAGTGGACCTCGACCGGCTCAGTCATCGTGCCGTCGGTGAACACCACCTGCACCCGGTTGGCGATCGAGCGCTTCTCGGGGTCGAGGTAGTCGGTCGAGAAGCCGGCGTCTTCCTCCACCACCATCTTCGCGCGCAGCGCATCGATGCGCGGGTCGCTCGCCACGTCGTCCTCGTAGTGCTCGGCCCGGAGGTCGCCGTGGATCAGCGCGACGGCCGTCATGTACTGCAAACAGTGGTCGCGGTCGGCGGGGTTGCGCAGCTCGCCGGTCTTGTTGATGATCCGCATGCCCGGCTCCTGCGTGTGCATGCGCACCTCCTGGATGTCGTCCAGCCGGTCCTTCACCTGCGGGTGCAGCGCGACGCCGGCTTCAACCGCGGTCTGGGCGTGGAACTCGGCGGGGTAGGACACCTTGAACAGGATGTGGTCCATGACGTAGCTGCCCATCGGCCGGGCGAGCGTGACGTCGTTCCCCTTGTAGAGCACGTCCTGGAAGCCCCAGGTCTTCGCGGTAAGCGCCGAGGCGTAGCCCATCTCGCCCTTCATCACGAGCAGCGCCAGCCGGACGGCCCGCGCGGTCGCGTCGCCCGCGGCCCAGCTCTTGCGCGAGCCGGTGTTGGGCGCGTGCCGGTAGGTGCGCAGGGAACACCCGTCGATCCAGGCGTGCGAGAGCGTGTCGATGACCTGCTGCCGGTCGCCGCCGAGCATCTTCGCGACGACGCCGGCCGAGGCGATGCGGACGAGCATGACGTGGTCCAGCCCGACGCGGTTGAACGCGTTGTCCAGCGCGATGACACCCTGCACCTCGAAGGCGAGGATCGCCGCCTCGAGCGCCTCGCGGACGGTGACGCTGCGCCCCCCGTGCTCCGGGGCGCATCGGCAGAGGTAGTCGGCGACGGCGAGGATGCCGCCGAGGTTGTCCGAGGGGTGGCCCCACTCCGCGGCGAGCCAGGTGTCGTTGAAGTCCAGCCAGCGGATCATCGCGCCCAGCGACAGCGCGGCCTGCACCGGGTCCAGCTCGTACGCCGTGCCCGGCACGCGCGCCCCGCCGAGCATGGCTGCCCCCGGCACGACCGGCCCGATCAGCCGGTGGCACGCGGGGTAGCTCAACGCCTGGACCGCGCAGCCCAGCGCGTCCATCATCGTCAGCCGGGCCGTGTCCCACGTCAAGCCGGACGCGCCCGCGACCTCGGCGCCGCCCATGATGTAGTCGGCCAGGGTCGAGAGCAGCGCGTCGGTCGGCGCGGCGGTGTTGTCGGTCATCGTGGCGGACATGGCGTGGGTTCCTGGTGGCGGTGTCGGTCGGCCCCGGCGGGTCGGCCATGATACCCCCTGCGATGGCCGGCCCGGCCCGCCGCGGGGCCGCCCGCTATAATCCCGCACCACGCCTCTCCCCGCGGGCGAAACGACAGCGGGTTTGACACCGTTCGCGGCGTTCTGGCCGCGACCAACGGAGCCCCCCATGGCCCTGCCCAAGATCGTTATCGTCGGCCGACCCAACGTCGGCAAGTCGTCCCTGCTCAACCGCCTCGCCGGCCGACGCGTGTCGATCGTCGACCCGACCGCTGGCGTCACCCGCGACCGCATCTCGACCACCATCGAGGTCCCCGCGCAGAAGGCCGGCAAGCCCCCGCACCACGCGACGCTGATCGACACCGGCGGGTACGGCATCAAAGACAGCATGGACCTCACCACCGAGGTCGAGCAGCAGATCGCGCACGGCCTGGCGGAGGCGGACCTGGTCCTCTTCGTCGTCGATGCGCAGTCCGGCCTCGTCACGCTCGACCAGACCGTCGCGCGGGTCCTGCGCACCAGCGCCGGCTCGGGCAAGCACCGCAAGCCGATCGTCCTGGTCGCCAACAAGGTCGACGCCGACAACCTCGAGCCCGCCGCCTACAACGCGATGCAGCTCGGCTTCGGCGAGCCGGTCTGTGTCTCCGCGAACACGAAGTACGGCATCCAGGACCTCTACGACGCGATCCACACCCACCTCGACTTCGCCGGCTACAACGAGGAGGAGCGGGACGCGGACGAGGGCATCAAGATCGCGCTGGTCGGCAAGCGCAACGCGGGCAAGTCCACGCTCGTCAACGCCCTGGCCGGGGAAGAACGCGTCATCGTCTCCGAGCAGGCAGGCACGACCCGCGACTCGGTCGACATCCGCCTGCAGATCGGCAAGGACCTGGTCACGCTGATCGACACGGCCGGCGTGCGGAAGACCAAGTCGCTGGACGGCGACATCGAGTACTACAGCCAGCACCGCTCGCTGCGGAGCGTCCGCCGGGCGGATGTGTGCCTGCTGCTGATCGACGCGGCCGTGCCCATCAGCCAGGTCGACCACCAGCTCGTGAACGAGATCACCAAGCACTACCGCCCGACGGTGATCGTCGTCAACAAGTGGGACCTGGCCGAGGCCGATTACACGCAGGAGCAGTACGTCGAGTACCTGGACGACGCGCTTAAGGGCCTGTCGTTCGCGCCGATCGTGTTCATCTCCGCGCTGAAGGGCGAGGGGATACGCGAGGCGGTGGCGATGGCGATGAACCTCTACGAGCAGTCGCACCACCGGATGGGCACCAGCGAGCTGAACCGCGCGATCGAGGAGATCACCGCCGAACGCGGCCCAAGCAACAAGCACGGCAAGCACGCGCGGATCTACTACGCGACGCAGGTCGAGGTCGCCCCGCCGACGGTCACGCTGTTTGTCAACGACGAGGACCTCTTTAACCTCAACTGGCAGCAGTACCTGCTCAACCGGATGCGTGAGCGTGTCGCGTTCAGCGAGGTGCCGATCAAGCTGCACCTGCGCGGCAAGGAGAAGCTGACCGCCGAGCAGCGGCAGGCGCTGAAGTTCGGGGCGAAGCACTGATCCTCGCGCGAACAGGGCGGGAGCCCCCGCACGCGCCTACACTCAGCAAAAGGAGCACCCCATGCCACGACTGGTCCGACTGGACGCGACAGGCCCCATCGAGATCCCCCCGCAGAACGAGTCCGTCTGGGTCTGCGGCTGCGGGCTGTCCCGCGACCTGCCCTTCTGCGACGGTTCGCACAAGAAGTGCGCCAAGATGGAGCCGGACGACGCGAAGCTGTACGTCTACGACAACGACCGCAAGCGTGTTGTAGATGAGAAAGACGCCTGAAGCACGGGGTACCTTCCCCCGTGCGTTCTTCTTTACAGCGGGAGTAGCTCACCGCATGGCTGAATCCCTCGCCCTCACCCCCGACCTGCCGCGTGCGGAGCGTTACCGCGAGCTGCTGCCGCAGCTGCGCGCAATGCTTGAGGCCGAGGACGACACGACCGCGAACCTCGCGAACGTGTCCGCGGCGCTGCGGCAGGCGTTCGGGTTCTTCTGGGTCGGGTTCTACCTCGTCAAACCGCGGGCGGGCCGGGACCCGCAGCTCGTGCTCGGCCCGTTCCAGGGGCCGATCGCCTGCACGCGGATCGACAAAGGCCGGGGCGTTTGCGGCAGCGCGTGGTCCCGCAGGCAGACGCTCATCGTCCCGGACGTCGAGCGGTTCCCCGGCCACATCGCGTGCGCCAGCGAGAGCCGCAGCGAGATCGTCGTGCCGATGCTCGACCCGGCCGGGGAGGTGTGGGGCGTGCTGGATATCGACAGCGACGCGCTGGACGACTTCAGCGACACCGACCGCGACGCGCTGGAGCAGCTCGTTGCCTGGCTGTCGCGGGGGTGATGACTGACTGAGGTTCTGGCTCAGCGGTGCGCGTGCTGCTCGCGGTGCTGGGCGATGACGTCCTGGGGGTCTTCGCCCTGGGGGACGAAGATGATCGCCCCGCCGTTGACGCAGTGCCGGGTGCCGGTGGGCTGGTCGGGGGCGTCGTTGAAGACGTGGCCCATGTGGCCGTCGCATCGGGCGCAGCGCATCTCGGTGCGGACCATGCCGTGGGACGTGTCGCGGATGTAGGTCAGCACGCCGTCGCCTACCTCCTGGTTGAAAGACGGCCAGCCGCAGCCGGAGTGGAACTTGTGTTTCGCGTCGTAGAGGTAGAGCCCGCAGCCGGCACAGTGGTAAGAGCCGGGTTCCTCGTTGTCGAGGTAGCGCCCGGTGCCGGCGTACTCCGTGCCGGACCGGCGGAGGATGCGGAACTCCTCGTCGCTGAGGATAGCCCGCCACTGCGCGTCGGTGAGCTCGACCTTCGGGTCGTCGTCCAATAGCGCGGCGTTGTAGGCGGCGAGGGCGGCGTCTCGGTCGGTCGTGGGGTCGGCCATGGCGTTCTCCGTGTCGGGGGTGGCGTCGCCGGCGGGTGCGTCCGGGCCGGGCATCGCCGGGTCGGCGGCGCGGGCGTGGTCGTCGTACCGCGCGTTCCCGCCGGAGCAGCCGGCGATCGGCAGCAGCAGGGCCAGGGCGGCGCAACAGGTCGTCAGTCGGTGCATCATCGAGGGTCTCCGCGGGGCCAACCCCCATGCCCGGGGGTTTGTTCCTGCACCGGCATGATAGGGGCGTCACCCCGCATGAGCGTAGGGTGCGGGCCGCGTGGCGTCAGTCGTCCGTCGCCGCGGTCGGCTCGGCCGGGGCGGGGGGACGGGCGGGCTGTTTCCCGGCGTCGGTGATGCAGGGCGCGAGGTCCTGCTTGGCGGGCTGGGCGCCCTCGGCGTCCTGGCGGGTCGCGATGGCGTGGTCGTACATGGACAGCAGGGACAGGAGCCAGGCGCAGGTCGCGCGGGCGGACTGGTTGCTGTCGACACCATGGGGCAGGAGCTTGTCGCAGCACCCGCCGGTCGCGGGGTCGTAGAGCATCTGCCCCAGGTCGTTGTCGCCGAGGAACCAGTCGATGCAGCGCTGGGCGCGTTCGAGCCAGCGTTCTTCGCCGGTGACCCGCGCGGCCTCGAGCGCGGCGTCGATGGTGGCGGCGGCCTCGTCGGGGAGCTGGTTGAACCGGGCCTTCTCGCCGCTGCGTTTGAGCCAGCCCTGCGAGCCGATGGGCGCGAAGCGTCCGCCCTCGCCCTCCTGCTTGTGGTGGAGCCAGTCCAGCGAGGTGATGGCCTGCTGGATCATGGCGTTGTTGAACATCCACCGGCCGGCGAGGAGCAGCGCGTGGGGGAGGCGCGCGGCGTCGTAGGTGATCTCGTCGTTGGGCCAGGGCCAGGACGGGTCGCCGTTCTTGTGGAAGCGGTCGAAGAGCCGCTGGGCGAGCTGCTCGCGGACGCGTCGGGCGTGGCTGTCGCCGGAGAAGCGTTTGAGGTAGGCGTGGATGCCGATGAGCGCGTAGGCGATGCCGTGGGTGTGGACGAAGGACTCGCAGGCGGGCAGCGCCTGGTGGAAGAGGTGGGTGGCGAGGGTGACGTGCCCGCCGGAGAGCGATCGGGCGACGGTCGCGCCCAGCGCCCAGAGCGCCCGGCCGTGCGTGTCTTCGCTGCCCAGGCCTTCGTGCCAGTTGCGGTCGTAGCCCATCTGCGAGCGGAACCGGCCGGTCCCCGGGTCGAAGGCGTGGTGCAGGAAGGCGAGGTAGCGCGACGCCTGCTGCTGCAGCTCGTCGCCGAGCACGGCGTCCTGGTGCTCGTTGGAGAGCAGGACGGTGCGGAGGGCGGCGGCGTTGTCGTCGGTCGTGTAGCCCGAAACGCGGTCGGGGACGTTGCACGCGGCGTGCGCGAGCACCCCGGTGCCGTCGGTCATCACCCGCAGGTGGTCGAGCTTGATCTCCGACAGCTCGCGCATCTCCGTGAACAGCGGGCGGGCGGGCCCACGGCTCATGACGGGGCGCGGCGCTCGCGACTGCTGCTCGCGCACCTCCGAGCACAGGTCCAGGTACTGCCCCGCGACCTGCTCCCACCGCATGTTCCGCATGTACTGGTAGGCGTTCTTGCGGATCGCGTGCCGGCGGACCTCCTCGTCAAACAGCCCGTTGATCGCGGCCGACATCGCGTCCCGGTCCTTGAACGGCACGAGCACGCCTCTGTCGTCGGCGAGCATCTCCTGCGCGTACCAGTACGGCGTGGACACCGTCGCCTTGCCCGTGCCCAGCGCGTACGCCAGCGTGCCCGAGGTGATCTGCGCCTCGTTCTCGTACGGCGTGACGTAGACGTCCGCGCAGCCGAGGAACTCAACCAGCTCGTCCAGCTCGACGAAGCGGTTGAACCAGCGGATGTGCTTGTCAACGCCCAGTTCTTTCGCCCGGCGTTGCAGGCCGTGGCGGTACTCCTCGCCGGCGTGCGCGATCACGCCCGGGTGCGTCGCGCCCAGGATCATGTACACCACGTCCGGGTGCTTCTCGACGACCGCGGGCAGCGCGTCGATCATGTTCTCCAGCCCCTTGCTCGGCCCGAGCAGGCCGAACGTCAGGATCACCTTCTTCCCCTCGACGCCGAACTTGTCCTTGTAGAAGTTCGGGTCGACGAAGGGCACGTCCGGGATGCCGTGGTGGATCAGCCGGACCTTGCTCTCCGGGACGCCGTACAGGCCCGTGAGGAAGTCGCGGGCGCGCTCGGCCATGACGACGAGTTTGTCGCACCGCTCGAAGAGCCCTTCGGCGACGCGGCGGTAGTGCGGCTCGGGGTCGCGGAGCACGGTGTGCAGCGTCGCGACGACGGGCATGCGCAGGCGGTCGATGAAGTCCAGGACGTGGGCACCCGCCTCGCCGCCGAAGATGCCGAACTCGTGCTGGAGCAGGACGACGTCGGTGTTCGCCGTGTTGAGGAAGTCCGCGGCGAGGCGGTACTCGGCGGGCCGCTGCTCGTTGATCTCGAACCACACCCGCGGGCCGTAGCGGTACCCCTCGGGCCGGTCGTTCATGGCGACGGCCTGGGTCTGCACGTCCGGCGCGGCCGCGCCCAGGGCCTCGGCCAGGTCCGCGGTAAACGTGGCGATCCCGCAGCGGCGCGGCAGGTAGCTGCCGATACACGACACCGATTGGAGCGACCCCCAGCGCTGACGACGTTGAGCCATGGCAAACATCCTTGTCCCGGCCGCGCGACCGCGTCCGATAAAGTCCCGCCGGTCGGCCCGCATGATAGGGCATCGCGTGGGTCATGTGCGATGCGCGACCTCCGATGCGCGACAAGCACCCGCGATCACCAGCGTTGGAGTTTCGGACATCGAACATCCCCGCCCCATCCCGCCGATGACCGTGGTGGGGCCCGCGCCCATCCAGCGAGCCACGCCCTTCGATCCCAGACCCCAGACCCGAAACCCCAGACCCGAGCTTCACATGAAGGGCATCATCCTCGCCGGCGGCCACGGCACACGCCTCTACCCGCTCACCCAGGCGATCAGCAAGCAGCTCCTGCCGGTCTACAACAAGCCGATGATCTACTACCCGCTGTCGGTGCTCATGCTCGCTGGCATCCGCGAGGTCCTCATCATCTCCACGCCCCACGACCTGCCCCACTTCAAACGCCTGCTCAAGGACGGCAGCCAGTGGGGCATGGACTTCGCCTACGTCGAGCAGCCCGAGCCCAAGGGGCTCGCCCAGGCCTTCCTCCTCGACAAGCCCTTCATCAACCACCAGCCGACCTGCCTGATCCTCGGGGACAACATCTTCTACGGCAGCGGGCTCCGCCAGACCATCACCGAGGCGTCCCGGGTCACCGACGGCGCGACCGTCTTCGGCTACCCGGTCAAAGACCCCGAGCGCTACGGCGTCGTCGAGTTCGACCCCGACGGTCGGGTCATCTCCCTCGAAGAAAAACCCAAAGAGCCCAAGAGCCACTTCGCCGTACCGGGGCTCTACTTCTATGACAAGGACGTGACGGCCATCGCCGAAGACCTCAAGCCCTCGGCCCGCGGGGAGCTGGAGATCACCGACCTCAACCGCGTCTACATGGACCGGGGCAAGCTGAACGTGAAGCTCTGGAGCCGGGGTACCGCCTGGCTCGACGCGGGAACGCACGAGTCGCTCTTGCAAGCCGGTACGTTTGTCGAGGCGATCGAGGAACGCCAGGGCATGATGATCTCCTGCCCCGAGGAGATCGCCTACAAGATGGGCTTCATCGACGCGGCGAAGCTCGAACAGGCGGCCGAGTCGATGAAGAGCAACAGCTACGGGCAGTACCTGTTCCAGCTCCTGCACGAGAAGCGCAACGAGCCGTGGCTGTAGGCCCGCGGCCGAAGCCGGTCAGGCGTAGAACCGCTTGATCGTGTCGACGACGTGCGTGAGCTGTTCTTCGCGGAGCTCGGGGAAGATGGGCAGGGCGAGCACCTCCTGCGCCGCGGCCTCGGCCACGGGGAAGTCGCCGCGCTTGTGGCCCAGGTAGTCGAAGCACTTCTGTTCGTGCAGGCACAGCGGGTAGTACACCGCCGACCCGACCCCCGCCGACCCGAGGTACCGCTGCAGCTCGTCCCGCTGCTCGGCGCGGATGACGTACTGGTTGTAGATCGAGCGGTTGCCCTCGGCGATCACCGGCGTGGTGACCTGCTTCACCTCGGCGAGCTGCGCATCGTAGAACGCGGCGTTGGACCGCCGGCCCTCGTGCCAGCTTTCCAGGTGCTTGAGCTTGACCGACAGGTACGCCGCCTGCAGCGTGTCGATGCGGAAGTTGCCGCCGACCTCGTCGTGGAAGTACCGCTCGTGCGCGCCGTGGTTGCGGAGCATCTTCAGCCGCCGGGCGACCTCCTCGTCGTTGGTCGTGACCAGGCCCGCGTCGCCGGCGCCGCCCAGGTTCTTGGAGGGGAAGAAGCTGAAGCAGCCGCAGTGGCCCAGCGACCCGGCCAGCGCGTCGTGCTGCGCCGCGCCGATCGCCTGCGCCGCGTCCTCGACCACCTTCAGCTCGTGCTTCTCCGCCAGGTCCAGGACGTCGTCCATGTCCGCCATCTGCCCGAACAGGTGCACGGGCATGATCGCGCGGGTCTTCTCGTTCACCACCGACTCGATCTGTGTCGTGTCGAGGTTGAATGTCTCCGGGTCGATATCGACGAACACCGGCTTGAGCCCGCGGCGCTGGATCGACCCGCACGTCGCGAAGAAGGTGAACGGCGAGGTGACCACCTCGTCGCCGGGGTTCAGGTCCATCGCCATCAGCGCGAGGATCAGCGCGTCCGTCCCGCTGCTGCAGCCGACGGCGAACTGCGTCCCGCAGTAGGCGGCGGCCTCTTCCTCGAACTGCGTGACCGCGGGGCCGTTGACCATCACCTGGCTGTCGAGGATCTGCTCGAAGACGGCCAGGACCTCCTGCTTGAGCGGGGCGTACTGGGCACACAGGTCAAGCAGCGGGACGTCGAGCTGCGGCGGCGCGGGCTTGGTGTCGGTGGTCTTGGTGCTGGCGGCGTTCACGGCGGCGCTCCTGCGGGGTCGGGGGTGCCGGTGGCCGCGGCGCATGCGGGTCCACCCAGCCGATCAACGGTATGCGGGGCGGTCGGCCGCGTCAACGCACCACGCCCCGGCCGTCCCTCTACACTGCCCGCATGAAAGACTGTGACACAGTCGCCTACCACGACTGGTACCGGCCGGACGAGCCCCCGCAGGCCGCGGCCGACCGGTTCTACGACGTCATGCGCCGCCGCCGGTCGGTCCGCATGTTCGCCGACACCCCCGTGCCCCGCGCGCTGATCGCGTCGCTGGTGCGTTCGGCCGGCAGCGCGCCCAGCGGCGCGAACAAGCAGCCCTGGCGGTTCGTCTGCGTCAGCGACCCGGGGCTCAAGCGCCGCATCCGCGAAGGGGCCGAGGAAGAAGAACGCGCCTTCTATGCCGGCCGGGCCAACGAGCAGTGGCTCAAGGACCTCGCGCCGCTCGGCACCGACGAGGACAAACGCTACCTCGAGGTCGCCCCCTGGCTGGTCGTCGTCTTCCGCCTCACCCGGACCGACGACGGCGGGCAGGTCTACTACTCCAGCGAGTCCGTCGGCCTCGCGGCCGGCCACTTCCTCTGCGCCGCGCAGCACGCCGGGCTCGCCACCCTTACCCACACCCCCAGCCCGATGAACTTCCTCAGCGATATCCTCGGCCGGCCCAAGCACGAGCGGCCCTACCTGCTCATCCCCGTGGGCTACCCCGCCGACGACTGCGTCGTCCCCCGTGAGGCGCTGCACCGCAAGCCGCTGGAGGACATCATGGTGGTCGAGGCCGGCGACGCCTAGGCCCACACGCCGCGGGCCTCGTGCAACGGCAGCGCGATCCGGCTTACACTGCCCGCCGATGCCCGGTGTTTCTGGTTGTTCCCGAGCGAGATGGTTATGCGACGCATGAGTTGGCCGGCCCTGCTTGTCCTGATGGTGTTTGGCGTGGGCTGTTCGGCAACGCCGTCGGTCGAGGACGGCACGCTGTACCGCACCCTGCGCGGCGCGTCGGCGGCGGTGCTGAAGGACGGGCGGATCGCGGGGTCGGGGTCGTTCATCGACGGGCAGGGCACGTTCCTCACCGCCGCGCACGTCGTGCACAACACCGAGGACCGGGTCGAGCTCCTGCTGCACGACGGCACGGAGCTGCCGTGCACCGTTGTGGCGCGGGACCTGGGCGCGGACATCGTGCTGCTGCAGCGCGTCGATGCCGACGGCCAACCCCTGCCGACGCCCGCGGGCTGGCTGAACCTCGCGGCCGAGCCGCCCCCCGCCGGGGCCTCGGTCTACGTCTACGGGGCCCCCGCCATGTACCGCGACCTCATGCTGCCCGGCCGGATCGCCGCCGACACCCCCCGCTACAACCACCAGGGCGCCAACGACTGCTACCTCCACTCGGTCAACCTCGCCGGCCCCACCCCGCCAGGCATCTCCGGCGGGAACTGGGTCGATGCCCGCGGCCAAGTCGTCGGCGTGCAGTGCTCGCACATCGGCTCGGAGTCCGCGACCACGGGCATGGCCTTCATCGCCCCGCTCAACGACATCCGCCGGCTCGTCGCCGCACGCACCGACCAGCCCGCCACGACGATCGGGGCACAGGTCGTCACGCTCTGGTCCCAGTCCTTCGGCTACACCAAACGCTTCCCCGAGGGCACCGTCGGCGTCGCGCTGCACCGCATCAAGGACACCGGCCCGGTCGCCGACGCCGAGGTCCCCAAGGACGTCGTCATCACCCACGTCAACGGCACGCCGACCCCGGACATCAACGCGTTCATGGACGCTGTCCGCGCCCACGCCCCGGGCGACACGATCGAGCTGTCGACCATCGCGCCCGACTCGCACGAGCTGAAGGCGTACTCCGTCACGCTCGCGGAGCTGGTGTGGTAAGCACCGCGGGTCAGGGGCTGTTGAGCGCCGCGGCGGTGAACTGCTTCGCGTCTTGCTCGTGGTCCCACGCGTGGCTCGGGCCGAAGCGCGCCTCGTAGCCCTGCCACAGCTCGAACCAGTAGGCGAGGAAGGCGTACGGCGCGTACCGGCCGTAGTGCTTCTCGATGCGCTGGTGGAGCTTGGTCGGGTCCTTGGGCCGGCGGACGCCGTGCGTCTTGCAGTAGTGGCGGTAGGTCTCGGTGTCGATCGCCAGTCGGTCGTAGTGGCCCAGGAGCATGAGGATGTTGGCCGCGGCGTAGGGGCCGATGCCGTGGAGCTTGAGCGCGGCGTCGTACACCTCGCCGCTGGTGCGGTCGGGGTGCTCGAACCAGGCGAGGTCGACGCTGCCGTCGAGGATGTTGCGGGCGAGCTGGACGATGCGGCCGGCGCGGTAGCCGACCCGGCAGACGCTTTTCAGGCGCTGCTCGCCGAAGTCCGCGACCTGCTCGGGCGTGGGGAACCCGCCGTGGCCGACGTGCTCGACGAGCTGGGCGTTCATGTTGACGGTGTTGGGCCAGGTGACGTTGCAGGAGGTGATGGTCTTGACGATGTCCTCGAAGAGGTTCTCGCCGCGGAACAGCCGGCCGAACCCGCGCCGCTTCGCCTGGGGGTGGAGCTTGTACCACCCGCGCAGGTCCGCGTCGATGCGCAGCATGCGGACGGCCTGCTGTTTGATCGTGTCGTGGTGCTGGCGCGCGAGCGTGCGGTCGCAGTGGATCGCGAGCGGGTAGCCACGCAGCGCGGCCCGCCCACGCCGGCCCGCCGTGCGGGGTTGCGTGAACCGGCAGCGCACGATCCGGCCGTCGCCGTCGCGCAGCACGCGGTGGAGCTGCTGCTTGTCCTTGTCCCAGCGCGACGGCGCGAGCAGGAAGTGCCCGTACGAACACACCGCCGAGAACAGCTCGAAATCACGCGGAACGGGGAGGGTGAGTCGGGTGGGCATAGGTCAGTCGACGCGGTTGAACAACACGCCTGGATCACGCTCGTCCGTGATTCTGCTGTCACGCACTCGCAACGAAAACTCTCGGGCTTGACCGTTAGGGAGGAACTCAAACCCTTTCAACAACGGTGCGTTACCGTTGGGTGATCCGAAGTGTTCGACAAGCTCATCATCCGGAAGATCGTTGAGTCGCTCGGCTTCGGCAAGCTCTTCGGGTGTATCGTCGTCCGAGAAGCTGTCGGGCAGCAGTCGGATCACGACCCAGTCTTTGCCGTAGTCGTAGACCCGGTAACTGCCTTCTGAAGGGAACGCGCCGAGGTGTGTGTAGGTTCCATCAGATCGGATGATCCACTGTGCCCCGCGGTTCGCATCTTCAAGTCGTTCGCGGAGGTCGGGGGTGTCGGGGTTTGCGGCAACCCGGTCATCGATCGCACGCTGCATGTCGACGGCGTCCGCTTCCCAAACACCAATGAAATCTGGCGGTTCCCCATTGGAACATCCGGCGACACTCATCGTGAGCAGGAGTAGCAACACAAGCGGTGGTAGACAGAAACAGTTTGGGATTTTCATACGGAACATGGCACCTCGTGTGGAGCACCCTACCCCCGCCGGAAGTTCGCGACCTCTTTGCCCGTGTCGGGCAGACGCTTGTCGAGGGGGAACAGGCGGTCGGCGATGAGCTTGCACTGGCGGTCGCCCAGATGGCGGTACAGGTCGTAGTGCTGCTCGACGCCCTGCCTGAGCGTGCCCGCGTCCGTGCCGGCGGCGTCGGCCCAGGCGGGGTTCTCGTCGATGACGCTCAGGCACTTGGGCTTGTCCCACTCGAAGTGGTACTGGTAGCCGTAGGTCGTGAGCCCGACGCGGAAGCACTGGGCCTTGCACCCGGCCGAAGACATCAGCGGTGCCGGCGTCCCGCCGGGGGGCGGCACGGTGACCTCGTGGGCGTGCGCGTGCATCTGCACACTGGTCCACGGGATGCCGGCCAGGAGCGGGTCGGTCGTGCCGAAGAACGACTGGGTGACCTCGGCCATGCCCAGCTCGGGGGTCTGCGACGGGCCGACCTCACCGCCCAGCGCGACGGCCAGGAGCTGCGCGCCGAGGCAGACGCCGACGATCGGCAGCTTCGCGTCGTGGGCCTCCCGGATTAGTTCGATCTCGCGGGCCATCCACGGGTGCCGGTCCTGCTCGTTCGTGTCCTGCGGCCCGCCCATAAGGACCAGCCCGTCGAGGTTGTCCAGGTCCGGCGGGAGGGCTTCGCCGCGGTGCGGGCGGACGACGCGCAGCTTGTGGCCGTGCGAGACGAGCGCTGCGGTGAGGCGGTTGGCGTAGTCGCGGTCGGCGTGTTCGGTGACGAGGATGGCCATGGGGTCGGGTTTCGCGTCGGGGGTGCCGGGTTCGGGGGGATGTACGGATTGTAAGCCACCGCCGGGGTCCCGCCTGCCGGGCGGGTTGTTGGGTCAACTGGCCTGGTCAGTACCGGCTGGTGGAATCATGGCGCGGTTCGTTTGAGTCGGGCCGCCAGATTGCCGATGTAGCCGATAACCGCATCCGCAGCAGAGGAGCCGTTCGATGGTTGAGAAGCATAACCAGGACCGTGGGCCGGACCGCCGGCAGAACGTCGTCGACACCCGCACCTCGGGGCTGGAGCGTCGGCGTGGGCCGGGGCGTCGGCTGAGCGACTTCGCCAAGCGTGCGGAGGAAGGCGAGATGACGCCCGAGCAGTTCCTGTTCATCCAGGCGGTGGACACGTTCAAGCGGGTGAACAACCGCCCGTTCCCGACGTGGACCGAGGTGCTGGAGGTGATCCGCAAGCTGGGCTACCGCAAGACGTGCGCGACGGAGCTGGAGCTGCCGCAGTGCGAGGACTGGACCGAGCCGGCCGACGCCGAGTCGTTCCCCCCGGAAGAGCCGGGCACGACCGCGGAAGCGGCGTAGGCTTCTATCGCAGCGGTCACAGAATCCACAGATCAACACCGATCAAGGCAGCGGCGCGATGCCGCTGCCTTGTTGTATTGGGCTTGGCGTTACACACGGATCGGGCGCGAAGCCCAGCCCCGATGGGGCTGGGACCTACAGATGCAATCTGTGGGCTTCGAGCGGATGACAAGAGTGACGAGAGCGCTGTAAATCCGCTACCTTTTCCCGATGCCCGAGCCCGCGCCGTTCAATGTGCCCGTCGAGCCCGCCCCGCTGCCCTACCGCATCGCGGCGCTGTGCTTCCTGTTCGATGCGCAGGGGCGGACGCTGCTGCTGCACCGGGCCAAGCCGCCGAACCTGGACCTGTACTCGCCGATCGGCGGGAAGCTGGAGCAGGCCGTGGGCGAGAGCCCGACCCGGTGCGCCCAGCGGGAGATCCAGGAGGAGGCCGGGCTGGACGTCGCGATCGAGGACCTGCACCTGACGGGGATCGTGTCGGAGCGGGCGTTCGAGGGCAAGGGGCACTGGCTGATGTTCCTGTACGAGGTGACCCGGCCGGTCGAGCTGCCGCCGGAGGCGATGGTGATGGACGAGGGCCGGCTGGAGTGGCACGACCCGTCGGCGATCGAGGGGTTGGCGATCCCCGACTCGGACCGGGAGGTGATCTGGCCGCTGTTCTGGAAGCACCGGGGCGGGTTCTTCGCGGCGCACCTGGACTGTTCGGTGAGCCCGTTCACTTGGCGGGTGGAGCAGTCGCACCCCTCGGTCGTGGCACCTTCGCCGGGCGACGGGGGGCGGTGATGCCGCGGTCCGCCGAGATGCCGAGCCGGGGTTGGCCCGACGGGTCGGGCGGTGTGTCGGCGGCGCGTCGGGAAGCGGGTATCGCGCTGGGGGTCGAGCTCGGGCTGTGCACGGTTCTGGCGACGCCCGCCGGCCGGGTGGTGCAGGCGACGCCGGGCAGCGCGGCGCTCCTGGGGGTCGATGACGGATCGGTGCAGGACGTGGTGGACGACGTGCTCGCGGTCGCGGCGCAGCGTTGGCCGGGCGCGGCCGGCCAGGTTGCGCGGGACATGTTCCTGCCGACCGGCCCCGGGGGTGGGGACGGGGGCGTGGTGTGGGCCCGGCTGACGCGCTGGGCCTCGGCCGACTTGGCCCGGCCCGGCGCGGTGAGTATCGAGATCCGCCGGCCACGCGTGTTTACCCCGCCCGGCGTGGCGCTGGTGGATGACCCGCGGGTCGCCCGGGCGCTGGGCATCCTCGCCGATGAGTTCGCCGACCCCCCCGGGCTGCACGCCCTGGCGGAGCGCTGTGGGGTCAGCGCGTTCCACTTCCACCGCCGGTTCGTCGCGGCGGTCGGGCTCAGCCCCAAGCGCCTGACGCTGCGGATCCAGATGGTCCACGCCCGGCACCGGCTGCGGACGACCCGCGCCCCGATCGCCGAGGTCGCGGCCGGCTGCGGGTTCGTTCAGCAGGGGCACTTCAGCACGACATTCCGCCGCCTGGTCGGCCTCACCCCGCGCCAATACCGCCAGGGGATGGACCCGCCGACCCCCGTCCGGCCCGATAAACACGGGCGGTCCGCCCCCGCGTCGGCGTAGCCCCAACCGCCTGTGGCGGGTACACTTGATAGAGCCCGCTGACGGGCCGATGTATCTCCGGGGCATGCCGCCCCCTGCTGACCCCCTCCTGATGACACAAGGAAGCGCGATGACCCGTCTGATGAGCACCCTCGCCCTCGCCCTGCTGTTCGTCGCCACGACCGGCTGCGCCAGCTACTCCGAAGACCGCGCGGTCTACCACTCGACCTACATGTCGCCCAAGACCGTCCACGTCACCGATGTGATCAGCGGCGAGGCCGTCTGGACCTACGACGTGCCCCCGGGCCACATCCTCATGGTCGAGTTCGATGTCGGCTCGGGCAACCTCGAGTCCATCCGCCAGGAACGCGGCTACCCCACCCGCATGGAGTGGGCCCTGTACCCCGAGAACGCCGGCCGGTCCCTGCTCCGCAAGAACCACTTCCGCGGCAGCTTCGTCGAAAATGGCGAGCAGCCCCTCCAGGGCCGGCCCGTCCGCCTGGGCTTCACGATCGGCCAGCCGATCGACCCGACGACCAGCGTCGCCCCCCGCCCCCGCACGATCGAGGAGATCGAGCGCGATATCAACGAATCCGACGACCTGCCCGAGCCGGACGAGGTCGAAGAAGGGGCCGAGGACGCGGCCGACGCGGTGGAAGCCCCCGTTGAAGAAGAGATGGGCGAAGAGTAAGCCGGCCCTGCAAAACCCCGCTGTCCTACAAGCCCGCGCCCCTGCGCGGGTTTTTCTGTGTGAGGACCGTTGCGCTGGGTTGGGCCTAGTCGCCTTTCAGGCCGGCGTTCATGGCTTCGTAGACCTCGTACCCGCCGGGGACCATGCCGAGCTTGCGGTAGGTCTGCTGGGCGGGGGTGTTGTCTTTCTCGACGTACAGCCGGTAGCCGATGACGCCGCCGCTGGCCTCGCCCGCCTGCCGGATAGCGTCGTAGATCATGCCGAAGACGCCTCGACGGCGGTGCTCGGGGTGGATGTAGACGCTCTGCAGCCACCACAGCACGCCGTTGCGCCAGTCGCTCCACTCGTAGGTCACCATCGCGCAGCCGACTACGCCGTGCTCGGGGTGCTCGGCGACGAAGTACCGCCCGTGGCTGGGCTCATCGAACACCCGCTGGACGCCGGCGGTGAGCGTGGGCAGGTCCAGCGTCTTGGACTCGGTCTCCAGCGCCATCGCCGCGTTGTAGCGGGCGATCACGTCACGGTCGGCGGCCACGGCGGGGCGGGTGGTGTAGGGCATGTGTGGAGGGGTGAGGGATGAGTAGTGAGGGGAGAGGGGCTGGACGCTGGGGCGGTCCCCGGTGTCCGCGTCGCGATGCGACACCGGGGGCTGTCGTATGGATGCGCACCGGCACGGCGAGCTCGGCCGACATTCACACCCAGCGGGGGCGACGAATGCGGGATTCGCAATCCGCTACACTGCCGCCATGAACAGGGGCATCTTAGCGTCGCTGCTCGCGTTGGCGTGGCTCGGGGTCGGAGCGATGGGCTGTGCCGCCGGGCCGGAGGGTGCGGCCTCGGCGGATACAGAACCGACCGACACCCACTCCTCGGCCGAGCCCGTGACCGGGAGCGACGCCGACGCGTCGCCCGTGGTCCGCTACCTGTCCGCCGACGATTACGACGACGTGTTCGACGCCGCCGTGCGCGAGCTGCGCGACGCGGGCTACCGCATCGCCCGCAACGACCGGCGGTTCGGTGTCATCACGACCTACCCCAAAGAGTCGCCGACGTTCTTGGAGCCGTGGGTCGGCGACAACACGGCCGACGGGCTGGCGCTGCGTTCGACGCTGAACCACCTCCGGCGGGTGGTGGAGGTGACGTTCGCCCCGGCCGACCTGACGCGCGTCCATGACGGGCCGGACTACGCCGTGACCGTCACCGTCGCGCTCCAACGGCTGCAGCAGCCCAACCGCTACCTCACGCACAGCGCCCGCGGCACGATCGCCGCGAGCTACCGCGACACGCCCGCCCACCTCGCGCAGCGCGGCATCCCCGCGGTTTATTGGGAGCCGGCCGGCGAAGACCCGCACCTCGCTTCGCTGCTCCTCCAGGCGATCGGCGAACGCGGCGCGGCCACACAGGCCCAGCGCGAGACCGACTAAGCCCCCGCGCCAGTCTCTCGGACTCACGACCTCGATCCTCGCACCTCTACCCTCACCCCACCCCTCACCCCTCAACCTCCCCATGACCACCACCGCCGCCCCCGCGACCTTCCCGATCGACCTCGCCAGCTACCAGACCGTCGCGCTCGACCCCGCGGTGCCGACGCTCACCGACGCGCAGCGCGAGGCGCTTACGCACAACGTGCAGCTCTGCCGCGACGCGATCGTGTTCTTCACGGCCTATGCCGGGGCACGCGGGCTGTCCGGGCACTCCGGCGGGCCGTTCGATACGGTGCCCGAGTTTGTGATCCTCCGCGGGTTCATCGAGCACAGCCGGCAGGGCGGCTCGCCCAAGGTCATGCCGATCATGTGGGACGAGGCCGGCCACCGCGTCGCGACGCAGTACCTCCAGGCCGTGCTCGAGGGCGAGCTGCCGACCGAGAAACTGTTCCAGTACCGCGCGTTCGACGAGCACCTGCCCGGCCACCCCGAACGCGGGTACACGCCCGGCGTGAAGTTCTCCTCGGGCCGGCTCGGGCACATGTGGCCATACATCAACGGTGTGGCGATGGCGCACTCCGACGAGGTGGTGTTCATGCTCGGGTCCGACGGCAGCCAGCAGGAGGGCAACGACGCCGAGGCCGCCCGCCTCGCCGTCGCCCAGGGGCTCAACATCAAGCTGCTCATCGACGACAACAACGTCACGATTGCCGGCCACCCCGACGACTACCTGCCCGGCTACTCCGTCGCCAAGACCCTCGAAGGCCACGGCCTGGACGTGTCCATCGGCAACGGCGAAGACCTCGATGCGCTCTACAAGCGCATGTGCACCGCGCTGCAGGTCGATGGGCCCGTCGCGCTCATCAACAAGCGCCCCATGGCGCCCGGCGTGCCCGGTGTCGAGGGCTCGACCCACGGCCACGACGTCTTCAAGCCCGACGCCGCCATCGCCTACCTCCAGCAGCGCGGCCACGACCAGGCCATCGAGCTGATCCGCAACGCGCCCAAGGTCGACAGCCGGCCCAAGTATGTCGGGTCGTCCGACGAGGTCGAGGCGAACCGCTCGCGGTTCGGCACCGTCATGGTCGAGGTGCTCGGCGCGATGGACCCCGAGGAACGCCGACGCACCGTCCGCGTGTTCGACTGCGACCTGGAAGGGTCCACCGGCATCAACGCGATCCATGACGCGTTCCCCGACATCTTCGTCCGGGCCGGCATCATGGAACGCGGCAACTACTCCGCCGCCGCGGGCTTCGGCTTCGACGACGACAAGCAGGGCGTCTTCGCCACCTTCAGCGCGTTCCTGGAGATGTGCATCTCCGAGATCACGATGGCCCGGCTGAACCAGTCCAACGTGCTGGCGCACTTCAGCCACGCCGGCATCGACGACATGGCCGACAACACCTGCCACTTCGGCATCAACAACCTCTTCGCCGACGGCGGGGTCAACAGCCACGACGGCACGCCCGACAACACCCGGCTCTACTTCCCCGGCGACCCGGCCCAGTTCCGCGCCTGTGTCAAGCGTGTCTTCCACGACAAGGGGCTCCGCTTTATCTTCTCCAACCGCTCCAAGACCCCCTACCTCCTCAAGGAAGACGGCAGCCGGTTCTACGGCGACGACCACACCTTCGAGCCGGGCAAGGACGACGTCATCCGCGACGCGGCCAGCGGCGGCTACGTCGTGTCGTTCGGGTCGACGTGCTACCGGGCGCTCGCCGCGGTCGACACGCTCCGGGGTGAGGGCGTGAAGGTCGGGCTGGTGAACAAGGCGACGCTGAACACCGAGGACGACGCGGTGATGCAGCGGCTCGCGGCCGCGCCGTTCGTGCTCGTCGCCGAGGAGTTCAATATCAAGACCGGCCTGGGCGCACGCTTCGGCAGCCAGCTCCTGCGCCGCGGGTTCGCCGGGCGGTACAACCACGTCGGCGTGCATCAGGAAGGCACCGGCGGGCTCTGGCGGCAGATGGGATCGCAGGGCCTCGACCCCGACGGCATCGCGCAGGCGGTCCGCGGGCTCCTCGCGTGAGCCGCACCGGCTACACTGCCGGTATGACCACCACCCCCACCTCTGCCGGCACGACGACGCTCCGCATCGGGCACAGCCCCGACCCCGACGACGCGTTCATGTGGTACCCGCTCGCCAACTTTGTCGGGCCCGACGGCCACCGCTACACGCCGAAGATCGACACGCGTGGCTACGAGTTTGTCCACGTGCTCGAAGACATCCAGTCGCTCAACGTCCGCAGCGCGAAGGCGGAGCTGGAGATCACCGCGATCTCCATCCACCAGTACCCCTACGTCGCCAAGGACTACGCGCTCACGAGCTGCGGCTCGTCGATGGGCGACGGCTACGGCCCCATGATCGTCGCGCCCCAGGCCATGAACATCGCGGACCTCAAAGGCAAACGCATCGCGATCCCCGGCGAGCGCACGACGGCCTGGCTCGCGTTCCAGCTCCTGCTCCAAGAACACGGGCTGACGAAAGACGACATCACCTACGACAACGTGATGTTCGACGACATCATCCCCAAGGTCGTCGCCGGGCAGTACGACGCCGGGCTCATCATCCACGAGGGGCAGATCACCTACCAGAACCAGGGGCTCAAGTTGGTGGTCGAGCTGGGCCAGTGGTGGACCGAGTCGCGCGGGTTGCCGCTCCCGCTGGGTGGCAACTGCATCCGGCGGGACGTGGGCGGCGGCGACCCGACCGCGATCGCCGAGGTCTGCCGCATCCTGCTGGACTCGATCGAGTACGCGCTCAACCACCGCGAGGAGGCGGTGCGGTTCGCGCTCAACTGGGCGCGGGACATGGGCAGCGACCTGGCCGACGAGTTTGTCGGGATGTACGTCAACGACTGGACGCTGGACTACGGCCAGCGCGGCCGCGACGCGGTGAACCGGCTGCTGACCGAGGGCGCGGCGGCGGGGCTGGTGCCCGCACTCCCCACGGACGACGCCCGTGTCGATTTCGTCGACCCGGCGTAAGGCAAGCGGTCCCCCGGATGCAAACCATGACGTGGTGGCTGCTGTTCCTCGCCGGGTCGATGCTGGCGATGAGTATGGCTGCGCTGGGGCTGTACGCCTGGGACAAACGGCGGGCGGCCCGCGGCGGCTGGCGCGTGCCCGAACGCCGGCTGCACACGGCCGCGCTGCTCGGCGGCTGGCCGGGCGCGCTCCTCGGGCAGCGGTGGCTCCGGCACAAGACGGTGAAGCGCCGGTTCCGCGTCGTGTTCTGGCTGACCGTGCTGCTGCACACCGCCCTGGCGCTCGCCGGGACGTACATCGCCTGGCGCGTCACGACGCCCGGTTGAAGTCGTACTAGCCCGAGTCCGCTACTTCTTCTTGCGTTTATCAAAAAACGCGCCGATCAGGGCCCGGCCCTCGTCGGTGTTGCGCAGGGCAACGAGGTGCCGGCGTTCCGCGTCGAGCCCGGCCTGCGGGCCGTCGAGCAGGCCGAGCTTGAGCGTGTCGAGCATCGCCCCGGCGGCGCGCTGCTTCATGGAGTCGAACTCGGTGAGTCGGCCGCGCTGCGCTTCGAGGAGCGCGGCGCTGTCGCCGAGGTCGGCGGGCGGCTTGGGCTTGATCCGCGCGGCCGCGTCATCCATGGCGTCTTCTTTCACGACGGCGTCGACCAGCCCGACCGCAAGCGCTTCGTCCGGGGTGATCGCGCGGCCCTCGAAGAGCAGCGGCAGCGCCTGGCCTACGCCGGTGCAGCGCGGCAGGCGCACCGTCCCGCCCCAGCCCGGCAGGATGCCGAGGTTGATCTCCGGCAGGCCGATCACCGCGCGGTCCCCCGCCGCCGCGACGCGCGCATCGCACGCCAGCGCCACCTCGAGCCCGCCCCCCAGCGCCGCCCCGCCGATCAGCGCGACCGTCGTCATCGGCAGCGCCGCGACGCGGTCCAGCAGGTCCTGGCCCTGCTTCAGCACCGCGTCCAGCTCGGCGTCCGACGCGTCGCGGATGACCTTCAGGTCCGCCCCGGCGATGAACGTGCCCGGCTTGCCGGAGACGAACCGCACCTGCGTCGGTGTCTCGGGCAGCGCCTCGATCGCGTCCAGGGCGCGCGACACCGCGTCGAACACCGCCTGCCGCAGCACGTTCACGGGCCGGCCCGGCTCATCGAAAACGACCGAGACGGACCCGTCGTCGTTCCGCCGGTGGTACACAAGATCAGGGCTCATCGCGGCCTCCAGATTCCGGGCAGGAAACACACCCCGTTACGGGATTTCCGCTATCGTAATGCAATCCCCCCGTCGGGCGTGCGGGGGGATGCCCACCCCCGGGCCGAGGCCCGGCACGCCCCAGAAAACCAGTCATGGCCAAGCCCACCACGACGCCGGAAAACGACCTGCAGACACTCACCGTCGAAGTGCTTGCGCAGGAATCGGTGCTGCGCGAGGGCGGTGGCAAGGCGGGACGCGAGCGGCAGGAGCGCCTCGGCCGGCTCGTCGCGCGGGACCGCATCGCCGCGCTCCTGGACAAGGGCTCGCCCTGGCAGGAGATCGGGCTCTGGGCCGGCTACGAGATGTACGAGCAGTGGGGCCAGGTCCCCGCCGCGGGAGTGATCACGGGCATCGGCCTCGTCTCGGGCCGCCGCTGCATGATCGTGGCGAACGACGCGACGGTGAAGGCCGGGGCGTTCTTCCCGCAGACGGTGAAGAAGGTGCTCCGCGCGCAGCGGATCGCGTACCTCAACGGGTTGCCGCTGCTGTACCTCGTGGACTCGTCGGGCGTGTTCCTCCCGCTGCAGGACGAGATCTTCCCGGACGACGACGACTTTGGCGCGATCTTCCGCAACAACGCGGTGTTCAGCGCGGCGGGCCTGCCGCAGATCGCGGCGATCATGGGCGCGTGCATCGCCGGGGGTGCTTACCTGCCGATGCTGTGTGACAAGATCCTGATGACCGAGGGCAGCTCGCTCTACCTCGCCGGGCCTGCGCTCGTGAAGGCGGCGATCGGCCAGGACCTCAGCGAGGAAGAGCTCGGCGGCGCGACCATGCACGCGACCATCTCCGGCTCGATCGACTTCCACGAGAAGGACGACCCGGCCTGCATCAAACGCCTGCGCTCGCTGGTCAAGCGCCTGCCCGCCGACCCGCCGCCCACGACGGTCGAGCCCGACCCGCCGGCCCGCAAGACGGCGAAGAAGAAGGCCGCCGTTACCACCCCGGCCCGCGCCAAGACCCCCAAGCCCGCGAAAGACCCCAAGACGCTCTACGACCTGCTGGACGTCAAGGGGCACAAGCTCTACGACGTCCGCGACCTGATGGCCTGCGTCGTGGACGCGGGCTCGGTCGACGAGTACCGCGCGGACTTCGGCCAGACGATCGTCTGCGCCTACGCCCAGATCGCCGGCCGACCGGTCGGCATCGTCGCCAACCAGCGGCTGCAGGTGAAGCCCGCGAAGGGCGCGATCCAGATGGGCGGGGTGATCTACGCGGACTCGGCGGACAAGGCCGCGCGGTTCATCATGGACTGCGGGCAGACGAAGCTGCCGCTGGTCTTCCTGCAGGACGTGCGCGGGTTCATGGTCGGGCGCGACGCCGAGCAGTCGGGCATCATCCGCAGCGGCGCGAAGCTGGTGAGCGCGGTGAGCAACACCGAGTCGCCGAAGATCACGGTCATCACCAGCGGCTCGTACGGCGCGGGCAACTACGCGATGTGCGGCAAGGGCTTCGACCCGCGGCTGATCTTTGCCTGGCCCAACGCGCAGTACGCGGTGATGGGCGGGGCGCAGGCCGCGAAGGTGCTCACGCAGATCGAGGCGCGGACCGCGCAGCGCCGCGGCAAGGAGTTCGACCCCGCCGCGCTCAACGAGCTGCGCGAGAAGATCGAGCAGGCCTACGAACACAAGACCGACATCCGCTACGGCGCGGCCCGCGGCTGGGTAGACGCGATCATCGCCCCGCACACCACCCGTGACGTGCTGATCCAGGCCCTGGACACCGTGACCCGCCCCGCCCCATCGGGCGGCTTCCGCGCGGGGGTGCTGCAGACGTAGAGGGCGTGGACCCGTGGCCAAGCGGTCCTCGGTTGTGAGATCAAACGGATCAACACACCTAGCATGAACCCCGGCGATGTTTGACACCCGCACGCTTGACCCCTCGGCCACTTCCCCCGCCCCGGAGACCCTGTCGTGAGCGAAGCGCTCGTGCTCGAATCCAGCCCCCGGCCCGGCGTCGTCGAGCTGACGCTCAACCGCCCGGACAAGCGGAATGCGCTGAGCGTGCCGCTGCTTGAGGAGCTGGTGGCGCACGTGCGTTCGGCCGAGAGCGATGAGGCGAACCGGGTGCTGGTCCTCCGCGGGGCGGGCAAGGTGTTCTGTGCCGGGCTGGACCTGGCGGAGGCGACGGACCCGGAGCAGGCGCACCGCTCGGCCCACGCGGTCGCGGAGGCGCTCAAGGCGGTCGCACGCTGCCGGCTGGTGACCGTTGCACGGGTGCACGGCGCGGCGATCGCGGGCGGCGCCGGGCTCATGGCCGCCTGCGACCTGATCGTCGCCGACGCGGCCGCGAAGATCGGCTACCCGGAGGTGCACCGTGGGCTCGTGGCCGGGCTCATCATGCACTTCGTGGTCCGGCAGGCGCCGCTGCGGGCGGTCTCGGAGCTGATGCTCACCGGCACGCTGATCGACGCGAAGCGGGCGGCGGCGCTCGGGCTGGTGAACCGCGCGGTCTCGGGCGACGAGCTCGACGCGGAGATGACCGTGCTGCTCACCGACCTGCTCAAGGCCGCGCCCGGCGCGCAGCAGCGGACGAAGCGCGTCATCGACCGCACCGCGCCCGGCGACCTGGAGGCCGACCTCGACCAGGCCCTGGCCGACCACATGCAGGCCCGGCAGTCCCCCGAAGCGGCGGAGGGCCTCGCCGCGTTCCTCGAAAAGCGAGAGCCGAGCTGGCGTCTGCACTGACCGCTCGGACCCCGGCATCGAACGACCCGAAGAAGGAAACCCCATGACCACCACCGAGACCCAGACCCCCGAGACCGACGCCACCCAGCCGCCCGCCGAGCAGAAGGCCTCGACCACCGCCGAGGAGAAGGCCGCCGACCGCGAGCAGCAGAAGAAGGAGGCGGAAGAACTGCTCAGCGAGGGCCCGGAAAAACTTGGGCTCGCGAAGGGCCTGTTCTTCGGCACGCTCGTGCACGACTGGGTGTTCCCGTACCCGAAGCTGCCCGAAGACCAGCAGGCCGATGCCGACAAGTCCGTGGCCGAGCTGCGCGACTTCGTCGAGAACGAGCTGGACCCGGACGCGATCGACCGCAACGCCGACATCCCGAAGGAGACGATCAAGCGGCTGGCGGAGCTGGGCGTGCTCGGGCAGACCGCGCCCAAAGAGCTCGGCGGGCAGGCGTTCAACCAGCGGCAGTACTGCCAGATCCTCGAGGTGCTCGGCGGGGCGTGTTCGTCCACGGCCGTGTTCGTCAACGCCCACCACTCGATCGGCATCCGCGGGCTGCTGCTGTTCGGCACCAAGGAGCAGAACAAGAAGTGGATCCCCCCGCTGATGACCGGCGACGCGCTCGCCGCTTTCGCGCTCACCGAGCCCTGCGCCGGGTCCGACGCCGGCGGCGTGCAGACCCAGGCCGTGCCCTCCGAGGACGGCAGCTACTACACGCTCACCGGCGAGAAGCACTACATCACCAACGGCGGGATCGCGCAGGTCCTCATGGTCATGGCCCGCACGCCCGTGCCCGGCAAGGACGAGACCAAGATCACCGCCTTCCTCGTCACGCCCGACATGGAGGGCTTCGAGGTCGTCGACGCCCGCATGGAGAAGATGGGCATCCGCGGCACCGCCACCGGGCACTTCAAGCTCAACGGCGTCAAGGTGCCCAAGGAAAACATCCTGGGCCCGTACAACAAGGGGCTCCGCGTCGCGCTCACCGTGCTCGACTTCGGGCGGACCACCTTCGGCGCGTCGTGCACCGGCGCGGCCAAGACCTGTATCAAGCTCGCCACCGAGCACGCCAACAAACGCGTGCAGTTCAAGCAGACGCTCGGCGAGTTCGAGCTGGTGCAGGAAAAGATCGCCTACATGACGGCCCACGCCTACGCGATGGAGGCGATGACCTACGTCACCGCCGGGCTCATCGACCGCGGGCTCGAGGACTACATGCTCGAGACCGCGATGCTCAAGGTCTACTCGACCGAGCTGCTCTGGAACATGATCCACGACACGTTCCAGATCTACGGCGGCGCGGCCTACTTCTGCGACCGGCCGATCGAACGCATGTTCCGCGACGCCCGCATCAACCAGATCGGCGAGGGGGCGAACGACGTGCTCCGCGCGTTTATCGCGCTGGTCGGGATGCGCGGCCCGGGCGAGGAGATGCTCGAGATCCTGGCCGGTCTGAAGAAGAACGTCGTGTCCGGCGTCGGCAAGGGCATCGCGTTCACCGGCGGCCGGCTCAAGGGCTTCGTCGCCCCGCCGGAGGTGCCCGTGAAACACGGCGCGCTGGCGCGCGACGCGAGCAAGCTCTCGCGCCTCATCGCAAAGTTCGACCGCAAGACCAAGCACATGATGGTGAAGCACGGCGAGGACATCCTCGACCGCCAGCTCGTCCTCGGCCGGATCGCCGACCTGAGCATGGAGCTGCTCGCCCAGGCGTGCGTGCTCAGCCGGCTGGACAGCGAGATGGCGGGCAGCGGCGCGGGCTCGGTCGCGAAGTTCAACCCGGCGGCGCGGTACTTCCTCGATGCGTCGTGCCGGCGGTGTGCCGGGTACTTCGCCGCGCTGACAGACAACGACGACGACACCTGCCTCGCCGCGGCGCGGGACGCGCTGGGCCACGGCAAGTAGACCGCCGGCCGGGGCCGGCCGGGTCTACCGTGCGCTCATCCGCAGCGCGCCGTCCAGGCGGATCGTCTCGCCGTTGAGCATCGGGTTGTCCACGATATGCAGGACCAGCGACGCAAACTCGGTCGGGTCGCCCAGCCGCGGCGGGAAGGGGACGAGCTTCGCGAGCCCCTCGCGGACCTCGTCGGAGAAGCCGGCCATCATCGCCGTGTCAAAGATGCCCGGCGCGATCGTCATGACGCGCACCCCGTGCCGCGCCAGCTCGCGCGCCGCGGGCAGCGTCAGGCCAATCACACCCGCCTTGCTCGCGGCGTAGGCGCACTGGCCGATCTGCCCGTCCTGCGCGGCGATCGACGCGGTGTTGACCAGCACGCCCCGCTGGCCGTTTGCGTCGGGGGCGTTGTCGACCATCGCCGCGGCGCAGAGGCGGAGCATGTTGAACAGCCCGACGAGGTTGATGCCCACGGCCTTGCCGAACACGCCCAGGTCGTGCGGCCCCTCCCGCCCGACAACCTTCATCGACGGCGCGACCCCCGCGCAGCCGACCAGCCCGCGCAGCCCCGCGTCGCCCGCGAGTTCCACGGCCGCGTCCACGGCGTGCTGGCACTGCGACGCGTCGGTCACGTCCACCTGGACAAAACGGGCCGCGCCCTCCAACGATCCCGCGAGCGACTCGCCCGCCTCGGCGTTCAGGTCGGCGATGACCACCCGCGCGCCGCGCCCGGCCAGGGCGCGCACGCACGCCTCGCCCAGCCCCGACGCGCCGCCGGTGACGATGTAGCTGCCGGTCAGTTCCTGCATGGCTTCCCTCTGTGATGGGTGTGTCACGCCGCCGGCCGACGGACGGTCGGCCCCACACCCCGGACCGCGACAGACTGTAACACGAGCCGACCCGATGACTCAACGCGACGCCCCGACCGCCGAAGGACCCCCCGGCCAACGCCTGCGCGACGCGGTCGCGCGTGAGCGGCCGTTGCAGGTGCCCGGCGTGATCAACGCCTACTGCGCCCTGCTCGCCGAGCGTGCGGGGTTCGGCGCGCTCTACCTGTCGGGCGCGGGGGTCGCCAACGCGTCATTCGGCTGGCCGGACCTGGGGTACACGACGCTCGAGGACGTGGCCGAGGACGCCCGGCGGGTCACGCAGGCGACCGCGCTGCCCCTGCTCGTGGACGCCGATACGGGCTTCGATGACCCTGGCGCGGCGGCCAACGCGTTGATCGATGCGGGCGTCGCGGGCATGCACCTTGAAGACCAGGTCGAGCAGAAGCGCTGCGGCCACCGCCCGGGCAAGCAGCTCGTGCCGGCCGAGGCGATGTGTGAACGCGTCCGTGCGGCGGTGCGGGCCCGCAAAGACCCCGCGTTCGTCGTGATGGCCCGGACCGATGCGCACGCGGTCGAGGGGCTCGACGCGGCGATCGACCGCGCGGTGTCGTACGTCGGGGCCGGGGCCGACATGATCTTCGCCGAGGCGTTGGCGACGCTGGACGAGTTCCGCCGGTTCGTCGACACGGTCCGGGTGCCGGTGCTGGCGAACATCACCGAGTTCGGCAAGACGCCGGGGTTCACGGTCGATGAGCTGCGCGGCGCGGGCGTCGGGCTCGCGCTGTACCCGCTGTCGGCCTTCCGTGCGATGAGCTTCGCCGCCACGCAGACCTACGCCGCCCTGCGCCGCGACGGCACGCAGCGCGCGGTGCTCGACCAGATGCAGACCCGCGACCAGCTCTACGACGTCCTGCGGTACCACGACCACGAGCAACGCCTCGACCAGCAACTCAAACACGAAGGAGCGACCGATGGCTGAACCGACCTACTCGCGCGGGATGGCGGGCGTGATCGCCGGCGAGACCGCGATCGCCACCGTGGGCCAGGAAGGCCACGGCCTGACCTACCGCGGCTACTCGATCTTCGACCTCGCCGAGCACGCGACGTTCGAGGAGGTCGCCTGGCTGCTGCTGCACGGCGAGCTGCCGACCGCCGACGAGCTGGCCGGCTTCAAGGCCCGGCTCCTCGCGGGGCGGGCGCTGCCGAAGGCGCTGCGGCACGTGCTCGAACAGCTCCCGAGCACGTCGCACCCGATGGACGTCCTGCGCACCGGCGTGTCGGCGCTGGGCTGCCTGGAGCCCGAGCCCGAGCCGGCGACGCCCGACGCGCAGCAGCGCATCGCCGAGCGGCTCATCGCGGCGCTGCCGTCGGTGCTGATGTACTGGTACCAGTTCGCGCACCACGGCCGGCAGATCGACACCGCCGTCGAGGACGGCTCGGTCGCCGGGCACTTCCTGCACCTGCTCTACGGCCACATGCCCGACGCGACGCAGCAGCGCGCGGTCGATGTCTCGCTGATCCTCTACGCCGAGCACGAGTTCAATGCGTCGACCTTCACCGCGCGGATCACGACCTCGACGCTCTCGGACGTCTACTCGACCATCACCGGCGCGATCGGCACGCTCCGCGGCCCGCTGCACGGCGGGGCGAACGAGGCGGCGATGGCGCTCATCGAGCCGCTGCAGAACGCCGACGACGCCGAGCGCTACATCATGGAAGCCCTCGCCCGCAAGGACAAGATCATGGGCTTCGGCCACCGGGTGTACCGCGTCAGCGACCCGCGGTCGGACGTGATCAAGGGCTGGGCCAAGACCCTCGCCGACGCGACGGGCGACACCCGCCTGTACCCGGTGAGCGAGCGGATCGAGGCGGTGATGCGCCGCGAGAAAGACCTGTTCCCGAACCTGGATTTCTACAGCGCCAGCGCGTACCACTTCCTGGGCATCCCGACGCCGCTTTTCACGCCGATCTTCGTGCTCTCGCGGGTGTCCGGCTGGCTGGCGCACGTGTTCGAGCAGCGCGGCGACAACCGGTTGATCCGCCCGAGCGCGGTCTACACCGGGCCGGACGAACGCGCTTGGGTGCCGATCGACCAGCGCTAGTCAGGCCTTGCCCTGCTGCTCCCAGAGCGTCACCGCCTCCGGCTCGCGGATGTACAGCGGCAGCAGCTTATCCGCCTCCACCCGCCCACCGGCTTGCGCAAGGTCAAAGCCGAGTCGCCAGGTCACGGCCGGGTCCGGCGCGGTCGCGTCCGGGTCGAGCCAGGTGACGCCGTCCGCCCCGTCCAGCCCCGGGTCGACCTCGGCCACGACCGCCAGCGGCCGCGGTGCTTTCGCCAAGAGATCGTCGAGGGCCCGCAATTCGGGCCCGAGCAGCGGTTCGCCGTGGCGGTAGCACGCGCAGTAGGACGTGCCGCGTTTGATGTTGAGCAGCACGGCGACGTGTTCCGCCGCGTCCAGGTGCTGGTGCGCGAGGACATCGAGCGTCGGCACGCCGACGAGCTTGAGCTCGGGCCGGGCGAGCGCGAGCATCTGCGCGGTGGCGATCGCCATACGCAGCCCCGTGAACGACCCCGGCCCGAGCGAGACGTAGGCCTCGGCGATGTCGCCGGGGCCGTAGCCATGATCGCGCAGCAGCGCGTCGAGGGTGGGCACCAGCTCGAGGTTGCGTCGGCGGGACCGGGGGATCGGGCGCGACGCGATAAAGGTTTCGCCGACGCCGACCGCGACGTGGCCGACCCGGCCGGCGGTTTCGAGGGCGATCGAGATCGGGGCGTCCGCGGGCATGGCGGGGATTGTAGCGGCGTGCCGCGCTAGCCCCCGAGCAGGCCGTGCAGCAGCTCGACGTACCGTCGGCCGACGGCTTCGACGCTGTAGTGCGCCGCGGCGCGTTCCCGGCCGGTCGCCCCCATCGACGCGGCGCCTGCCGGGTCGGCACACAGCGACGCGATCGCCTCCGCCCAGCCGCCGGCCTGGTCCGCGTGCAGGCCCGTCCGCCCGTGCTCGACGATCTGGCCGTTCGCGCCGACCGGGTCGCACACCGCCGGCAGGCCCGCGGCCATGTACTGGATCAGCTTGAACCCGCACTTGCCCCGGGTCCACGGGTCGTCGCTCAGCGGCGCGAGCCCGAGCCCGCACTCGCGCAGCAGCCGGGCCTCGTCCGCCGACGACCAGGGCGTCGCCTCGATCGGCAGGGTGCCCGACCGCAGCGTGAAGTCGGCGATGATGCGCAGCGACAGGCCCGGCACGCGCGCGGCGGCGTGTTCCAGCTCGGGCAGCAGCGCTTCGAGGTACGGCCGGGTGCTGCTGCTGCCGATCCACACGAGCTTGCGCGGGTCGAGCGTCGCGGGATCGGCGGGGGTATAGGGCGACAGGTCCAGCGCGGTGGGCAGGATGTGGACGCTGCGGCAGTAAGGCGCCGCGGCGTCGGCGAGGGTGGCGTTGCCGGCGAACACGGCGTCGCATCGTTTGGCCATCGCGGCGAAGGCGCGGAGGCGTGCGGGGGATGGGCCGTCGGGCGCGGTGTAGATGGCGTCGTCCAGGTCGAGCACGAGCCGACGCGCCGCGCGGCGCAGCAGCACCCGGGCCGGCGCGGTGAGGGTGCGGCGGAGCACGATGGTCACGGCCGACCGCCGGACCGCCTTGCCGACCTCGACGGCCATGCCCAGACCGCCGCGGAGCCCCAGGTGGACGGGGTCGAACCCCGCGTCGCGCAGCACGGGGAACAGGGCTAACGCCCGGTAACGCGTGGAGGCGGCGGCCTGTCCTTTCGAGAGGAACAGGATGCGTGGGGGGGCGGGCTCGGGCATGGCCGGCAAGGGTACGCCCGACCCCGCCCGCGCACCAGTGCGCGGCCGAAGCCCCGTCCCGACCTGCTACACTATCACGCCCGCCGGGGCCCGCTGTCGGGCAACGCCGGGCCACCCCAATCCCCCCACCGGGAAGGAAACCGACGCATGATCGCTCCGAAAAACCGCCGTTACATCGTGATGCTTGTGGCCGCCCTGCTGGTCGGGACGTGGGCCGCATCGTTCGGGATCGGCCGGCTGCAGGCCCAGGCCGCGGGCCCCGCCGACAAGACCGCCGTCGCCGTCCTCAACCTCCAGGACGTGCTGGGCCAGTTGAATGAGAACAACGCGTTCCAGGCCGACATCACCGCGAAGAACGGGCAGATCCAGGCCGAGCTGACCCGCCGGCAGAACGCCGTGCAGCAGATGCAGAACGACCTGGAGCTGCTGGATGCCGATTCCGATGCCTACAAGCAGAAGGAAGACCAGATCTTCGACGCCCTGATCGAGCTGCGGACCTGGCAGTCGATCCAGGAGCAGCGCAACATCCTGGAGCAGCGGACGCACCTGGCGAACCTGTACCGCAAGATCGTGCAGGCCGGTGCCGCCATCGCCGAGCAGCGCGGGTTCGACCTCGTCCTGCTGGACACGCAGGTGCCCGACCTGGACCGGCTGAACCCCGAGCAGCTGCTCAACGCGATCGCCACCCGCAAGGTGCTCTACCACACCGACGAGGTGGAGATCACCCGCGGCGTCATTGAGCGGATGAACACCGAGTGGAACAACCGCTGACCCCCGGCCCCGCCCGAACCCCGTCTCCTCCGCCCCTGCCGAAAGGCGGGGGCTGAGTTTTGGGGGCGCTAGTTAGCCCGGCTCCTGCCCGCCCCGCCGCCCCGCCTTGTCCCCGATCTACTGCCTGCGAGTCCCCCTTGTCCCACACCACCCAATCCATCGCCGAACTGGTCGGCGGCGAGCTGGCCGGCCCGGGGGGGCTTGCGATCGACGGCGTCGCGGAGATCAGCCGGGCCCGGCCGGGCACCGTCACGTTCATCGGCAGCGAGAAGTACGCCGGCAAGTGGCCCGCGTCCCACGCCACCGCCGCGCTGGTCTCCCGCGGGGTCGAGGTCCCGCCCATCGACGGCCGGGCCGTCATCACCGTCGACAACGCCGACCTCGCGATGGCCACCCTGCTGGCGCTATTCGCCCCGCCCGTGCCCCGGCCCGCGGCGGGGGTGCACCCCTCGGCCACGGTCGACCCCTCGGCCGAGCTCGGCCCGGGCGTGTGCATCGGCGCGAACTGTGTCGTAGAAGCCGGCGTCAAGCTCGGCGAGGGCACGATCCTCCACGCCGGGGTCACGCTGTACAACGAGGTCGCGGTCGGCGCGGGATGCGAGCTGTGGGCCGGCGTCGTGGTCCGCGAGCGCTGCACGATCGGCGACCGCTGCATCCTCCACCCCAACGCGGTGATCGGGGCCTGCGGCTTCGGCTACCGCCCGGACCTCTCCGGACCGACGCCCCGCCTGGTGAAGATCCCGCAGATCGGCACGGTGGAGATCGGCAACGATGTCGAGATCGGGGCCGGCACGACCATCGACCGCGCGAAGTTCGACGCGACAGTCGTCGGCGACGGGTGCAAGCTCGATAACCAGGTCCAGATCGGGCACAACGTGGTCATCGGCCGGATGGTCATCATCGCCGGGTGCACCGGCATCGCCGGGTCGTCGACGATCGGCGACGGCACGATGATCGGCGGGCTCACCTGTGTCAGTGACCACATCCACGTCGGCCGCGGCGTGCAGCTCGCCGGCGGGTCGGCGTGCATCAACGACATCCCCGACGGCGAGACCTGGGGCGGTGTGCCCGCCCGGCCGCTCAAGGAAGCGTTCCGCGAGCAGGCCGCCCTCCGCAAGCTCCCCGACCTGATGCGCGAGATCAAACGCACCCAGCGCCAAGCCGATAAGAAAGACAAGGAAGCGACCCGCTAGACCCGACCCCGATGCAGCCCCAGCAGACCATCTCGACCCCCGTGCGGCTGTCCGGCCCCGGGCTGTTCAATGGGCAGGTCGCCAACGTCACCTTCAAGCCCGCCCCCGCGAACCACGGCATCGTCTTCGTCCGCACGGACCTGGGCAACACGCCCGTGCCCGCGCTCGTCTCGCGCGTCGTCAAGCGCCCCCGCCGCTCGGCCATCAAGCAGGGCGACGCCAGCATCGACACCGTCGAGCACCTGCTCTCCGCCGCCGCCGCGCACCGCATCGACAACCTCATCGTCGAGATCGACGGGCCCGAGGTGCCGATCCTCGACGGATCCGCCGAGCCGTTTTATGAGAAGCTCATCGAGGCGGGCAAGGCCGACAACGACGCCCCGCGCAAGACGCTGGTCGTCACCGATCCGGTGATCGTCCGGCAGGGCGACGCCGTCGTCGCCGCGACGCCCAGCGACGAGCCGGAGATGCAGCTGCTCTACGAGCTGGACTACGGCGACGGGCCGATCGGCCGGCAGCTCGTGAGCTTCGACTTCAACACCGACGACTACGCGACCCGCATCGCGCCGTCGCGCACCTTCTCCACCCAGCAGGAGGCGGAGCAGGCCCAAGCCGCGGGCATGTTCACCCACCTGACGCTGGACGACGCGCTGGTCATCGGGCCCGACGGCAAGCCGCTGGGCAACAACACCTTCCGCTTCGACGACGAGCCGGTCCGCCACAAGATGCTCGACCTCATCGGCGACCTGTACCTGCTGGGCGCGCCGATCCAGGGGCGCATCGTCGCCTACAAGTCCGGGCACGCGCTCAATCAGATGCTGGTCCGCAAGCTCATCCAGCAGTACCGCAGGCAGACGCTCAACGACCTGGGCCGGCGGTCGGAGGTCATCGACATCCGCGCGCTGTTCCGCATGATGCCCCACCGCTACCCGATGCTGCTGGTGGACCGCGTTATCGAGATGGACGGGGACCGGCGGGCGGTCGGGGTGAAGAACGTCACCATCAACGAGCCGTTCTTCCAGGGCCACTACCCCAACACGCCGATCATGCCCGGCGTGCTCGTGGTCGAGGCGATGGCGCAGCTCTCGGGCGTGCTGATCGGCCAATCGCTGGACCAGGTGGGCAAGCTGCCGGTGCTGCTGTCGCTGGACCGGGTGAAGCTGCGCAAGCCGGTGACGCCCGGCGACCAGCTCTTCCTCGAAGCCGAGGCCGTGAAGGTCCGCAGTCGGATCGCGCACATGCGCTGCCGGGCGTACGTCGGCGAGGAACTCGCCGCCGAGGCCGAGGTCAAGTTCATGATGGTCGACGACGACCAGGAGTAGCGACCCCCGGAGCCGGCCGATGACCCGCAAGACCCCGACCCTCAGCGATAGCGTGTACGACTACCTCGTCGCTCACGGCACGCCGCCCGACGACATCCAGCGTGGCCTGATCGATGCGACCACCCCGCTGGGCGACGACGCGCAGATGCAGATCGCCCCGGACCAGGGCGCATTCATGACCGTGCTGGCCCGGCTGATCGGCGCGACCCACGCGATCGAGATCGGCACGTTCACCGGGTACTCGGCGCTGTGCACGGCGCGGGGGCTGCCCGACGACGGCCGGCTGGTCTGCTGCGATGTGAGCGCCGAGTGGCCGAGCATCGGCCGGCCGTTCTGGGAGCGGGCGGGCGTCGCGCACAAGATCGACCTGCGGGTCGGCCCGGCGCTACAGACGCTGGCGGCGCTGCCACAGGAGCGCGTGTTCGATATGGCGTTCATCGACGCGGACAAAGAGAACAACGCCAACTACGTCGAGGCGTTGGTGAAGCTCATCCGTCCCGGCGGGGTGATCCTCGTCGACAACGTCCTGGCCGGGGGCCGCGCCGCGGACCCGGACGACGGATCGGAGCGTGCGGTGATCGCGCGGGCGTTCAACGCCGGTGTCGCCGCCGACGAGCGGTTCGACTGCGTGATGCTGCCGATCGCCGACGGCCTGACGCTGCTGCGGCTGCGCGGCTGAGCCGGTGATCAAAATCCTCCCGCTCAAAGCAAAACCCCGGCCGGTGGGACCGGCCGGGGCTTGTTGGGTTGTGGTGGGTCGGGTCCGGTTAGCGGTCGCGACGCCGGCGGGCGATCAACAGGCCGCCCAGGCCCAGCAGCGCCAGCGAGCCGGGCTCGGGGACGACGCCGAGGTAGACCGCCGGGTTGAAGATCGCGCCCTGGTTCCAGTCGCCGCCGCCGCCGGCCCAGCGGTTGATCCCGATGGACCGGTCTAGCGAGTCGCCGAAGCTGGACTTCGTGCCCGCGGCCGAGCCGACGAGCACATCATCGACGTAAAGGTACATGGTGCCGGCCAGGTCGCCGTTGCCATCTACGCTGTTGCCTTCGCTGTCGAAGACCGCGACCGCGTGGTACCAGGTGTTGGCCTGGATATCGAAGGTCACGGTGAAGGCGCTATCCGACAGCGCGAAACGCAGCTGCGAGTTCACGGTCGACAGGTGCTCGGTCCCGGCGTAGTCGATCAGCTTGCGGACGTCGGTAAAGTTGCCGTCCCAGTTGAACCAGACGTCCATGGTGAAGCCGCCGGCTGCGGCGACCAGGCTGTTGTCGAGCAGGTCGATCGCGGTGGTCGCGCCGTGCCCGCCGTTGCTGCCGGTCAGCGACATCAGTGACGAATCAAACCCGGCCGGGCGGTCATCGACCAGGGCACCGGTCAGGTCCATGGTGGCGTCGTTGCCGGCCCCGCTCAGGTCGGTCACGGTGGTGCTCGACCCGTCGTAGGACGAGGGGAACGAGTACTCAAAAACGGGTGTCACCGCGGCCTGCACCGGCGCACCAGCAAGGCACGCGGCGGAAAGCGACAGGACAGCAAACGATAGTTTCGGCATCTGGGTGGCTCCTTCACGAGATGGGTTACTAGGCCGATTCCACCCAGACTAGTGCAGGTAGTATGACCGATGCCGTACGGTCTCGCAAGACCGTGTGTAGTTTTTTTACAGGAAAATCGTGTGAATCTAGGCGCTTTAGACAACCGGCCCCGGTGACCCGGGGCCGGCTGAAGCGATCGCTGGCGTGCATCACCTTGACGCGTGTGTCCTGATGCAGGGATGGGGCAAAGAGGCGGTTAGTCTTCTTCGATGACGACCTGGTTCATCACGTCGTCTTTCTCGATCTGGTTGACGACGTCCATGCCCTCGACGACCTGGCCGAAGACCGCGTGCTTGCCGTCGAGCCAGTCGGTGACGACGTGGGTGATGAAGAACTGGCTGCCGTTGGTGTTGGGCCCGGAGTTGGCCATGGAGAGGATGCCGGGCTTGTCGTGGCGTTTCTGGAGCGCGGCTTTCTCGTCCTTGAACTTGTAGCCGGGCCCGCCCGTGCCGTTGCCGTCGGGGCAGCCGCCCTGGATCATGAACTCGTCGATGACGCGGTGGAAGGTGAGCCCGTCGTAGAACCCTTCCTTGGCGAGCTTGATGAAGTTGCCGGTGGTCTCGGGGCAGTCGTCGGTGAAGAGCTCGAGCTTGATCTCGCCCTTGTCGGTGTGGAGGGTGGCGGTGGTCATCGGTCTTTCCGGTGGAGAGTGAACCGTTCACGGTGAACGGTGAGGGGACAAAGAAGCCCACGTTCGACGAACGTGGGCTTCTGGTTGAAGCAGAGAGTATAGCGGTTATTCGCCTTCGTCTTCGACGACCGTTGCGGCGATGATGTGGTCCAGGTCGGGGAAGTTGGCGTCGAGGTACTCGTTGCCGCCGGCGTGGATGCGTCCCTGGTTGGGGCGTTCGCGGTACTTGGATTCGATGGCGTCGACCACGTCCATGCCGTCGCCGACGACCTCGCCGAAGGCGGCGAAGCCCATGCCATCGAGCCGGCTGTTGTCGCCGTAGTTGATGAAGAGCTGGGTGGTGCGGGAGTTGGGCCCGGAGGTGGCGAAGGTGACGCGGGCGCGGGTGTTGGACTGGGTGACGGGGTCGTCCTGGATGTTGGCGGCGTCGGAGGCGCGCCAGGCGGCGTTGACGTCCGGCTCGCCGTGCATGCCCCACTGGACGACGAAGCCGGGCACGACGCGGAAGAAGCGGTTGCCGTCGTAGTAGCCGTTGACGACGAGGTTGTAGAACCGGTCGGCCCCGCGGGGTGCCCAGGCGCGGACGACGTGGACGGTGAAGTCCCCGGCCGTGGTATGGAAGAGGACGTCGAAATCGTCGGGCGCGGTCTGGTTCATCTCCTCGTGGCTGGGGTCGCCGAGGATCTCGTGCTCGGGGGCGAGCTCGATGTTGGCCGGGGCCCCGTCGCCGGTGGGCGTGGGCAGGCGGTCGGCGTCGGCGTTGGCGGGCGAAGCGCCGGAGGAGGCCTGGCCGCAGGCGATGAGCCCGCAGGCGAGGATCAGGAACAGCAGGTTCGTCATGGTTTTCATCGGGGGCTCCCTGGGGTGGCTGGGTCGGGCATGATACCGCCCGGGCTTGACACGAGGGGTATGCTAGGGGGCCCGGCGAGCGAGAAAGCGAGAAAACCATGTCCCGATCACGATGGCGGTGGACCCTGACCCTGGCGGCAGTGGCCCTGCCCGCGCCGGTCGCGCAGGCGCAGGGGCCGGCGTACACGGACCTGGTCGTCTTCGGCGACTCGCTGTCGGACGTGGGGAACACGGCCAACAGCTTCTTCATCAGCCTGGTCGCGCCCCAGGCCCGCCCGCCGTACTTCGACGGCCGGTTCTCGAACGGGCCGGTCTGGGCCGAGCAGCTCGGTGACACGCTCGGGCTGGATGGCTCGACCCGCAGCGGCGAAGGCGGCCACAACTACGCCTGGGGCGGTGCACTCTCCGGCGACGGCACGAACTTCCTGGGCGCGATCGACAACCTCGGCAACCAGGTCGACGGCTACCTCGGCGATGACGCGCCCGACGGCACAGAGCTGTTCCTGCTGTGGGGCGGCGGCAACGACTTCATCGAGATCGGCGGCTCGCTGGGCTCGCTGTTCTCCGGCGGCGGCTCGCCCCAGGGTGTCGCCAACAACATCGCCGGCCACATCGAGCAGCTCGCGCTGGCCGGCGGCGAGCACTTCCTCGTCCTCAACATGCCCGACCTGGGCGCGATCCCCCGCTACGCCGGCACGACCGACCAGGCCGCGCTCACCGCGACCAGCCAGCAGTTCAACGCCCTGCTCTCGGCCGAGGTCGACACGCTCAACACGCAGTACAGCATCGACGTGGACCTGCTCGATATCGAGGCGCTGTTCCAGCAGATGCTCGCCGACCCGTCGCGCTACGGCTTCACGAACACGACCGACGCGGCCTACAACGAAGGCACCGGCGCGGTCGCCCCCAACGCCGCGACCTACGCGTTCTGGGACGAGATCCACCCCACCGCCCTTGCCCACCAGTGGATCGCCACCGCCGCGTGGGTCGAGCTGCAGGTCGAGGGCGACTTCACCGGCGACGGCTTGGTGGACATAGACGACCTGGACCTGCTGCTCGCCCACTGGGGCCAGACGGTCACGCCCTTCGACCTGGCGCACGGCGACTGGACGGGCGACGGGCAGGTCGACCAGCAGGACCTGGACCGCGTACTCGCCAACTGGGGGGCCGGCGAGCCGTCGGCGGTGAACATCCCCGAGCCCGGTGGGCTGGTGCTCATCGGGTCGCTGTGGCTGCTCGTGATCCGCCGACGCGTGAACCCGGCTCGCCGGCTGTGCGTCTAGGGTTGTAGACGCGAAACTGGGTTTCTTGATTCTTTGCCCTTCACGAAAGGTTTACCGATGGCTCGCGACCGCATGATCCCGCTGGCTGTGCTGCTGCTCCTGTTTGGCCTGGCGTGGGCCCCGGCGTCGGTGCCGGCGGCGCAGGACGAGCCCGACGCGGAGGACCCGATGGCGGTGCTTCACGCTTACACCGGTGTGTGGGAATGCGAGGCCGAGTGGGCCTGGGGCGGCACGATCAAGGCGCGCAACGAATACGAACGGGTGTTCGACGGCCGACACATGCGGGCGCGGACCTACGTCTCGGACAACGGCGGCCCCGAGTACCTCCGCTACGAGACGCTGTATTCCCACGACGCGCGTGCCCAGGCCTACTGCTACACGACGATCGCCTACGACGGCTCGGTGGAGACGGGCACGCTCGAACTCCGCGACGACGGGTTCCACATCGAGACGCGGTACGAGAACCCCGACGGCGGGGGTACGACCGGGTTCCGCCAATACATCTCGCTGGTCGATGGCGACACCTACCGCTGGCGGGTCTCGATGCAGCGGCCCGATGGCGAATGGATGGTCGTGATGGACGACCAGTGGGACCGTCGGGCGGATGATGCAGGCTAAAAAACCCAGGTGCCTGAAGGGCTGGGCAAGCAGGCCGGTGTCGTATCCAAGCCACTTCTCAGCGCTAAATCTACGCACAAACCCCTAGTTTCGGGGCGGCGGTTGTGGTACGCTTGTACGCCCGGCGGGCGTTGTGTGTTGCCCCGGTTTGTTCGTTTTTTGCAGGAGAGGATGACCCAGATGGTGCGGAATGGTTACATCGGGCGGTTCGCCGCTGGCGCGTTGGCTTTGTCGTTGTGTGCCGGCGGTTCGTCGGCGTGGGCGCAGGACCTGTCGCTCGAACTTGTCGACAACGGCTACAGCAGTTCGGTCTTCGCGACGTTCGCCCCGGGCGACTCCGACCACCTCTACATCGTGGAGCAGACCGGCCGGATTATGGTGCTGGACCTGAGCAACCCAACCGCCGCGCCGACGCAGTTCCTCAATGTGAGCACGGCGACCACCGGCTTCACTTCCGGCGGCGAGCAGGGCCTGCTTGGGCTCGCGTTCCACCCCGATTACGAAACCAACGGATTGTTCTACACCTACAGCACCCGCACCAGCAACGCTACATTCATCGACGAATTTCAACGCCAGGGCGGCGCGGGCTCGCTCGTCGCCAACCCAACCTCCGGGGACACCATCCTCACCTTCAGCCAGCCGCAAACCAACCACAACGGCGGGTGGATGGGCTTCGGCCACGACGGCTACCTCTACATCGCCAGCGGTGATGGCGGGGGCAGCGACGACAACGACTTCGGTCATACGGCTGGGGCCGGCAACAGCCAGGACATCACGAACAACCTCCTGGGCGCGATGCTCCGCATCGATGTCAACGGCGACGACTTTACGTCCGACCCCAACCGCGACTACGCCATCCCCAACGACAACCCCTTCGTCGGCGTCACCGGCGACGACGAGATCTGGGCCTACGGCCTCCGCAACCCCTGGCGGAACAGCTTCGACCGCGACACCGGCGACCTCTACATCGCCGACGTCGGACAGAACGTCCGCGAAGAAATCAACTTCCAACACGCCGACTCCGTCGGCGGCGAGAACTACGGCTGGCGCCTCCGCGAGGGCTCCATCGCCACGCCCAGCGGCGGCGTCGGCGGGCCCGCCCCGGCCGGGGCCGTCGACCCCATCCACGAATACTTCCACAACTCCTCCGGCGGGTTCTCCATCACCGGCGGCTACGTCTACCGCGGGCCCATCACCCAGGCACGCGGCGAGTACTACTTCGCCGACTTCGTTACCAACAACATCTGGACCCTCGAGGTCGACCGCGAGACCGGGGACCTGGTCCCCGGTAGCGTGACGAACGTCCGCAACGATCTGGCCGACGGCACCAACGGCGTCAACAGCGTCAGCGGCATCGCCTCCTTTGCCGAAGACTCCGTCGGCAACCTCTACATCATCACCCTCAGCGGGTCGATCTACCGCATCACCACCGACCGCGTGCTCGGCGACATGAACATGTCCTACGATGCCACCTTTCCCAGCACCGGCACCGACGGCGACGACATCGCCCTCTTCGGCGACGCCATCAACATGTCCGAGTCCGCCTTCAACAGCGCGAACCCCGGTGCGGACTACCTCGCCGGCGACACCAACCAGGACGGCAGCGTCAACGACGAAGACGCCCTGCTCATGCTCGAGTTCCTCCGCGGCAGCCACGTCTCCGACGACACGATCTCCCGCTTCTTCGACGCCGTCATCCCCGGCGACCTCACCGAGGACGGGTTTGTCGGCATCGACGACCTGGACCTCATCCTCGCCAACTGGGAGCAGGCCGGCATCGCCGCCGGCGACCACACGCGCGGCGACGCGAACAACGACGGCCTGGTCAACGCCGACGACCTCGCCCTCGTCCAGGCTAACTGGGGCTACCTCCTGCCCGGCTTCACCCCCGGCGCCGTCCCCGAGCCCGCCACCCTCACGATGCTCGGGCTGATGGGCCTGCTCACCACCCGCCGCCGCCGGCGGTGACCCCCGAAACACACCTGTGTCCACCCACAGCCCCGCGCATCAACGCGCGGGGCTGTTTTTCATTAGATCAGCGATTACTGATCGCGCGTTTCCCTTGCGGCGATAGCGGCTTGAAGAAGGGCGGTGATCAGTTCGGCCTTCGCGCCGCGTTCTTGCCGGGCAACATCGAGGGGTGTCCAGCCGTCCATGTCTTCGAGTTCCGGGTCTGCCCCATAGGCCAACAGCAATGCCACCGCACCGACGTAGTCTTCCGCGATTGCCGTGTGAAGGTAGTACATGGGGATGTCTCCCGCCTGGTTCTCGCCGCCCTCGAACGTTGCGTTGGGGTTGGCTCCGGCTTCGAGGAGGAGTTTCATGATGTCTAACGAGCCAAACGGTGGACGGGAACTGGTCAGTGCATGACTCAGCGGTGTGTTCGCGTAGTCGTCTAACCCATCGATATTAAGGCCTTCGATCTTCAGCAGTTCGTGCATCGCTTGATGGAAGTCCGGGTCAGATGCCGCGACATGCAGGATCGAGCCGTAGCGAGGGTGGATCGATACCGGGCGTACGCCGTGTTCGATCAGTCGTCGGACCATCCGGCGGTCGGAGAGGATCTGCTTGAAAAGCCAGAAATCATCTACATCCTCCGGATCGCCGAGGGTCGCGCCTGCTTTTTCTAGTGCGTCTAGAGCGCCATCGAACGGCCTATCCGCTGCGGCGATGTATGCGAGTTGTAGCGGCGTTACAACACAATCCCGGCGGGGTCTATCTATCGTCTGCGTGACGCCGTTGCGGTGCACCCTGTAGTTCACATCGGCGCCCGCATCAATGAGATCGATAGTCATCTTCTGGTCGCCTTCTGTGATCGCTACGACCAGGGGTGGCTGGCCAAACTCGCTGCGACCGTTCACGTCGGCACCGGCCCGGATCAGGGCCCTCACGACCGCCCGGTCTCCCCGGCGAGCCGCCAGCCAGAGCGGCGAGCCCTCAGGGGCGTCGATGTAGAACTGGGTCTCGGTGTTCACGTCGGCACCCCGGCGGATCAGGTACAACGCCAGTTCGGTGTCGTAGCGACGGATCGCGTTATAGAGCGCGGTCGCGCCGTGGCTGTCGGCGGCATCGATGTCGGCACCTGCATCCAGCAGCGCCGAACACACCGGGAGCAGGTCCTTGCGTTCGGCCACTGTGTCCCAGTTGCTGGTACAAGCCAACAGCGGCGTCCACGCGCGCGAACCCATCGGGGCGTATCCCCCGTCGATATGACGTGTATCGAACCAAGCGTCTGCCCGCTCCCCGGCTACCGCGTTGGGGTCCGCTCCCATCGAGAGGAGACGCTCGACTTCGGCCAGGTCCGCCGCATGCGCGGCGAGGATCAGCCGGCCGTCCAACTCGAACTGCGCCTCGGCCGATCGGGCGGGCAGAGCGTTCTCTTCGGCCGGCGGTTCTTCGACCCGTGTTGGGCTGGGCGGATGGGTCTGACAGCCATGGATAAACATCGCCGCGGTAAAAAACGCGAGTGCCTTGGCGGTCTGCATGATGTCTCCCGAACGGAGGTTTCCCTACTCAATCACGATCGACTTGGGGTCGAAGTCGGCCTTCGGTGGCTTAGGGTCCATCTTCTCCAGCAGGTCCACCAGCACCTTCGTCACCAGCAGGTTGCGGTACCAGCGCCGCTCGGCGGGGATGATGTACCAGGGCGCGTCTTTCTTCGACGTCTCGCTGAATACCTCGGCGTAACGCTCCTGATACTTGCCCCAGCGGGCGCGCTCCTCCAGGTCTGCGGGGTTGAACTTCCAGTGCTTGTCCGGCCGGTCGAGCCGACGCTGCAGCCGCTTCTTCTGGTAGTCCTTGCTGATGTGCAGGAAGAACTTGACGACCTGTGTCCCCTCGGTGTGCAGCAGGCGCTCGAAGTGGTTGATGTGTTCGACACGGTGCTCCCACACGTCCTCGGGGCAGAGCTTCTTGACGGCGACGGTCACGGCGTCTTCGTAGTGGCTGCGGTTGAACACGCCGATGTAGCCCTTCTTGGGCACGTTGGCGTGGACCCGCCAGAGGAAGTCGTGGCCGAGCTCTTCGCTGTTGGGGGCCTTGAAGCTCTTGACCTTGCACCCGGCGGGGTCGACGGGGCCGAAGACGGCCTTGGTGGTCGAGTCCTTGCCGCCGGCGTCCATCGCCTGGAAGACGACGAGCAGGGCGCGCTTGGACTCGGCGTAGAGGTTCTCCTGCAGCGCGACCAGCCGGTGGCGGAGCAGGTGGAACTCGTCCTTGCCGACGATCTTCTCGAGCCCGCCGTCGTCGCGGGTCGCGTAGTCGCTGAGCTGGATCGCCTTGCCCGACGGGACGCGGTAGGACGCGGTGTCCAGGTCGATCTTGGGCGGGCGGTTGACGTGTTTCCTGGGGGCCGCGGCGGCCGGCGGGGGCGGGGCGGGCGTGGCCGGGGCGGCGTCTGCGGGGGCGGGGTCTTGCATCGCCGGATTGTACGCGAGCGCGGGCCCGCGCCACATCCCGGCCGACGATTTCCGCTACGATCCGGGGCTGTTTTCCGCCACCGCCGCCGATCCCCCTGATGCGCAAGGTCTGCATTGTTGTCGGTTCCCGGGCCAACTACGCGAGCATCCGCTCGGCGATGCGCCGCGTCCAGGACCACCCCGATCTGGAACTGGTCACCGTCGTCGGGGCCTCGGCGCTGCTGCCCCGCTTCGGCGCGGTGGTCGACCGTATCCGGGCCGACGGCTTTAGCATCGATCACACTTACTACATGATCGTCGAGGGCGAAAACCCCGCGACGATGGCCAAGTCCACCGGCCTCGGGCTCATGGAGCTGGCCAACATCTTCGACAACATCCGGCCCGACGTCGTCGTCACCGTCGGCGACCGGTTCGAGACGATGTCCACCGCGGTCGCCGCGAGCTATATGAACATCCCCCTGGCCCACACCATGGGCGGGGAGGTCACCGGCACGATCGACGAGTCGATCCGCCACGCCATCACCAAGCTCGCCCACCTGCACTTCCCCGCCAACGACGACGCCGCCCAACGCATCATCAAGCTCGGCGAGGACCCGGCCACGGTGTTCAACGTCGGCTGCCCCCGCATCGACGAGGTCCAGCGTATCCTCGACGAGGAACCCTTCGACGACATCAACCGGGTCTTCGAGACGTTCGGCGGCGTGGGCAACCGACTCGACCTCGACCAGCCGTTCCTGCTGGTTTCCCAGCACCCGGTGACGACCGAGTACGGCGACGGCCGGCGGCAGATCGGCGCGACGCTGGAGGCGCTCGAGCGGCTCGCGATGCCGACTATCATGCTCTGGCCCAACATCGACGCGGGCAGCGACGACATCGCCAAGGGCATCCGCCAGTTCCGCGAGACGAAGGCCCCGGGCTTCCTGCACCTGTTCATCAACCTGCCGATGCACGCCTACGTCCACCTGATGGACCGCTGCGCGGTGCTGATCGGCAACAGCTCCAGCGCGATCCGCGAGGGCGCGTACATCGGCACGCCCGCGGTCAACCTCGGCAGTCGACAGATGAAGCGGCAGCGCGGGCACAACGTCGTCGACACTGCGCACGACGCCGGTGCGATCGTCTCGGCTGTGAAACAACAGCTCGACCACGGCCGATACACCCGCGACACGCTCTACGGCGACGGCACCGCGGGCCAACAGATCGCCGAGGTGCTGGCGACGGCGGACGTCGATGTTCAGAAAACGATCACGTACTGATGCAGATCCTCGGCGTCATCCCGGCCCGTGGGGGGTCCAAGGGCATCCCCGGCAAGAACCTCGCCCCGCTCGCGGGCCGGCCGCTGATCGACTACACGATCGAGGCGGCTCGCGCGGCGTCGTCGCTGTCGCGCATCGTCGTCTCGACCGACGACCCGGCCATCGCCGCGCACGCGCAGTCCCACGATCGCATCGAGGTGCCCGCACTGCGGCCCGCACACCTCGCGCAGGACGACACGCCGGTCCTGCCGGTGCTGCTGGACCTGCTGGAAACCCTTGAACAACAGGGCGATCCGGTGCCTGACGCGGTGTGCCTGTTGCAGCCGACCTCGCCGCTGCGTATCGCTTCCGATATCGATGCCGCGGCCGCGCTGCTGCAATCCTCCGACGCGGAGGCGGTCGTGTCGATCGAGGCGGTCCCGCATCAGTACAACCCGGTATCGGTCATGCGGTTGAGCCCGGACGGTGTTCTCGCCCCCTACCTGCCCGGCGAAGGCGACAAGGCGAACCGTCGGCAGGACAAGCCGGCTGTTGTCGCGCGCAACGGCCCGGCCGTGCTCGTCACCCGCGTCGCCACGCTGCGGGCCGGCTCGCTCTATGGCAGGCGTTGTGTCGGGTACGCGATGCCGCGGGAGCGGTCGGTGGACATCGACGAGCCGATGAACCTGGTGGTCGCCGCCGCCCTGCTCGCCGAGCGCACCGGTGGGGAGACGCCGCGATGAAGCCGACACTCAGGCAAACCGTAAGACGCCTGGCCGGGGCGTTGGGGGTGAAGCGTCCGCTGACGGCGGAGCAGCGCGAGCAGTGGGACGATGTGCGTGCGTTTGCCACGCGCGTCGGACCGGTGCTCGGCGCGACGCCGCGCTCGAATCATGACCGGGGTGTCGCCATCATCGTGGCGCTGCACACCCACCTGCCGACGGCGAAGACCGAGGGGCTGCTCTGCAAGGCGCTGCAGGCGCGGGGGCTACGCATCAAGCTGCTGATGCCGCCGGGCGACTGCCCCGCCCGCGCCGCCTATGCCGCGCTCGGGCTGACCGATGTGATCGACTGGGAGTCGATACAAGACGAGGCCCGCCGGCCGGCCCATGCCGAGACGGTCGACGCCTTCCTCGCCAAGCAGCCCGCGTTCGATGCCATGCTGGGCTACACCTACCGGGACTCGGTACTCGGTGAGCACGCGCTGTCCTGGGTCGTCCGTCGGCAGCACGCCGGCGACATCGACCTGGACCGTCCCGAGACACGCCGGCTCTTCCGCGATGCGCTCGTCGATGGCATGCTCGCGACCGACGCCGCGCACCGGCTCTACGACGAGGCCGCCCCGTCGTTGGTCCTGTTCTGCGAACGCGGGTACACGCCCTTCGGCGACCTGTTCGACGTGGCCCTCGCGCGCGGGCTCAACGTCGTGCAGTGGCTGGGCTCACACATCGACCACGCGCTGCACTTCAAGCGCTACACCTACGACACCCGCACCGCCCACCCAATCTCGCTGCACCCCGCGACGTGGGACGCGGTGCGTCGAATGGACCTACCCAACGACGAAGCGTTCCTCGACGATTACCGCGCGAAGTACGCCACCGGCGACTACAACCGCCGGCACAACCTGCAGGCGGGCAAGCCGATCCTCGGGCGCGAGGCGTTGATGGATAAACTCGGCCTCGACCCGGCGAAGAAGACGGCGGTGATCTTCTCACACATCCTCTGGGACGCGACGTTTTTCTACGGCAAGGGGCTCTTCCCCGACTACGCGCAGTGGCTGGTCGAGACCGTCCGCGCCGCGTGTGGCAACGACCGCGTCAACTGGCTGGTCAAGCTGCACCCGGTCAACGTCTGGCGGCTCGGCCTGGACGGGTACACCGGCGAGCTGGCGGAGCATGCGCTGCTGCGCGAGCACCTCGGCGCGTTGCCCAGCCATATCAAACTCGTCGAGCCGGACGCGGCGTTCAACACGGCGTCGCTCTGGGGCGTGGTCGATTACGCGCTGACCGTGCGCGGGACCGTCGGCATGGAGTTGCCCATGTTCGGCGCGACGGTGCTCACGGCCGGGACCGGGCGGTACGCGGGGCTGGGCTTCACCGTCGACAGCGACACGCGCGAGCAGTACCTCGCCCGCGTCGCGTCGGTCCAGGACCTGCCGAGGATGACGGACGAGCAGGTCGCGCTCGCCCGCCGGCATGCGCAGGCCGTGCTTGGGCTCCGCCCGCTGGCGTTCACCTCGTTCACCCTCGCGTACCCGCACGGCGACGTACCGACGCACCTGCACCCGGCCGTCACGGTCCACGCGGACGACGTCGAGGCCTTTGTGAACGCGCCGGACCTGCAGCGTTTTTCGGCATGGGCGGCCGACCGAGACACGCCGGACCTGCTGGGCGGGTTGGACGCATGACCGACGCCGACCGCCCGCTGCGCGTGGTACACATCGGTACGGCCGACCGGGTCGGCGGCGCGGCGCGGGCGCAGTGGCGGATGCACGAGGCCCTACTCGCTCACGGCGTCGACTCACGCATCCTTTGTGGCTACAAGTCGGTCGGGGGGGATGATCAACGTGTCGCGCAGGTGCCCGCGATGCGTTCGCTGCCGGCGAAGGCGGTGCGTAAGCTTGCGCACCAGCTGGAGCGGCTGTCCGGACGCGAATACCACCTGCTCCCGTGGGGCCGGGCGTTCCTCGGTCACCCCTGGTTGCGACGTGCGGACGTGATCCACCTGCACAACCTGCACGGTGGGTACTTCCCGATCGGGCTGCTGCCCAAGCTTGCGCGGGTCGTGCCTATGGTGTGGTCCGCGCACGATCTCTGGCCGACAACGGCGCACTGCTACTTCCCGCAGATGGCCGACTGCCGGTGCTGGACGGGAGAGTCGGCGTGTATCGATCCGCAGCAGGACGACTGGTACCCGCTGACGCGCGACACCTCGCGGTGGATTTGGGAACAGAAGCGTCGGCGGGTGGCCGAGGCCCGGCCGACCTTCATCGCACAGTCATCGTTTACCGAGCGGTGGCTGCGGGACGCGCCCATCACACGCGGCTGCAACGTCGAGCGCATCCCCTATGCGCTGGATGTCGAGACTTTTCGGCCGATCGAGAAGCGGCAGGCCCGAGCATCCTTGGGCATTGAGGAGGGGTCGCCGGTCGTGATGTTCTCGGCGGTGTCGCTGTCGCACGCGCGCAAGGGTGGGCCAGAGGTGCTCGACGCCGTGCGCCGTGTCGCGGGGCGTCTGCGTGATGGCCTCACGCTGATGACGGTCGGGGCCGACGCGGGCGGACTCGGGTCGCTTGAGCTTACAGGCGGGGTCGGGCACGTTGCGCTCGGGCAGATCGATGATGACGCCAAGCTCGCCCAGGCCTACAGCGCGGCGGATGTGTTCATCGGCGGCTCGAAGGTGGAGACGTTCGGCCAGGTGTTTTCGGAGGCGGCGGCCTGTGGGACACCGGGGGTCGCGTACGACACATCCGGCGTCGCCGACGCGGTCCGCCACGGCGAGACGGGCCTGCTCGCGCCGCTGGGCGACGTGCCCGCGCTGTCGGAGGCGCTGCACGAGCTGTTGACCCATGCCGCGAAGCGGAAGGCCTTCACGCACGCGGGACGCGCGGTGTGTGAGGCGGCGTATGCCTACCCGGTGGTGGCCCGACGGCTGGTGGGGTTATACGAAACACGCGCCCAAGACTTCGCTTCGCCAAGTGGTGGTTTAGTGGGGAGGCGTGCGGATGGGTGAGCTGATGCCGAGCGAGGGTCCGGGAACCGCGGGTAGTGATTCCACGGACGGCTACCCGCGGGTGTTGTTTGTCACACCGTGCGCGTTCAACGGCGTGACCGGCGGGGGCGTGACGTTCAGCAACCTGTTCCGTGGCTGGCCGAAGGACCGGTTGGCGTGTGTGACCAGCGACACAGTGCCGGTGGGCTGGGAGGTCTGCGAGCGATACTTCCAACTCGGCGCGGCCGAGCGCCGGCGGGTCGGGTTCGGGGGGCTGCTCGCGCCGGTGCGTATGGCTGGAGGAGCGCTAGAAAAGCCAGCCATCGACGACGTTCCGGAATCAGCGGGTAGCGACAATACGGTCCATCCCACGGGCACCGCGCGCCGCTTGGCCGACCGCTGCCTGGGCACGGCCGGGCTGCTGGAAACCGGCGTGCTGTCGGACCGCCTGCGTGCGTGGGTCGAGGCGTTCCGGCCCGAGGTGGTCTACACGATCCTGGGCGACACGGTGATGATCGACCTGGTCGAGCGGCTGGCGGAGGCGTTCGCGCTGCCGGTCGTGCTGCACTGCATGGACGACGGCGTGACGGAGCCGACACGGACGGGCTGGTACGGCGGCCGGTTCAACGCGCGGTACCGAGCGGGGTTCCGCCGGCTGGTGGACCTTGCGGCGGACCGGCTGGCGATCTGCGACGCGATGGCGGAGTGCTACGCCCAGCGGTACGGCCGGCCGTTCGCGAGCTTCCACAACGCGGCGGAGGTCGAGCGGCTGTTCGCGTACCACCGCCCGGCCGACGCGCCGCGCAACGACCCGCCGCGCGTCCTGTACGCCGGTTCGATCTACCCCATCGCGCAGGACCGGTCCCTGCTGGACTGCTGCGCCGCGGTCGAGCGGCTCAACCAGGCGGGCACGCCGGTCGAGTTGCACGTCCACGCGTCCCGTGCGTTGTTCGGCAGGTATGCCGAGTCCGTTGAAGCGCACGCGGGCTGCCGGTTCTTCGATGCGCTGGACGACGACCCGGCGTTCTTCGAGGCGATCACGTCGGCGGATGTGCTGCTGCTGCCGGCGAACTTCGACGCGGACTCGGTGCGGTACATCGGCCTGTCCATGCCGACGAAGGTGCCCGCCTACCTCGCGAGCGGGACGCCGACGCTGGTCTACGGCCCGCGGTCGGTGGCTCAGGTCCGCGCCGCGGCGGAGCACGGCTGGGGGATGATCGTGGACGAGCAGGCCATACCGGACACGTCGCAGACCCCGCTGCTCGACGATGCACTGCGCGTGCTGCTCGCAGACGGCGCGCTGCGCCAACGCCTGGCGGATGATGCCGCGGTGATCGCCCGGGAGCACCACGACGCGCCGACCGTCCGCCGGAGGTTTCGGGCTACACTACGCCGCGCCGCCGAAACCCCCGGCTAACCGCATGACGCAGCCACTCCCCCCCGAGAATATCTACGGCCACACGAAGAAGCTGCGCTACCTGCTGGACCGTCTGGCGCGCTTGCAGGGCAAGCTCGGCCGAGCGCCGCGCGTGCTCGACTTCGGCTGCGGCAACGGCGAGGCGGTGTCGCAGTACCTCATCGATCAGGGCGTCGATTACACGGGGGTGGACTTCCACGGGCCGTCGCTGGAACACGCGGCCGCGCGGTTCGCCGGAGCGCGGGCGCGCTTCCTCTCGTCGGCGCCGGACGACGGGCCATACGATGCGCTGGTGTATTCGGATGTGCTCGAGCACCTGGACGACCCGGCGGGTGTGCTTCGCGGCCACCGCCCCCTGATCGCGGAGGACGGCTGGCTGATCGGGTCGGTGCCCAACGGGTACGGGCCGTTCGAGATGGAGAAGCGCCTCGGCCGGTACACCGGGGCTGGGTGGGTGTTGACGAAGGCGCACGCTAAGCTGCGGCGCGTGAAGCACAAGCTCCGCGGGACCGACGCGGACGCGGCGGCGAACGACGCCCTGCCGTACAACGCGGCGTGCGGGCACGTGCAGTTCTACACGCGCCGATCGATCACACAGACGCTGCGCGCCGGCGGTTTTGCGGTCACGGATTTCAGGAAGGGCTGCTTCATGGGCTCGTCCGCGTCGGTGTTTGTGCTCCGCGGCCGGCCGGTGATGCGCGCGAACAACGCGCTGGGCGAGGCGCTGCCGGGCTGGGCGGTGTCGACGTGGTACTTCTCGGCCGAGCCGGTGGCCACCGCCTCGCCTGATGGATCGGAGCGTGGCCCGGGATGAACCAGCCGGCCGACCTCAAACGTGCGACGGAGGCGACGTGGGACGCGAACCCCGCGGGCTGGTCGCACGCGCCGGGCGAGGCGGTCGGCAGCCGGGCGTTCTTCGAGCGGGCGTACCGCGCACGTCGTGAGGTGGAGATCCCGTTCCTGGACGAGCTGCTGCCCTGGGAGTCGTTCCGCGGGCGGCGGGTGCTGGAGGTCGGCTGCGGCGCGGGCTTTGATGCGTTCACGCTCTGTGAACACGGCGCGGACTACACGGGCATCGACTACGCCCCGAGCAACCCCGCCCGTGCACGGGCGCACCTGGCGCATGTGGGGCACCGCCCGCCGGTGATGCGTGCCGACGGCGAACGGCTGCCGCTACGCGAAGGCACGTTCGAGGTCGTGTTCTCCAACGGCGTGCTGCACCACACACCCGACCTGCCCGCCGCGTTCCGCGAGGCGTACCGCGTCCTGGCCGGGGGCGGGTCGTTCTGGGTCGTGCTGTACCACAAGCACTCGGCCTACCACTGGCTGTCGATCTTCCTCTTCGAGTGGGTCCTCAAAGGTGGGTTCCTGAAACGCTCATTCGCGCACCAGCGCTCGCGGATCGAGGTGACGGGCGCGGACGAAGACGTCCTGGTCGATGTGTACTCGCGGGGCGAGTTGCGTCGTCTGCTGCGCTCGGCGGGGTTCGAGCTGCGCGGGATGTGGGTCCGCAAGCTGCCGGGCCGCGACCTGCCGGGGTACCGCCTACTGAAACACGCCTACCGCTTTACGCCGCGCCGATTGGCGCGGTGGTGCGAATGCCGGTTTGGCTGGTACCTCACGGCCCACGCGGTGAAGGTGAAGCACGATGGGTAGCGGCAGCGCCGAAGACGCGCGGCCCGGGCTGGTCCTGCTGCGCGGGACACGCCGGCCTCTCGCGCCCGACGCCGGCGGCGAGGTGCTGACATGGCATGCGTTCCAGCAGCGTGTTACCGAGCAGGGCAGGCGGTCGCAGCTCCGGCGGTACCGCGGGACCGAGCTGCGCGTGCGATACCTGGGCTGCGTGCACCGGCCGTTGGAGACGGCGATCCTCCTGCGCGGCGTCACCCGCGGGCGATGCGTGATCACGGACGACGACGGCCGATCGCTCCGCGTCACGACCGCCCACCTGCTGCGTACCGCGCTCCGTGCGCTCCGCGACCGGCTGGGCGCTGGGCGGCTGTTGCGTGACACCCATTCGATGCTGGACGCGATCGAGGCCCGGCTTCAGAAACGCGGCGCGGTGCGGTTTGAACCGAGCCGTCGGCTGGTCTACCTGCGGACCGACCTGACATTCGGTCTGACAGCGGGGGGCAGCGTCGGCCACGTCGCAGGCGTGCTCAACGCGTTTGATGCGTTCACCGCCCCGCCGCTCTGGCTGACGACCGACACCCTGCCCACCACCCGCCCGGATATCGAGACCGAACGCCTCTTGCCGGGCGATCGCCACTGGGGCGATGTCGAGCGCGTCGCGCTCGCCGCCAACGGCGCATACGCCGGTCAGATCGATCGGGCCGTACGGCGTGCCGATGCGGGCATGGTGTACCAGCGGTACGCGCTGAACAACGTGGCGGGCCTGCGGGTCGCGGCCGAGCACGGGTTGCCGCTGGTGATCGAGTTCAACGGCTCGGAGCCGTGGATCGCCCGGCACTGGGCCGGTGGGCCCCTGCGGTACGAGCCGATCGCCGAGCGCATCGAGGCGATGAACCTCCGCCACGCGGACCTGGTCGTCGTGGTCAGCGAGCCGATGCGCGACACGGCCGTCCAGCTCGGGGCCCGTGCCGACCGGGTGTTGGTCAACCCCAACGGTGTCGATGCCGACCGCTACCGGCCCGACCTGGACGGCACGCCGGTGCGCGAGCGCCTGGGGCTCCAAGACAAAACGGTGGTCGGGTTCATCGGCACGTTCGACCGTTGGCACGGTGCGCCGGTGCTTGTTGAAGCCGTGGCCCGCCTATTGGCGGACCGCCCGGCGCTGCGCGACACGCTCGCGTGCCTGATGATCGGCGACGGGCCGGAGCTTGCGCAGGTGCAGCGCCGGGTGGACGAGCTGCAACTGCGGGGCGTGGTGCACCTGACCGGGCGGGTTGCGCAGGAGGCGGGGCCTGGGCACCTCGCGGCGTGTGATGTCCTCGCGTCGCCGCACGTGCCCAACGCCGACGGCTCGGCGTTCTTCGGGTCGCCAACGAAGCTGTTCGAGTATCTGGCGATGGGGCGTCCGATCGTCGCGTCCCGGCTGGGCCAGCTCGGCGAGGTGCTGGCGGACGGGCAAACGGCACTGCTCGTCGAGCCCGGTGACCCGGTGGCGCTGGCGCAGGCGCTGTGCCGGCTGATCGACGACGCGCCGCTGCGGGCCCGGCTGGGCGCGGCGGGCCGGGCCCAGGCCGAGCGCGAGCACACCTGGCACCGGCACACGCAGCGCATCGTGGATAGACTCGCGGCGGTGGTGGACGGCTGAGCGATGCGAGACCCCCTGCGACAACTCAAGCGTGCCGTAACCATGCCGCCGGGCGAGCTGGTGTCGAAGCTCGTGTCAAAGGCGAGGCAGCGCGGCGCCGACCGCGAGGCGCGATTGGACGACCTGTCACGCCCGACCTACCGCGTTGGACCGGGACAAAACGATGCGCCGCCCGCCGGGCTGGCTCGGCTAATCGGCCCGATCGATCCCGCGTGGGTCGAGCCGCATCGGGCGGGGATCGAGGCGTTGGCCGAGCGCGTGCTGGGCCATGAGTTCGACCTGCTCGGCTCGGGCTGGACGCCCGTTGTCAACACGCACGGCCTGCAGGTCACCGAAGCCAACCGGTCGGAAGCAGAACGCATCGCCGGGCTGCTGCCCGCCGGCTACGCGCCGATCGATTGGCACATGGACTTCAAGTCCGGCCACCGCTGGGACCCGCGCGTGTGGTACCGCGACCAGCCACAGGTCGTCGGCCAAGGCATCGACGTCAAGGTGCCGTGGGAGCTGTCACGGATGCAGCACCTGCCGCTGCTGGCCTGGCGGTACGCGCTGGCCGGCGCGGGCGAGGATGCGCAGCGCTGGCGTGACGCGTTCCGGGCCCAGGTCATCGACTTTATCGCGCACAACCCGCCACGGTTCGGCGTCAACTGGAACTGCGCGATGGATGTCGGCATCCGCGTCGCGGGCTGGCTGCTGAGCTTCGACCTGTTCCGCGCCGTCGGGGCCGGGTTCGACGACGCGTTTTTGCGCGTGTTTGAACGAAGCGTCCGCGAGCACGCCGACCACCTTGCGGCCAACCTGGAGTGGGACGAGCGCATCCGTGGCAACCACTACCTCGCCGACGTCGCGGGGCTGCTGCTCGCGTCGGCCTACCTGCCGGCGGACGCGACGACCGACCGCTGCCTCCATTACTCGGCACGCGAGCTGATCGCCGAGACGCTGCGCCAGTTCCACCCCGACGGGTCGAACTTCGAGGCTTCGACGAGCTACCACCGCCTGTCTGCCGAGACGGTGGTCTACGCGCTCGCGGTGCTGCAGGGCGTCACCCCAGCAAGGCGCGACGCGCTTGAAGGCGACCGGTGGCACCCGTTCCGCCCCGGCAAACCTTCGCCGGTGTTAGCGCTGCGTGCCACCAGCGACGGCCACACCACCGTGGTCCCCGCCGACGTGGTCGACCGTGTCGCGCGCATGGCCCGTTTCACCGAGGACCTCCTCGACCGCCACGGCCGGGACCCGCAGATCGGGGACAACGACAACGGCCGGTTCTTCAAGCTCATGCCGGCCACGATGCCCGATGGCAGGCATGGACTCCGGGAAGACCCACGCAACCACAGGCACCTGATCAACGCGGTCGACGGGTTCTTCAGGGAACCCAAAGCGGCCAGCCAAGCCCCAGCCCTGTTTGCGCTGGAATCCATAGTCGTCCACGCGCTGCTCGGCGGTGTTACGTTCCCCCGCCCCGACCTCCCGCCCTTCACCGACCACGTCGCCTACCCCGGCATGGGGGTGTATGCCTACCGGCACGGCCGACTCACCACGATCGTCCGCTGCGGCGAAGTTGGGCAGCACGGCCACGGCGGGCACACGCACGACGACCAGCTCTCGTTCGTGCTCTACGCCGACGGTGAGCCGGTCTTCATCGACCCCGGGACAGGGTGTTACACGGCAGACGTCGGCCTGCGTAACAAGATGCGGCACTACGCCCAGCACAACACGGTGACGATTGACGACTCGATCCGGCGGTATGCCGAGTTGGAGCAGGATGGTCTGTTCCGGATGCGTGACCGTGCGGAGGCGACGCTGCTCGCGTGTTCGACCGCGGGGCTGGTGGGCCGGCACCGGCTCTTCGGGAAACCGATCCGGCGTGAGTTCCGCTGCTGGGCGGATGAACTCGAGGTGGTGGACCAGCCCCAGTCGCTCGTGGGTCGGCGTGCGGTGCTGCATCTTGCGCCGGGGGTAACCGTGGTTCCAGATGGTGAGGCGATGCTTCTTCGTGCGGGTGATGTTTCGCTCCGCCTGTCACTCACGCACAATATGCCGATCGAGGTGGAGCGGGGGGCATATAGCCATGGCTACGGGGAGACGTTGGTCGAGGTCCCGCGGCTGACCTACCGGCTGTCCGATGCCACCGAGTGTGTATGCAGGATCACGATCAAGGAGCCCGACGCATGACGATGCGCTGCCTCTGGGCCGCGAACGCGTACTGGGACACGCCGCTGCGGGTCGGCGCGAACCACTACGCGCGGCGGCTGGCGGAGCGGGGGTGGGACGTGGCGTTTGTGTCCGAGCCGGTCTCGCCGCTGCACCTGCTGCGCCGGGCCGGGCGGGGCGAGGCGCGCGACCGGCTGCGGGACTGGCGGCGCGGCGGCGGCCGCGACCTGGGGGGGAACCTGTTCCACTACTCGCCGATGACACTCTTGCCACACGCGAACCTGCCGGGCTTCCGGGGGCGCTGCACGCTCGACCGCTGGCATCGGTTCACGCTGCCCGGCGTTGTAGGCAAGCTGCGGCACGCGGGCTTCGACGCCGTCGACCTGCTCGTCATCGACGCGGTCCGGCAGGGGTTCTGGCTCGACGCGGTCCAGCACGGCACGTCCGTCCTGCGCGTCACCGACCGGCTGGACGCGTTCCCCGCGGCGACCCCCGCCATGACCGCACGCGAGCGCGATCTCGTCGCACAGGTGGACCATGTCGTCTACACCGCCGCGACGCTGGAACCGCATGTGCATGCCGCGCAGCCGCGGTCGGCGGTGTATGTGCCTAACGGCGCAGATATCGGGCATTTCCTCCGCGACGGTCGTACAACGCCGCCCGCACGTCCCACGGAGTACGCCGGGCTCGACACGCCGGTCGCGGTGTATGTCGGGGCGATCGCGTCGTGGTTCGATGTTGGACTGCTCGCATCTGTCGCGACGCAGTGCCCGGGCGTGACGTTTGTGGTCATCGGGCCGGTGGATACGGACGTGTCGGCGATGCGGGCGCTGGCGAACGTGCGTCTGCTCGGCCGCCGGCCGTACGACACGCTGCCGGGCTACCTGCACCAAGCGGATGTGGGGCTGATCCCGTTCCGGCGGAGTGCGCTGGTGGATGGCGTGAGCCCGATCAAGCTGTACGAGTACCTGGCGAGCGGCCTGCCGGTCGTGGCGACGCGATGGGCGGAACTGGAGAAGGTCCGCCCGCCCGCGGCGCTGTGCGACGACGCGACGCAGTTCACCGCCGCGTTGCGCAAGATGCTGGCCGACCCCGATACCTCCGGCGATCGGCCGACACGCCTCGCCTTCGCCCGCGCGGCGGACTGGGACGCCCGCCTGGACCTGCTGCTGGACGCGGTCGGTGTACGGTCCTGAACGCTAAGCAAGCCCCAGCCCCAAGCGGACCTTGCCCGCGACGGCATCCCACGTGAACCGTCCGGCACGGTCGATCCCCTTCGCGCTGAGGTCGCTGCGCAACGCTTCATCTTCGGTGATGCGCTGTAGCGCATCCGCCCAGGCAGCGGAGTCCGCCGGGTCGGCGTAGAGCGCTGCGTCGCCGGCGACCTCGGGCAGCGACGCGGCGTCGCTGCAGACGACCGGCGTGCCGCAAGCCATCGCCTCGAGCACCGGCAGGCCGAACCCCTCGTACCACGACGGGCACGCCAACGCGAGCGCGCCGCGATACCAGCCGGCCAGCTCAGCGTCCGTGAGCTTCTCGATGAAGCGGACACGGTCGGCGATGCCCGCCTCGCTCAGGCGGGCGAGCAGCGCGTCGTCCGGCCGGCCGGTGACGACCAGGCCGACCTCCGGGTCGAGCTTGGCTTGGGCGAATGCGTCGGTGAGGGTGCCGAGGTTTTTGTGCGGCTTGTGGTTGCCGACGTAGAGGAGGTACCGGCCGTGGCGGTGGTGGGCGTGGTCGCTGTGGTGCGCGGTGTCGCCGTGGGGTGTGAAGGCGTCGGACACACCGTTGCCGACGACGCGGACTTTCTGTGCCTCCAACCCGAAGCGCTCGACGATGCGCGCTTTCGAGAACTCGGACACGGTGAAGACCGTCACCGCGCGCTGCGCCGCGGGGCCGACGATGTGGCGGTAGTACCACCGCTTGAAGGCGCTGGATTCCTCGGGGACCTCCAGGTGGATCAGGTCGTGGAGGGTGAGGGCGATCGGCGTGTCGCAGGGGCGCGGCGCGTTGAACCCCGGGGTGAAGTAGAGGTCTGGCTTTTCGCGCTTCAGTACGCGGCGCAGCAGCCAGGGGTCCAGCGGGTGCAGCGGCGGCCGGTCGGTCGGCACGGCGGCGGTCTCCCCGAGCCGGGCGATCACCTCGCGCGCGAGCCGGCCGATGCCGTGGTCCCCGATCCAGCGTTGGTCGGCCATGATGCGGGGCATGGGGCTGTCCGATCTCCGAGCAACGGCCGGTCCGATCCACATCCTACCTCGGAGATCGAGCAACGGACATCCGTTTACAATCCGTGGATGCGTGTCGCGCTCGTCCATGAATGGCTGCAGGCCTTTGCCGGCTCGGAGAAGGTGCTCGCGGCGGTCGCGGAGCTCTACCCCGATGCGCCGATCCACGCCCTGGTGCATGAATCGTCCGGGTTCCGGGGCACGCCGATCGAGGGCCGTGACATCCGCACCACGGCGCTGCAGAACATCCCCGGCGGTCGGCGGTTCCGCCCGCTGTTCCTCCCGTGGATGCCCTGCCTCATCGAGACGCTGGACGTGCGCGGGGCCGAGGTGGTCTTTTCCTCCAGCCACTGCGTCGCTAAGGGCGTGCTCACCCGGGCCGACCAATTGCACATCAGCTACGTCCACACACCGATGCGCTACGCATGGGACCTGACGCACGAGTATGTCGCGTCGCTGGCCGGCATCAAGGCGGTCGCCCGCCCGTTCGTGCGGATGCAGCTGCACAAGCTCCGCCAGTGGGATGCGCTCAGCGCGATGCGCGTCGACCACTACCTCGCCAACTCGAAAACCGTCGCGCAGCGCATCGCCAAGACCTACCGCCGCGAGGCGACGGTGATCTACCCGCCGGTGGATGTCGAGCGCTTTGACGCGACCCAATCACGTGAGGGCTTCTACCTCGTCGTATCGCGGATGGTGCCGTACAAGCGGGTGGAGCTGGCGGTGGAGGCGTTCGCGCAGTCGGGGCTGGAGCTGGTGGTGATCGGCGACGGGCCGGGCATGGCACGCTGCCGGGCGCTGGCGGCGGGACGGGCGAACATCAAGCTGCTGGGCGCGGCCGACGACGCGGTGGTGGTGGACCACATGGCCCGTTGCCGGGCGCTGGTCTTCGCGGCGGACGAGGACTTCGGGATCACGCCGGTCGAGGCGATGGCTGCCGGGGCCCCGGTCGTCGCGCTGGGCCGGGGCGGCACGGGCGAGACGGTGGTGGACGGGCGGACGGGCGTGCATTTCGATGAACAAACGGTCGCCTCGCTGTCGGAGGCGGTTAGAGTAGTAGAGCGGGAGCACGGCGGGTTCGACCCCGCGGCCATCCGTCGACACGCCGAGGGCTTCTCCCGCCAGCGGTTCCAGGACGAGATCAGCCAGTACGTCGAGCAGGCATGGGAACGGTTCCACCAGTGACGCAGCCAGGCGAGCGGACCCCGGCGATGGGCGGAGGCGACACGGGCGGGCCCGGCGTCGGCGCGGCGATGCGGACGAACCACGCCGCCGTCCAGGCCTTCCTTAACCGCGACCAGAACCCACGCGAACAAACCGCCGACCGCGCCGCGGAGCACCCTGCGTCGACGGGCCGCCACGACGTGCCGATCCTGATCCAGGGCAAGCCCAACCGGGTGAAGGCGCTGCTGCTCCTTGCCGACGCGCTGGCGGTGTCGTCGGCGTATGTCACGGCGGTCTACGGCTACTGGCTGGCGGGCGGGCAGTACCACCCGGCGTTCTACCTCCGCGTCGGCTGGCCGTTCCTACTGATCCTTGTGCTCGGCTGCGCGTTCAACAAGCTCTACGCCTCGGTCATGCTCCCCCCCGCCGACGAGCTCCGCCGGCAATTCACCGTCGCCACGCTTGGCTACCTCATGGCCGCGGCGGCGACGTTCCTCTCCGCGCAGTCCACCACCTTCTCCCGCGGGGTGCTGCTGCTCGCCTGGGCGTTTACGCTCGTCGCCCTGCCCTCGTTCCGCGGGGTCGTGCGATACCTCTTTATGCGCAGGCCCTGGTGGGGCCGGCCCGTCGTCATCCTCGGCGGCGGCGCGGCGGCGCAGGGCGTTATCCAGCGGCTGCTCCGCCAGCCGGCGCTCGGGCTCCGGCCCGTCGCGGTGCTCGACGACGCGCGCGAGCCGGGCAGCACCGTGGCCGGCATCCCCGTCGCCGGCGGGTACGAAGACGCGGCCGACCTCTCCGAGCACCTGCACATCCGCTTCGCCATCCTCGCCCAGGCCGACCTCGACCCGTCGCGTGCCGAGCGGCTCATGTTCGACCTCAGCCAGGCGTTCGACCGGCTGATGGTTGTCCCGCAGATCGCCGGGTTCTCCAGCTTGTGGGTCTCGGCCGTGGACATGAACGGCGTGCTCGGGCTGCAGGTCCGCCACCGCCTGCTGAACCCCGGCCGGCGGGCGCTGAAGCGCGCCCTCGACCTGCTGCTCATCACCCTCGCCGCCCCGCTGCTGCTGCCGCTGTTCGCCGGCATCGCCCTGGCGATCAAGCTCGACCCGACCGGCGGCAAGGGCCCGGTCACCTACCGCCAGCAGCGCCTCGGCCGGGGCGGGCGGCACTTCACCATCGTCAAGTTCCGCTCGATGGTCCCCGACGCCGACGCGAAGCTTGCCGAGTATCTCGACGCCCACCCCGAGCTGCGCGACCAGTGGGAAAAGGACCACAAGCTCAAGGACGACCCCCGCATCACCCGCGTCGGCCGGTTCCTGCGCAAGACCAGCCTCGACGAGTTCGCGCAGCTCCTCAACGTCGTCACCGGCGACATGTCCCTGGTCGGCCCGCGCCCGATCGTCGACGAGGAGGTCGCGAAGTACGGTCGGGTCTTCGAGCTGTATAAGCAGGTGAGCCCGGGCATCACCGGCATCTGGCAGACCTCCGGCCGGAACGATGTCAGCTACGACGAGCGCGTCCGCATGGACACCTACTACGTCCGCAACTGGTCGGTCTGGCTGGACATCTCGCTCTTGACCAAGACGATCATGACGGTGCTGGTGCGCCGCGGGGCGTACTAACGCCGTTGTCAACACTGTTGTTGTTCGCAATCCGGAGGCCCGGTCATGAAACGATCACAGTTTGCATGCCTCATGCTGCTCGACCTGGCCTTGCAATCGGGTGCGGTACAAAACCACCTCAAAGGAACCGGACCCAAGGGATCGCATCGCCAAGCGGCAAGTACCTGCTTTACGCCCCCATTGAGCCACAGACGACAGACCCTAGATATGACGGCTACACCGCATGGACGGTAACGATTACCGATGTCAACGGACAGGTCCTGTATCGGGATGAAGACTCGAAGATGCTCGGGCACTTCTCGATCTACTGGGGGTGGGACGACCAGGACCGTGCCTGGGTTTACAACTCCGACGATGGTCGTATCTGGCGGTGGGAGCAGACGGGCGAAGGATGGCAAAAAATAGAGTCGCGGCGGAACGATGGGACTCCGGATTGGGTGCTCCCCGATTATGCGCGGTGATCTCATGCCAGATACACCTCGCTAGGTTAGATAAGAACGATTGTTGGCCGTTTGCTCCAACCCCCGTCAGTATTCTGGTTTGTTTGACTGGGCCGGGAATACAAACCGATCCCCGGCGATTAGTGCGGGCGGACGGCCCTTTGCCGTGATCCTGATGCAGACCTCCCCCGCTCAATCCGCCCGCGCGTGCCCGCGCCCCCGCTGTGACCAGCGGGACGTGCTGCACGCGCACCTCAACGGCATGGGGCTCACGCTGTTCTAGCGACACCCACGCCCGATCCAGCCGCAGGCCCGCCCGGCCGCTGCGCACACCCCCTGGGGTGATGCGTCGGCGCTGTGCGGCCTGAGCGCTCGACGGGGACACCCTTATCAACACAACCGCCTGCGCCCGGCAGCCGAACGGCCGCGGCGATCGCGTGATCGCCCAAGCCGCGGCAGGCGGTGCGTCTCTCTTGACCCGGGGCGGCGGCTGTCACCCGCCGCCCCCGGCCCCCCGGCCGCGCGGTCGCCGCACGGCCATATTCACCCTCTTTTTCAACCCCACCGACAAGGAATCTCAGCGATGTCTCTTTTCTCAATCAAGCACCTGACCGTCGCCACCTGCCTGCTCATCGGCTCCGCGCCCGGCGGGCTCGCGTTCGCGGAAGAACCCGCGGCCCCCGCGGCCTGCAATGTCGATGCCCACGGCGTGGCGCTGGGCGGGTACGACCCGGTCGCCTACTTCCCCGAGGCCGGCAACACCCCGCGCGTCGGCCGGCCGGAGCTGGCCATCCCCTACCGCGGCGCGACCTACTACTTCGCGGACCAGGACAACTTCGACCGGTTCCTCCGCAACCCCGACAAGTACGTGCCCGCCCACCACGGGTACTGCGCCTTCGGCACGTCGATCGGCGAGACGTTCGACATAGACCCCGAAGCGTTCCTGGTCGAGGACGGCCGGCTGTACGTCTTCCTCCGCAACGACGAGGTGGACGCCCGCTCGCTGTGGATCGAATCCGACGGCGAGGCGCGCGCAAAGGCCCAGGCCATGACCGGCGGATCGGACGACACGCCGGACGACGACCGCACGACCCACCGCGCGGCCACCGGCGGCACGCTGGGCGCGGCGGGGTACGACCTGGTCGCCTACTTCCCCGAGGGCGGCAGCACGCCCCGCCCGGGCCTGGCCCGCTACGCGGTGGTGTACCGGGGCATCACCTACCGGTTCGCCTCCGACGAGCACCGCCGGCTCTTCGAGCAGGACCCGCTGCGCTACCTGCCGCGCTTCGGCGGCTGGTGCGCCTTCGGCATCTCCGTCGATGCCGAGCTCGCGATCGACCCCACGTCGTTCGTCGTGATGGACGACCGGCTCTACCTGTTCTTCCAGAACGAGGACACCGACGCCCGCGCACTGTTCCTGGAAGACCCCGCATCCGCGTGCGCGGTCGCCGAGGACAAGTGGCACGCCCAGCACGGCGAGTAACCCCCGACTCCTTCTCCCGCGCCCGGCGGCGGGTGCCGCCGGACGCATTCCCTTTTCTCTCCAACCTTCCTGCATGGAGCACCCCCATGGACCCCCGATTCGTGACCAAAAAGATCCACGCGTTCCTTGACTACCCCGTTGCCCTGGTCCTGCTGGCCGCGCCGTTTCTCCTGGGGCTCGGCGCGTCGCACCCGCTGGCGCTCTGGCTGAGCGTCGTCATCGGCGTAGCAGCGCTGGCGCTGACGCTCCTGACCGACCACATGCTGGGCGTCGTCCGTGTCCTGCCGTACGCCGTACACCTCGCGGTGGACGCCGCGGTCGGCGTGGTGTTTGTGTCGGCCCCGCTGCTGCTGGGCTTCGAGGGCCTGGACCTGGTGTACTACCTCGCCAACGGCGCGGCGGTGCTCACGGTCGTCTCCTTGCACAAGCCCGAGGCCGCGGCGCACGGCCGGGCCCTCGCGGCTTGACCGCCCCGCTGTTTTGCACACGGCGGCTCAGCGGCCGCCGTGTGTTTTCAGGCGCAGAGGCCTGGGGTGGCCGTACGGTCGGGCAGGCACCGCGCATCAAAACATCCGACCATCCGGATAAACGGATTGAATGTTGACGCCGCTTCCTGCACCCGCTACCCTGCGCGCTCACACCCCCAGGTGCCCGCGCCTCGGCCTTGCCCGCCGAGCTGCGGGTGAAAAGGGAAGTGGGGTGAGCCGACGGGCCGTGGATGGCTGGCCTGTTCGGTGACTCCCCCGCGGTCGCGCCGCCGTAAACGGGCCTGCGCCGTGTCGAAGATGCCGCTGGGCCGCCTGCAACGGGCGGCTTGGGAAGGCCGACACGGACCGCCCGGAGCCGGAAGACCTGCCTGTGGCCCCGGTGTTCGGGGCGTGGGGTGACCGTGCCCGTGCCGCGACGGCCGGGCGTGTTCCCAGCGGGCCCCCGCGATTGGGGCCGGGAGTATTTTCATGTTGTTTTCGGATGGTCTGGGTCGTGGCGCCGCGCGCGCCGGGGTGTTTGCGTGGGTGCTGGGTGCGTCGGCGGCGCTGCCGTGCACGGCGGAGGTCGTGTCCTTCGCGGGGTACGACATCGAGGTCGATGCGTCGGTCGGCAGCGGCGCGAACACCACGGTGCTTGTCGTGGACTGGGACACCTTCGGCGGGCCGTACGCCTCGCCGTCCCACGCTTTCCTCTACCGGTGGGATGGCGACGCGACGGTGCTCGACCTGCTCACCGCGTTCCAGGACGACGGCGTGTTCAGCTTTACCGCCGGCTTCGGTGGCGGGTTTCTCTTCAACCTCACCTACACCGATGCCGACGGCGACACCCACACCAACCCCGTCGATGGCAACTGGGAACTCGCCTCGGGCACCCACCCGCTGGGCGTCTGGGAGGGGTTCGACCTGACCAACCCCGACTGGGCGTTCAGCGTGCTGGGCATCGATGAAGAGCCGCTCGCGGACGGGCAGTTCGAGGGCATCAACGCGGTGTTCTTCGACCCGGACAACAACTTCGAGCGTGTGGGATCGCCGCTGAGTGTGCCGATTGTGCCCGAGCCGGGGACCGCGGCGCTGATTGCGTGTGGTGTGCTGCTGTTTGGCCGCCGCGTCAAACGCGGCGGGGGCTTGCACGCGTTATGAAGTCCACCGATGCCATTGGGGGACCGCCGCGTATGACGCGGCGGCTATTCCCGTTCGTTCACGACGACGGGTTCTAGACGATGACACGTCATGCACAACAAACGGCACACGGGTTCTCGCTGATCGAGGTGCTCGTGGTGGTGTCGGTGGTCGCGCTGCTGGTGGCGGTGCTGCTGCCGGCCCTGGGCGCTTCGCGTCGGGCGGCGCGGGCGTCGGTGTGCCTGAGCCACCAGCGGCAGTGCGGCACGGCGCTCTTGAACTACGCGTCCGAGCACGACGGCCGGCTGATGCCGTTCGGCGTGTCGGAGGACGGAGGCGTGCGGTGGTGGTTTGGTTACGAGACGGGCGGCCCGGGCACGGGCGCGGGGCGGCCGCTGGACCCGACGCGTGGCCCGCTGGCGGCGTACCTGGGCGAGGACATCGCCGAGGCGTTGGCGTGCCCGGCGTTCCCGCGGCAGGACCCGGGGTTTGTTGCGAAGTTCGAGCGGTCCTCGGCGCATTATGGTTACAACGGCGGGCTCGTCTGGCCGTTCCCGCTGGGACGGCCGGCCGAGACGCTACAGGCCGTGGACCAGCCCGCGCGGGTCTTCGCCTTCGCCGACGCGGTGCACCAGGACTTCGACCCCGCCCGGTTCTACGAGCCGCACGCGGTGTCGTACCGCCGGCCCGGGCGCGTCACGGGGGCCGGGCACTTCCGACACGCCGGCCGGGCTAACCTCGTGTACCTCGACGGCCACGCCGCGCCGCTCGCGCCGCCGGCAGGCGAGACGGTCTGGCTGGAGATCGCCGGGTCGCCGGTGGTGAATGTCGATTCGGACGACGGCCCGGGGACGCGCTACGGGTTTGCGACGTGGACGCGGGATTAGGTTTGGTGTTCGGAGTTGGGGCGCGGTGTGCAGTGCGCGGTTTGGGAATACAACAGGGCCGTGCACGGTTGCTTCATGCACCCCAACCCCCCATCCACAGCTTCCCCCTACCCCGCTACAATCCCCCGACCATGACAATCACCGATCTGCCTACCGAGAAAGTCGTCATCATTGGTTCCGGCCCCGCGGGGTGGACGGCGGCGATCTACGCCGCACGCGCCTCGCTCAACCCGCTGGTGTTTGCCGGCCGGTCCGCCGGGTCGCTGCTCGCCGGCGGGCAGCTCATGCTCACGACCGAGGTCGAGAACTACCCCGGCTTCCCCGAGGGCGTGACCGGCCCGGAGATGATGCAGAAGTTCTTCGAGCAGGCCGCGCGCTTCGACACCCGCGTCGTCACCGACGAGGGGCCGAAGGCCGGCAAGGACATCAGCGGCAAGCTGTTCTCGATCTTCCAGGACGTCGCGTCGGTGGACCTGTCCAAGCGGCCGTTCCACGTGAAGGGCGACGGCGGGTACGAGGTCCTGGCCGAGTCGGTCATCATCGCGACGGGGGCGAAGGCGAACTGGCTGGAGCTGGAGAACGAGCAGCGGCTGGCGAAGTCCGGCGGCGGGGTGAGCGCGTGTGCGGTGTGCGACGGCGCGCTGCCGATGTTCCGCGACGCGGAGCTGGGCGTCGTCGGTGCCGGCGATAGCGCGGTCGAGGAGGCGACGTATCTCACCAAGTTCGCGAGCAAGGTGCACATGTTCGTCCGGCGGGACGCGATGCGGGCGAGCAAGATCATGGCCGAGCGGGCCCTGAACCACCCCAAGATCCAGATGCACTGGCACACCGAGGTCACCGACGTGCTGGGCGACGACAAGATCACCGGCGTGAAGCTGATCAACAACCAGACCCAGGAGGAGCGCGAGCTGCCGCTGGGCGGGCTCTTCCTCGCGATCGGGCACACGCCCATCACCGGGTTCCTCGACGGCCAGCTCGACCTGGACGACGCGGGCTACCTCAAGCTCAAGGACCCGTACCGCTCGACGACCAACATCGAGGGCGTGTTCGCGGCCGGAGACGTGTCCGACCACGTGTACCGCCAGGCGGTCACCGCCGCGGGCATGGGTTGCAAGGCGGCGATCGACGCGGAACGCTGGCTGGCCGAGCAGGAGTAAACCCGCTCGGCCGCCGGGCCTCATAGGACGAACGTCGAGCCGGTCCACGGCGTACCATGGGGCGGAACCCTCTTCCTCATGTGAGCCCGTGATGCGTTTTCCTCAGCGTTGGCTGCCGGTGTTTGCGGTGTCTGTCAGTACCCTCGCCCTTGGCTCGCACCTGGCCAACGCGGACAACGAGGACTACGTCGACGACCAGGCGATCGTGGCGTCGGTCGAGCGCGAGGCGACCCGGCACATCGACGCGGGCGAGACGACGCCGAACGAAACACTGCTGCGCCAACTCCGTCGGCGGACGGTCGCGCTGGACGCCCCGCCCGAGGGCACGCTGACCGAGGACGCGGAAGAACTCTACGGCCGCGCGGCCGACGGCGTGCTGGTCGTGGCCGGGCTCTACCTCTGCGGCCACTGCGACCGGAACCACGCGAACTGCGCGACGGGCTTCGTCGTCAGCGCGGACGGGTTGGCAGTAACCAACCACCACGTCGTCGCCAACCGGGACAACCTGACGATGGTCGCGCGGACGCGTGACGGCCGGGTCGTGCCGATCGTCGAGGTGTTGGCGAGCAACGAGCGGGACGACGTCGCGCTGGTGCGTCTGTCGCCGGAGCACGGGCCGTACACCCCGCTGCCCATCGCGCGCGACGCGGCAGAGGGCGAGCGGGTCCACGCGATCACGCACCCCGACGGGCGGTTCTACTGCTACACGTCGGGCGAGGTGTCGCGTTTCTACCTGGAGCCCCGGCGCAACGGTGCGGGTGTCCGGCGGATGCAGATCACCGCCGACTACGCCAAGGGCTCGTCCGGCGGGCCGATCCTCAACGACCGCGGGCAGGTCGTCGGCATGGTGACGACGACCACCAGCGTGTACTACAACACCGAGAACGGCCGGCAGGAAAACCTGCAGATGGTGTTCCACAACTGCGTGCCGTACGAGAGCATCCTCGACCTGTTCGCGGGCGCGGACGCCGAGGCGGAGTAACGGCGTCGCCCTCAGGGCGTGTAGCGCGTGACCGCGCCGGTTGCGTGGTCCATGCACTCGGCGGTGCGCGGCGGGACCGTGCCGGCCGCGTGTTCAAACGGGGCGTCGCTAAAGTTGACGGTGAGGGTGAAGCGGTTGCCGAGCGTGGTCTGCTGCACGAGCCGTGCATCATCGAGCCACCGGAACCCGGTCAGCGGCAGCAGCGCGCCGTCGCGGTGGATGGGCGCGAAGAAGGCCATCCGTTGCGTGAGCGCTGCGCCGTGCAGCCCCCACTGCTCGCGGTTGAGGTGGACCAGCGGCGGGACGTTGTAGAGTTGCTCGGTCAGCGCGACGGTCTGGGCCTGGTCGATGAACTTCAGCGAGTGGTAGCCCCAGTGGTGCGTGGTGACGACGCAGTCGTGGAGCACGGCCTGGTACAACGGCAGGCGGTAGCGCGGGTCGAAGTGGACCTTCGCGTAGCCCGGCGCGAGCGGGACCTGCTGGACGAACACGGCCGGGCCGTTGGGAGGCCACCACCCGCCGAGGTAGTAGTCGCTGTCGCGTTCGGTGAGCCGGGGGTCGCCCCAGCCGACGACGGGCGTGGTCATGCCGTGGGCGTAGTGGATCGCGTTGGCGGCGTAGGCGCTGCCGCCCTCGGAGCCGACGACGAGCCCGTGCGCCTCGCTCATCCATTGCATACGCGACAACCGTTCGTGCATGTCGTCGTGCTTGGAGCACATGCGGTCGGGCGTGTAGTCGTCAAAGAGCTGGCCGAACGCGTCGCAGTCGACAAACCACGCGGTGTGCGGCGCGCGTTCGAGCAGGCCGGTCACACGCCGCTCGACGTACGGCCGGGCCGCGGTGGAGGACAGGTGCCGGCCACGCTGCTTGAACCCGGCGGCGTAGCTGCCGTCTTCCCGCCGGACGCCGCCGAGCTCCCACAGCGCCTGGTCGAACTGCGCGGTCTCCCACGTCCGGTCCTCGGGCATGTCGGGCGGGTGGATCGAGTGGTACGAGTCGTACGGCCCGAAGAGGTAGCCGGCTGCGTCCGCGTAGGCGCTCACGTGCGGCTTGCTTGCCGAGGGCGAGAGGTCGCTGGCGAGGAGCAGGGCCCGCTCGATGCCTGCGTCCCGCAGCGTGTCGATCATGGCGGTGCTGATGCCGTCGCCCCAGGTGTTCGGCGGGCGGAGGTGGTCGCTGAGCACGTCGTAGACCGCGTCGCGGGTCATGCCGTTGTTATCTGCGTCGGCCATCACGCGCGACAGCGCCGCCGCCAGTTCGCGTTTCAGGTACATCGACGCCCACTCTTCCGCGACAAGCTGCCGCACGGCGTGGTGCCCCGCCTCATCGAGAAGGGACCACAGACGGCCCGCGTCTGATTCGCCGGGGTCGGCGTCTGCGGCGGCGGCGAGCAGCGCGGCGATCGGCTTGGCCTGCCGCAGGTCGTGGGCGCTGATGAGCCCATCGTCCCAGACATAGGCGTGCAGCGCGCCGCGAAGGCGGTTGACCGCCGGGTTGTCCGCGATCTTCTCGGCCAGGGTGCGCAGCAGGCCGTGCTCGGACAGGTACGCCCGGTACGCCAGGGCCGGCGCGATCGGGCTTTCGCCGGTGAACACGAAGCGCACGCGGTAGCGTGTGTCGTCCATGACCGGGTTGAAGCTGTGGGTGATGCTAAGCCCGATCGGCGTGCCCGTGCCGTCGCCGGTGTAGCGCAGCGTGTTGTTGACCGGGTCCGTCAATAGCCATGCCTGCGTTTTGCCGTCGCCGCCGCGCCGCCCGAGGAACGGGACCGACAGCCCCTCGAGTGTGTTCGTCGGCGACTGGCCGGCGAGGTGCCCGGCCCAGTCCGCGTCGTCGTCAGGGATCAGGTGGCCCTCGTGGATCGGCAGGAGCCACTCGACCGGTGCCGGGTCGGCAACCCGGTCACGCCCGAGCACGGGGAAGACAACGTCGCAACACTCTTCGCTCGTGAACGTCAGCGTCAGCCCGGCATCGATCACTTCCGCGATCACCCGGACCTCCCCGAGCGTCCACGCCAGGGCGGTGTCGCTCAACGCGATGTCGGTCGGGCCCGGCAGTCCCTGCTGCGCCTTAGAGACCACGGCCGAACGGCCCTCGCGCGCTTCGGTGCAGACCACGCGGAGCGTCGCCGGGTCGATCTCGGCGGCGAAACCCCCGCCGGTAAGGGTGTAGACCGGGGCCTCCTGCGCCGGTCCCGCCGAGCAGCCGAGCGACAGCCAGACCACCAATACGTAAACCAATGACCCGACCCATCTGTGCATGCCATCCTTCTCCGCGTTTCGACTGGTTTCACAGCATACGGTAGCCGGCCGGCTGCGGGTGTTGTGAGCGGTCGGCGTGCTTGTAGAATCAGGGGAATGCCCGGACACGACGACAGCCCGCGATCCGTCAAGCTGCTCATCGGCGTGCTGTTCGGCTGGGTGTTCTCCGCCGCGTTTGTGGTGGGGCCGTGGGTCGCGGTCGTCGTGCTGCTGCCCGATGTCCAGCCGTGGGTGCACCCGACGTACTGGCTCTGCATGGCGGCGTACCTGCTGTCGGCGTTGGCGTTCAACCCGTCGCCGGACATGACGGAGCTGGGCATCGGGGGGACGCTGATCAACAACCCGTTCTCGTTCGAGGATGATGCGAACCGGGCGCTCTTGAAGTGGGCGTTGTTCCTCTGGCCGGGCAAGCTGGTGTGGTGGACGCTGCTGCGGACCTGGGGGCTGGTCCGGGGCTGAGGCGTGGGCCGATTCGTAAGGCGAGGGGCGTGGGTCGGCCGATGGTAGGTGGGCCGGGCGATGCCGTAGACTATGGGGGTTGTGTTCCCAGCGGAGTTGGTTGGAGTCCCATGCCTAGCCAGGACCACCCGATCTACAAGCACATGCGTGAGGACGCGCGTGGCCGGGCCGATCGTGCCGGCTCGTCGCCGTCGCTGCACGGTGCGCCGCCGCCGCGGGCGTCGGTGCCTGCGCCGGGTACCTCGTCGGGTCGGCCGGACGCCGCGCCGTCAGTCGAAACCCCGCCCGTGCCGCAGCCCGCGCCGGTGGCGACTGCACCCAGCCCTGCGCCTACCCCCCAACCCCTTGCCCTGTCGCCGGTCCAAACGGCGCGTCCCGCTTCGCCAACGGCGCGTCCGGGTTGGTGGCGTGCTTTGAGCGCGTGGCTGCCGCCCTACACCGCGTCGCCTGCCGATCGCGCCGGTGCCCCCGCCCCGCCCCGCCGGGACAAGCTCCTGCGCGCGATGCGCGACGCGGTCCTCCGCACCCAGCGCAAGGGCCGGCTGGTCGCCCGCAGCAGCGAGCCCACGCCCGGCCGGCTGGTCGATGTCCTCCTCGCCGGGGCCGGCGAACCCAAGCTGCCCGACGAGGTGTTCCCCCGGCTGCGCTGGGGCGGCGTCTTCGCCTACGCCTGCACGAACGAGAAGAGCGTCCGCAACCTCGCCGAGGCCTACGACAACAAGCGCGGCTTCCTGCTCGAACAGGTGCCCGCGCCGATCCACGCCGGGCTCCCCCTCCCCGGGCTGCGCACGGCCGGCTACGGGTTTGTCGCCCGCAAGGTCCAGCTCCTCCAGCCCGGCGACACGACCGAACGCTTCACCTACCACGTCGAGCTGTCCCGCTGCCCCGTCACGCCCGACACGCCGGATGGCTACCTCGTCACCAAACGGGTGCCGACCTACCCGAACATGGTCTGGCGTCTCCGGCAGAAGTTCCCCGAGGTCGATGTCCGCGACCTGGAAGAACGCGCCCGCAAGCTCGTCGACCATGTGTTCCCCACCTTCCTCACGCGCGAGGCCGCGATGCTCGGCATCCTGCAGAAGAACCTCGCGCCGAACTACCGCCACCGCGTGCCCAAGCCGCTGGGGATCGAGAAGGACGCCCGCGGCTTTGTCCGCACGCTGCACATGAACTGGATGCGGGTCGGCGGCGCCACCCTCAGCCAGCTCGACTTCGCCGAGCAGGCCGCCGACCTGCTCTCCGCCCTGCACGAGCAGGCCCGGGTCATGCACCTGGACCTGCGCATGGACAACATGGTGATCACCGAGGACGGGGTCGGCTTTGTCGATTTCGGCTCGGCCTGCCGCATCGGGGAGCAGATCGGCGAGTCGCCGATGCTCGACACGCTCTTCAGCGAGATGATGCGCACCAGCCAGATCCAGAAGATGCTCGGCAAGATGCTCGAACGCGGCCACGTCACCAACCGCGCGATGGCCGAGGTGCACGGCAAGGTCGACAAGACCGTCGACTCGTTCTACCTCGCCGTGCAGATCACCAAGCCGCACGGCAACCCGGAGCTGAAGCAGCTTATCGCCTTCGACCCCGAGTCGGAGACCGCGCACGCGCTGTCGGCGCTCACGGCCGCGGTGCTCCGGCCGAAGAACCCGGAGATGGCGCAGTACAAGTCCGCGAGCGACATCCTCCGCGGGGTGCACCGGATCCGCCGGCGGGTCGAGCGCCACGCCGGCCGCGGCCGGGCGGCCTGAGCGCGCGCAAAATCGATGCAGGGGCGGACTCCGGGGGCGGGCCGCCGCCTGCATCTTTCCAAGGAGCGTGGGTTGTGCGCGGGCTGGCCCGCTGGGTTTCTATCGAAACGAAACCTACGGAACTATAGCGCTGATTTCCCCGGGTGAGAAAGAAATCGTCTGCGCTACGGGTTCGTGGTGGCCGCTTAGCCCGTGGGCCGCTGCAGCAGGTGGCAGACGCGGAGGACCTCGGCGACAGACCAGGCCTGGGCGGGACAGCCGCGCGGGGCGAAGGGCGGCTCGGGCTCGTGGATCTCGTGGAGCTGGCCGAGCATGCCCGGGTGGCGGGTGGTAGTGAGGCGCTCGAGCAGCGGCGCGATGGCGTCGCGGGCTTCCTGCCGCGCGGCGGGGCTGAAGCCGTCGGCACGGAGCACCGCCTCGGCGTATGGGCCGATCAGCCAGGGCCAGACGATCCCGCGGTGGTACGCCCCGTCGCGTTCGAACGGCGGGCCGCCGTAGGCCCGGTGGTAGTCCGGGTCGTCCGGCGGCAGGGTCCGCAGCCCGACCGGGGTGAGCAGCCTGTCCCGCACCGCCGCGACGGATCGGGCCCGGTGCTCGGGCCGGACCGGGCTGTGTTCGAGGGCACAGGCGATCATCTGGTTCGGCCGCAGCGCGGTGTCGGCGACCCACTTCCCATGGCCGTCGGGCGCGAGGTGGTCGACCAGGTGCCCGAGATCGTCGGACCAGAACGCCTCCCCAAACGACGCAGCAGTTTGGGTCGCCAGTTCGGCGTAACGTCTTCGTTCGGCTTTGTACGACGCGGGCAGCCGGTCGGCGAGCTGGACCAGCGCGCTGTACCAGAGGGCGTTGATTTCGACGCACTTGCCGGGCCGGGGCGTGAAGACGTGCGGTCGTCCCTCGGCGTCGAGCGCGGCGGCGTCCATCCAGGTGAGCTGGCTATGCTCGTGGCCTGCCGCGATGAGCCCGTCGGCCTGCATGGCGATGGGCACGGGTTCGCCCCCGGCGTGGGGGTCGGCGTGGGTGCCGGTGCGGTAGCCCTCGACGATCTGCACGCAGGCGTCGGCGAGCCAGCCGTCCCACGTGTCGCGGTCGTTGGTGTGGTCAAGGTACGCGAGTGCGCTGTGCACGAACCACATCGACGCGTCGACGGTGTTGTAGTGGGCGAGCGTCGGGTCGTCGTCATCAAAACGGTTGGGGACCAGCCCACCGCGTAACGCCCCGGCAAAGGCGGCGAGTGTGTCGCGGGCTTCGCCGGCTCGGCCGGTGCAGAGCAAGAGCCCCGGCAGCGCGATGAAGGTGTCCCGGCCCCAGTCGGCGAACCACGGGTAGCCGGCGATGATGGTCGAGAGTGTCCGGCCGGCGACGTCGCGGCGGACGATGAAGTCGTCCGCCGCGCGGGCGAGGATGCGCGGCAGCGGGTCGTGGCGGCCGGCGTCGTCCTGGTTCTCGTCCTGTGTTTGCTCGGTCAGTGCGTAGATGATCGGGCGGAGGCGCTGGCGTCGCCGCTCCGGGCTGTCTTGGGGTGTGGCGGGTGAATCACCCAGTGTTGCGGTGAAACGCACCGCCGCGTCGTCGGTCGCGGGCAGCGGGAGGCGGAACACGGCCGGTGCGTTGTAGTCTTCCCGATCGCCCAGGCCGCGGTGGCGCTCGATCGGGTAGTCCACACGCTCCCACCACTGCGGGTCGCTCACGCACTCGGCCCCGGCCGCGCGGAACACCGCCGACCGGCCGCCGCGCGCGGCGTAGAGCGTGTCGCCGTCGGCCCGGGCCTCGAAAGCATGCTGCGCGTCGGCACGATGCGACAGGTCGTGGAACCCGCGCAGCGTCAGCATCGGGCGCAGGCGCAGCTCGGCCCGCTCGCACACGCCGTTGAGCCCGTGCAGGTCGTAGTGCAGCGTGCAGGCGGGCTCGCCGTCGTGCAGCACCAGCCGGCGGGTCAGCGCCAGCGCGCCCCAGGCGTAGGACCAGACCGCGTCGAGCCCGTGGTCGAACCGGCGGAGCAGGTCGACGCAGTCGGGGGCGATGACGCGCCGGCCCCGGTCGTCGCGGAAGAGCATCGGCCCGAGCGACAGGGTCTGCGTTGTGCCGTCGCCGGCGGTGAGCACCAGTTCCTCGAAGACCTGGTGGAGGACGACGACGCGGTCGACCGGCGGCCTGGCGGCGGCGATGAGCAGGCCGTGGTACCGCCGAGTGTTCGCGCCCAGCGCGGTGCCCATCGCGAACCCGCCGACGCCGTTGGTCAGCATCCACTCATGTTCGAGCAGCGGCGTCGGGTCGGTCTCGGGGCGGTGCTCAAGGTGGTGGGTGGTGTCGGCGGTCATGGGCCGGGCATTGTAGGGGCCGGCGCGTGGCCCGCGTGGTCGGTCAGGCGCGGGCTCTCCCGCAGGCCTCGGGCTACACTACCCCCTCATGATCTTGTTCCCGATCAGGACCGACCGCCCGCTGCGCGACACGCCCTATGTGAACTACGCGCTGATCGCGGTGAACGTCGTCGTGTTCCTGGCGACGTTCAAACAGATCGGCGAGGCGGGCGTCGTCTGGGGCAGCCTGCAGGGCCTGTCGATCGGCGAGTTGTGGGACCGCTTCCCCGTCCTGCGGTTCTACCTGTGGACCGGCGAAGACACCCGCCTGTTCCAGTTCATCACCAGCCAGTTCCTGCACCAGGACCCGCTGCACCTGATCGGCAACATGGTGTTCCTCTGGGTGTTCGGCAACAACGTCGAGGACCGGCTGGGCAAGTTCGGCTACCTGTTTTTCTACCTCGCGGCGGGGACGTTGGCCGGCGTCGGGCACTGGCTGACCTCCGACGCCGCGGCACTCGGTGCGTCGGGCGCGGTGGCGGGCGTGACCGGGGCGTTCTTCGCGCTGTTCCCCCGCACGCGGATCACGATCTTCTTCTGGCTGTTCCTGTTCATCTACTTCTTCGAGGTGCAGGCGACGTGGGTCGTGCTGTTCTTCTTCGCCAAGGACCTATTCTTCTACACCAGCGGCTACGGCGGGGTCGCGTACACCGCGCACCTCGCGGGGACGATCGCGGGCTTTGGGTTCGGGATGTCGCTGCTGTTTACCCGCCTGCTGCCGCGCGAGCCGTACGACCTGCTGTCCCTGCTCGAACATCGCCGCCGCCGGCAGAAATTCCGCAAGATCAGCCGGGACGGCTACCAGGCCTGGGACGGCAAGCACGACACCTGGCAGGGCAAGAACGCTCCGCCGCAAGACCCGGCCGTGCTCGAAGCCCGCCGCGCCATCGCGCAGGCCGCCGGCGACCACGACCTGCCCCGCGCCGCGTCGCTGTACGCCGACCTGCTCGGACAGCACCCCGACCAGGTGCTCAGCGAACGCCTGCAGACCGACGTCGCCAACCAGCTCTTCGGCGACGGCCGACACGCCCAGGCGGCCGAGGCCTACCGCCTGCTGCTGCAGACCTACCCCCGCCACCCGGACAAGGCGGACCTGCAGCTCATCCTCGGGCTGCTCTACTCCCGCTACCTCGACCGCCCCGCCGACGCCAAGCCCCTGCTCCAGCAGGCCAGCGAACGCCTGACCGGCGACGCGCAGGCCCACGCCCGCGAGCTCCTGGCGTCGCTGTCGGCGGGCTGAAATCCCCCTTATCGAGCTGCTTCATCGGGGCCCGGAATCTGTCGATAACAACGGCGGGCATATAGGCGCGGGGCCGATCCGATCGGGCCGCGGTCTAGCCGCTTTTGTTCAGCGTCCGATTGGGGGGAGACCCAATGAACCCACTGCCACCGAACCTCCGCCGGGTGCTCGACCGCGATGCCCGGCCGTGGCGGCTCATGGTCCTCGGCGGCGGGCAGGTCACGGCCGATCGGGTCCGTGCATCGGTGCACCGGCAGGACGACCGCGCCACGGTGCACGCGGTGCAGTCCCTGGCCGAAGCGCTCGACGAGGACCTGTCGCAGACCGACCTGCTGCTGTGCCACCTCGAGCTGCGTGACGCTGGAATCGATCGCGTGCTGGAGGAGGTGCTGCTCGAGCGCCCGGACCTGCCGGTGATCGTGCTCGTCGACGCGGGCTGCGCGTCGCAGGTCGACCACGCCCTGCTCGCGGTGAACCACGGCGCCTACGACTACCTGGTGCTGAACGAAGGGAAGCTCGAACAGCTCCCGATGCTGATCGATAAAAACCTCGCGATCCACACCGTCCGCCAGGAGAACGCCCGGCTGCAGGTGCAGCTCACCTCGACCCTCGCGCAGCTGAAGATCCGCAACCAGCAGCTCCAGTCGCTCGTGCGCGAGCTGGAGACCATCGCCGCAACCGATGCGCTCACCGGCATCGCCAACCGCCGCGCGCTGACCGAGGCGCTCGAGCAGCGCTACGCCGCGGCGGTACGCGACAACCGCGACCTCGCGCTGCTGGTCGTCGATATGGACGGGTTCAAGGCGCTCAACGACGCGGTCGGCCACGCCGCGGGCGACCGTGTGCTCCAGCTCGCCGCGCAGGTCCTCAAGGCCAACTGCCGCGCATCGGATGTGCCCGGGCGCATCGGCGGGGACGAGTTTGTCGTCGTGCTGCCGGAGACCGGCCTCGACGAGGCGCGCGCCGCGGCGGAACGCATCCGACTCAGCTTCGCCGAAGGCGGCGGCCGACTGTGCGAGGCCATGGGCTTTGCCGGCCGGGTCTCGATGAGCATCGGCATCGCGACGCGCTCCTTCGCGCCCGACGCCACCGCCGACCAGCTCCTGGGATTCGCCGACCGCGCGCTCTACTGCGCCAAGAGCGACGGCAAACACCGCGTCGCCATCCACGGCCAGGGCTGACCACCGCTGCGCCTCAGTGGATCTCTATAAAACAAACACCCGCCCTGTGAGGGGCGGGTGCTCGTATTGTTGTCGGTCTTAGGTGTTACCGGTTCAGGCCTGGCGCTTGCGGCGGAGGGTGAGCCCGAGCAGCGCGAGCCCCGCGAGGCCGGCCGAGGGGCTGGGGACGCCGGTGCCGGACACGGTCTCGTAGACGATGTTGTCGATGCCGCCCGAGCCGCCGAGGTTGACCACGACGGTGTCGAAGCCGGTGACGTTGAAGCCGTGCGCGTTCAGGTCGTCGACAGAGTAGGGGCTGATGCGGTTGGCCGTGTTGTTGCCGAACTCGATCGTCGGGTCGTAGAACGTGTTGCCGGGGGTGATGAGTTCACCGAAGGCGACGTCCGCGACTTCCACGCCGTTGAGGAAGAACTGCAGGAAGAAGCCCGAGGTCGTGCCGAACTCGACGGGCCCTTCGATGTCCACGACGTCCATGCCGAAGGCGGTGATGACCTGGTTGAACGCAAAGGTGATCGTGCCGGCCGGGCGCGCCCCTTCGTTGTGCGGGTTGCCGCCGGGGCCGACCATCCCGCCGACGATCGGGCCGTCTTCCTGAATCACCAGGACGTTGCCGAGCAGCGCGCTCTGGATGTTGCCGCCCGACCAGGGGCTGGTCATGTCCGGGTCGAACGATGGCTGGAGTTGTGTGTCGAACGCGACGGCGACGTCGACGTTGTTCGTCGCGTTGTCGGCCGAGATGGTGATACCGGGGTACTGGTTGTTCACCACCGTGCCGTGCGACACGTTGTTGAAATCGATGAGGGTGGTGCTGGCCGACACGCCGGTGGCCGCGCACATCAACAACGACCCTGCCAGGGCAGGACGAATCAAGAGGGTTTTCATGATGGTTCCGGCTCGCTTTCTGGGCAGAACGCCCAAGCTTCCTTCTGTTCCCACGGACCACGAGGCCGTGATCGCGCGAATTATAGATCGCGCTTTATCGGATGCAATAGCCATGAGCCCCCGGAACATAAAAAAATACAAGGCCCGACAACGTTACCCCGGGGCCGTCGCCGCCCGTCTCAGGCGGTCGTTGATCGCCCGGCCGAGCCCGGTGTCCGGGACGCCGATGGCGACGATGCCGTCCAGCCCCAGCCCGTCCAGCTCGCGCATGTGCGCGAACAGGTTGGCCGCGGCGCGGGTCATCTCGCCGTCGGGCGAGAGGTTGCGTTCGGCCGCGAAGCCGGACGGGTCCGGGGCGTGCTCGGGTTTGCCGAACCACAACAGCCCCCACCGCCCCGCCGGCGGGGTGACTGCTGCCGGCCCCGCCCCGGGGTCGTGCGGCAGATAGCGCAGCGGCGTGCGCGGCGCGTAGTGCCGGTCGGTCATGCCCGGCGACGGCAGGGCCTGTGCGGCGTCCGCCGGGCCCGGTGCGCTGGGCCGGCTGGTGGGTGGGGTCAGCTCCACCGCGTGGCCGGGCAGCGCTTCGCGCAGGGCCTCGACCGGCACGCCGCCCAGCCGCAGCACCCGCATGCTGCCGGTGTCGGTGAACCCGACGACCGTGGACTCGACGCCGCGGGCGCACGGCCCGCCGTCCAGGATCAGCGGGATGCGGTCGCCCAGCTCCGACGCGACGTGCTGCGCCGTCGTCGGGCTGACGGAGCCGAAGCGGTTGGCGCTGGGTGCCGCCAGCGCGAGGCCGGTGGCGCTAAGCAGTTGCTGAGCGACCGGGTGGTCCGGCACACGGAGTCCGACGGCGGGCAGCCCGGCGGTGACGAGGTCCGGAACGATGGGCTGGCCCGCGTCCCCCACCGCCCGGGGCAGCACCAGCGTCAGCGGGCCCGGCCAGAACCGCTCCGCGAGCACGCGGGCCGGCTCGCAAAACACCGCGAGCACCCGGGCCTGCCCGGCATCGCGCACGTGCACGATCAGCGGGTCGAAGTTCGGCCGGTCTTTCGCGGCAAACACCCCCGCCACCGCCGCGGGGTTCAGCGCGTCGCACGCCAGCCCATATACCGTCTCCGTCGGCAGGCCGATACACGCCCCGGCGCGCAGGGCCTGACCGGCCCGGGCGATCGAGTCCGGCGAGAGGCCGGGCAGTATCTGGGCAAGCTTGTTCACGCGCGCTATAGTATCGGGACCGATTGTCTTTGGGTTCTATTCAGGAGCCACGCATGGCACGCCTCATCACCTGTCTCGCAGCGATGATCTCGCTGTTCCTCTTCGTGGTCGGCTGTACCTGAGGCACCTGAAAGGGATAACGCCGCTGGTCAGCGGCTTCTTGGTCATGATGTTCTGGGGACCCGGGCGCGGCTATCGCTCGATCACCTGCACCTGCCAGTTGAGATCGCCCTCGGCCGGGGGCAGCGGGGTATGCAGCACGATATCCAGCCAGCCGGCGGGCGCGATGTAGAGGTCTTCCTGCACGGACATGAACCGTGCGACGGGTCGGCCGGCGGCGTCCGTGGCCGAGAGCAGGATCATCGCGTCGCGCAGCCAGGTGTCGCGGTCGTTGTGCATGGTGACGCGTACCGACGCCCAGCCGTCACGCCCGGCCGGGGTGATCTGCACCCCTTGCATCTCCACCAGCGACTCGGCGGTGTCGAACACGGCCGCGCTCGTTCGTACGTCGCGGGCCCGGGACCAGTGCCGGCCCGGGATCGCCAGGCGGACCCGGCGGGACTCGTCGGCCTGGAGCGCGACAAAGGGCAGGTAGGTCTCGGCGAAGATGCGTCCCGACGCGTCGAGCAGCGCGACGTGCGCCTCGCCCCGCAGCGCGATGCCCTGGCCCTGGTAGAGCAGGTCGCCTTCGAGGTAGACCGTGCCGTCGTCCGCGCCGGCCGTGGGCTCGGCGGGCTGGAGCGTGGAGAGCACGACGTCGCTCGCGCCCGTGGCGGTCAGCCCTTCGCGGGGCGGGGTCGTGATGTACCAGCCCTCGTGGACCAGCGGCGTGGCGGGGGCCAGCACGGTCGGGATGTCGCGGTTTGCGGTTCGCGGGTCGCCCGAACCGCCGGGCACATAGAGGTTGTCGGGGTTCGGCTCGTACCGCTCTTTGACGAGCATCCAGCGCGACGGGTCGGGGTCGTCGGGAACATCCGGCGGGCCGTCGGGGTCGCTGCCCGGGTGGTTGGGGTCGTTCGTCCCGGGGGTATCGGGGAAGAGTTCGGGGTCGTTGCGTTGGGCGATCGCGGGCGTGTTGCCGCCGTCGTTGGAAGGGTTCTGCGCGGTCGTGTCGCCCGGGTCATCGGGGTCGCCGCTGAACACACCCGAGAGCACGACGGCGAGCAGGCCGACCGTAACCGCGAGGACCAGCAGGGCCGCGGCGATGATGAGGCCGTTGGCGTTGCGCTGTTTACGTCGCCCCGCGCGGCGTGTCGATGAGCGCGTGCTGCGGGGGCTGCTCGACGGGCGGGCAACGCGCGCGGCGGGCGGCGGCGCGTCCTCCGTCGCGGTGGCGCGGGTACGGGCGATCGCCTCGGCCTGGGCGTGGGCGGCGTCGGACTGCCGCATCAGTTCCGTCAGCCCGGACAGGCCGACGACGTTCCCGTCCGCGTCGATCTGTACCGGGGCACCGACCTCGTCGGCTTCGAGGTCCACGCTGTCGCCGCGCAGCAGCGGGTCGGTTTCGTCGACGGTCTTGGGCCCGGTCGTGATCGTCCGCGTGACAAAGCCGGACTTGATCCGGTAGCGGTGGTCACAGGCCCCGCACCGGACCACCGCGCCGTGCCGGACAAACGGCGAGGACAGCGACTGCGAGCAGGATGGGCAGGTGAGCTGATACACCGCCGACTATTGTAGTCGCCGCGCACCCGGGGCGTGGCTACCGCCATGCCCCCGCCGCCGATAACCCGCCGCCCCCGCCCCACCGCCGACAACTGCCCGTATCATGTACGGCTCGCTCCCCCGGCCGTACGACGCATGTTTACCCAGCTGCTCTCCATCACCCGCAACACCTTCCTCGAGGCGATCCGCCAGCCCATCTTCGTGGTGCTGATCCTCGTCGGCGCGGTGTTCATGGTGATCTGCCCGTTCCTCGCCGCCTACTCCATGGACCCCGGCGAGGGCGACAACCGCATGCTCGTCGACCTGCAGATGGGCAACCTCTTCCTTGTCGGGATGTTCCTCGCCGCGTTTACCGCGACCGGCGTCGTCGCCGCGGAGATGGAGTCGCGCACCGCGCTGACCGTCGTCAGCAAGCCGGTGCCCCGGCCGATCTTTATCGTCGGCAAGTTCCTCGGCGTTGCCGGGGCGCTGGTCGTCGCGAACTACATCCTGCTGCTGACCGTGCTCTTCACGATCCGCCACCGCGTCCTGCAGAACGCCTCGGACCAGCTCGACGGCCCGGTCCTCACCTTCGCGGTCGGCGGGCTGGTGATCGCCTTCTTCCTCGCCGCCGCGGCGAACTACTTGTACAACCGCGTCTTCACCTCGACCTTTACCGCGCTGCTCGCGGGGATCCTCACGCTGAGCCTGGTCATGGTCTCGCTCATCGGGCCGGACTGGTCGTTCCAGTCGCCGCTGCACGACTGGCAGGACCACGACAACCAGATGTTCGAGATCGCTATCGGCGCGGTCCTTATGCTGCAGGGCGTGCTCGTACTCACCGCGGTGGCGGTCGTGTTCTCGACACGCCTGTCGCAGGTCATGACGCTCATGGTCTGCCTGGTTGTGCTCGCGGTCGGGCTGTTCACCGGGAAGATCGCGCAGTCCGTCGACGAGGCGCTGGGCATCCCGCAGGCCGCTTCGGTCTGGCAGAGCATGAGCATCATCGCCGACTCGGACAACTCGTTCGCGCGGAAAACACTGTATCTCGCGGGGAAAACGCTCTACCTGGTCGCGCCCAACTTCCAGTTCCACTGGCCGACCGACGCGATCACCCAAGGCAACTCGCTCATCGAAGACCAGGAAGGACGCTTCTCGCTGTCCTACCTCACTGGGGTCACGGCCTATACCACGGCCTACATCGCCGCGCTGCTCGCGCTGGGCGTCGCCCTCTTCCAGAAACGCGAAGTCGCCTAAGACACCTCGAAGCGCACCGCGGTCGAAGACCCAAGGCATGCCGGTGCGCAGGCGTGACCGAGTGCTCACGACGTAAATCGAAAACAAAACATCAGCCGCGCGCGAGTGGCAGCTCGATGCGGAACTCCGCGCCGCCCCCCGCCGCGTTCTCCGCGGTGATCTGTCCGCCTGCGCGCTCGACCAGGTCCCGCGAGATCGACAGGCCGAGCCCCGTGCCGGGAGGCGGTGCATCACTGTTCTGTTCTTTGTGACGCATAGTCTGACCCGAGGGGTGCGTGACAAACGCATCGAACAAGCGCTCGCGGACCGGCTCGGGGATGCCCGGCCCGTTGTCGGCCACGACCAGGACGATGCGTTCCGCACCGTTTTCGCCCGCCTGCGCCGACGGTCGTTCTGCCGTGATCGACACCCGCCCCACCGCCGCCCTGCCCAGCAGCGCTTTGCGCGCATTGCTCAGGAGGTTCACCAGCACCTGCTGCAGCTCGCCCCGTGCCATCGCGACGTCGATCTTCGGCACCGAAACGCGCACCTCGATCCGCTCGTGCCGGCTGCTCATCGTCAGGCAAGACACCGCGCTGTCCACCGCCTCGCGAAGCGGGCACCGTTGCCCGCCCGCCCCGCCGCCCGGGTCCTCTCGTGCCAGGCCCAGCACCGAGTCCGCGATCCGCGACGCCCGCCCCACCCCGTCGATCGCGGCGACCAGGGCCTTGCGTGCGAGTTCGGTGTCGTCGGCCGAGTCCAGCGCGAGCTGGGCATAGGCCCCCACCGGCGTCAGCGCGTTGTTCACCTCGTGCGCCACCGCCGCCGCCAGCGTGCCCAGCGTCGCCAGACGCTGCGACCACGCCAGTTCCCGCCGGAGCTGCGCCAGCTCGGTCTCCAGCCCCTGCACGAGCCGCAGCAACGCGTCCTCGTCACGGGCCGGCCCTCGGCTGCGGCCGTCGTCGGGTTCGAACTCGGGGGTCGGCGGGTCCGGCAAAGCGCCCTTTCACTCGGCAGATCGACACGGCATCTACCATCGGGCACCCGCCCAGCAATCCGGCAGGGTTCGATAAGCAAAAGGCAAGAAAACGTAAAAAACAGAGGTTCCACGTGAAACCTGCCAGTTCGATTCAGATTCTCGTTTGACCCTTGTGCTCAATGATGCGTCGGTAATGTTTCGCTACCTGATAGCTTAGTTTCGTGGGTTCGGAGACTGTGCTGCACCCGGCATCTTTGCACGACAATGGTTGATGAGCATGACGTGGACGGGGGGTGGCTGATAGTTCCACGTGGAACATTGCCTGGCAGGGTTAGCTTGGTAGACTGTGTCGGAACCCTATCCCGCACGGCAAGGAGGCCGGCATGGCAGACAAGAAGAAGCGTCCTTCACGGCTCGGCCGAGGCCTGAGCAGTCTCATGGGAACCCCGGCTGATCTCCCAGCCGTGTCGGTCGAGCCAGAGCCGTCTAGGCCTGTGCCGCAAAAGCCAGCCGACCTCGCAGTTCACGAAACCGCCCAGCCCGATGCCGGGCCGGTCGAATCATCTCCGGCAGAGGGCGTTACGGAGGTGGCTGCCGGCCACGCTGATTCGACAGGGACCGTTGGCTCTGGGGGAAGCTCTGTGCCGGGGTTTGTCTCGATCGATGTGCTGAAGGTTTCGCCGAACAAGCACCAGCCGCGGCAGCAGTTTAGCGAGCAGGCCCTGGCGGGCCTGGCGGCGTCGATCCAGCGGGACGGGCTCATGCAGCCGGTCGTAGTCCGGCCCGACGGGCGGGGGGGCTACGAGCTCATCGCCGGCGAACGGCGTTGGCGTGCGGCGCAGCTCGCGGGGTTGTCGACGATCCCCGCGATCCTCCACGAGGTGGATGATGAGCGATCCGCGCAGTGGGCCCTGGTCGAGAACCTGCAACGCGAAGACCTGAACCCGATGGAGAAGGCCGAGGCCTTCAAGCGGTTGGCGGACGGCTTCGGCCTGCCACACGCGGAGATCGCCGAGCGGGTCGGGCTCGAACGGTCAACGGTGAGCAACCTGATGCGGTTGCTGAACTTATCGGACTTTTGCCGGGGGCTGGTGCGGGAAGAGCTCCTGTCGATGGGGCAAGCCCGAGCGATCGCGGGGCTCCCCGACCCGGCCCATCAGAAGCAGCTCGCCCAGCGCGCGGTGCGGGAGGGGCTGTCGGTCCGCCAGGTCGAACAGGCGGTCCGCAAATTCCTGCAAAACGAAGGTGATGCAAAGCCCACGGCAGGCAAACACGCGAGTAAGTCGAACCTGGCGGACCTGGAGCGGCAGATCGGCCAGCAGCTCGGCACCCGCGTCCGCGTCAAGGCCGGGCGGAAGAAGGGCAGCGGTACCCTGGCGATCGATTTCTTCTCCCTGGAGGAGTTTGATGCCCTGCTGGCCCGGATGAAGGTTGAGACGGAGTGAATCTCGTTCATCGCCGTGGGATTGAAAGCACGGCCACAGCGTGTTAATCCCGCGCAATAGCCGCCACGGCATACGCGGCGGAGGGCCGCGTGTGACGTTCCAGGGCCCCGTCGCGTGTGACGCGGCGGCTAAAACTGCAATACGTCAAACAGTCGTTTGATTTGTAAACTACTTCACAGTAGCCAGATACGCGGCGAGCAGGTCGCGGCAGGCGGTGATGTCGCCTTCGTGGATCATTTCCGTGACGGTGTGGATGTAGCGGGTGGGGCAGGAGAGGGTGATGGCCTTGCACCCGCCGGCGTTGCGCTGGATCCCGCCGGTGTCGGTGCCGCCGGCCGCGAGGATGGAGCGCTGGTACTTGATCTTCTTCTGCTTGGCGGTCTTCTCGAAGGTCTCGACCAGGTCGTAGTCGCAGATGACCGAGCCGTCCATGACGGTGATCGCCGCGCCGTCGCCGAGCTTGGTGCAGCAGTCCTGGCTGGGCACGCCGGGGGTGTCGACTGCGAGGGTGACGTCGATGCCGATGCCGACGTCCGGCTTGATGGTGTAGGCCGAGGCGATCGCCCCGCGGAGGCCGACCTCTTCCTGGACGGTGAAGACGCAGTGGACCTCGCAGTCGTGGTGCTTGAGCTTGCGGCAGGCCTCGATGGCGATCCAGCAGGCGACGCGGTTGTCCATCGCCTGGCTGACCATGTGGTCGCCGATGTAGTAGACCGGGGCGTTGATCACGACCATGTCGCCGATCTTGGTCTTCTTGTTGACCTCTTCGACGGGGAGCCCGGTGTCGACGACGAACTCCCGGACGGTGGGGACCTTCTTGCGTTCCTCGGGCGTGGCGACGTGGACGGGCTTGCCGCCGGGGTTCATGATGCCGGTGAGGTCTTTCTTCGGGTCGTTGGGGTCGGGGCAGATGGTGACGGCCCGGGCGAAGAGGTTGCGGGTATCGAACCCGCCGACGGGGTTGAGGTAGAGGAAGCCCTTGTCGTCGATGTGGGAGACCAGGAAGCCGATCTGGTCCATGTGTGCGGCGAGCATGACTTTCGTCGGGGTTTTCTTGGGCTTGCCGGTCTTGGGGCTGGGCTTCTTGACGGCGATGACCGAGCCGAGCGGGTCGACGGTGACGCTGTCGAAGATGCCCTTGATCTCGTTCATGATGAGCTTGCGGACGCGGTGCTCGCGCCCGGGCACGCCGGGGGTGGTGGTGAGTTTTTCGAGGAGTTTGAGGGTGGCCAAGGGTGCGCTCCGTGGGTGTGGATTGACTCGGGCGGTGATGATAGCGGGATCGGTGGGCGGTAAGGGGCCGGCGATGTGTCGCGTTGCGGCTAGCGGGTGTTGACGTTTTCGATCGCCTGCGCGAGGTCTACATCGTTCTGTGTGATCTTGTCCCCGGCGTCGTGCGTGCACAGGTCGATCGTGACGTTGTTGTAGACGTTGCTCAGCTCGGGGTGGTGGTTGCGCTGCTCGGCCTCGAGCCCGATGCGGACGATGAAGGCAAGCGCTTCGCGGAAGTCGGCGAGCGGGTAGTGCTTGTGCAGCTTGTCGCCGACGCGCGACCAGCCGGGCAGCGTCGCGAGGGCGTCGGTGATCTCTGCGTCGTTAAGGGGGGTGGGCATGGGCGGTCTCCGGGGGCGTTAGACTGGTGGGCCAGTGTATCGGAGCCAACAGGGGCAGACGATGGCCAGGACGCTGCGGCTGGATGTGCACGACTGGGACCTCCATACGGCGGGGCCGCTGCTGGTGTTCATCCCCAGCGGCAGGACGCGCGGCCGACAATACCTGGTGACGCTCGTGGCCGCGGTGCTGGCGGGGCTCATCCTCTGGCAGTGGGGCGTCCCGCCGGGGAGCTACAAGGTGTCGCGTCAGCAGCGTGTGGTGCGTCAGCACGAGCGTGCGGTCGCCGAGGCGGAACAGCACCTGAAAGCGCTGCGGTCCGGCGGGTCGGTGGGGGAGCTGCACCGGTCGATGGTCGAGGGCGCGCGGTCACAACTGCGGATGCGGGAGGACGCGTTGCAGCGTGAGCAGGACCGGCTCGCGCAGACCCGCGCGACGCTGGGCCCGCTGGGCAACACGTTGTATGTCCTGGCGCTGGTCGTGCTCGCGATCGTCGGGCTGGGCTACCCGCAGCTCGCGCGGTTCGAGCGGCTGGTGATCCGTTATGACGATGGGGTGCTGCGCATCCGTCACCGGCTGCAGCCATGGGCGGCGCGTCGGCTGGATGCGGGCCGCTTCGTCGGGCTCGCGGCACATGCCCGCCGGCTGGTGACCTACGAGCACGAGATGCACTCGACCTCCGACCACGGCTGGGCCTGGAGCGTGCTGCTTGTGCCCGCGCCCGATGACACCGGCGGCACGGTCGTCGAGCTGATCTGCGACCACGAGCACATGCTGTCGTCCCGGCCGAACGCCGAACCGCGCCGCGTCCGCGACACGCTGGCGTACTTCCAGGGCCATACCGGGCTGGCCCCGTCGCCCGCCGCGGTCACGGACGTCGCGGCGGTCGGGGCGTACGGCCGACGCACCTACCGCACCACCCGCCGGGGCTGAGCCGCGTGGTGCCGTCGGTGGGTGTGCGGCTTACTGCGTGATGGGCTTGATGATGACGCCGGTCGCGCCGAGCTGGTCGCGGAATGTCGCGGCGGACTGGTAGCTGGTGAACGTGCCGACCTGGACGAGGGTGAGGTTGCGCCCGTTGCCGTCGGTCGACTCGACCAGACGGGGGAGCCCGATGCCTAGGCGGTTGGCGCGGTCGGCGACGCGCTGGGCGGCGGCGGTCGCGGTGTCGGGCTGGCTGTAGGCGCCGACCTGCAGCGTCCAGCCGGTCGTCGCGAGCTGCTCGCGGACCTGGGCCTCCATGCCCGGGTCGCTGGTGTGACGCAGCGCGTTGTAGAGCGTCGCGCGGGCCTGCGACCACTGGCCCATCTTCTGCTGTGCGACCCCGGCGTAGTAGAACGACTGAGCCTTGTTTTCGCCCTCCTGCTGCTCGGCCGCCCAGAGCAGAAGCTTCAGCGCCTCGTCGTACCGGCCCTGCTGCGAGTACACCAGCCCGAGCTGCGCGCCCGCGTCGGCCGCGAGCGCGTCGTTGTCGCTGGTCAGCGCCTTGCGGAGCATCCAGTCGGCGTTGCGCGTGTCGCCCAGCGCGTGCGCGCTCAGGCCGGCGATGTACGCCGCCTCGAGGTGACGCGGGTTGAGGTAGTCGTCGGCGATCGGCTTGGCCGTCGCCCACGCGCTCGCGTAGTCGCCCAGGCGGTAGGCCTCGTACGCCGCGTCGACGGTCCCGGCCGGGGCGCGGTCGACGTAGGTGTCTTCCAGATACGTGTCCTTCAGCGTCGAGTCCGTGCAGCCCACGGCCGAGAGGAGCGTTGCGGGGACGAGCAGCAGGGGGGCGAGGTGTTTCATGGTGCGGCGGCGCGTGTGGGGAGGGGCGGGCAGGTCGGTGTCCGATATTCTAACGTCCGATCACGGTACCCTATACGCCGCAAGAACACACACGACCAGGCCTGCGCTTGAAGATCGCGCTTTGCGGAGACCCGGCACCCGAGACCCGTCCCCATGGCTCTGCTCCGTCCCATCCTGAAACAGGCCCTGTGCCACCCCAAGCGGACGGCCGTCGTCGACGATCAGGGCACCTCCCCCTACGTCAAGCTCCTGGGCGGCACGTTCCACCTCGCCAAACTCATCCGCAAGACCACCGATCGGCCCAACGTCGGCATCATGCTCCCCACCTCCGGGGCGTTCCCCATGGCCTTGCTCGGCTGCTGGCAGGCCGGCCGTGTCGCCGTCCCCCTTAACTACCTCCTCGCCAACGACGACCTCCGCTACGTCATCGAGGACGCACAGATCGACACCATCTTCACCGTCGGCAAGCTGCTGGACTTCATCGGCGGCGAAGCGGCGATCCCCGACGGCGTCAACCTCATCAAGCTCGAAGAGCAGTCCTTCAAGGGCGTCCCCCCCGTGCGCTGGCCCGCCAACCCGCGCGACGACGAGCTCGCCATGCTGCTCTACACCTCCGGCACGTCCGGCCAGCCCAAGGGCGTCATGCTCTCGCACGGCAACCTGCACACCAACGTCCTGGGCGCGAAAGAACACGCCCGGCTCACCTCCGCCGACACGTTCCTCGGCGTGCTCCCGCAGTTCCACGCCTTCGGCGTGACCGCGCTGACGCTCCTGCCCATGTACATGGGGTCCAAGGTTGTCTACACCGCTCGCTTCGTCCCGCGACGCATGGTCGAGCTGATGCGCGAGCACCGGCCGGAGATCTTCATCGCCGTGCCCTCCATGTATAGCGCGCTGCTGGGTGTAAAGAGCGCGACGCCCGAGGACTTCGCGTCGCTGAACTACACGGTCAGCGGGGCCGAGCCCCTGCCACAGGCGACCTACGACGCGTACCGCGACCGGTTTGATGTGCAGCTCCTGGAGGGCTACGGGCTCACCGAGACGGCACCGGTGAGCAACTGGTCCACGCCGTTCGAGAACCGCGAGCACGCCGTGGGCAAGCCCCTGCCGGGCGTGCGCATCTTCATCGTGGATGAGCAGAACAACCTGCTCGGCCCGGACGCCGAAGGCGAGATCCTCATCGCCGGGCCCAACGTGATGCAGGGCTACTGGCACCTGCCGGAGAAAACCGAGGAGGTGATGCACTACCTCGAACTGCCTGGCGAAGACCAGCCGCTGCGCACCTTCCGCACCGGCGACATCGGCAAGCAGGACGCCGACGGCTTCCTCTACATCACCGGCCGAAAGAAAGAGATGCTCATCATCGGCGGGGAGAACGTCTTCCCCCGCGAGATCGAGGAGGCCCTCAACCAGCACCCGTCCGTCAAGGCGTCGGCCGTGATCGGCAAGCAAGACGATATGCGTGGCGAGGTGCCGATCGCCTTCGTCGAGCTCGAAGAGGGCGCGGACTTCGACGAAAAGGCCCTCCGTCAACACTGCCGCGACGCGCTGCCGCAGTACAAGGTCCCCAAAGAGATCCGCCACCTCGAAGCGCTCCCCCGCAACCCCACCGGCAAGATCCTCCGCCGCGAGCTGAAGGCGTAGGGAGCTTCGTTCGGCGAGCGATCAGAAGTCGATCTCGCCGCGGTCACGCATGGCTTGGAGCCGGCGTTCATGGCGTGCCCGCGGACCGATCTCCATCAGCTTGGCGAACGCGTACATCACCAGCCCGAACCACGACACGCCCGACAATACAAACCCGGCGATCAGGACGATCCCCGCGATGTTCCGCCGCTGCTGCGCCCGGACCGGACCAGGTGCAGCCAGGTCAACGCCCACAAGGACCATGATCTCGGCGATCGCGAAACACAGCGCCAGGGGCAGTGTCGCAAGCAACACACCCACCGCCAGCCGGACCGCGAGTCGCTTGAAGGTCATCCGGGCCTACCCCAGCCGTGCATACCCTTCGCGGAGCACCTGCTCCGTCTTTTCCCACCCCAGGCACGCGTCGGTGACCGACACACCGGGCCGCAGTTGAGCGCGGACGTTGTCGCCGGGCTTCACGCCGGCCGGGAGCTTCTGGTTACCTTCTTCGAGGTTTGACTCGATCATCGCGCTGGTGATGAACGGCCGGGTGCTTGCCGCGCCCGCCGCCTTCGCCCCGGCCGCGCGGGCGACACGCTGGTCGATCAGCGACTTGAACACCACCTCTTGCCGTTCGTGCTTCTTTTCCGAGTTGGCGTGCGAGCAGTCGATCATGACACCCGGGTTCAGCCCGGCATCCGAGAGTCGGCGGGCGGCGTCGGCGACGAACTGCGGGTGGTAGTTGGGCTGGCCGGCCCCGCCGCGCAGGATGGCGTGGCCCAGCGGGTTGCCCTTGGTCGCGACGACGCAGGTCCGGCCGACATCGTCGATGCCCAGGAAGTGGTGGGGCGACCGGGCGGAGAGCATCGCGTCGATCGCGGTCTGCAGGTTCCCATCTGTCCCGTTCTTGTAGCCCACGGGCATCGATAAGCCGCTGGCCATCTGGCGGTGGGTCTGGCTCTCGGTCGTGCGGGCGCCGATCGCGGCCCAGGCGACGAGGTCGGCCAGGTACTGCGGGGTGATGGGCTCGAGGAACTCGGTGCCCGCGGGCATGCCCAGCGCGTTGACGTCGATCAAGAGCTGCCGGGCCAGCCGGATGCCGCGGTCCATATCGAACGTGCCGTCGAGGTGGGGGTCGTTGATGAGCCCCTTCCAGCCGAGGGTGGTGCGCGGCTTCTCGAAGTAGACACGCATGACGATGCACAGCCGGTCGCCCAGCTCGCCGCGGAGGGCGTTGAGCCGGCGGGCGTAGTCCATGGCCGCGTCCGGGTCGTGGATGGAGCAGGGCCCGACAACGACGAGCAGCCGGTGGTCCTCGCCGGTAAGGACACGCTCGACCTCGCGGCGGGCGTCGACCACGGTCTGGCGGGCGGCGTCGGGCACGGGCATCTGCTCGGCGAGCTCGGCGGGGCCGATCAGGGGCGTCAGCGACGCGACGTTGAGGTTGTGGGTCTGGGTCGGTTCAGGCACGGGGGTTCCAAACAACAGGGGCACACAAAGAAGTGGGGTAGTGTAGCCCACCCGGGGGGTGCGAAAAAAAGCAGGCCCGGACGGTCCGGGCCTGCTGCCAGTTGGCATGGTCGCTTTATGTCGCGATCGCTACTCGTTCAGGCCGAACGGACGAGGATTGATATAGAGCGACCATTCCTCGCTGCCACGGATGGAGAAGACTGCGCCGACCACAGGGTTCGGGTTGCCCGGGACGTTCCCGCGGTCCAGCGATCGGTCGTCCTGTGACACGGTCCCGGACGCACCGTCCATGAAGACGACGTTGTGTTTGCCGAACTCGCCGTGGAACCCGGGGGTCGGGGTATCGAGGTAGACATACGCGTCAACGAACGGCATTTCACCGGCCATGACGACGCCGCTGCCGCCGTTGTCCATGAGTGCACGTGAACGGCTGCGCGAGGCATCTTCCACATTCGAGATCGCGGTCGGCAGGAAGATCCGGGGATCAAGGAACGAGTCGATCCCGGATTCCCCGTAGCTCGAACCCTGCAACTCATAGGACGAGTAGGCATTGTTGGCGGCGTCTTCGTAGCCGGATGGCCCCCAGATCTCGTTGTAGCCGGCACCGGCACCGTTGACGTCCGCCGGGCACAGGAAGGGCTCGACTTCCTGTCGGTTGGTGGGTGAGTTATCGGGTCTGGGCTTCTGGCCGAGGACGTATTCGTTGAGTGGGCGTTCCTCGATCGGGGTGCCCTCGAAGAAGCCGTTGAGCAGCGGGGCCGCGGACTTGCCGCCAATCGCGTGCGATGGCTGCCAGACAATACCACCCAGCGAGCCGAACCAGTTGGCCAGAGGCATCTCTTCGAAGTCGGCGTAGTACGAGTGGGTGGTCTGCCCGATACCGCGCGTATTCGAGAGGCACTGCGCGTTCCGTGCCGTCGCTCGGGCCTTGCTCAGCGCCGGCAACAGGATGCCGATCAGCAGCGCGATGATCGAGATCACCACGAGCAGTTCGATCAGGGTGAAGCCCAAGGGGGCACGGTGTTTCGTACGGTATTGCTTCATGATATACCTCTGATGAAGAATAGATAAGCAGTGTAGGAAGCAAGGGCTGGGGCCGGGGCCTTACCTCGGCCCACCGCGTTGCGGTTCGGTGGCGTTTTCGCTCAGGTCCCAGGCCTCCGAGACGGCGATCTCCTCGCCAGACTCACGGTCGAGTTTGAAGCAGGACATGCGGTTGCACTCGGGGCAACGAACCCGCGCAGGGCAGCCCGAGTCCCGGTCGTTCATGATGGCGTTGCCCTCGGACCGCCAGGTATAGAAGTCGGCGTTGGACACGTTGACTTTGCCGTCGTCGTAGTGGCAGTAGTACGTGTTTTCGGTGTCACCGATCGACGAGTCGCCACCGCTCACCTTGATCCAGATGAAAACCCCCGCGCCGAGGAGCCCGACGACCAGCAGCGCGATGATCAGTCGCGGGTCCACGACTTCTTGTTCTTTCAGGGAGTTCATCAGGCCCATGTTGGTGATTCCGGGAAAGTGAGTCGGGAGAATTGACGCCGGATGCGTCGGGCTGATACATCCATTCCCCCAGTTTTGCCTGAGATGGCTAAGGGTCTACCGCATTGAGGAATGTCCTGTCATCCTAGCAGGGGCTCAGAGACCGGGCAATGAAGTTGGCCGATCTTAACACTGGTGTTTCTACCATGGATCAAGCAACTCAATCACGCGATGGCACTGTAGGGGCTTGAGCGGGTGGTTCTGCTCCAGACATGACCGCCCGATCATTTGCGGGACGGCTATACGCCTGTCAGGGGCAACGGGTTCTCGCCCGAGATGGGCCGAAGTGAGTATCAAGAGGCGTTTTTGCCTGATTTAGCCCGTAGACAGTCTCTGTGACGACAAGACTACTCATAAAGTGTTACATAATAACGACTAAAATCACACCTATTTCTATTAAAAAAAATGAACTTAGGCCTATTCTTCTGGACCTCTAGGGATAGTCCTAGTATGATTTGTTGTAGATCTCATACCCAGCTCAACGGATGCTAACTGAATGGCCTCAATCGGCGAACTCTGGGAAAAGTTTCGGGAGCAGGAGGCGATCGATTTCCGGCTGGTCCTCGCCCTTCCTGTGATCCTTATCGTGGGCATCGTCGTGGTCGTGATGCTCAACAGCGACAGCAAGGGCATCAGCAGCGACCGCACCGCGCCGGCCCTCGGTGAGCACGCCTACTACTGCCACTTCGACCAGACGCAGGTCAACGCGACCGGCGAGCGGCTCTGGGAACTGGACGCGCGCGGCGATGCCATCGTCGGGCGGGATACCGGCATCCCCTCACGCATCCGCTGCCCCAAGTGCAACCGCATGTCCTGCTTTCGCCACGGGCCCGACGGCCAACCCATCGAGGTCAGCGAGGACTGGGACCTGAGCGAAGAAGCCACTTATCAGGGCCGACAGGGCGGCGGAACCGACCGAAACCGGTAACGCCCATCAGCCACCGTCATTTTCATTTTTCATCCCCGAAACGGAGCCACTCATGCGTACCCCCACCGACCGGACCCGGCACGGCTTCACCCTGATCGAACTGCTCGTGGTGATCTCGATCATCGCGCTCTTGATCGGCATCCTCCTGCCGGCGCTGGGCAAGGCCCGCGCGACGGCACGGAACAGCCAGTGCCTGTCCAACCTGAAGAATCACGCGCAGGCCGGTCACTCCTACTTCGCCGACCACGGCGTCAGCCCGACCTTCCACGCCTACAGCGCCGAGGACATCGCGGCTGGCGTCCAATTCGAAGTCGCCGGCGGACCTGGCGCGGGGCAGAACATCATCAGCGGCAAGACCTACGCCCCGGGCCTCGGCTCGGGCTATGGCGAAGGGCCGATCCAGACCCGCCCGCTCAACGAGTACCTGATCGGCGTCAAGCCCAAGGCGGACCCCTCGCCGACCAACCGCCAGGAGATCGAGATCTCCGAGTGCCCGGACGATGACAACTCCGAGTCCGGCCCGTACCAACAGCTCTGGGGCAACGGCTGGCAGGACCCGGGATCGAACTCCTACTCCGGCTACGAGACCAGCGGCACGTCTTACATCGCCGACTGGTTCAACGAGTCGCAGCTGGACGGCACGTCGTTCGAGAAGGGCGACTCCCGCGCGGTGTTCATGGGTGAGATCTTCTACATGGAGGCCTGGATCTTCTACCCCGACTTCAACCCCAGCGCCCACCACGAGTTCGCCCGCCACAACGTCGCCCACATGGACGGCAACGCCGGCGCGAAGAACCAGGAAGACGACCCCTACTACCGCACGACCCAGGGCCTCCCGCCCTTCTAAACCGTCGCGGTCAACCCTGTCACGATTTTCTGGAACCGGCCCCGTTGATGCGGGGCCGGTTCTGTTCCGCCCGGCGGTTTGGCGGTGATCGGGGACCCCGCTATACTGTGCGGCCCGACGGGCCATTGGCGCAGTTGGCTAGCGCGCCTCGTTGACATCGAGGAGGTCACTGGTTCAAGTCCAGTATGGCCCATCCCAACCACCCCGCGCCGACGCGCGGGGTGGTTTTTTTGTGGGTCCCTGTAACCGTAACCAGGAGCCGGCCATGCGGATCGCGATCGTCGGGACGGGGGTCTCCGCGATGACGGCGGGGTACCTGCTGCACCCGGACCACGAGCTGACCGTCTTCGACAAGGCGGAATACGTCGGCGGGCACACGAACACGGTCGAGGTCGAGGTCGCTGGCCGGGCGTTCGCGGTGGACACCGGGTTCATCGTGTTCAACGACTGGACCTACCCGAGCTTCTGCAAGCTGATCGACCGGCTGGGCGTCGCGTGGCACGGCTCGACGATGAGCTTCTCGGTGTGCTGCGAGCGGACGGGGCTGATGTACAACGGCGGGTCGCTGGCCGGGCTGTTTGCGCAGAAGCGCAACGCGGTCAGCCCGCGGTTCCTGGGGATGCTGCGCGACATTCTGCGGTTCAACCGGCTGGCGAAGCGGTGGGCGGAGGCGGGGGACCCGGCGGTGACGCTGCGCGGGTTCCTGGACCGGCACGGCTTCGGCGCGGCGTTCGAGGCGCAGTACCTCCGGCCGATGGCGGCGGCGATCTGGTCGGCAGACCCGGCGGCGCTGGACCGGTTCCCCATGCGGTTCATGGCCGAGTTCTTCCGCAACCACGGCATGCTCAACGTCTGGGACCGCCCGGCGTGGCGGACGATCACCGGCGGGTCGCGCCGCTACATGGACCGGCTGACCGCGCCGTTCCGTGACCGCATCCGGCTGAATGAGCCGGTCCTCGCCGTCCGACGGGCCCCCACGCATGTCGAGGTCGACACGCCCGCCATGGCGGGTCAGCGCTTCGACCACGTCGTGCTCGGCTGCCACAGCGACCAGGCGCTCCAACTCCTCGGCGATGACGCAACCGACGACGAGCGCTCGGCGTTGTCGGCGATCCCGTACCAGCCCAACGAGGCGGTGCTGCACACCGACGCGTCGGTGCTGCCAGCCCTGCGGTCGTGCTGGGCGGCGTGGAACTACCGCGTCCCGCGCGAGTCGGGCCGGCCCGTGGCGCTGACATACCACATGAACCAGCTCCAGGGGTTGGACGCGCCCGAGCCGCTGTGCGTCACGCTCAACGAGCGCGAGCGGATCGACCCGGCCAAGGTCCTGCGCACGATCTCGTACGAGCACCCGGTATTCCTGCCTGAGCGTGCGGTGGCTCACGGGCTGTTCGACACGATCAACCACGCCCGCCGGACGTCGTTCTGCGGGGCGTACTGGGGGTTCGGGTTTCACGAGGACGGTGTGGTGAGCGGGCTGCGGGTGGCCGAGCGATTCGGCGCGTCGCTGTAGTGAAGGCCGAGGCGCTATACTCGGGCATGCACTCGGCGATCTATGAGGGCGTGGTCCGGCACCGGCGGTTTGAGCCGGTCGCGCATGCGCTGTCGTACCGCATGTACATGATGTACCTGGACCTGGACGAGTTGGGCACGGTGTTCCGCGGGGCGGGGCGGGTGCTGTGGTCGGCGGGGCGGTGGAACGTGTCGTGCCTGCTGCGGAAAGACCACTTCGGGGACCGGGGGACGCCGCTGAAGCAGACGGTCCTGGATGCCGTCGAGGCGCGGTGCGGGTTTCGGCCGGGCGGGCCGGTACGGATGCTGACGCACTTGCGGACGTTCGGCTACGTGATGAACCCGGCGACGTTTTACTACTGCTTTGATGCCGCGGGCCGATCGGTCGAGGCGGTCGTGACGGAGGTGCACAACACGCCTTGGGGCGAGCGGCACGCGTACGTCCTGCCGCGCGCAGAGAGCGTGGCCCGGCCGGGCGGCGGGCACCTGCGGTTCCGTTTCGCCAAGGCGTTCCACGTCTCACCCTTCATGCCGATGGAGCACGACTACGACTGGCGGTTTATCCCGCCCAGTGGGCCTCTCGGGGATCCCGGCGGCGACGGCCGGCTGTTCGTGGGCATGACCAATCTGGACGCGGGCCGGCGGGTCTTCGACGCGACGCTGTCGATGCGGCGGGTGGAGATCACGTCGGCCCGGCTGAACGGGCTGTTGGTGCGGTACCCGCTGATCACGGTGAAGGTCGTCGCGGGGATCTACCTCAACGCCCTGAAGCTCAAGCTCAAGGGGGCCCCGGTCCACGACCACCCGAAATGGCGCAGAACCGGTGAATCCGACCGAGGCCGGGGCACGAACTGATCCCCGGTGTCGGTGCGCCCGACACGCCCGAGCCGGATGGCCCGCCCGGGCTGTACTCTGCTAGCCACTTCCTGCCGCGACCTGACCGATGAGCACGACGATCGTCCCCGCCCCACGTAGCCTGCCCGCCCGCGACCGGGCCGGACTCACCGACCGTGCCTGCCGTGCGACGCTGGCACGCTGGCTGAGCCGGCTCACCCAGGGCGAAATCACCCTGATCGAGGGCTCGGAACGCACCCGCTTCGGCTCGCCCGGCGTGGCGGGGCTGCGCTGCGCGGTCCGCGTCCACCACCCGCGCTTCTACCGCGACGCCGTGCTGGGCGGGCACCTCGCCGCGGCGGAGGGCTACATCCACGGGCTGTGGGACTGCGACGACCTGACGACGCTGGTCCGCATCTTCGCCCGGGACCTGGCGTTGTCCGACGACATGGACAAGCTATCGGTCCGGCTGGGCGGAGCGGTGCTCAAGGCCGGGCACTGGCTGAGGCGGAACACCACGCGCGGCAGCCGGGGCAACATCGCCGCGCACTACGACCTGGGCAACGACTTCTTCCAGCACCTGCTCGACCCGACGATGTCGTACTCGGCCGGGGTCTTCGCCGACGAACGCACAACGCTCGAGCGGGCGCAGCTCGCGAAGATCGACCGGCTGCTGGATAAGCTCCACCTCGGGCCGGGCGACCACCTGCTGGAGATCGGCACGGGCTGGGGCGGCCTCGCGTTGCGCGCGGTGGAGCGCTTCGGCTGCCGGGTCACCACGACCACGCTCTCGCAGGCGCAGCACGACTACGCCAGGGCCCGGTTCGAGCAGGCCGGCGTCTCTGATCGCATCGAGCTGCTGCGGCGCGACTACCGCGAGTTGGCCGGGACGTACACCCACCTCGTCTCGGTCGAGATGATCGAGGCCGTCGGCCACGCGTTCTACCCGCGGTTCTTCGCAGCGTGTGACCGGCTGCTGGCCGACGGCGGGCGCGGGGTGATCCAGTGCATCACGATCCCCGACGCCCGATACGACCAGGCGCGTAAGACCGTGGACTTCATCAAGCGGTACGTGTTCCCCGGCTCGTCCATCCCGTCGGTCGAAGCGCTGGACCGAGCGATGGCGCAGGCCGGACCGCTGCGCATGGCCGGGCTCGAGGACCTGACGCCGCACTACGCGACGACGCTGCGCCACTGGCGAGAGAACCTGGACGCGTCGCGCGTAGCGGTGCTCGGGCGGGGCTACCCCGAGACGCTGCTGCGGCTGTGGGCGTTCTACCTGGCGTACTGCGAGGGCGGGTTCCGCGAGCGGAACATCGGGCTGGTGCAGTTCGAGCTGACGCGCGGCCCGCGGGCACGCGCAGCGGGGGCACGCGCATGATCGGGCCGTGGTGGTACCTGCTGGCGGTGTGGGGCGCGGCGGCCGTGGGCATGGCGGGCGTGTGGTGCTACTGCCAGCGGAAGCGTAACGCGGGGTACGTCGACGCGGCGTGGGCGCTGGGGATCGGCGCGGCGGTGCTAGTGGCGGCGGCGGTCGTGCCGGGCGAGCCCGCGCGGCGGTGGCTCGTGGGGGTGCTCGCGGCGGCGTGGGCGGTTCGCCTGGGACTGCACCTGTGGCGCCGCATCCACGGCAAGGAGGAGGACGGGCGGTACCAGGCGATGCGTGCGTACTTCGGCGAGCGGGCTGGGCTCGCGTTCTTCGTGTTCTTCCAGATGCAGGCGGTGTTCGTCGTCGTCTTTACCGCGCCGGTGGTCGCGGCGATCGCGCGCCCCGGCGCGTTGGGCTGGCGCGACGGGCTGGGCGTCCTGATCTGGGCCGTCGCGCTGGGCGGCGAGGCGCTGGCCGACCACCAGCTCGCGGCGTTCAAGCGCGACCCGGGCACGGCCGGTCAGGTCTGCCGACGCGGGCTGTGGCGGTACTCGCGCCACCCCAACTACTTCTTCGAGTGGGTGCACTGGTTCACCTACCTGGTGATCGGCGGGGCGTTGGGCACGGCGCTGGGCTGGGCCGCGCTGGCGGGGCCGGCGGTGATGCTCGGGTTCCTGCTCGTGGTGACCGGCGTGCCGTACACCGAGAAGCGTGCGCTCGCGAGCAAGGGCGAGGCCTACCGCCGGTACCAGCGGGAGACCAGCGCCTTCATCCCGTGGTTCCCGCGTGAAAGCAGGCCGGCATGAGCCAGGCGCAGACCCCCGAACCCGAGACCGCGCCGCCGACCGCGTCCGAGCCCGAGCGCGGGCTGATGGGGCTGGCCGAGCGCGGCTGGCTGCCCGACGCGGTGATCCGCCTGGGCATCCGCCGGCTGCTGGCGCAGCGGCTGCGCGAGATCGAAGCGGGCGGGGTCGACGCCATCGCCCGGCGCACCGATCGCCTCCGCGCCGAGCTGAGCCGGGGCCCCATCGCCGTGCAGACCGACGACGCGAACCGCCAGCACTACGAGGTCCCCGCGGTGTTCTACACGCAGGCCCTGGGCCCGCGCCTGAAATACTCCGGCTGCTACTGGCCCGAAGGGGTCACGACACTCGGGCAGGCCGAGGAGGCGGCGCTCGCGCTGGCCGGCGAGCGGGCCGAGCTGCGCGACGGGATGGAGGTCCTCGAGCTCGGCTGCGGTTGGGGCTCGCTCACCCTTTGGATGGCGGAGCGCTACCCGACGGCACGGGTCATCGCGGTCTCCAACAGCGCCTCGCAGCGGCGGTTTATCCTCGGCCGGGCCGCCGAACGCGGGCTGGCGAACGTGACGGTGCTGACCCGGGACATCAACGACTTCACGACCGAGTCACGGTTCGACCGGGTGGTGTCCGTCGAGATGTTCGAGCACATGGCCAACCACGCCGAGCTGATGCGGCGTGTCGCGGGCTGGCTCGCGCCGGGCGGCAAGCTGTTCGTGCACGTCTTCGCGCACCGCCGGGCGGCGTACCGCTTCGAGGAAGATGGCCGGAGCAACTGGATGGGCCGGCACTTCTTCACCGGCGGGATGATGCCCAGCCACGGCTACCTGCCCGCGATCGACACGCACCTGCGCTGCGAGCGCGACTGGTGGCAGTCCGGCACACACTACCAGCAGACCGCCGAGGCCTGGCTGGCCAACACCGACCGCCACCGCGAGGACATCCTGAAGACCTTTGCCTCGACCTACGGCCGAGCGGACGCGCGGCGCTGGCTGCAGCGCTGGCGCATCTTCTTCATGGCCTGCGCCGAGTTGTGGGGGTACGCCGGCGGGGACGCCTGGGGCGTCTCGCACTACCGCTTTACTCCGCGGGCGTGACCGACTCGACGACGAAGCCGCACGACCAGTCGTCGAAGTACAGGTTCCGGCCGTCCACCTCGACCTCCCCGCGCTGGAAGTCGGCCGGCTCGGAGCGGAGCGACGGCTTGGGCGGGGAGAGCTCCCGGCCGTAGTCGAGGTTGACGATCAGCCGGTACGCGTCCATGTGTCCGAAGTAGAACCCGCGGACGTCCGGGTCGTCGGATTGCCGGTAGCCGTAGGACGGGTCGGCGACGACCCAGCCGTGCGGCGCGAGGTAGATCTCGGTCCAGTCGTGCAGGTTCTCTCGGCCCGGCGTGGTGGTGAGCCCGGACTGCCACCGCGCGGGGATGCCGGCGTAGCGCATCATCGCCATGAGCGTGACCGCCTGGACCCCGCAGTCGCCGCGTCGCCGGTCCAGGCAGAACTCGACAAAACTGGGGATCGCCGCGTACTCCAGCTCGGGCCGCCAGCGGATGTGGGCGTCCCACCAGTCGAAGATCGCTTTGGCCTTGCGGTAGGGGTGCGTCTCGTCGCCGACGATCGTGTCGGTGAGCGCCCGCAGCGCGCCGGTGAAGACCAGGTGCGGCGGGCGCTCTGCGAGGTAGTGCGCGAAGGCACCGCGTTCGGCCTCGGTCAGCGGCCGGGTACTCGCCTCGTCGAGCACGGGGTAGTGCCCGGCCATGGTGTACTCGAAGACCTCCTCGAACACGATCGGTTGGCTCGGGTCGGTAACGGTAGTCTTGAAGCAGGCGGTGCGCTGCGGGCTGCCGGCGATCGGTGCGGGGCCGCCGGCGTGGGTCGCGGGCGGGGCGATGTCCGGGGTGACGTCCTCGCCGTCGATCGTCGCGCTCAGGAGCGTGACGCCCGACTGCTGGCGGTACACCTGCGGGTAGGGGAGCCAGACCCGGACGCTCGCCCCGGGCCGCATCAGCGCGGGGTCGTGGTGCTGGTTGGCGGGTTTGAGGGTGAGGGTGTAGCGGACGCGGAAACGCATCGGCACGACGACCGGCGGCTCAGCCGCGGCGTGCGCCGCCCGGCCGGCGCGGGCGACCTCCGCGAGGTGCGCGTTCAGCGTACGGTTCGCGGTGTCTTCATCCATCGGCCGCGCCGGCGCGCCGGGCTGACCCGACGCCTCGGCGCGTCGGCGGTCCCACTCGGCACGGCGCTCCTTCACCTCCTCGCAAAAACGCATCATCACGCCCGGCTCGCGGCGGAAGTAGCAGACCGCGCCGTCGATCAGCCGGTGGTCCACCTCGCCCGCCGCGGTCAGGCGGCGCAGATCCTCGGCCGTAAAGTCCTCGATCGTTTGTTGCAACGCGGCGACCAGCTCGGGCCCGGTCTGGCTGTACTCCCGGCGGACGCGGCGGATCGTCTCCAGCGCATCGTCCCTTGCCGTGCGCTCGGCGTCGGTCTGCCAGTGCGCTTCCTCTTGCAGCAGCGCCTCGGCCCGAGCGAAGGCGCCCGCCTCGACGAGCAGCCGGGCCCGGGCGATCACGGGGTGGTCGCTGGCCCACAGCGACGCCGCGCCGGGGGCGTGGTGGGTGTCGTCGCCCCGCGCGGGGCCGGTAGGGGGCAGGCCAAGGGTCAAGAGGGCTCCGAGCAGCAGGCAGGCGGCGGGTCGCATCACGGCTCCTTCGGGCGGGTTCGCGGCGATCGCCCGTGTGGGGTGGATTCGATTGTACCGGTGTCCGCCGGGCCGGCCCGGGCGGATGCATCACGGGCCGTGGGCGTGCGTCATGTAGAGGGCCGGCCGGTTCGGTCGGATTTTGCGTGCCCGCCGCTGGGGCCGGGTTTATGCTTCAGGAGATGTTTGGACGCCGAACGAGGATGCCCGACGCCGCCGACGAGACCGACCAGGCGCTGCTCGCCCGCTTCCGTGGGGGCGAGCCCGAGGCCTTCGCGCAGATCGTGGCGCGTTACGGCGGGCTGGTCTATAGCTGCTGCCACCGGGTCACCGGCGACGCGCAGCGGTCCGAAGACCTGACCCAGGAGACCTTCTTCAAGCTCAGCCGTCGCCCCGAAGAGGTCACGCGTTCGCTGCCCGCCTGGCTGCACCGGGTGGCGACAAGAGGCGCGATCGATGCGCTGCGGCGCGGCGCGACCCGCCGGCGCTACGAACGCGCCGCGGGTGCCGAGCAGTCGCGGCAGGCGGCCCAGCCGGACCCCGTGTCGGACGCGGAGGCCTCGTCGTGGGCAGAAGTCGGGCCGTGGGTCGACGAGGCGTTGGCCGAGCTGCCCGAAGATGTCGCCGAGGCGATCACCCGGCACTATCTGCTCGGTCAGCCGCAGCGTGAGCTGGCGAAGGAGCTGGGCGTGTCGCAGGCGACGGTGTCCCGCCGGATCGCGCGCGGGCTCGAAGCGTTGCGTACTGCGCTGCGCGGCAGGGGCCTGGCGGTCGGCTCGGCCGCGGGGCTGGGTGCGTTGCTCATGGGGGCCCCGGCGCACGCGGCCCCCGCGTCGCTCGCGCAGGCGGCGGGGAAGATGTCGCTGCTGCAGTCGGCGTCGGCGGGCGTCTGCGGTGGCGCGGCGTGGTGGTCGTCGGTCACGCTGCTGCAGGGCGTCGCCGCGGGGGTGGTGTTGGCCGCGGCGGTGGGCAGCGGCGTCGCGCTGGTCCGGTGGGCATCGATCGATCCGCAGCCCGCGTCGCCGATGACCGCGGCGGCACCGGGCGCCACGGCTGGGCCGGGCGAGTTGGTTCGCCTGGAGGCCGCGCCCCGGGACGAAACACCCGAAGACGACGACGCGCCCCGCGAGATGGTGTACCTGCCCCTGGACGGTGCGGCGGGCTTCGCGACGACCTACCTGATCGCGATCGAGGCACCCACGGGCAACCCGGACGCGACGCTGCAGGCGGTCTACGCCGACGGCCACGTCGCGACGATCACGGAGCGCGCCGCCGAACGCCACATCGAGGTGCAGACCGGCCGACCGATGGCCGAGGTGCTACGCGACGCCCCACGCGCCCCGCTCGGGGACTATGAGTGACTTAGGCCCTCGAGAACCCGGGCAAGGTGTGGTTGTCAACCCGCCAGCAGAAACGCTGGGCTTCGGGTGTGCGGGGCCACCCGAATTCGCAGGGGTTTCCTTACGCATCCGTGGCGACGAGCCAGAGCGCGTGGATCATGCCCGGCAGGCCGAGCATCAGCGTGAGCAGGATGTTCAGCCAGAAGTGCAGCCCGATCCCGACCTGCAGGAACGCGGCGACGGGCGGGAAGAAGATGGCGAGGATGATCTTGATGAGTTTCATCGTTGATTTCCGGGTCAGGGGGAGTAGGCGGGTACGGGCGTGCCGGTCAGCGCCGCGCCGATGGACGCGCCCAGCCCGGCGCAGGCGAGGGTCAGGTTGACGTTCGCGGCGATCTGCTGCTGGGCCTCTTCGACGGCGTCGATCACCGCCAGCCAGGGCGACAGCGCCGCCTCGGCCGCGGCCGGGTCTTCGGGGTCGCACTGTGCGGCGCGGTCGGCCATCTGCCGGCGGGCGAAGTTGGAGATCATCGAGCCCATCAGCGCGCACGCCTGCCGGTTCGCTGCCTCCTTGGAGGCGTTCTGGTGCGCCGCGACCCACTGCTTAGCGAAACCGTCGACGCGCTCGGCGATGGCCGTGCCCAGCGTCCCGTCCGGCGGGCCGCCGCGCGCCATGCGCTGGACCGGGCCGAGCACCGCCTGCCCCCACTCCGCGAGCCCGAACCGCACCGCGAGCGCGGCCCGGCCGATGCTGCCCTGCGCGAAACCGACCACCCACCGCCGGGTCTTGTCGTCCAGCGGCGGCGCGTCGGCCGCTGCCGTGTCGCCGAACACGCCGGGTTCATCACCGGCTTGGTCCTCAACGCCTGACCCGTGCGCATGGCGGTCCAGCCATCGGCCGACCTCGTTGTCGGTCAGCGGAGCAAAGGGCACCCGCTGGCACCGGCTTCGGATCGTCGGGAGCAGCCGGTCCTCGCTGGAGGTGACGAGGATGATTGTCGTGCCCCCGCCGGTCGTCGGCGGTTCTTCGAGGGTCTTGAGCAGCGCGTTCTGGCCGACGGGCGCGAGCAGCTCGGCCTCGTCGATGATGAAGACCTTGCCGTGGCCCATCTGCGGCGCGAGGTGCGCCGGGCCCAGCAGGTGCTTGCGGATGACCTCGAGGGGGATCGTGGTGAGTTTTCGGTTACGGATGTTCGCGTCGTCGTCGTAGAGCGCCAGCTCCTTGGTGACCAGGTGCAGGTCCGGGTGGGGCGAAGCGAGCGACGCGGCAGGGTCGTCGGGGTCCTCCGCGTCGCGATCGGTGAGGGAGGTAAGCCCCTTGAGCAGCTTGCACGAGGCGCAGACGCCGCAGGCCGAGGTCTCGCCGCGGAGGTCGGCGACCGGGTCGTGGCAGAGCAGGCGGGTGGCAAAGGCGGCGGCCGTGGTAAACTTACCCACGCCGGCGGGGCCGTGGAAGATCTGGGCGTGGTGGACGCGCCCGGCCGCGAGCTGCGACGCGAGGACCTGCCTGGCGCGTTGTTGTCCGATGATGTGCTGCACGGCAGGATTGTAGTGCAACCCGCGTTCCCCCCGGTGACAGACCCGAGCCGAGCATCCCCAGGAGCGAGACGATGATCAAGCAAGCGATGAAACAAGCCCTGCTCCCCGTGCTGCTGGTGTCGGCGATAGCGCTGGCCGGCTGCGGCGACAACGCGACCACGCAGCAGGGCGACCGCCCGGCCCCCGATGCGACCCCGCAGAAGCCCGAGCGCAACCCGCGCCAGCGACCGGCCGACCGCGACCCCTCCGCGCTCGCGCAGACCCCCACGACGAACACCGACCCCGCCCAGCCCCCGCTCGGCACCGACGCCAACGCCGGCCGGGTCGCCACGCTCGGCGGCGTCGCCCGGCTGCCTTTCCCCGACGTCAACGAGCGCGTCGCCCAGCCCTACCCCGCCGTCCGGCTCAGCAACCACGACCCGTTCGCCAACGAGATCGACCCCGAAGACATCCCCGACATCGTCCCGTGGACCGAGGCCGGCGAGTACGTCGGCTACGAGATCACCGTCGAGGGCCGGATCGTCAACCTCGGCCAGAGCCGCGACGGCAACGTGAACTTCCTGAACTTCGACCCCGACTGGCGCGGCAAGTTCTACATGGTCATCTTTAAGGACCTGGCCGACACCCTCGAAGGCGGTGTCGAAGGCACGTTCCTCAACAAGCTCGTCCACGTCACCGGCGAGGTGGAGGACCACCGCGGCCGGCCGCAGATCCAAATCCTGTCGATGGACCAGGTCGAATTCGTGGACGAGTAGTGCGGCGGTTAACCGCATCCTCCTTGAGCAATGAAAAAGACCCGTGTCCTGGACGCGGGTCTTTTCGTTGGGTTGCAGGGGTGGCCGGGGTTACGCGGCGTTCGCGGGGGTGAACCCGTCGCAGCCGGACATCGGCGTGACCTTGAGGTGGATGTCGTCGTTGCGGCCGCAACGGTCGACGTAGTCCTCGGGGGCCTGGTGGGTCGTGCGGATCTGGACGAGCTTCTGCTCCTGCGGGTGGTGCTCGCCGAAGTGGCTGCAAAGCCCGCACTGACCGTTCTCGATATGGATCATGGTGAGACTCCTGTGTGTGTTGTTGGTTCCGTACCCGTTCTATTTTCGGTTCCAGATGCCGCCAATCAAGCGGAGTTGCGGTGTTTTGGTGAATCGAAACTGGGTTGCAGGATCAGTACCTGCGGTTCAGGGACCCCGGCGACGCTATGATCGGTAGGCATGCCCGAGCCGGCCGACCCCTACAACGCGCGGATCGTCGAGAAGCGTCTGCTGCACGACACGCTGGGCATCTTCCGCATCGCGTACGAGGACGCCGACGTCCCCGACTTTAAGCCGGGCCAGTTCACCAACCTGGCGATGCTCCCGCCCGCCCCGGCCGGGGGTGCCCCGGATCGGCCCGCGCCGTCGGACGGGCCGGACGAGGGCGTGCGTCGCCGGCGTCGGCGCGGGCCGCGCCTGGTCCGCCGGGCGTACTCGATCTGCTCGCCGCCCTCGGAGAAGCGTTGGCTGGAGTTCTACATCGTCGCGGTGGACGAGGGCGCGCTGACGCCGCGGGTGTTCGACCTGGGTGTCGGCGATCGGCTGTTCATGGACACGAAGATCAAGGGCCACTTCACGCTCGACGGCGTCCCGCCGGGCAGGGACCTCGTCACCGTCGCGACGGGCACGGGCATCGCGCCGTTCCTCTCGATGTACCAGGAGTACCGCGAGCAGGACCGGTGGGACCGGTTCGTCTTCGTCCACGGCGTGCGCTACGCCAAAGACCTCGGCTACCGCGACGAGCTGACCGCCTTCGCCGCGCAGGACCCGCGCGTGACGTACCTGCCCGTCGTCAGCCGGGAGCCGAAGGACGCGTGGGACGGGCTGCACGGCCGGGTCTCGGGCCTCTTCCGCGACGGCGTGTACGAGCGGCTGGTCGGCGTGCCGCTGGACCCACGACGGACGCACGTGTTCCTCTGCGGCAACCCGGCGATGATCGACGAACTCGAGGCCGAACTGACCGCCGACGGTGGCGCGGGCTTCGTCACCAAGACGCCCCGCCAGAAGGACGGCAACCTGCACTTCGAGCGGTACTGGTAGTCCCCGTGCCCCCCATCTTGTGCCGACCGCGTCGTTGATGGATCCGATAACGCGCTGTGCGGACGCGGCGCAAGCGGTGGGGCGGCGAGCGGGTCGATGTAGCCGGGGATGGACGGGATGTACCCACTCGCGGAGGTGGTGAACGGCCACTGGCGGCCGGCGATCAGCGACCCGACGGTGTACGGGTGGGTGACGGTGGTGGCGTACGTGTGGGCGGCGTTCTTCTGCGCGTTGTGCGTGCGGTGGGCGGCCCGGCTGCACCCGGGCCCGGGCCGACGGCGGTACGCGGCGTTCTGGGCGGTGCTGGCGGTGGGGCTGGCGTTCCTGGCGGTGAACAAGCAGCTGGACCTGCAGGGGCTGTTCGGGGTGTGGGCCAAGGGGCTCGCCAAGGAGCAGGGCTGGTACGACGACCGCCGGCGATACCAGCGTCTGTTTATCTACGGCATGGCGGGCGGCGGAGCGGTCGCGGTGGGGGTGATGCTCGTGGCGATGCGTGGGCTGCTGCGGCAGACTTGGCTGGCGATCGTCGGCGTGGGGGTGGTGGGGGTGTTCGTGCTGATCCGCGCGGCGTCGTTCCACTTCGTGGACTCGTTCCTGGGCGTCCGCATCGCCGGGGTGGCAACGAACTGGCTGCTGGAATGGTCCGGTATCCTGTTGGTCACGATGGCGGCGGTGCGGAACCTGCTCGCCGGGCCGCCGGGGGCCAATTCCCCGCCCGCGACCGCACAGCGCCGGCCCCGAGAACGCCGATAGCCAAGGTATGACGATGACGACCCCAACCGCCGAGAGCCCCGCCGTGGCCCAGCCCCGCACGATCCCGACGTTTACCGGACCCCTGCCCGACGCCTTCGCCGAGGCCAGGGACGCGAATGAACCGCGGTTCGTGCCCCAGCCCGTTTTTGCCGACGACCGCGGCTGGTCCTACATGAACCAGTTCGTCGGCGTGCTCGCGCCCGAGGGCCAGATCAACTACTCGGTCATGTACCCCGGCGTGGTCAAGGCCTGGCACCGGCACTTCAAGCAGACCGACTTCTGGATGGTGCTCCACGGCCACCTGAAGCTCGGCGTCGTCAACGAAGACACCGACGAGCGCTGGGTCAAGGTCATGGGCGACAAAGCGCCCGGCATCGCCATCGTCCCGCCCACGCTCTGGCACGGCGCGGCGACCGTCGGCCCGGACCACGCGGGGCTGCTCTACTTCGTCACCCACCAGTACGACCCGAAGCAGCCCGACGAGGACCGCCGAGACTGGGACAGCATCGACGGGTTCCCGTGGGACGTGCAATTCAAGTAAGCCCCCTCCGCCGTATCCGAGCGCAGCGAAGATGCGGATCAAGATGACCACTCCCCGCAACATCCTGCTCATCGCGCCTCAGGGCATGCTCGGCCGGGCGTGGCGGCTGCACCTCGAAAATGTGAGAGGGGTCCGCCCCCGTTTCGGGAAACGCCCCGACTTCGACATCACCGACCCCGCATCGGTCCGTCGGCACGTCACGCCGGACGTCGACATCGTCATCAACTGCTGCGCTTACACGAACGTCGACGCCGCGGAAGAACACGAAGACGAGGCGACCGCGGTCAACGGCACGGGTGTCGGCGACCTTGCGGACGCCTGTCGTGACGCGGGGGCGCTGCTGGCGCACTACTCGACCGACTATGTCTTCAACGGCGAGGCAACCGCGCCCTACCCCGTCGACGCGCCGATCGAGCCGGTCAACGCCTATGGCCGGTCCAAGGCCGTGGGCGAACGGCTTATTCGCGAAAGCGGCTGCGACCACCTCATCCTCCGCACGAGCTGGCTCTACGCAGCGTGGGGTAAGAACTTCGTCAACACCATCACGAAGTACGCGAAAGAGCGCGACTCACTCAAGGTCGTCGACGACCAGCGCGGCCGACCCACGAGCTGCCCGCACCTCGCCGCAACATCCATGAAGCTCATCGACGCCGACGCCCGTGGCACGTTCCACGTCACCGACGGCGGCGCATGCACCTGGTACGACTTCGCCAAGGTGATCGCCGGCCACGCCAACCCGAGTTGCCAGGTGAACCCCTGCACCAGCGCCGAGTACCCCCTCCCCGCGAAACGCCCGGGCTACAGCGTGCTCGACCTCTCTGCGACCGAGGCGTCGGTCGGCCAGATGCCACCATGGGAGGAGAACCTGAAGGCCGTTTTGACAGGATGACAGGATTTGCAGGATGTACAGGGTCGAAGATGGATGACCAAGCACTCACGCGAAAAATCATCGGGTGTGCGTATCAGGTTCACAACACTCTGGCAGCGGGTTTCTGGAGTCTGTGTACCAGCGTGCCTTGGCGATCGAGTTAGCAAAGCTCGGTCTGTCAGGCATCATGGAAAAGAAGGTGCCGGTCTGCTACGACGGCCAGGTGATAGGAGATTTCAAGGCAGACCTGGTCATCGAAGAGCGTGTCATCGTGGAACTCAAAGCGATCGAGACACTCCATCAAGCCCACGAAGTCCAACTCGTGAACTACCTGGTCGCCACCGGTATCCAAGTCGGCTTGCTCATCAACTTCGGCCCCGAACGCGTCGAAGTCAAACGAAAGTATCGGGACTACAAGCCACCCGAAAACAAAGCCTAGTCTGTATCCTGTCCATCCTGAAAATCCTGCCACCCTGTCAAAACATAAAGAAACCCCATGAACATCCTACTCACCGGCGGCAGCGGCTTTATCGGCTCCAACTTCGTCCGGCTCGTCCTGCGCGAACGGCCCGACTACCGCGTCACCAACCTCGACTGCCTGACCTACTCCGGCAACCCGGAGAACCTCGCCGACATCGAGGACGACGACCGCTACACCTTCGTCCACGGCAACATCTGCGACCTCGAGCTGTGCACGAAGCTCATGCACGACTGTGACGCGGTGGTGCACATGGCCGCCGAGTCGCACGTGGACCGGTCGATCATCGACGCTCGGCCGTTTGTCGAGTCCAACGTGCTGGGCACGCAGACCCTGCTGGACGCGCTCCGCCGGGCCGACCCCGGCGGGACCAAGCGGTTCGTGCACGTCTCGACAGACGAGGTGTTCGGCGACCTGCCGCTGGATAAGCCCGAGGAGCTGTTCAGCGAGACGACGCCCTACGCTCCGTCGAGCCCGTACTCCGCGAGCAAGGCCGGCAGCGACATGGTCGCGCGGGCCTACGCCCATACGTTCGGCATGCCGGTGATGATCACCAACTGCTCGAACAACCACGGGCCCTACCAGTTCCCCGAAAAAGTCATCCCGCTGTTCGTCACCAACCTCATCGAGGGCAAGAAGGTCCCTCTGTACGGCGACGGGAAGAACGTCCGCGACTGGCTGCACGTCGAGGACCACTGCGAGGCGGTCTTGACCGTGCTGGAGAAGGGCACGCCCGGCGAGCAATACTGCATCGGCGGCAACAACGAACGCAGCAACCTCGAACTCACCCACGCGATCCTCGAACTCATGGGCAAGGGTGAAGACATGATCGAGCCCGTCACCGACCGGCTCGGCCACGACCGGCGGTACGCGATCGACGCCACAAAGATCAAGCGCGACCTCGGCTGGGAGCCGACCCGCAGCGCCTGGCCGCAGGCGCTCGAACACACCGTGAAGTGGTACGTGGACCACCCGCGGTGGTGGCAGAACGTCAAGAGCGGGGCGTACCGGGAGTACTACGCGAAGCAGTACGGGACGCGTTGAGTCGGGCCGCTGAATCCCAAACTCCCAAGGCGGGCTCAGACCCGCACCGGACGCCAGCCCGCGACATCGACGCGGCTGGCGTAGTGCGCGACGGGTGGGGTCCCGGGCAGGTCCAGGCCGAGCCCGGCGGTCATGTCGCACACCTCGATGTCGCACTCGGCGGGCTGCAGCGGCCAGGCCGCGTGGTGCACCTCGCCGACGAGCGCCGCGCCGGCCCGCGTCGTGGAGTACAGGCGGTAGCGCTCCGTAAGGAAGTGCTCGAACGTGCCGGGCGGGGCGGGGGTCGGCGGGCTGCCGGGCACCGGGCGGTAGCGTGCGACGAACGCGGCCGGCGGCGCGCCGCGTTGGGTGCGCCGGCTGGAGTAGCGGGTCCAGCCGTCGGGCGGGTGATCGGTCGTGATCTCCATCCGCGCGTGGTAGTAGGGCAGCCCGAACCCGTGCAGCGGGCCAACCCCGCGCCAACGCCCCGCCCACACGAACGACCGGCTCGCGGCGTCGAGCGAGAAGAACAGCACGCCCGGCACCCCGCCGCAGGTCACATACGTCCGCACGTTCAACTCGGGGAAGCGAGAGAAACTCGTCGCCCCACACCAGCGCGGCACCGCCGGGAGGAAGCGCGGCCGGACCCGGTCCATCACGAACGGCACGACCCCCAGCCAGCACCGTCCCTCGAACGGGTCGGGCTCGAACCCGTCGGGCAGCGCGCGGCGCATCGTGTCCGGGTCGATCGGCCAGTGCAGGAACGCGAGGTCGCGCCACACCATCGACACGGCCCAGGGCCTGGCCGGTAGCGGGTACGGCCGGTGGTCGGTATGACCGAGCGAGGTGTGCCGCGGGAGCATGGCGGCATCGTACCGGGCGGCCGTGCGGTCAGGTAGGGCGGGAATAGCGCCGCGGTCCGGCGCGTTGGTCCTTTGCGAGCGTGTTTGCCCGTGCCACGGGCCGGGCCTAGAATCCGCGGTTCACGCCCGCTTTTTGCACCCCGACGCCAGCAAGGGAGACACGCATGGCCGCAGACACCCTCACCGAATTCACCGACGCCAACTTCCAGGCCGAGGCCCTCGACGCCGACGTCCCGGTCCTCGTCGACTTCTGGGCCGAGTGGTGCATGCCCTGCCGGATGCTCGCGCCGGTCATCGAGAAGATCGCCACGACCTACGGCGACAAGATCAAGGTCGGCAAGCTCGACACCGACGGCAACCGCGAGACCGCCGTGAAGTACGGCATCTCCTCGATCCCCACGGTCATCCTCTTCCACAAGGGCGAGCCCGTGAAGAACATCGTCGGCATGCAGCCCGAAGGCGCCTACACCGCCGAGATCGACAAGCTGCTGGGCTGACCCCCCGAGCAATTCCATCTACAATCTCCCGAAGCCCATGCCGTGACGGCGTGGGCTTCTTTGCATCCCTGATCCTTACCGCGAGCCGCCCATGCCTGTCGCGTTCCAGCACACGTACCTGCCCAACGGCCTGACCGTGATCGCCGAGACGGACCCGGACGCGCACACCGCGGCGGTGGGCTTCTTCGTCAAGACCGGCGCACGCGACGAGACGCCCGAGGTCATGGGCGTGTCCCACTTCCTCGAGCACATGATGTTCAAGGGGACCGACCGCCGGTCGGCCGAGGACGTGAACCGGGAGTTTGACGCGATCGGCGCGAGCTACAACGCGTTCACCAGCCACGAGCAGACGGTGTACTACGGCCACGTCCTGCCGGAGATGCTGCCCGCCGCGGTCGACCTCTTCGCCGACATGCTCCGCCCGGCGCTGCGGACTGAGGACTTCGACATGGAGAAGAAAGTCATCCTCGAAGAGATCGGGATGTACGACGATCGGCCGGAGTGGCGGCTGCACGACCGGCTGCTGGAGGAGCACTACGGCCCGCACGGGCTGGGCTACCGCGTGCTCGGGTCCAACGCGACGGTCGGCGCGATGACCGCCGAGCAGATGCGCGGCTACTTCGAGGCGCGCTACAGCCCGGACAACATCGTCGTCTCCGCGGCGGGCCGGCTGGACTTTGATGCGCTGTGCGAAGACATCGAGGCCCGCTGCGGCGCCTGGACGCCGACCGGCGCGGCACGCGACTATTCCCCGCCGACCGCCGCCGACCGCTCGGTCACGATCGAGGACGACAAGGTGTCTCGCCACTACCTGGCGATGCTCACGCCCGGCCCCGCGGCGCAGGACGACGAGCGCTACGCCGCGAAGGTGCTCGCGGACGTGCTGGGCGACAGCGACGGGTCCCGGCTGTACTGGGCGCTGGTGGACCCGGGGATCGCCGACGAGGCAGACTTCTCGGTGATGCCCCACGACCGTGCGGGCGCGTTCTTCGCGTATGCTTCCTGCGACCCGGCCCGGGCCGAGCGGGTCGAGCAGACGCTGCTGGGTGTCTTGGATGCGCAGGCGGGCGCGGGCTTCGACATCACGCCGGCCGACGTCGAGCGGGCGGTGAACAAGCTGGCAACGCGGGTCACGCTACAGGGCGAGCGGCCCGCCGGCCGGATGCAGGCGCTGGGCGCGCAGTGGAACCTGCTGGGGCGTCGGCTGCCGCTGGAAGAGCAACTCGCGGGCCTGCGCGCGGTGACGGTGGACGACCTTCGCGGCCTGCTGGAGCGCTACCCGCTGAGCCCGCGTACGGTGGTGCGGCTGTCGCCCGGCGGATAACCGATGGATCTCGGATGCAGAGGGTACGCCGGCACCGAGTCATCCCGAGTCAATATGAGGGTCGAGGTCTTGGACGGGAACCCCGAATCAGATCGGCCGGGTTGGGCAGGCCGGGTGTCAAGCTGGGTGCGGTACCCGGTGCTGGGCTCACTGTTGCAGACCCGCCGGGCATGCGTGGTGTTGTCGGTGGTGCTGGTTCTGCAACTGGTTTCAGCCGGTCTGGGGGTGTCGGTTTACCAGTGCCCGATCCTGAAACTCACCGGGGTGCCGTGCCCCGGGTGCGGCCTGAGCCGGGGCGCTGTCGCGGCCCTGCTGCTCGACCCTGCGGGGGTGGTGTGGTGGAACGCGTTCGGCCCGGCGGCGCTCTTGGCGGTCGTGCTGATCCTGTTGACAGGGCTGCTGCCCGAGCGGCACCGACGGGCCTGGGTCGGCCGGATTGCATGGATCGAACAAAAAACCGGTATCACCAATACCGCGTTTATCCTGCTTTGGTTATATTGGGTAGGCCGTCTGGTCCTGCTGGGCGGCGACTTGGGGGGGCGCCTGTCTGCCTATCCCTGATTCATCCTCTCATCCATACCTAGGAGACTCACCTTGATCGCACTACTCGGCCTGCTTTCGATCCCGGTCTCGCTTGTCGCTCTGGTCTGCTGGATCATGACCATCATTGTTGCGTTCAAGAAAGAAGAGGGGCCGTTGTTCGGCATCCTGTGCATCTGCCCGCTGATCGGTCTGATCCTGGGCTGGGTCAAGAACAAGGAGTGGGACCACCAGAAGGTCATGCTGGTCTGGACCGCGTGCGTGGTGATCAACATCATCCTGAACATTGTGGTGACCGCCGCATCTGCCGCGTCCTGAGCCCGCAGCCGTTATCATGTCTTACATATCCGATCCACTCCCCCTATAATCGACTACTGGAGAACGCATCATGGCAGACGAAAAAATCCCCGGTGCCGAGAAGAAGATCGTGGCTGGTATCCTCGGCATCGTGCTCGGCGGACTCGGCGTGCACCGGTTCTACCTCGGCGACACCACGGGTGGTATTATTCGCATCGTCATCAATGTCTTCACCTGCTTTACTGTCGGCGGCATCATCGGGCTCGTCGAAGGCATCATCTACCTCACCAAGTCGGACCAAGAGTTTGTAGATACCTACATCAATGGCGACAAGGCATGGTTCTAAGCTGAGCCCGCTCGGACCATTGTGATCGACCTGCACAGCCCCCGCTCCACGGCGGGGGCTGTGTCTTTGGCTGGCCGACACAGGCACGGCGGCGGGGGGCTTGTTGCACCTATACTGCCGCCATGATGCAGCCGATTCCCGAGATCCTGGATGAGCTCCGTGCCGGGCGGATGGTGGTCCTGGTCGATGACGAGAAGCGTGAGAACGAGGGGGACCTGGTGTGCGCGGCGCAGTTCGCGACGCCGGAGACGCTGAACTTCATGCTGCGCGAGGCGCGTGGGATGATGTGCGTGCCGATGAGCCAGCGGGTGTGTGACCGGCTGGACCTGCCGCCGCAGAGCGCGAGCAACACGTCGCAGCGGACGACGGCGTACACGGTGAGCGTGGATGCGCACGAGCGTTTCGGGCTGACGACGGGGGTGAGCGCGGCGGACCGGGCGCGGACCTGCCGGGTGCTGGCCGACCCCGAGAGCCGGCCGAGCGACCTGGCGCGGCCCGGGCACATGCACCCGCTGCGGGCGCGGGACGGCGGGGTGCTGGTCCGCGCGGGGCAGACCGAGGGCTCGGTGGACCTGTGCAAGCTGGCCGGTCTCGAACCGGTCTCGGTCATCATCGAGATCATGAACGAGGACGGGACGATGGCCCGGCGGGGCGATCTGGAGGCGTTCTGCGGGAAGCACAAGCTGAAGATGTGTTCGGTCGCGGATGTGATCCACCACCGGCTGGAGCGGGACAAGCTCGTGGAGCGGGTCGACCGGGTGCCGTTCGACAACGCGTTCGGCCGGTGGCAGCTCAACGTGTACCGCTCGCAGGTGGACCCGATGCCGCACGTCGCGCTGACCTGTGGCCCGGTGGGTGAGCCGGACGAGTGCGGCGGGTCCGTGCCGACGACCGCGCCGACGCTCGTGCGGATGCACAGCCAGAACCTGCTGGGCGACGTGTTCGGCGACGCGACGCAGCCGTCGGGCGACACGCTGCGCGCCGCGATGCAGATGATCCAGCAGCAGGGGGCCGGGGCGATCGTGTACCTCCGGCACGAGGGGATGGGCACGGGCGTGCTCAAGCGGCTGCAGACGCTGGACCTCTCCCCCGAGCAGGCGCTGCAGCGCGAAGAGACCCACCGGCCCGGCGCGGCCCACGCCAGCCCCGGCGTCGCGCCCAGCGCCGACAAGCACGGCTACGGCATCGGCTGCCAGGTCCTCCGTGACCTGGGGCTCTCCAAGCTCAAGCTCATCACCGACCACCCCTTCACGCCCCAGGCGCTCAGCGGCTTTGACCTGTCGATCGAGTCGTTCGTGCCCGTGCAGCGGTAGCACCGTGGATCGCGCGGCCCGCAGCGCGCCCGGGTTGAGTATCATCCGAGCATGCATGCGACGGCCACGCCGAACGGTCCGGACCGCCCAAGGAACCCGCTGCTGCCTTGGCGGTGGGCGCTGCACTGGCAGATCCTGCTTGGGCTGGTGCTGGGCATCGGCGTCGGGGCGCTGCTGGCGCAGTCGGCACTCTCCGCCTCCGCCCAGGCCGGGGACAAGACGCAGGCCGCCAGCCGGGTGCAGGACGGCACGCTCTACCTCGTCCTCCAGCTCCTGGGCGACCTGTTCCTCAACGGGCTGAAGCTGATCGTCATCCCGATCATCACGACGTCGATCATCCTCGCCGTCGCTGGGCTCGGCCGCAGTGATGCGTTCCGCCGGCTCGGGCTCAAGACCCTCGCCTACTACATGGCGACCTCGCTCATCGCCATCCTCATCGGGCTGGCGCTGGTCAACCTCATCGCGCCCGGCCACGTGCCCGGCGAGGCGACGCTGTTCGGCGACACCCAGGCCGCGTCCTTCACCTCCGAGGCCGCCGCCGTCGAGGGCCGGACCACCGGCAAGACCGCCTCGGACTTCCTCGACGTCTTCCGCAAGATGGTCCCGCCCAACGTCGTCGCCGCCGCGAACGAGGGCAACTTCATCGGGCTCATCATCGTCTCCATGCTCGTGGGCTATTTCGCCACCCGGCTGATGCCCGAGAAGCACGACATGTTCCTGGGCTTTGTCGAGGCGGTCTACGACATCACCCTCGCGATCACGCACCTGGTGCTCCGGCTCGCGCCGATCGGCGTGTTCGGGCTGATCGCCGCGACCGTCGCGGTCCAGGTCGCCAAGCTCGCGCCCGACGACCGGGTGCACGAGCTGGCCTGGGGCATCGGCAAGTTCGCTGGCACCGTGCTGCTCGCGCTGGGGCTGCACTTCTTTGTCGTCATGCCGCTGATCCTCTGCTTCGTCGCCCGGGTCAACCCAATCCGCCACTACGTCGCGATGGGCCCGGCGATCATGACCGCGTTCTCCACCTCCTCGTCTTCCAGCACCCTGCCGGTGACCATGGAGTGTGTCGAAGAACGGGCCGGCGTCTCGCGGAAGACCACCAGCTTCGTCCTCCCCTTGGGCGCGACGGTGAACATGGACGGCACGGCCCTGTTCGAGTGCGTCGCGGCGATCTTCATCTGCCAGGCGTTCGGCATCGACCTGTCGGTCGGCCAGCAGTTCATGATCGTCGTCGTCGCGCTGCTCACGAGCGTCGGCGTTGCTGGGGTGCCCTCGGCGTCGATCGTCGCGATCGTCGTGATCCTGCGCTCCGTGGAGGAGCAACTGAAGGCCCAAGGGATGGGCGACATCCCGCTGGTCGCGGTGGGGGTGCCGGTGATCTTCGCGGTCGACCGCCCGCTGGACATGTGCCGGACGGTGGTCAACATCTTCTCCGACTCGGTCGGCGCGGTGACGATCGCCCGGAGCGAGAAAGAAACCGGCGTCCTGGCGGGCCCGCCGGCGGGCTAACCCGTAGGCGGTATTTGTGAGCGGGAGATTCAAGCCGTCTTGAAGTCCCGGCCGATCATGTCTATAGTGACGGCATAACCAGCCCCCGGAAGCTGCCTCTGCGTGAGCCTTGCTCCGCAGAGGCGGTTTTTTAACCGTGCATCGTCGTGGTTGGATTGGCGGAGGCCGGTTGGGTCAGGCGGGCTTGGTAGTCTGCTTAACCACGACCTGGCCCTTGGAGATCAGCCAGATCAGGATGCCGATGCCCGCGAGCGCGAGCAGCAGCAGGCCGGCCCAGCCGAGCAGCATGCCGGCCGTCGCCTGCCCCCGGCCTTCAAGCACACCGCGTGACCGGCGGATCCGCCGACGCGCCCCGTTGCCATAGACCACCGCCAAGACCGACAGCACCCCGCCGACCACGAGGGGCGCGAACACGATGCCGAGGATGCCCATGACCAGCGAGGCGACGGCCCCGGGCGCGGTGTCGCCGTGCTCACCGTGGTCGCGCTTGGAGAGGTAGCTGCCGTGCTCGCGCGCGTGCTGCTGCACCTGGTCCGCGTAGTCGTGCTGTGATGAGTCGGCCGCCTGCGCGAGCGCGGCCAGGGGGTCGTCCGCGTCCGCGCGTCGGGTCGGGCGCGACGCCACCGGCCGGGGCGGGTCGGGTGTCACCGTCGAGCCGGGGCCGACCTCCTGCATCGGCACATCGTCCACCCCTTCGGGCCGGACCACGAACACCTTGCCGCAGGCCTTGCACTGGGCGCGCTTGCCCAGCGCCCGTTCCGACACCTGAAAAAGCTTGTTGCAGTGGGAACAGACCGTCTTCAAGCGCAGGCCTCAACAACAAAGAAGGCAGAGGAGTAGCCGACATCATAGAGGCGCACGCCCACCCGTCCAACCCGGGCATCCCCCGGTCAGGCGGGGGCGACGCGCTCGAGCAGCGCCAGCACTTCCAGGTTGCCGCCCTTGCCGCCCGCGACCGGGCTGTCGACCGTGGCCGAGACGCGCAGCCCGAGCGCCGGGTCGGCCGCGATTTCATCCAGGACCTGCGCGACGACCGCGCGGGCCTCGTCCTCGGGCATGGCGGACCGTTTCGGCTGGCCCCGCCGCCGACCGGCCGTGTCGTCGGGACGTTCGTAGTGCGGCTTCACCAGCGTGATCACCCGTTTCGGCGGCGTCGACACCGCCGGGCCGGCACCCAGCCAGCAGATCGCGGCCGGCAGCGCCTTCGCCTGCCGGGTCCAGCCCAGGTCGATCACCACCAGGTCCACGCCGCGCTCGCCCGCCTCGGCCGGGGGCGCGGTATGCAGGGCGTTGCGGCGCTCCATCACGAGGACGCGCGGGTCCTGCCGCAGCGGCCAGGCCAACTCGCCGTACGCCGTGTCGACCGCGAACACCCTGGCCGCGCCGTGGTGCAGCAGGCACGAGGTAAACCCGCCGGTCGAACAGCCCAGGTCCGCGCAGGTCAGCCCGGCCACATCCAATGCAAACGCGCGCAGCGCCGCTTCAAGCTTCAGCCCGCCCCGCGAGGCGTAGGGATGTTGGTCTTCGGTAGATGGCGGGTCGGCCGGCAGCATGCCCGGCCATCCTATCGCCGAAACAGAAACGCAGTAGTGCGAGCGATCGCTACTTCAGCTCGACCGACCAATAGGCGTTGTCGAGGAAGGCCTTCCAGCTCTGGTACTTGCCGCTGCCGATGCGGATCGACAGGACCGGGTTGGTCTTGGGCTTCACCGGCTTGCGGATCAGCGGCATGTGCGCCTGCCGGGGGGTCCGGCCGCCCTTCTTCGTGTTGCAGGTCACGCAGCAGCAGACCAGGTTCTGCCAGGACGCGCCGCCGCCCTGGCTGCGCGGGATCACGTGGTCCAGCGAGAGCTCGGAGACGGGGAACCGGCCGTCGCAGTACTGGCAGCGGTTGTGGTCGCGGGCGAAGATGTTGCGGCGGTTGAGCTTCACATCGTTGCGCGGCAGCTTGTCGTAGCCCAGCAGGCGGATGACCTTGGGCACGGCCAGGTGCATCCGCACCGTCCGCACCCACTCGTAAGGGTCCGCCGCGGTGTCGCCCCCCGCGGAGATCGGCCCGTCCGTGGCGTCCGGGAACAGCCGGTGGTGCGCCTGGGACAGGTCGGTCCAGTCCGCGAAGTCGTAGCCGGTGTACGAGCCGTCGTCGACACGGATCGCCTCGGCCAGGCCTTTGAGCAGCAGGGCGAAGGCCCGGCGGGCGTCGACCACGCGGACCGCCATCCACATCTTGTTGAGGACCAGGACATGCGCGTTCAGGGCTGTAGCTGTAGCGTCCATCGGGTGTTGCGATACGTGGCCAGCGGGAAAGGTCTATGGAATCCTACCGGCCGGATTATCGTAAATCAATGCTGTTCCGCGACTAGGAATCGGTAAGGGGGTGTTGAAAAAACAGGGTTTGGAGGAAGTTTTTGGCGTGTGACCCGCGCGGAGCGGTTGACGACCCCGCAGGATCGTGGTTAAATGCCATGCTCGCCCCGGCCGATGCGATCGGGCGTGGCGGACCGCTTGGGTGGTTGCCGGAGTGGCCAAACGGGGCAGACTGTAAATCTGCTGGCTTATGCCTACGTTGGTTCGAATCCAACACTGCCCACTTGAGAACAGCCCCGCGTTTCGACGCGGGGCTGTTTCGTTGGGGGTCTTCGTTGGTTGGTACGCGGGACGCTCAGCTGCGCCGACGGCGGGCCAGCGCCAGGCCGCCCAGCGCGAGCAGCGCCAGCGAGCCGGGCTCGGGGATGTTCACAACCGGCGGGTCGCCGTCGCCCCAGTGGTTGAGCACGATCGCCAAGTCGTCACCGTCCACCGTCCCGCTGCCGTCCGCGTCGGCGACGGAGCCGGACGCGCCCCACTCGGCCAGGAGCAGGTCCAGGTCTACGACATCGACCAGCCCGTCGCCGTCCAGGTCGCCGGGCGTCGTGAGCTGGCGGGCGAAGGTGTCCGTGGCGATGAGCGTGCCCTCGGCCGAGACGTTAACGGTGATGCCCTCGGCCTCGAAGGGGGCGTTGAAGCTGATCGGTGCGACCAGCGTCGCGGTGTAGTACCCCGTGTTGCCGAGGATCGAGTCAAGCGAGAAGCCCAGCGTCGCCGAGCCGACCAGCGCGGCGGTCGTGGGCTCTGCCGAGAAATCGACCGTCTGGCTGACGCCCGACAACAGCCCCGTGCCCTGCGCGGTCAGCACGCCCTGGTCCACGGTGATGTCGTGGAAGCCCAGGTCAAAGCTGCCCGAGCCGGAGATCGACGCCGGCGGGGCGGAGGTGCCCAGCGTGCCGGCCAGGCCGGTGCCGTCGACCAGGACCGCGCCGAGGATCGCGTCGATGTTGAAGTTCAGGTCATCGTCGAAGGCGACGCTGCCGCCGGTGAACGCGATGTCTTGGAACGTGTCGACCTGCCCATTGGCGAGGAAGCCAACGTTCGTGGTCACCAGCGCGTTGCCGCTCACGCCGGACGTGTCGTTGTCGTCGAAGCCGGAGACCTCGACGGTGAGTTCGACGGTGTTCTCTGTTGGGCTCGAGGGCCCGAGCAGCAGGTCAAGCTGGACCTCCTCGGCGGACACGGGGAACGCCCACCCGCCCAGCAGGGCGGCGGACAACAGGGTGGCATGCTTCATCTCTCGATCCCTCCAGCAAGTCAGAAACAGGATGCACGGCGATCGCCGCCGCTACAGGAAGTATGCATCCTACCCGGTCGCGTGCCCCGGACGCGAGCCGTTCGTGAGGATCGTGTGACCGGCCTTATGCACAGCCCGATAACGCGCAGGCCGCGAAACCCCCGAACAAAGCGTGACGCCCCGATAAAACGGGGGGGACCAGCCGGGAGACACCGACCTTGACGTTTGGAGTTCTTTCGGGTAACGTGAGCCAAACAGGACGGCCGATGAGGTTTCAAGAGCCCGGAGCGCTCCTCTCGATAGGAGTCCGGACCCCGGCGGACGACCCCAAGATGTAGGGGGCCCGCCCGAGCGAAACCCCAGCGAAGGAACGTCACGATGTCTACCCCACTTATGATGCTCGGACAGGGCAGCTACACCACGCGATACGATGTCAAGGGCCGGTCCCTGGTCCGCACCCGCGCCGCCGCGACACAGGGCCACGACCCCGAGGCCGACTCCGCCGGCTCGCAGGCGGGCTGGGTCCGGTTACCCGGACGTGAAGAGGGTGTGGAAACCGCGTCGGAAACCGCCGTCGCCCGCCCCGGCGACCGCTTCGAACACCACGACCCCGCCTCCCCCGCGACCTACGCCAAGCCCGGCCGGGCCGGCACGCAGCAGAAGCTCGCGCTGCTCGACGCCCTGGGCAACTGGCTCCAGGTCCAGGACCAGCAGCTCGACGAGCAGCAGCAGGACCACCGGGCCCTCGCCCGCGCCCTCCGCGAGGCCGGGCGACCCGAGCCGGTCGTCCGCGTCATCCGGTGGAACGGCGGGACGCTGGACCTGCCCACCCCCCACCCGCTACAGGAAACGACTTCCACCCCCGCGCTGGCTCTCGCCGGCCGGCGCGAACCGCACGAGACCCCCAGGAGCGCCCCCCATGAGTCAGCCCAACCTCACACCCAAGCAGATGAAGATCCTCACCATGATCCGCGACTCGCGGCTGAGCCGTGGCTATTCGCCGACCATGCAGGAGCTGGGGGACGCGATCGGCGTTTCCAAGGTCACCGTCTTCGAGCACGTCGAAGCGCTCATCAAAAAGGGCTGCCTCGTCCGCGACAAGAACAAAGCCCGCTCTTTGGAGCTGTCGCCTGACCTCGAGCTCCCCGACGAACAGCGCAACTCCCGCATCCCCCTGGTCGGCTCCATCGCCGCCGGCTCACCCATTGAGGCCGTCGAGACCCGTGAGCACCTGGACCTCGAAGCCATCTTCGCGCCGCCCGGCTCGCGTAACACCAGCAAGTTCGTCCTAAAGGTCCGGGGCGACTCCATGATCGACTGCCACATCGCCGACGGTGACTACGTCATCTGCGAGCAGCGCAACGCCGCCCGGGCCGGCGAGATCGTCGTCGCCCTGGTCGACAACGACGAGGCCACCCTCAAGTACTACCGCCCCCAGCGCGACGGCACCGTCCACCTCGAGCCGGCCAACGACAACTACGAACCCATCGTCGTCCGCAAAGACCAGCTCCAGATCCAGGGCGTCTGCATCGGTGTCGTCCGGGCGTACTAAGGCCTGGGGCGATGAGTCGATGTTTGGGCGTTGCCTGCATCCGTAGGCCGCGGTGCAATAGCGATATCATGACCGGATGGATGACCGGATGGATGACCGGCCTGCGATAGGTCTGATTGCTGGGGGCGGGCGGCTGCCGTTCCTGCAGGCGGCGGGGATGCGTGCGGCGGGGTTTCGCGTGGTCTGCGTCGGGCTCGAGGGGCAGTACGACGACGATCTGCCCGGCTGCTGCGACGCATTTGCCGTGGTCGGCGTGCTCCAACTCGGGCGGTGGGCGCGGGTGCTCCGGCGGGGCGGGGCGTCGCGGGCGGTGATGGTCGGCAAGGTCGAGAAGAGCCAGTTTCTCTATCATCCCTTGGCGTGCCTCCGGCTGCTGCCGTCGTGGCGGGCGGTGAAGCTGTTTTTCTGGGACATGCGGCGGGACAAGCGGACGCAGGGCATGCTCGGCGCGGTGGCGGCGGAGCTGGACAAGATCGGGATCGAGCTGGTGGACACGACGCAATACATCCCCGAGCACCTGGCGACGGAGGGCGTGCTGACCCGGCGTGAGCCCACGGCCGCGCAGCGGCGGGACATCGATTTCGCCTGGCCCATCCTCATGCGGATGAACGACCTGGACATCGGCCAGGCGGTCGCAGTGAAGGGCGGCGACGTGGTCGCGGTGGAGGCGATCGAGGGGACCGACGCGATGATCGCGCGGGCCGGGGAGCTGAGCCGGGGCGGCGGCTGGGTCCTGGCGAAGGGGGCCCCGCCGAGCAAGGACCCGCGCTTTGATGTGCCGACGGTCGGAGTGCAGACGATCGAGAACCTCGCGGCGGCCGGGGCGGTGGCGCTGGTGGTCGCGGCGGGGAAGGTGATCCTGCTGGATCGGCCGGAGGTGCTGGCGGCGGCGGACCGTCTGGGGATCGCGGTGGTCGGCATCGCGCCGTAGCGGTGGTACGAGGCGGGGCAGGATGCCGGGCCGACCGGGTTTGCCTACGATGCCCGTTTCGGACCCCGGACGGAGCTGGCCAGGATGACGAAGATCGGTGTGATGGGCTGCGGGGTGGTGTCGGAGTACGGCCACCTGCCGCCGCTGCGCGACTCGAAGCGGTTCGACCTGCACGCGCTGATGGACCCGGACGCGGCGCGCGTCGCGGACTACGCCAAGCGTTTCGGCGTCAAGCACGCCTACACCGAGAGCGAGGCGTTCTTTAGCAGTGGGATCGAGGCCGCGGCGATCTGTTCCCCCGCGCCGGTGCACCTGGAGAACGTCCGCGGCTGCGCGGCGCACGGCCTGCCGGTGCTGTGCGAGAAGCCGCTGGCGATGGATGCCGGCGAGGCGCAGCAGATCATCGACACGATGCGGGCCGCCGAGCTGCCGCTGTATGTCGGGTTCTGCTACCGGTTCGCGGGCTGCGCCCAAACGATCCGTCGGCTGGTGCGGGATGGGGCGATCGGACAGGTGCTGTCGCTGCGGCTGGTCTACAACTGGGACTGCCACGGCAAGTACGAGCAGGGGCCCGATGGCGAATGGCGCATCTACCAGCGGCGGGCCGACCGGATGCTCGAGGGCGGGCCGATGGTCGATTGCGGCGTGCACCAGGTCGACCTGGCGCAGTGGTGGCTGGATTCGCCGGTCGTGCGCCACCACGGGCACGGGGCGTGGGTCGATGCGTACGAGGCGCCCGACCACATGTGGCTGCACCTGGACCACGCCTGCGGGGCGCACACCTGTGTCGAGATCTCATACTCCTACGGCCACACGACCAAGGAAAAATACAACGAGTTCGTCTACGAGCTGATCGGCACCGACGGCATGATCCGCTACGAGCGCGGCACCAACCTCTTCGAGCTGCGCACACATCAGGGCACCGAGCGGCTCAAGCATACCGGTGAGAAAGACTTCGCCGGGATGTACGACGCCTTCGCCGATGCATTGCTGCACGGCAAGCCCGGCGACCTGTGTACGGGGGAGGAGGCGCAGCGTGTGACCGACATCGCGCGCACCGCGACAGAACAGGTCATCCGCGAGCGGGCGACCAAGCCGACGCCGGTCAGATAAAGTTGTTCAGCTCCATGTGCTTGAACACGAGCCCGCCGATCATGCCGGCCGGGACGGCGACGAACAGGCCGGGCAACCCCGCGGGCAGGGCGAACAGCGCCGCGACCGAGCCGCCGACGAGGATGCATCCCGCCGTGCCGAGCCAGCCCGATGGCGAGATGCACGCGAGCAGGGCGACAACACACGCGACCAGCCAGACCGGGAACGCCAGCACCGTGCAGCAGCAGCAAGGCCCGTCGTAGGCGACGTAGCCGTACGCCATCGCGAGGACCGGCAGCAGCCCAACGAGTACGACGACGATGAGCACCGCGATGCGTTTGGCCTGCGTCTGCAGGAGCGCGACGACCTGCCGCGGCTCGTCCGCCGCGCGGAAGGTCGTACGCCTGTTCCAATCAAACAGCCGCCCGCACTCCGGGCAGGGCCCGCTCGGGATGCCTTTCAGCCGGTAGTTGCACCCCTTGCAGCGGAAGTCCCGGTCGAGCATCGCCGGACTATAGCCGCTCGACCACCGGGAGCTCGCCGACCAGGGGCAGGGCGTAGTCGACAAAGCCCTGGCCGATGTCGTTGGCGTTGACGATCCACTCGGCGGGGAGGTGCTTGGTCTTCGCGGCGACGTCGGTCAGCTCGATGCGGTTGTACTCGACGCCGTAGGTGTCGCCGGGCACGCGCTGGATGGCGACCGAGCCGTGCTGGATGCCCGAGGTGGCGAGCTCGGCGGCCTTGCGCCCGGCGAGGCGTGCCTCCTGCTGGTCGACCTCGCTGGCGACGCCGGCGAAGCTGCGCTGCAGGTAGCCGAACGTGTCGGCGCGGACGCGGGTCTTGTGGCCCATGTAGTCCTTGACCGCCTGGGCGAGGAAGTCGCCCAGCGCGCCGGTGCCCGAGAGCTGGATGTTGCCGTGTGCGTCTTTCTCGACGTGGTGGCCCTGCATCTCCGCGAGTTTGGCGGCCATCGGTGTGCCGTCGGCGTCGTGGATGCCCTCGCTCACCGCGATGAGGCACCGGCCGAACCTGTCCATCGTCCGCTCGACGTCCTGCGTGAACTTCACGACATCGAACGCGGCCTCGGGCACGTAGACCAGGTGCGGCCCGTCGTCCGTGCCGGCGCGCCGACCGAGCACGGACGCGGCGGTGAGGAAGCCGGCGTGCCGGCCCATGATGACGTCGATCTTCACGCCCTTGAGCGAGCGGTTGTCCAGGTCGTCGCCCATGATCGCCTGCGCGACGAACTTCGCGGCGCTGCCGAAGCCCGGGGTGTGGTCGTTGAGGACCAGGTCGTTGTCCACGGTCTTGGGCACGTGGAAGGCGTGCATCTCGTAGCCGTCGGCCGCGGCGGTCTCGGCGACGATGCGGCAGGTGTCGGAGCTGTCGTTGCCGCCGATGTAGAAGAAGTAGCGGATGTCGTGCTCTTCTAAGTACTTGGTGATCCGCTTGACGTCGTCGGCGCTGGGCTTGTGCCGGGACGAGCCGAGCCCGCTCGACGGCGTGCCCGCGAGCCGGTCCAGCCGGTCCTGCTGCCAGTCGGTGAGGTCGAGGAAGTCGCCGGCCATCATGCCGTCGATGGCGTGGCGTGCGCCGAGGATCTTGCCGGTGAACCCGGGAGCGGCGTGGAGCCCCTCGACGACGCCGACGAGGGATTGGTTAATGACGGCGGTGGGCCCGCCGGACTGCCCGATGACGGCGTTGCCGGGGAGGGGGGTCTTGCTGTTGCTCATGGTGTGTAGATCAAACGAAGGGTCGCGGTAGCTCGGCGGGCCGCGGTGCCGGCCGAATCGGGCATTGTAGGTGAGCCGGGGTGTGACGACAAAAGGGTTGCCCGGTGCTACCGCGCCGTGCCGCGTTCGTGGCCGCACTCGGGGCAGTGTGTCGTGACGCGAGGCAGGCCCCGGGCGTCGTAGCCACAATGGGAGCCGAGACCGCCTCGCCGTCGACGATGGGCCGACCGCTCCCGGGTGTACCCGACCAGCACGGCGACAAGCCAGAGCAGCGGTCCCACCGCCAGGCAGGTCCAGAGCACGAGTTGGTCGACCCACTGCTGTGGCACGATCCGGACAGCATATGGGCTGAGGCGTAACACGGGAGCGCATGCGCAAGCGACATGCGGCTCATCACGGATCCGTTCGGGACCGCCGCATGAAGGCGTCGAGCGTGACCGTGTCGGGCGCGTCGGCGTCGTTTTCGATCGCGGTGATCGCCTGGTCGTAGGCCAGGCGGAGCTGCTCGTTGTTCCCCGCGGCGTCGCGTGCCTCGCGGAGGCGGGGCAGGTACTCGGCGGCGGCGCTGCCGTAGGCCGCGAGCTGACTCAACGCCTTGGGGGCAAAGCGGGGGTGGCCCCAGCCGCCGAGCGTGGCGATGTCGGCGAGCGGGGGCAGGGCCTCGGCGATGCGCTGCGCGGAGACGAGGGCCAGGCACGACAGGCGTGCGTCCATCATGAACATCATGTTGCTCGGCGTGTCGTGGGACCCGGCATTGAGCAGGGCGGGCATGAGCGTCGCGCGTTCCGGCTCCGGGAACTGTTCGACCAGGCGGACGATCCGCGAGATCACCCACGGATCTTCGTGTCCGATCATCTGCCGAAGCGCGTCGAGCACGAGCCCGCGGTCTTCGATCGCCATCAGCCGACCGGTGATCTGCCCCGCGTTGCCGGAGAGCAGGTTGAAGACGATCTGCTGGGAGAGCATCGGGTCGTCGCCGCGCTCGTAGTCGGCGAGGTAGGGCAGCAGCTCGCCGGTCGCCCGCGCGGGATCGAGCTTGACCAGGGCGCGCACCGCTTCGTGTCGGACTTCGGCCGAGTCGCTGCGGACCAACAATGCCGCCGCGTCGAAGACGGTCTCTCGGCGTGGCATCCGGCCGATCCCGTCGGCCGCCTCGACCCGCCCCATCGCCGCCAGCCGATCGGGCCGGTGTGCCGACGCGATCAGCTCCGCGACCTCATCCGTCGGGGCGTAGCCCCGGCCGCGCAGCTCCTTGGCCGCCTCGAATCGCACCACCGGCGACCAGCTCGACAACGCCGCCACCAGGGCGTCGTCCGGCATCACGGGGTAGTCGTTCCGCCCCGCATCGAGCGCGGCCCGGACCTCCTCGGCGCTCATCGGGTCCAGCGTCATCGGCCCCTTGCCGGTGATGCGCAGCTCGGCCCGGGCGACCGCGAGGTGCAGCAGGTACGCGCCGGGGCAGTCCCAGCCGTGGTAGTTCTCTCGGCGGGCCTCGGGGCTGCCCTGGTACGGGTAGCCGTGCTGCCAGTCGCGTGCGAGGTCGTAGTACCAGCCGAACTCGCCGAGGTAGCCGCCGGTCGCGAGCGGCCCGCCGCGGGCGACGCCGGGCATCGACCAGAGGATGTTGAAGAAGTTGCCGGTGTGCCCCTGTTCGCGGTCGGCGTTGATCGCGGCCACGGCGGTTCGGCGGAAGTAGGCGGTCGCCTCGGCATCGCCCAGGAGGTCGAAGAACACGGCGGCGTTGGAGTTCTTGCCGTTGTCGTCGTGGCCGTACTGTCGGTTCGGCTCGTGGTCGCCGTAGGGGATCGCGCCCATGCCGACGTACCGCCGGAAGAACGCGGCGCTGCGGGCGATCGCCTCATCAACGACCGGCTCGTCGACGCCGCACTCGCGGGCCAGGGCCATCGCCGTGGCGAGCGGGATGCTCACGCTGTTGATCGCGCCGTACCCCCGTAGCCGGCCCAGCTCGGGTGACACAAACCGGTGCCCCCAGTTGCCCATCACGCTCTGCCCGCTGGCGATCTCGACGGCCTGGTCGCGGAGCGTCGGGTAGACCGCCTCGTCCTCCGACACCAGGTAGTATTCGGCCAGCAGCAGCGTCGCATACGCGTACTCCCACGAGTGCAGCCCGCGGTGGTCCGACAGGTCGCGGTCCGCCACCCGGTGCACGTACTCCCGCACCATCGGCCGATACGCGGCGTCCCCCGTGGCCAGCAGCGCCAACGCGTTGATGTGGTTCGGCAGACTGATCTGCTCCAACCCCTTCTCGGCGAGCGCCCGTGCGCCGGCATCAAGCAGTCGGTCCGACTTCTCACAGTCAAACGGGGCCGTCGGGCTGAACGCGGGCAGCGGTTCGAGCTGGATGACAACCGTCTCGGTCTTGCCCTCGCGCCAGCGCAGCAGCTCGAGCCGGCCGTCCTGCTCCGACTCGCTCACCTGGATCGCGCGGGCGAGCGCGACCCGGGCGTCGCTCTGAAACGGCGCAGCCCCGAGCCCAAGCACCACATCGCCGGGCCGCAGCACGCCGTCGGCGGGGGACCCTTCGGCCACGGCCGAGATGTACGCCTGCCGGGCATCAAACGTGGCGCGTCGGCGATCGACATGGAAGTACCCACGTGCCCCGGTCGGCCCGAGGGTCCAGTCGTGGGGGCCGTCCGCGGGGGGCGTGTCACCCGCGGTGTAGTCGGGCACGGCCGACTGCGGCTGGGCGACCGCCGGGCTCCATCCAACCACGAGTAAAACCAGCACGAGGATGGATGAGCCCATCGGAACGGGCCGGGCTGAGGTCGAGTTGCGTCGCATCGGCGTCCTCCAGAGATGGGTTTCGGTACGCCCCGGCCAGGGTCTGGACTGGCGTGAGGTAGAACGGATTACGCCACACCCCAGTTTAGCCCGGGCCGTGCCGGGGATACTGGGGCTGGACTTTCGTACAATACCCGGCTTGGCTCGATGTCCGGAAGCCACCCCACCCTCCCCCGCAGCCCCACCCATGCCCGATTCCCCCCTCCGCAATGTCGCTGTCATCGCCCACGTCGACCACGGCAAGACCACGCTGACCGACCAGCTCCTCTACCAGTCGGGCATGTTCCGCAACGAGGACCTCAAGAAACTCGCCGGCGGACAGCACAACCTCATCATGGACACCGGCGACCTCGAACGCGAACGCGGGATCACCATCACCGCAAAAAACTGCGCGATCACCTACCGGCACACCGACGGCGCGGACTACAAGATCAACCTCATCGACACGCCCGGCCACGCGGACTTCGGCGGCGAGGTCGAGCGCGTCCTCAACATGGCCGACGGCTGCCTCCTCGTTGTTGACTCCTTCGAGGGGCCCATGCCCCAGACGCGATTCGTCCTCCAGAAGGCCCTGGCCATCGGGCTCAAGCCCGTCGTTGTTATCAACAAGATCGACAAGCCCAACGCCCGGCCCGACGACGTCATCAACGAGGTCTTCGACCTGCTCAGCTCCCTGGACGCGCCCGACGACGCGATGGACTTCCCCGTCGTCTACGCCAGCGCGAAGGAGGGCTGGGCCACGACGGATGACACGAAGTTCGGCGACGACCACCCGGACAACATGTTCGACGTGTACGACACGATCCTCAAGCACGTGCCCGCGCCCTATGCCGAGGGCTCGGGCCGGGGGGCGGCGGCGGGCTTCGAGTCGCGCACGGCCGCGCTCGCCGCGCCGCTGCAGATGATGGTCACGTCGATCGTCTACAGCGACTACGTCGGGCGGATCGCTGTCGGCCGGGTCACCGCCGGGCGCATCACCGCCGGGCAGAAGGTGACGGTCATTAACCGCGCCGGCGAGGGCAGCATGCAGCGCGTTGTCAAGCTCGAGGGCTTCGACGGGCTCACCCGCAAGGACGTCAACCAGGTCACGGCCGGGGACATCTGTGCCGTGACCGGGCTGGACCCGATCGACATCGGCGACACCATCGCCTGCCCGGACCGGCCCGAGGCGCTCGCGTCGGTGAAGATCGACGAGCCCACGCTGACCATGACCTTCCGCGTCAACGACTCACCGTTCTGCGGCCGGGAGGGCGACTTCGTCACGTCCCGCCAGGTGTGGGACCGGCTGCAGAAGGAACTGCAGTCCAACGTCGCGCTGCGGGTTGAGCGCGAGGACGCCGGCGAGGCGTTCAAGGTGTCCGGCCGGGGCCTGATGCACCTGGGCGTGCTCATCGAGACGATGCGCCGCGAGGGCTACGAGCTGCAGATCGGAAAGCCCGAGGTGATCCTGCGTCGTCCCGAGGACGGCGACCACGCGGGCAAGCTCTGCGAGCCGATCGAGCAGCTCGTGATCGACTGCCCGGCCGAGTGCCAGAACGACGTGATGTCGCTGGTGATGAACCGCAAGGCCGAGATCGTGAGCATGGACCCCAAGCCCGGCGCGGGCGACTACATGCACATGGAGTTCACGATCCCCGCGCGCGGGCTGATCGGCCTGCGGACGCGGATGCTCACCGCGACGCAGGGCCGGGCCGTCATGCACCACAACCTGCTGCGTTACGAGCCGATGCGGGGCGAGGTGCCCAAGCGCCCCGCGGGCGTGATGATCGCGACCGAGCCGGGCCAGGTCACGCCGTACTCGCTGGACCGGCTGTACGACCGCGGGCTGTTCTTCGCCAAGCCCGGCGACACGGTTTACGAGGGGCAGATCGTCGGCGAGCACTGCAAGGACAACGACATCACCGTCAACGTCGTCATCAACAAGAAGCACAGCAACGTCCGCGCGGCCGGCAGCGACGACGCCACCCGCGTCAAGCCCGCGCGGGAGCTGTCGCTCGAAGCGATGCTCGAATACATCGAGGAAGACGAGCTGGTCGAGGCGACGCCCAAGTCGCTGCGGATGCGCAAGAAGGAGCTGCGAGAATCGATGCGCCGCCGGGAGACCCGCGCCGCCAAGGCGTAGGCCGCCCGCGTTACGACGCGTACCGCGCGGCTGTCTGCGCGAGGGTGTCTGCCTGCTCGGCGGTGCAGTTGACCGAGCCGAGGGCGACGTGTTTGCGCGTGCCGTGGTAGTCGCTGCCGCCGGTGGTGATGAGCCCGAATCGCCGGGCGTAGTCGGCGAAGCGTTCGGTGTCGGCCGGGGCGTGGTCGCTGTGGCGTGTCTCGATGCCGTCCAGCCCCATGTCCGCGAGCCGGGCGACGGCGTGCTCCAGCAGGTCCCCGGGCAGGCGGAGCTGCACCGGGTGGGCGAGGACGGCCGCGCCGCCCGCGGTATGGATCGCGTCGATCGCTTCCTCGGCCGAGAGCCGGTCCTTCCGCGTATGTGCCGCGCCGCCGAAGCCGATGTATTTCGCAAACGCCTCGTGGACCGAGCGGACGTATCCCTTGGCGATGAGCACCTGCGCGATGTGCGACCGGCCGACGATCACGCCCGTCGCATCGATCGCGTCGTCATCGCCCCAGGCGTGCTCGGGGACGCCCGCCGCGTCCAGGACGTCTTCATAGGCGATCTTCACGCCCAGTGACTGCAGCTTGCGGACGACCTCCGGGTTGCGCTTGGCGCGGGTGGCACGCAGCCGTTCGCCGAGCCCCGCGAGCCCCGCGTCGTCGTGCCGGACGTGGTAGCCGAGCAGGTGCAGCGTGCCGGTACGCGGCGTGTCGTCGTCGGCCGAGGGCGCGACCGACCCCGGGTCGGCGGACAGCTCGATGCCCGGCACGAAGGTGACCCGCAGCCGCTTCGCCGCGGCCGCCGCCTCCGCGAGCCCGGCCGTCGTGTCGTGGTCGGTCAGCGCAAACCCCGAAAGCCCCGCGTCTTTCACCAGACGGGCGAGGTCCCCTGGGGCATCGGTCCCGTCCGATGCGGTCGAGTGCATGTGCAGGTCGTAGGCCATACGAGCGGAATGATAGCGGTGGGGCGGGGCGTGCGGCGCGTCGAAGTGAGCGGTGTCGTCGTCCGCTGCGCAGACGATGGTCGACGGCAGCGCCCCGCCGCGTGTGACGCGGCGGCTATCCGTGATGTGAATACAAGTGCTTGAGAATAGCCGCCGCGTCACACGCGGCGGGATGCCCCGATGGGGTCGTCTTGATGCGCACCGTTACACGATGCTGTTGTCCTTGAGCACCTTTATCAGCTCCGCGACGCTCTGTTCGACGGTGAATGCGTCCGTCCGCAGGTGCAGGTCGGGCGAGGTCGGGGCTTCGAACGGGTGTTCGTCACTCAGCCCGGTCATGTTCGTGATCTCGCCGGCGCGGGCTTTCTGGTAGAGCCCCTTGGGGTCGCGCTGTTCGAGGACCTCGATTGGGCAGTCCACGAAGATTTCGAGGAAGGGGAGGTCGGCGTCGGTGTGGATCGCGCGGACTTTGTCGCGGGCGTCGCGGTAAGGCGAGACGAACGAGCAGAGGGTGATGCAGCCGGCGTCGGCGAAGAGACGGGCGACCTCGCCGATGCGGCGGATGTTCTCGTCGCGGTCTTCGGGGCTGAAGCCCAGGTTGCTGCACAGCCCGTGGCGGATGTTGTCGCCGTCCAGCCGGTAGCACAGCCGGCCCTGCTGGTGGAGGTGCTGTTCGAGCGCGACGGCGACGGTGGACTTGCCGCTGCCGGACATGCCGGTGAACCAGAGCGTCGCGCCGCGTTGGCCCAGCAGGGCGTTGCGGTCGTCGCGGGAGACGTGGCCGTGGTGCCAGGTGAGGTGGTCGGCTTTGGGCATGGGGGTTTCAGGATTGGGATCGTCGGGACGGCTCGGCCGATGATCCTACAATATCGCCCCCGTGCGTATCGAAGCGAGGCCGAAACGATGCCGTTGAATCTGCCCGAACCGTTGGACCAGGTGATCGCCCCGGTGTTCGCGGTCCTGCCGCTGCACCGCGCGATGCCCGCGCTGCTGCCCGTGCACCCCGCGGGCGCGGAGGCGACTGCCGCGGTGCAGGCGGTGGTCAGCCACCCCGCCCTCGCGCCGCACCTGGGGGTGCAGGCGGGGCTGTGGCTGTACGTGGACGAATTGGACAAGAGCCACGCCTGCAGCCAGGCGCTGCCGGGCCCGACGGGCAGCTACTGGCACGCGATCATGCACCGGCGGGAGGGCGACTTCCCCAACGCGAAGTACTGGTACCGCAAGGCCGGGGCCCACCCGGCGATGAACCGCATCGACCTGGCGGGTGGCACGGCCGCGGGGTCGGACATGGCCGAGTACGACCCGGAGGCGTTTGTCGACCGGGTGGCCCGCGCCGACGCACGGCACGAGCCGGACTCGCCGGACCTGGTCGCGCTGCAGCACCATGAATGGCGGGTGCTGCTGGAGTGGTGCGCGGAGAACTAGCCGCGATTCAGCGGCACACCGCGCCCGCTACACTTGGCCTATGACGAACCCCCGCTCTACCGCCCTGCCCGACGCCGCGACGCTGGACCAGCGTTTCCCCGCCGTCGCGCCCGAGCGGTGGACGCTCGACCCCGGCTGCACGTTCCTGAACCACGGCTCGTTCGGTGCGACGCCGCGCTCGGTGCTCGAACGCCAGCAGGACCTGCGGGCCGAGATGGAGCGGAACCCGCTGCGGTTCCTGCTCGACGCCGCGCCGCCGCTGATCGAGCGGTCGCGCGGGGTGGTCGCGGGGCTGATCGGCGCGGACCCATCGGACGTGGTGTTTGTGCGCAACGCGACGGCCGGCGTAAACGCCGTGCTGCGCTCGCTGCATTTCGAGCCCGGCGACGAGGTCCTGTACCTGAGCCACGCGTACAACGCCTGCGCCAACGTCGTGCGTTTCGTCGCCGAGCGCTGGGGCGCGAAGGCGGTCGAGGTCGAGCTGCCCTGGCCGATCGACGACCCCGCGCAGGCGACCGAGGCGGTGCTCTCCGCGGTGACGGGTCGCACCAAGTTAGCGATGCTCGACCACGTGACGAGCGTGTCGGGCCTGGTGCTGCCGATCGCGGACATGGTCGCGGGCCTGAAAGCACGCGGGGTCGAGACGCTGGTCGATGCCGCGCACGCCCCGGGCATGCTGCCGATCGACATGCAGCAGATCGGCGCGGCGTACTACACGGCCAACTGCCACAAGTGGCTCTGCGCCCCGAAGACCGCGGCGTTCCTCTACGTCCGCCCGGACATGCAGGACGGCATCGAGCCGGAGCTGATCAGCCACGGCTCGAACCACTACGGCAAGGGCAAAGGCGACCTGCAGATGCGCTTCCACTGGCTGGGGACCAGCGACCCGACGCCGGTGATCTGTATCGCCGACGCGGTCGCCGTGCTGGAGTCGCTCTTGCCCGGTGGGCTGGACGCGCTGATGCACCGGAACCACGCGATGGCCGTTGGCCTCCGGCGCGTGGTGTGCGACGCCTGGGGGATCCAGCCGCCCTGCCCCGAGTCGATGCTCGGGTCGATGGCGACGCTGCCGCTGTTTGTCGGCCGGCCGCGCTGGGACGATTCCGACGCGGCGGAGAAGCAGAACGCCCTGATGCACCGTGTGCAGCAGTCCCTGCGGGTGGAGGTGCCGATCGTGGACATCGCGCTCGGCGGGGGCGGCCCGGTCGTGATCCATACACGCTTCTCGTGCCAGGCCTACAACCACGGCGCACAGGTGTTGCCGTTCATCGAGGCCTTCGCCGACGTGGTGGACCCTACGGTGTTTGACGGACCAGCTCGCGGGTGAGCGACGCGACGAGCGTGGAGGGCGCGGTCTGCCCCGCGCCGCCGGGCAGCAGGAGCGGCGCATCGCCTACGAGCAGCTTGGTCATGCGCTGGCCCGCGGTGATGACGGTGGAGTGGGTCTTGCGGCCCAGGTGCCGGGCGATCTCGGGGTAGCTCATGGGTGTGAGTTCGCGCGCGAGGTGGACGACCAGCGAGCGGGCGAGGACGACCTGCTTGTTGCGCGACGGGCCGCCGAGCTGCGCGGGCTCGAGCAGCAGCCGGTCGCAGACCGCGCGGGTGATCGCGTCGAACTTCACGGGCCGGCGGACGCGGGGCTGGGCCAGCTCGGGGAGCTGTTCCAGCAGGGCCCGGCCGACGGGCGTGAGCTTGCCGGGCGTCTTGCGCTCGGGCCGGTCGGTGAGGGTAGCCAGGGCGTGGAGCTTGGACAGCGCGCCCTCGATCTCCCGGACCGAGCCGTCGTAGCGGTCGGCGAGCTGGTCGATGACCGCCGGCTGGAGGAACAGCCCGCGCCGCCGGGCCAGCTCGGCGATGATGGCTTTCCGCGTCGCGGGGTCCGGCTCGATCAGCTCGACGACCAGCCCGCGCACGCAGCGCGACACCAGCGCATCGCTGAACGCGGTGATCTGCCGCGGGTGGCTGTCGCTGGCAAGCACGACGCGGGCCCCGGCCAGGTCGTTCTCCTCGAAGCAGTGGAGGAATTCCTGCTGGGTCTTCTCCTTGCAGGCGAGGAACTGCACATCGTCGATCGCGAGCAGGTCCAGCCGGCGGATGCGTCGGCGGAAAGCGTCGAGCTTGCCGGCCCGGACCGCGGTGATGTACTGGTTGGTGAACTGCTCGCCGGTGAGATAGACGACTTTCGCGTCCGGGTGCTGCGCGAGCGTGGCGTGGCAGATGCCCTGGAGCAGGTGGGTCTTGCCGACGCCGCAGGCCCCGTGGAGGAACAGCGGGTGGCCGGCGGTGGCGTCGGCAAGGTCGGCCAACCGTTGGGCGGCGGCGAGCGCGAGCTGGTTGCTCGGCCCGGCGATGAAGCGTTCCAGCCGGTGGCGGTAGGGCGACGCGCTGCGGGCGGCGGACGCGGCCCGGCGGGCCGGGGCGTGGGTCCGTGCCGCGGGCTGCGCGGGGGTCGGCACGCTTGCCGGCGCGTTCGCGGGTGCGTCGGCCTGCTCGGCGGGGGCGAAGCGGTCGGGGTGGACGCAGAGCTCGACGGCGACGTCGTTGCCGACGACCGTGCGGGCGGCGTGCTCCAGCTGCGGGCGGAAGTGCTTGCCGATCCAGTCGGCGGCGAAGCGGTTGGGGACCGAGACCCGGAGGGTGTCGCGGTCCTGCTCGAACGAGAAGCGTGCGGACCGGTCGAACCACATGGCGTACTTCTGGGGCCCGAGGTCGTGTTCGACACGGCTGGCGACGCGCGCAGCGATAGCATTCACCTGCAGGGTTGTCGTCAAGGGTCTCCTCGCTTGCCGGAGCGGCACGGCCGGGCGAACGGCCGGGGGTGGAACAGGGTGGGCCGGCGAACGAAACAGGCCGGCCGGTTGAGACGGGTCCTTCCCACGGTGCCGCAGGTCTGCCGTTGCCGTCGCGTCGTGTGCCCGGTAGCGCTGGGGCGACGTGTTGGCGTGGGCCGGTGTGCGGGTCGGCGCGTCCGTGTCCGACATATACAAGATAGGGAGTCTTGCGCACCGTTCAAGCTGCGCAGCGCGTGCTTGTCGGCGCGCGCGGTGTCGAATCGTGATTTTTCAAGCCGTTATGCGCGAAAAACTTTTTTACAGACCGCTTGCGCGGCGGTGTGGAAACAGGAGAAGCTGTGGAAAAGAAATACACTGCAAAACAGGGGGAAAACGGGCGCAGCCCCGTAGCGTTGTATCGCGTTTCGCGTGTAAGTCCCGCGCCGAGTGGGCGCTTATGTGTGCCAAACGGTTCGACGTTCCGCACACGATCAACGCGCGACGCGTTGTCAAGGCTGTGAGGCCTAGCGCGTAAGTGGTAGGCGCGCGGTGTACCTCACGTCGGGCGTGAAGTCATCCCTGTGTGTCGCACGGAAGGATGAACGCCGCCTTGCGCGCTGTCGCGCGGAAGCCCAGCCCCTGGTAGAGGCGCACCGCCGGCTCGTTGCGGTCGTCCACCGCCAGGTACAGCCGCCCGCCGCCGCGACGCGTGGTCTCGGACAGCGCGTAGGCCATGAGCTGCCCGCCGATGCCGCGCCCGCGGTAGGGCTTGCTCACGCCCAGGTAGACCACCTCGTGCGCGGCTCCCTGGTGCGATTCGGCCAGAAGAAGCACCGCGACCGGCGCGTCCTGCTCATCAAAAAACGCGTGCCACAGCGCCGGGCGGTACTTCCCCGTCGCCCGGTGGCCGGCCACGACCTGCTCGATCGGCCGGAGCCCCAGCAGCCCCGGGCAGTCGCGCGTGTCCTCGTAGCTGGCCTCGATCGCGGCGCAGAAGCGGTCGTGGTGGTCCTCCAGGCCGCGCCAGACGGTGACGGGTACCCGGCCCAGCGACGCGGGCAGCACGATCCGGTGGTGTCGGCGGTCGGTCGGGCACTGCATGTAGACCAGCTTCGCCAGCCGCTGAAGGCCGGCCCGCTCCAGGACCTGGGCTTCGAGCACCTGCCCGGTATCCAGGAGGGCCTGCACCACGCGCACGCCTGCGAGGGCCGGGGCCGAGCAGGCCGCGCGGATCAGGCGGACGGCGACAGCGTGGTCCAGCCAGCCCGCCGCGGAGCCGGGGAACAGCATCGCCGTCGCCCCGGCGTTGGGCACGATCAGCGCGGCCGCGAGGATCCGGCCGGCCGGCCCGCCCTGGCAGGCGGCCCAGACCTGGCGGGTGTCCAGCTTCTGGTCGGCGGCAAACCGCTCGAAGTGGGCGACCGCCGGGTCGTCCTCGCGGGGCCGGCCGGTGAGGAGCTGGGCGAGGGCCGCCCGCCGGCGATCAGCGGGGGCCGGGCCGAGGTACAGCCCGTGGTCGTCGGCACCGGGGGGCTCGGGCAGGTTGGTCAGCGTGGCCATCGGGCGTTTCCAGGGGCGGGCGGGCGTTGAACGCTGTTTTATCGGCGGGGCCGGCCGGGCGGGCTGGGCCGGGCCTCAGCGGGGCGGTCGGCCATCCACGGGCTGTACCCAAGCCGGTGAACAGCGATTGACCCCCAGCCCACCGATCGTACAATGGACCGTCTGCGAAGCAAGGCCTAGCCCTGCCCCAGCAACCCTCACCCCCTACCGAGGTGCAGATGAAGCGTTTTTTCCTCGCGTTGTTGTGCGCCGCCGGCGTGGCCCTGATGTCTCCCGGCCCGCTGTCGGCACAGGATGAACCCGGTTCGGCCGTGCCCGAGCCCGAACTGGTCACCTCCTCCTGGATGCTGACCTTCACCTACGACACCCCGCGCACCATCGCCGTCGAGATGGGCGATGGCACGGTCCGCTGGTACTGGTACATGACCTACGAGGTCCTGAACGATCCGCGCATCGAGAACAACCACCGCGACCCGATCCTCTTCGTCCCCGAGATCATCATCGCCGACGACCGCGGCGACATCAGCTACGCCAACCGCGGGATCAACGCCCGGGTCTTCCCCGCGATCAAGCGGGCCGTCGACAACGACCTGCTGCTCTCCCCCGCGCAGGTCTCGGGCAACATCCTGCCCGGCGAAGACTTCATCCGCGAAGGCGTCGCTATCTGGCCCGTCTCCGAGGACGACGTCGACGAGTTCACTATCTTCTTCGGCGGGCTCTACGGCGAAACCGCGCACCTGCCCCACCCCGTCACCGGCGAGCCGATGACCCGCGCCGTCAAGGACCCCCGCACCGGCGAGCCCGTCCTCGACCACAACGGCGACCCCGTCACCCGGCCGATCCTCCTCCGACGCACCCGCATGCTGCACTTCGCAACGCCGGGCACCGATGTCAACCCGCAACGCCAGACCATCCGCCTCATCGAAGACGAAGACGTGATGCGCTGATCACGCGGTAAACCGCGAGCGAAACACTGCACGGCCGTCCCTCGGGGCGGCCGTGTTTTCGTTTGGCTTCCGCCAGTTCCGAGCAGCTATTCGTAGCGTGACGGCTCGACGGACTGCAGCACCGCGTCAACGATCTCCGAAGCGCCCAGCCCCTCGCCCGCCGCGGCGTAGTTGGTCAGCACGCGGTGACGCAGCACCGGCGCGGCGACCTTCCGGAGGTGCTCGACCGTGGGCGTCGGCTCGCCCGCCATCGCGGCGACGGCCTTCGCGCTGTGGATCAGCGCTTGCCCGGCCCGCGGGCCCGCGCCCCAGCCCACGTACTCCTTCACCATCGCCGGCGCGCCCGGGTCGTCCGGCCGGGTCGCACGCGCAAGCCGCACCGCGAAGTCCACGGCGTGCCCGCTCACCGGCATCCGCCACACCGCATCCGCGAAGCGCAGCAGCGTCGCGCGGTCCAGCACAGGCTCGACACGCTCCGCCGCCGCTGTGATGCGCGGCGTCTCTGCGACAATCGCGATCTCCTCATCCAGCGTCGGGTAGCCGACCTCCAACGCGAACATGAACCGGTCGAGCTGCGCCTCGGGCAAAGGGTACGTCCCCTCCTGCTCGATCGGGTTCTGGGTTGCGATGACGACGAACGGCTCGTCGAGCGGCATCGTCTTGCCCGCGGCCGTGACTTGGTGCTCGGCCATGGCTTCGAGCAGCGCGCTCTGGGTCTTCGGCGGGGTGCGGTTGATCTCGTCGGCCAGCACGAGCTGCGCGAACACCGGGCCGGGCACGAACCGCAGGTGCCGCTCGCCCCGTTCATCCTCCTGGATCAGCTCCGTGCCGAGGATGTCGCTGGGCATCATGTCCGGGGTGAACTGGATACGGCTGAACCGCAGCCCGACCGCCTGCGCGAGCGTCCGCACCAGCAGCGTCTTGGCCAGCCCGGGCACGCCGATGATGAGCACGTGCCCCCGGCAGAGCAGGGCCGTCAGCAGCAGGTCGACGGTGTCCGGCTGGCCGACGATCACCGTGCCCAGCGCCGCGCGGAGTTGGCCCATCGCGTCGCCGATCGCGTCGAAGTCGGCCAGTCCCGCCTGCGTCTCGCTCATGCCCGAGAGTGTAGCCGGTGCCGGGCGGTGGCTGCAGGCGTGGTGCAGCGGGTTTTTGCTTCGCGGCGGGGCCCTCGTGGGTTAGCATGGGGCGGTGGGGCCCCCGCGTAGTGGTGGCTGGAGCGACACGATGCAGATCGAGATTGCCGGCCATCAGCCGGGCTTCAAGGCCTGGGCAGTGATGTCGTCGCTTGGGCTCGCTGTCTTGTGTTGTTGTGCCGGGGCAAGCGTGATGCTTGGGGAAGAGTTGATTCAGGAGTTCGACACCGACCTCCCCAGAGGACTCCGGGTAGGCATCCGATATGGTCTCACAGCGATCGCTGTCGCGTGGTGCGGATACATGATGTTGTTGGCCATTGCTGCTAGCCGAGAACGAAGATCACCATGGCTTTGCTGTGTGCTGGTAGCTTGGGTTTTCCTGTTGGGTAGCTATATGGGTTGGGTGACCCTGAGTCTGATTTCAATGTTCTTCCGCGCCACACTTAGTGGTGTCGTGTAGAACGGGTACCGATCACGATGCACTCTCATGAAGCCCAAGGCCTCCGAGCGATCAATATGTCGCCAATTTATCAACGATCTATACACATTATTGGACGTTATTGAAGGATTCTTCATGGAACGTCCGATCACGCTTTATAGTAATCGTTCAGCTGCTCATCTTATCTAATCTCTTTATTTTCAGTGGTTCATGATCGTTTTGACGTTTTGGGCTCAGGCCGGCTTGCGGATTGTGTCGCGAATAGGATCAGATGTGTTGCATCGTGGGGGAGTGTGTCGTATAGTCCGTCCCAGCAGAGGGACGCATCTCCTTGGTCTTCACCGGCACCTACGAACATGCGATTGATGCCAAATGCCGAATCGCCATCCCGTCGGACATCCGACGCATGCTCCAGCGGGAGCAAGGGGGCGACGACGCGGGGCCGGTGGTGCTGTACGCCGTGCTCGGCGGGGCCGAGACGATCTGCCTCTACACCGAGGCGGGCTACCGGCGGCTCTCCGAGGAGCTGCGGGGCTCGGGGCTGGACCCCGAGGAGCTGCTCGCCTACGAGGACTTGTTTTACGCGATGTCCCGGCCGGTCGAGCTGGATAAAGCCGGCCGCGTCCGCCTGCCCGATCACCTGCTGGAGCGGACGGGCTTGTCGGGGGATGTCGCGCTTACCGGTGCCGGAGACCACATGAAGATCCGGGACAAGGTGGCCTGGCAGGCGCGGTTGGATGCCGTGCTGACGCAGACGCCGGGCGTGTTGGTGAACCCGAGGTTGTTGACAGGCCGGCGCAAGGATCGTGCCGGAGACTAAGCGACGGATCGCAGGAATCAGGGGCCGGGCGCTTGGACGTGCCGGCCCGAGACAACGCGGCGGGTGGGGTTGGCGAAGACCCTCCCGCCGCACCAGAAGACCAGCGGAGGCCGAACGGATTCGATCGGCCCGAGCGTAGGCGGCCCGAAAGACGGCTGTCGGGACCACGGACGGTGCCGGCGGCGAGTCAGACTGAGTCATCAGTGATCGGACGCTCACGCCTCGACCACCCCAGTCAACGTCGCCTGTGCGACGGCCACTCCGCTGGCGGGTAGCGCATTGTAGCCCCCCACGTCCTTCCAAGGACACGGGGGGCTGCTGCTTTATCGGGCACCGGTGACATTCCGCTGGCTTTGCGGGAGGGTTGCCTGTAAAAATAGGGTGGAATTTTTGGCAGCCCGACCGGCGTTACGCCGATAGGACGCGCGTCAGGCAAGGAGGTCTGGCCGGCCGGATGTGGATAAATCCGACCGAAACCCCGCATGGATGTGAACTTAGGTAAGATTAGGTTGATCCCGGTTCATGCCCGGCCCGTTCGGCCCGGCCCGCAAACGACACGACGAGCCACGGACGGCCTAGAATCCTGATGACCGATTCGCTGAAACCGTCTTTTCTCCTCCGCCACGCCCCGTAGGTTCCGTCTGCGAGGCGTGGTTTTTTTAACGACATCGCCCGTGTCGGCCAACGTGTTCCGGGATTCCCCTGCTCCGGCGGAAGTCTTATACCCTGATCGTTATCATTGTAATTTCGGGCCCCGTGCGGGGTCGTTGTATCTACATCTACCGACGGAGCCGAGATGACACCACCTTCGACGACTTCCCGCGTGAGCCGGCGGCACTTCCTGGCGGCGGGCGCGGCGGGTGCCGCGACCGCGGGCGCGCTGTTCCAAACGAAGGAAGCAGGCGCGCAGCAGAGCGCGGCTTCCGCCATCGTGCGACCGCCCGAGGGCAAGCGGCTGCTGCTGTCGTGCAAGCTGACGATGATCACCAAGCAGGCCAACGGCCGTGACCTCTCGCTGGCCGAGCGCTTGACGCTGGCGGGTGAGGCGGGGTTTGACGGCGTGGACCTGGACGAGGCCGGCTCGATCTCAGCGGACCAGGCGCGCGAGGCCGTAGCACAGTCCGGCGTCTTCGTACACAACGCGATCAACCACGCGCACTGGCAGCAGCGCTTCACCAGCGCCAACGAGGCCGAGCGGGCGCAGGCGCTCGCGAACCTGGAGCACTGTCTCCGCGTGTCGCACGCGGCGGGGGGCAGCGGCGTGCTGCTCGTGCCCGGCGGTGGCGGCGACGGATCGGAGGACGCGATCGTCGAGCGGAGCATCGAGTGGATCAGCCGGGCGCTGCCCTTGGCCGCGTCGCTGGGCCAGCGCATCCTGTTCGAGAACGTGTGGAACCGGATGTTCTACGACCACGATGCGCCGCCCGAGCAGGGGGCCGAGCGCTGGGCCGCGTATGTCGACGCGTTCAACAGCCCGTGGGTCGGGATGTATCACGACCTGGGGAACCACTGGAAGTACGGCAACCCGGCCGACTGGGTCCGCACGTTCGGCCACCGCGCCGTGAAGTTCGACATGAAGGGCTTCAACCGCGCCACCAACAGCTGGGCGGAGATCGGCGAGGGCGACCTGCCCTGGGGCGAGGTCCGCGAGGCGCTCGATGACATCAACTTCCACGGCTGGCTGACCGCGGAGGTCGGCGGCGGGGGCGTGGACCGGCTGACGGTGGTACGGCAGCAGATGGAGCGTGTGCTCGGGCTGGCCTGACCGGATCGGGCCGGACGGATTCAGATAGACTACGTGTTTGGGTGGATTTGATTCGAAGGTGGAACTAACCCCCTGTTATGGAAGGATCGACGACGATGACTGACGGAAACGAACAGCAGCCCAAGCCGACCGGGGTGACCCGGCGCGACTTTGTGAAGAAGGGCGCGGTCGGGCTCGGCGCTGCCGCCGCCGCGACGAACATCAACCTCATCTCCCGCGCCGCGTACGCGCAGGGGGGTGGCACGACGCTGGGCCTGGGCATCGTCGGCTCGGGCGGCCGGGGCACCGGCGCGATCTTCAACCACCTCACCGCCGCGAAGGAACTGGGCATCGATGTGCAGCTCCGTGCGATGGGCGACGTCGCCGAGGACCGCCTCTCGGGCGCGCTGTCCAACCTTAAGCAGAACTGGGGCGCACAGATCGACGTGCCCGCGAACCGCCAGTTCGTCGGCATGGACGCGTACCAGGGCGTCTGCGCCGCGGACGAGGTCGACATCGTCATCCAGACCACCCCGCCCGGCCTGCGTTACCTGACCCTCGCCGAGGCAGTAAAGAACGGCAAGCACAGCTTCGTTGAGAAGCCCGTGTGTATCGACTCGGACACCTATAAGAGCGTCCTCGCCTCCGGCGGTGTTGCGAACAACAAAGACCTGGCGATCGTCACCGGCACGCAGTACCGCCGCGAGACCTCCTACGCCGACGCCATCACCCAGCTCAACGAAGGCATCATCGGCGACGTCACCGCCGCCTACGCCTACTACTGCGCCGGCACGCTCTGGCACCGCGGGCGTGGCCCGGCCGATGCGCCGTGGAGCGAAATGGAGTACCAGATGCGCAACTGGCTGTACTTCACCTGGCTGTCGGGCGACCTCATCGCCGAGCAGTCGGTCCACAACCTCGACGCGATCAACTGGGCCATGGGCGGCCCCCCCGCTCGCTGCTTCGGCTCGGGCGGACGCATCGCACGCACCGCCGCGGACTACGGCAACATCTACGACCACTTCTCCATCAACTACGAGTACGCCAACGGCGTGCAGTGCTCCTTCATGGGCCGGCAGTACCCCGGCTGCGACAACCGCGTCGAGAACCGGTTCGTCGGCACCGAAGGCACGCTCGATATCCAGCCCAACCCCGGCCGGACCCGCTGGATCGCCCGCACCCACGACGGCGAGACCATCGATATCAACCGCGGCACCGACGGCAACAACCAGCCGTACGTCGAGGAGCACAAGGCGCTGCTCGAATCGATCCTCAATAACGACCCGATCCAGGAGATCCAGGAGTGTGCCGACTCCTCGCTCACCGCGGTCATGGGCCGGGAGTCCGCGTACACCGGCAAGTTCGTGACGTTCCAGGAGATGGCCGGCGGCGACCAGCGGCGCCGCCCCGCCGAGCCGTTCGTGCCCGGCCCGGTCAACCAGGAAGACCGCTACAAGGTCGTCCCGATCCCCGGCACCTTCGCCGGCTAATCCCCAGCGAGACGCAAGCCAAAGCAACACCCGCGCTCTTTGGAGCGCGGGTGTTTTTCGTTCTCGCGTGGTTGTGTCGCCTGCGTGTAGGTTCGCAAGCGGGACAGCCGTGCTTACTCGAAGCTGTCGACCTCGCGGTAGGCGTCGATGACGGCCCGTTCGCCTTCCCGGCCGCCTCGGCTGTTGCCGTGTTCCATGCCGACGACGCCCTGGTAGCCCTTGCGGTGCAGATGGCGGAACACGTTCTTGTAGTTGATCTCGCCGGTGGTCGGCTCGTTACGGCCGGGGTTGTCGCCGACCTGGATGTAGGCGATCTCGTCCCAGGCGTGGTCGATGTTGGGGATCAGGTTGCCCTCGCTGATCTGCTGGTGGTACAGGTCGTCGAGGATCTTGCACGACGGCGAGCCGACGCCCTTGCAGATCAGGTACGTCTGCGGGACCTTGGAGAGGAACAGGCCCGGGTGGTCGCGCCACCAGTTCAGCGGCTCGAGCACCATGACCAGCCCGGCCGGCTCGCAGACCTCGCACATGGCGCGGAGGTTGGTGATGCAGTTGGCCATCTGGTAGTCGAACTCGACACGCTGCGTGCAGTTGCCGGGGATCACGGTGCACCACTTAGCGCCGCAGCGTTCGGCGACCTGCACCATGTTCGACATGTGGTTGCGCAGGCCGTCCTGGAACTCGTTGGAGGTGTTCAGCAGGAACTCGTCCCGGCCGAAGCCGTTGTACCCGACGAAGACGCCCATGGTCATGCCCAGCTCCCGCATCGCGTCGCCGCAGCGCTGCTGGTCTTCGGCGCTGCGGCCGGCCATGCCGTTGTCTTCCCAGGCGGTGAAGCCCTCTTCCCGTGCGAACCGGAGCTGGTCGACCAGATCGTCGCCCGCGTGGTGGCGGAACATGCCGAAGTGCGGGCCGTACTTGAGCTTGAAGTCCCCGGCGTTGGCGGCGTTGTCCTGCTTGGCGGCGCGGGCAGCGGCGTTGGCCCCGCCGACCGCGGTGAGGGAGGCCGCGGCCGCGGCGCTGGTGGCGATGAACTCTCGGCGTTTCATGGTGGGCTCCTGGGAGAAGTGTGGGCTTGGATTGTAACGCGGCGACGTGCGCCGGTTGTCGCGGACGCCGAACGCGCAAAGCCGTGAGCGTCCAGAAAAAACGGGCCCACGCCGGCGTACCGGCGCGGACCCGCTTGGAGGAACGGGGTCGGCGGGTCAGGGCATCTGGTACGCGCCGGGGATGTAGACCGGCGGGGTCGCGACGTCGGGGTTGTCGATGTGGTCCTGCGTCAGCCCGCTGGTGTAGCAGCCGGGGGCCTCGCCGGGGCCAAGCTTCAATGTCGAGTCGTTGAGTGCCCAGTTGTAGTCGATGTTCTTGCCCGAGTAGGCGGCCTCGCGGGCGATGATCGCGGTGAGCGTGGTCTGCGCGATGCGGTGGGCCTCGTTGAGCGGTTCGCCGGCTCGGAAGGAAGCGACGAGGTCGGCGTGCTCCTGGACGTACGGGTCGCGTCCGCCGGAGAACTGGGCGACGCGTTCGCCGTCGAGGTCGACCAGAGTGCTGGTCCCGCCCATGCGGGCGTAGCCGTTGGTACCGATGATCTCTTCGCCGACGTAGTTGTCGCAGCCGGGGATCTGCCGGCAGTGCGAGTTAATCATCCGGCCGAACCCGGGCATCATGATCTGCAGGGAGAAGTGGTCGTTGCCGTGGCCCCACTCCTCGCCGGTGCGTTGCTGGCGTCCGCCGTTGCCGTAGGCCTTCTGCGGGGCCTGGTCCTGGAAGGCCCAGAGCGCGACGTCGATGTTGTGGACGTGCTGCTCGACGATGTGGTCGCCCGACAGCCAGGTGAAGTACAGCCAGTTGCGGAGCTGCCAGTCGAGGTTGGACCAGTCGGGTTGCCGGCCGCGGTTCCAGAGCCCGCCCTGGTTCCAGAAGACCTGCGCACCGATGACCTCGCCGATCGCACCGTCGTGGATCGCGGCCATCGCGTCGACGTAGCCCTTCTGGTGACGGCGCTGCGTGCCGCAGACCATGCCCAGGCCCTTCTCGGTGGCGATGTCGCCGGCCTCCATGATGGTCCGGCAGCCGGCGGGGTCGACGGCGACGGGCTTCTCGAAGAAGACGTGCTTGCCTGCGTCGACCGCGGCCTTGACCATCTGCGGGCGGAAGTAGGGCGGGGTGGCGAAGATACACAGGTCCACGTCGGCGTTGATGACCTGCTGGTACGCGTCCCAGCCGGTGAACTTGCGGTTGCCGACCTGGAACCCCTCGCCGAGGTTCTGCTGGAGGTTGTTGGCGCTGCCGTTGAGCCGGTCGCCGTAGAGGTCGCCCATGGCGTGGAGGACGACGCCCGAGGAAGCGGCGATGGCGTTGTGGGCCGCACCGGTGCCCCGACCGCCGCAGCCGACCAGCCCGACACGGACGGTATCCTCGCCCTGGGCGTAGGCGCTGGAGCCGATGCCGGTGGACGCGAGGGCCGCGGTGATGCCCGCGGCGGTGGTGCCCTTGATGAAGGTCCGGCGGGTCGTGCCGGTGGCCGGCTCCGTGTCCGCGGGGGTGGGCTCGGTCGTGGGTCGATCGGTCATGGGGCTTCCTCGTGTGTGACAGTGCGAAAGACAGGCCGTGCAGCCGATAGAGCGTAACCCAAGCCCGTAGCGGTCGCTAGCCGTGCCTGATTAACGTCGCCGGGGCGGTGATTCTTACAGCGTGTTTTGCAAGTGCGGCGTGTTTGCGGCGGCGGGAGTGAATCCGACGTGTGATGTAACAAGCCCCGCCGGTGGGGCGGGGCTTGTCGACTCTGTCGGTGATAACAGGCGGGTCAGACCAGATCGTCGGACATGCCTGCCTCGGCAACATCCGCCTCATCGACGTCCCCGCGGTCGACCTTGTCCCAGAAGCCCAGGGCAAAGATCACCAGGATCACCGCGGCCATCCCGGCCGGGAAGAACCAGTAGTCCTTCCAGTCCGCCATCGCCTTGGCAACAAGGTCCATGTTGATCCCGTCGGGGTAGCCCTTGCCGAACATGCCGAGCATGGTCTCCATAAAGGTCGGGGCCTCCTGCTCGCCCTTGAGCGCGGTGATGTGGTCGATCAGCGGCTGGTGGTTCGCAGGGCCTTTACCGATATCGCCGAAGTGGTTGGGAAGGGCGATGTTGGTAAACGGGAAGGTTCCGCTGAAGGCCATGCGGAAGCCGAAGAACATGCCGATGCCCTGCGTGAGGAAGACCAGCAGCCCTTGGGCCTGTCCGCGCACATCCTTGGGCGAGCGCTTGTCGGTATAGATAAAGCCGGTGACGAAGAAGAAGTCGTAGCAGATGCCGTGAAGGGCGATGGCGATCAGCAGCATCCACATGACCTGGTCGGGGGCCCCCATCGCGAATAGAGCGTACCGTAAGACCCAGCAGCCCATCCCGATCATGAGCATGACCTTGACACCCAGCTTCCGGAAAAAGAACGGGATCAGGAGCATGAAGAAGATTTCGGACATCTGCCCGAGTGTCATCGCGGCCCCGGCCTGCTTGAACCCAGCCGCGCCGAGGTAGGCCGAGGTCTGGCCGTAGTAGTACGCCAGCGGGATACAGATCAGCGTCGAGCAGACCGCGAACACCAGGAAGGGCGGGTGCTTGAGCAGCTTGAACGCATCGACCATCAGCAGCGAGCCGATATCCAGCGGTTTGTTCTTTGCAGGCGGGGGAGTGTTCGGCAAAGTGAAGGAGTATGCGCCCAGAGCTAAGCTACTGACCGCGCCGAGCCAGAAGATATTCAGCGAGTCCGACCAACCCACGGCACCGAGTCCCAGTCCTGCGGCGATCCAGCCGATCGTGCCCCAGACCCGTGCGGCCGGGAACTTATCCTGCGGCAGGTGCGTGAAGGTGATGGTGTTGCCCAGCCCGAGCGTCGGCATGTAGCAGAGCATGTACGCGATCATGAGCCAGACGATCAACCCACCGTTGTCGGCACCGTTCTTGGACAGCACCGCGATGCCGCACATGATGCCGCCGCCGATCAGCATCAAGACCCCCATGACCCGTTCCGAGGAGAACAGCCGGTCGGCGATCAGACCGAGGAATAGAGGGGCGATGATCGCGGCAATCGGGGCGCTCTCATAGGCACCGCCGATGAAGTCACCAAGACCATTTGCTCCCATCGCGAGGGCCAGCGTCGCGAACCACGCACCCCATGCGAAGAACTGCAGGAACATCATGACCGAGATGCGGATCAACGCGTTGGTATGTGAGGGGGAGGCCGAGTCTGACATTAAGGGTCTCCACGTTGTGAGAGGTCCAACAGGCGGGCAGCCCGTGTGAGCGCAAGGCAAGAATATAGCTTGCGACGCTTGACTCTGCCGGTGGGCGGGCATAGCACGCGTGATCGGGCGGGGCGTGTTCGTTCAGGCAAACCCCTAGTCCAGCCGTTCGACCTCGACGAAGAATGCGGGGCGGGTGCCGCCGTCGGGGTGTTCGAGCCGGGCGCGCAGCTCGGCCCGGCCGGCGGCGGCGATGTTCACTTCCACCACCGCGGTGCGGGCCTGCGGGTCGGCGTCGGCGGACGTGGTCTGGCCGTCGAGTGAGAGGGTGGCGCGGGTCGCGCCCGTTGGGCCGCCGTGCTCGGCGGGGAACCGGCGGAGCGTGAAGCGGTACCGCCCGGGCCGGGCGATGTCGACGAGGAAGAAGCCCTCAGCCTGCGCGTTGTTCTTCGCGTGGTTCTGGTGCCAGGGGGCACCGTCGTGTCCAGGCTCGTCGTGGTGCAGGTCGTGGGTGGTGAGCAGCGTCGGGTTCGCGGCCTCGTCGCCGAGGATGTACGCGACGTCCGGCAGGTTGGCGGTCAGGTCTTCCCACCACGCCTCGTACACCTGCCGGTGCAGTTCGACAAGCTCGGGTTGGTCGGCCGCGATATTGTTGCGCTGGCCGGGGTCTTCCTGCATGTCGTAGAGCTCCCGGCCGTTGACAAGCCGATACCGCTCGGAGAGCACGGCGGGGCGTCGCCCGTGGGCGGGCCGCTCGATGCGTTGGCTCTGCACGACGACGTAGCGGTTGCCGCGTGGGTGGGTCGAGGCGGCCTCGCGCCGCAGTACCGGGGCGAGACTCGTGCCGTCGAACCCCGCGATCACGCCATCACCTGCGCGCACGCCGCACAGGTCCAGCAGCGTCGGCATCAGATCGAAATGCGCGGTCAGCGCCCCGATGTCACGCGCCGTCGCCGCATCTCCGCCGATCCCGCCCGCGGGCCAGCGGATAAAGCACGGCACGCGGTGCCCGCCGTCGTAATTGCTCCCCTTGTACCCGCGCATCCCCGCGTTGTACGCCCCTTCGCCCGTGCCGGTGCGCGGGGCGGCGGTCGAGCCGTTGTCGGTCATAAAGATGACGATCGTGTTGCTCGCCAGGCCCTGGTCGTCGAGGTAGGCCATGAGCCGGCCGAGGTTGTCGTCGATACACGTGATCATCCCGTAGAACGCAGCGTGCGTGCCCTCAAGGCCCAGGTCCTCGTACATCTGGACATACCGCTCGGGCGCGAAGAACGGGCCGTGCGGCGCGTTGGTCGGGAGGTAGCAGAAAAACGGCGCGTCGCTGTCTTTCTGTTCTTCGATCCACGCGGTGGCCTGCTCGAACCAGACGTCGGTGCAGTAGCCGGGGTACTGCCGCCAGCCGTCGGTGTGGGAGCGGTAGTGGTCGTCGAAGTAGTCGTTGCCCCAGTAGTCGGGGAGGTTGCCCAGTCCGCCGCCGCCGTGGGTGAGGACGGTGGAAAAGCCCTGGTCCTCGGGCCGGCAGGGGTAGGCGTCGCCCAGGTGCCACTTGCCGAACATGCCGGTCTCGTAACCCGCGTCGCGCAGGGCCTCGGCGAGCGTGACCTCGTCGGGGTCGAGCATGGACCGGCCCTGGATCGTATGCCACACGCCGGTGCGCATCGCGTAGCGTCCGGTGAGCAGCGCCGCGCGCGTCGGCGAGCAGGTCGGGTCGACGTGGAAATCGGTCAGCCGGACGGACTGCGCGTGCAGCGCATCCATGTGGGGGGTCTGGATGACCGTGTTCCCGTGTGCCCCGAGGTCGCCGTAGCCCTGGTCGTCGGTCACGATGAGGATCACGTTCGGCCGGTCGTCGGCCACGGCCGGCGACGCGGCGCAGCCGACCAGGAGGCACACGAGCAGGGCCGGCAGCAGCAGGACGGTGGGTTTCATGGCGTTCCCGAAGAAGGGGTTGAAAAGGGCCTGCTCCGCGTTTCGATGTCGCCCGGCCATCAGGTAGAATAAGGCTTAGGATACGCCCCATGACCACGACCGCCACCGCCAAGCTCGCGCCGCTATTGGCCTATCTGGACTCGCTCACCACCGAGCGGGCGGACGTGCAGCGGCTGGCCGAGGCGCTCGACCGGCTGGACGGGCTGTCGGCCGACGACCTGCGGGAGTACGCGGTCTTCGACGACCACGACTACCGCCGCAACCTCGTCGTCGAGGGGCCGATGTACGAGGTGCTGCTGCTGTGCTGGAAGTCCGGCCAGCGGAGCCCGATCCACGACCACGCCCACTCGGTCTGCGGCGTCAAAGTCCTCGAAGGCAAACTGACAGAGGTCCGCTACCGCGAGACCCCCTGCGGCCAGGTCGTGGCGAAGGACTGCCGGGAGATGCAGCTCGGCGGGATCTGCGCCTCGGTGGACCACGACATCCACGAGATCAGCAACCTCGAGGCCGAGGGCGAAGACCTCATCACGATGCACATCTACTCCCCGCCGCTGCGCGAGATGGCGATGTACGACCCGGCCAAGCCCGGCGCGATGACCTACCGCCCGGTGAACTTCGAATTCCACGGTGGCAGCGGGATCTGAGGCGGTCTCCGCTTCGGTACGATCGTTGGCAGCGCCCCGCCGCGTGTGACGCGGCGGCTATCTTGAACCGTTCGTATTGCTTGTCGGAATAGCCGCCGCGTCACACGCGGCGGGGCGCTGCTATGGGCCTGCTACTTGAGGTGGGTATCGAACGCGGACGCGCTCTACCCACCCTGCGACCGGGGTCACCCTACCAGCATCTTGACGCACGCGACGACCAGCAGCACGGTGAACACGACCCGCACGTAGACCACGGGCAGCTTGTGCGTCAGGTGTGCGCCCGCGTAGCTCGCGGCGATGGCGGTGCTCGCCAGCACGGCCGCGACGAGCAGGGCCGTGGGGGCATCGACCGGCAGGCCGCCCTGCGGCGGGTGGTGCAGCGCTTCGAGCCCGATGAGCTTGCGTGCCGCGCCGACCGGCGCGGTCAGGCACATCACCGTCGAGCTGACCGCTACGCTGTTGCGCAGCGGCAGGTGGCAGAAGCGGTGGATCAGGGCGACCGCGATCACCCCGCCGCCGATGCCCAAGAGACCCGCCGCCCCCCCCACGGTGACGCCGATCAGCGTGCAGCGCACCCAGTCCGCGTGCGTCGGTCCGTCGCCCTCTTCGATGGCACCGGCCTTGCGGTGGTCCATGAGCTTGCGCGCGTTGATGAACACCGCGTACAGCAGGAACACGCCGAAGACACGCTCCAGCACGTCGCTGGGAAGCCGGTCGCTGAGCATCACGCCGAAGACGATCGCGACCAGCGCCCCGGGCAGCATCCGGCCGGCGACATCGAAGCGGATCGCCCGCTTCTTGTAGTGCTTGATGAAAGCGGGCACGGCGACGACGACGTTGACGCACATCGCCGCGGCCTGCGCGAGGTGGTAGTCCGCGCCGAGCCCGACGTTGATCACCGGGATCATCACGACACTGCCGCCGATCCCCAGCAGCCCGGCAAGCAGCCCCGCGACCAGACCCGTCACGATCAGGATGGCAACCGCAAACGACGTCAAGCGGGCAGTGTAGCGATGTTTAGCTGCCGCCCAACGGGCGTCGGCTAAACAAACATCTGAACTACACCCCCACCGCCTCCATCGCCTTGAGGTGTTCGAGCACGCGGTCGACCTCGTCCTCGGTGTTGAAGTAGCCGAAGCCGAAGCGGATGGTGCCCGGCCCCGGGAGCGTGCCGATGGTCTCGTGGGCGAGGGGTGAGCAGTGGTACCCGGCACGGGTGGCGACCTCGTGCTTTTCGGAGAGGTATGCGGCGACCTGCTTGGGGTCGCGCTCGCCGAAGTTGCAGGAGACGACGGCGACCTTCTGCTCGCAGTCGGTCGTGCCGTAGACCCGGGCGTCGGGCACGTCGGCGAGCCCGTCGATGAAGCGCTTCGTGAGCGCCATCTCGTGTCGGCGGACCTTCGCGACGCCGTTCTCCGCGAGCCACTCCACGCCGGCCGCGAGCCCCGCGATGCCGATGGCGTTGTGCGTGCCCACCTCGAACTCGCTGGGCATCTTGCCGGACATCGGGTGCCGGCCCGAGTCCTTGCCTGTCCCGCCGACCGCGAAGGGCGCGAGGCGGAAGCCCTCCTTGACGTACAGCCCGCCGATGCCCGTCGGGCCGTACATCCCCTTGTGCCCGGCGAAGACCATCAGCTCGGGGTCCAGGTCGCGGACCTTGAAGTCGATGATGCCCGCCGACTGCGCGGCGTCGAGCAGCAGCGGTGTCTCGTAGCGTTTGCACAGCGCGCCGAGCGCCTCGTAGGGCAGGATCTCGCCGGTCACGTTCGCGGCCATCGTACAGATCACTACGCGGATATTGCCCTGCTTGAGCTTGTCCTCGATGAAGCCCAGGTCCAGCGGCTCGCCGACCTTGTACGGCGCGACGTGGAAGGAGATGTCACGCCGCTCGGCGACGAGGCGGATGGCGCGGGACGAGGCGTGGTGCTCCAGCCCGGAGATGATCGCCGCGTCGCCGTGCTGCCAATCCAGCCCCTGGATCGCGGCGTTGGTGGCATAGGTGCAGCCGGGCATCATGGCGAAGCGCGACGGGTTGTCGATGCCCAGGAACCCGGCGATGGTCGCGCGGGCCTGCTCCATCGCGTTGGCGGTGTCCGCGCCCTCGGCCGAGTGGGTCCGGCTCGGGCTGGACATGGTCCGCACGGCGTCGTCGATCGCCTTGCACACCGGCTCGGGCTTGGGCCAGGTCGTCGCGGCGTTGTTCAGGTAGATCACGCGGGTCCTCCAGCCCCCGCGCCCGGCCAACTCCGCCCGGCAGAGGGGGGCGGCTATCTTAGCAACGGGCACGGGATGCACCTAATGCTGCCACGGATATTGTGAGTGTGCCGTGTCATTTGTAACATTTAGGTGTGAAAACGATGAGTCTCCGCGAGTATGAGGCCCTCACGGCCGGCACGACCACCTACTCGGCCGACCGTCACGGCCCGAAAGTCCTGGGGCTCGGGGGCGGCCGGTGCCTCAAGCTCTTCCGCCGCAAACGGCTGCTGTCCAGCTCGGCCTTGATCCCCTACGCCAAGCGGTTCGCCGTCGCCGCCGAGCGGCTGGCCCAGCGCGGCATCCGGTGTGTCCGCGTCCGGCAAGTGGCCCGGGTGCCCGCGATCCACCGGCACCTGGTGGAGTACGACTACCTCGCGGGCGAAACGCTTCGCGCCGAGCTGGTCGCCGCGATGGACCAGCCCGGCCAACTGGGGGACCTGATGGGCCGGCACGCCGCGTTCATCGCCGAGCTGCACCGCCAGCGCGTCTACTTCCGTGCGGTGCACTTCAACAACGTCATCGTCTGCCCCGACGGCGAGCTGGGGCTGATCGACATCTCCGAGGCCCACGTCGGCCGGCTTGCGCTGACCCCCGCCAAGCGGGCTCGCAACTTCCGGCCGATGGTCAAGTACGACGAGGACCGCGCGGCGCTGCTGGCCTACGGCGTCGAGCGCTTCCTCGCCGACTACCTCGCCGCCGCGTCGCTCCCGCCCCGCGCCGAGCGCCGGTTCCGCCGGGCGCTGGCGCGCATCGACCCGCTGCTTGCCGGTACGATGGCCCGCTGAGCCGTGCCGCCCGGGAGTTGGTCAGCCGTGCCGGTTGGGGCCCGATCCGGCGGGATGGAGAGGCGGACCGATGGCCCGATTCGGCAAGCAACGGAGTCTCTTGGGCCGGCTGGGGCTGTCGATCCTGACCGGCGGGCTGGTCCTGATCCTCGCGGTGGTCTGCTGCCAGATCCTCCGTGCCCAGGAAGAACAAGCGCTGGAACGCGCCGTCCAGGAGTACGCCAACCAGACCGCGCTGCAGATCGAGGGGCTCACCCAGTCCCACCTGCTGGCCTACGAACGCCTCGCGTCGCGCTGGATGTTCGCCGGCGAGCAGGACGAAGACGACTGGCGTGCCGACGCGGTGGAGTACCGCGCGGACCTGCCGGAGGTCCGAGCGATCGAATGGGTGGACACCTCGGCCAGGGTGCGCTGGATCGAGCCACTCGAAGGCAACGAGCAGGTCCTCGGGGTCGAGCTGAACCTGGACGGCCGGCGTGCCGAGGCCCTTGCCCGGGCGGAGTCCAGCGGCGGCCTCGCGATGACGCGCAGCGTCGAATTGATCCAGGGCGGCCAGGGGGTCCTTGTCTTCATCCCCCTGGTGCTGGACGACGCGCCGGCCGGCTTCATGGTGTTTGTCATCTGCCCCGAGTCGCTGTTGAGGGAGGTCCTGGTCCCGCTGGACGACCGCTATGTGCTCACTGTCCTGGATGGCAACGATGCCCTCTTTCAGCACGGCGAGGACGGGCTACAACCGACCGGCGTGGCCCAACTCCGACTGGGCGGTGTGCCTTGGCGGCTGGAGGTCCGTCCGCGTGAAGCCCTGGTCGACCTGTACCACACCAACACACCATTCGCGGTGCTCATCGGCGGGGTCCTGCTGAGTGTGGCGCTGGCCGTGCTGATGTACCTGCGGATCACCGCCAAGCGATCCCGCGACGAGCTTCGCAAGCAGGCCGCCGAACAGCAGGCGATCTTCGACCTGCTCCCCGCGATGATCTGGCACAAGGACACGAACAACAACATCCTCCGAGCCAACAAGGCCGCGGCCGCGAGCGTCGGTCGGACACCCGAAGAACTTGCGGGCCAGCCCACCTCGAAGTTCTACAAAGAAGGCAGCACGACCTTCGCCTACGAGGACCGCAAGATTATCGAGACCGGCGAGCCGATGCCCGGCACGGTCCGGCCGGTGGAGACCCCGGCCGGGCTCCGCGACATCCACATCGAGAAGCTGCCGGTCTTCGACAGCCGGGGCCAGGTCAGCGGCATCATCGTGGTCGCCACGGACATCACCCGGATCAACGAGGCCGAGGCCGAGGCCCGCAGCGCGACCGAGTGGTTCCGCGCGTTCATGCAGAACGACCCGCAGATGAAGTGGGTGCTGGATACCGCGGGCCGGTTCGTCTACGTCAACCCGGCGTACGAGCGCGCGATGGGGGTGACGGTCGAGCAGTGCCGGGGCCGGCTGCCCATCGAGGTCCTCCCCGACCAGACCAAGGCGTTTATTAAGCTGGCCGAGGACGTGGAGTGGGCCCGCCCGACCCTGGGCCACCCGGTGCAGAACGAGGTGGACCTGCCCCTGAAGGACCGGGTCTCGCCGCTGCTGATCACGCACTTCCTGTTCCACGGCGTGGGGGGCGAGGTGCTCGAGGGCGGCAGCGTGCTGGACCTCAGCGATGTCAAGCAGGCCGAGTCGCTGCTGGAGCTGCGCAACAAGGACCTGCGGACGATGCTGTACGTCATCTCGCACGACCTGCGCGAGCCGCTGCGGGCGATCCGCAACTTCTCGGACATCCTGAAGGACGACTACGCAGACGCGCTGGACGAACGCGGGCGGGACATGCTGACGCGGGTCGCCAACGGGGCGCAGCGGCTGGACCGGCTGCTGTCGGATGTGTTGATGCTCTCGCGGGCCCAGCGGGCCGGGGCCGTCCAGGACCGGATCGACATGGACGAGGTGGTAGCGGACGTGCTGCAAGAACTCCGCCAGGTGATCGAGCGCTCGGGTGGCTCGGTGCGTGTGCTCGGCAAGCTGCCGGTGCTGAAGGGTGAGCGGCTCTGGCTCCGCCAGGCGGTCTACAACCTGGTGGCGAACGCCCTGAAGTTCACGCGCCCCGACGCGCCGCCGGACGTGGAGATCGCCGCCTATGTCCCCGGGCCGGGCGAGCACGCGGCAGGGCTGGTCGTGCGTGACCGGGGGCCGGGGGTCGAGCCGGACCAGCGGGAGGCCATCTTTGAGCTGTTCCAGCGCGGGGTCGGCCGCGAGGTCCCCGGGACGGGTGCCGGCCTGGCGATCGTCGCACGGATCGCGGAGCGTTACGGCGGGAGCGCGTGGGTCCGCGGCCGACCGGGCGGTGGTTCGGAGTTTATCCTGACAATTAGCCCTTAGAGGGGATAGTTCACCCCGGGGACCGCTTCCATACTTGCGGGTTCTATGGCTCATCCGACTCCCCCCCTCAGAGTCCTGCTCGTTGATGACAACGAGGACGACACGCTGCTGATCCGCGAGGCATTCCGCGCGGCCAAGCGTGCGAACGAGGTATGGACCGCGCGTGACGGGCTGGAAGCGATCGCGTTCCTGACCCGTGCCGGCGAGCACGCCGACAAGCCCCGGCCCGATGTCGTCCTGCTGGACCTGAACATGCCCCGGCTCAACGGCTTCGGCGTGCTGGAGGCGCTGCGAGACCAGCCGGACCTCGCGGGCCTGCCGATCGTGATGATGTCCACCAGCGACCACAAGGACGAGGTCGATCAGGCCCTCGCCCTGGGCGCGCGCGAGTACCTGCAGAAACCGATCGGCTTCGACCGGCTGTGCGAGATGGCGGCCGCGATCCTGGACCGCTGGGGTTGCCCGGACGGCTGAGTCCGCCTCGGTACGCCGTTTCGGGGTCTCCGGAACGTTCCCGCCGCTTGACTCTTCCCTATTGTGGTTACAATGGGTATGGCAGCTCCGGAGCGGAACCCCATGCCCGATCTCTCCACGACCATCTCGGTGCTGGTCATCGATGACAATGAGGACGACATTCGTCTGCTGGATGAGTGGCTGACCCGTCTGGACGACTGGCAGGTCACATTTCATTCGCTGCTGGATCCCGGTCAGGCCGTCGAAACGGTTCGCCAATCGCGTCCCGGCCTGGTGTTTTTAGACTACCGAATGGGGGTAAAGACCGGGCTGGAGGTCCTTCGGGACATGCGTTCGGCCAAGCTGTTTCTTCCGGTCATCGTGCTGACCGGGGAGGGGGACGAGTACATCGCTTCGGAGATCACACAGGCCGGGGCGGACGCGTACCTGGTGAAGGACGACCTGAAGACCGCGCGCCTTCCGGACACGATGCGCCGGGTGATGGAGCAGGCCCGCGCGTCGGCCCCGCAGCGTGAAGAGCAGGCGCAGACGCTGGAACGGCTGGAATTGCTGACGCCGCGCGAACGCGAGGTGCTCGACGAGCTGGTCGCCGGGCTGACCAACAAGGAGGTCGCGGCGAAGCTGCACCGCTCGGTCGAGACGATCAAGGTCCACCGTGCCCACATCATGGCCAAGATCCAGGCCGAGTCGACCGCCGACCTGGTCCGTCGTGTGATGACCGCCCGGCTGGGGTAAACTCAGTTCAGACCACACCGCCCGCCCGCCGCCGCGTGATACGATGCGGCGGTTGTTTTTTGACCAATGCCACCCGAGGAAAAACGATGCGTTACCCCGCCTGCATCCTGTCGGCCTGCCTGCTGCTCACCCCGGCCTGGGGGCACCCCGACCACGGCAGTGATTTGCCGAATGATGTCTCGCTGCTGCTGCAACGCGGCGTCGCCGAGCGCGCGGTCACCGGCTGGGGGGCACACGCCTACGCCACCGTGCCCGGCTGGTGCCAGCCGCCCGAGGGCGAGTACCTGGGCGCGACACACGGCAGCATCGCCGTCGACGCCGATGGCCTGATCTACGCCTCGCTCGACTCGGGCACCTTCGGCATCGCCGTGTATCACCCCGACGGCACGTTCGCCCGCGGCATGGGCGAGGGCTATGTCGGCACCCACCACCTGACCTATGTCGAGGAAGACGGCACCGGCTACCTCTACGGCGCGCACCTCGCGGGCAAGCGAGTCTTCAAGATGACGCTCGACGGCGAGGTGCTCTGGACGCTCGGCTGCCCGATGGACTCGGGCAAGTACAGCGACCCGAACCAATACAACCCTACCGCCGTCGCCGTCGGGCCTGATGGCCGGGTGTATGTCGTCGACGGCTACGGGCAGAACTGGGTCCATGTCTACGATGCGGAGCAGAACTACGTCGCCTCCTTCGGCGGCCGCGGCGCGGGGGACGGCCAGTTCCAGACGTGCCACGGGATCGCCGTCGACCCGCGCGGCGACGAGCCGACCCTGCTGGTCTGCGACCGCGAGAGCCGTCGGCTGCAGCGATTCACGATGGATGGCGATTTCGTGGGGGTGACGACCACGGGGCTGTACCGGCCCTGCGCCGTGTCGTTCCATGGCGAGTTCGTCGCTGTGGCGGAGCTCGCGGGGCGGGTGGTGATCCTGGACGGCAACGACCAGCCGGTCAGCGTGCTGGGCGACAACCCGGTGGACAGCCGGCGGGCCAACTTCGGCGTCGAGCCGGCGGTCTGGGAAGAGGCGGTCTTCAACGCGCCGCACGGGCTGACGTTTGACCAAGACGGCAACCTGCTGGTGATGGAGTGGAACCGCTGGGGCCGGATCACGTTCCTGGAGCACCTGCCCGAGTCCGAAGCGCCCGAGGCCCCGGCCGTCGATACCTTCGCCGCCGACCCGGAGACCTACGGCCAGTGGATCAGCCGGGACGCCACGGTCACGATCAGCACGACCTCGGAGTGGGACACGCCCGGCCAGCACGGGCAGCTCGTCCAGGCCAACCGCCCCGAGTTCGCTCCGGGGTACGCGTTCCACACCGCCGAGCAGGCGCACCCGTGGGTGCAGCTGGACCTGGGCGAAGAACGGGCGGTCACGGCGGTCAGCGTCTGGAACCGTGCGGAGGTCGCCGAGCGGGCAGACGGGCTGGAGCTGCAGGTCTCGTCGGATGGGGTGCATTGGGATTCCGCGACGGAGGCCTTGGGGACGGCCGGGCTATGGGAGCTGGCGTTGCCCGCGGGCATTGAAGCCCGCTACCTCCGTCTGAGGGTCGCCCACGACACGCCGACCTTCCTCCACCTCCGGTACATCCGGGTGTACGGCGAGTAGGGGGCGTTCACTCGCTTTCAGCGGCCCCGAATCCTAAACTTCTATAACCCCGCGGTTGGGGTGTAATGGCGTGTCCCGCGGGGCGTCGCGCTGTTATCCCGTCCATGGGGCCGATAGAGCTGTTGCGCCCGTGTTTTCGTGCCATCTCGCCGTTCTTCCGATGACCCATCCATGACCGATCGATCCCCCCGCTGGCACCCGATGCTTGACGACGCCCCGAAGGGCCGGCCGAAGTGGCTGGTGCCGACGGCGCTGGGCGGCGCGTTTGTGGGCGCGGTTGTGGGTCTGGCGGTGCTCGGCTCTGCGCCCGATGCCGAGGGCCGGTCGCGCACCGTCGTGATCGATGCCACGGCCAAGGGTGCGGCCTATCACGGCGCTGCGGCGGGCGAGGTGCTCCGGCCCCGGCAGGGCGATCCCGCGGGCGATGCGCTCGCGGCCGAGTTGGAGCGTCGTCTGGCCGAGGACGTCGAGCCGCTGCTTGAACAGTTCTGCTACTCGTGCCACGGCAACGGGAAGGACAAGGGCGGTGTCGCGCTCGATGGCGTGAACAACATCGCCGAGGTCCTGGAGATGGCCGACGACTGGGCCTACGTCCGCGACGTGCTCAACGACCGCCTGATGCCGCCGGAGGACCAGCCGCAGCCGACCCAGCACCAGATCCTGACGATTAACCAGTGGATCGACGATGCGTTGGAGTACTACCCCGACGACGCCGAGCCGGACCCGGGCTGGTACACGATCCACCGCCTGAACAAGAGCGAGTACCGCAACACGCTGCGCGACCTGCTGGGGATCGACCCGGCCGAGCTGGATGTTGCCGCGGGGCTCCCGCCGGACGACACGGGCTACGGCTTTGACAACAACGCGGACGTGCTGTCGATGTCGCCGCTGCAGGTCGAGAAGTACCTTGAGGCCGCGGAGCGAGCGATCGGGCACGCGATCGGCAGCCCGGTCGTGGTCAGCGAGGAGCCGCAGCGGCTGCGCAACCTCACGAAGGAAGGCGGCGGCAGCGAGCTCGACCGCGGCGGGTTCTACCTGTATTCGCACGGCACGATCCGCGGGGCGCACCAGTTCCCGGCCGATGGCGAGTACGTGATCCACCTGGAGGCCTGGGGCGACCAGGGCGGCGACGAGCCCGCGAAGGCCGAGGTCCGCGTGGACGGCCGGCGGGTCGCGGTGGTCGATGTGCCGGCCGTGCGGCGCGAGCCCGGGTCCTACGAGGTCCCGATCGAGGTCGACGCGGGCCGGCACCGGATCGAGGTTGTGTTTATCAACGACTACTACGTCGAGAACCAGGCCGACCGCAACCTCGCGGTCGAGTGGATCGGCGTCGCGGGCCCGCTGAATGTCGACACGTCGCGCTCCGCCGCGTACGACGCGATCTTCTTTGTGACACCCAACGCGACCGACAACGGCGAGCGGATCGAGGGCGCGCCCGGCCGACGCCGGCTGACCGAGTCGCAGGCCGCGCGGCAGGTCATCGAGCGGTTCGCCACCCGTGCGTTCCGCCGGCCCGTCCGGCGGGACGAGTCCGTCGCGCTGCTGCAGCTGTACCGCGAGTCGCGCGAGTACGGCGACTCCTACGAAGACGCGGTGAAGCTCGCGCTGACCGCGGCGCTGGTCTCGCCCAACTTCCTGTACCGCGCGGTCGAGCACGCCGACCGGAACGACCCCGCCTCCATCCACCGCCTGAGCGACTACGAGCTGGCCAGCCGGCTGTCGTACTTCCTTTGGTCAAGCATGCCTGACGACCGGCTGCTGGACCTCGCGGAGCGCGGCGAGTTGAGCGAGGACCGGACGCTGCGTGACGAGGTCGCACGCATGCTGGCCGACCCGCGGTCGGACGCCTTTGTCGAGAACTTCGCCGGCCAGTGGCTGCTGCTCCGCAACCTCGAACGGATGGAGATGGACCCCGATCAGTTCGCGGTCTTTGACAGCGAGCTGCTGGGTGCGATGCGTCGCGAGGCGGAGCTGTACTTCGCCGACGTGTTGCGCGCCGGGCGGGACGTGCGGGCGTTTGTGTCCAGCGATTACACGTTCCTGAACCAGCGGCTGGCCGAGCACTACGGCATCGCGGGGGTGCGGGGCGACAGCTTCCGCCGGGTCGAGCTGCCGGCCGGCTCGCCGCGGGGCGGGGTGCTGACGATGGCGGCGGTCCTGACCGTAACGAGTAACCCGACACGGACCAGCCCGGTGAAGCGGGGGCAGTATGTGCTGGACCAGTTGTTGGGCACGCCGCCGCCGCCGCCGCCGCCGGACATCCCGCCGCTGGAGCAGGCGGAGGTCGCGGCGGGCGCGTCGTTGCGTGAGCAGCTCGCCGCGCACGTGGCCGACCCCAACTGCGCGGTGTGCCACCGCCGGCTGGACCCGCTGGGGCTGGCGATGGAGAACTTCGATGCGATCGGCCGGTGGCGCGACCGCGAGGGCGGGCACGTCATCGATGCGTCGGGCGAGCTGCCCGGGGGCGTCGCGTTTGACGGCCCGACCGAGCTGAAGCGGATTTTGCTGGACCGTGATGCCCAGTTCGTCGAGAATCTATCCAAGACGCTGCTGATGTATGCGCTCGGGCGCGGGCTCGAGCCGTTTGACCGCCCGACCGTCCGCCAACTCACCGACGCCGCCGACCAGCACGGCGGGCAGATGTCGGCCATTATCGAGGCGATCGTGCTCAGCGACGCGTTCCGTTCCTGCAGAGGCAGAGAGACCCAACCATGACACGACCTGCAAAAAACGACCCCGGGCACGGCTTCTCCATCGGCGGACGCGGCGGCGTCTCCCGCCGCGCGATGCTCAAGGGCATGGGTGTGGCGATGGCGCTGCCCTGGCTCGAAGCCATGGCGCCCGGCACGATGGGCAAGGCCCTGGCGCAGTCGGCCGGCGGCGCGGCGACCTCGGCCGGGGGCGTGCCGCTGCGCATGGCGATGATCTTCGCGCCCAACGGCGTGAACTACGACCACTGGTCCCCGTCCGGTGAGGGCCGACGCTACGAACTGTCGCCCACCCTCCGCCCGCTTGAGGCCGTCCGCGAGCACGTCAACGTCATGACCGGGCTCACCCTCGACAAGGCCCGCGCCAACGGCGACGGCCCCGGCGACCACGCCCGCTCCTCCGCGACCTTCCTCACCGGGGCCCAGGCCCGCAAGACCAACGGCAACGACATCCGCATCGGCATCAGCGTCGACCAGTTCGCCGCCCAGCAGGTCGGGCAGAACACCCGCCTGCCCTCGCTGGAGATCGGCTGCGAGTCCGGCCGGCCCGCGGGCAACTGCGACTCGGGCTACTCCTGCGCCTACGTGTCCAACGTGTCCTGGCACGACGAAGACACGCCCGTGCCGAAGATGATCGACCCCGCCGCCGTCTTCGAACGCATGTTCGGCGACGTGGACCAGGCGCGCGAGGACGGCCTCCGCCAGCGCCAGCAGCGCCGCCGCGGCAGCGTGCTCGACTATGTGCAGTCGGACACCGCCCGCCTCGAACGGCGTCTGGGTACGGCCGACCAGCGCAAGCTCGACGAGTTCCAGACCTCCATCCGTGAGATCGAACGCCGTATCGAGCTGGCGCAGAACACCGACGCCGCCCCCGTCCCGCCCGATGGGTTCCAGCCGCCCGCGGGCATCCCCCGGCAGGTCGGCGAACACATCGACCTCATGTACGACATGATGCACCTGGCGTTCCAGATGGACATCACCCGCATCAGCACGTTTATGCTCGGCGTCGGCGGCAGCAACCGCTCGTTCCCCGAGATCGGTGTCAACGAAGGCCACCACCACCTCTCGCACCACCGCAACAACGGCGACATGGTCGAGAAGATCCGCCGGATCGACCGGTTCTACGTCGAGCACTTCGCCAAGTTTGTGCAGAAAATGGCCGAGACCCGGGAAGGCGACGGCTCCCTGCTGGACCACTGCATGCTGCTCTACGGCAGCGGCATCTCCGACGGCAACCGACACAACCACCACGACCTGCCCATCGTCCTCGCGGGCGGGGCGGGCGGCACGATCGACACCGGCCGGCTGGTGTCTTACCGTCGCGACACGCCGATGTGCAACCTGTACATGTCGATGCTCGACCGCATGGGCTGCGACGTGGCGGAGTTCGGTGACGCGACGGGGCGGCTGCCGGGGCTGACGGCCTAGTTGAAATCGACCAGCGATTCGGCGCAATCCGACCAGCGGCGCGTGTTTTCTGACCAGCCCCGGGCGGTAAGTGCCGGCGTAATCCCGGGCGTGGCCTTGGCGTCCGTGGGGAGGCGGTACCTTGTGCGTCGCCCGGTTTTCCATCCAAGAGGACCCTCCACCATGCCTGACTGTCTGCTCCGGCGCGTGTGCGCCCTGGCCGTTTGTGCCGTTGTCTCGACGACCCTGCTGGCCGTGCCTGCCCAGGCGCAGCAGCGCTACGAGCTCGCGGAGGGCGAGACCGTCGGCGTGATGGGCAACGCCTTTGCCGAGCACCTGGCCCGCAGCGGCTACTTCGAGGCGCTGGTGCAGGCGGCCCACCCCGAGGCCCGCGTCACCGTGCGCTCGGTCCCGTGGTCGGGCGACGAGGTCGGCCAGCGCATCCGCGAGATGAACGTGCCCACCGCCGAGCAGCGCCTCGAGCAGTACGGTGCAGACGTCGTCGTGATGTTCTTTGGCATGAGCGAATCGTTCAGCGGCAGCGATGGGCTCGAAGCGTTTGAGCGGCAACTCACGGCACACCTCGACGACTACCTCGGCCGACAGTTCAACGGCGAGAGCGCCCCGCGTCTGGTCCTGGTCTCCCCGATCGCGCACGAGGACCTGGGCGCACCGCTGCCGACCGGCGACGTGGTCACGGCACACAACGCGGACCTGCGGGCGTACACCGGCGTGATGCGCCGCGTGGCCGAGGCGAAGGGTGTGCGGTTTGTGGACCTGCTCGAGCCGTCGCTGGCGCTCTACGCCGAGCACGACGCGGCGCTGACCAGCAACGGCATCCACCCCAACGAGCTGGGCTGCTTCTACTTCGCCAAGGCGATCGGTGAGCAGCTGGGCTGGATGGAAGGCGCGGCCGGCGACGCGGGGGCCGCGGACACGCTGCGTGCGCTGGCGTTCGACAAGTTCTACCACGAGCGCCTGCACTACGCGGCGACGAACACCGAGTACGTCTGGGGCCGGCGGGCCGATCCGTTTGGCGTGATCAACTTCCCCGAGGAGATGGCGCAGCTCGAGACGATGGTCGCCGTGCGGCAGCAGGCGATGTGGGACATGGACAAGCCCAGCCCCGCGCAGTTGTTCGCCGACGCCCCGACCGGCCCGGCCGTGTGGGAGCACACCCCGACCTCACGCGATTTTCCCGAGGACACGTGGACCCCGACCCCGGTGGAGCTGATCGACCGCGGCGGCTCGATCGGCGGCGAGATTCAGAGCCCCGACGCCTTCCTGGAGACCTTCACCCTCGCCGACGGCTACGTCGCCGAGTGTTTCGCCTCGGAACAGGACTTTCCGGAGCTGGCCTGCCCGCTGGCGCTGACCTTCGACGACCGCGGCCGGCTGTGGGTCCTGGTCTCCCCGACCTACCCGCATGTCCTGCCCGGCGAACGGCCCGACTGTAAGCTGCTGATCCTCGAAGACACCGACGGTGACGGCAAGGCCGACGGCATGACCGTCTTCGCCCGGTACCTGGACATCCCCACCGGCTTCGCGATCGACGGCGACGGCGTGGTGTACGTTGGCCAGGCGCCCTACCTCTTCAAGCTCACCGACACCGACGGCGACTCCGTCGCGGACCGGAAGGAAACGATCTACACCGGCTTCGGCATGCCCGACTCGCACCACACGATCAGCGCGTTCGTGTGGGAGCCCGGCGGCACGATCCTGATGCACGAGGGGGTCTTCACCCGCACCAACGTCGAAACGCCGTATGGCACGATGCGCACCCGCGATGCCGCCGTCTGGCGCTTCGACCCCCGCACCCTCGAGCTGACACCCATCGCCCACACCGGCCACCCCAACCCCTGGGGACACACCATCGACCAGTACGGCCACGGCATCATGATGGACACCTCGGGCACCCATCAGTTCAACTTCGCTCACCTGATCTCGCCCTATGTGTACCCCCACAAGCCCGGCAAGCCCGCCCCCGTGGTCTCCCGCGGTCGCCCGACCTCCGGCAGCGAGATCATCTACAGCCGGCACTTCCCCGAGGATGTCCAGGGCTCCTACCTGTCCAACAACGTCATCGGGTTCCACGGCACGTTCTGGGACCGGCTGAACTTCGATGGTAGCGCGCACTCGGGCTACACCTCCGAACGCATGCCCCAAGACCTGATCCAGAGCAGCGACTCGAACTTCCGCCCCGTCGGCTGCGAGCTCGCGCCCGACGGCACGCTGTACATCATCGACTGGTGCAACCCGCTGATCGGGCATATGCAGTTCTCCGTGCGGGACCCGCGACGGGACCACACGCACGGCCGGGTCTGGCGCATCCGCCACGCCGAGCGCCCGCTCGTGGACGCCCCCGACGTGGCCGGCGCCGACGGTGAAGCGTTGCTGGAGCTATTGAAGACCTACGAGCAGAACGCGCGCGACCGTGCCCGCCGACGCCTGCAGCGCGGCGACCCGGCCGTCGTTCTGCCGATGCTCGATGCCTGGCTCGAAGACCTCGACGAGGACGCGGCGGACTACGGCCGGCTGATGCTCGAAGGGCTCTGGATCCACCAGGCGCACGGCAGCATCAACGTCGACCTGCTGGAAGAAGTGCTGGACCTCGACGACGCCGCGGCCGTCGCGGGCGGGGTGCGCGTGCTGCGGTACTGGCTGCAGCTGGGCCACATCGCCGACCGTGACGCGGACCGGCGGATCCGCCGTCTGACCGACCACGAGGACATGCGGGTGCGGCTGGAACTGGTGATGGCCTGCGCGTACCTGGCGGACGCCGACGACGCGAAGGACTACGTCTCGGAGATCGCGGAGATGCCGATGGATCAGGGCCTGCAGATCGCCCTGCAGGAGACGCTGCGTTACCTCGACAGCCGGCCCGACCCGGCCGGGGCGCAGCAGGGCAACGCCGGCGAGGCCGAGGGGAACAACATCGCCCGGCTGCTGGAGCTCAAGGGCATGCCCGTGGAGGCGCTTGCGCAGCAGGACCTCACCGACACGACGGTCGCCGCGGCGGTGCTGGAGCGTGAAGACGCCCCTTTTCCCTACGCCGGCAAGCGCTGACCGCGCTCGCCGGCGAAGACCCCGCAGCGCAGGCGCGGCAGCTCATCGCCTCGTTGCGCGGGGCCCGGTTCGAGGTCGAGCGGGCCGCCCGCTCGCTCGGCGAGTTGCTGCTGTCGCTGGACGCGGCGGGGCTCCCCGCGATCGAAGCCGACCTGGTTTCGCTGCTGGATGATCCGATGCCGGCGAAGCGGGCGCTGGCGACCGCCGGGCTGGTGCGGGCGGGCCGGCCTCTGAAGGAACTCGCCGAGCGCGACCGCGACGCGCTGCTGTCCGCGGTGTCCGCGATGTCGGCCGAACAGCTCCCCGCCAGCGCGGTGACGGACCTGATGGCGATGGTCGATGACGGGACGGTTGACACGACCACGGGCGTGCTCGAGGCGGCGCGCCTCGCGACCGACCGCGAGGCGCTGTTTGTCTGGCTCGCGGCGAAGGTCGACCCGGCACGGGGGCTGGGCTTCGACCAGTGGGGCGATGCCCACCGACGCGCGATGGCCGCGCTGCAGGGCATGCACACCGTCGACCGCGCCGACTGGCCGGCGGGCTACCGCGAGTATTACCTTGATCCCCCGGCCGAGGAGGTCTACCTGCGTGGCGAGGCGCTGTACCACGTCGAAGAAGGCGGATGCATCAAGTGCCACGGGCCCGACGGGCGCGGGGCCGAGGGCTTCCCGCCGCTGGCCGACTCGCCCTGGGTGATGGGCGATCCGCGTCGGGCCGCGACGATCGTCGAGCACGGGCTCACCGGCGAGATCGTCATGCACGATGGCCGGCGCTTCCATTCGACCATGGACCCGCTGCGGCAGGGCGCGAATCTGTCGGGCGCCGACGTCGCGGCGATCCTGACCTACATCCGCCGGAGCTGGGGCAACTTCGGTCCGGTCGTGACGTACGAGGACATCAAGACCCTGCCCAGCCCGTCGGAGGGCGGCGTGTGGAAGGTCGACGAGGTGCTGATGCACTTCCCGCTGGCGTACGACCGGCTGCTGCCGGGCGGGGACGCCCCGCGTCGGCCGGGCGTCGCGGGCTGGCACGCGCCGCGCGGGGGGTTGGCCGTACTGCTTGGCGTCGTGCTGCTGTTCAACGTGCTGTTTGCGGGGATGACCTACCTCGCCAACCGCCGCTGACCGGCACCCTTTCCAATAGAATGCGCGAGATGTCGGCCAACGAGAACAACGAACTGCCGCGCGACCCCGGCGGGCTTGCCCCCGCGTTGCTGTTTGATCTGTCCGGCCGGGTCGCGGTTGTGATCGGTGGGACGGGGGTGCTTTGCGGACGCATGGCCGAGGGCCTGGCGGCGGCGGGGGCCGCGGTCGTCCTGGTCGGCCGAGACGGCGCGAAGGCCCAATCCACGATCCAAGCCATCGCCGCAGCCGGCGGCAGTGCCTCATTCATCGCCTGCGACGCGACCGACCATCACGCCATCGAGGCGTTGCGCGACGGGGTCCTGCGGGAGCACGGGCGGGCCGACATCCTGGTCAACGGCGCGGGCGTCAACGCGGCGACGCCGTTCCTCGAGGTCCCCGAGGACGAGCTGGACCGGCTGATCGCGGTGAACCTCAAGTCGGTCTTCCTCGCGTGCCAGGTGTTCGGCGGGTACTTCGTCGAACGGGCCGGGGCGGGGGGCACGGGGGCAAGCATCATCAACCTCGGCTCCGCGTCGGGCCTGACCCCGCTGTCGCGGGTGTTCAGCTACTCGCTGACCAAGGCGGCGGTGCACAACCTCAGCAAAAACCTCGCGCGTGAGTGGGCGTCGCTCGGCGTGCGGGTCAATGTGCTGGTCCCCGGCTTCCTTCCGGCTGAACAGAACCGCAAGGTGCTGACCCCCGAACGCGTCGCATCCATCCTCTCGCACACCCCGATGGGCCGGTTCGGCGAGCCGGACGAATTGATCGGCGCGACGCTGCTGCTCGCCTCGGATGCCGGCCGGTTCATGACCGGGCACGAGCTGGTCGTCGACGGCGGCTTCAGCGCGATGACGATCTAGCACAGCTGCCTATGCGCCCGAATCTCACTCATGGCCTACCTCGACGACAACTGGCTGCTCGGCAACAACCTAGCGCGGCGGCTCTGGCACGAGGTCGCCCGCCCGCTGCCGATCCTCGACTACCACAACCACCTCTCGCCCCGCGAGATCCTTGAGGATGAGCCGCCGCCGTCGCTCGCGCACCTCTGGCTGGCGCACGACCACTACAAGTGGCGGGCGATGCGTTGGTGCGGTGTCGACGAGGCCCGCATCACGGGCAGCGCCGAGCCGGTCGAGAAGTTCCGCGCGTACGCCCGGGTGATGCCCGAGTTGGTTGGCTCGCCGCTGTACGACTGGACGCACCTGGAGCTGCGTCGGGTCTTCGGCATCGACCTACTGCTCAGCGCCGCGACCGCCGACGAGGTCTGGCAGGAGGCGCAGTCGCAGATGCCCCGGCACCGCCCGCGTGCGCTGCTCGAGCGGTTCAACGTCGCGCTGGTCGGCACGACCGACGACCCGGCCGTGCCGCTGGACGACCACCGCCGGCTCGACGCGGCCTGGCGCTCGGGCGATCTGACGCCGCGCATCGTCCCGACGTTCCGCCCCGATAAGGCCCATTCAGGGGACGACCCGGCGGCGTTTGCGGCGTGGTGCGACCGGCTTGCGTCGGTCTCTGGTGCAGAGGTGGCGGGCTTGGACGGGCTGCTCACCGCGTTGGCGTCTGCCCGGCAGGCGTTTGTCGCGCTCGGCGCACGCGCGAGCGACCACGCGCTCGTCGCGCTGCCGGACTGCGCCCCGGATCGCGGGCTTGCGGACCGCGCGGTGCAGCGGTTGTTGGCCGGCGAGTCCGTGACGCCGGCGCAGCAGGACGCGTTGGCGCTCGAGGTGCTCCGTGCCTCGGCATATGGGAACGCCGAAGACGGCTGGGCGATGCAGCTACACCTGGGGCCGCTGCGGAATGTGTCGCCTTCGCTCCTCGGGTCCGTCGGGCCGGACGCGGGCGCGGACGTGATGGGTGATGCGCCGCAGGCAGCGGGGCTCGCCCGGTTCCTGGGGGGTCTGGATGCCGAGGGCCGACTGCCGCGTACGGTGCTGTACAACCTGAACCCATCGGATAACGCGGCCTTAGCGACGCTGGCCGGGGCGTTCCAGGGCGGGGGCTTGCGGGGGCGGGTGCAGTGGGGCGCGGCGTGGTGGTTTAACGATTCGGTGCCGGGCATGCGCACGCAGCTGCGCGATCTCGCGTCCATCGGCGCGCTCGGCCCGTTCATCGGCATGCTCACCGACTCGCGGTCGCTGCTGTCGTTCTCGCGTCACGAGATGTTCCGCCGTCTGCTGTGCGGGTTCGTTGCCGAGCTGGCCGGGGCGGGCGAGGCACCGGACGACTTCGAGCTGCTGTCGGCGCTGGTCCGCGGCATCGCTTTTGACAACGCGGCGGCGTACTTTGGCTTCGAGCTGGACCCCGCGTCTGCCGCGCCGGCCGAGGCCGGGGGCACGGCATGAGCGGGCCGCTCCGCCTGGTGGTAATGGGGGTGTCCGGCTGTGGGAAGTCGCACATCGGGGCACGGCTGGCCGAGCGCTTGGACGCGGTCTTTCTGGATGGCGACGACTACCACCCGGCCGAGAACGTGGCGAAGATGGCGGCGGGCCGACCGCTGGACGATGCGGACCGTGGGCCCTGGCTCGACCGTCTCGCACGGGAGCTGGCGTCGCGCGGGCGGGTGGTCCTGGCGTGTTCGGCGCTCAAGCGTCGGTACCGCGACGTGCTGCGGTCGGCCGAGGGGACGCGGTTTGTGTTCCTGGACGGCGGGGCCGAGCTGATCCGCTCGCGCGTCGAGACCCGCACGGGCCACTTCATGCCGTCCGGGCTCCTGCGCAGCCAGTTCGATACGCTCGAGCGGCCGGGCGACGATGAGCCGGACGTACTCCGTGTGGCGATCGACACCGCGCCCGAGCGCGTGGTCGAGCAGGCGCTGTGCGCCCTGGGGGTGTCATGCTGATCGAGACGGGCGGCGTGGATGCGGTGATCTCGCCGACGCAGTTGGATGCGCACGTCGATGGGCTGGTCGAGCAGTGCGTGCTGGAGCGTGGGCTGCGGCGGGTGCTGCTGGTCCCGCCGGACCACACGCGTCTGCACAGCCAGGCGGGGCGGATCACCGCGCGGTTCTACCGCCGGCTCGCCGACGCCGGAGTGGAGGTCGCGGTGATGCCCGCGCTCGGCACGCACGCGCCGATGACGCCCGCCCAGTGCGACCTCCTTTTCGGCCGGGGCGCGATCCCGTACGACGCGGTCCGGCCGCACCGCTGGCGCGACGACCTGATCACGCTCGGCGAGCTGTCCGCCGACGAGGTGGCGCACTTTTCCGATGGGCGTTACGCGCAGCCGCTGCCGGTGATGGTCAACCAGGTGCTGCTGGAGGGCTGGGACCTGGTCGTCTCGCCGGGGCAGGTCGTCCCGCACGAGGTGATCGGGCTGGCGAACTACACGAAGAACCTGATGATCGGCCTGGGCGGGCGGGACCTGATCCACCGCAGCCACTTCCTGGGCGCGGTGTGCGGGATGGAGTCGGCGATGGGGCGGGTCGACACGCCGGTGCGTGTGGCGCTGGACCGCGCGTTCGATCGTTTCCTGGCACCGCGGGTCGAGGCGTTGTTTGTGCTGACGGTGGTGCAGGACACGGCCGAGGGCGTGGTGCAGCGCGGTCTTTTCGCGGGTGTCGGTGGGCCGGACGCGACTGGCGGTGCCGCGTTCCGCGCGTCGGGTGCGCTGGCGCGGGCGGTGAACGTGCAGTGCGTGGACGAGCCGATCGCGCGTTGTGCCTGCTGGCTCGACCCCGAGGAGTTCCACAGCACCTGGCTGGGGAACAAGGCGGTGTACCGCACCCGAATGGCGATGGCCGACGGCGGGGAGCTGCTTGTGCTCGCGCCGGGGGTGCGCAGCTTCGGCGAAGACCCGGCGATCGACACGCTCATCCGCCGGCACGGCTACCGCGGCACACCCGCGACCCTCGCCGCGCTCGAGACCGACCCGGACCTGGCCGACAACCTCGCCGCCGCGGCGCACCTGATCCACGGCTCGAGCGAGGGCCGCTTCACGGTCGTCTACTGCACCGACCCGTCCGCCGGCGGCCTGCCGCGCGAGGCCGTGGAGTCTGCCGGTTACACTTGGCGTCCGCTGCACGAGACGATGCGGGCGCTGGGCATCGACGCGGGCACCCCGGACGGCGCGCGGCGCGCCGCCGACGGTGGGCCCCTGACGTTTATCCGCAACCCCGCGCTCGGGCTCTGGTCCTTGCGGTCGACATGGGAGCTGGCATGACCGACACGACGGAACCGACGACCCACGAACGTGGGCCCGACCTGCTCGCGCTGTCCGAACAGCAGACCGGCGCGGCGAAGTGGTGGACCTACTTCCGCCTGTCGGGTCCGGGCTTCCTGCAGAGCGCGTGCACGATCGGCGGGGGGACGCTGGGCGCGTGTTTGTTCCTCGGCTCGTTCGCGGGGCTGTCGGCGTTGTGGGTTCAGCCGGTCGCAATGCTGCTGGGGTTTTGCGTGCTGTTGATGATCAGCCACGTCGCGCTCAGCGGCGGGGGCAACCCCTTCAAGATGATCAACCGCCACGTCAGCCCCGTGCTCGGCTGGGGCTGGCTCGTCGCGACCGTCGCCGCCAACATGGTCTGGGGCCTGCCGCAGTACAACCTCGGCACCGAGGCGTTGACGCAGATGGTGCTGCCCGGCCTGCTGGGCCCCGGCGCGTCGGCCGGCGGGGACGACGGGCAGATGGGCAAGGTCATCGCCACCGGCATCATGGCCGGCTGCGCGGTGGGCATCATCCTTACCCAGCTCCGCGGCGGTAGGGGCGGCCGGCTCTTTGACCGGCTGATCCAGCTCGTCGTCGCGGGCATCGTCCTGTGCTTCGGCGTGGTCGTGGTCAAGCTGATCGTGGACGGCGGGCTGCCCCTCGGCGGGATGCTCGCGGGCCTCGTGCCCGACCCGTCGTTGCTGTTCGAGCCGGCCGAGGGCTACCGCGGCATGCTCGCCGCCAGCGCCGCCGACGAGTTCTGGTCTCAGCGCATCACCACCGCGCAGCGCAACACCGCGCTCGCCGCGATCAGCGCCGCGGTCGGCATCAACATGACCTTCCTCATGCCCTACGCCCTGATCGCCCGCGGCTGGGGCCGTAAGCAGCGCGGGCTCGCGCGGTTCGACCTGGTGGTCGGCCTGCTCCTGCCCTTTATCCTCGTCAGTGGGTTCGTCGTCGCCGCCGCCGCGTCCACCCTGCACGGCGAGAAGAACATCGACCCCGACCTCGTGGGATGGCGCTTCAGCGCCCCGGCCGAGGACGCCCCCGCCGGGCTCAAGGCCTACCGCGGCAACCTCGAGGCCTACGCCGCCAAGCACATCGCGGGCTGGGACGCCGCAGACGCGGAAGCACGAGACGGGCTCCTCGACACCGTGCCGGAGCCAGAACGCAAGCTCGCGGCCTCGACGATCAAGCACAACACCGCCGCGCTCGCCGCCACGATCCAGACGCTGTTCGCGGGCAAGACCGGCACATTCCTGTTCGGGCTCGGCGTTTTCTTTATCGCGCTGTCGACCGTGCTGATCCATATGCTGATCAATGGCTACGCGATGGAGGCGGGCTTCGGCATGCCTCGGGCCGTCGGGAGTCTGCTCCCGCTCGTCGCGATCGCAGGTCCGTTCTTCTGGGGCGAGCTGAGCGCGTACCTGGTCATCCCCACCAGTCTCATCGGGCTCATGCTCCTGCCCGTTGCGCTCTGGGGTTTCCTGTTCCTGGGCAGCCAGCGCCGCATGGGCAGCGACCGTTTCGGCCCGGGCATGCTCGGCGTCGGGCTGGCCGTGACCGTGGTGTACACCGTGCTCTCGGGTTGGGCGGCGTACGGCAAGGTCGGCTGGTGGGGGCCGGCGTTGATCGCGGGGGTCGGCCTCGCGGCGCTGCTGACCAGCCCGCTGGTGCTGAAACGACCCGGGCCCGACCCCACCCACTGATCCCCTGTTTGCGGTAACGACCCCGATGACAACGCTCTCCGGTTTCTGTGACGAGGCCTCGCCCGACCCGGCGGTGCAGATCGACGTGGCCCGCCGCGCCGGGCTGTCGCACCTGGACGTGCGGATGGTCGGCGAGACGAACATCGCGGACCTCCCGGCCGAGGACTGCGCCCCGTTCGCAATAGCGATCGCCGAGGCGGGCCTGTCCGTCGGCTGCCTGGGCTCGGCGATCGGGAAGACCGACCTCGCCGACGAATTCGCGATCGACCGGCGTCGCTTGGAGCGCATCGCCGGGCACGCGGACGTGCTGGGCTGCCGCCGGGTGCGGGTGTTCTCCTCGTTCAACCGCGGCGGGCTGGACGCGGACGCCTGGCGGAATGGCGCGTTGGACCGCCTGTCCCAGCTTAAAGCCGGCGCAGCCCGGCTCGGGCTGGTGCTGCTGGTCGAGAACGAGCGGCACCTCTACGGCGATCGGCTCGCGGCGATGCAAGACATCGCCGAGCAACTGGCCGAGCCGGGCGTGCTCGAACTGATCTTCGACTTCGACAACTTCAACCAGTCGGGCGACGACGTGTTCGCGAACTGGCAAGCGCTGCGTCGGCACGTGACGTGCTTCCACCTCAAGGACTCGACGCACGAGAAGGTACACGTCCCGCTGGGGGAGGGCGCGGGGCAGGCACGCGAGGTCCTGGCCGATGCGGCGGCCGCGGGCTGGTCGGGGCTGCTCTCGCTGGAGCCGCACCTCGCGCACTCGACCGCGGTGATCGCGACCGGCCCGAGCGGCACGGCCGCGATGCAGGACCGCGACCCGGTCGACGCGTTCCTGCACGGCGCGAAGACCGCGCAGGCACTGCTCAACGACCTGAAGATCGAATACCGCTGAGCCGGCCAACGGTCCGCGACGGGAAGGAAGCATGACGTACAAGATCGCGATCGCCGGGGCGGGGGGCATCGCCGCGTTTCACGCCGCGGCGGTGGCGGACCTGCCCAACGCGGAACTGGTCGGCGCGAGCGCGCGTACCCCCGGCCGGGCCGAGGCGTTCTGTGCCGAGCACGGCGGCAGGGGCTACACCGACCTCGTGGCGCTGCTCGACACCGAGCGGCCCGATGTGCTCTGTGTGACCACGCCCAGCGGCGCGCACCTGGAGCCCGTGCAACTCGCGGCCGAGCGCGGTGTCCACGTGTTCTGCGAGAAGCCGATCGAGGTGACGCACGAACGCATCGATGCGCTGCTGCGGGCCTGCGACCGCGGCGGGGTCCGGCTGGGTGCCGTGTTCCAGCAGCGCCTCTCGCCGCTGATGCAGACGCTGTTCGACGCGGCGGCGGCGGGGCGGTTTGGCGAGCGGCCGCTGATCCAGGCGACCGTGCCATGGTGGCGCGACGACGCGTACTACGGCCCGGGCCGCTGGCAGGGGACGCGGCGGTTCGATGGCGGCGGCGCACTGATGAACCAGTCGATCCACGCGCTGGACCTGGTCATGTGGCTCGCCGGCGCGACGATGCAGGGGCTCGGCCCCGGCGATAACCCGGTCGCGCGCGTCGGCGCCCTGGCCGGTGTGCAGGGCCACCCCGACGGCCTGCTTGAGGTCGAGGACACCTGCCTGATCAACCTCGCCCTGCGCGATGGTCGGGCGGCGCAGGTCTTCGCGACCACCGCGATGTATCCCGGGGGGCTCCGGCGGTTCCTGATCGGAGGCGAGGGCGGCACCGCCGAAGTGCTGGAGGACCAACTTGTCGCCTGGTCCTTCCGCGACGAACAGCCCGATGATGCCGCGATCCGCCAACGCTTCGGCCGCGACACGGCGCACGGCGGCGGCGCTAGCGACCCCTTCGCCCTCTCCCACGCGAACCACACCGCCAACCTCTCGGCCTTCCTCGCCGCGCTGGACACCAACGCCGAGCCCGCCCTCAACGGCACCGTGGCCCGGCAGGCGGTCGATACCATCCTCGCCTGCTACGCCAGCGCCGAACAGGGCGGCGCACCGGTCGCTGTGCGCGGCGGCGGGCTGGCGTAACCCGCTCGCTGCCAAGCCGCGCAACATGGCAAGCAACCGATCCGTGGCCGGTGTTCCAGCGCACGCACCGTCGTCACGCTGCCACGCTTACGCGTCGGCCGGCTTCACCGCGAACACCTTCACCGATGCGGCGTAGCGGTTGACGTCGTAGCGCTCGAACAGCTCGGCCAGGTCGGTGTGCATCGGTTTGCGGACCGGGGTGTCTGCGGCGGAACCCGCGGGCTCGCAGCACAATGGGCCGCAGCACGGCGCGTCATCGCTCTGCCCGACCGTCAGGCCCGGCCGCGGGTCCAGGCCCGGGGCCGGGCTGCAGCAGCCGGCCTGCCCGTCGACTTCCGCATAGGCGGTGAGGTCGGTGTGTGTGTCGACCACCGCGACGTCCCTGAACCCGGCCGCGCGCAGCCCCGCCTCGAACGCGTCGATCCGGATCGCCCCGGCGATACACCCGACCAGCGCCGCGACGCTGTGTGCCAGCGCTTCGGGCAACTCTTCCTTTAAGGCGATGTCCGACACCGCCACCCGGCCGCCGGGCCTGAGCACACGGAACATCTCCGCGAACACGCGCTGCTTGTCTTCGGCCAGGTTGATCACGCAGTTGGAGATCACCACGTCCACCGAGCGGTCCGCGAGCGGCAGCGCGTCGATCTGGCCGAGCCGGAACTCGGCGTTGGTGTAGGGCTGGCCGTCGGCGCCTTGGGCGGCGTTGCGGCGGGCCAGGTCGATCATGTCCGGGGTCATGTCGATGCCGATGGCTCTGCCGGCCGGCCCGACCTTCTTTGCGGCGAGGAAGACATCCAGCCCGCCGCCGGAGCCCAGGTCCACGACGACCTCGCCTTTCTTGAGATTGGCCAGCGCGATCGGGTTGCCGCACGACAGGCCCATGTTGGCCTGCGCGGGGATCGAGGCGAGTTCCTCGGCCGAGTAGCCGAAGGCCTTGGCGACGGCAGCGACGCCGGCGTCGTCGGTGGAGAGCCCGCTGCGGGCGGTCTGCCCGTACTTCTCGCGGATGATGGCGGTGGTGTCGGGTTGCATCGAGTCGCTCCTGAAAACAAGGGGTGAACGGTTAGCGGGGCCCGGGGGCCGGTGCGGGGGAACGGGCCGAGGCATCGGCGCGGCCCAACGGCGCGACGGCGGCGACGGCGACCGCGATCATCACGGCCGAGCACCAGAGCGTGGCCTCCAGCCCGCCGAGCAGGTAGACGAGCCCGGACAGCAGCGTGCCCAGGAGTCGACCGCAGGCGTTGGCCATGTAGTAGAACCCGACGTTGAGCGCGACCTGGTCGTGGTCGGTCAGCGCGAGGATGAGGTACGAGTGGACCGAGGAGTTGATGGCAAACACGATGCCGAAGAGCCCGAGCCCGACAAGCACCGCGGCCGCCGCGGGGAGCCCGGCGTAGAGCGCGACGGCGATGGCCACGGGGAGCACCGCGAGCACCGCGCCCCACTGCACGGCTGACCGCGCCGCGGCGGTCGGCCCGGCCTTGCGGATCAGGCGCGGGGCCGACGCCTGCACGACGCCGTACGCGATCACCCAGCCGGCCATGAACCCGCCGATGCCCGCAAAGCCCCAGCCCAGCACCTCGTACAGGAACACCGGCAGCGCAACGACAAACCACACGTCCCGCGACGCGAAGAGGAACACCCGCGCCAGCGAGAGCAGATTGATCTCCCGCGACTTGGAGAACAGGTGCCGGAACCGGACCTTCGCCTTGGACCGGCCGAAGTCGCCTTCGAGCAGGAGTATCGAGGCGACCAGCACCGCCGCGAGTGCCCCGGCCATGAGCCACAGCCCGCCGGCGAACCCGAGCGTGCCCAGCAGCAGCCCGCCGAGGAAGAAGCCCACACCCTTGAGCGCGTTCTTCGAGCCGGTGAGGAGCGCGACCCACTTGAACAACGCCGACTCGGCGTCGGCGGGGACGACCAGCTTGACGGCGCTCTTGCTGCTCATCTTCGTCAGGTCCTTGGCGACGCCCGAGAGCGCCTGCGCGAGCATGACGTACGCGATTGAGGCCCACGCGACCCAGCCGGGCTGGACGGCCGAGAGCATCAGCAGCGCCGCGACCTGGACACCGAGCCCCAGGAACAGCGTCAGCTTGAGGCCGAAGCGCGCCCCGACCCAGCCGCCCGCGAGGTTCGTGACGACGCCGCAGCATTCGTAGAGCAGGAACAGGAACGCCAGCTGCAGCGGGCTGTAGCCCAACTCGTGGAAGTGCAGCAGTACGAGCATCCGCAGCGCACCGTCGGTGAGCGTGAATCCCCAGTACGCGGCGGTTACCAGCGCGTAGCGGCGCAGGTCTACCCGCCCGTCCGACATTGGCGGGTCCGGCTCAGTTTCGGCACTGGTCACGGGTGGCAGGCCGGTCACGCGGACGCCTCCCGAGCGGTCGGTGCGAGCGAGGCGGCAACCTTGTCGGTCAGCTCCATCAGCCGGTTGGCGTAGCCGACCTCGTTGTCGTACCACGCCAACACCTTGACCAGCGAGCCGTCGACCACCATGGTGGACGGGGCATCGACGATGCCCGAGCGGGTGTCGTTGACGTAGTCGGCGGAGACGAGCGGCCGCGTCTCGTAGCCGAGGATGCCATCGAGCGGCTTGCTGGACGCGGCGGTCTCGAAGAAGGCGTTGACCTCGTCAGCGTCGGTATCGCGCTCGACCTCAAACACGGCGTCGGTCAGCGAGGCATTGAGCAGCGGCACGCGGACGGCCACGCCGTTGAGCCGGCCCAGCAGTTCGGGGTAGATCATGCCGATCGCCGTGGCCGAGCCCGTCGACGTGGGGATCAGGGAGTTGAGGGCCGAGCGTGCCCGGCGGAGGTCCTTGTGCGGCGCGTCGACGATGACCTGCGTGTTTGTTACGTCGTGCAGCGTGGTGATCGCGCCGTGGCGGATGCCGAGGTTTTCGTGGATCACCTTGACGACGGGGGCGAGGCAGTTGGTCGTGCACGACGCCGCGGTGACCAGGTGGTGCTCGGCCGGGTCGTACAGCCCGTCGTTGCAGCCCATCACGATGTTCAGGTCCGCGTCCTTGACCGGGGCGGACACGACCACCTTTTTCACCCCCCCGTCGAAGTAGGGCTGCAGCGCGGCGCGGGTCCTGAACTGGCCGGAGCACTCGACAACGACCTCGACCCCGAAGTCCGCCCAGGGGACCTCGGCCGGGCTGGTTGCTTCGCTGAAGCCCACGCGTCGGTCATCGATGCGTAGCGCGTCGTGGTCATGGCCGACCTCGTGGCCCCACCGCCCGTGCACGGTGTCGAACATCAATAGGTGGGCGGCGGTCTCCGGCCCGCCTTTGACCTCGTTGATGTGCGCGATCTCCAGGCGCGGCCCGCCCCAGGCCGCGCGCAGGCCCAGCCGGCCCATCCGTCCAAACCCGTTGATCCCGATGCGTGTCGCCATGACGGCTCCTTGAATATTCGGTTAGGCATATATGCCGGAGCAAAAAAATCAGCAGCACGCGCCGCCGCCACAGCGGCCGGCGGACCGCGCGAGGCGTTCACGGTCCGCACGCAGCTCGGCGTCTTCCGCCTCGCAGGACCGCAGGCACTCGAGCAGTTTCTTATGCACCGCGCCCTCGGCCCGGCTCAGGCGGTAATGGACCCACTGCCCGTCCCGCCGCGTCCGGACCAGACCGCTCCGACGCAGGTACGCCAGGTGCCGGGACACCTTGGCCTGCGGCACGCCGAGCACCTCCATGATGTCGCAGACGCACAGCTCCTTGCGGCCGCGCAGCAGGTTCAGGATCCGCAGGCGGGTCGGGTCGGAGAACGCCTTGAACAGGGCGTCGGTGCGGGATGGGGCGGCGGCCGCTTTCATATTCGTTTAGGCGATTATAGTGGCCCGGGGCGACGTGTCTACTTGATGCCGAGAAAAAGACCAGGCGGTGGATCGGGTTGAGCCAACAAGAAACGCCGCAAACGCGGCGTGTGGGGAAGCTCCCCCACACGCACCCGCGACAAACCGCTTAACAGTGGAGGTAGGTGCATGGTACTTCAAGCACTTACGTCAGTCGCGGACCATCCTAACTCTACCCTGGCAAGGCGTAAAATCGGTCCCGAAGCCAGCCTCGAAGCCCCAAGTGTTAAGGGGTAATCCAAAGGCCCGTGCCCGCCAACTCCAGGCGATGCTCGACACCGGCGAAGTGAGGAATAGGGCCGAACTGGCCCCGGCGTCTTGGGCTCAGCCGGGCGAGGATCACGCAGATCTTAAAAGCTCAATAGCTTCTGCGTTTCGTCAGGATTCCTATTCACGAAAGATTTCGCCTAATGCGTCGATGAATGGGCTAAGCTGATTGTCATCCTGCCAGAGTGCGTGGTTTCGCATGGCCAGGGTCCCATCAGAAGTTGGCTTCATAAAGTCTTGCAAGGCTACCTCGCGGCAGGATTGGACCTGGGCATCCTCGTGGTACTCCGCAATCTTGTTTTTTGCTTCAACCAGCTTATCCCGGGTGAGCATTGCCACGATCCTGAAGATATCCAGGGCGTGGTGCCGCCCGAGTTCTTTCCGCGGATCGTTTTTCCGGTCCCGATAGGCGGTTAGTTTCATCAGCAGATAGGTGAAGCTGTGGGGCATGCGTACCTCGATTGACGCATTGCTGCCGTCTGAGCGCTTGCCGTCTACGAGGACGGAGGGCCCCGGTTTTTGTAGATCCATCGCTCCGTCAGTCGGGTGAGCGTGTAGTTTGTTCTTCTTCGTTGACTTTGGTCGAGCACGACGATCATCTGCTCTGATCGCCGGGTCAGCCTTTAAGGCATCAAGCTGAGCGGTCAGGAGGTCGACTTTTACGGCCTGGCCGGAATCCAGCGGCAGACTGAACTGCAGGTACTCCGATCCCGGTACCACCGTGTATCCGAGCCTATCCAGTGCATCGCGCATGGCGTTCATGGCATCCGCGTCTCCCACCAGCTCGGCTGACAGCAGAACATCCAGATCCTGAGTAGTCCGGGGAGGTGGCCAGAGCTCGGCGGGTATAAGTGTCTGATTGCCGCTGGCGGCAAGGGCCTGCTGTTTCAGATAGAGGCCGTAGCCCCCGCCAAGTAGAAGCCGGGCCTTGCAGTCGCCCGCCTGCTCCCACAGATCCAGCAGTGCAGTCTTGAGGGGGTCATCAGCCAATCAAGAACTCCTCGCCGCGTATCAGTTTCTGGCGTATAGGCTCTGCCGCTTCACGGCTGCGTTTGTCACCGCTGGCCATTTCCAACCATGTCTGGATCGGCGACGCAACAAGTGTCTGCCTTGCATCGAAGAAGACCCGGCTATCTCTGGTCTGGATCAGCCGCAGGTTGGGGAAGGCACGTGTTTCATCTGCATTCGCCCCGATCTGGCGAAGCACTTCCTCTACCGGATCCTCTGTGTACAGCTCGATGATCTGCTCCCCCTTGAAGACGGCATATCGCTCGGCTGAGTTCATCCCGGTCCGGACCAGGTCCTGTTGGCCCGCAACCTCTTTTACCCGGGAGCTGATTGCGTCAGTGGAAAGTTCGACCCTGCCGGTCCATGAGCCCTTCTTCTCGGGCGGGCTGTAGTTCTGCGTGAGCTGGTCCAGGAGTTTCTCCCGGTCAATTACTCTCACGGCAGGGCTACTCCCACGCTCGATGACCAGATCTTCCTTCATGCGCTTCAGGGCCTTGGACACCGTACTCATTGCCAGTTGTCCACCGCGCCTCTCAATGAGCTCGGCGATTTCACCGACAGATTCGAACTCGGCTTGCAGCAGCAATGCACGTGCAACCAGCGAGCTGTCCCCTCGATATGCTGAACGCAGAGGCTTGCTGTCGGGGTAGAGGTTGGTGTTGCCGGTACGAAACACGCTGAACCGATCCGGCGCGATCACGTACCCGTTGCCGCAGAGATCGATGCCGCTGACTTCCCGCGCCTCCAGTTCCATGAGCTTGTCTGCGGAGAGGTACGGCATCATGACCATGGGCTGGACATCTCCCGACTCTTCAGCCAACCGCTTTGCCTGTTCGATCGCCATGGCCAGTGTCTGTGGCTTGGCATTGCCTTTGTACTCCACGACATAGCGGCACACCCTCTCTCCCCAGCGGACATCAACCCTGGCATCCTCGGCCTGTGGGGTTTCCAGCGACACCACACTGATCTCCAGTGGTGGCAGCGTGACGCCACCTGACAGGAGCAGTTCTTCGAAATCGGGGGTGTTCATTTTCCTCATATCGACATTTTCCGTACTCGGAAAAGCTAGTTTACAGGAAATTTTCCTATAATCAAGCGATTTCCGTCGCCGGAAAAAATAGAAATGGGAAAATTTCAGAAAAGCAGGCGTTGATAGGCTTGAACCAGCACCTTGCCCTGGAGAATAGGGGAGCCGATGCCGAAGTTGGATGAGTTGCTTGGAGCGTTTGACAGGGCATGGGCTGAGCAGGCACAGGACATGCCGGTCCACTACAGCAAGGGGCAGGACCAGAAGTCGATCCGTGAGCTGGGGGCTTCGATGCTGGGGGAGTTTCAGACCAGCAAGTACGCCAGGCCTGTGGGACAGATCATCGGTTTAGAGGAGGGCTTCAAGACGCAACTACATCCCGACCTCCCCGACCTCGCCGGTCGAGTGGACATGATTACCTACGAGAGCGCAGCCAATGAGCTGCTGATCACTGATTTTAAGACCAGCCGCTCGTGCTGGGCTCCAAACCAGGCCCGAGATCAATCCACCCAACTGATGCTCTACGCCTCGGGGTGTGAGCCAATCGCCCGCGACCTTGGGCCAAGTTGGCCCTACGGTTCATCGTGGTAACCAAGACCAAGCACCCCAAGATCGAGGCGATCCGGATAGAAGTGGACCCGGCCCGAGTCGATCGCTATCGTCGGACCCTGCTAGCCGTTTTCCAGGCGATGCAGACGGGTATCGTCTACCCCTCGCCGAACCCCATGAATTGTGCAACCTGCGGGTTTCGACAGCGGTGTGCAGGGTGGCCGGAAGGGGGCTGATAAGGTCTTTCCCCTATCCCTGCGTCAAAAAAAGAAATCGCCCGTATGAGGGCGTGCGCGACGCACGAAGGACGTCAGCTGTGTAGCAAGCAACGAACCCACAGAGCCAAAAAAACAGCCCGATCCGGCCCATGAAGCACGAAGCTGCCAATACGCGCCACCCGCTGCTGGCATGCAGGAGCCGCGAGGAGCAGCGGATCTGTGATCTGGGGACAGTGGTGCATATCCTGGCATGTCAGTACGAGGACAAACATGACGGGGAAGAGGCTGCAGATGGTCAAGACTGATCAGCCCAGAAAAGTTCGGGTTGGATCGTATCTGCGGGTGTCCTCTGCTCGACAGGCATTGGAGGGGGATAGCCTTGAAGCACAGCGAAACATAGTCAATGCTTACGTGGCCCAAAAGGAGGCCGTTGGCGAGTTGGAGGATGCCGATGTGCGGTTCTTCATTGAGCCTGGCAGGAGCGGGAAACCGGACCGATCTGTGGGCCATGGAGTGGTGCTCAGAGGTGCCTGACAAAAAAACAAGGGCCCGCCGAAGCGAGCCCTTTGTTAAGGCCTGAGGCCCCGGTTCGTACCGGGTACCTTGAAGCTCCCCCGGCTGGACTCGAACCAGCAACCTGCGGATTAACAGTCCGACGCTCTACCGATTGAGCTACAGGGGAATGGGTTTTTCCGAGCCGGAAAGTTTAGCACAAGCCCCGCCGATGGCAAGTCCCCACGGTCTCCAAGCCCCGCCGGGGTGGCCGTACATGGGGCCGCTAGTCCCGGAGGATGACCACGTCGCGGGGCTCTACGTGGAAGTGCACCTGCCCGTCGGCCGTGGCGTCGGCCGCGGCGGCGCGGGGGTTGAGCTCGATCGCCTTGATTGTCAGGTCGCCCAGCAGCAGGCGGTGCTGGGCCAGCGAGCCGAGGTAGATCATGCCCTGCCGCTTGGCGGTGAACGTGTTGGGCGGGATGCCCGGCGGGGGGTTGTCCGGGTCGACGAGCTGGATCGTCTCCGGGCGGATCGAGCAGGTGACGGCCCCGCCCTGGGGCAGGTCGTCGGGGAACACGGCCGAGCGCACATCGCCGAAGGGCGTGGACAGGACGATGTGGTCGTCCTCGGTGCCTTTGACCTCGGCGGGCAGGAAGTTGGTCTCGCCCAGGAAGTCGGCGACGAATCGCGAGTCGGGTCGGCGGTACAGCTCGGCGGGGGGGCCGGCCTGGCGGACCTTGCCGTCCTTGAGCACGGCGACGCGGTCGGCCATGCTCAGCGCCTCGTGCTGGTCGTGGGTGACGTAGACGCCGGTGATGCCCGACTGCTTGCAGATGTCGCGGATGGACTGGCGCATCTCCAGGCGGAGCTTCGCGTCGAGGTTCGACAGCGGCTCGTCCAGGAGCAGGACGGTCGGGCGGATCACCAATGCCCGCGCGAGCGCGACACGCTGCTGCTGCCCGCCGGAGAGCTGGTTGATCTTTCGGTCGGCGAGCGTGTCGAGCTGGACGGAGGCGAGGGCCTCGTCGACGCGCTTTTTCATCTCCGCCTTGCCGACCTTTCGGACCTCGAGCCCGAAGCGGACGTTCTGGCGGACGGTCATGTGCGGCCAGAGGGCGTAGCCCTGGAAGACCATGCCGGTGTTGCGTTGGTTGGCGGGGGCGTGGGTGACGTCCTGCTCGCCGAAGTGGATGGTGCCCTGGGTCGGCTCGGTGAAGCCGGCGAGCATGCGGAGCAGCGTCGTCTTGCCGCAGCCGGACGGCCCGAGGAGGAAGAACAGGTCGCCGGCCGGGATATCCAGGTCGATCGCGTCGACGGCCACGGTGGGCCCGAAGTGCTTGCTGAGCTGGCGGATCGTGATCGGCGTCATGGGAGCCATAGGGTATCGCGGGGCGTGGGGGGGTGCAGCCGCGCGACCGGTCGGCGTTCGGGGCCGGTTAGCGTTGTTTGCAGGCGATCACGTTTGCCATCCGCCCGGTCGTCGGCTGGCCGTGGTGCGTGACGTCGCGGCGGTGGGAGAAGAAGTCCTTGGCGTCGCGGTAGGTGCATCGGTCGGTGCGGTCGATCCCGCGTGCGCCCAGGGTTTTGAGCCGGTCGGCGGCGGCGGCGGGGAGGTCCACGTGCGGCCGGCTGTTGTGGGGCCGGCGGACGAACGCGGGGTCGAACCGGTCGGCGACGTCCGTACCGACCTCGAAGTGTGCGGCACTGATCGCCGGGCCCACGGCCGCGAGCACCGGCGCACCGAGCGCCTGCACGGCGTTCTCCATCACGCCCGCCAGCAGCCCGCGCCAGCCCGTGTGGACCGCGGCGACCCGACGGCCGTCCAGCGTCGCAAGCAGGACCGGCACGCAGTCGGCGGTGATGACCCGCGTCACCTTCGCCGGGCTGTCGAGCACGACCGCGTCGGCCTCGCACCCGCCGTCGGGCGTGACCGCGCCGCCGTGGACCTGCTTGACGGTGACCCAGTCGTGCGCCGCCAGCCCGAGGCCGCTCACGATGGCGTCGCTGTCGCCGTGACGGGTGCCGAAGGCGTGCGGGACGCCGATCCCGCGCAGCAGCGGGGACTGGTAGACGACCGCGTTGTCGAGCTTCAGGCGTTCGAGCATGGGCTTATGGGCGTAGGACCGGTTCGGTGCAATGTAGTGCCAAAGCGTGCTGCGGTGCTAAGACGGGTTGCCCGCGCCCGTGTCGTCCCGCAGCGTCTGCGCGATCGCGGTCTCGGCGAGCTGGATCGTCGCGTGGTCCATGTCGGTCATCGCCCGGTGGAACGCGTCGGCGTCGACCTGCGCATCGTCCGCGTCGATCAGGCCCTGCACCTTGGCGATGTGCTGGTTGATCTCGTCGCGGTAGTCGGGCTCGAGCTCGTCGCCGACGCGGTCGAGCTGCTTGCGGATGTTGCGGATATCCAGCTTCGCGTTGAGCCGCAGGTCGATGAGGCGGTGGCGCTGCATGTCGTCCTGGGCGTGGTCGAACGCGTCGCGTTCGATACGATCCACCTCGTCGCGGGTCAGGCCGTGGTTCGGGACGACCTGCGTGCGGGCGGACCGGCCGGAGCGCTGCTCGGTCGCGTGGACGGTGAGCACGCCGTTGGCGTCCACCAGGAACGTGACCTCGACCTTGGGCAGGCCCGCGGGCATCGGCGGGATGCCGGTGAGCTCGAACCGGCCGAGCAGCCGGCAGTCCTGTACCAGCTCGCGCTCGCCCTGGTAGACGTTGATGGCGACCCTGGTCTGGCCCTCGGCATAAGTCGAGAACACCTCAGTCGCACGTGCGGGGATCGTGCTGTTGGCGGTGATGAGCTTCGCGACCGCGCCGCCCATCGTCTCGATCCCCAGCGACAGCGGGATGACGTCCAGCAGGAGCCCGCCCGCCGCCGCGCCGCCGACCCCCGCCAGCCGGGCCGCCTGCACCGACGCGCCCAGCGCCACCACCTGCTCGGGGTCGAGGGCGGTGTACGGCACCCGGCCGAACAACCGCTCGACCGCCTGTCGCACCGCGGGGACCCGCGTCGACCCGCCGACCAGTACGACCCGGTCGATGTCGTTCACGCCCAGCCCCGCCGACCACAGCGCCGATCGGCAGGCGCTCAGCGTCCGCTCGACCCACGGCCCGATCATCCGGTCCAGCTCCTCACGCGTGACGACCCGCCGGTACACCCCCGGCTCGCCCAGGTCGATCTCGATCGTCGCCTCGCCGTCGGTCGACAGCCTGATCTTTGTCTGCTCGGCAAACGTGCGCAGCGCCTGTCGCGTCGACGGCGGGAAGTCCACGGCCGTGCCGAGTTGCTCGCCGATCTCGCGGGTAACCAGGTCGATGAGCATGCGGTCCACGTCGTCGCCGCCCAGGTGCGTGTCGCCGGCGGTGGCGAGGACCTGGTCCACCTGGCCCTGATCGGTCTGCTGCAGGCGGAGGATGGAGATGTCAAATGTCCCCCCGCCGAGGTCGTAGACGGCGATAGTCTGTGCGGAAGGCCGCGAGGGGCCGACGGCACCAGTGGATGAGGGGTTTGGGTCGGAAGTGCACGCGGCGGGGTTAAGTTTCGTGGAAAGCGAGACCGTGCCGGTGGGTGTCCGTCTCGCAACACTCGTCTCCGCGGCCCCATGTCCGTTTGGCATCTCTCCCTCCCCCAGCCCGTATGCCAACGCCGCGGCGGTCGGCTCGTTGACGATGCGCACAACCTCGAGCCCGGCGAGCCGGCCCGCGTCGCGCGTGGCCTGACGTTGTGCATCGTCGAAGTATGCCGGCACGGTCACGACCGCCCGCTTCACCCCCGTGCCCAGCGCGTGCTCCGCCCACCGCTTCAGCTCCGTCAGCACCATAGCGCTGACCGCCTGCGGGCTGACGACATGCCCGCCGACCCTCACCCGCGCGGTCGCCTGCTCGCCCTCGACGACCTCGTAAGGCAGGGCCCGGGCATCGTCGGCGACATCCGCCAGGCCCCGGCCCATAAGCCGCTTGACGCTGTGGACCGTGGAGGTGGGGTACTCGACGGCCGTGGCCCTCGCGACCGAGCCGATCGCCTCAGCCCGCCCGGTCGCCGGGTCCAGCCGGACGACCGAGGGCAGCGTGTGCTCGCCCTCGGGACCCGCGAGGATGCGCGGCCCCGCCGCGTCACAGTACGCGACCAGCGAGTTGGTCGTCCCCAGGTCAATCCCCACGATCGGGTCGGCGATGGTCGTCTCGGGCGTCGAGGCGTTTGTCATAGATCGTCAGTGTAGGCAGGATCCGCGGTGGGGTTTCAGGCCGGCCGCCGGGGCACGGGTCTTAGGGGCTCGGGTTCCGGTCACGTCGTATGACGGGGTAGGCGGTATCATCGCACGTTGCTTTCGGCCAGACCCAAGCAACCAGACCCGAAACCCGAACGTGCCCTTCGAGATCACCTACCAGACCGCCTTCGCCGCCGCGCACGCGATCCTCCTGCCCGACGGGTCGCTCGAGCCGGTGCACGGCCACAACTGGTCGGTCGCCGTGACCGTCGCCGCCCCCGAACTCGACGCGATCGAGACCGTCATGGACTTCCATGACCTGGAGCGGATCGTGCAGGGCATCACCGCAAGCTGGCACAACCGGGACCTCAACGACTGCCCGCCGTTCGCGGATGCCGGCCGCACCGACCGGCACGGGCTCGCCATCAGCCCGACCGCCGAACGCGTCGCCGAGCACCTGGGCACCGCCGTCGCCGCGCAGCTCCCGGCGCACACCCGGCTGGTGGGCGTGACCGTCGGCGAAGCGCCCGGTTGCACCGCGACCTATCGCCCCGAGCGGTAGCCGGTGATTTACATCCGTGTCGTTGTCAGCACAATGCCGGGCCGTTCTCAGGACTCGTGCATGTCGTTGCGGTACCCGCCGGGCAGCGGCTGGTCGTCGCTGTCGTCTTCCGGATCGGATGGGCCGCTATCGTCCGGCTTGTCGGGTTTGTCCGGCTTGCCGGCGTACCCGGTGCTGCCCTGGCTGGCCGAGGCGTCGTCGGCGGGCGCGGGCCCGGTCCGAGCGCTGCGGGAGAGGTTCGCGGTGTTGCGGTTCGTGTTGCGGCGGGCCTCGTTAACGGTCAGCGGTCGGCCGTTGAACTCCTGGCCGCTGAGCGCCTCGATGGCCTTGTTGGCGTCGGCCTGGTCCGGCATCTCGACAAAGCCGAATCCCCGCGGCCGACCCGTCTCGCGGTCGGTCACGAGCGAAGCGCGGTGGACCTCGCCGAAGGACCGGAACAACTCTACCAGCTGGTCCTCGGTCGTATCGTACGGGAGGTTGCCGACGTAGATACTGATCACGGTCGATTCCTTGTGCCGGAGCACGGGAGCCGCCGCGCGAGCGGAACTGCCGCTGACGCGGCCGGAAGCGAAATCTCGAGTGAGCCGTGAGTCCTGAATCTATCTCTAAACTAACCACCGCCCGGCCGGATTTCAAGCGGGGCGGGGTAGTAGGACGGATTTGATCCGAAAAAACCGGAACCGTTGCCATCCGATGACGAAGGCCGGCACGGGCGGGATATGATGAATCGCCGTATCGTTTTGAGCCCACCATGCCCGACCCGCCCGCGAGCCCTGCCCCCGCCTCCTCGGTGCCCGACCCCGACGGGGCGAAGGCCCCGTGGGTCGCCGTCGCGTCCGTCGTGCTCGGGGTGGTGGGGGTGCTGACGAGCTTTGTGATCCTGCCGGGCGCCATCTGCGGGATCGCCGCGCTCGTTTTGGCTCACCGCGCCGCGGAGAAGACCGGCCCGGACGCGGGTCGGCCCGGGCGCGGCCTAGCCATCACTGGCCGCGTGCTGGGGATCGCTGCGCTGGTGTTCTGCGCCGTGACAAGTGTATTTGTTCTGATCAAGGTGCTTTCTGTTCCACGTGACCGGGAGCACAGCAAGTTGCAGCAGTACACGTATCTCCGTGGAACACACGCGGGGATGATTGTGTTTGCAAACACAAACAAGGAGCACATGCCGGGGCTTGACAGTAAAGGACATGTTCTCGCGGACTCGGAATGGACCGGTTTCAGTGGGGATGGCGATACGATTCAGGCCCGCTATTGGATCTTGTTTGATGGCGACTTTATTGTCCCGGACTATGCAATCGCGCCACGCGAAACCGATCCACTTGTGACGGAGTACGACCCGGGGTTCGGTGAGATCGCGGCCCCGGTTCGGTGGGATGCCACGGTCAGTCATTATTCGTTCGCCATGCTCTCGATTGATGGCGAGCCCGGCAGCGCACCGGATGCGGATTACCGTGCCGAAGAATGGGCATACAGCTACAACAGCCAGGCGGTCGTCATGAGCGACCGCAACCTCGGCACGGATGCGACGGCTGGTGTGCAGAGCAATTATGCCACGAAACCAGGCGAGTTCCGTGGAAGCGTCCTCTGGAACGACGGACATGTCACCTTTGAAGAGACCCACATCCTCGAAACCCGCTACGGCAGTGGGCCGGTCTACGTTGACGCGGACGGTGAACCGACAGACAACCTCTTCCTCCCTCAGGGCGACGACGACGCGTACCTCATCCACCGGGGCGACTGAGCCCGACGTCTTTTAGGCGTTGCGCTGCGACAGGCCGACCAGGAACTCCCACACCGTCAGCGCCGCCAGCCGGGCCGTCTGGTCGTCGCGGTCGAACGGCGGGCTCAGCTCCACCACGTCCATCGACCGCACCATCGGCGATCGGCCGGCCGCGTACGCCGCGTACAGCCACAGACGCTTGTCCAGCCCGCACGCGTTGGGCGCGCTCACGCCCGGGGCCTGCGACTGGTCCAGCGCATCCAGGTCGAACGTCGCCAGCACATCATCGGGCTGCTGGGTGTACAGCTTCGCCATCAGCTCAGCGGTCAGCTCGCTCCGCCAGTACACCTGCCCGCCGCGGTCCGCGACCCACTGCGCGTGACCGGGCGCGGTCGAGTGCGGGTTCAGCCCGGCCGCGGTGTAGCGCGAGCACCGCCCCGACGGGTGCTCGACCGCCTGGCGGAACGGCGAGCCGGAGTGCGGCTGGCCGTCTTCCAGCGCGCGGACGTCGGCGTGGGCGTCGAGGTTGACGATGCTGACCGCTTGCTCGGCCTGGGCGTAGCCGAGGAAGTGGCCGAAGGTTGTTTCGTGCCCACCGCCGAGGACGATGGGCGTGATGCGCTGGTCGAAAGCGAGCAGCTCGGCCACGGCTTCGCCGAGTGTCTGCTGGTCGGCCGCGACCTCGCCGGTGCACGCGACATCGCCGAGGTCGACGGTCGAGCGCAGGAGCTGTTCGAAGCGGTCTGCCGCGTTGCCGGGCGGCGTGAGGCGGTAGAGGTGGTGGCGGATGAGCGCGGGCCCGAGTGCCGCGCCGGGCCGTCCGCCGTTGCGTTCGACGCCGGCGTCGGAGGGGAACCCGAGGATCGCGACGCGGGTGGTGCCGCGCGGCTCGTCGCTCAGGAGGTGCCCCACGCGCACATCCCCCGCCCGGCGGCCCGGCATCGCGACGGTGGGGGGGAGCAGGTCAGGCATCGCGACCCTCCCCTTCTTTCATGCCACGACTACGCAGCATCTGCTTGCCCGCGATGTACACGTCCCCGATGTAGGACGGTGCCATCTGTACGAACCACAACTCGACGCTTGGTATGAAGCAACGGATAAAGTCAGCCCGCATGCCGGGCTTCAGCGACCCGACCTGGCCGTCGAGCGCGAGGGCTTTCGCCGCATAAGTTGTGGCACCTTTCAGGGCCTCGCACGGCGTCATGTAGTTCATCATGCAGGCCAGTGACATCGACCACGGCAGGTAGTGGCACGGCGCGCTGCCGGGGTTGAAATCCGTCGCCACGGCGACAGGAACACCCGCATCAATGAACCGACGCGCATCCAGCGGTGGCTGGCGCAGCATCAGTGACGCCATCGGCAGCGTAACAGCGACCACACCGGCCTCAGCCATTGCCGCGATACCGTTGTCGCTGGTGTATTCGAGATGATCCGCCGAGACCGCACCGACCTCCGCCGCTAGTTCGGCACCGCCGCCGTCGCGCAACTGATCGACATGCAGCTTCGGTGTCAGGCCGTGGCGTACACCACATTCAAGCACGCGCCTAGCTTCGTCGGGCGTAAACGCGCCTTGCTCCACAAAGACATCGTTGAATCGTGCCAGTCCTTCCTCGGCGACTCGTGGGACCAGTTCCTCGCAAAGCAGATCGAGGTAGCCGGTCCGGTTGCCCTTGAACTCCGGCGGCACCACGTGGGCCCCGAGCAGCGTCGCAACGATTCGGCCCGGCTGGTCCTCGGATTCGGCGAGCTGCTTGTACACACGAAGCAACTTCAACTCATCCGCGACCGTAAGCCCGTAGCCGCTCTTGCACTCAACGGTCGTGACCCCGAAACAACGCATGAACCAGCGGTGGATGCTTGCGTGATCGAACAACTCATCCTCACTCGCCTCTCGCGTCTGCCCGACGGTCTTCATGATCCCGCCGCCTTGCTTGGCGATATCGAGATAGCTTGCACCCTTGCACCTCATGGCGAACTCGTCTTCGCGCCAACCGCCGAAAGCGAGGTGGGTGTGGCAATCGATCAGGCCGGGCATCACAATATAACCACCGGCGTTGTGGGCTTCGCCATCATCGAGCCCGTCGACCCCATCCGTTGGCAGGTCGGTTTCCTTCCCCACCCACGTGATCCTTTCGCCGTACCAGACGAGCGCGGCGTCATCGATCGGCTGCACATCCCCCTGCCCGCCCTCGTCCAGGCACTGGTAAAGCGTTCCGATGTTGCGCATTACGGGCATCAGCGCAGCTCCGTACCGGCGTCGGCCAGGGTGTCGATCACCACCGGCGTCTGCACCAGCGACAGCGCGCCCGCGAGGTCGTCGTGGAACACGCCGTCCGCCTCGCGGTGGGGGATGCGCGAGCGGATGTATTCATGGGCCGTCACGACGCCACGCCCGGCCTTGAGCGGCAGGCGGTAGTCCAGCGCCTGCGCGGCCGTCATCATCTCGATCGCCAGGACGTGCTCGACGTTCTTGAGGACCTGCAGCAGCTTGAGCGCGCCGATCGAGCCCATGCTGACGTGGTCCTCCTGGCCCAGGCAGGTCGGGATCGAGTCCACGCTCGCGGGGTGGCAGAGCACCTTGTTCTCGCTGACCAGCGCGGCGGCGGTGTACTGCGGGATCATGAACCCCGAGTTCACGCCGGTCTCTTTCATCAAGAGGCGCGGCAGCCCGTCGTGCCCGCCCAGCAGGAGGTAGCACCGGCGTTCGGAGATGCTCGCGAGTTCGGCCAAGGCGATCGCCGCGTAGTCGATGACGAGCGCGAGCGGCTGGCCGTGGAAGTTCCCGCCGGAGACGATCGCGCCGTCCCCGAACACCAGCGGGTTGTCCGTGACGCTGTTGATCTCGGTCTCGACAACGGCGCTGCCGTGGGCGAGGGCGTCGCGGGACGCGCCGTGGACCTGCGGGACGCAGCGGAGCGAGTAGGGGTCCTGCACCTTGCCGCAGTCGCGGTGGGACTCAAGTATCTCGCTGTCGATGAGTAGCTCGCGGATGTTGTGGGCGACCGCCGCGTGGCCGGGGTGCGGGCGGAGGTCGGCGATGCGCGGGTCGAAGGGCGCGACGCTGCCCTGGAGCGCTTCGAGCGACATCGCCGCGATGACGTCGGCCAACTTGACCAGGTGCAGCGCGCGGTGCAGCGCGAAGGCGCCGTGGGCGCTCATGAGCTGCGTGCCGTTGATGAGGGCGAGCCCGTCCTTGGCCTGCAGCGCGATGGGCTCGACGCCGCGCGACCGCAGGACGTCGCCGGCCGGCTGCGGCTGATCCTCTCCCTCGGCCCAGAGCTTGCCCTGCCCGAGGAGCGGCAGCGCGAGGTGCGCGAGCGGCGCGAGGTCGCCGGACGCGCCGACGCTGCCGCGCGACGGGATCATCGGGACCAGCCCCTGTTCGTCGAGCCAGAGCAGTCGCTCGAACGTCGTGCGTGAGACGCCCGAGAAGCCCTGCGCGAGGGCGTGGACCTTCAGCTTGAGCATGAGCGACGCGATCGCCCGGGGCAGCGGCTCGCCGACGCCGACCGCGTGGCTGAGGATCAGGTTGCGCTGAAGCTCGGCGACCTGCGCATCGCTGATGCGCTGGTTGGCGAGCACGCCGAAGCCGGTGTTGATGCCGTAGTACGCCTTTCCGTCACCGAGCGCCCGCTCGACGACCGCGCGGGATGCATCGAGGCAGGACGCGTCGCGGCGCAACGCGCCGAGCCGGGCGTCGAGGTCGGCGTACAGGTTGGCGAGGGCGACGCGGCCGGTCATCCGTTCACCATGGGCAGGTCGACGCCGCGCTGGTGGGCGGTATCGATGGCCAGGTCGTAGCCCGCGTCGGCGTGACGCGCGACCCCCATGCCCGGGTCGGCGGTGAGCACGCGCTGCAGCCGCGCGTCGCCCGTGTCGGTCCCGTCGGCCACGCTGACCATGCCCGCGTGGATCGAGTAGCCGATGCCGACTCCGCCGCCGTGGTGCAGCGAGACCCAGCTCGCGCCGCAGGCGGTGTTGATCAGCGCGTTGAGCAGCGGCCAGTCGGCGATCGCGTCCGAACCGTCCTTCATCGCCTCGGTCTCCCGGTTGGGCGACGCGACCGAGCCGCAGTCCAGGTGGTCGCGCCCGATGACCAGCGGGGCCTTGACCTTGCCCTTCTTCACCAGCCAGTTGAACTTGAGCCCCATCTCCGCGCGCTCGCCGTACTCCAGCCAGCAGATGCGACAGGGCAGCCCCTGGAACTTCACTTTCTCGCGCGCTTTCTTGATCCAGCGGGCGAGGGCCTCGTTTTCGGGGAAGGTCTCCAGCACGGCGTCGTCGGTCACGGCGATGTCGCCGGGGTCGCCCGACAGCGCCGCCCAGCGGAACGGGCCCGAGCCCCGGCAGAACAGCGGGCGGATGAACGCGGGCACGAAGCCGGGGAAGTCGAACGCCTCCTTCATGCCGCGTCGGTCCGCGACCTGCCCGCGCAGGTTGTTGCCGTAGTCGAACGTCACCGCGCCGTCCTTCTGGTAGGCGAGCATCGCACTGACGTGTTGTTGCATCGAGTCCAGCACGGCTTCGTCGTATTGCTGCGGGTCTTCCGCGCGGAACGTGTCGGCCTCGTCGAGCGTGTACCCCGCCGGGATGTAGCCGACGCGCAGGTCGTGCGCGCTGGTCTGGTCGGTCAGCACGTCGATCGTCACACCCCGCCGGTGCAGCTCGGGCAGCACCTCCGCGATGTTGCCGACCAGCCCGACGGACAGCGCTTCGCCGTTCGCCCGGGCCTGTTCGACCTGCCGGACCGCGTCGTCCAGGTCGTCGGTCATCACGTCACAGTAGCCGGTGTCCAGGCGTTTCTGGATGCGCGACGGGTCAACATCGACGCCCAGGCACGCCGCGCCGTTCATCGTCGCCGCCAGCGGCTGGGCCCCGCCCATCCCCCCGAGCCCGCCGGTGACGACGAGCTTGCCCGTGAGCGACCCGCCGAAGTGCTGCCGGGCGCACTCGGCGAAGGTCTCGTAGGTGCCCTGCAGGATGCCCTGCGTGCCGATGTAGATCCACGAGCCCGCGGTCATCTGGCCGTACATCGTGAGCCCGAGCGCTTCGAGCCGGCGGAACTCGTCCCAGTTGGCCCAGTTGGGGACGAGGTGCGAGTTCGCGATCAGGACGCGCGGCGCCTGGTCGTGGGTCTTGAACACCGCGACGGGCTTGCCGCTCTGGACGATCAGCGTCTCGTCGTTCTCGAGGCGTTGGAGCGTTTCGACGATCTTGTGATAACACGCCCAGTTCCGCGCCGCCTTCCCCGTCCCGCCGTACACCACCAGGTCCCCGGGCCGCTCGGCCACGTCGGGGTCGAGGTTGTTCATCAGCATCCGCAGCGCCGCTTCCTGGTGCCAGCCCTTGCAGGAGAGCGTGGCCCCGGTCGCCGCCCGCACGATGGGGGGGGTCGTCGTGGTCATGCAGGTATTGTCCCGCACCGACCGGCGTTGGCAAGCAACGCCTTCAACGACGTCAAACAGCGCTAAAACTGCCGCAGGAACCGCACGTCGTTTTCGAACAGCCAGCGGATGTCCTGGATGTTGTGCTTGCGCATCGCCAGGCGTTCGATCCCGAGGCCGAAGGCGAAGCCGGTCCACGCTTCGGGGTCGTAGCCGACGTGCTCGAACACGGCCGGGTCGACCATGCCGCAGCCGCCGATCTCCATCCACTCCAGCCCCTTGCCCAGGTCCATCTTGACGTACAGCTCGGCGGAGGGCTCGGTGAAGGGGAAGTAGCTGGGGACGAGCTTCACGTCCGCGTCCTGGCCGAACATGGCCTTGGCGAACTGGATGAGCGTGCTCTTGAGGTCGACCATCGAGACGTGCTTGTCGACGTACAGCCCCTCGACCTGGTGGAACATGGAGTAGTGCGTCGCGTCGTGCTCGTCGGGGCGGTAGACCCGGCCGGTGGAGATGATGCGCACCGGGGGCGCGGTCTGTTCCATGACACGGATCTGGACCGTGGAGGTCTGCGAGCGCAGCAGCGTCGGGTTTGGGCCGAACGGGTCGGAGAGGTAGAAGTTGTCGAGCGGGTCGCGGGCGGGGTGGGTCTCGGGGATGTTGAGGGCGACGAAGTTGTGGTAGTCGTCCTCGACCTCGGGGCCCTCGGCGTGGTCGAAGCCCATGCGCGCGAAGACCTCGATCAGCTCGTCGATCGTCTGGCTGATGATGTGGCGTCGGCCCATGACCGGCGGGGCGGGGGGCTCGGTGATGTCGAGAAGAGGCCCGTGGCCTGAGGCCTGGGCGGAGGTTTCGCCGAGGTTGGCCTTCTTGTCTTCGTAGGCGGCGGTGAGCTCCTGCTTGAGCGCGTTGGCGTTCTGGCCGAAGTCGCGCTTCTGGTCCTTGGGCACGTCCTTCATCAGGCCCATGAGGGCCTTGAGCCCGCCTTTGGTGCCGAGGTATTGGATGCGGAACTGCTCCAGGGCCTCGGGGTCGTTGACGGCCTGGAGGTCCGCGGTCGCCCGCTCACGTAGTTGGTCGATCTTCTCAAGCATCAGGGGTAAGACGATACCAGAGCCATGCGGCGCGTGCCGCGTAATGGCACGGCCGGACGCGGTGGGCCGGAGGGATCGGGGGTTGTGTAAGAATTCGATTTGTCGGCAAGCTCGCCGGGCCGGTGGGGGGTAGCTTCCGTGGCTCCCCCCTTGTGAGCCCGGCCATGGCCCAGCGTCCCAACCCGATCACGCGAGCGCTCGGCGCGGCCCCCGGCGGGGTGTTCGTCGCGTACGCGATCGCGGCGTCGTTCCTCACCTACTTCTGCATGTACGCCTTCCGCAAGCCCTTCAGCGCCGGGCAGTACCTGGGCGCGGACGGCGAGCCGGCGGTGTTCCACCTGCTGGGCCTGACGGTCGACTGGAAGACCGCGTTCGTCAGCAGCCAGCTCATCGGCTACGCGATCTCCAAGTACCTGGGGATCAAGGTGTGTTCGGAGATGACCCGCTCCCGCCGAGCCGTCGCGCTGGTCGGCTTCGTGCTTATCGCGGAGGCGGCGCTGTTGGCGTTCGCGGTGCTGCCGCCGTCGCTGAAGATCGTGGCGATCTTTGTTAACGGCCTGCCGCTGGGGATGGTGTGGGGGCTGGTCGTGTGGTACCTCGAAGGCCGGCGGACCTCGGAGCTGCTGCTGGCGGGCTTGAGCGCGTCATTCATCCTCGCGAGCGGGGTGGTGAAGGACGTGGGGCGGTGGCTGATGAGCGGGCACGGCGTGAGCGAGTGGTGGATGCCGTGCGTGACGGGGCTGGTGTTCCTGCCGGTGTTTCTGCTGGCGGTGGGGATGCTGAACCTGCTGCCCGGTCCGTCGGACGCGGACGAGGCCGAGCGGAGCCACCGCGAGCCGATGGGCTCGGCCGAGCGCTGGGCGTTCGTCAAGCGGTTTGCACCGGGGCTGGTGATGCTGTTCGTCGCGTACTTCTTCCTCACGGCGTTCCGCGATTTCCGAGACAACTTCGGCGTCGAGGTCTTCGAGGACCTGGGCTACGGCACCGAGGAGAGCGGGCTGTTCACCCGCAGCGAGCTGTGGGTCGCGTTCGGCGTGCTCGTGCCGCTGGGCCTGCTGTTTATGATCCGCAACAACCGGGGCGGGCTGCTCGCGGCGCTGTCGCTGATGCTCGTCGGCTGCCTGGTGATCGGGCTGGGCACGCTCGGTTATCAGCTGGGCTTCGTCAGCGGGCTCTGGTGGATGATCCTCATCGGGCTGGGTGCCTACCTCGCGTACGTGCCTTACGGCTCGGTGCTGTTTGACCGGCTGATCGCCTGCACCCACGTCACGGGCACCGCGGTGTTTGCGATCTACATCGCCGACGCGTTGGGCTACACCGGCTCGATCTCGATCTACTTCTTCAAGGACCTGATGCTGGGCGACGTCTCGCGGCTGGGCTTCCTGATCGGCATGTCGTACTTCATGTCGCTGCTGGGGCTGGTATTGTTGACGGGCAGCTCGGTGTACTTCCTGCGGACCAGCCGCGGCCGAGCAACGGCGCCTGACTGTCCAAGGCCGAGGACCGATCAGCCCGCACAGGTGGCGACAGCATGATTCAGACAACCGATGTCGTCGTGGTTGGCGCTGGGATCGTCGGCCTGGCACACGCCTGGGCCTCGGCCAGGCGTGGCCGATCGGTCGCGCTGCTGGAGCGCGGCCCGGTGGCGTCGGGGGCGTCGGTCCGCAACTTCGGCATGGTCTGGCCGGTCGGGCAGCCGGTGGAGGTCCTGCCGGTCGCGCTGCGCAGCCGGGCGCTCTGGCTGGAGGCGGCGGTGGAGGCGGGGTTCTGGCACCACACCCGGGGCTCGGTGTTCCTGGCGGTCCACGAGGACGAGCTGGCGGTGATGCGCGAGTTTGTCGAGGGGCCGGCCGCGGCGGGATACGACTGCACCATGCTGACGCAGGACCAGGTGTTGGCCCTCTGCCCCGCGGCGAACCGGGCGCGCGTTATCGGCGGATTCGCGAGCACGACGGAGGTCGGCGTGGACCCGCGTGAGGCGATCGCCACCCTCCCGTCCATGCTCGCCAACCGTCACGGGGTCCGCGTGCGGTTCGATACGCCGGCCGTGCGTATCGAGCCAGGCCTCGTACACACCGCCGATGGCTCGGCATACGAGGCCCGCGAGCGCGTCGTCGTCTGCAGCGGAGCCGAGACCCGTACGCTGTTCCCCGAGGTGTTTGACCGGCAGGACCTGACGCTCTGCAAGCTACAGATGCTCGCGACAGGCGCGCAGCCCGCGGGCTGGTCGGCCGGCCCGATGATCGCCAGCGGACCGACGCTGAGGCACTACACGTCCTTCGCCGGTTGCCCGACGCTGGCCGAGCTCAAGCGTCGCGTCGCCGAGCAGGCCCCGGAGCTCGACGCGATGGGGATCCACTTCATGGCCGCGCAGAACGGCGCGGGCGAGGTCGTGCTCGGCGATTCGCACGAGTACGGCGAGCCGGTCTCTCCGTTCGACCGCGGCGACATCGACGCCGTCATGCTCCGGGGCCTGCGCGAGCTGCTGGACCTGCCGGACTGGTCGATCGCAAGGCGGTGGCACGGCGTGTACCTCAAAGCCCCGGGACGGACGCATTTCGTACACGAGCCGCTGCCGGGCGTGACCGTCTTCAACGGGCTGGGCGGCGCGGGGATGACGCTGTCGTTCGGCCTGGCGGACGCGTTCTGGGAGGACGGCACCGAGAAGACACTGCCGACAACCACACACACCCTTGAGAAAGACGGGGCGACACCATGACGGATGTGCAGCAGCAACGGATTGGCCTGGTCGTGTTCGATTGGGCGGGCACGATGGTGGACCACGGGTCGCGCGCCCCAGCAGCGGTGTTCGTCCAGGCCTTCGCCGAGCACGGCGTGTCGATCACTACGGCACAGGCCCGCAGGCCGATGGGCATGGCGAAGCGCGACCACATCCGGACCATCGCGGACGAGCCCGAGGTGGCCGAGGCCTGGCAGGCCGTGCACGGCCGACCGTTCAGTGACAGCGATATCGACGCGATCTACGCGTCGTTCCTGCCGCTGCAGATGGCGTGCCTGAAGGACCATTGCGACGTGATCCCCGGGGTCGCGGAAACCGTTAGTGCGCTGCGCTCGCGCGGCATCCGCATCGGTTCCAGCACGGGCTACACCGCCGAGCTGATGGACATCGTGATGCCCGAGGCGCAGAAGCAGGGGCTCAAGGTCGACGCGATGCGATGTGCGACGAGTGTCGCGGTAGGTCGGCCCGCGCCCTGGCTGATCTACGAGAACGCTCAGCAACTGGGTATCTACCCGATGGCGCGCGTGGTGAAGGTGGACGACACGGTGACCGGCGTCGAGGCCGGGCGCAACGCCGGCTGCTGGACCGTCGGCGTATCGCGTACGGGCAACCTGCTGGGCCTGTCCGAGCAGGAGCTGGCCGAGTTGCCGGACGACAACCGCCGGGAAAGGATCGAGCAGGCCACGCAAGAGCTGCTGTCGGCCGGGGCCCACGCCGTGGTTGAGTCCGCGGCGGACCTGCTGCCGGTCATCGATGCGTTTGACGCGATGCTGGCCGAGGGCCGGCTCCCTGTGAAGTGCGCGGCCGGTGCGGTCCACCCGGTCGGCGCGACGGGCTGACCGGCCTGCGGTTCACAGGGTTGCGTTCCCTGTTGCAAGGTCTTCGCAGGTGATCGCGTAGCGTTCGTGGTCGCGCCATGCGCCATCGATGTGCAGGTAGCGCGGGCTGAACCCTTCGCGTCGGAAGCCGAGCGACCTGACCAGCGCGATGGACGCGGTGTTGCCGGGCTGGATGTTGGCTTCGAGGCGGTGCAGCTCCAGCTCGCCGAAGGCCTTGGCGATTACGAGCGCCATCGCCCGCTTCATCCTCCCGGTGCCCGCGTGGGGGACAAAGGCGTAGTAGCCGAGGTAGGCGGAGCGGAACGCGCCGCGGACGATCTCGTTGAGGTTGATGCACGCGACGAGGCTGCCGGTGCCATCCTGCGCGAGGTAGCTCTGGTGCCGATCGCCGTCCGACCTGGCGACCGCGGCCGCGAACGCCTCGGCCGTCGCGGGTGGGGCGACCCAAGGATGGTGCAGCGGGTGACTGCGCTCGACCGCCGCGAGGAAGGCCGATTGGTGCTGTGGCCCGAGCGGTTCGAGCACGATCGGTCGGCCCGGCGGGCCCGGTTGTGCGGGGGTATCGGTCACGGCCGAGGATCGTACCCCTTGCCCATGCCCGCCGCTTCCCCCACAATCCCCGCATGGCTGACCCGTCCGCTACCGTCCCCCCCGCGCTCGAGGCGCCCGGCGGGCTCGCCGCCCGTCTGCTCAACCTGGTCGAGACGATCGGCAACAAGCTGCCCGACCCGGTGACGCTGTTCGTCATCGGCGCTCTGCTCGTGCCGGTGGTGTCGCACCTGGTCTACACCACCGGCTGGTCGGTGCGGATGGTGCAGCCGGCGGTCGTGGATGGGCAGACCGTGCTGGAGGAGACCGGCGACCCGATCACGGCCGTCCCGATGCTCACGCGCGAGTCGATCTATGGGATGGTCAAGTCGCTGAAAGACAACTTCATCAACTTCCCGCCGCTGGGTATCGTGCTCGTCGGGATGCTGGGGATCGGTGTCGCGGAGAAGTCGGGGCTCATCGGCGGGGCGCTCAAGGCGTGCATGCTCGTAACGCCCAAGGCATTACTGACGCCGGCGATGGTGTTCGTCGGGGTGATGAGTTCGGCGGGCCTGGACGCGGGGTACATCGTGCTGCCGCCGGTCGCCGCGCTGCTCTACCGCTCGGTCGGACGCTCACCCCTGGCCGGGATTGCTGCGGTGTTCGCGGGTGTCGCCGCAGGCTTCTGCGCAAACCTTGCGGTAACGGGACTGGACCCGATGCTGTCGGAGCTGAGCCAGAAGGGTGCCCAGCTTGTCGATAGCGAGTACGGCGTTGCCCCGACGTGTAACTGGGCCTTTGCCGCGGCGTCGACGGTCTTCCTGACGCTGATCGGCTGGGGGGTCACGGCATGGTTTGTCGAGCCCCGGCTTAACGCGCGGTCCGCGGACCACGGCGGCGCGGCCGCCCCATCGGGCGAAGAGCACACCGCGCAGCAGATGACACCGGCCGAGTGGCGTGGCTTGGGCTGGGCCGGTGTGACCGCCCTGTTGTTCGGCGCCGTGGTCGCAGTGCTTGTCGCACGCCCGGGCGGGCTGCTTCACGGCCCGGACGAGGCGTACCACGGGTTCCCCCGCTGGGTCGCGGTGATTGTCCCCTTGATCTTCTTCGCTTTCCTCCTGCCGGCGCTGGCCTACGGCATCGGCGCGGGGACGATCAAGAGCGACAAGGACGTTGCAAAGATGATGACACAGGCCATGGCCGCGATGGGGCCGATCATCGTGCTCGCCTTCTTCGCCGGCCAGTTCATCCAGTGGTTCCAGGACTCGAACCTCGGCACGATGTTCGCCATCACCGGGGGGCTCGCGATTTCGCAGTCCGGCCTGCCGACCTGGGCGGTGCTCGTCGCCTTTATCCTTTTGGTCGCCGTCATCAACCTGTTCATGGGCTCGATGTCCGCGAAGTACACACTGCTCGCGCCCGTTTTTATCCCGATGTTCATGATCGGTGCCAGCATCAGTCCCGAGTTGACCCAGGCGGCGTACCGCGTCGGCGACTCGTGCACGAACATCATCACGCCGCTCAACGCGTACCTCATCATCATCCTCGTGTTCGTGCAGAAGTACGATAAGCAGGCGGGCATGGGCACGATGATCGCGCTCATGCTCCCGTACTCGGTCGTCTTCCTCATCACGTGGACGGCGCTGCTGCTGGCGTGGGTATCGTTCGGCGTCCCGCTGGGGCCGGAGGGTCCGCTGGAGTATGTCCCGCCGATGGCGGGGTAGGGGGTGATTGAAGCTCAAACGGAAGCCCACGCTCGTCGAGCGTGGGCTTCGGGGGCGATGTGATTCTCAGAGGCCACTACATCACCCGGAAGCCGATGTCCCGGCGGAAGAACGCGCCGTCGAAGTTGATCTTGTCGCACGCGGCGTTCGCCTTGTCGCGGGCCTCTTTCAGCGTCTTGCCGAAGGCGCAGACGTTCAGCACCCGGCCGCCGGCGGTGACGAGGTCGCCGTTCTTCTCCAGCTTCGTCCCGGCGTGGAAGACCTTGACGTCTTGGTCTTCTTCCGCGACCTCGATGCCGGTGATGGTCTTGCCCTTTTCGTAGGGGCCGGGGTAGCCGCCCGAGCACATGCAGACGCAGACGCAGGTGGTGTTGGTGAACGTCAGGTCCGCCTCGTCGAGCCGGCCCTCGCAGCACGCGGCGAGCACGTCGTAGAGGTCGCCCTTCATGCGCATCATGAGCGTCTGCGTCTCGGGGTCGCCGAAGCGGGTGTTGTACTCGAGCACCTTCGGCCCGCCGGCGGTGAGCATGAGGCCGGCATAGAGCACGCCCTTGAAGTCGATGCCGTCGCGGCGCAGCGCGTCCACGGTCGGGACGAGCACCTCGCGTTCGATCGTGGCCATCATCTTGTCGTCGATCAGCGGCGTCGGGCAGTAGACGCCCATCCCGCCGGTGTTCGGGCCGGTATCGCCCTCGCCTTGCTGCTTGTGGTCCTGGCTGGGGTCGAGCACGAAGATGTTCCGCCCGTCGACAAGCGCAAGGATCGAGACCTCCTGCCCGACCAGGCGCTCTTCCACGACGACGGTCTCGCCCGCCTCGCCGAACTCCTTGTCGACCATGCAGCGCCTCAGCGCGTCGAGGGCTTCCTCGGTGTTCTTCGTGACGATCGCGCCCTTGCCCTTCGCCAGGCCCGAGGCCTTGACGACCACGGGGGTCTCGCGGTTCTCGACGTAGGCGACGGCCTGCTCGTGGTTCTTGAAGGTCTTCGCGTCGGCGGTGGGGATGCGGCAGGCGCGCATGAGGTCCTTGGCGTAGGCCTTGTCCGCCTCGAGGCGGGCACCGTCCTTGGTCGGCCCGAAGACGTGCCGGCCGGGCTTGGCCAGGCGGTCGGCGAGCCCGCCGGCGAGGGGGTCTTCCGGGCCGATGACGATCATGCCGACCTTGTGGTCACGGCAGAAGTAGTTGATCTCGTCGACGAGCTTGGTGCTGACGGTGTCGCAGTTCAGGGGAACGTTCTGCCCGATCTGCGCGGTGCCGCCGTTGCCGGGCGCGAAGAAGACCTTCTTGACCTTGGAGGACTGCTTGAGCTTCCAGCCGAGCGCGTGCTCGCGCCCGCCCGGACCGATGATGAGGACGTTGGTGGGGGTTTCGATGGGGGTGGGCTTGGGCATAGGGCGGAGAGGGTAGTGGATCGCGCGGTGGGCCGCCGATGGGTGTCGGTCGTTGGAGGCGTTCGGGGTGGCCGGTCAGCGGGGTGATCGACCGGGCGTGCCCCGGCCGGGCCTGCTGCTGGGGTCGCGCCCGGGGCGGACGCCGGGGTCGCGGCCCGGCGGGGTGCGGCCGGGCTGGGTGCCCGGGGTGCCCCGCCCGGGTTGACCGAGGTCGCGGCCCGGGCCGGGGCCTGGATCGGTGTCGGTGTTGTCGGCCTGGACGAAGGGGTCGAAGTCCTCGTCGATCATCGCGGTGACGGCGGAGCTGGGGACAAACAGGCGGACCGATGCCTCGTTTTCACCGGTCGCGATGGCGTAGGCGATCGGCCGAGTGCCGGGGTCGACCTGCACCGCGTCGGGTCGGCCGAGCACCGAGAGCAGCGGGCTGAGCGAGTCGGCGATGCCGCGCAGGTCCATCGTGCCGACCATCGCCGCGCCGTCGGCCATCGCCGCGGCCAGGCCTTCGTGCATCGCGCCGCCCCGGCCCATGCCGTTGCCGCTCTGCACCGTCTCGATGACGCGGGTGATCACCGACAGGTCGTCGAACGTGGTGACGACGACGTGACCGTCGATCACCGCGACCTGCCCGATGAAGCCGATCTCGCCGAGGATCGCCAACGCCCGCATCTTCGGGTCGGTCTGCATCGCCTCGGGCAGGTGCATCTTGACGGTGAACGTGTCGTAGCGGACCCCGCCGAGCAGCCGGTCCTCGGCGTCGTAGGTGGTCTCGAAGGTGACCGCCTCGTCGCTGCCGGTAACAGGGATCGTGGCGTCGGCCAGCGCGAGGACCGCGGCTTCCAACGCCTCGGCAAACTGCTCGGCGTCGCCGGTTTCGAAGACGGTCGCGGTGTTCATCCACCGGCTGGCGACCTGGCCGGCGTTGGGCAGGGTGTAGTAGGCGGTGGCGACGCCGTCGGCCTGGGCGTAGAGCGTTTCTAGGACCGGCTTGGCCGAGCCGAGTGCGTGCCGGGCATCCAGGCCGAACAGCCCGCCCATGCGGTCCGCCAGCTCGGGAAGTCCCACGGCCTGCGGGTCGCCGGCCACCGCGAAGACCGCCGGGTCGTCGGGCAGCTTGGCGAGCAGGGCCATGGCGTCTGTATCGGCCGTGCCGCCGGGGAACATCCCGGCCATCGCGCCGCCGGGCTTGAGCTTGTAGGCCTCGGCGTAGTGGATGCCCGTGGCGTCGAAGCTCGCGCCGAGCACCGCCGTGTCTGTGCCCGACACGATCAGCTCGCTCAATGCGCTGATGGCGGGCAGCCGTTCGGACGGGGCCAGGTCGTAGGCGATCAGCGGGTCGATCAGCGCCATCATCTGCAGCGCCTGCGCGGTGAACTCGGCGGTGAGTGCATCGGCGTCGGCGCGGCCGGTGTTCGCGAGGTAGGAGAACTGCGACTCGGTGATGACCTGCGCCGCCATCGGGCCGACGCGCTCGGCGAGCGATGCCCCGTCGCCGGCGGGGGTATAGGCCTGGACGACCTGCCGGCTGCCGCCGAGCACCGCGTAGCCCTCCATCTTCCGCATGAATCCGCTGGACCCGCCGGGCAGAGTGATCTCGATCAGATCGCCGGGCACGGCCCCGAGCGATTGGGCCAGGGCCTCGTAGTCGCTGACCGCGATGAGGAGGACCGCGATGGGGCGGGGACCGGCCTCGATGGCGACGATGGCCATGCCGCCACGGGTGTCTACCCCGTGCATCAGCCCCAGCTCGCGCTGGAACCGGCCGACGGCGTCGCGGAGGTCGTCGGCCCCGAGGTCGGCCGCGGATTCGAACGCCGCGAGCCCGCCGTCCAACGCGCCGAGGTCCGGCACGAGGATCGCCGAGTCGAACGATGTGGGCAGCCAGTCCACGACGGCCGGGGCGTCCTGCGCCTGTGCACGCGGGGCGAGGCAGGCCAGCCCGAGCCAGCAAAGCAGCAGCAGGGCGGTGAGGGGGTGGTGCGTCTTGGGCATCGGGGTCTCCACGTCGGGTCGTCGGGAACCCGCATGATAACCGGCCGACGACACCGGTTGCCCTACAATAAGCCGCATGTCGCTCGCGAAACCCGGTAGCGGGAAAAAGGTGGTACTGGCCATGTCCGGCGGGGTGGATTCCTCGGCCGCGGCGGCCCTGTTGAAGGAAGACGGCTACGAGGTCGTCGGCTGTTTCATGCGCCTGGGCAGCGACGACCCCGAGGAGATCGCCGCCGGCTACGACAACCTGTACCGCTCGCACCGTGGCCAGGACTGCGCGCTGCCGGTGCTCGAGGCGGGCGGATCGCCGAAGGCGGCGAAGAAGCACAAGCAGGGCTGCTGCTCGGTCAATGACGCGGCGGATGCCCGGCTGGTCGCGGCGGTGCTGGACATCCCGTTCTACGTCGTCAACTTCCGCAAGGACTTCGGGCGGATCATGGACTACTTCGTGGCCGAGTACAACGCGGGACGCACGCCCAACCCGTGCGTGCGTTGCAACGACTGGCTGAAGTTCGGCAAGCTGCACGCCTACGCGCAGTCGATCGATGCGGACTACGTCGCCTCCGGGCACTACGCGCAGGTACTCACGCGCGGTCGTGGCCGGTCGCGTGCTTCGCTGGCGCGCGGGGTCGACCCCAAGAAGGACCAGTCGTACGTCCTCTTCGGGACGCCGCGGGAGCAACTCGACCACATGCTCCTGCCCATCGGCCACCTGGAGAAGTCCGTCACCCGCCAGATCGCCGAGGCCCACGGTCTGCCCGTGTTCAACAAGCCCGACAGCATGGAGATCTGCTTCGTGCCGGACAACGACTACGCGAAGCTGGTCGAGCGACGGACCGACGCCGGGTTCTCGGCCGGGCCGATCCTCGACACCGACGGCAACGTGCTCGGTGAACACGCGGGGCACCAGCACTACACCCTCGGCCAGCGCCGTGGCATCGGCGTTGCCATGGGCCGGCCCATCTACGTCGTCGACAAAGACCCGCGGGGCAACACCATCACCGTCGGCGATAAGGACGACCTCCTGTCCACCGGCTGCACGGCGGGCGAGGTCAACTGGCTCGCGGACCGGCCCGCCGGCTGGGCCGACTGCGCCGCAAAAGTCCGCTACAACAGCGACCCCGTCGCCGCACGGTATCGGTTGGGTATGGACGAGCACGGCCGAGACACGCTCCAGGTCCGTTTCAATGAACCCGTCGAGGCCGTGACGCCCGGCCAGGCGGTCGTATGCTACAGCCCGCCCGGGGCTCAGACCGAACAGATCGTGCTCGGAGGCGGCTGGATCGACCGTGCCCAGCGCCAAACCGGGGCACCCTGAGCCGTTCGTCGGGCTACGATGACAAGGGCCACGACTCGTTCCATCCCTCTCACCCCTGAGGTCTCCATGAAACCGCTCCCCCTGTTCCTCGGTGCCGGCCTGCTGAGTGCCGGCTTCGCCATCGGCTGTGCCGACTCCTCCACCAACGCGCCGTCGGCGTCGAACCCGTCCGCCGCGAACGCGTCCGACCAGCCCGATTGGGTCGCGGACGCCAGCGTCACCAAGGCCCGACTCAAAGTCGAGGGCATGACGTGAGGCGGCTGCGCTGCCGCGGTCCGCGGCTTGCTGGAGGGTGTCGAGGGTGTCGAAGAGGTGCTGGTCGATCAGGGGACCGGTGTGGTCCAGGTGCGATGCACCGACGGCGTGGAACTGAATGAGCAGGTGGTCGCCGCGGCGGTCGAGTCCGACCCCAAGTTCGAGGTGACCGAGTTCACCATGGAGCCGGCCGCCGAGCCCGCTGGCGAGTAGCCGGCCCGCATTGACAGAGTTAGCTCCACGCCCCGCCCGTCTCCCCGGGCGGGGCGTGCTTGTTGTGTCGGCCGCCCGACGATCCTGCCGATGGCAGTGGTACGCGCCGCAACGCTAGAATCCCTGCTATGCCCGACGAACAAGCGATGCCCGATGCCCAACGCCTGCACGCGCTGCTGGACGACCTGAACATCCGCTGTGAAGATGATGCGCCGCTGGGCCCGCTCACCTGGTACCACGTCGGCGGCAACGCGCAGCTCCTGGCCCACCCCGCGTCCTCGGCACAACTCGCCGCGCTGGTCCAGCGCTGCCACGAGCAGGGCGTCCCCACCCGCATCCTCGGCAGCGGCGCGAACCTGCTCGTCCGCGAAGGCACGGTGCCCGGCGTTGTCATCCGGCTGGACGACCCGGCCTGGAGCACCATGGCGGTCGAGGGCGAGACCGTCCGCGTCGGCGCGGGCTACGACCTGCACCGGCTGGTCATCGAGACCGCCAAACTCGGGCTCGACGGGCTCGCCCAGGTCGCCGGCATCCCCGCGTCCATCGGCGGGGCGATCCGCATGAACGCCGGCGGCACCTACGGCGACGTGGGCCAGGCGGTCCGGCGTGTCCAGGTCATGTCCGCCACCGGGCAGGTCTACTACCGCGACCGCGACGACCTGGACTTCACCTACCGGTCGAGCAACATCGACGCTCCCTTCATCCTCGAGGCCGAGTTCGAGGTGCACGAGCACGACCCGAAGGAGCTGCTCAAGCGGGTCCGGGAGATCTATTTCTACAAGACCAACAGCCAGCCGATGGGCGACCAGTCCGCGGGCTGCTGCTTCAAGAACCCGCCGGCGGACGACCCCGCCGCGGCCGGTCGACCCGCAGGGATGCTCATCGACCAGGCCGGGCTCAAGGGCCACGCGGTCGGCACCGCCCGGGTCAGCGAGGTCCACGCCAACTTCCTGATCGCCGACAAGCAGCACGCCCTGGCCGAAGACGTCTACCGCCTGATTGAGCACGTCCAGCAGGTCGTGCTGGACCGGTTTGGCGTTGCGCTGGAGCGGGAAGTCGTTGTTTGGCCATGAGTTAGTGGAATTGTTGGCGGATCGATTTGCGTTGGACGCCGGCATTTGGCACAATATGCGGCCCTACGAAACGCAAGCCCTTTTTTGACGAGAGACCCGCACGCATGGCAATCCGAATCAAAGCCCGCAACGGTGAGTCCGCCGAGCAGATGATGCGCCGCTTCAAGAAGCTGTGCGAGAAGGAAGGCCTTACCAAGGACATCAAGAAGCGCGCCTACTACGAGAAGCCCTCGGAGCGCAAGCAACGGGCCCTCCGCAAGATGACCAAGCGCGCGACGATGCCGGCCCGTGGCGGCTCGCGCGGCTGAACCCGTTGACCCGGGTCCCGATCGATCTTGACGCAAGCCCACGGCCAGCCGTGGGCTTGTTCATTCCCCGCACGTACCAGCCCCTATGCCCGACTCCCCCCTCCAGCCCGAAGACCTGACCACGCGCAGCCCCGCCCCGCGGCCTGCGCCGACCGGCACCGCCGCGCAGGCGCAGGACCTCGCGGTAGATTCCGCGCGCCTGCTCAATGACTTCGACTGTGATGATGTCCTCGTCTTCGATGTGCGCGGCATCAGCCCGATCACCCAGTTCATTGTGATCGCGTCGGGGACCAGCGACCGGCAGATCAAGGCGCTGGGCGGGCGGGTCTCTGACCTCGCGAAAGAGCAGGGCTTCGAGCGCTACGGCGAAGACACCGACAAGACCACGCGCTGGGTGGTCCTGGACTATGTCGATGTCATGGTCCACCTCTTCGAGCCGACCACCCGCGGCCAGTACGACCTCGAGATGCTCTGGGGTGACGCGCCGCAGGTGGCCTGGCGTCGGCAGGAACGCTGACCCGTCCGGTACACGGCGCGGTCACTCGGCCTGCTTCTGCATCCGTTCGACGCGCTTGGCGAACCGCGCGTAGCGCTGATTGGCGATCCCGCGCCGCGACGTGTCGGGCTGCCAGTGGGTCTCTTCGCCTGTGGCCTGAGACCGCGCGTAGGCCGCGAGCGACCCGGGGTCGCGCCCGGCGAGCCGCTCGGCCATGTAGCCCGCGAGCACCGCGGCGCCCTTGGCGGTGCCTTCCTCGTCCCCCGCGCGCGCCGACACCGGGATGCCCAGCGTGTCGGCGAAGAGCTGGGGCGCGAACCCACCCTTGCTCTTGAGTGCGCCGCCGGTGAGCAGCACCCGCTTGACCGGCCCGGTGTGTGGGCGGAGCTGTTCGAGCCCGTAGCGCAGCGTAAACGCCGGGCCTTCGAGCAGCAGCCGGGCCATGACGCCGGGGTCCGCGGCGAAGCCGATGCCCGCGTCCTCGACCACGGCCCGGGCGTGCGGCAGCCGCGCGACGTTCTCCCCCTGGAAGAACGGCCAGAGCATGCACGCATCCGCGGGGTCGACGCGCTGCGCCAGGTCGGTCAGCGCGTCGGCGATCTCCCCGAACGGCCTGCCCGCCAACGCCGCTAGGCCCGCGACGTACTGCGCGAACCCGACCGTACCATTGCGCACGCAGACCATGAGCATCGGCTGGCCGTCGGGCGTGGCGAGCGCGTTGACGCTCTCGTCCCGTGGTGTGTAGCCGGCCGACGCCGTGAGGTTGCCGGTGAAGGATGTGCCCGCCGAGAGTGCGAGTTCCATCGTGTCGCCCGCGCACGCGACGAGCGCCGACTGCTGGTCGCCCTCTGGCGGCGCGACCGGTGTCCCGACCGGCAGGCCACCAAGCAACTCGCTGCCCTGCGCGTTGAGCGTGCCCGCAACCTCGCCGGCCCTTACGACCCGCGGCATCAGCTCGGCCAGGGGTGTGAACCGATGGCCCATCAGCGCATCGATCTTGCCGAGCTTCGTCCGGTCGATCTGCCCGTCCGCGCCCAGCGTGCCGAACATCCCCGACGCGTCGCCCGGCCCGAGCACCCACGCGCCGGTGAGGTCGTGGACGATCGACCCGGACGTCACGGTCACCCCCGCCGCGCGGGCCCACGTCTCAGGATCGTCCTTCATACGCGCCAGCACGTGGCACCCGGTCCACCGCGCGGGCATGTGCTCGCCCAGCAGGTCGGTGAGCTGTTCGCTCTCGGCCACGCCACGTGGGTCGTTCCACAGGTCGCAGCCGAAGGGCTTGTTGCCGTCCGCGTCACGGCGGACCATGCAGTGCATGTGCCCGGTGACGCCGATGCCCGCGACGCGCTCGACCTCGCCGTGTCCCCGCTCGCGGGCGTCGTCACGCAGTTGGCGCATCGCGGACCGGACCGCGTCGGACCAGTAGTGCGCCCGGTGCTCGAGGTGGCCCTCGGGCACGCCGGGCGCGTAGGCGTGTTCATAGGCCTGCTCGCCGACGCCGAGCAGGGACCGGCGCTGTGGGCACCAGAGGATGACCGATACGCCCTGTGTGCCCGCGTCGATCGCGAGCAGTTCGTTCCCGCTGAGCATGCTGCCTCCCGTTGTGCGCGTTGCCGCTTCGTGGTTCAATACCGGGATGAATCTTACCGCGACGGTCATGCGCACGGACCTGCCCCTGCCCAACAAGCGTGAGGGCAAGGTCCGTGACGTTTACGACTGCACGCTGAAGGACGGGCGGGAGGCGATCCTGCTCGTCGCGTCGGACCGCATCAGCGCGTTCGACGTGGTGATGCCCAACGGCGTGCCGACGAAGGGCGCGGTGCTCACCCGGCTGAGCGCGTTCTGGTTCGAGATGATCCGCCGCGAACTGGGCGACCGCGTGCAGACCCACGTGCTTTCGACCGATCCGGCCGACATCGCCGGCCTCTCGGCCGAGGAAACCGCGATGCTGCGGGGCCGGGTGATGATCGGCCGACGGACACGGGTCGTGCCCATCGAGTGCGTGGCGCGCGGCTACCTCGCGGGCTCGGGCTGGAAGGAGTACCAGCAGTCACAAACGGTCTGCGGCGTCGCGCTGCCGGCCGGGCTTACGCAATGCGCGAAGCTGCCCGAGCCGATCTTCACCCCCGCGACCAAGGCCGAGCAGGGCGAGCACGACGAGAACATCTCCTTCGAGCGTGCCTGCGGGATCGTGGGCGAGCCGCTGATGGCGACGCTGCGCGACCTGACGCTGCGCATCTATACGCTGGCCCACGACTATGCCGCGTCGCGCGGTATCGTCCTCGCGGACACGAAGTTCGAGTTCGGCCTGCCCCTGGACGGGGACGACTCCACGCCGATCCTCATCGACGAGGCGCTGACGCCCGACAGCTCGCGCTTCTGGCCGGCCGAGTCTTATCAGGCCGGCCGCGACCAGGACAGCTACGACAAGCAGTACGTGCGCAACTACCTGGAGACGCTTGTCGCCGATGGCGCGTGGGCGAAGCAGGCGCCCGGCCCGACGCTTCCCGAAGACGTGCTTGTCAACACCGCTAAAAAATATCACGAGGCCTTTGAAAAACTGACGGGTCTTGCATTAGACTATGAACCAACGGCCTAACCGCCGACACCACTGATACCGCCCGGCGCGTTCCGCGCCGGACCGCCGAGAACCGCTGGAGCGCCACGCCAGCGGTTCTTCTTTGTGGCCGGAAGTCTCGGGGCTTGCCGCCGGCGCATGGCTTGACCTACAGTGCGGTGATGAAAGACGCCAAGAAAACCTCGGTGAGCCCTGCGGTGCAGCGCGCCGCACAGGTCGCGGTCGCGGCGGCGGGGCTTGTGCTGCTGGCCTGCTGGGGGCTGACGTCGATGACCGCTTCGCTCGCGCTCTACGCCGCGGGCTGGGTCGCCGCGGTGGGCGGTGCCTCATCGGCTGCGCTGCTATACGGGATGTGGACCGTCGGCCGGCCCGAGCTGCGCGAGCGCACGCAGACGATGACGCTGGGCCTGGTCGGCTGGCTGATCGTGATCGGGCTGGTGATGACGCTCTTCCGCGCGGCGGCGTCGGTGTTCATCGAAGAAGAACTGGGCGTGGTCGACTGGGCGGTGTGGCTCCTGCCGATCCCCGCCTTGCTCTCGGCCGGCGCGTGGTTCTACCTCCGGCGCACCGGCCGGCTTGCGGCACACGCCGGGCTGCAGCAGCACGCGCCGCAGTTCCTGGTGACGGCCGCGACGCTCGGGCTCGCCGAGGCCGGGCTGATCGTCGCGCAGCTCGGCGACGACGTGATACGCTGGCCGGATGTGCTCGCGGCGGTCGCGGTCATCGGGGTCGGCGCGGTTTGGAGCTGGCTGCGGCTGTGGCGTCACCACGCGGCGTCGGCGCCGGTGCCCGAGCGGACCGAGTCGATCGACCCGGAACTGAGCGGCAAGGCCCGCGCGGTCCTCGACGCCGCGCGTGACAACGCGGAGATCCGCGACTACGACCGCCTGGCCATCGAGCCCAGCCCCGCGGGCAGCCGGCTCACCGTCCGGCTGCACCTGGATGGCGGGTGGTCGCTGACACGCTCGCGCGAGACCGCCCGTCAACTCGAACGGTCGCTCGAAGCGCTGATGCCGGCGGGCAGCGTGGACGTGCTGCTCGAGGCGGCATCCGGCGGTTCATCTTCGACCCCGAAGCCCGAGCCGGCCCCGCCCGCAGAACCCGCTCCCGACGTCGACCCAAAGCCGGGCGAAGCCAAGCCGACCGATACCGACACCGACCCTGAGCCCTCCCCGCCGGTGTAGCCATCGTTCGGCTGTCCAGTCGGTACCGATGGCGTGCTGGCGGGACCTGCAGATGCCCGCATGGGCCCCGAGGGGTGATGGGTCCCGGGGGTCCGTTTTGTCCGGCCGGAGTGCTTGCGGGGGGGGCGGCGCTCTGCTACGTTGTGGGATCGCGGGTTGCCGCACACACACCTCGGGGTGTAGCTCAGCTTGGTAGAGCGCTACGTTCGGGACGTAGAGGCCGCAGGTTCAAATCCTGTCACCCCGATGATTCAACCAAACAGCCCGCCGCACATCATGCAGCGGGCTGTTTCTGTTTGCTACGAATGGGCTTAGCGTATCTATCGTTGATTTCGTCAGAGTTCACACCAATCAACGATACTTGCCCGTGGGTGCCTTTGTCTGCCACAATTCCATAGTTTACAGCAGCTTAGAGAGTTCAAATCCGGCTAACTGTCTATGAGATTTTGTGTCGGCTAAGTTCGTTTCATGTTGCATCTCAATGACACCTATGTTGATTTTGTTTGCCAGTATTACTGAAAGACAAAAGCAAGGGTTGGTCGCTGTTGGACTAAAACTACGAATGGCTAAGGTTGGTTCGGGCTCCAGCGTTCGATACCTGCCGCAACATCAGCTAAGGCCTGCACTTCTACGTCACCCATCACGCACATCCACAAGTCGCCGGAGTTGCGCATCACCATGGGCATGCCAGCGTGCTCGTGTCCTTGCAGTGGTACGCCCGAGGGGTGCTCGATGGGGGCCATGGGATGGGCGAAGCCCTCTCCCTGGGCGACAACAATCGTGATGGGGCCCTCGGGGTGATCGACGACGAGCGCCGCACGCAGGGGGAACTGACCCTCGACCAGGCAGCAGGATTCGACCTGCGTCCCATCGACGATAGGTAGTGCAAGCTTGCCGGTGAGTTGGTCATCCAAGATCTTCTGGGCCTGTTCAACTGAGTCCGCACGGTACGTTGCCTGCGGGTCGTCGAGCAGGTGCTGGTGAAGCTCGGCGACGGTCATCGTTTGTGCGAAGGCTGCTGGCGGATCGACCTGGAAGAAGGCGAAGTACGCCCCCGTACCGATTCCGGCGAAGAGCAGGACTGCGGCAGCGACGCGCAGCCAACCTGTCGAGCGATGGCGAGCTGAGAGCGGTAGCGATTGGGGTTGTTGCGATTCGGCGGGGTGCATGGCCTCGGCCATCCGGCGTTCGAGGCGGGACACGTCTACGGGCATCGACGCGAGCTTACCGAGCCGCTCGCTGGTGGCCTGGTCGAGTTGATTGTTTTGATCGTTCATACCCTCTTCTCCAAAGGATGCGGGGCGTGCGATTGGACCCAGCCGCGGTCTTTGGCAAAGTCATGAAGTCGGTCACGCAGCATCCCTCTGCCGCGATGTAGCCGACTCTTCACCGTCCCGGGCGCAACCTCCAGCACGTCGGCGGCCTCCTCAATCGACATCGACTGCACATCGACCAGCAACAAAGCCCAGCGGTTGCCCTCGGGCAGCAGCCGTAAGGCTTCGATGACCTCCTGGTCGCCGAAACGTTGCAGGAGGGATTCGGGATCAGACCATTCAGCGTCGTGCTGACCCGCGTCTTCGGGGATCTCGGGCTCAGGTGCGTGATCCAGCCCCACGGCCTCGCCATCGGGTCGTCGTGTACGTTTGCGCCAGAGGTCGATCCATGTGCGGCGGAGCATCGTGAGCAACCAGGCCTTGGGATAGCTGCCAGGTTTGAGCTGATCTAGTGCCTTAAAGGCCTTGAGCAGGGTGTCCTGAACGAGGTCCTCGGCCTCGGCGGCGTCATGGGACATCGAGATGGCGGTTCGCATCAGCATCGGGGCCTCGGGCCAAATCTCTCGGTAGAACCGCTCCTGCCTTGCGGCGTCGGGGGGCGGGTCGGATTCTGCCTGATTCTGCTTCATCTGTGTAAACGTCGGCCGGTCGCGATCGGGTTCCATGGGATCCAATAATTAAGGATCGCACCGTGCATCCTATCCGAAGGCCATCGCATCAGGCTCGGCTTAGGAAAATCGATAGCCCATGGAACCGGCACCCGGCTGGGAGGCGTTTACGTCAATAACCGAGACCCTAAACCCAGCTATGGAGACACATCATGCCCCGAGGACTGAGCCTGTTAGTAGCCGTTTGTTTCACGTTTGTCCTGATGGGCTGTAGCCAAGGCGGCGGCGATTCAGCGAGCGAATCCCCGACGGATGAACACGCGGGCCATGGCATGGCTGATCAATCGGGTGGCGCTGGAGATGCGCCCGCGGTGGAACTGTCGAACTACGTCCCGGCGTCTTACCCGCTGGAAACCTGTGTGGTCGGCGGCGGCGACCTCGATGGCATGGGCGGTGCGGTCTCGTTTGAGCACGAGGGCCGAACGGTCTGGTTCTGTTGCGATGGCTGCGAGGCGGATTTCAAGGCCGACCCGGATGCCTACCTGAAGATGGTGGACGATGCGGTGGTCGCGCAGCAGTCGGCTACCTATCCGCTGGACACCTGCCTGATCAGCGGCGACGAGCTGGGTGATGAGCCCATCGACTACGTCTATGAGAACCGACTCGTGCGGCTGTGCTGCGAGATGTGCATCGGCACGTTCCTGAAGAACCCCGACGCCTATCTCGCGAAGCTCAACGAGGCGGTGATCGCCGAGCAGATGGCTGACTATCCCAGCACGACCTGCCCGATCGCTGGCGGTCCGCTGGGCGGGATGGGCAAGCCGGTGGACATGGTGGTCGGCGACCGTTTGGTCCGGCTGTGCTGCGCGGGCTGCGAAGACGCGGTGCGTGAGGACCCTACGGGGACCTTGGCGAAGGTCTATGAACCTGAAGAAGCGCCTGCGGATGAGTAATCGACCTGATCGGCTGGGACCCATTTCACCACTAACTCCAAGGAATTCCAATCATGAAAGCCCTCCTTGCCATGTGCTTGGTTGCCTGTGCGCCCTTCTGGCTCAGCGGCTGCGGCGCTAACACCGCTCCCGAGTCAAATGATGAATCAAGTGAGCCACATGCCCAGGCCATGGAAGTGGACTTCGGCTGCGCCACCTGTATCTACGGCATGGAGGGTGTGACAGGTTGTGTCCTCGCGGTCGAGATCGAGGGCGAATATCACCTCGTTGATGGCGTTGATATCGACGACCTCGGGAATGCGCATGCGGCCGATGGACTGTGCCTGGTGGAACGGCAAGGCACAATCACCGGGGCAATCGAGGGCGACCGATTCGTCGCGACATCTGCCAGCTTGTTGCCCCTGAACCCCGAGCACCATGAGGGCGATGATGCATCCGACCACCAGCACTAAGCGTCGTTTTCGAACTGCCGGGCTGGTTCCACGGCTACTCCTTGGCGGGTTCCTGCTCATCGCTGCCGGGTGTCAGACGACAGACCCATTTGTTTCGTGGGATGACCCTGTCTTGGCCCAGAGGTTGGCGGAGGTCCGTGACGGCGGGCTTGCGTCGGATTCGCTCCGGGTCGTGCAAGACGCCGCGATAGTTGAGGGCTCGTTGGAAGAGTTGATCGAGGTCGCGCTCGCGAACAACCCCGAGGTGGCTGCTGGACGACGCAAGATCGAGCGATTGAGTGAAAGGCCTGCGCAGTTGTCTGCGCTCGACGACCCCGTGCTCGCGTTGACGGTGGGTGAGTTGGCGGAGACCGCGGCCGGTCAGGTGGACTATATCGTCTCGCTGACCCAGGCGCTTCCGTATCCGGGCACCCTGGACGCCCGCGCTTCTGTCGCGGAACAGGAGGTCCTTACGGCGTCGGCGGAGCTTCTTGAACGCATCGAGCGTGTCGCTGGTGAGGTCCGCAGGGTGTATTGGCGTCGGTATGCGGTCGCCCGTGCGATCGAGGTGACGGAGCAGGACCAGGAGGTCCTGGGTCAGATCAGCGGCATTATCGATGCCCGTGCCCGGGTGGGCGAAGCCGAGCAGGCGGACCAGCTCCGCGTCTCGCTACGGACGGCGGACCTGGACCAGCGGCTGGATCGGCTGCACCAGGAGATGCGCTCGCTCAATGCCATGCTCAATCGCCTGCTGGACCGCAATGTATCTGCCGACTTGCCCGTGCCTGACGCAATGGACTGGCAGTCGATCGAGATTGAACGGGACGCCATGATCGAACAGGCCGAGCGCGAGAACCCGGCGGTGCATGTACAGCGTCGGCGGGTCGAGGCGTTCCGTCACCGGTTAAAGTTGGCGCAGGCCGAGCGTCGCCCTGATTTCCGGATCGGCGTGCAGTACGCCGCGGTGGGCAGCGATGGGCTTGCCGGGGCAGCCAACGGAGACGACCAGTTCGCGGTCACCGGGTCGATGTCGCTTCCGTTCTGGTCGCCCCGGTACGACGCGATGGAACGCGAGGCGCTGCGCGGGATCGGCGAGGCGTTGGCAGAGTTGGACGCCGCACAGGGACAGGCCGCGAACCTTGCGGAGGACGCGTTGGCCAGGATGGATGCGGAGCGGTCGATCCTCACCCGGCTCAACGAGCAGATGTTGCCCGAGAGCCGCCGGGCCTTTGAGCTGGCGATGACGGGCTACGGGGCAGGAACGGTCAGTTTCATCCAGATGATGGACGACTGGCAGCGGACATTGGACCTCGAACTCGCGGCGCACCGTGCCCATGCAAGGTACGAGCAGGCACAAGCGGACCTGGCGGCGGCGTTGGGCGAGGTCTCCGGACGGATGACCGAGTCGGCGACGCATGAATCGACGGAGGCCGACCATGAATAAGGTGCTCAGCAAGACCGGTCAGTTCCTCAAGGCCGTCTGGCGGCGCGGCGGGGACCTCGTGGTCGTCGTCTTGATCGTGCTGGCGATCGGCCTGGGGTTTGTGCTCCGCGGCGGCGACGGGTCGGGCGGCGCGGCCGCGACGAGCGGCGAGGAGCAGTGGTACACCTGTTCGATGCACCCGGATGTCCGCCTGCCCAACCCCGACGACCTGTGCCCGATCTGCAATATGGCGCTGATCCCGGTTGGCGCAGACGCCTCGGCAGCGCTCGGCCCACGCGAAGTCTCGCTCACACCCGAAGCCGCGGCACTCATCAATGTCGAGATGCTGCCGGTCCAGCGGCGGTTCCTCGAACGCCCCGTCCGTATGGTCGGCCGGATCGCGGTGGACGAGACGCGCATGTCCTATATCACGGCCTACATGCCCGGCCGTCTTGACCGCCTGTATGTGGATTACACCGGGGTTCAGGTCCGCGAAGGCGACCACCTCGCCGAGATCTACAGCCCCGAACTGCTTGTCGCGCAGCAGGAACTGATCAACGCGCATGCCGCCGTCGAATCGCTACGACCCGATGCGCCGGAAGCCGTCCGCCGCACCAACACGCTGCTGCTACGTACGGCCCGCGACAAACTGCGGCTGCTTGGCCTGACCCTTGAGCAGATCGATGCGATCGCACAGAGTGGCGAATCTACTGACCACATCACGCTCTATGCCCCAAGCGGCGGCATCGTGACCGAACGCGCCGTCACCGAGGGCAGCTACGTCAAGGAGGGAGACCGGCTGTATACCCTGGCCGACCTCTCCCGCGTCTGGCTGATGCTTGATGCCTACGAATCCGACCTGGCCTGGCTGCGTTATGGTCAATCGGTTTCGTTTACCGTCGAGCCGTTTGGCGACGAGGCCTTCACCGGTCAGGTCGCATTTATCAGCCCGGTCTTGGATGAACAGACGCGGACCGTCCGGGTCCGGGTCAATGTCGAGAACCCCCGTGGTCGGCTGCGCCCGGGTATGTTCGCGCGGGGCGAGGTCGATGCCCTGGTCGCCGATGGCGGCCGGGTCGTTGCGCCCGAACTCGCGGGCAAATGGATCTCTCCGATGCACCCGGAGATCGTGAAAGACGAGCCGGGAACCTGCGACATCTGCGGGATGCCGCTGGTGCGGGTCGAGGACCTGGGTTACGAGCCGATCGAGGCGGACGCGGTCGAGCCGCCGCTCGTCGTGCCCCAGAGCGCGGTCCTGCGCACGGGTGAACGCGGTGTGGTGTATGTGCAGACCGGGACGCGCGACGAACCGAAGTTTGAAGGCCGTGTGGTTCAGTTGGGCCCATCCGGCGATGGGTATCTGATCGTGACTGAAGGGCTGGCGGAGGGCGAACTGGTCGCGGTACGGGGCAATTTTCTGATCGACAGCGCCCTGCAGATCCAGGCCAAGCCCAGCATGATGAATCAGGACGGGACCAGCCGCGGCGATATGGCAGGCGGTCATGCGGGCCATGCGATGCCGGGCATGGGGGGCAATCCGGGGGCTGGCGCAGCCGATGCGTCGGGGTACTACGTTCCGCCCATGCCGACGGCCTCGATGCGGGAAGGGCTTCCGCACCTGCTTTCGCAGTACGAACAGGCGAAGCAGGCGGTGTGGGGCAGCGACCTGACCGCGGCCCGCAACGCGATGCGTGACCTGCGCAAAGCATTCACCGCGATGCCCGAGTCCGCACCGGCTGACGATCCGCTGGCAGAGACCTGGGGCACGGTACGCCCCGGCATCGAGTCGGGCCTGCGTGAATCATTAGCAGCACGCGACCTGGCGGCGCTGCGTTCCGCATTCGAGACGATCCGTGACCACGTCACCCCGCTCATCGAAACAGACGGGGGCAGCGGTGAGTGACCCCACACACTCGATCGTCGGTCGGCTCATCGGGTTCTGCCTCCATCAGAAGCTGGTCGTCCTGTTGGCCGCGGTGCTCCTGGTCGGCTGGGGGGTCCTCGTCGCGCCATTCGACTGGGACATCTCGGGCGTGGACCGAGACCCCGTGCCGGTCGATGCAATCCCTGACCTTGGCGAGAACCAGCAGATCGTCTTCACTCCCTGGCCCGGGCACAGCCCGCAGGATATCGAGGACCAGGTCACCTTCCCCCTGACGACGGCACTGCAGGGCGTGCCCGGCGTCAAGAGCATCCGCAGCTACTCGTACTTCGGCTTTTCGTCGATCTATGTCATTTTCGAAGAGGACATCGACTTCTACTGGTCGCGCAGCCGACTGCTCGAAAAGCTTGCCTCGCTACCCGCTGGGACACTGCCGCCGGACATCAAACCGACGCTCGGCCCTGATGCGACCGGGCTGGGCCAGGTCTTCTGGTACACGCTCGAAGGCCGTGACCCGGATGGCAACCCGGCGGGCGGCTGGGACCCGGCGGAGCTGCGATCGATCCAGGATTTCTACCTGCGTTACGCGCTCGCCGCCGCCGAAGGCGTCTCCGAGGCCGCGTCGGTCGGGGGGTTTGTCCGTGAATACCAGGTCGATGTCGATCCCGACGCGATGCACGCCTACGGCGTAGCGCTGGATGATGTCTACCGCGCGATCGCCAACGCCAACCTCGATGTCTCGGCGGGCACGATCGAGGACAACGGCGTCGAGTACATGATCCGTGGGCTTGGCTTTATCGACTCGACGGAAGAGTTATCGCAGGCGGTGGTCAAGGCCAGCGACGGCGCGCCGATCACCGTCGCCGATGTCGGCGTCGTGACGCTGGGCCCCGCCGAACGCCGGGGCGTGCTCGACAAGAACGGTGCCGAAGCCGTGGGCGGAGTCGTCACTGCACGCTATGGCGAAAACCCGCTGAAGACATTGATCAGCATCCATGAAACGCTCGATGAGGTCGCGCCTGGTCTGCCGCGCAAGCCCGTTATCGACTGGCAGCAGGTCACGCCCGATGAAGTCCGCACATTTGCGCGCGAGAACGGGATCGACGCCTTCGCCGACGACGGCCTGACGCTCAACCACGCCGCCTGGTTGGCCTGGCTGGATACGCACGACCCCGAGCACTGGCCCGAATGGATCACGACAAGCCAGGTCACAGTTGTCCCGTTCTACGACCGCTCTTCGCTGATCTTCGAGACACTCGATACGCTCAACAATGCGCTGCTCCAGCAAGTGCTGGTCACGATTATCGTCGTGTTGGTAATGGTCTTCCACCTCCGCAGCAGCCTGCTTATCAGTCTGATGCTGCCAACGACCGTGCTGTTCACCTTCATCGCGATGAAGGTGTTCGGGGTGGATGCGAATGTCGTCGCCCTCGCGGGTATCGCTATCGCCATTGGCACAGTTGTGGACATGGGGATCGTTCTAACCGAGAACATCCTCAATCACCTCAAGGAAGCCGACGCAGACGAACGCAGTATCGACGTCATCCACCGCGCCTCGGCCGAGGTCGGCTCGGCTGTGCTGACCGCGGTGATGACGACAGTCGTCGGGTTCCTCCCGGTCTTCGCGATGGTCGGGGCCGAGGGCAAACTGTTCAAGCCGCTTGCGTTCACTAAGACCTTCGCACTGGTGGCGTCGATCATCATCGCGCTGACCATTCTTCCGCCGTTGGCGCATCTGATCTTGGGCTATCGTCCCAAACTGAAGCTGCCCGAGCGATGGATGCGCATCGGCCGGATCGGGTCCAGTGTACTCGCCGCCGCGTTTGTCGCGGTGCTTCTTGCCGGGGAATGGGAGCCGTTGGGGCCGCAGCACGGCATGGGACGTAACTTGCTTTTCGTCCTGCTTGCGATCGGCGGGCTGCTGCTCCTGTTCCGCCTGTTCATCCTCGCCTACGGGCCGATCCTCGGGTGGTGTCTCCGACACAAGCTCGTCTTCCTGACCATGCCCGTGTTGCTGCTGCTGATGGGGGCATTCATCTGGCTGGGGGCCGACCTGCTGCTGGGCTGGACGCCGCAGACGGTGCGCGAATCCCAGAGCTACGCCGCCCTGGACAACCAGTTCCCCGGGCTCGGCCGGGAGTTCATGCCCGCGCTGGACGAGGGTTCGTTCCTCTACATGCCGACCACGATGCCGCATGCCTCGATCGGCGAGGCAAGCGATGCGCTCCAGAAACTCGACGCCGCGATCGCCGCCGTGCCGGAAGTCGAGCTGGTGGTCGGCAAGATCGGCCGGGCCGAGACCCCGCTCGACCCCGCGCCGATCTCGATGGTCGAGACCGTCATCCACTACATCCCCGAGTACGAGCTGGATGACAACGGCCGACGGATCACCTATCGCTACGACCGAGAGGACGACCGATTCGAGCGTGACGCAGCAGGCAACCTGATCCCCGACCCTGATGGCAGGCCATTCCGCCAGTGGCGCGACCACATCCAGACCCCCGACGACATCTGGACCGAGATCCAGGATGCTGCGCAGCTCACCGGCGTCACCAGCGCCCCCAAGCTCCAGCCCATCGAGACCCGGCAGGTCATGCTCCAGACCGGCATGCGCGCCCCGTTCGGCGTCAAGGTCTACGGCCCGGACCTGGACACGATCGAGCGCGTCGGCTTCGAGATCGAACGCATCCTCCGCCAGACCGAGGGCGTCAACAGCGCAACCGTCAATGCCGACCGCATCGTCGGCACGCCCTACCTGGAAATCATCCCCGACCGTGAGGCGATCGCCCGGTACAACCTCAATATCGCCGACGTACAGCGCGTCATCCAGGTCGCCATCGGCGGCCGAACCGTGACCACCAGCGTCGAGGGTCGGGAACGCTACGCCATCCGCGTCCGCTACATGCGCGAGCTGCGTGACCGGCTGGAGCGATTTGAAGAAATTCTCGTCCCCACCCCAATGGGCGCGCAGATCCCGCTCACACAACTCGCCGAGGTCCAGTATGTCCAAGGGCCTCGGATGATTAAGAGCGAGGACACCGCCTTGGTTGGCTACGTCACCTTTGGTCCTGCCGAGGGGTACGCCGAAGCCGATGTCGCCGATCGTGTGACCGAGGCGATCAGCGGCATCAGCGAGCCGGGCGTCCGCCTCAAACTCGCGGGCAACTTCGAGAACCAGGCCCGCGCCGCCAGGACGCTCATGATCGTTCTCCCGGTCTCCCTTGTCCTGATCTTCATCATCCTGCACCTCCAGTTCAAAAAAATCACGACCTCCGCGCTGATCTTCACGGGAATCGCTGTCGCCTGGGCGGGCGGGTTCCTGCTGATCTGGCTCTACGGGCAGCCCTGGTTCCTCGATGTTGAGGTCTTCGGCACCAATCTCCGCGAGGTCTTCCAGGTCCGCCCGATCGCGCTAAGCATCGCCGTTTGGGTCGGCTTCCTCGCACTCTTCGGCATTGCCACCGACGACGGCGTTGTCATGGCGACCTACCTCAAGCAAAAGTTCGAGCAGGACAAGCCCGAGACCGTTGAACAGATCCGCCAAGCAACACTCGAAGCTGGCATGCGCCGCGTGCGTCCGTGCCTGATGACGACCGCGACAACGATCCTCGCCCTGCTGCCGGTTCTGACCGCTACAGGCCGCGGGGCCGACATCATGCTCCCCATGGCCCTGCCCAGCATCGGCGGCATGCTTATCGAGGTCGTCACGATGTTCCTTGTCCCAGTGCTGTACTGCACGCGCGAGGAATGGGTGCGTCCGCGGGGTGCATCCAACACGGTCAAGTCTGAAAGCAAGTCCTAGCAGCGGTAGCAGCCATGAGGTCTATCAAGACAACCCTACTGCTCGCCGTCAACCTACCACTCATGGTTGGTTTCGCGGGGCTGCTGACACTGGATTACCAACGCGAAGTCCACGACGGGCTGTCCACCAAGCAGACCGCATTGGCGGAGGAGGCGAAAATCCTGCTGCCCGCGGTCCTGGCCTTGGAACACCATGGGGGTCAGGAGGTCCAGCGGCTGGTCGATGACGCATGCCGACGCATGAGCGAAGTAGAATCTCCCGGCCACCATATTGCAATACGACTCGGCGACCGGGTCTACCAGGCCCACTCCCATGGGCGGGGTTCGGAAGCGATGGTCGCAGCGATGGACCGTGCCGCAGACTCCGAAAGCCATACCAGCCAGATGGGAGAGCGCAGCATCGTGGTAGGTATGGAAAACGAGCAAGACGCAACCGTCTATGTCTCAGAGTTCACCGACGTGATCATGCGGGAGGCGAGACAGCGGCTCGTCAAGCGGTTCTTGAGTATCTCTGCGATCGGCGTACTGATCGCGGTGCTGATCAACTACTTTCTGGTACGGCTAGTAACCCGCCCCGCAGCTTCTCTCTCCCAAACGGTACATCGGATTGCCGGGGGTGAAGTCGGTCTAACGGCGGAGCAATACGGAACTCGTGAGTTCAGTGCGGTATCGAGTGAGTTATCTGCAATGAGTACCGCACTCGCGAAAGCCGACCGGCAACGTCAGGCCCAGTTGGCACTGGCACGCAGGATTCAGCAGAAACTGCTTCCGGATATCTCTTCGCTTGACCTCATCGATGTTAACTATGTTCATCGCCAAGCCGAGGAGGTCGGTGGCGACTTCTTCGACATCCTTCCGATGGGTGAGGGCCGATTCCTCATGTGCCTGGCGGATACGACTGGGCACGGCATCCCCGCCGCGATGAGCGCGGCGATGCTGAAAGTGCTGATCCAGACCGCAGCCAAGAGCGGGGAAACGCCCGAAAGGATGCTGACGTGCATCAACCGCGGCTTCTATGAGGTCACGCCCGACGAGGTCTTTGCCACTATGGCTCTCTGTGTGATTGATACCAGTCGGCAAGGTCTCTTCTATACCAGTGCTGGACACGAATCCAGCTATCTGTTGAAGCCAGACGGCGGCATGACCGTTCTCGAATCGACAGGCATACTGCTTGGAGTCGATCAATCAGCGAACTGGTCAGTCAGTCGGTATCCGTTTGCTCCGGGTGATCAACTCATGCTTGTTACGGATGGTGTAACCGAGGCGATGAGCCGGGAGGGTTCCCTGTATGGGCGGGAGGCCTTGCGGCAAACGGCACTTCGTTCTTGCGGCATCACCGGCTCGGGGCTCGTCAATGCCATCATGGCCGACGTGCAAACCCATCTGGATGGCGAGGTGCTCACCGACGACCTCACCCTGGTCGTGGTTGGGATCAAGCCGAGTAAACAAGCAACAGCAGAACGGGCCCCCTCACATCGTCCAACGGAGCAGCCCCATGGCCACTGACCCGGTCTGCGGTATGACGGTAGACCCACAGAAGAGCGCGTACCCCCTTCAACACGCGGGCACGACCTATCACTTCTGTAGTGCAAGCTGTCACGGGCGTTTCCTGGACGACCCAGGTCGCTATATCAATGCTGATCCCGCTTCAATGCCCGAGCCCCCGCCATCGCCCGGTACGCAATACACCTGCCCGATGCACCCCGAGATTGTCCGGGAAGGCCCAGGCGATTGCCCGATCTGCGGCATGGCGCTCGAGCCCATGACCTTCTCCGCGTCGGACGAGCCGGACGACACCGAACTGCGGAGCATGACGCGGCGGTTCTGGTGGTGCGCCGTGCTGACGCTCCCGGTCCTGGTGGTCGCGATGGGCCGACATCTCCCCGGCTCTCCACTGGACGGGTTGAGTCACGGGGGCTTGGACTGGATCGAGTTGCTCTTCTCGACCCCGGTCGTGCTTTGGGGTGGCTGGCCGTTCTTCACCAAGGGATACCGTTCCATCCTCACCGTGAAGCTCAACATGTTTACGCTGATCTCGATCGGGGTCGCCGCCGCATGTGGGTACAGCGTGGTCGCGGTACTCTTCCCTGGCCTATTCCCCGACTCGTTCCGAGGGGATTCGGGCAGTGTTGGCGTCTACTTCGAGGCCGCCGCGGTGATCGTGACGCTCGTCCTGCTCGGGCAGGTCCTGGAACTCCGCGCCCGCCGGGCAACGAGCGGCGCGATCCGGGCCCTTCTGGACCTGGCGGCGAAAACCGCAACGCGGGTCGGCGCGGACGGGAGCGTAGAAGAGGTCTCCCTCGACGCCGTCCAGATCGGTGACATTCTCCGCGTCCGCCCCGGTGAAAAGGTGCCCGTGGATGGGACTGTGGTGGAAGGCAAGAGCAGTATCGACGAGTCGATGATCACCGGCGAGCCCATGCCTGTCACCAAGGAGACGGGCGACGCCGTGACGGGTGCGACGGTGAACCAGACCGGAAGTTTCGTGATGAAGGCCCAGCGGGTCGGCGGGGAAACCCTGCTTTCGCAGATCGTGCAGATGGTCTCGCAGGCCCAGCGCAGCCGGGCACCGATCCAAGGCGTCGCCGACCTGATGGCGGGCTACTTTGTCCCGGTCGTTCTACTGGTTGCAGCCGTGACCTTTGGTGTCTGGGCGGCTTGGGGGCCCGAGCCAGCCATGGCTTATGCCGTCGTCAACGCGGTCGCCGTGCTGATCATCGCGTGCCCGTGTGCCCTTGGCCTGGCGACGCCGATGTCGATCATGGTCGGAGTAGGCCGCGGAGCGCAGGCCGGGATCCTCGTCAAGAATGCCGAAGCGCTCGAGCTGATGGAGAAGGTAGACGTGTTGGTCGTCGATAAGACCGGCACGCTCACGGAAGGCAAGCCCAAGCTGGTGAGCGTCGAGCCCAACGCCGGTTTCGACGAGTCAACGCTTCTGCGGCTCGCCGCGACGCTTGAACGCAACAGCGAACACCCGCTGGCCGAGGCAATCGTCCGTGGCGCGGAGCAGCGCGGCACCGAACTCGCCAGGGTCGAGGATTTCGAGTCCGTTACGGGCAAGGGGGTCCGAGGGCGAGTAGCAGGACACGATGTCGCGCTGGGCAACCAAGCCATGATGAAAGTGCTATCCGTGGATGTTGGCGCGTTGGTAACCCGCAGCGAGTCATTGCGCTCTGAGGGACAGACGGTGATGTTCGTCTCGATCGACGGCCGATCTGCGGGTTTGCTGGGCGTGGCGGACCCGATCAAGGCCACGACGAAGGAGGCGATCCGTATGCTGCACGACAGTGGGATCACGATCACCATGCTGACGGGTGACAGCAAGACCACCGCTCAGGCCGTCGCGAGGCAGCTTGGGATCGACAGCGTCCAGGCCGATGTCCTGCCGGACCAGAAGGCCGAGGCCGTCCGCAAGTTACAGGCCCAAAGCAGGCGCGTTGCGATGGCGGGTGACGGGATCAATGATGCGCCAGCACTGGCACAAGCCGATGTCGGGATCGCCATGGGGACCGGGACCGATGTGGCCATCGAATCCGCGGGAGTGACGCTGGTCAAGGGCGACCTCCTAGGCATCGCCAAGTGCCGGTCCCTCAGCCGAACGACGATGCGGAACATCCGGCAGAACCTGTTCTTCGCGTTCCTCTACAACATCGCGGGCGTCCCGATCGCGGCCGGTGTGCTCTACCCGCTCTTCGGCCTGCTCCTGTCGCCGATGATCGCCGCCGCCGCCATGACACTGAGCAGCGTCTCGGTGGTCGGCAACGCCCTGCGCCTGCGTCGGGCCCGGCTTGCGTAGCCAATGATCAAGGAGATGAACCGATGCCGCTCACAATCGCGATGAGTATCGCCCTGGTACTCCTGACCACGGGGATCCACCTTGTCTTCTTCTCGACGATTGCGCGTGCCGGTAACCCGCGCGCCCAAATCTCTGACCTGCGGTTCTACTACCTCATGCTCGGGATATTCGGGGTCCACCTGATCGACATCGCACTCTACGCCTTCGCCTACTACCTGGCCTCCGATGTGTTCGGGATCGGGGCGCTGGAGGGATCGCCATCGGAAGGGGCCCTCGGCCATTTCTACGCCTCCGCCGTGATCTACACGACGCTGGGCTTCGGCGATGTTTTGCCACAGGGCCACATGCGGTGCCTCGTCGCCACCGAATCGCTCAACGGGCTCTTGTTTATCGCGTGGTCGGCGTCCTTCATGTTCGCGGCGATGGGGAGGACCTTACAGCAGCCAGAAGCCGATCCCCGTCGCCCCGCCCGAGAGTCCTGATGGGCCTTGAATACTACAGAGAATCACGAGCCCTCCAGATATGAAGCAAGAACACCACCACGACGACTACCAGAAAAACTCGCTCTCTCTGCTCGGTGCTGTCTCCATGGGCACCGGCGTGATGATCGGGGCGGGGATCTTCGCGCTCACCGGGCAGCTTGCCGAGCACGCCGGGGGGCTGTTCCCGCTGGCTTTTCTCGCAGCCGCAGTCGTCACGGGCTTCAGCGCCTACAGCTACGTCAAGGTCTGCCGTGTCGCACCGTCCGCGGGCGGGATCGCAATGATCCTGAAAAAGTGCTACGGCCCCGGTGTGGTTACCGCGGGATGCTCGCTACTGATGTACTTCTCCATGGTCATCAACGAGAGTTTGGTCGCCCGCACCTTCGGCACCTACACGCTCCAGCTATTCGATGCCAAGGGCCCGGACTGGCTGGTCCCCGCGCTGGGCGTCGGCCTTCTCGTCGTTGCGTTCCTGGTCAACATCGCGGGGAACAAGGTCATCGGGAATCTCTCGAAATTCACCGCCGCCGTGAAGGTCGGCGGGATTGCACTGCTTGCCGCCGTTGGGCTCTGGGCCTCGGGCCTGTCATTCGAGGCCGACCCAACGGCCCCTGCCCAAGCGATGCCAGTCATCGGGTTCCTCACGGCCACGGCTCTGGGCATCCTGGCCTACACAGGATTCACAACGATCACCAATAGCGGCGCAGAACTGGTCGAGCCCAAGAAGAATGTCGGGCGTGCGATCATCATCTCGATCGCGATCTGTGTAGTGCTTTACTTGTTGATCTAGCTGGCCGTGGCCGGTTCACTGACGGTCCAGGAGATCATCGGCGCTCGGGACTATGCATTGGCTGAGGCGGCACGCCCGGTCTTCGGCAAAGCGGGGGTCGGCTTCACGGTCGGGCTTGCGATCGTCGCGACGGTCTCGGGCGTCATTGCGAGTGTATTCGCTGTTTCGCGCATGCTTGCCATGCTGACCGACATGGACCTGGTCCCCCACCGCCACTTCGGAATGCCTGGCCGTATCCAGAAACACACGTTGGTCTACACCATCGTGCTGGCCATGCTCCTGACGATCTTCCTGGACCTCTCCCGGATCGCCACGATCGGGGCCATCTTCTACATCGTCATGGATATGGCGATCCACTGGGGTATCCTCCGCCGAATCCGAGAGGAAGTCGAGGCCAGCGCCTGGGTGTTGATCACAGCGCTGACGTTGGACGCCGCCGTCTTGGCTGCGCTACTGTTGACCCAGGCCCGCAACGATCCGCTAGTCCTCATGATCGCGAGTGTGGGAATCATCTTGATATTCGGGGGCGAATGGCTCTACCTACGAAAGAAGCAAACCGAACAATGAAGCACGAGTACAAGATCAGCGGGATGCACTGTGGGGCGTGCGTCGAGAAAGTCCAGTCTGCGCTGGAATCCGTGGAAGGCGTCGAAGAAGCCGAGGTCACACTCAAGCCACCGCGCGCCTCGGTCACAATGGCTCAGCACATCGAAACCGACAAACTGACTCAGGCAGTGGCCGCGAAAGGCAGCTACGGGCTTGAAGAGACAGACCACGGACAGGACCATGACGCTAACACTGATGATGAGGGCGAAGGCCATGAGCAGGATGACGAAAGTCTCTACCCGCTCTTCCTGATCGTCGGGTACATCGCCGGAGCCGTGCTGCTGGTCGGGTATGCGACCGACCAGTGGGACCCGATGGTCATGATGCGGCACTTCATGGCCGGGTTCTTCTTGGTCTTCTCGTTCTTCAAGCTGCTGGACCCCGCTGGTTTTGTCTCCGCCTATCGCGGCTACGACCTGATCGCGCGCCGCTCAGCCACCTATGCCCGGACGTACCCGTTCATCGAGCTGGCCTTGGGCATCGTCTACCTGATCAACGTGCTGCCCATCGTGGTCAATATCGTGACGCTCGTCCTGATGCTGGTCGGCGCGGCAGGTGTCCTCAAAGCACTGCTCGACAAACGCGCCATCCGCTGCGCCTGCCTGGGCACCGCCCTCAACCTGCCGATGACCAAGGTGACCCTCGTCGAGGATTTGACCATGGCAGGGATGGCGGCTGTGATGCTCATCATTTACGTTTTGTAGCGTCACCTGCCCCATCCAAGATTGCGTGCGCACCGCATTCACGACAACGCGCCTTCGGGGCGTTAGAAACAATAGTTGTTCGAAAACTCGGCAGAGTACCAAGCGAAGTTGTAACAGCACTGCTTTAACTCGTAGCAGGTGGCGACACAGATTCCTGTCGAGCTGCCGATCATGAGCCGAGGGAGTTGAAAATGCGTGGTGTAATGATTAGCGGGGTAATGCGCGCTAATGCCCTCAATCACGGGAAGTGCGGAGGATTTTTACGCCGCCACGGAGAACCACCACGCTGATGATTCCACCGATGATGAGGTCGGGGATCCTGCTCCCAAGCATCAGCACCAGGCCGCCGGAGAGAATCACCCCGAGGTTTGCAATCACGTCGTTGGTTGAGAAAATCCAAGACGCCCGCATGTGGGCCCCGTTGTTACGGTGCTTGGCGAGGATAGCGAGACAGGCGGTGTTGGCGACGAGGGCAACGCTACCGACGACCATCATCGCAACGCTCACCGGCTCGCTTCCGTACAAGTACCGCCGCATCACCTCGACGAACACCCCCAGCCCCAATGCGATTTGAAGGATGCCGCTCGTGCCTGCGGCGGTGGATTGAAGCCGCGACGAACGGCCGACCGCTAGAAGGGCGATCGCGTACACACAAGCGTCGGCCAGCATGTCCAAGGAGTCGGCGAGCAGCGCGGTCGATTCGCTCAGCCAGCCGACCACGGCCTCACCGAAAAACATCACCCCGTTGATGCCTAGCAACCAGAATAGCGCCCGCCGTTCGAGGGAAGCCGCATCCGCCGATCCACATCCACACCCGGACATCAGGCCGACGCTCGCGTGCCGCCTGCCGCCGCATCTGATGGCGAGCCGGGGTACTCCTCGACGTGGCACCAGCCGCGCTCGATCAGGACCGGCACACAAGGGTCCACCACGCGGTAGAAGGCCTGCACGCCCACGCGCTCGCAGCCAACCACACCCGACTCGGTCAGGCGTTGGAGCTGATTGGAGACGGCCTGAACCGTCATGCCGATGCGTGTCGCAAGGTCGCTAACACTAAGCGGGTCCTCCCGGATCAGGGCGTGCAGAATCCGAAGACGAGTCGGTTGGGAAAGGCTCTTAAAGAGCAAGCCCACGCGTTCGGCGTCCTGACCATGCATCAGGGCTCGGTCCGGCAGGGGGAGTTTGGGGCGGCAGGTATTTTTCATGATCCGGCTCGGTAGTCAGGAATATTCATTGGACACTTGCATGTTACACGGTCCTGTGTAATATACAATAGCCGAGATTGTCCACTACGGCAGATTTCAAAGATGTGCCTCCACCCGATCATCTCGATTGTTCTCGCCGCCGCGCTGGCGGTAGGGGGGGTCATGCCCCCACGCTACGCCTGCGCGTGCGCGGATGGGACGCAATCGATCGAGGTCGGCCGTCCGTTCTGTGAGGAGTCGGACCGGTGCACGGCGAGCGGCTCGGTGTTCCAGGACGAATTGTACGTGCCTGACTGCACGCAGCCCCATTGCTCGTCTCAAGACTGCCGATCCACACTGCTTTCTACCGATCCGGCGGTGGTAAGCGAGCCCACCAAGGGTGACGCCCACGGCGAACTCGGCGTGCTGCCCGTGATGGCCCATCCCAGCGTAATCCCGGATGGCTGGGAACATCGCCTGGCGACAGACGCTCCGCCTAGTTCCATGTCTCACCCTCGCCGTCCAGGCGACGGTCTCTTTCAGCTTTGCTTCGTGGTTCTACTCATCTAAGGCCCGACCCGAACGCCAGCCGTCTGTTCACGGCGGTTGTTGCGGGTCTGATGTCGATGCGCATCGACTGCCTTTTTCTACCGAGTAGACACCATGCTATTGCGTTCCATTGCCTATAAAACACTCAAGATTTCGTGCGTGCTCTTGCTTGCGATCACGGGCTGCACGCCGTCACCTTTTGACTTGGACTTGCCCGAGACCCGGCCGCTGATCCGCGACCTGCCCCGGCACGCCGCGCCCGCCGACCCCAAACGCCAACACCACGACGGGACAGGGCCCGCTGTATCGGGTGAGCTGTCATTGCGGGACGCGCTCGCGGCGGCGCTGCTTCACAACCCGCGGCTGCACGCCTCGGCGTGGGGGCCGCGCTTAGAAGAAGCCAACCGACTCCAGGCGGGTCTGCGGCCGAACCCCGAGGCCGGGGTCGAGTTCGAGAACTTCGCGGGGTCGGGCGAGCTGAGCGGGGCCGACGCCCTTGAAACCACGCTCATGCTCAGCCAACTGATCGAACTCGGTGGCAAACGAGATTCGCGCGTCCGCGTCGCGGAAGAAGCCTGGCGGGTGTCCGCCTTCGATTACGAGGCCGAGCGTCTTGCGGTCCTCACGGAAACCGCAACGCGATTTGTACGGGTGCTGGAAATCCAGCAGCAGGTCCAGCTCGCCGAGCGGACACGGGATTTGGCCGAAGAAAGCCGCCGGGTCATCGACCGGCGGGTGCAGGCCGGGGATGTCTCGCCGATCGACGAAATCAGGGCCCGGCTCGAAAGCGAGTCGGCCCGCATCACCGCAGACCGGTTGAATCGTGACCTGGACGCGGCCCGTCGCGACCTGAGCGCTATGTGGGATCAGGACGAGCCGACCTACACGGCCCTGATCGGTTCGCTTGACCAGCTCGGCCCGAATCCGTCGCTGGCCGACCTGTCCATACAGATCGACGCTCACCCCGACGTTCGGCGTTGGGCGGCGGAAGCGGACCGCTTGGCGGCCGCGGTTGAGCTGGAGCGGGCCAGGGGCGTGCCGGATGTCAATGCGGGGCTGGGGGTCCGCTATGAGAACGAGATCAGCGACGCGGCCTTGGTAGCGGGGGTGTCGGTGCCGCTGCCGATTGTCGATCGGAACCAGGGCAACATCCTCGCCGCCCGTTTGCGTGCGGCCCAGGCGATTGACGAGGGCAGGGCGATCCGCCGTGAGTTGGCGACGCGACTGAATCGAGCGCATGCCCGGCTGTCGGCCGCCTACCACGAAGCCCAGGCGATTACCGATGTTCTGCTGCCCGCGTCGCGCGACGCCTATGAGGCGACCCGCCGCGGCTACGAAGAGGGCAAAGTTCCCTACCTCAGCGTGCTCGACGCGCAGCGCACGCTATTCGATACCGAGGCCCAGCGGCTCGAAGCCCTGGCCGAATACCACACCGCACTGGTCGAAGTCGAGGGGTTGATCGCAACCCCGCTCGACGCCGTTGATTCAGGAATGACTCCACCACCCCCAACCCCAGGAGACCAACCATGAGTCCCGTTACCCACCCCTGGCTCAGAGGCCTCGCGGCCACCAGCCTTATCGCCGCATTGGCCTTGCTGTCCGCTTGCGGAGGCGAGGACACCAGTTCCGTGGAATCGGATGAAGACGCCGCCGCGCCGGTCGCGCACACGCACGCAGATGGCAGCACCTGTTACATCTGCGACGCCGATCAACGTGAGGCCGGACGCCTGTGGTGCACCGAACACGGCCGCTACGAAGACCGGTGCTGGCTGTGCCAGCCTCAGCTCGAAGACCCGGACCGGCCGTATTGCAAAGAGCATTTCCTGTACGAAGACGAGTGCCACCTGTGCAACCCCGCGCTGCGGGAGGGCGGTTCTTCGCCCTCCGGCGACGCCGGGGCGGCCGCCCCAAGCGCGACACCCGCATTGTTTTGTAACGAACACGGGGTGCCCGAGCTGGAGTGCGGCATCTGCCAGCCCCAACGCGCGGGCACATTGGCCCCCGGCGAGTCACTCAGTATCAGGATGCCTTCCGCCCGTTCGGCCGAGTTGGCCGGTCTCACGGTCGAGCGGCCCGGCCGCGGTTCGGCCACCGCGTCCCTGCAACTGCTCGGCGAGGTGCGCTACAACGAAAACCGTCGGGCCTCGGTCACGCCGCTCGCCGCGGGTGTGTTGACCGATATCCGGGTCGATGTCGGTGAATCGGTCGAGGCGGGGCAGGTCCTGGCGGTCCTGAACTCGGCCACTGCGGCCGAGGCCAAGTCGGCCTACCTCTCGGCTTTAGCGGAACTCGACGTGAAGACGGCCGCCTACGAGCGTGAGCAACGCCTGGCGGAGGAAAACATCGCCGCCCGCCGCGACTTGCAGGAGGCCGAGGGGGCGCACCGCCTCGCGGTCCTGGCGGTCAATCAAACCCGCCAGCGTCTCTTCAACCTGGGCTTTACCGAGAAGGACGTGCAGTCGATCGAGGACACGCAGTCGGCCAGCTCGGACTTGTTGATCCGTGCCCCGTTCGCAGGGACCGTGATCGAACGTAGCGCCGCACTCGGCGAGTCGGTCGACTCCGAGGCGATTTTCGCCATCGCCGACCTGTCTACGATGTGGATCGATCTGGCGATCCCCGAAGACCAAGCCATCCACCTGGCGAAGGGCGGGGCGGTGTCCGCCCACGTCCGAGCGCGGCCGGGACAACCCGTCGCTGGTGAAATCATCTGGATCAGCCCGCAGATTGACGAACAGACCCGCATGGTCCGCGGCCGAGCACTGGTGCCCAATGACGACGGCACCCTGCGGCACGGCATGTTTACCGAGGTAACGGCGGTCGTCGGCACCCCAACGGAATCGTTGCAGGTTCCGGCCGATGCGGTCCACCAACTCGACGGCGGGACATTCCTCTTCGTGCGTAACGAAGCGGACCTCTACGCGCTGCGGCGGGTCGAAGTCGGCCCGCGATCTGCATCGGGCGCGGCCTCGATTTTGGCTGGCCTGGACCCGAGCGAGAGCGTGGTCACCGGCGGGAGCTTCACGATGCGGACCGAGTTCCTCAAGTCCCGGCTGGGTGCCGGTTGCGTTGACGACTAATTGGAGTTTGTATGCTCGCCCGACTCATCGAGTTTTCACTCAAGAACCGCATCCTGGTGATGCTGCTGTTCGCGATCGCCTGCGCCGCCGGGATTTACCGGCTGGTGCAGCTCCCGGTCGATGCCTTCCCCGACACCACGCCGGTGCAGGTGCAGATCAACACCATCGCCCCGGCGCTCAGCCCCGAAGAGATCGAGCAGCAGATCACGCTGCCGGTGGAGCTGTCGATCGGCGGTCTGCCCGGCCTGCAAAATGTTCGATCGGTCTCCAAGTTCGGCTTCTCGCAGGTGGTCGCCACCTTCGACGACGACACCGAGATCATCGACGCCCGGCAGTACGTCACCGAGCGGCTCTCGACCGTCGAGCTGCCCGAGGGGGTCGGACGCCCCGAGTTGGGGCCGATCGCGACCGGTCTGGGGGAGGTCTTCCACTACACCATCAGCTCCGATGACCCCGACCGCTCGATCGAGGAGCTGCGGACGATCCACGATTGGGTGATCAAGCCGGAGTTGCGGAAGGTCCCCGGCGTGGCGGAGGTCAACTCCTGGGGCGGGCACGAGCGGCAGTACCACGTCGTCATCAATCCCGAAGCCCTCATCAAGTACGGCTTCACGATGGACCAAGTGCTTGAAGCCCTGGGCCGCAACAACGCGAACGTCGGCGGCGGCCAGCTCGTCACGTCGGGCGAGGCCCGGATCGTGCGCGGCGTCGGCCGGGTTTCGAGTATCGAGCAGATCGAGAACATCGTCGTGGCCTCTAACGACGGCACGCCGGTACGCATCCGCGACGTGGCGAACGTCGAGATCGGCAGCGAGATCCGGCGCGGGGCGGTGTCAGCATCCGGCGAGGGCGAGGTGGTGCTCGGCCTAGCGTTCATGCTGATGGGCGAGAACAGCCAGGAGGTCACCGAGCAGCTCCGGGAACGCCTCGACTCGCTTGAACCCTCGCTACCCGACGATGTGAAGGTCGAGGTCGTCTACGACCGCACCACGCTCGTGGACAAGGTGATCGAGACGGTCAAGCACAACCTCGTCATCGGCGCGGCCTTGGTGGTGATCACGCTGCTGGTGCTGCTGGGCAATATCCGGGCCGGGATTCTGGTCGCGGTGGCGATCCCGATCTCGGCGTTGTTCGCCGTCCAGGGCATGCACGAGTTCGCGATCGCCGCGAGCCTGCTCAGCCTTGGCGCGATCGACTTCGGCATCCTCGTCGATGGCTCGGTGGTGATGACCGAGGCCAACCTGCGGGGACTCAAGAAGCGGCAGCGCGATCTGGGACGCAAGCTCACAAGCGACGAACGTCTCCAGTCGATTGCCGAGTCGAGCGCCCACGTGGTCAGGCCTATCGTTTTTGGGATGGCCATCATCGCACTGGTCTTCGTGCCCGTCCTCACCCTGGAGGGCACCGAGGGCAAGCTGTTTCGGCCGATGGCCTGGACGTTCATCTTTGCCCTGGCGGGCGCACTGCTGATCGCGGTCTTCCTGTCGCCGGTACTGTCGTACTACTTTCTGCCGAGGCGGACCAAGCCCAAAGAAGGACCGATCAGCCGGGCGATGAGCGGCTCCTACGGGTGGCTCGTCGGCAAGGCCCTGCGCCTTCGGTGGCTCATACTGATCCTGGTCGTCGGCCTGCTCAGCGTCGCGGGCTACCGCAGCACCCAGATGGGCGGCGAGTTTGTCCCGAAACTGAGCGAGGGGTCGATCACGATCAACACCATCCGCCTGGCGGGCGTCTCGATCGAGGAATCGGTCCGCTACAACACACGCATCGAGCAGGTCCTCTTGGAGGAGTTCCCCGACGAGATCGAGCACGTCTGGAGCCGGATCGGCACGGCCGAGGTGGCGACCGATCCGATGGGGATCGAGCTGACCGACATCTTCATGACCCTCAAGCCGCGTTCGGAGTGGACCCGCGCGACCACGCAAGCCGGGCTAACCGCCGAGATGGAGAAGATCATCTCGCAGTTCCCCGGCGTGAACATGATCTTCACCCAGCCGATCGAGATGCGGATGAACGAGATGGAGTCCGGCATCCGCTCAGATATCGGCATCAAAATCTACGGCGACGATTTCGATGAGCTGCTCCGCCTGGCCGACGAGGTGCAACGCATCCTCCTCGACGTGGAAGGGGTCTCGGATATCTCGGTGGACCAGATCACCGGCCAGCCCGAGCTGGACATCACGGTCGATCAGGCCCGCACCGCCCGCTACGGCGTCGCGTCACGCGAGGTGCTCGATTTTGTCGAGGCGATCGGTGGGATTCGGGTAGGCGAGGTGTTTGAGGGGCAGCGGGTTTTCCCGTTGGTCGTGCGCCTCCCGGAGACCTTCCGGCAGGATGTGTCGGCCATCGAATCGGTCCGCGTTCCGACGGAAGGCGGCGTGGCGGTGCCGCTCTCGGCGATGGCTTCGGTGGACCAGACCGAGGGCGCGTCCACCATCAACCGGGAGTGGGGGCGACGCCTGATCCGGGTGCAGTGCAACGTCGTCGGCCGCGACCCCGCCTCGTTCGTTGCCGAAGCCCAGGAAGCGATCAACACCAGTGTGGCGTTGCCCGAGGGCTACGTCATCGAGTGGGGCGGCCAGTTCGAGAACCTGGAGCGGGCCAAGCTCCGCCTGGCCATCGTGGTGCCGGCCGTGCTGCTGCTGATCTTCTTCATGCTGTATTTCAGCATGAAGAACCTGCGGGACGTGCTCATCATCTACACCGGCATCCCGTTTGCGGCGGTGGGTGCGATTTTCGCATTGTGGTTACGTGACATCCCATTCAGCGTCAGCGCCGCCGTGGGTTTCATCGCCCTGTCAGGTATCGCGGTGCTCAATGGCCAGATCCTGATTGAGGCCATCCGTGAGAATCGACGGCAGGGTTTCGACAAACAGAGCTCAATCATTGAAGCCGCCAAGACTCGACTCCGCCCGGTTCTAGCTACGGCTATCACCGACGCGGCCGGCTTCATCCCAATGGCAGTTTCAACCGGGGTCGGCAGCGAGGTGCAACGCCCGCTCGCTACAGTGGTCATTGGCGGTATCATCACTTCGACTTTGCTCACGCTTCTAGTACTCCCGACAATGAGCTACCTGTTGACGGGACCTGATAGCAAGGCTCAAGTAAGAAGCAACGATGACGCATGACCATAGCCACCACGCCACCGAAGGGGTCAGCGATACTCGTCTGCTCTGGTCCTTCGTCATTAACCAACTGCTGACCGTTGCCCAGGTCGTCGCCGGCTTCCTGTCCGGCAGCGTCGCCTTGCTCTCTGACGCCGCCCACAACTTCAACGACGCCAACGCGCTGCTCATCGCATACATCGCCCGACGGGTGTCCCGCAAGGACGCGGACCACCGCTACACCTTCGGCTACCGCCGTGCCGAGCTCATCGGGGCGCTGATCAACCTCACCACGCTCGGCGTGATCGGGCTCTCTCTGGTCTATCAGGCGGTCATGCGCTTCTTCGAGCCGGTCGAAATCATCGGCTGGCTCATGGCCGCCGCCGCCGGGTTAGCGATCGTGGTCGACCTGGGCACCGCGCTGTTGCTGTGGTCCATGAGCCGCGGCTCCCTCAACGTCCGCGCCGCCTTCGTCCACAACCTTGTCGATGCGCTCGGTTCGGTCGCGGTCCTCCTCGCCGCCGGCCTCATCATCTGGCTCGACTGGAACTGGATTGATCCGGTCCTCACCCTCGTCATCGCCGGGTATGTCCTCTGGCAGGCCTTCAAGATGATGCCCCAAGCCGTCCGTATCCTCATGGAAGGCACGCCCCCCGACCTCGACCTCGACCAACTCGCCGAGCAGGTCGAACGTATTTCCGGCGTCGAAGCCATCCACCACCTCCACGTCTGGCAGCTCGACGAGGAACACCGCGCACTCGAAGCACACGTCGTCACACCCGACGGGGCCGATGCGCAGTGGACACAGACAAAGCAGCAGATCAAAGACCTGCTGCAAGAAGAGTTTGATATCCACCACTCAACACTGGAACACGAGCCACAGACACCGATCGACGAAGACTGCGAAAACGCGGGCCTGATCACCCCGCATTAGGTCTACCCTCAGCGTTCCGCGCGGGATGCTACAACGTCACGATCTTCCCGTGTAGGGAACAAAGCGCGTGGGGAAGCGTCCGAGGTTGCGGGCGGTCCCTCACCATCGCTTGTTGTCATGGAACAGGAGTCTCCAAGATGGCCGACGGTCAGCATATCTACACAGCGGAGACGGTGGCATGAAGTATTGCGTTGCGGCGGTCTTGCTCGTGATTGTCTTCACGCTCCTGCTGTATTCATGCAGTTCGGTGGCGTATCAGCCAGACACGTTCTGGGAAGACCTTAGGTCACTGATCGAGAAGGAGCAGCACCGAAGAGCGATCAAGTTGCTGGATCGTGCTGATATTCAGGAACAGTTAGCGCATGACGGGCAGGGCTATGTGTTGATTGCGGAAGACTTGATCTACCGGCCGGGCGTGCCCGACGCATCATCTGACCCGGAGGACGGCGACTGGGAAATCCCGGGCACCTCCGATACCAATAGATACCAGGCGTGGCAGGAGGCGGCAAAATCGTTCGCTGCGCAATACAACGCGGCGCGCTGGGCTTTGGATCATCCGTGATCGTCAACATTACGACGATACCCGGGCTCGACAGCAGCACGCTGGCGGCGGCGTGGTTTATCATGTTGGGATGGAGACGACGTGGACGATTGGGAATCTGGCGAAGGCGGCGGGGCTGCCGGTCTCGACGCTGCGGTACTACGAGCGGATCGGGCTGCTCGTGCCGGGGCATCGGTCCAAGGGGAACTACCGACTGTACGGGGCGGGGGATGTCGAGCGGTTGGGGTTCATTAAAGAAGCGCAGTCGATCGGGTTCTCGCTGGACGATATCCGCGTGCTGCTGGGGCTGGAGCGGGGGACGACGGCGGTGTGTGGCGAGGTGGTGGGGATGCTGGAGGGTCGGCTGGCGGAGGTGTCGGAGCAGATGCGTCGGCTGCGGCGCGTGCAGAAGGTGCTGCGGTCGTCGCTGGAGCTTTGCGAGACGAGCGGCGACGCGGGCAGGTGCCTGCTGATCGCGAAGCTGGACTCGTCGGCGAAAAAAATAGAATCCGGGGCTTGACCTTGCACCCGGGTTCAGCCCTTAGTATGCCTATACACAGGAGCTCTTCATCATGGAAACGACAATTTTTTCTATCTCGACGTTTGCCTTCATGGCCTTGGCATTGGCCGCGTGTTCCAGCTCGCATCATATTGCGGGAGATGCGGCCGATGGCCACGGGACGGAGGCGGAACACGTGGTCACCATCCTTCAGGAGGACGGCTGAGCGAACACCCCCAAGGCGGTCGCCTTGATTGAAGAGTTCGCCGAAGAAAACGATGTCGATATCCGGTTTGAGACGATCGTGGTTAGAAACGAACTGGATGTGCAGGCCTACCGCTACCTCGGCAGCCCGACCGTGCGGATCAACGGCTTGGATGTCGATCCCCGGGCACGTTCAAGCAGACAGTACGGCTTCGGCTGACGCCTGATGAACTGGACGCAGGGTGCGTCCCAAACCGAGACGATGCTCCGCAACGCCTTTGTCGAGGCGGGCTGGTTGGCGGAATAAACCAAGTGGATTTCCGATTTAGAAAGTCAGTTGGCTAGAAGCGGTTTCACAACTTTCTTCGCGGTAAGTTTGCGCTACGGGCGCACTTATGATCCAATCGGCCATGGAAAGGATTCCTGCTCATGGCCACACCCCGATCAGAACTCACCGACGAACAGTGGGC
>JAUHZU010000019.1 GCA_030425705.1 Phycisphaerae bacterium
CGACCGACAAACTCCTCGCCTTCCTCGAAGCCCTCTGATTATGCCGACCCCGACACAAAGGTCCCCTCCGGAAACAACGACTTGCAAATCTAAATCGGCATAATCCGGGCATCGGCATAATGAGACTTATGCCGACTTCGGCATAAAGCTCACACGGTGAGGGGCACGATCGCAGGGGCGCTGAAGAAGAAACTCGGGCTCGAGGTGACCTCCGAGAAGGTTCCTGAGCGGGGGCGGGTGTATCGCCTCGCCTGACGCCTGACGCCGCACACCGCGACAGACCCAATGCCGCCGTCCCGCATGGGGCGGCGGCTCTCGTCTCACCGATCTCTCCTCCGGAACACGCTGTACTGGAAGCTCTGCCGGTTACCCTTTGGCGTGATGTGCATGTGGCGTCGCGCGTCCAGCGTCTCGAACCGGCCCGGCAGCAGCCTTTCGAGTTCCTGCCCCAGCGCCTCGGGCGCATAGCGCACCACGGGCAGGCCCGAGCACTTCTCCGGTCCGTCGTCCGCGAAGGTCGCGATGATCGCGATCCCACCCGGGCGCAGGGCGGCCGACAGCGCGCGGGCGTAACCGGCACGTTCCTCGGCCCCGGTCAGAAAATGGAACACCGCACGGTCGTGCCACACGGCGTAGGTCCGGTCCGGCTCCCACTTCGTGATGTCCGCCTCAATCCATGCGATGTCCTCGCCCTGAGAGCCGAGACGCTGTCTGCTAACCGCCAGTGCGGCGCCCGACAGGTCCAGCACGGTGAGAGGGCCATAACCCTCCTCAAGCAGGACCTCGACGAGACGAGACGCCCCGGCACCGATGTCGATGAACGGCTCGCCCGGATGAAGATGCGCCCGGAGGAGTTCGAGCGAGAGGGCGGGCGTGGCTTCGAACCAGGTCAGTTCGTCTTCCGACCTCGCATCATAGACCCCGTTCCAGTGCTCTCGTCCGCCCGACATCCGCTTAGCTCCTTCTTCTGGAACCGAGTGTATTTCATCGGATGAAGGTGCGTCACCTTTATTCCGTCGTTCGGCAATTTGGCCTCACGGACGCGGATTGCCTCGAACAATCGGCGCAGGAGATACGAGCGCCCGATGCTCACCAGAGTGAACACCGCGCCCATCTTAAGGTTCTGCCCTAGCGTCGTGTGCAACCCGAACAGTGGGAAGATCAGGATTTGCGTTGCCACCGCAACGCCATAACCGACGATCACGTTGGCTACGGATTCGACGAGCGACATGAGGCGGGACTGCTTCATGTCGCGGCCTCATCCATCGGCCAGCAACTGAGCCGCGAGAGTTCGAAGCGCATGCGCCGCAACCAGAGGGACCACACCGTTGCCACAGAGGCGAAGCCGGTCCACCCGGTGGGCCAGCCCATCAGCGCCTCGACGAACAGCGGGTTCAAGCTTCGGCGCGGCTCGGAGGTATTCGGCCCAGCCATCGGCATCACCAGGACCTGGCGGCCAAGCAGGCCGTTCACCGGGGTGTTCGCCAGCGTCGTCGCCCCGTCCTTGTGATCGCGCGCCGTCGGCGTCATCCACATCTGGCTTG
>JAUHZU010000020.1 GCA_030425705.1 Phycisphaerae bacterium
ACGGCCTGAGCGCTGACGCCGGCCCAGGGACGCTGGAAGCGGGTCTCGCCCGCCCGCGCCTGTTCGATGAAGCGGGCGACGAGATTGGCGGGCACGGCGAACCCGATCCCGTTCGAGCCGCCCGAGCGGGTCAGGATGGCGGTGTTGATGCCCACGAGCCGGCCCTGCCCGTCCACCAGCGCGCCGCCGGAGTTGCCGGGATTGATCGCGGCATCGGTCTGCAGGAAATAGCCGCGCGCGTTGCCCATGAAGATGCCGGTGCGGGCCAGCCCCGAGATGATGCCGGAGGTCACGGTCTGCCCGACCCCGAACGGGTTGCCGATGGCCAGAACGAGGTCGCCCACCTCGACCGTGTCGCTGTCCCGCAGCGGCAGGGCGGTCAGATCGTCGGTCTGGTCGAGCTTCAGGACGGCAATGTCAGCCTCCTGGTCCGCCAGCAGCACGGTCGCGCCCACCTCGCGCCGGTCGGTCAGCACCACGCGGATGTTCGTGGCCTCGCCCACCACGTGGTAGTTCGAGACCACGAGCCCGTCGTCCGAGACGATGACGCCGGACCCGAGCGAGTTCTGCACCTGCGGGCGGCTGGGAAACTGGCGGAAGAAATCCCCGAAGAAGGGATCGCCCGCGAAGGGGCTGCTCTGGGTCTCGACGAGGCGCGTCGCATAGATGTTCACGACGGCGGGCGACGTGGCGCGCACGACGGGGGCGAAACTGAGCGAGATTTGCGCGGCGCTGTCCGGCACCGCGGTATCGGCGGAGACGGGCACAGGCAGGGCGAGGCTGGCGGAGAGGAGAACGGTAAGGAGCAGAGAACGCATGGCTGTCGTCGAAGTCCGGGGCTACCCGGTTGATATGCGTCCTCTGCTCCCGTTTCACAACGCCCCCGGAAACGGGAGCGGGATCAGTGCAGGTTCTGGCTGAGGTTGATCCAGACACATTGGTTGCGGCTGCCGTCGATTTCCATCTCGGGCCCGGCGGCCTCGGCATCCAGTCCGCAACGGCTGGCCCAGCGTGGCCAGTTCGACGGAATGAGGCCCAGCACCCGCGTTGCGCCAAGCTCGCGCGCCGAGCGCATCATCTCGGCGATCAGGAAGGCATGCACCCGGCGGCGGATGTTCTGCGGCGTGGCATGGCTGACAAAGACGCGGCTCGACTCCCAGATATGCGGGGCGACGGGCGCCTCGTCGTAGAGCAGGTCCTCCGGGATCTGGTCGAGCAGGCCTTTCTGGGCATCGCGGATCATGTAGCTGTAGATGCCGCAGCGCGCGGTGGTGGGGGTCAGGCGAATGCCGGCCAGCACCTCGCCGAGGTGGTGAACGGCGACCCAGCGGCTGGCCGGCGTGTCGTACTGGTCGTACTCCATCCCCATCGCTTCGGGCAGGTCCCACTTGTTCTGGACAATGAATGACTGTCGTCTAGCGCGAAAAAGGTTCGCAAATAACTCGCCATGGTTGTGCAGGTTGGCAAAGGAAAGCGTCGTGCTCTGCATGGTAGTTCTCCAAAATGTGGTGGTGGTGGTCGTGGAGAAATGCA
>JAUHZU010000021.1 GCA_030425705.1 Phycisphaerae bacterium
CTCAGCAATGGCTCGGTCGAGGCCATCAACGGGCTCATCCAAGCAGCCAAGGCCCGCGCCAGAGGCTACCGCAAGGTCCGAAACCTCATCCTCATCCTCATGGCCTACCTGATCGCAGGCAACCTTAGCCACCTGCCAGCCTCACCCTACCGTACAACATCTGGTGGCGTGCTCGCATGACCAGATCCCAAGCCACCCACACAAAACGCGAAATAGCCTTTGGTACCGTGTACCGTAGGTTCGAATCCTACCACCCCAGCCAGTTCCACCGAAATCACGCGTTATCAGCGGATTGCACCCTTAGGGTGCAGGCCGTGTGCCGGTGTTCCCGGCCTCGATCACGTCGATGATGTCAGTCGCCCATTCCCCGATCACCGGCACGAAGTCGATCGACGACAGCGCGAAGACCAGCGCCGAGACAAGGATCGTCGCGCCCACGACCGACCCGAGGCCGAGGGCGAGACCGCGCAGGAAGTTGAACCACAACAGGCGCGGCACCGTCGCATGCGACCGGAACACCTTGTGTCCGGTCAGGGTCGTCAGCGCCGCGCGCAGGGCGGCGACCTCGCGGGCGAGGTCGTCCGGGTCGGTCTGGCGTTGCTCGGTCATGCCCCGATCCAAGCACAGCGACCCGCCGCTGGCAAATCGGCTTGGTGTCAGCTGCCGCCGCCGGGCAGCACGGTCAGGCCGAGCATCGTCCAGTTCTGCATGCCGCCCCGGTAGTAGCTGATGTTCTCGGCGGGGAACCCGGCCTCGATCATGCGGCGGGCGGCGGTTGGCGACTGGCCGCACCACGGGCCGTTGCAGAACAGGACGACCTGCTTCACGGCGTCGCCCTCGCAGATCCAGCCGTCGAAGTCCGGCTCGCAGCCCAGTTCGCCCAGCCGGTCGGCCGCCTCGGTATAGGGCACGGAGACGGCCCCGGGGATCGTGCCGGCCTCGAACTCGGGGCGAATGCGTCCGTCGATCACCACGATGGCCGGGTCCTGAAGGGCGGCCAGCACCTCGAGCTCGCCGATGGGCGTGACGCCGGGGGCCGGGATCATCGGCTGGATGCAGAAATTGGGGCAGGGCCGCGAGGTCAGGGTCCAGTCGCCCTCCAGCCGGTGCGCGATGTCCTGGTTGCGCATGATCTCGACCGGCCCGGCGGCGGTCGTGACCGTCACCGACATCGTGTCGGGCGTGATGCCGACCGGGTCGGCATGGGCCGCGAGCGGCGCGGCAAGCAGTGCGAGCGTGAGAGCGATGGCGCGCATGGTGTCCTCCCTGACTTGTCGGTCCAAGGTCCGCGAGATCGGCGCGCCGGTCCACGGGACGTGGGGTCCGGGGGCTTGTCCTGCGCCCGTGCCGCGCCATGCTTCCCGCCATGTGGATGCGCGCGCTTCTTCTTCTCGTCCTGTCCTCCGTAAGCGTCGTCCGGGTCCCACCTTCTGTTGATTTTCTGGCTCTGCGAGTCCTTCCGCGTTGTATGAGAGGGAAGGATTTTCTCCATGGAGACTATG
>JAUHZU010000007.1 GCA_030425705.1 Phycisphaerae bacterium
CAACCCTCCCCACCCTCCCCCCCGCCCCCCAGGACCAGCCCCAACCCAACGAACCACCCCAACCCAACCCCAGACGATTCAACGCAAGAACGCGGTAGCGGGCCGGGCTTACTCGATCACGAATCCGCGGCGGTCCAGCAGGGAGCCCTCGGCGAGGTAGAGGTTGATCAGCGCGAGCCGGTAGGCGACCACCGCTTCGACCTCGGCGAGTTGGGTCTCCAGCAGGTCACGCTGGGCTTGGGCGACTTGGAGCGTTGTGCTCGCGCCGACCTCGAAACGCTCCTGCTCGGCGCGGACGGCTTCCTCCTGGAGCGACCGGGTCGTCGCGGTGGCGGTGATCTGTCGGCGGGCACGTTCGAGTTCATTCGCAGCGAGACGGACATCCAACTCGACGAGTTGTTCGAGGTTGTGGATCGCCGCGGCGGATTGACGGCGAGTGGCGTAGGCCGCCTGGTTGCGTGCATCGGCGGCGTCGTTGTCCAGGAACTGGCTGAGGCGGACGCCCGCGGTGAGGTCGTAGGTGTCGTCGTAGAGTTCGCGGAACGATCCGGCAAAGGTGTCGCTGTAGCCGGTCTTGCCTAACGCGGCGAAGACCTCCAGCCGGGGCAGGACGCCGTTGCGGGTGACGATGGTTTCGAGCCGGTCCTGCTCGTGGCGGAGGCGTGCCTCGGACAGGTCGCTGCGTGCGGAACGGGCGAGCAGGATGTGCTCGTCCAGTCCGGCAAGCGGCTGCGGATCGAACTGCGGCGGTGTGGTGACCCGGATGTCACGGGTGAGCCCGTCCTGTGGTGTCGCATCAATCAGGCGCAGCAGACGTAACCGCTGGGCCACAAGACTGCTGCGTGCGTCGATGAGCGCCTGTTCGCGTCGAGCGACCTCGGCACGCGGTGCGGCGAGTTCGGTCCGTGCCAGCGCCCCGACGTTAACGCGCTTTTCAATCACCTCGAGCTGGGTCTGTGCGACCTCCAGCGACTGCTCGAAGACCGCGATGCGCTCGGCTTCGAGGACGTAGCCCCAGTAGGTCGTTTCGACTTCGGCCAACAGCGCCTCCGCGAAGCCACGCAGTTCGTATAGCGTGGCGAGTGTGTCGAGCTTGGCCTGTTCCAGGCGGGCGAGGTTCACGGCCGGCCCGGCCCCACGTAACAGTTGCTGCGTGACGGTCAGCCCGATGCGTGCGTCCTGCTGCTCGGGGGCGCGGTTGGAGTTGTCGCGGTTCTGGCCGATGGACAGCTCGATCTCCGTGCCCCAGGGGAGCCGCTGGCGCACCCCCGCGATGGCGGAGGACTCGTTGTCGTCCACGGAGAACTGCTGGCCGGTACCGCGGTCGATCTCGCTGGCCGTGGATTCGCCGTAGGCCAGTTCGGCGAAGACCTCGGGGTCGAACGCGCCACGCTCAATCTGCTCGAAGGTGCCGACGATGACCGGGGTGAGCTGCTGAACGCGCAGGTCGCGGTTGTTGCGCAGCGCGAGCACGACGGCTTCTTCGATGGACAGCTCGATCGGCCCCTCGCCGGCGAGCTTAGCGTCGGCCCAAGCCGTGCCATCGTGGGCTTGTACGGCCGGGGCAAGCGGCATGTCCGCAGGCTCGCGCTCCGCGGCGCGCAGCCGGTCCTGCCAGTCGGCGCGGAACATCGTGTGTGACTCGGTCGACAGGCACCCGGCAAGCGTGATGGCGGCGCCGGTCACCAGCATGCGGCTCAGGATGTTCCGGGGGTCTGGGGGGTTCATGTTGTCGCGGTGGGGCGGAGCGGGTGCACAAGCGTGTAGGCGATCGGCACGACCAGCAGGGTAATGAGTGTAGAGGCGAGCAGGCCACCGATGACGGCGCGGGCGAGCGGGGCCTGGGCATCGGCCCCCTCGCCGATGCCGAGCGCCAGCGGGAGCAGGCCGAGCATGGTGGTGGCAGAGGTCATGAGGATGGGTCGGAGGCGTCGTCGGCCGGCCTCGGCGACGGCGTCGCGCGGGGGCATGCCATCGACCGTGCGCAGGTGGCCGGCCTGGTCGACGAGGAGAATGGCGTTGTTGACGACGATCCCGCCGAGCATGATGCAGCCGATGTAGCTCTGCACATTGAGCGTCGTCTCGGTCATGAACAGCGTCACGAGCACGCCGATCGCGGCCATGGGGACCGAGAGCATCACGACCAGCGGGTCGCGCAGCGACTCGTACTGGCTGGCGAGGACCATGTAGACCAGCGCCAGGGCGAGGGTGATGCTGAGCAACAACTCATTGAATGCGTCTTTCTGTTCCTCGTAGCTGCCCGCAACACGCAGTTCATAGCCGACCGGGCGGGGGACTTCGTCCAGCCGGCGTTCGATCTCCCGCGCGACTGACCCGAGGTCCGGGTCGTCGACTTCGAGCTCGATCGTGAGGTTGCGCTGGCGTTCCTTGCGGTCAATGAGGACCGGCCCGGTGCCGGGCTCGGTGCTGACGACGTTGCGGAGCGCGACGGCCTGGCCGCCGGGCGTGCTGAGTGTGAGGTTCAGGATCTCCTCAAGGGGGAGCTGCTTCGCCCCGGCGAGTTGGACGCGGATCGGGTAGCTGTGGCCCTCGGCGCGGTACTCGCCCGCCAGCCGGCCGGACACGGCGATCTCCAGCGCCTCGGCCACCTGCCGGACTGTCAGCCCCAGGTCCGCGGCCTTCGCCCGGTCGATACGGATCTGCTCCTGCGGCACGCCGCTTCGCCGACCCGCGTCGATGTCCGTCACGCCCGGCGTGCCCTCCAGACGAACGACCACCTCTTCCGCCAGCGCATCGAGGACGTCCATCTCGTAGCCGCGGATCTCGACAGTCAACCCGCCGCCGTCGGGCAGGATCCGCTCGAGCAGGTTCTGTCCCTCGGCCGCGCGAGAACGGATCGTCATGCCGGGGATCGTGTCGTCGAGTTGCTGACGCAGGTCCTCGGCGATGTCTTTGTTCGATCGCTCGCGTTCGCCGGACGGCACGAGCGTGATGTCGACCGAGCCGCGTGCGCCGGAGTCCGGCCGCCAGCCCGAGGACCCGATGCTGACGACCTGACCGACGGCTTCGGGGACGGTGGCATCGACGACCGACTCGATCTTACGGGTCTGACGATCGACAAGGCCCAGGCGGGTGCCGATCTCCATCTCGCCGGTGACCGTGAGTTCCCCCTCGTCGCTGGCGGGGAGGAACTCCGAACCGATGAGCGGGGTAAGCAACAGCGACCCGCCCAGGAGCACCACCGCCAGAGCGAGGCAGGCCAGGCGGAACCGCAGCGCGAACGACAGCAGCGCGTGGTAGGTTTTCTCCAACTCGGTGAAGAACGCCTCGGCGAGCCGGTCCGCCCAGCGGATCGGGCCGACGCGCTTGCGTTGTGCCGCCTCCTGCTTCGGCTTGAGCAGGCGCGACGACAGCATCGGCACCATCGTCAACGCGACGACCAGCGAGCACACTAGCGAGATCGCCACCACGTAGGCGAACTCCTTGAAGAGCATGCCCGTCACCCCGCGCACGAAGATCAGCGGCAGGAAGATGACCAGTGTCGTCACCGTACTCGCGACGATCGCTCCGCCCACCTCGCCCGCGCCGCGAACGGCCGCGAGCGCGGGGGCTTCGTTCTCCTCGGTCCGCCGACGGTAGATGTTTTCGAGCACGACGATCGAGCTGTCCACCATCATCCCGACGCCCAGTGCCAGCCCGCCGAGCGTCATCAGGTTGATGCTCAGCCCGGCGACGTAGGCCACGCCCAGCGTCGCGAGGATCGAGATCGGGATCGCGATGGCGATGACCAACGTGCTCCGCAGGTTGCGCAGGAACACGAGCAGCACGACCACCGCCAGCGCTCCGCCGTAAAGCACCGACCGCGCGACGTTGGCGATCGACCGCTCGATGAAGTTGCCCTGGTTGCTGACCGCGACGACGGTGAGCTGCGGGAAGTCGCGGTTGATCGCCTCGATCTCCTCTATCACGGCCGAGGACACCTCGACAGTGTTCGCCTCGGATTCCTTGCGGATCGCCAGTCGCAGGCCGCGCTCGCCGTTGACGCGGATGATGCGGGTGAGCTCTTCGTAGGTGTCGCTGACGGTCGCGACCTGGCCGAGCGTGACGGGCACGCCGTCGCGCGTCGCGACGACCTGGCTGCGCAGCGTGTCGAGGTCCTGATACTCAGCGGGGGCGCGCAACGTCACTTCGTAGTCGCCCTGTTCGATGGTCCCCGTCGGCAGGTCGAGGTTCGAGTCGCGAATGGTGTCGAGCAGGTCGCTGAGCGGCAGCCCGAGCGCCGTAACGCGTTGCGGGTCCAGCTCGATCCGCACCTCCCGGTTGTACCCGCCCCACGGGTCGACCTGCGCCACGCCGGGGATCCGGCTGAAGCGGTGGCGGATCTGGTCCTCGATCAACTCGGTCAGCTCGACCGGGTCCAGGTCGCTGGAGATGCCCAGGATCACGACGGGGAAGCTGGCGATATCGAACTTGCTTACGCGCGGCCGGCTGATGTCGTCGGGGAACTCGTTGAGCTCGTCCTCGAGCCGGGCCTGCACATCAATCGCGGCGGTGTCGATGTCGGTGCCCGGGGCAAAGGTCACGCGGACGTTGCTGTTGCCTTCGGAACTGGTCGAGGTCATCTCCTCGACACCGGGGACGGTCGCGACGATCTCCTCGACGATCTGGGTGACCAGTGTCTCCATCACCTCGGGGCTTGCGCCCTCGTACCCGGTGCGGATCGTCAGCCGCGGCACCTCGACGTCCGGCAGCAGGTTGATCGGCAAGCGGCCCAACGCCACCGCGCCCAGCAACACCACGATCAGTGTCACCATCAACGTCAGCACCGGGCGTTTTACGCTGAACTGCGGCAGGCTCATGGGCCCGCCCCGGGAGCCGCTGTCCCCGTGCCCGGTAAACCATCGGCCGAGTCCTCGGCCGGCTCGTCGTCCCGCAGCAGGATGGCCGAGCCGTCGTCCAGCAGCTGCTGCCCCAGGGTCACCACCCGGCCGGCCAGCCCTTCGCCCGATACCTGCACCCGGCCGCGGTTCGCGATCCCCAGCTCGACCGGGACCAGCCGCACCGACCCGCCCGACTCGTCCACGACAAACACGACCGGTCGGTCGTCACGCTTCACCACCGCCGACTCGGGGACGATCTGCACGTCGTTGGCCCGGCCGAGCACCGCCGTCGCGCGGATGAACATCCCTGGCTTCAGCAGCAGCTCCGCGTTGGGCACAGACAGCTCGACCCGCGCCTGACGCGAGTTGGACTCGAACACCGGAGACACCCTTGTCACCTCCCCGATAAACACGTGCTCCGGGTACGCGTCCGCACGCAGCGACACCGACTGCCCCGGTGCGAGTTGGGCGTAGTCCCGCTCACTCACGTGCAGCACCGCCTTGATCGGGTCCAACTGCACGATGGTCAGCAGCGGTGTGTTTGCCGTCACCGTATCGCCTTCCTCCACCATCCGACGCGACACGAAACGCCTGCCCCCAGGATTACCACCCACGGGCACAACGGCTTCCTGCCCGCCTCCCTGCTCCTGCGGTTGTGCCTCCTCCCAATACGCGCGCACCTGGGTGTAGTCCCGCCGGGTCTCCGCGTTCAGCAGCGTCGCAGCTGCTCGGCGGACCTGCGCCTCTGCGACCGACACCGCCGCCGTCGCCGCGAGCTGGTCGGCCCGCACCTGATCGTACTGCGTGTCCGACGCCACACCCTGTTCCCGCAGTGTCGTCTGCCGTTGCATCTCGCGGTCCGCGATCTCCAGGGCGTACCGCGCGGCCGATTCATTCGCCTGTGCCACAGCAAGCTCCGCGTCCGCCTGCGTCACCGCCTGCTCGAACTCGTCGCTGTCCAGCACGACCACCACCGTGCCCGGCTTGACCGGGTCCGCCAGGTCCACCGCCACACGCAGCACACGCCCGCCGACCTTCGGCGCGACCTGCACCTCCGCTGCCGACACCAGCGTCCCGCTGAACACGCGTTCCTGCTCGATCGCGCCCCGCTCGATCGCCGCGGTCTCCACCGGGACCGCCCGCTGCGCCCCGCGCCCCGGTCCCTCCTCCTCGGCCGTGACCACGGTCCACACCCGCCACGCGACCCCCGTCGCCAGCCCGAGCAGGAGCACCAACGCGACCCCCGCAACAAACACCCGCAGCACTACGCGCATCACAGCCTGCACTTTCTACGCTCACGGATCATCACATCCCCGCTCGATACGCGTTTACAGCGACTCAACGCCTACATGGTAGCCCCGATTGCCGGAATCGGACCCTGAATGCTACCGCAGGAGACGGGTCACGGTCTGCTTACTTACACGCGATCAGCCGCAATGGGCCAGCGACTCGGTTGGTGTGACACGGATCATCCATCAGCGGGTGGACCCGATTGGGCGAGCGATGCCCCAAATGAGCGTTGCGGGCTAGCAATCGACCTGGCATCGTCACGGTGACTTACCGCCAAAGCGATGCGGTCCGTAGAAAGGAGGTATGGCCTGGGATGCGCCAGCGCGACAAGCCACCGACCGGAATCGAACCGGTTTCCTGCGGCAGAGACAGTGGTTGAAGTCTATATCCAATGCGGCAACGCCACACGCGCGGCGATCGTTGCGGGATACGCCCCCTCGTGTAAGTACAGGAGGGCAGGGGTGTTGAAGCATGCCATACCTCCAGTCGTGAGGTTTGGCCAAACGATTGCCGCGGGAGCATCAACATTCAAACGGCCACTGTTCCGAATGATCGTAAAATAGCGTTTGGCAGGAGAACCGGAAAACCGAGAGGGAACCGCTAATGCATACTTTGATCTGGGTTTTGTTCTTTTGTCCGCCGGCCGTCCCGCGGAAGCCGAAGACTGTTTTCCAGTTGCGTCCTGATCCGGTCCAAGGAGCACTCAGCAACCCAAGACGAGCCCCCCCCCGGCGCACGCCTAGGATTGATCAAATCAACTTGCAGCAGGGTGATTTCCCACGAGCAGAGCCCGGCACTGGACATGACGTGTAGGCTCAGCATTTGCGCGCGGTCTTAGCCGAGGCAGAAGCTGGGCCAGACTCCTCGGAGTAACCCTGGTTCTTGGTCGGGAGGTCCAACCACTGACTCCCTCCTGAATTCTCGGTCCAGAAGTTGTCAGAGACTCCATCCACCCAAAGATCCAGGCTGCGACTCCAGTCGGGCTACGCCCTTCTTTCGTCACAGCCTGGGTCTGTTCTGCGATCTTGAACAACTCACACACACCGCCAGACACACAGGCTTTGGGCCTGCTTGAGTAGCTCCTGATCACTCAGCCGTTGTCGCAGCCACCCGTGCCACGCGGCTTCGCGGCGGCGGCGCTACTCGTCTTCGATCTTCTTGAGGCTGATAACGGCGGGGGTGTTGGGGGGGATCACGGTGTTGATGATGAGGGTGTCGCCCTGGACGCGGTAGGTGTTATGCTCGGCGCTGTCTTCGCCGTCGAGGCAGATCATCAGCGCATCACCGTCATTGGTGTAGGTGCCTTGTTCCGAGACGTTGCCGTTTTCAGACAACGCGACGCGGCCGTTGGGGAGGAACTCGAAGACGATTGCACCGGCGGGGATCTTGTTTTCTTGGCCGTTGGCGGTGACAATCGTGGCTTCCCATCGGCCGTGGAGTGCCGGGTTGGTGTTGGCGCGGGGTGCGGGTTCTTCGGCACCACCGCGGCTGAAGACTAAGACGATCCCATCAGCTTCTTTTTGGCTCTCAACAGTGACGGTCATCGTGTCGCCTTCGATGTGGAAGGTGCTGACCTCGACCGATCCGTCGGCTTCGGTCATCGCGATCTCGTTGCCATCGACGGTGTAGGTGCTGGTGTCGCTCACTTCGCCGTTGGTATAGGCCGTCGTGGTACCGTCGGCGTGGAAGGCATAGGATGAAGCGCCAGCGGGGATATGGGTGGTCTGGCCGTTGCGCGTGACGCTGACCAGGTCCCAGCGGCCGACGAGTCCCGCCGCATTGTTGTGCGGCACAACATTCGAGTCGTCCTCGTCGATCTCATCACCGCGGTTGACTGTGACGCCCGGTGCCTGGCCGATGCGGTCGCCGGACGCGACTCGGGCCATGTACCCGCCGGTCGCGCCGGCGGTGGGGGTGCCGACGCCGACAACGTAGGTGCCGCTGGACTCGGGTGTGAAAGTGATCTGTGCGTTGGTACCAGTGCCCTCGGCCTGGTCGTTGACGGCGAGCTGGTTTTGGCTGCCGTCGAAGAGGTAGGCGACCGCGTCGAACGCATCGGAGGTCACGTCGATGACGTAGGTGGTGCCGGCGGTGAGTTCGACTTCATGGAAATCGAAGTACGTGCCATCGTCGAGCCGGACACTCTCGGCGGAGAGCTGGTCAACGATGGTTGTGCTCGAGCCGGTGCTGACCACCCAGGCGTAGCCGGTGAAGCTCGTCGCGTTGCCGGGCCGCTTGGTAATCATGGAGAGGGCGTGGGGGCCCGAGACGGTCGGGGTGACGCGGATGAATGCGCCTTCCTGCTCGATCGCGGCGTACTCGACGGGGTGGCCGTCGATGCTCACGATGTCGGCAAAGACACCGTTGTCGGGGGATTGGACATAGAGGCAGTAGGTCCGGCCGGCTTCGAGCTCGGCGATGGAGTAGGTGAAGTACCGGCCCTGCCCGGAGGTCTCGCTCTGGTCATTGAGCTCGCCGGCAAAGGGCTCGGTGCCTGCGGGGGTCGAGATATCGCCGGTCTGGTTCTCGCGTGCGGGCAGGCCTTCGTCGCCTTCGACAGCGTGGAGGATGTACCGGCCAGAATCGCCAGCATTCTCGGTGCTGACCGCGATGGTGTATACGGCGGTTTTGGCGGTGTAGATGATGAAGAGGTTATCGTCGGTGTAGGTCTTGGTGCCAAGGAGCTCGCTGCCGTCGGCATTGAGGACCTCGACGGTGGTGGCAAAGCCCTGGCCGGTCACGGAGAAGTGGTAGGGATGGCCCGCGATGAGTTCGACCTGGTAATAGTCGATGTACTTGCCGTCGTCGGCGGTGTGGTCACGGTTATTGAGACTGCCGACGACGGGCTCGGAAAGCGTGAGGGGCTCGGCCGCCGGGGTATGCGTTTCCGGTTGGTGAGGGATGGGCTGCGGTGCCGGTACGGGGCGTGGCTGAGCCGTAGCGAGTGTGGCGGGGACGAGGGCGGCTGTGACGCAGAGAGCGTTGATCAGGGTGCGGGTGGTCATGAGAGGTCTCCAAAAGAGGGTTTAGGGGTTGGGGTCCGCCTCTTTATGCGTCAATGACTCTCATGCGGGGCCACGGCCAATCAAAAAAATTGTGGTGTTGATAACACAGGACTGGATCAGGGCTCCTGCTCGCTGACGGCACGATATTGGGCTGCCAGTTCGGGTTTGCCCCATGCGTCGTAGAGGTCTGCCAGGAACATGGCGGTGCGCCGCATGGCCTGGCCGCCGGGCTCATCTAGCTGCATCCGGTAGCTGGTCAGCAGGTGTTGCTGGGCCCGCTCAAACTGCTGATCAGCCATGGCGTAGCGGCCCGCGTTGCGATGGAGTTTGGCGATGACGGGGTCCGGTAGGGTTTCGGCGCCGTCTTCAAGGCATTGTTCACCGATGGACAGCGCCTCGGCGTGTTGGCCGACTTCAAAGAGAGCCATGGCGTAGTTGTTGGCTTGGATGATGGTTCTGGGGTGGGTTGGACCATGGGTAGTTTGCAGACGATCCAGGCCGAGCTTGATCAGCGGCAGGGCCTGTTCGTTCTGGCCCAGATTGCTCAGGGCCACGGCGTAGTTTTGCTCGGCCTGCCAGACCAGAGGGTGGTCGGGGCCCTGTTGAGCCAGCAGACCCTGGTAGGCTTCGTGTGCGACGCCAACGGCTTGCTCATGGCGATTGGCGTAGCCCAACTGAACGGCATAGTTGTTCATGGCCAGGAAGGTATCCAGGTGATCGGGGCCAAAGTGCTCACGACGAAGCTCAACGACGCGGCCTGAAAGTTCGCAGGCCTCATCGTGTCGGCCAAGCGATGACAGGTTGGTGGCGCGAGCCATCATCAGAGACATGGTGGTGGTGTGGCTTTCGCCAAGGGCGTCGCGTATCGCGGGCAGCGTCTCGGTGTAGATGCCCTCGGCCTCGTCGTAGCGTCCCTGGATCTCAAGGAGGCTTGCGAGATTGGATAGCGAAATGGCGCTGTCCTGGATCGAGGCGTTGGGGTCGGCCTGACGTTGCTTGACCACGGCCCTCAGAAGTGATTCGGCCCGGTCGTACTGGTCTTGCTCAAACAGAAACTCGCCATAGTTGTTCATGTAGGTGAGCGTCAGGGGGTGGGTTGGGCCCAACGACTCGCGGGCCGATTCCACGGTCTCGGCGAACTGTGCGTCAGCGTCCTGGTATTGGCCTTGGTGGCTAAGCAGCGCGGCTTTCATCATCTGTAAATGCAAGACGACCTCGTTGCCTTGGCCCAAGGATTCCATCGCCAGGGGTAGCTGCTCGTCAAGCAGCAGGGCCAGGTCTTCGTAGTTTCCGCTTTCATCGAAGATGCTGGCCAAGTGGTTGACGGCTACGAGGGATTCGTAGGCGTCCGGGCCGATGGTTTGTTCGTACAGGGCGATGGCTTCTTCGATAATGGGCCGGGCCTTGTCGTACTCGCCGATGGAAAAGTAAACCCACCCCAGGGTGGTGTAGATCTCAGCGCGGGTTCGTGGCTGATTGGCGAAGGTGGTCTCAACCTGCCCCAGGTAGTACTCGATCGTCTCCAACAGGCTGATTCCCCGGCCCAGCACTTCGGGGTCGGCCGCCCCAAGCATCGTCTGCATGAACTGCGTGACCGTTTGGGCACGCCCTTGCGCCTCAATGGCTTTGTCACGCTCAATGACGCTTTGGGCACGGGCGGCCTGGGCTTCCTGCTCTCGTGCCTGGGCGATATTGCGCTGGAGCAAGGCCTGGGTGGTGGCGTCGTCTGCAATCACACGTTGTGCCTGGGCCTCGTTGCGAGCCGTAACCGCCGCTTTTCGCTGGGCTTCGGCGCGCATAAAACCGACGCTGGCGAGGAGGGTGGCTCCGATCAGCAGCAGGACAAAGACGGCGACCCCGGCCAACGGGGCGCGGTGGCGTTGAGCAAACTTGGATAGCAGATAACGGGTCGTCGGGGGCCTGGCGGCGATGGGGTCGTTGGCCAGGTAGCGTCGGAGGTCCGCGGCCAGTTCGCTGGCGGAACCATAGCGACGGGCGGGGTCGTGGGCCATGGCGGTGGCGATAATGGTCTGAAGATCCAGGTCATAGCCCACACCAAGATCCACTCTTCTCTCTTCGCTGATGAGCTTGAGCGCGACGGAGATGGGCTTGTTCTTGACATCGACCGGCGGCTTGCCCATGACCAGTTCGTACAGCATGACGCCGATGGCAAAGACATCGGCGCGCGCATCGGCGACCTGGTCGTTTGCGTTAACCTGCTCAGGGCTCATGTAGGCCAGGGTGCCAAGGATCACACCGGTGGCGGTGTGGCTGGTGAGGTCAAGATCGTTTTCATCGGTGAATCGCGCAATGCCAAAATCCAGGACCTTTGGCTCCCCGTGGCCATCCACCAGGATGTTGGCCGGCTTGAGGTCACGATGGATGATGGCTTGCTGGTGCGCCGCTTGAACGGCGTCGGAGACTTTGATGATCAGCCCGAGTCTGTCTTCAATCTCCAAGGCATGGTTGCGCGCGTAGGCGGTCAGCGAGCAGCCGTCGACGTATTCCATCACCAGGTAGGGCAGCTTCGAGCCCCCGGCGGAGCGGTAGACACCCGCATCGTAGATTTGCGCGATGTTGGGGTGCTTCAGCCGGCCCAGGGCCGTGACCTCGCGCCCAAAGCGCATGCGCGTCATGTCGGAGACGCTGCCGGGGCGCAGGACTTTGAGTGCGACGGTGCGCTTGGGTTGATCCTGCACGGCCGCATAGACCGCCCCCATGCCGCCCTGGGCAATGAGCCGGTTGACGGTGTACCGGCCGATGTTGGTGTTGATCAGCGCATAGGGATCGCTGTTGTCTTCATTGCCAACACAGGCGTCGAGTTTGGAGTGCAGATGCGATGTCGAGTTGTTGGCTGCCCGAAGCATCGCTAATGCCTGGCCGATCAGTTCGGTATTGCCGCTCAGGGCTTTGCCAAGTGCCTCTGGCCAGCTGTCTGGATCCAGATCCATGGCATCTGCCACGGCGTCCTTGAGCAGAACCCAGGTCGGATCAACGGGAGGAGTGGGCGTAGGGTCCCCAGGTGCGTCGATGTCGGTCATGGTTCGCCGATCCGTATGGAGTAGTGCGGTAGGGGGTTGTCGACTACTCTCCTATGCGTGTCAACAACCATCCACGGGCCACGGACCATTCTCGTTTCACGGTGCGGGGCGAGATTTCCAGTGTTTCGGCGGTCTGTTCAACCGATAGCCCCGCGAAGTAGCGCAGCATGACGATTTGAGCCATACGGGGGTCCTGGGCTTTCAATTCGTTGAGCGCTTCATCGAGTGCAAAGACCATCTCGCTGGGGACATCATCCGCCAGGTCCAGGTCGTCCATGCTGACGCGGCCCCGATCACCACCACGTTTTAGAGCGCCTTTCTCACGGGCCTTTTCGATGAGGATCCGGCGCATCGACTCGGCGGCGGCCGCGTAGAAGTGTCCCGGGTTATCCCAGGCGACATCGGGGTTCTTCATCAGCCGCAGGTAAACTTCGTGTACCAGGGCGGTGGGCTGGAGGGTGTGGCCCTGGTTCTCATGACGCATCCGGTGTTGCGCCAGACCGCGGAGTTGGTCATAGACAACATCCATGAGGGTGGGCGTACCGCCGGCATGTGGGGCGGGGGAGACACTGTCTTCGCCGGTCGTGTTCGGGGGGTTGTCCTGGCCCATAAGATGCAGATGAGGAAGAGGGTGAGTGATCGGATCGACCCGTGCATTCTGTCACAGAACACGGACCCGTTCGGGGTTTTGGGCCCGCCTGCTACGATTGAGTGGGGTACCTAAGCGTCTAAAAATTCCAAGTCGCCGTGCTCCCATACCCAGGGCTAGCCATCTCAATATACAGCGTACCGACCTTGAACTGACCCGCGCCATGGTCTTCACCATGCCGGGGCAATGGAAAGCCGCTGATGTTCCCCGCGAGGACTTGACCCAGGCCCGCTGGCAGTGGCTGGCCGAGCCCGCCGCCCGGGTCGACCCAGCCGATCGCGGGTGGCACGAGCAATCCGACTCCCTGTCGACCACCAACGCGGAGGGGGGAAACCTTGCCAGCGCATCCACCGACCGATCCGAAGGAGACGGGGCAGGTAACGACGAAAAAGCCATGAAGACTGCGGGAAGATGCGGAGATGTGCGGCGTGATACGGGAAAGCCACCGACCGGAATCGAACCGGTAACCTGCGGTTTACAAAACCGCAAGAGGTGATTCTAAGTAATGCTGGGGCAAGTGTTTCTGGCAATGCGGCGTCGGAGGGTGGCTGTATTGGTAGCAATGCGGCTGGCTATGCTCAGCTGGCCATGGTCGTCCAGGCGTGGCATGGTTTATCTCCTGAAAAACGTCGCCGGATCGTGGACCTGACCCAACCGGAATCGACCGAAGCGTCCTAAGTCGCCCCAGGGCCTTATGCGGTGAACACCTGCCCTAGGTGGCAAGAAGCTGGTGACCATCATGAACCAAGTCGACGCCCCTGCACCCAGAATGGTCCGCGCGGACAGCCGGCCACGCGCATCCGCCCGCGCGAAGGCTCGTGCAGGAGTGCGCACTAAAGCGCACCCCAACGCGCGCGCGAAGCCGCGGTGGCGGCCCAATCCCAAGTATGCAGTGGTACTGCGGCGGCTGGAGACGTGCCCTTGGGTCCGACCGGCCTGTCAGGCGGTAGGGTGCTCGACCGGGGCCTTCTACCGGGACATGCAACTGCACCCCGAGTTTAGAGAGAAGGTCGAGGAGGCCCGGGCCCTGGGCTACGAGCGTGTCGAGGCAGAGGCGTTACGCCGGGCGATGGAAGGCGATGAGGAGTACGTGGTTTCTGGCGGGAAAGTCGTCATGATCGAATGCGACGACCAGGGCGAACCGCTGCCCCAGCCGCGTCCGCTCAAGCGCCGACGCAAGAGCGACCGGATGCTCGAGCTAATCCTCAAGGGCAACCTCCGGTACAAGTACGGCACGACGCGGGCCGAGATCACGGGCAAGGACGGGCAGGCCCTCGGTGCCCAGCCGAAAGAGCCAGAGCATGACTGGTCCCGGCTGACGGATGACGAGCTAAAAACCATGCTGCGGCTGCAGAAGAAGCTCTGCGGGCTGCCGGAAGATTGGGAGGGGGGCTAATGATCGCCGATGAGCCCAACCCGTCAGCCGTCCCAGGCCGACTGCTGACAGCGCGTCAGCGCCGGTTCATCGAGGCCTATACGGCGGGGGCCAACGGCACCCAGGCCGCGATCCGGGCGGGATACTCGCCGCGGTCGGCCCGGGTCACGGCCTGCCGGATGCTAACAAATGCTATGGTTGCGGCAGAAGTTCAGGCCCATCGCCGGCGGCGCGAGGCCGCGGCCGATGAGCATCTGCTGCGTATCGTCAACCAATACGCCATGATCGCGTTCTCGAGGGTCTGTCCGGCGGACTATATGGTGCTTTATCCCGGCGAAACGCCTACGCTCCGGCCCGTGGAGGAATGGACTGAAGAGATGCGTATCATGTGTGAGACGGCCCGGGTGACGGCCGGAGGCGTAAAGATCGTTATGCGATGCCGGGATAAGGCACTGCGGGTGCTCGCCCGCTACTCGGGCGGTTTTGAGCATTGAACCAGACCGCCAGGGAGCTTGTGACTCATGGCTACCGAGCGTAGTAAGACCGGATCACCGGCCAGCGCAGCGCTATCGACCCGCCCAAGCGGGGGTCTCAAGGCGTACTGGGAGCGCATGGGGTACCCCTCCACGGGTCCGGGTTTCCCGTGTCGGTGCGAAGACGTCTATGGTCCACGCGAGAATCGCTCGATGCCTACCAAGGCGCAGATCCAGGACCGGGTGCAGTCGCTGCGAGCCTCATCGACCCCGCAGGCGTCGCCAACCCAGAGTTAGTGCATACCGAGGGTCTGACTCGGCAGGGCACCATTACCAAGCAGTCCCACCGCAAGGGCAAGCCCAGCCCGTCGTGGTTCGTGTACGGGGTGAAGCGCGTCGCGAGGGCGGGAAGATCAAAACCACGATCGGCGGGCAGCGCCTGCTCAAGGCCCAGGGCTGCGACGCGGTGGACGGCTACAACGCGGTGAAAGAAGGCGGGAGCAAGACCGAGCGTGCCAATGCCGCGTTCCGTGAGGGGCAGACCAAGCCCGATGGTGAGACGGGGATGCTGTTCTCGATCCGTATCGACAGCGACCGGTTTGGGTCGGTCGCCGGTCACCCTTCGTTGGTCCTCGCCCGCCAGGCCGCGAAGCGTTGGGCCCAAGAGCACCTGCGGGGCAAGTGCGTCACCAACGCATCGACGGGCCGCGCGATGCTGATGTCGATGCAGGGGGTCAAGCACACCCTTCGCACGCGACGCGACGCCGAGTCAATCGCCGCGCTCTCGGTTCTCGATCAGCTCGCCGAGCAGGCCCGGTTCGAGGGCTACCTGCCGAAGCGTGACGACGGCAAGCCCCCGATCGTCGTCAACAAGGCCGGCGTCCTGATCGACGGCGAGCGGTGCGTCGCGGAGATCAGATTCAACCGCGTGAAGGTCAAGGGCGAGTCGATAGATGTGCTGGATGACCTGGAGGTGTTCGACTTCCAGAAGGTCACGAAAGAAAAAGACCCCGCTCCGTCTGAGGGCTTAGAGGCCGCAAGCGGCCCGATCCCTTTAGAGGAGAGCGGGGCTCCAGACCCTATTGTCGGCGACGACTCCGGTCCGGTCAAGGAAAACGAGGGGGGGGCCAGGTTCTCGATCCGGGATGCCGTCACCGAGGTCATCCACTTCTAGGACGTGGCGAGGATCGTTCACGGCGACACCAACGACGAGGCTGCTGCTCGGGGTCGCGCCCGTCGCGCGGATCATGGGCGCGAACCCGGCCGGCCGCGCCGCGTTGATCACCAACATCCGGGGGTGGCTGCGCAAGGGCGGCATGCAGGCCATCCGCGAGTGCGGGATCGAGTGGACCCAGTCCCTGAGCTCGAGCATGGCGGGCTTCCTGTCCGGCCGGGTCGAGATGAGCGAGGAAGAGATCAACAAGGCCCTGGGCTACGAGAGACGCTGGCAGGTCGAGTCGTTCATGACCGGGATGAGGTGGACGATGAGCAGCGTGCTGAACGCCAGGGCCGAGCGTGGGCTGATGACCGACGCTGCGCTGAAAGTGCTGGCCTACGCGATTCAGCGGCAAGAAGCGGGAGTGGCGAGGATGGTGTCAACAGGGCGATCCGGTCTCATCGTTGCGGTGCGGACATCCTCCGTACCCGTGTCTCCGCGTCATAGCCAGCCGCGGACTCGTACTTTTGTCTGCCCCGGCGTCCACGTGGCGGTTATGCCGTACATTACAGTAGCCGCTTAGGTGCTGGCTGTGCTAGACCGCGTGCATAGCGGGAGCCAGGTCCATGAGCTGTGACGCGAGGACCGCCCGAGCTCGGTGTAGTCGGCTCATCACCGTCCCGATAGGAACGCCCAGGATGCCGGCGATCTCCCGGTACTTGAACTGATCCACCGCCCAGAGCATCAACACCTCGCGATGGTTGCGGCCCAGACCATCAATCGCGTGCTTGATTCGATCATCGACTTGTTCCCAGTCGATCCCGCTCATGTCGCTAGCCACGTAAACGTCAGCCTCCGTGTATGCGTCATCCGGGTTCAATGTTTCACGAGCTGACCGCTCCCATGCATGCTTTCTTAGTGTGGTAAAATAGGTGTTCTTCAGGATGCGGAACAGCCAGGGCCGCATCCCGTGTTCACGCATCTCAAACCGTTCAGAAGCGCGGAACGCGCGGAGGTAGGTTTCCTGCACCAGATCGGATGCTCGTTCCGGTTCTCGGGTCAGGTGGATAGCCAAGCGGTAGACCGCGTCCAACTCTTGTATTGCGGCGGCGTTGAAATCTTCTCGTGTCATTGGGGTACCCCATGGGCAAAATGGGTGGGAGTCTCAGTGATCAGGATTGGTTGCATTGATCGCGTCCTTGAATGACGATGTCGCTCGCGCTCTAGCCTGGTTGCTTCAACGGGGTTTCCGTAACGAGTCGGTACTCTGCAAGCTCGCGCCCAAGCTGTGATGCGGCTAGCCTGGCTTGCTCCAGCGAGTGCTCGTGCCGATCGCCACCAAACTCCTGGTACTCGGAGGCGATTGCGTGAAAATCATCGTCGAGGACGCCAAACACTTTGGTCGCAAGGGTCTTCAGGTGTGGAATCAGATGATTCCACCCATCACGTGGGCCGCCTTCGTGGAAGCCGAACTCGCCCCACGATGAGAGAACAACAGCGGACTTGCCGCCGAGTGTGCTCTCGATCGGAAAGTCCCCGCGGTTGAGATCGAATGAGAACACCCGCCCGATGCGTACAACCTGATCGACCCAGGATTTGAGCGATGCCGGAAGGCCGTAGTTGTACAGCGGGGCGGCGAACAGCAGGACATCCGCCTGCTCTACTTCGTCCACGAGCACATCGGAGACCGACAGCGCTTCGTGCATTGCCTCGGTCCGTTCTTCGTAAGGGGTAAACGCCGCGCTGATCCAGTCCACCGTCACAATGGGTGGTGGGGCCTGGCCCACATCGCGCGTGACGACCTTGACTTCTGGTTCCACAGATCTCCACGATTCTATGAAGCGGTCCGCCAGGTCACGGGTGATGGACTTCGTTGGTCTGGCGCTTGAGTCGATTCGTAGCAGGGCTGTCATCTTGAGCTTCCTTACATACTTCGGATGGGATATGTTTCTGGAGAATCACCTCATGATTCGTAACGCGGTAAAGTGTCAGTACCGCCGATCGCCCGCACGTATCTTCACGTCGTTCGCACTCATATCCCGGCGACGCATCAAGCCGGACTCATCAAACTCCCAGTGCTCGTTGCCGTGGGTGCGGTACCACTGACCGTTGGTATCGCGCCACTCGTACTCAAAACGGACACTGATTCGGTTGTCGGTAAATGCCCAAAGTTCTTTCATCAGGCGGTAATCGAGCTCCTTTTCCCACTTGTGTTGCAAGAACGCTTCGATCGCTTCTCGGCCGGCAAAAAACTGGTCACGGTTGCGCCATTGCGAGTCCACCGTGTAGGCCAGCGCAACACGTTGGGGGTCGCGGGTGTTCCAGGCGTCTTCTGCCGCCTGGACTTTGGCGCGGGCAGACTCTTCGGTAAACGGCGGCTTGATGTCGGTGGGGGATGGCATGGCGAACTCCTTGTTGCCGGGGTGAGTATTGGGTCTTGAATCGCCGGCGAGGTGTTCCCACCTCGCCGGCGTAGGGCCTTCGTGTTTCGGATCATCCGCCGACGCTTAGCCAGTGGCGATCGGCCGACTCCACCTGGCCGGGCTCGTCGCCTTGTTCCCATCGTGCGAGCGCATCGACATTTGCGTTGCGGAGGAACAGCATCAGGCGTCCATCAACGATCTTGAAGTTCGTGGGGTCAACCGGGAACTTGTCTTGGATCGCCATGCCGAAGGCGCACCATCCGCCGTAAGCCGGGGTGTACCGCTCAGGGTTCTGGTCGAAGGCCTGCTTGGCCGACAGGGAGGCAAACCGGTAATCCACGCCGTTATGTGTCGAGGTGTGCCCCGGGTTCCCCAGGACGGCCTTGTGGTCGGTGAAGTAGCTGACCGGACAGTAGCCCTCGATGGCCAAACCGGTACTGTTCAGGTTGTAGCTGTGCAAATAGGCGCGCGAGTTGTTCGGGTTGGCGTCTGATTGCATGGTTTCGATGGCGGCCATAGAGGACGTGATGGCGGTAGCCAGCACGATCAGGATGAGCCCGCCGGCGAAGAGGAAGTTGTTTTTGGAGAGTCGCATGGTTGTTCCTTGGCTAGGTGTTGAAAGTGGATGGGTGGGAAAAGAGTGCTGCGTATGGCCCGTCGGGCCGTTCTCATCTCTCAAGTGAGTTCATCCGCTGGAGTGCGGTGCTGGTGGTCCATACGTCGTTTGCGATAAATCGGAAGTTGAGGTACGCCGCCTCGTACCCGTCGTAGCCCGGGATCTTGGCCGCGGCGGTCGCGTCGGAGACGACGATGACCTCGAAGCCCTGCTCGATGAGTTCACGCATGTGGGACTCGGTGCAGAGGTTGGCGGACATGCCTGCGAGAATCACCTGGTCGATGCCACGCTTGCGTAGCTGGAGCACGAGGTCGTTGCTCTCGGGGCCGTAGACCTTGTGCGGGCTGACCACGATGGTGTTCTCGTGGTCGATGTACGGCTTGTACTGTTCAAGCCAGTCGGCGCCCGAGCCCTCGAAGCCGTGCAGGTCCAGGGCGCTGGGGCGGTCGAACATGCCGATCTGGTGCATCAGCGACTCGAGGGCCCCCTCGAAGTGCCAGTGGTGGTCATGCTCGAAGTAGTAGTGCGGGCTGATGAACACCGGCACGTCGTTCGCATGCGCCGCGATGAAGAGTTGTTCGATGTTGTCGACGGTGTTGTTCTCGGTGACGCTTTCGCCCACCACGCCCCAGGTCACGCCGTCGGGGCTGAGGAAGTCGTTCTGCGGGTCGGTCACGACCAGCGCGACCCGGCTCGGGTCCAGTGTGATGTCGTAACGGGGCAGCGCCGCGTCGGGCTTACCCCGGGGGTGTGGAGAAGCTGCGGGTGCGGTCGGCGTCGTGCGTGCTGATTCGGTGTCGGGGCCATCCGAAGTCCCGGCGGCCATGAGTGCGGTTGCGCCGATGCCGCAAGCAAGTGCGCAGCCGCCGAGGATGAGTCGCGTAGTTCTAGGGTTGATAATGTCCATAGGGGGTCTCGTTGCTGGGTGAGTGGGTTAGGAGATGGCGGCAAAGGCCTGTTCAAGAATCTGCCTGGCCTGACTCAGGGCGTCTTGGTGAGTGAGCCCTTCGCCTTCCACAAGTTCGCCTGCGATACACGCGATGAGATTCTGCTCGGACGGCGCGCTCCGGGCTGGCTTTGAGCCAATGCCGCCGCGACGCTTGGCTTGGTGCCTTGCGGACTTGCGGCCGGGTGCTTTTTTGAGAGCGGTGATCATGTGCAGAGTCCTTGCGGTGGATCCATGTGCGGACGGGCCTGGGCGTGTCGTGTCAGGACGCGGCCGCGAACGATGTGATGACCTCTGGGAAGTCGATCTCGGGGTCAGCGATATGGTTGAAGTAGTTGGTGAAGAGGTTCAAGCTGACGAGCGCGATGATCTCAACGACCTCCCCCTCGTCGAAGCCGGCCTTGCGGATCGCATCGAGGTCGGCGTCGGTGACATGCCCGCGCTGTTCAACGATGGCCATCGCAAACTGGATCGCGGCATAGGCCTTGGCATCAATCGACTGGCCGCGCAGGTTGCGGGCGAGCTCATCCGGCTCGATGCCGGCCTTCTCGCCCAAAGCGCTGTGTGCAGAGGCGCAGTAGTCGCAGTGATTGCTCCCCGCGACGGCCAGCCCGATCTGCTCGCGCAGCCCGGCGTTCAGCGACCGATTGAGGGCCCTGCTGAACCCGAGATACCCGTCAAGCACCGCCGAGGAATGGCCCATCGACTGCATCATGTTGGGGACCATCCCGATCGCGCTGTGCACGCCTTCGTAAAGTTCGCGTGTCTTTCCTTGAGCATCAGTGGGCTGGAGGGGTTCGATTCTGGGCATGAGAAGGCTCCTGAAGGGGGGGGTGAGAGGCGGGGATATCCCGCCGTATGCGAGTACTAATGCACGGCACGTGCCATTCGGACAAGAATGCTTAAGAATCATTTTGACAGTTGTTTACGATAGTTATCGCTCTGCCGTATGGATCGCGACATTTCAAGAATTAGCGAAATCTAGTTCTGCGCATCGCGAAATCTCGTAATCTAGGGGGATGCCTGACCTGTTGACAGACGGCAATGCCGAGCTGAAATCACTCCTCCTGGATGTGGCCGGCGAACGGTCTCTGGAAGGGTTGCTCAAGATGATCGTGTGCCGGGTCGCCGCGATGCCGCACGTGGCGCTGTGTCGCATCTGGCTTGTCAAGCCAGGAGACATCTGCGGCACATGCCCGCTGCGCGAGGAGTGCCCGGATCACGCGCGTTGCCTGCACCTGGTCGCAAGCGCAGGACAGTCCCTGGACCAAGAGGCGCTGCGCTGGGATCGGCTAAGCGGAAGGTTCCGCCGTTTCCCGCTGGGCGTGAGGAAGATCGGGCGTGTCGCATCGACCGGCGAAGCGATTGTTGTCCCGGATACGGCCACCGACATGCAGTGGATCGCCGACCCGGCATGGGCCGAGGCGGAGGCGATCCGTGGGCTCGCCGCGCACCCCTTGGTTTTCCGTGGAGAGGTGATCGGTGTCTTCGCGGTATTTACGCGGACGACCGTGGAGATGAGCGAGTTGATCTGGCACCGCATGCTTGCGGATCACGCCGCGGCGGCCATCGTCAACGCCCGGGCATTTGATGAGATCGACGACCTCAAGCAGCGGCTGGAGGTCGAGAACGAGTTCCTGCGCGAAGAGATCGCGTCCGAAGGTGCTTTCGGCGAGATCGTCGGGAGCAGCGCCGCGCTGCGCCGAACGACCCAACAGATCGCGATCGTCGCGAAGACCGACACCAACGTGGTCATCACCGGCGAGTCCGGCACCGGAAAGGAACTCGTCGCCCGCGAGATCCACCGGCGCAGCGATCGGTCGGCAGGCCCCATGATCAAGGTCAACTGCGCCGCGATCCCTCATGAGCTCTATGAAAGCGAGTTCTTTGGGCATGTCGCCGGCGCTTTTAGCGGGGCATTGCATGACCGTGCGGGGCGATTCGAAGCCGCCAACGGCGGGACGCTCTTCCTGGATGAGATTGGCGAGATGCCGCTCAGCTTGCAGAGCAAGCTGCTGCGCGTGCTCCAGGAGAGCACCTACGAACGTGTCGGCGAGACCAAGACCCGTACAGCGGATGTGCGCATCATCGCCGCGACGAACCGAGACCTGAAGCAGGAGGTCGCGGGAGGGCGGTTCCGTGAAGACCTGTTCTATCGACTCAACGTCTTCCCCATCGAGATCGCCCCGCTCCGCCAGCGCAAAGACGACATCCCCGAGTTGTCACAGAAGCTAACGGCAGACATTTGCCAGCGGCTCAACCGGCCACGGCCCCGCATCACCCAAGCGGTCATCGCCCAGCTCCAGCGTTACGACTGGCCCGGCAACGTGCGCGAGCTGCACAACATCATCGAGCGAGCGGTGATTACTTCGGCCGGTTCTTCTCTCCGGGTAGAAGTGCCAACGAATGCTCCCCGCACGAACGCTGCGGACCCGCAACAGGCTCCTCCGGCGATTCACACGGACCAGGAGATGAAGCGGCTGGAGAGGGAAAACATTGTCCGTGCCTTGGAAGCGACGAACGGTCGAGTTTCCGGGGTGGATGGGGCCGCCGCGCTGCTGGGCATCAAGCCCAGCACATTGACGTCTCGAATCAGGGCAATGAAGATCCGGCGGGTGCTGAAGTAGTCCAGTGATCTCACCCATGATCCTCGCCAGAACTGAAAGAAGTAGATAGTGCTGGACTGTTTTCCTCCAGGGCCCAACATCCCTCGGGGGATCCAAGCCGGCCGGGTACAAACGGCCCGCTGCAGTGGTTACATGATTGGAGGTCAATCGGCGCGCGAGTCGGGGTCGCGGGCGGGTGTGTCGCCGGCAGTGAGGTGATAGATCGCCGACTGGCAGCAGGGCGGGGGCTGGCTGTAAGCAGCCTGCTGGCGGACTTTGCCTGTAGCATGGGTGTATGTGCGGCCGCTACGCCCTGAACGTGCAGGCGAAGATCCTCGAAGAGCAGTTCCGCGCGATCTGCCGGGTGGAGCTGGGCCCGCGGTACAACGTCGCGCCGTCGCAGCCCGTGGCGATCGTCCGCGACACCCCGACGGAGCGTGAGGTCAGGCTGGTCCGCTGGGGCCTGGTCCCGTCGTGGGCCAAGGACATCAAGGTCGGCTACCGGATGATCAACGCGCGGTCCGAGACCGCCGGGACCAACGGCGCGTTCAAGCACGCGCTCAGGCGTCGGCGGTGCCTGGTCCCGGTGTCGGGGTTCTACGAGTGGAAGAAGCTCGAACCGGAGAAGGCCCGGGGGAAGAAGCTGCCGCACTACATCCGGGTCGCGGGGGCCGAGGTCTTCGCCCTCGCCGGGCTGTGGGAGCACTGGCAGGACCCGGCCGGCAACGAGCTGGAGAGCTGCACGATCCTCACCTGCGCCCCCAACGAGCTGATGGCGGACCTGCACGACCGCATGCCGGTCATCGTCGGCCCGGGCGATTACGACCGCTGGCTGGACCCGAGCGCGCAAGACCCAGCAAACATCGCCGACCTGCTGCGGCCGTTCCCCGCCGACCGGATGGAGGCGTGGCCGGTGGGGCAGGCCGTCGGCAACGTCAGGAACGACGGCCCCGGGCTGGTCGAGCCCGTCGCCGGGCCGGGCGGGCAGGGCGGTCTGTTCAACCCCGACTAAACCGCGTGGGCAGCCCCTTGACCCGGACGGCTTGCGTTCGGTATATGTACGGGCATGCCGCAGCCCACCGCACCCCCGTCCGACCTGGCCGTCCGCTGGCTGTATGTGGACATGAACAGCTACTTCGCCTCGGTCGAGCAGCAGGAGCGGCCGGAGCTGCGCGGCCGGCCCGTGGGCATCGTCGCCACGCCGGTCGAGACCACCTGCTGCATCGCCGCGAGCTACGAGGCCAAGGCCCACGGCATCACCACCGGCACCGGCGTGCGGGACGCGAAGAAGCTGTTCCCCGGGGTGCGGATCGTCGAGGCCCGGCCCGAGGTCTACGTCCGCTACCACCACGCCATTATCGAGGCCATCGAGTCGGTGCTGCACGTCGATCATGTCTGCTCGATCGACGAGATGGCCTGCAAGCTGCTCGGGGAGGAGCGCTGGCCCGAGCGTGGGCGCGTTGTCGCGGCCCGGGTCAAGGAAGCGATCTACTCCAAGGTCGGCCGGTTCGTCCGCTGCTCGGTGGGGGTCGCGCCCAACCGCTGGCTGGCGAAGATGGCGACGGACCTGCAGAAGCCCGACGGGCTGACCGTGCTGACCCGCGCGGACCTGCCTGGGGCGCTCCTGGGCTTCGGGCTGACCGACCTGTGTGGGATCGCGGGGGGCATGGAGCGCCGCCTGCGCTCGGCCGGGGTCGAGACCGTCGCACAGCTCTGCGGACTCACCATCCAGCAGTGGGCGGAGATCACCGGCAGCAGGATCATCGCCCAGCAGTGGCACGCGAACCTGCGCGGTGAGCACGTCCACTGGAAGCCGGTGCGGCGCAAGACCGTCGGGCACGGCCACGTCCTGCCGCCGCAGTGGCGCAGCGACGCGGGCAGCCGGAAGGTCGCGGTGCGTCTGCTGCACAAGGCGGCCGAGCGGATGCGGAAGATCGGCTATAGCGCGAGCTTCGTGACGGTGCAGGTGCTGATGCTCGACGGCCGACGCTTCGAGAAACGCGGGTTCCTCGGGCACGGCTGCCGGGACACGCTGACGATGCTGCGGGCGTTCGGCCCGCTGTGGCTGCACAAGCCCCGGGGCGACGCGCTGCGGGTCCGCGTCGTGCTGACGGGCCTGGTGCCCGACCGCTCGACGACCTCGCCCCTCTACCGCGAGCAGCGCCGCCTCTCGGCCCTGGCCGACGGTATGGACCGGATCGACCGGCGCTACGGCCGACACGCGGTGCACTTCGGCTCGATGTTCGGCGCGGCGAAGACGGCCCCGGTGCGGATCAGCTACACGCAGATCCCGGGGCTGGAGGAGTTCACCTGAGCGCGGGTTATGATGGCCCCGTGCCTTACTGCCCCCGCTGCCTGTACGACCTAGGCGAGACACTCGACCGTTGCCCGGAATGCGGCGCGGAGTTCTGGAACGATGCGCCCCGCCCCCTGGATGAGCTGCCGGTCGTGATGTCGCGGACGCGGCGGTGGGGGCAGCGAGTGTTTGGGTGGGGCCTGATTGGGTCTTCTATCGCTGTCATCCTCTTTCAATGGCTGGTGTTGTAGAAAAAAACACCCGGCGAATCTTTCGACTCAGCCAGGTGCTTCCGGGGGTCTAGGTTGTGCGACACTGACTATATCGGTGCAGTGGGGGCGGCTTCTGCAGCGCCCCGGCGGTTATCGGATATTAGCTAAACGCCCGCCTCCCCCGGTTGCCGTCCAGCCCGTGACGGCACCGGCTACCGTGCGGACCTGTTCACGCTCACCCGTCGCGAGGTCGGTCGCGCGGCAGACCCGCTCGCCCTGGACCTGGAACACTTCGACGGTGTAGCCCGCTTCGTGGAGCGCATCGAGCCTGCCGACCATCTCGGCGTCGGGGACGCCGCGTACATCGTCGAGAAGGTGGGCGAGAGTGTCGGTGAAGTCTTTTCCGATGGTGTTGCTAGGGTTACCATGTGAATCCAGCCAGAGATTCCGGAGCAACAGATGGGCGACCACGACGACAACGCGAATGATAAGGCGCACCGGGCATTCGCGGTCCAGCTTGTAAGGATAGTTGCCGGGGCGAGCTTTCTGAGTATCCTCGCGATCGTCAGCCTGCAGCCGGATAACTCTGCCGCCGTGTATGCTCTTTGGGGCTTTAGCGGGGTATTGCCCCTTATGGCGGGTTGTGCCGTGACGTTTGGCGACCCCGTGCGAGGGCACATGTTCGCCTGGCCGTTCAAGCTTGCGTTTGCGCTGGGGCTGTTTGTGTTTGCGATTTCCCTCGCATGGCTTATTGCCATCTACTCAATAGTTGCTTGTGTGATCTTCCTGGTGGTCGCGTTCGGCGTTGCGGGTTCGGCGATGGCGGCTGAGGATCGGCACAAAGCTTTAGAGTGGCAACGTAAAATCTCAGAGGCAGAACATAAAGATTAGGTGCCCCGCACCGATGACACTAGTTGTCGCCCGGTCGCCCTGGCTGCATGCCGGCCCGAGACCCCCACGACTACGCCCGATACTAGGAGCGACCCGCCACGGGCGGGCTGGCCTATTACGACGCCATCCCCGCCGACGCCACCGGCGACACACTCAGGGCAGCCCGATATGACCTACACGACGACTACCATCCGCGCACCTACCGGGAGCTATGGGGTGCGCTTGCCTACACCGACGCCGACCCGACCGACCCCAGCCGCGTAGTCCGGTTCTACGCCGGCTGGACCCTGCCTGCCGATGCACACGGCAATGGCCCGTCCGGCTGGAACCGGGAACTCTGCTGGCCCACGTCGCGGGGCGGGTACGACACGTCGCCGGGTGTCGGGACGGACCTGCATATGATCCCGCCAATGGCCGGGCAGATTCTCTCACAACTCATGGATCAAGATTTCAGGAGGGGGTCACCCCGCACCTGCCTGAACACCACCCGCAACGCCGCCAGCGCGTTGTCGGGCAACGACAGGGGGTACCGGTAGCCTGACCGAGATTCTCGTTTGGACGAGCTAGTCTTGATTGGCCTGGGCTTCGTAATAGCGCTTGAGTGCCGCTTTGTAAGCCTCTTTCGACTCGTACTCCGTGACCATCAGAATCTTTTCCAGCGGCACATACATCGTCTTGGATGAGAGCCAGTGAGCTGATGAAGAGGGGTGCAGGTAAGTGCCTTTCACGCACGGAATGCCCATGAATTCTGCGCGCGAAGTATCGCAAAGAAGGTAAGACTCGCCCCCGGTCTTCCCCGCGACGTGGATTAGATGTGCCTTGGTTGAAACTGAATCCATTGCCGTACCTTATCGACGCCCTGGCGCGCCGGCGCCATCATTCGGTTGCCGGCTGCCGGCGGGAACAGGCATCCAACCGACCACCTCATCATACCACGAGGTAGGCGATAACCCATCCCTTCACCGCCTGATGACGAAGCGAATCACGGCCAGTGCATCAACCCCCGCGCGTGCGTGCCCCGGGGATACACGCAGATCCCGGAGGTGGAGTATTGTTCCTGACCGCCCGCAGGCATCCTCGGGTTTAGAAGGGATGGGCTCGGGGCAAAACGCATACCGTTGTTCCGATGGGCATCGCTACAGCGCAGGTTCGCTGGTACAAATCCGTCATCGTATTCTGGGCTCGTTTGGTAGACTTGGCCTGAATTCAGCCGTGTATGTGCGGTTGTCGACGCCGGAGGAACATGATGCCAAAGTTGAATCATCTGCTTGCCCGTTTCGTTCTTGCACTCGGTACGGCCATCGGAAGTACAGGTCCTGCAACGGGCCAGGCAGATGAACCATTCTGCCTGACAGTACACCCGATGCCGGTGACCGAGCGTGTTGAAGGGGAAGTGTGGCTGAACCCGGATCGGTTCTACCGTGAGATTGTTCGCCAGGCAGTTCTCATCCTGGCGCGGGAAGAGTTTGGGCTACAGACACGAGACATGGTGCTCCGGGAGCCGATGCCGGAGGACGAGGAATCGCCGAACCTCTTCGACATCACCGTCGCTCACGGGGACGGTCGGTACCTTGAGTACTGCTTGTCTCGCGGCGATGAGATCATCTACGAGAAACGTGTTTACTACTATCCAGGCCAGCCCGCACTTCCGTGGCAAGTGCTGAACGCCGTCCTCAACGACACGGTGATGCCACTAAAGCGGGCCCTGCGAGAAGCAGGGCTCGAGCCGGTGCGGCGTCGATTTGATCCAGATGGTGGTGGTGCGACACCCGCGATGGAGGCCGCGTTGAACAGTATGGATCTGGCCTCGCAGTACACCGCGGTCCGGCTTGCGCATGCGGCGATTCGCGAATAGGGAGAGAGCCGAGATCTATTGGTAATCCTTGTGCGTGGGTATGCCAACCTATCGCAGCTTACGGCCTATCACGCAGACTCCGCGCGATACGCGTTCGCAGCGCGTGCATTGCTTTACGCGACGCGGATTCCACAAATCGGCAAGGGCTACCCGATGGGCTATTGGGCACGGGCCTATGCCGCTCAGTTGTTTGGGATGTCCCGCGAAGCAGGGTGGGACCTCGCAGCGGCCGACGCCTATGTCCGTGAACACCCCGACGGACCAGAGCCACCTGCCTGGGTTGAACTGATCAAACTAGGCTCGCGGTATAGGTACGCAGAGCTCAGGGACATCGTCCAGACGGGGGCAGGCCCTCATCAGGAGCTCGCATCCCTCTTATGGTTTCGCACCGTGGACACGTCCTTTGACAGCCACCTCACGTACTACACCGGGGAAGCCGTCTGGGATGATCTCCATCACTGCATGCGGCTGCAGCATGGGATGATAGCCGCCGCGCAACGACGCCGGCTCGCCGAAGAGAAGACGGCAACCGCCCCGTTTGAGATTCTGAGCGATTTCATCCCGCTCTCTCTGGCTGTGGCGACATCACTGGACCCTACCATGGAAGAATTGGTTTCGCCGCTTGTGGACGGCTGCGGTGACCCTATCGGCCGATCAATATTCACGCAGCTGCTCGTTCAGGAAACTGACCAGGGCAACGATCCTGGCGAGCCATCCTTGGCGGTGCTGGGGCGGCTCATGCAGGAACAGGACTTTGTACTCATCGTGACCTATGCAGAACATCTGACATATACAGAAAAAAGCGATGCGCGCGAGTTCCTCGACGTGGTCGCCCCGGTCGTAGCCGATCACCCGCACGCCGACTTGCTGCAGACCCTCAGGCACAATGCACATGAAGTTGATCGAGACATCCTCACCGCGATGCTCGCCGGCATCACGCCCGCGGAAGGGCACCCCTTGACAACGGGTCACAGGATCCTGTCACACCTGGACCCCCTTCTCATGAACGATGGGCAGGTTGTGATTGAGCACCGTAGGAACGATCTACTCCGTGACGCCAAAACCGACCTCGAATGCTACCTCCGTGTCCGGGAGGGTGATCCGGGACCGCTTTGGCAGGGACTTCAATGGCTGAGTGCCTATCACCCCGACGCACCCAGCGCCAGAGCTTTCCTGATACGCCGGCGGTGGGAACGCGTTGCACCGTCCGCTGCAGAATGGGAGCGAGACTACGGGTCCCATCCTGTGATCGCGAAGGCGCTGGCAGACCAATACTACGAGTCGGATCGGGCCGAGGAAGCGATCCGCCTGTACGAGGTCTATCGTGCAGCCGCCGCAGACAAGGGGGTTTACGACCGGTTAGCCCGGCTCGAATGGCAGCGTGGCGATGCCGACCGGGCGGAGGACCTCGTGACCGAGTTCCTCGAGCATGATGCCTATTGGGTCAATCATCTGTCGCTCATTCAGGACTTGGTGCACAGTTTTGTTTCTATTGGAGTGTACGAGAGGGCGCTGCCCTGGGCTGAGCGGGCCGCCCGGTCTAAATCAGAATGGGCATTGATGGACTATGGCTATTGCCTTGAATCGTTGGGCCGCATCGACGAATCACAGCAGGTACTCGCCCAACTCGATCAGATATACGGGAAAGAGCACGCGATCTGGCAATGCTTCCGGACAGATCCTGATCTGGAAGCCAACAGACGGAGTGTCCTGGCGCAGTTCGCCACTCGGTATGGCCGAGACAGTCTTAGGTTCCAGGATGCCGAAGCACACTGCGCTCTGATTGCTGGCGAGTATGAAGACGCAATGCGGAAGTGGGATGCCCTGCCCTACGAAGTGGGAGTACCGTTCCGAAACTGTCTGATTGCGTTGATGGCGATCCGAAGTGGGCATGAAGATGTTTTCCTAAACAAGCTGGAGGAAGCCAGACAACTCACCGCCACAGCTCCCCATCTCAATCAGGAGGCATACATCATCCTCGCCGGTGAGTTGCTCTCGCTGCACCGTGGCCAACCACTGAATGATGATGTGTTGTCAGATGCACTCTCAAAGGCCCAGGGCGACATCGTCACGGTGTCGATCACGGTCAACAACATCTACTTCTTCCTTGCAAACTGGTATGACCATGCCGGCCAGCTTGAGGAAGCGGTACGGTTTTACAAGATTTGTGCAGCCAACCGGAATCGGATCCATCGCTCGGTCCTGAGGTCAATCATCCGGCTGAGGGAACTGGGTGAAGACCCCGGAGAGGTCATGGTCCAGTGGGGTGGGTTTTCGGAAAAGTACCCTCCTGTCCAGCGGTGAATACGTTCATTGATTACCGACCTGTGGCAGCACGAATCGCAACGGCCCGTGGGTTCAAGAAAGCGCTAAACGACCGCTGCGCATCGGTCATGCCCGATGCGCCTGGCCTCCTCCTGAAATCCTGATCCAGGAGGGGGTCGGGCAACACCTTCAGCTACGCCACCTTCTCAGTAACGCGACCCCACCCAGTACCAGCCGAGCAGTCGATCCTGGCTCGGGAACGTCACGATCCGGCGGGACGCCATCCCCCAGTGGTCGAGCACCAGCTGCAGATCAGCGTCATTGACCAGCCCGTCTTCGAGATGATCAAGCACCAGCGCGAGGTCTACAGTTGGGAGTTCATCTTCCTCGGGGCTGACCAGGACGCGATCGCCGAGGGCGGCAAGTAAGGCTTCATGCCTGACACGTCGATGAGCATCGGCAAGACACCGCGTGGTACCGACATGGCCTTCAGCATGACCTCGGGCATGATGTGCAAGATCCGCAACTCCAAAGGCACCGCCGCCGCTGCCGGCGCGGGGTTCGCCGAGGCCGATCGGGCCATGCAAAACGAAGAGATCAGGAAGCAGAAGCGGGGCGGTCGGCTGGCCAGCCCGACGGCCTGACCCGGCGAGCCTGTAGACCATGAAGCCCACCCAGGGCCCGCGCCGCTCGCCGGCTCGGGCCCTGTTGCACCACGCCAACAAGGAGCCCCGCCCATGAAGGTTGCCCTGGACATCGACGACACGATCACCCGCCACCCCGCGTTCTTCGCGTTCCTCTCCAAGGCCCTCCTCGACGCCGGGCACGAGGTCGTCATCCTCACCTTCCGCGAGGACCGCGCGTCCACCGCCGCCGACCTCGCCGGCTGGGGCATCGTCTACACCCACCTCATCACCTCGACGCTCGACGCCCACTTCAAGCACGGCGTCAACGCATGGAAAGGCGCGATGTGCAAGCAGCACCGCATCGACCTGTTCTTCGAAGACAGCATGGAGGTGCTGCGGCACGTCGATGGGGGGACGGTTTGTTTCTCGCCGGTGGGGCGGTACTAGAGCTAAAGATCGACTATTTCCGTAGAGTTGGTATTCTGTTTATCGCTTCTGGAGGATGCCTATTGTCGATCTCACCGTATCAGGCCTGCTACTTCGCTCACGAGCTCACCCGACTCGGGGCCGTCGGCGAAATGGATCGTTTGGGCACGACGCTCTACGACGCCAAAGTCGACCTGAACCCCCACCAGATCGAAGCCGCGCTCTTCGCCCTCTCCAACCCATTGCAGAAGGGCGTGATCCTCGCCGACGAGGTCGGCCTGGGCAAAACTATCGAGGCCGGCCTCGTCCTCTGTCAGAAGTGGGCCGAACGCAAACGCCGCCTGATCGTCGTCGCGCCCGCCCACATCCGCAAGCAGTGGCAGGCCGAGCTCACCGAGAAGTTCAACCTCCCCAGCATCGTCATCGACCGCCGGATCTTCACCCAGCTCAAACGCGATGGCGAGATCAACCCCTTCGACACCGGCAAGATCGTCGTCGTGTCCTACGGCTTCGCCGCGCGGATGCAGGACGAGCTCCGCGCCACCCCCTTCGACCTGGTCGTCTTCGACGAGGCCCACAAGCTCCGTAACGCCTACCAGCCCAGCCGCAAGCAGGGCCAGAAGCTGCGCTGGGCGTTCGAGCCCCGACAAAAACTCCTGCTCACCGCCACCCCCATCCAGAACAGTCTCCTGGAACTCTATGGCCTGGGCTGGATGCTCGACGAGCACCTCTTCGGCGACAAGACCGCCTTCCAGAGCCGCTACTGCCGAACCGGCGGCGACCTCGAAGGCCTACGCCAACGCCTCAGCCAGTTCTGCAAACGCACCCTCCGCAAGGAATGCGAATACGTCCGCTATACCCAGCGCCGTGCGATCACCCACCCCTTCACCCAGAGCCGCGAAGAGAAACAACTCTACGCCGACGTCCTCGCCTTTACGCAGCGCGACGAAAGCTACGCATTCCCCATGAAGCAGCGCCAGCTCGTCGAGATCGTCGTCTTCAAGGCCCTCGCCTCCTCGCCCCGAGCCCTCGCCGGCACACTACGCACCATGCTCCACCGCCTCGAAAAGCTCCGCGACGGCCAGCCCGACTTGGACGAAACCAACTACTGGGACGCGCTCGCCACCGACGAAGACCTCAACCTCGAAGACCTCGTCGACGACTGGGACGACGACACCGACACCGACGCGCCCCCGCCCATCGACGGCAAGCTGATCGCCGCCGAGATCAAGGAGCTCACCGCCCTCATTGCCCAGGCCGACGCCATTGACTGCGACAGCAAGTCCCGGGCCCTGCTCACCGCCCTCAAGACCGGCTTCACCGAGCTCGAAAAGCTCGGGGCCCAGCGCAAAGCCATCATCTTCACCGAGAGCCGCAAGACCCAGGCCTTCCTCGCCCACCACCTCGAACACAACGGCTACGCCGGAAAAGTCATCCAGTTCAACGGCAGCAATACCCACCCCCAGGCCAAAGCCGCCTACGAACGCTACAAACAACGGCACGCCGGCACCGACCGCTTCACCGGCAGCAAGTCCGTCGATATCCGCTCCGCCCTGATCGAGGCCTTCCGCGACGGGGGCGAAATACTCCTCGCCACAGAAGCTGCTGCCGAGGGCGTCAACCTCCAGTTCTGCTCCTTCGTCGTCAACCACGACATGCCCTGGAACCCCCAGCGCGTCGAGCAGCGCATCGGCCGGTGCCACCGCTACGGCCAGCAGCACGACGTCGTCGTCCTCAACTTCCTCAACCAGGACAACCACGCCGACCAGCGCGTCCACCTCCTGCTCGACGAGAAGTTCAACCTCTTCGACGGCGTCTTCGGAGCCAGCGACCCCATCCTCGGCGCGATCGAGAACGACATCGACTTCGAGAAACGTGTCCTGAGCATCCTCAAGACCTGCCGCACCGCCGACGCCATCGAAGCCGCCTTCAACCACCTCCAGAAAGAGCTCGAAGACGTCATCGCCGTCAAGATGGATCGGGCCCAGCAGCAGCTGCTCGACCACTTCGACGCCGATGTCCACGACCGCCTCCAGTCCCGCCTCAAGGACGCCGAGGTCGCGCTCGACCGCATCCATGAGAAGTTCTGGAAGCTCGCCCATTGGGGCCTGCACGACCGCGCGACGTTCGACGAAGCCCGCTACAGCATCACCCTTGACCACCCCCCGACACCGGACATCCCCGCCGGGTCCCACCGCCTCATCTCCGCCGTCAAGGCCGACCCCCACGACGCTTCCGGGGGCGGGGGCGGGGGCGGGGGCGGGGGCCACCTGCTCCGCCTCTCCAGCCCCCTGGGTAGCTGGCTGCTCGACACCGCCAAAAACCAGGACCTCCCGACCGCCGAACTGTGCTTCGACCTCTCCGCCCACGACAAGAAAATCAGCATGCTCGAGCCGCTTAAAGGCCGCGCCGGCTACCTCCGCGTCGAACGGCTCCTGGTCCACACCGACACGGAGGAAGACTTCCTCCTGGTCAGCGGCGTCACCGACGACCTCAAGAGCGTCGACGTCGAACGCATCCAGCGCCTCTGGGACCTGCCCGCCACCTCCCCCGGCCCCTGCGACCTGCCCCCGGCCGCGGACGCCCGGCTGACCGAAGAGCTCCGGCAGCACCGCCAGAGCACCCTGCTCAAGCACAGCGAGGGCGTGGGCAAACGGGTCCAACAGCTCCAGGAACAGTTCGAGCAGTGGGCCGAGGACAAGCTCGACCCGGAGAAGAACAAGCTCGACGAGCTCCGCGCCCAGAAACGCGCGCTCCGCCGCCGGGCCCGCTCGGCCAGCACCGTCGACGACCAGCTCGACAGCCAGACCCGCGCCCGCGAGGCGGAAAAAGCCATCCGCCGGCAGGAAGCCCGTATCCACGCCCTCGAAGACGAGCTGGACGACAAGCTCGACGCCATGCTTGATAAGCTCCGCAACGCCAGCCAACAAAAGACCCAGCCCCAGACCTTGATGACACTCAAGTGGAAGCTCGTCTAAGCCATACCCCCCGCCCCCGGAAGTCCAGACAAGAAACGCGACATGCCCAACACGCCAGAACCCCCCGACACCCCGGAGAAGCTTGACGGCCGGTCCCTGGACCTCCGCGCCCAGCGCCTCGACGCGCTCAAGGCCGTCCTCCCCGAGGCCTTCGACCTCGACGGCAACCTCGTGCAGGACAAGCTACTCGCCGCGCTCGAGCCGGTCAGCTACGAAGCGACGGACGATATCCCGACGTTCGGCCTCGGCTGGCCGGGCAAGCAGCAGGCCTTCGCCGCCGCCGGCGTGCCCACCACCGCCACCCTCCGGCCCGCCCCCGATGAATCGGTCGACTTCGACACCACGCAGAACCTGCTCATCCAGGGCGACAACCTCGAAGTCCTCAAAACCCTCCAACGCAGCTACCACGGCAAGGTCAAGATGATCTACATCGACCCGCCGTACAACACCGGCAAGGACTTCGTCTACCCCGACAACTACGGCGAGGGGCTCGACACCTACCTGAAGCGCACCCAGCAGAAAGACGAAGACGGCTTCTGGACCTCCACCAACTCCGAAACCTCCGGCCGCAAACACGCCAACTGGCTGAGCATGATGGCCCCACGCCTGACGCTAGCGCGGAATTTATTGCGGGATGACGGTGTGATTTTTATCTCAATTGGTGAAGATGAAAGCGCGAACCTGAGACTACTTTGCGATGAAGTTTTTGGTTCCGAAAATTTCTGCAATACCTTGGCAGTAGAAATGTCAACTACTTCTGGGCCAAAAACTGTTAACGCGCAGCAGGGGACTATCGTTAAGAATATCGAATATGTGCATGTCTACAAGAAATCGTTGCAGTTCGAATCTAACCCGAGGACACCTCTTTTTGACAGTATCGACGCTTACGATACTCACTACTCAATTTGGATGCATGAGGACGGGACTCTCGGCAGCCTGTCTGAGGCGATGATGCACAATGATCTTGTTAGAAAAGATGTCAAAAAGTTTGGCTTCGAAAAAAATGGGAAGTTCAGCATCAAGAATATGGATAAACTGTTTGCTGTATCCGAGACAGCGAAGGCATTTGTCAAAGAGAATCTTTCCAAGATTGCTAGCGTCGATCGCCCTCCCGTATCGGCGGAGGGCGAATCGCCGGAGTTTGGTCGTTGGGAGACTTTCGAAGCTGATCATAGAGTGTACTACCTTACAAGGCTCGAGAACGGGAAGCTTAGAGCTTTAATGCCTCTAGCAATGAATTACCGCACGTCGGACGACTATCGACCCAGATTTGGGCGGACAGTTATTCGCGGAGATTTATGGAAGGGTTTTCATCAAGATATGGGCAACGTAGCGAAAGAAGGAGGTCTTTCTTTTGAGAATGGCAAGAAGCCCATTCGTTTGATCAGCCAGCTTGGCAAGTGGGCGACGTTGCAAAAAGACGACATAATGCTTGATTTCTTCGCAGGGTCTGGAACAACAGGCCATGCGGTAATGGCTCAGAATGCCGAAGACGGAGGGAATCGAAGATATATCACGGTACAACTGCCCGAGCCACTCAAAGATAAGAAAAATAACTGTATTCAAGTAACACTGGACGACGGCGTGGTGTGCGAGACGATCTTCGACCTCACCCGTGAACGCCTCAAGCGGGCCGGCCGGAAGATCAAGGCCGAGGCCGGCCTGAACGCGGAGAAGCTCGACACGGGGCTGCGCGTCTTCAAGCTCGATTCGAGCAACTTCACCGCGTGGAACGGCGACCCGGCGCCCAGCGAGGGCGAGCTGTTCGAACGGCTGGAGAAGCTCGCCGACCACACCGTCCCCGGCAGAAGTGAGAGCGACATTCTGTGGGAGATGCTGCTCAAGATGGGGCTACCGCTGGACCTCAAGCTCGAACAGTTCACCGTCGAAGGGGCCCCCGGAGTCCACTTCATCGGCGTCAACGACCGCACCCGCGTGGTCAGCACGCAGCCGGCCATCCCGGTGGCGGCGTTCGAGGCGCTCCTGGACACGCCCCCGGAAGAAGGCGGCCCGCCCGCCGAGCTGGTCGTGCTGGACTCGGCCTTCGAAGACGACACCGCCCGCGCCAACGTCGCCACGCTCTACCGGCAACGCCGGGACGAGGACGGCAAGCCCCTGTGCAACCTCAAGGTGGTCTAACCCCCGGATTTCTCGATGTCTGATGTCACCTTCCAGTTCGACCCCAAACAACAGTTCCAGCTCGACGCGATCGACGCGGCGGTCAAGCTGTTCGACGGCCAGCCCCGCAGCGGGGACGCCGGGGGCGCGTTCTCCCTGAAGGTCGGCGGCGGGACGGGCGCGGGGCTCTACCAGCACGCCCTGGGCCTGGGCAACCGGATGACGATCACCCGCGAGCAGGTGCTGGACAACCTCCGCAAGGTGCAGGACCGCCAGGGGCTGATGCCCGACGCGACGCTGATCCCTGCCGACCCGGACGACCCGGCCGCGCCGGCCCCGATGAACTTCACCGTCAGCATGGAGACGGGCACGGGCAAGACCTACGTCTACCTCCGCACCATGCGCGAGCTGCACGCTCAGTACGGCTGGAGCAAGTTCTTCATCGTCGTCCCCTCCGTCGCCATCCGCGAAGGCGTCAAGCAGAGTCTCAGGGACACCGACGCCCACCTCCGCCGGCTGTACCACGGCGATCCGATGGACTTTTTCGTCTACGACGGCAAGAAGCCGACCGAGCTGGCGGCGTTTGCCCGCAACAGCTGCCTGTCGGTGTGCATCATCAACATCCAGGCCTTTATCAAGGACGCTGAGATCGACAAGAAGACCGAGGAAGAGCAGACCAAGGAAAAGAAGGAAAGCCGTAACGTCATCTACAAGCCCCAGGAAGACCTGCAGGGCAAGGCCCCGATCGAGTTTGTCCGGGCGTGCCACCCGATCGTGGTCATCGACGAGCCCCAGAGCGTGGACAACACGCCCAAGAGCAAGCAGGCGATCCGCCGGCTCAATCCGCTCTTCAGTCTGCGCTACTCGGCGACGCACCGCGAGCCGTACAACATGGTCTACGACCTGGGCCCGATCGAGGCGCGGCGCAAGGAGCTGGTGAAGGGCATCGTGGTCACGTCGGTCCGCGAGGGCGGGCTGCCGACGGGCGCGGTGCTCAAGTGCGTGCGCGTGGGTTACAAGGGCAGGGCGAAGACCCCGAGCGCCGACCTGGAGCTGCTGGTGCTGGACGCGAAGGGGACGCCGAAGCTGAAGAAAAAGAACGTCAAGGGCGGGGAGCAGCTGGACGCGGACGGCGTGACCAACGGCAACACCGCGTACACCGGCATGCGGGTGGACGGCATCTCGATGGACAGCGGTGTCGAGGTGAGCATCCACGGCCAGCCGCACTACTTCGCCGAGGGGCAGGGCGTCGGCCAGGTGGACGAACACGTGCTGCGGGCGATGGTGGAGAAGACCGTCGAGAAGCACCTGCTCAAGGAGAAGCAGCTGGCCGAACGGTTGGCCATCGGCAAGGACGCCGCTATTACTTCCGGGCGCGGGGGCGACGATGCCGACCGCCGCATCAAGGTGCTGTCGCTGATCTTCCTCGATAAGGTCGCGGACTACCGCAAGTACGACAAGAACGGCAACCCGACCCCTGGCAAGGTGGCCGAGTGGATCGAAGCGGCTTTGAACAAGTTCCGCAAGCAGGACCGGTTCGCGGGCCTGCCGGCGTTGCGTCACGACAACGCCAGACTGCACGACGGCTACTTCGCCCAAGACAAAAAGGGTCGGGCCAAGGACACCAGTGGCAAGACGCAGGCCGACGAGTCGGCCTACGAGCTGATCATGCAGAAGAAGGGCGAGCTGCTCGATCCCGACACGCCGCTGCGGATCATCGTGAGCCACTCGGCCCTGCGGGAGGGCTGGGACAACCCCAACGTCTTTCAGATCTGTAAGCTCGGCGGGGCGCAGACGACGATGCGGCGGCGGCAGGAGCTGGGCCGGGGCCTGCGCCTGCCGGTAGACGCGGGCGGCGTCCGCATCCGCGACCAGGTGATCAACGAGCTGGCGGTGGTCGGGGCCGAGGACTACACGTCGTTCGCCCGCGGCCTGCAGCGCGAGTTCCAGGAGGAATGCGGCGTGGCGTTCGGGGTCGTGCTGCCGCGTGCGTTCGCCGAGTTGGAGACGAACGACGGCCCGATCGGCTTCGAGAAGGCCCGCACGTTGCATCAGGAGTTGAAAGACGCCGGGCTGCTGGACGCAGACAACCAACTGGTCGAAGACCCGGACTTCCGGGGGATGCCCGGCAAGCTGTCCGAGACGTTCCGCCCATTCAGCACCGAGATCGAGAAGATCCTGCTCGAACACCGGATCGAGCACCACGTCCGGCCGGACAAGCCCCGGACCACGCTCAAGCTCAACAAGACGCTCCTGGACCACCCCGCGTTCAAGGCGATGTGGGACAAGGTGTCGAGGAAGAGCCGGTACTGCCTGCGCCTGGACTCGGACAAGCTGAAGAAGGAAGCGGCTAAAACACTCAAAGACCACTTCGCCGTCCACGACATCAGCCGGAAGATCAAGACGACCACCAGCGGTCTGAAGGTCTCGGCGAAGGGTGTGACGTCCGGGGCAGTCACCGAGAACCGAGTGGTACCGGTCGATTTCGCCGAGCGCCTTCCCGACCCGCTGGGCTACCTCGCCGCGCGGATCGACCTGAGCCGAGCCACGCTGTCGAACATCCTCATGGACTCCGGCACGTTCGGCGAGTTCAGCAAGCACCCGGCCCGATACCTCGAAGACTGCACCCGCCTGATCCGCCACACCCTCTCGGCCGAGCTGGTCGAGGGCGTGACTTATGAGCCGATCGAAGGGTCGTGCTACGAGCAGCGCCGGCTCAGCGAGCTGGACGGCAAGGAGGTCCACCACAGCCTCGACCGTATCGTGACCCTCGACATCGAAGACGGCGAGCCGCTACGCAGCCTGACCCAGCCGGTGGCGGTGGACTCGGGCGTGGAGTTCACGTTTGCGCAAGATATGCAGAACCGCACGGACGTCCTGTGCTTCGCCAAGCTGCCGGGCGCTTTCAGGGTGCCCACGCCCGTGGGCGACTACAACCCCGACTGGGTGATCATCAAGAAGGACGGCCGGGACGAGCCCAAGCTGTACCTGGTCCGTGAAACCAAAGACACGCTGGCCGAGGAAACCCTGAGCGAGGGCGAGCGCTACAAGATCCGCTGCGCACGCAAGCACTTCGAGGCCCTGGGCGTCGACTATGCGGTGTGCGTCACCTCGGATCAGGTCTAGAGGACCCAAGCGTTACGGTGTGGGGACGACAAGTTGCAAGGACCATGGTTCCGCTTGGTTGTTGAGTAACATATTCGGAGACGGCCTTGGAAGACCTCAAGGACATGGAACGAAGAGTGAAGGCCCGTCACTTCGCTTGGATGCCGACGGCTGCTGGACAGTTGCTCGATAAACTCGCTTTGTTGAAGGCGAAGGTCGAGGGCTCGCTGGCGGGAATGATCTTGTCAGAGACCAAGACGCTTGAAGACGAGGTGTCGGACCTCGTGCTCCAGCTCGAGCCTCGGCGTCCCGGCATGCACGGCCTATATGTACCAATGCAGCGACAGGTTTTTGCGAGGGGGTATCGGCCGGCAAAGTTCCAGGTCATGCCCGATGACGACGACGAGTGGTCGGAGGCGTTTTATCAGCTAGAGCAACCGCTCGCGGAACTGGCACGGATTACGATAGCGATACCGGATGAGTATGTGTGTCGATTCGAGACGACGGCGTACTGGGCTGAAACAGGTGTGCCGGCGAGGCATTGGGATCGTCGATCGGATGGCGATCAACAAGACCAGTTATACAAGTGGGAAGCCAAAGAAGGCTTGGTCGATCCGGCGGAGGCAATATGCAAATCCGATCTGCTTGGAGCTCTTTCGGCGTGGCAAGCGTTTGTGGCGGACGCGGTGACGCATTACCACGTCCCGCCTGAATGGGCCCCGGCGTGTGTGGCGACTCAACTGCGTGAGGTGGGGGCAGACTTCGATCTGTATCGCTACGCTCTGCTCGATGTGGAGCAGGCCGTCGCTGCTTTCGATGGGTTGCGGCATGTGCGTGATCTTCAAGGCAAGCATGCCCAGACCTGGCGTGCTCATGCCATTCTGCTGGGTGCCTACCACCGACGGCTGGCCGCGCATATTCAAGAGGTCCGTGGTACGGCTGAGTGCTTGGCCGGTGATCTATCCGAGTACCCGCGCAGCGAGACCCTGTCATGGATCCAACGCGCTAACAAAGTGCTGAATGCACTCGAACACGAGATAGAGAAACGCCAGAAAGCGATATGGGACGTCATTGACCCACGCGAGGGTTGTGGCTACTACCCAGCCCATTTCGATGGTAGTTACGGAAAACGGTTTCGAGATTGGTACGCGCCGCTGAACCGTGAAATTCATGAGATCGCTAACCATTTCATTGCAGCGGTTGAACCCCCTGAGCCTGCTATGGCGAAGTATGGACTTGAACACACAGGCGAGGATAAGTCGCATCAATCGAAGGAATCGTGGGGCATGGCCGCAGCCACGCCTGCATATCCAATGGAACCGGGGCCGAACTTTTTGACGTTCCGATGGGGCAAGCAACGATTCCACTTTGCCAAGGGTAACCAAGCCGAATCGGTGCGAGTGTTATGGGAAGAGTGGGGCAAAGGCGGGCACATGGTGAGCGAAATGACGATCGGGGATCGGATCGGGTCACAGGCAACCCGGTTCCGTCTGTCTGACGTGTTTCGTCGGGGTAAGAAGATGCATCCGGCTTGGGGGACGCTGATCGTCTCACCACAAAAGGGCTGTTTCTTGCTAGAAAACCCGCCAGCGTAAGATTTACGCCATTTTTACGCCGGATCGACCGCCGTTGGTACGAGGCCACCCCGTCACCATGGCGGCATGACTGATCCATCGTCCGAACTGGTGACGCTGCGGGTCTTGGCCAAACGGCTCGGCCTGCCCGTGGCATGGTTGAGAGCCGAGGTTGATGCGGGACGCTTACCCCATTTGAAGGCAGGTAAGCGTTTGCTGTTCAGTGTCGAGGCGGTTCGCGAACACCTGATCCGTCGGGCGTCGGAGGGGGTGCGGCATGACGGCTAAACCCACCCCCGGATCTGACGACCCTAAATGCTCAAGCCATGCGAGTGGGCCGCCTCTGGCCCTGCGTGCTCCCGCAGCTGCTGAGGCGCTTGGCATCGGCACGCGGAAGCTGTGGTCGTTGACCAACACCGGCGAGATCCCGCACTTCCGTGTCGGCCGGGCGGTGTGCTACCGCGTAGCCGACCTGGACGCTTGGACCATCCGGCAGGTCGAACGTCAGCGCAAGCGGGGTGGTGGGCGATGAACCGAGAGTCAAAACCCCTGCATATGAGTGGTCAGGTGCCGGTGCCGGCTGTGGCTAAGCCGGTCGAGGTGCGTATGAAGTTACTGTTGGTGGAGGTGCCTGAGGCCGCCCGGATGCTCGGCGTGTCGACCAAGACGATCCGGCGGATGATCGCCGCCGACGAGTTTCCTTCCGTTCTGCTGGGCGGTCGTCGGCTGCTGGGCGTCGAGGATCTGGCGGCGTGGGTGGCCGAGTTGAAGCGTGAGTATGGGGCGGTGAAGGAGAAATGATCACTTCGAATGGCTCTACTCGATTGCCGAAACTGCCGTCTGACCGGCTGACACTGTTTGGCAAGCTCGTCCGGGCTGGTGTCATCGCTGAACTGGGCCCCACTTCGTGGGCTGTGTGGTCGATGTTGGCGCTGGGACATGCGAACGATTCGGGGCGATGCTGGCCGGCACGAACGAAAGTCGAGTGTGCCGTTGGGTTGAAACGCTCTGCAGTCGCTCGCGCGATTTCAAAACTCGATGAAAAAGGTTGGCTTGAGCGGCTGGGACGCCCACAGCCAGGGTATACTGCAGAGTTTCGTGTGGTGGTGCCCACCTCGTTTTTCAGCCGGTTGCAGTTGCCAAATCAGGTCCACGCACGTGGTAGTGATCAGATCAATCAGGGCCACGAGGGTGGTAGTGTTATGCCCAATAGCAACCACGCAGGTGGTTGTGTTCCGTCCAATCAGGGCCATGAGAACGGCCCATTGCGCCCATCTGGTGGGACGAATGGATCCATGAGGGTGGTCCCCCAACAGAAAGAAGAAACTGAACAACAGCAACAGCAAGAGGGCAATGCTGCTGCTGGTGATTGTGAATCTGACAGTGGAGCGCTTGCGGCGGCGGAGCATCCGGCTGTGGCGAGGGTGCTGGACCGCTTAGGGATCGTTGACAACTCGGCACGCGGGAGGATTGCCGGTATGGACGGCATCGAGTTGGTGATATCAAATCTGGCGAGCCGTGCGAAGTCGGGGAACAATCCGGCTGGGCTGCTGATCGAACTGGTGAAAACAGAAGCGCCGGCGTTGATTGAAGCTGTCCGTGCGAAGAGACAACAGCGGCAGGTGACTGAGCGGGCGAGCGGCGGCGTGCCTGAGTCGCAGCGGGTAAGAGCGGAGCAGGAGGCACTGCTGGGGCAGCTCTCGGGTGAGGAGTTAGAAGTGTTGCGCCAGCGCGTGATCACCGGGCAAAGAGAGGGGCGACCGAGGGACGCGGCGGGACGCCTAGGCGTGAATCATCTGATGATGAGGGGCATGATGGCGGAGTTGCTTCAGGAGGACCGGATAGACGACAAACCCGACACCACCCCCAGCAACGGATAAGATCAACAACACTAAGCCCCCCCAGCAGAAAGACACCCATCATGGCTTCCAAACGAAACAGCGGCGCGGGCACGCTCTTCAAGCTCAACGGCCGGGGCAACTGGTACGCCCAGTGGTTTGACCACCGTGGTAAGCGCTGCAAGGCCTCCACCCGCACCACCGACAAGGCCGCGGCCCAGCGCATCCTGGCCAAGAAAACAGCCGACGCCGCGCTGATGCGGGAGGGCGTAGTCGACCCCGCTCTGCACGACTTGGCAAAGCACGCCGACCGTCCGGTGTCCGGCCACCTCGAGGACTACATCCGCAAGCTTACGACCGCCGGGCGGTCGGAGAAGCACATCGCCGGCCACCGCCGGGCGATTGAAGCTGCGGCGGATGCCGCGGGATGGACGTCCGCCGGCGACATCACTGCCGATGGGCTGAACCAGTACGCCTCGATTCTCCGCGACCAGAAGCGATCCGCCCAAACGGTCAAGAACCACCTCACGGCGGTCAAGGCGTTCACCCGCTGGATGCTGACCCACCGCAAGCTGGCTTACGATCCGCTCGCCTCCGTCAAGCTGCCCAATGCAAAGACCGACCGCCGCCGCATCCGCCGGATGCTGCTCGCCGAGGAGTGGACCTACCTCGACAGGGCAACCCGCACCGGTCCTGAGCGGGAAGGGGTTTCGGGCACCGAGCGGGCCCTGCTTTATGCCGTCGCGATCCAGACCGGGCTCCGAGCCAACGAGTTGCGGACCCTCACCGTGTCGCGCCTGCATCTGCACGACGACGAGCCGTTTATCTTGGCGAAGGCCAAGAACACCAAGAACCAGCGCGACGCCCGTCAGTACATCCGCCCGGCCATCGCGGCTGAGCTGGCCGGGCATGTCGCCCGAAAGCTGCCCAACGCGGCCGTTTTCCAGATGCCCGACGAGTGGAAGGTGGCCGATGTCCTGCGCGAGGACCTGGCCCAGGCCCGTCAGCAGTGGCTGGCTGAACCCGCAGCCCTGATGGACCCGGAGGAACGCCAGCGGCGGGAGGAATCTGACTTCCTCATGGAGACAAACGTGGAGGGCGAATCCCTAGACCTCCACGCCCTCCGGCATACCTGTGGGGCCTGGCTCGCCGCTAGCGGGGCACACCCCAATGTCGTGAAGTCGGTGATGCGGCACAGCTCCATCACCCTGACGATGGACACCTACGGCCACCTGTTCCCCGGCGAGCAGGCCGGTGCCACCGCCGCATTCGACCAGCTCATGCCAGCCACGGTCACACACCAGCAAGCCACTGGCACGGCGGGCCAAGCCCCCGAAGAAATTGGTAGCAGTACTGGTAGCAACCGGGGCGCGTTTGGGCGCGAGATTGTGCGAGCCGATGCGAAGACCAGCCCGCCGGCGTCAGCGCACGCGAGTGACGAAAAACCCTTGAAAACTGCGGAAAAATGCGAAGATGTGCGGCGTGATGCGGGGGGAAACGGGAAAGCCACCGACCGGAATCGAACCGGTAACCTGCGGTTTACAAAACCGCTGCTCTGCCAATTGAGCTACGGTGGCGGTCGGGCTGGAATGGGTTTATCGGCTGATAGGGCCTGCCTCCTGATGCGGTCCCTGCCCTCGGGCCTAGTCCCGCTCTGAAAGCCACCGACTGGATTTGAACCAGCGACCTGAGCTTTACGAAAGCTCTGCTCTACCACTGAGCTACGGTGGCGTGAACGCGGCATTGTAAACACCCCCCGCCTGGCGTGCCAAGCGGAGGGCGCATGGGGGTTTGAGGTTGTGGTGGCCCGACCCAGACCAGCTACCGAACCGGGCTATTCCGCGTTCGGGTCCGGGTCGGTCGCGGGTTCGGCGGACTCATCCTCCACAGGCTCGACGAGGACCTGAACCTCGAAGTACCGCTTCTCAGAGGGGACCATCGGGCTGTTGTAGCCCATGATCCGCATCTCGCCGGTCGGGCGCCAGTCCTCGGCCAGGGTCTCCAGGTATTCGTCGATGTCGGCGAGGATCTCGTCGATCCGCTCCTGGTTGTACCGCCCGTTCGAGCCGTAGCTGACCACGCTGATGGCGGGGTAGTCGATGACTTCGACGCCGTCCTCGGCCTCGCCGGTCTCGCCGACCTCGATGGACTGGTAGAGGAAGGCCATGCTGGTCATGCGATAGCCCTCCTCGGAGTCCTGCATATCCATCTCGACGGGTGCCGTCATGGGGATATCGCGGGCGCTGATGTGGCGGAACAACGGCCAGAAGCCGTTTCCGCCTTCCTTAACGGCTGCGCGGTAGGCGGGGAAGTGCTTGAGGGTCATCTCGAAGGCGGGGCCGGGCTCGGGCCAGCCCTCGGGCTGGGGGGACTCCATCAGGATCTCGAACGCGGGGGCGTCGTCGGCGGGTTCACGGCCCGCATCGTCGGCGAGGAGTGGGGCGGGGAGAAACAGGGCGGCGGCGAGCATGAGCGGGCGATAGGGGCGCATAGGTACTCCTGGGTTGGGACTCGCAGGAGGATTCGGCTGAACGAGCGGATCGGATTCAACACGGCAAAGAAAACCGCCGGCTGCCAGTCCAGAAAATGCGTTGACTGGGTGTGCTGTGCGACCGATGATAGTTTGGTGGTGTAACTGCCTGCCTTGGCGGTTGTTGCGCGAGGGTGGCCGGCTGATTCCTGCCCGAGGTTAGGGCGGATGACCGGCCCCGGGCCGAGCAGAGCGGAGCAGCGATGGCGTACGGCTGGATCGTGAAGTGTTTGTCGGTCTTGGCGTGTGCGGTGGCGTGCTGCGCTTCGGCGGTGGCCGAGCCGCTGGACCTGCAGGTGGATCGGGGCCGGGCCGAGAGCGGGGAGTACGACTACGACTTCCCCTGGCTGTACTGGTGGGAGTTGAACGGGCAGGCGTACCTGCGGGAGGCGATCGGGGACCGTGAACTGCCGGTGGATGCGCCGTCGACCCGGCGGTTCAGCCGGGACGCGATCGCGGCGCTCATCCCGATGCTGGACGACGACGAGCCGCGGGTGCGGGAGCAGGCGGTGCTGGCGCTGGCGCGGATCGGCTTTGACCGGTTGGAGATCGCGCTCATCGGGCAGGACGGCGAGACGCGCGAACTGGACCCCCGCGACTCGGCGTGGATGATCGACGACCCGTCGGTGCGGGTGCGGTCGGCGGCGTGGCTGGCGATGGGGCTGCTGGAGACCGAGCGGACCCGGGCGTACCTGGCCCAGCCGATCGTGCTGCCGGAGGTGGAGCAGGCGTCGCGGGTGGCGGCGATCGGGCTGCTGACGGAACTGGACGACGAGCACCTGGCGGCGCTGACGGCGTTGCTGATCGACCCGGACACGTCGCCGGAGGTAAAGCGCTGGGTGGTCTGGGCGGTCGACCGTCACGACGCGTCGCTGCCGACCGCTCGGCGCGAGGCGGTATACCGCTGGGCGCTGGACAACGTCGCGAGCCCGTTCGTGCTGATGCAGGTACTCCGGAGCACGGACTACATCCGGCGGACCGGCGGGGTGGACCGGCTGATGCAGGTGATCCGGTATTACCCGTCGGTGCGCGAGTGGCCGGGATACGACGCGATCCGCGCGATGCCCGAGGGGCTGTCGCATGGGTCGACGGTGACACGCCTCGGCATGGAGACACGGATCGCCGCGGTGCTCACGCTGGCGGAGCTGCAGCCGCCCGATCGGCCGCGCGAGCGCGCGGAGCTGCGGGAGACGCTGCTCCGCCGGGCCATGGCGGGCAACCGCGGCGGCGAGTTGGACTTCAACCGCGGGGCGGACGCGATCGCGTTCGCGCTGATGTGTGACGCGACACCGGAAGACCTCGCGGTGCTGTACGACCTGCTGCGGGGGTTCACCGTCCTGCCGCCGGACCAGGCGGACCCGAGCATCCCACGGGAAGATCTCAACGAGATGGACCTGCTCTTGAGGCAGGCGACCAACCCCGTGCGCGGCTACGCCGCGATCGCGGTGGGGCTGCTGATCCGACGGGAGACCGAGGGAACGGCGCTCTACGACGCATGGACCGGCCCCCGGCTGGACGGGATCGAACTGGAACGGCTCAAGCGCCGGTTCGGCGAGCGGCTGGCCCGGGCGATCGCGGACGAGGACGAGCCGATGGGCTACCGCGCGGCCTGCGCGCTCGCGCTGGGGCTGACGGCCGACCCTCGGTACATCCCGGAACTGACCGAGGAGTTGGGCCGACTACAGGCGGGGGATGAGGCGGTGCTGGGGTACGGCCTGTTGTCCTTGGCGATGCTGGGCGAGACCCGCGCGGCGGAGACGGTCAAGCGGTACGTCACCCGCCTGGGCGGGATCGTCAGCACCGAAGACCTGATCGGCCGACGGGCCGCGCTGCAGGCCCTGGCGGTGCTGGGTGAACGCGGCGGGTCGGAGGCGCGCGAGGTGTTGTCACGCATCTGGGGCCGGGACCCCTGGCTGAGTATCGAGGTCGCGCGGACCACGCACTGGTCCGGGCTGTACGACGAGATGCCCGAGGTGCTGACCTCGACACGGTCGGCCTCGATGCGCTGGCGGGTCGCGGCGGCGATGTCGCTGGGGGCCGCACTGGACCGGGACTTCCCGCCACGGATCGAGGCGTTGGCCGAGGGCGGGGTGTATGCGATGAGCTACCGCTGGCCCGAGGATTACGAGCCCGAGGCCGGGGAGGAGCCGACACGGCCGCGTCGGCCCGGCGTGATCCGCCTGCCGCCACGCGATTCGGACGAAGCCGAGGACGCTAGCCCGCCGCCTACGCCCCTGAACCGGCCGGCGGGCTGGCCGATCCGCGAGATCCCGGCGTACGGCAACCCGTTCCTCTTCGAGCGGCTGATGCGCCCCTGAGCGCAGCGTTCAGCACGATCAGTCCGCGTGCATGAACCGGTCGCCGTCGCGCACGACCTGCTGCAGGTTGGCGGCGCGGTGCATGAGGATGTGGAAGACCGTCTCGACCCGGTCGGGCACGCCGATGGACTCGGCGAGTTCGAGGCAGCCCCACAGCCGGCCCGGCTCTCTGGCAAGGGCCTCGAGCACCGCGTGCTGCAGGTCCAGCACATCGCCCGCCGCCTTCTTACCCGCCTCGACACCCGGCTGGTGGTACGCGTTGATGTTGACCAGCTCGGCATACAGCCCGACGGCCCGTTCATACAGCGCGATCAATGCGCCGAGTGTCCGCGCGTCCAAGCGGTCCACCGTGATCGTGATGCTCGCCCGGCCCGAGTCGTACAGCGCCTCGCGCGTGCCCTGCCAGAAGCCCGAGAGGTAGTCCCCGCTGGTCACGCCCGGCTCGACCTCCAGCGGATTGCCGGGCTTAGCCCGTGCGCTGCCCTCGACGTCGTCCTCCAGGACGACCAGGAAGGTAGCGAAGAAGTTGTTGAGCCCGTCACGAAGCTGCTGGACGTAGGCGTGCTGGTCGGTCGAGCCCTTGTTGCCGTAGACGGAGATGCCCTGGTGCACGACCTTGCCGTCCAGGTCGTGTTCCTTGCCCAGCGACTCCATGACGAGCTGCTGGAGGTAGCGGGAGAACAGGAGCAGCCGGTCCTTGTAGGGCAGGATGACCATGGACTTGCCGCCCGCGCCGCCCTTGCCCTTGGTCTGGTGGTACCACATCAGCGCCAGCAGGCCCGCGGGGTTGCGGGGGGTGTCGTGCCCGCGGGTGCAGTGGTCCATGTCGTGCGCGCCGTCGAGGAAGGCGTCGATATCTATGCCTTGCAACGCCGCGGGCAGCAGGCCGACGGTACTCATGACGCTAGTCCGGCCGCCGACCCAGTCCCACATCGGGAAGCGGGCAAGCCACTTGCCCTTTTTGGCGAACTTGTCGAGCTTTGAGCCCGAGCCGGTCACCGCCACGGCGTGTTTGGCAAAGTCCAGCCCCGCGGCCTCGAACGCGGCGCGGGTCTCTAGCATGCCGTTGCGTGTCTCGGGGGTCCCGCCGGACTTGCTGACGACCAGCACCAGTGTCGACTTGAGCCGGCTACGCAGCCCGGCGAGGACCCGGCGGATTCCGTCGGGGTCGGTGTTGTCCATGAAGTGGACGGTCATCTTGTCGCCGGCCGTACCCAGGCCGTCGGCAACGAGCTGCGGACCGAGCGCGGACCCGCCGATGCCGACCTGCAGGACGTCGGTAAACTTCTTGCCCTTCGAGGGGGCGACCTTGCCGCCGTGGACGTCGGCGGCGAAGGCCTTGATGTCCTTGAGGGCTTTGCGGACCTGTCGGCCGATCGCGTCGGTCGGCGCGAGCCGCGGGCTCCGGAGCCAGTAGTGGCCGACCATCCGCCTCTCGTCGGGGTTAGCGATCTCGCCGGACTCCAGCCCGGCCATCGCGTCGTACGCCTTGGCGATCGGCTGGCGCATCTTCTTCATGAACGCCGGGGTGAACGGCACGCGGGAGATATCCAGCGACAGCCCGACCTCGGGGCAGACGCAGAGGTGTTGCTGGTAACGACGCCAGAGCTTGTTGCGGTCCATCGCGTTGCGTCCTTGCGCTAGGTGTGTGGTGGCTGACGTGGCGACGCGCGGGCCGAGCCTACTCCAGCGTCTCGAAGGGGACGATGCTTGACTCGTTGCCCGGCCGGACCAGCAGGCGGTGCTTCACGCCGCTGGTGGGGTTGTAGAGCTCGGCCAGGACGAGCGGGGCGGTCTGGTCGGGGTTGAGGAACGTGCCGACGGGGTAGGGCTCGCGGTGGCGGTTGATGAAGTCGGTCAGCCGGAGCAGGTTGTCCGTGCCGACGGCGACCGAGCCGGCCTGCGCCGCGTACTGCTGGTTGAGCCAGAGCACCATGCCGCGGTAGCTCTGCGGCGTGCGGTTGACCAGGCGGATGTCGGCGTTGCTGCGGACGACGAGCACGTCCAGGTCCTCGCCGTAGGGCGCGTCCATCGGGTAATCCATCGCCGACAGACGGTCGACCTGGTCGGGCGTCGCGGTCGCGTCGCGGAAGGTCGAGCAGCCGGCGCTCATCAGCATCAGCACGGCGAGGAGGATCGGCAGAGCGGTCGTGGTGTTAGGCCTAGGCATCGTGGGTCTATAATGACCGGCATGCTGACCTTGGGCAAACCGGGCAGGCGGTACGAACCGATCCGGATCGATGCGCCGTTCTACCAGGCCGGGCTCGCGGGCTACTCTGATGCCGCGATGCGGGTGGTCGCGCGCCGCCACGGCTGCCCGTACTGCATCACCGAGGCGATGCTCGACCACTTCCTTATCCAGGGCGGCAAGGGGCTGGACCACGCCCGCCTGCTGCCCGGCGACCACGGCCCGGACGCCCCGCTCTGCGGCCAGCTCATGGGCAGCCACCCGGCCGACATCGCCCAAGGCGCTAAAATCCTCGTTGACCTGGGCTACGACGTGGTGGACGTCAACCTCGCCTGCCCGGTCAAGAAGATCAAGAAGAAAGCCCGCGGCGGACACCTGCTCAGCGTGCCCGACGAGGCGATCGCGATCCTCGAAGCCGTGGTCGACGCCGTCGGCGAGGACGTGCCGCTGACCGTCAAGCTCCGCCGCAGCTACGACGACACACCGGCGATGACCGACGCGTTCCACCGCATCCTCGGGGCCGTCATCGACCTGGGCTACAGCGGCGCGACGGTGCACAGCCGGACCGTCCAGCAGAAGTACATCGGCCCGGGGAGCTGGGACGAGTTGCGGCAGATCGTGGAGCATTTCGGGCTTCGGGTCTCGGGTCTCGGGTCTCGGGCGGTGAGGAATGGCGTGCAAGCGAATGAGGCTGGTGTTGGAACCCGAAACCCGGAACCCGAAACCTCAGACCCGAGTTTCACGCTCGGCGGCTCGGGCGACATCTGGGAGGCCCCCGACATCTTCCGCATGCTCGAGCAGACCGGCGTGCACTGGGTCTCGGTGGCGCGCGGATGTATCGGCAACCCGTGGGTCTTTGAGCAGGCCCGCGCGCTCATGCGGGGTGACAATGACGCCGCGCGCCGCAGCCCGACCATCCACCAGCAGCGCGACGTCCTGCGCGAGCACTTCGAGCTGAGCGTGGCCCTGCACGGGGAGCACCAGGCCGGCCGCATGATGCGCAAGTTCGGGATCAAGTTCTCCCGCCACCACCCACAGGCCGACGCGATCAAGGACCGGTTCATCCGGGTCCGCTCGCTCGACGACTGGCGCGCGGTCTTGGACGACTACTACGCGGATGACGGACCCGGTGCGCCCTACGAACGCACGATCCCCGAAGAGGCCGAGTACGTGACGTGTGGGGCACCGGTGGGGGAGCATGCCGATGCCGTCTGATACTCTCACGGCCACGGCACCCGAGACCCAAGACCCGAGTCCCAACACACGCATCGTCCTCCTCGGCGACCTGCACCTGTTCTCGCTCTGGCCCGCGCCGTGGCACATGGCGTCCAAGCGCCTGCTCGGGCAGACCAACCTCTGGCTCAACCGACGCAAGGTCTTCCGCCACCACCGGCTGCACGAGCTGATCGACAGGGCCATCGACCTGGCCCCCGAGCTCGTGCTGTGCTCGGGCGACCTGACCACCACCGCGCTGCGCCGCGAGTTCGAGACGGCACGTCGGTTCCTCCAGCCGCTGGCCGAGGTCGCGCCGCTCCTCGCCGTGCCGGGCAACCACGACAAGTACACCTTCCACGCGGCGCGGTCCAGACGCATGGAGCGCATGCTTCCCGGCTGGGTGCCCGAGGTGTTCCCGCACACGCGGCCGATCAACGCCGGCTGGGACCTGCTCGCGCTCGACGCCGCGGTCCCGCGCGTGAAGGACGCGGTGGGTCGGCTGGGGGCCGTACAGCTCGAAGCGATCGCGGCGTACCTGCAGCAGCGCGACGCCGCGCGCGGTCTGGTGGTGCTGTGCCACTACCCCTGCGCCGTCCCGCCGGGCATCCACGAGCACGCCTCCCACCGCCTCGCCGACGCGGCCGACCTGCGCCGGTTGCTCGCCGACCACGCAGACGCCGGGGCCCGGGTCGTCTACATCCACGGCCACATCCACCGGCCCTGGTACGTCCAGCCCGCGACCGACCCGCAGTCCCCCGGCCAGGGCATCCCGTTCACCTGCATCAACGCGGGGGCCCCTTGCATGGTCGACACCGACCACCCGCTCGGCCAGGGCTTCGGCGAGTTGCTGCTGCCGGCCGACCCGTCTGCGGCGTTGACCGTCCGCCGGCACACGCTGGATTGAACCCGTCAGGGCCACGACGCACTGAACCGCCGGTGGCCTGTCGGCCCGCCCGCTGTGCGAACCTTGCTACAATCGCCGCACGCCCTAATCGCGATCAGGAAACGAACCGCCATGAACCGACTGAGCCCGCTCCTCCTCGCCGTCGCCGTGCTCCTGGCCGGCTGCAACAGCCCCAACTACATCAACGTGCCCGGGGTAACCGGCGATATCGCGTTCAACGACGCGAACAGCTCGACCGCCGTCCTCATGGAGAAGGCCGCGCTCAAGGCCGTGCTTGAGCAGGCGTCGATCCCCGGCGACATCGCGATCCGATTCCCCGAAGGCACCAGCCAGCTCACCGCGATCACCGTCGTGGCCGAGCTGCCGGACAACGCCTTCCTCGACGGCCAGGCCCCATCGCAGGAGTACACGCTCGTCGAGGTCGTCAAGGTCCGCGCCCGCGGTGGCACCGGCGCGGTCGACATCATCCGCCCCGGCCAGACCCGCGTGCGCGAGCTCGTCGCTGTGGAGATGTCCTGGGACTTCTTCGACGGCTGGGTCGTGACCGCGATCCGCCCCTACGCCTTCGACGTCGACACGGTGGACCCCAACGTTGTCGCGCCCGGCTGGCGACGCAACCGCGCCCCGCAATTCCCCCCGTCCGTCGGCTCGCAGCCCGAGACCGAGGACGTACCGGACGACGAGCTCCCCGAAATCCTCGAAGACGCCGAGTAATCGGGCCGTTCACGAAATGTCGGCCCAACGCCGACGATCGGGCGATGGTGGGGGTAGGGAGCGACCCGACGGAGCCCACACGATGCGACGACCCGCGACTCACCCGCTGATCTTAATGACCGCCCTCGGGCTGAGCCCGTGCGCCGCAGCGCAGGACGCCCCCGAGGCCGATGCCCCGGCCGATCCCCCACGCGAGGTGACGCTCGGCGAGCCCGCGCCGTCCGATCCCCTCTCCCCGGACACGCAGGACCGCGACACGATCCGCCCCAACGGCGGGGCCGACGGACGCGACACCCGCTCGGACATCCCCGCCTCCCGCATCGAGGTCGACCCTCGCGTGCTCGGCGTTGCGCCGGGCGAGCCCCTGCCCACGCTCCGGCGGGAAGGCGAGTTCATCCGCAACCGTACGGGCCACCTCCTGCCCGCCGGCGAACGCGGCTACGCGGTCTTTGTCCTCGACCCGGATGAAGCGGCCGGCGACGAACGGCCGATCGCCATGGTCGTCGCGCCCAACCGCGCGCTCAAGTCGCTTGAGGACCTCGTCGAGGAACGCGGCGAGAAGGTTGGCTTCACCGTCACCGGCCAGGTCCACACCTACCGCGGTGTGAACTACCTGCTGATCACCGCGCCGCCCAAGCCCTGGCTGGATGTGCCTGTCGAGGAAGCGTCCGCCGACGCGGAAGACCCCGAGGCGCAGCCCGAGCCCTTGGAAGACCCGGCGGGCGAGGAGACGCAGGGCACCGAGTCGGCCGACGATCCCGGCACACCGCTCACCCCTGAGCAGGAGCTGGAAGAACTGCTCCGCCAACGCGGTACCCCCGGTGCCAACGACCCTGCCGGCCGCACCCCCCGCGAAGGCCCCGCCAACACACCCGGCAGCAGCCCACAGCCGCTGCGCATGCCCGACACCCCGCGCGGCGGCAGCGCGAGCAACCCCGCGGTCGTGGGCATCGCCCCCGAACAGCAGCAGGCCGAGTTGGTCGGCGAGGGCACCATCATGGTCCGCCGGACCGGACGGCTGGTCCGCTCGGGTGACGGCTCGCACGCGATGTTCATCTTCGACGCCGACGGCAGCGAAAACCCCGAGCCCCCGATGATCATCCAGGCCTGTCAGCTCCTCGAAGAAATGGAAGCCATCCTCTACCAGCAGGGCGGCCACATCCCCTTCGTTATCACCGGCCAGGTCCAGACCTACCGCGGCGCGAACTACCTCCTGCCCACGATCATGCGCCAGGAGTTCGACCGCGGGAACCTGGAGTAGCGGCAACGCGTCATATCCACTGTGATACAGGTTTTAGATTCAATCAAGCCAAGTCCACGCAAGCCCAGGCGTTGGCTCTTTGGATTGGCCGCGCTGCTGGTTGGACTTGGCGGCACATGGATTATGCTGCAGCCCGACGAAAGCGGGAGCATGCGGCTCGCACGTGTCGCCAACCGCCTTGGCATCGACGCTCACCCAAATGATCGGGTCTGGCGTGCGGAGACAACTCGGCTGCGGCACGCAGACCCCGCAGAAGACGCCGATCTGGCACTGAAACGCGGCGACTACCGCCTGGTCGGACTGTGGGGGGATGGCGATTACTATCCCGGAGTCCAGTGGCAGAGTGAGCGGTACGACTGGAATGCCTTGCTTCGACTATGCGGGACGTGGAAGTTCGAAGACACGAGCGACGCGATCGAGAGTGATGCACAGTGGCGCTACATTTTTTATGCTCGGAAGTATGCCGAGGAATACAATACTTGCCTGATCAACGGGCTGGATCGGCTTGGTAAACTGCCCCCACCGGATAGCACTTCTGCCTCGGAGTAGCGTAGGTCATGCACAAGATCACCGTCTCTACCCAGCAGCGTGACCAGATGGTCGAGATCACCGCCGAGGTCGAGAAGGCGGTCCGCGACGTGCATGTGCTGGACGGCTGGGCCGAGGTGTTCGTGCCGCACACGACCGCAGGCATCACGATCAACGAGAACGCCGACTCGGATGTGGTCCACGACGTGCTCAAACGCCTGGACAAGATGGTGCCCTGGCGGGAGGACTTCGATCGGCACGGAGAAGGCAACAGCGCGGCGCACGTCAAGGCCTCCATGATGGGGGCGAGCGTGCGGGTCCGTGTCGAGGGTCGGCGGCTCCTGCTCGGCCGGTGGCAGGGGATCTGGCTGTGCGAGTTCGACGGGCCGAGGACGCGCGAGGTATGGATCGATGCCGGCCCGCCGGTCAAGCGCGACTAAGCGCGGTCTGCGAAAAACCCCGCTGTCACCGAAGCGACAACGGGGCGGAGGGGAGAAAGCAAGAAGTCAACAGCGATAGAGAAGGTCGCAGACCTACTTCGCCATCCTCATTCTGCGCGAATCACCCATGAAACGCAAGCGCCAACTTGCCCAGTTTCACAATTTTTGCATGCCCAAGGCGACCTAAGGAAACTCAACCCGCCTCGATCCGCTCCGCGGCGAGCAGGGCGGCCCCGATCGGCCCGGCGTTGTCTTCGAGGACGCTCGCGACCACCGGCACGTCGCGCAGTTCGCTGGGGAACACGTAGTCCCGGAACGCCTCGCCGACCTGCTTCATCCAGGGTTTGCCGAGCGCCTCGGTCGCGCCGCCGCCCACGACGACGCAGTCCAGCGACAGCAGCGTGACCGCGTTCGCGATCGTCATGCCGACGTAGCGGGCGGCGTCGGCGATGACCTCGAGCGTCAGCGCGTCGCCTTCCTTCTGGGCCTGCGCGAGGATCTTGGAGCGGATCTGTGTCAGGTCGCCGTCGACGAGGTCGAGCACGATCGACGGGCGGTTGCTCTGGATCAGCGCGGTGAGACGCCGGACCATGTTGGTCCGGCTGGCCATGTCCTCGACGGTGCGGCGCCCGAGCACACCCGAGCCCTCGATGAGGGTGTGGCCGATCTCCCCGGCGGTGAAGCGCGGGCCGTGGTACAGCTTGCCGTTGAGCACCAGCCCCGCCCCGATGCCCGTGCCCACGAAGATCGCCATCTGGTCGCGGTAGTCCTTGCCGGCCCCGGCCTTGTACTCGCCCCAGGCGCCGACGTTCACATCGTTGTCCACGACAATCGGGAAGGGGAACTCCTTGCCCAGCACCTTCGCCAGCGGGTAGTCGTCCCAGTCGAGGTTGGGGGCACGCAGGACGACGCCCTTGTCGATATCGACCGCGCCCGGCGCGCCGACACCCAGCCCGGCGATGTCGTCACGCTTGAGGCCGGCCTTTTCGATCAGCTTGTCGCACAGCTTGACGATGCGGTCGATGACGTGCTTGGCGCCCTCGGCGGCCTGGGTCTTCGTGCCGTCGCGGACGACGATCTCGCCGGCCTCTTTCTTCGCGGTCTGATAGATCGCGGCCTGGATGTTTGTGCCGCCGAGGTCGATGCCGAGGTACAGGGAGTTTTTGGCCATGGTGTCGTGAGGTCGTGGTGATCAGAGGGCAGGCCGGTGTTTCCAGAGCTCCGTCTCGCGTTCGTAGCGACGGGCGATGCGGAGCAGGCGCTTTTCGTCGAAGGCTTTGCCGATGAGCTGGACACCGACGGGCAGTCGCTTGCCGTCTTCCTCGGCGAAGCCGCCGGGGACCGAGACGCCGGCGATGCCCGCGAGGTTGGTGGTGACGGTGTAGATGTCGTTCATGTACATCGCCAGCGGGTCGTCGGCCTTGTCGCCGATCTTGAACGCCGGGCCGGTCGTCGTGGGGCAGAGGATCGCGTCGCACTGCTCGAAGGCGGTGTCGAAGTCGCGGGCGATGAGCCGGCGGGTCTTGAGCGCCCGGTTGTAGTAGGCGTCGTAGTAGCCCGACGACAAGGCGTAGGTGCCGAGCATGATGCGGCGCTTGACCTCGCTGCCGAAGCCCTCGGCCCGCGACTGGCTCATGAGGTGCTGGATCGCGTTTGCGCCGTTGGGGGTCGGCTCGCCGGTGCGGTGGCCGTAGTGCACGCCGTCGTAACGGGCGAGGTTGGAAGACGCCTCGGCGGTGGCGACGATGTAGTAGCAGGGGATGCCGTACTCGGTGTGGGGCAGGTCGACCTCGACCACTTCCGCGCCCTGCTGCTTGTAGACGGCGAGCGCTTCGTTGAACGCGGCGGTGACGGCCGGGTGGTTGGCGCTCTCGTCGAGGTACTGCGACGCGATGCCGATGCGGAGTTTCCCGCCGCCAGGGGCGAGGTCGATCTCGCCGTCGACGTCGTGCAGGTCGGATTCCACGGGGACGTCGGCGCTAGTCGAATCGAGCGGGTCCTTGCCGCACATGATCTGGGTGAGCAGGGCTGCATCGGCGAGGGTGTGGGTGACCGGGCCGATCTGGTCGAGCGAGGAGGCGAAGGCGACAAGCCCCCAGCGGGAGATGCGGCCGTAGGTCGGCTTGAGCCCGACAAGCCCGGTGATGGCGGCGGGCTGGCGGATCGACCCGCCGGTGTCCGAGCCGAGCGCGGCGGCGGCGAGGTCGGCGGCCATCGCGCTGGTCGTGCCGCCGGACGACCCGCCGGGCACACGGTCCAGGTCCCAGGGGTTCCGCGAGACGCCGAAGGCCGAGTTCTCGGTGGACGAGCCCATGGCGAACTCGTCCATGTTCGTCTTGCCGAGGATGACGGCGCCCTCATCTTCGAGCCGCTGGACGGCGGTGGCTGTGAAGGGCGAGCGGTAGTGCTCGAGCATCTTCGACGAGCAGGCGGTCGTGCCCTCGGTGTGGCACATGCAGTCCTTGATCGCGATCGGGACCCCCGCGAGCCGGCCGGTGACTTCACCGGTGTCTACCGCGCGGGCCCGCTTGAGGGCGTAGTCGGTCATCCGGTCCCGGAAGGCATTAAGGGCGTCGTTGTGGGTATCGATCCGGTCGAGGTAGGCGCGGGTGGCTTCCTCGGCGGACACCTGTTTCGACGCGATCGCGTTGCGGAGATCGATCAGGGTGGTTTGGGTCGGGTCCATGGAGAACAGCAAGGGCAGGGCTAGGGTGGCTAGAGAGATCGTCTCGACCGCGGCCGGGAAACAGAGATCGGCTGCGGCCAGCCGTACGGGTCAGGCCCCACCGCCCTCGCCGAGGACCTTGGGGACCTTGAAGAACGGCCCGTCCTTGGCCGGGGCGTTGGCCAAGGCGGCGTCGGTCGCGAGGCCCGGGGCCGGCTGGTCGTCGCGGAAGACGTTGTGCTGGTCCAGGGCGTGGGGCATCGGGCGGACGCCCTCGACGTCCAACTCGTTGAGTTTCTGGATGTAGCCGAGGATATCGCCGAGCTGGCTGGTGAACCGGTCGACCTCGCCGTCGGTGAGGGCGAGCCGGCAGAGCTTGGCGGCGTGTCGGACGTCGTCCTGGGTGATCGCGGGATCGGGCATGGGGCAAAGGATAACGGGGGGCGGTGGCCCCAGCCAGTGCGGGCGGTTGGTGGGACGGGTTAGACCTGCTAGAATCCGTGTCCCGCCCAAGTTGCTGTGCTGCGCGTCAGGTTGGCGTTGCGGTCCTGCCTCCGGAGACGCTTTTATGTCGATGATCCAGTTCTCTTGCCCGTCCTGCAACGCGTCCTACAAAGTGCCTGAAAAGGCCGCGGGGCGTCAAGCGACCTGCAAGTCCTGTGGTGCCAGCATGACCGTGCCCAAGACCAGCCAGGGCAGCGCGGGCGGCAGCGGTAACGTCGATCTCTCCGGTCTCTACGCCGGCGGCGAAGCCGGCGGGGCGGGCGCTCCTGCCGCGTTCGGGGGCGGCTCGGTCTTCGCGACCACGCCTCGCCGCAGCGGCCCGAACCCGATGCTGCTGGTCGGTATCGGCGGGGCGGTGGTGGTCCTCTTGCTCGTCGTGGTCCTGGTTGTCGTCCTCTCGGGCAAGAGCGGCGGGAACAACGGCAGCGGCGGTGACACGGCCGGCACGACCCCGCCACCACAGCCCAGCCTCCGCAACCGAGGGGGTAGCCGCGCCGATCGGACGAACCCGGCCGACACCGACGATCCCGATGACGACGACAACCCGGTCGAAACCAACAACGGTGCGGACGATGGCCCGGCCGGCGATGTTGTCGAGCCGCCGAACTCCACGCTCACCGGCGTGGTCGATTGGACGCTCACGGTCCCGGACGATTTCAGCGAGAACGTGGTCACCGCGCGGTTCCGTGGGCTGGTCATCACGCTCCCACCGGGCTGGCGTATGGAGAAGACCGACATCGGCTCCTACATCAGCGATAACACCGACCTGCTGGAGTTGATCGGCGAAGAGGCCGCGGAGACCTCCGTGCTCACCGCCTCGCCCCGCGAATCGCTGGTGGATGTCGAACTCGCGGTGATCGTCTCCCGTGTCGTGCTGCCGCCGGCCTGGCCGGTCGTAAGCGAGGTCGACCGCATCACCCCGAACCTGTTTGACCTCGACGGCGCCGATCTGGGCCGGATCGATGACCAGGCCTCGTCCGGCGACTTCAGCGCCGCACTCTACGCCGCGATGGGGCAGGCCTTCGAAGACTCCCCGGTCGGGTTCAATGTGCTCAACCCCGATGTGATCTACCTCGAAAAGGGCCGGCATGATCGGGTCACCTACGGAACCCTGATGGGCGGTTACCCGTTTGTTCGTACCGTGGCGAACACCGACAAGGAACGGCTACTCATCTATGCCGGCTACTTCGGCAATGTACAGGTGACCTTTATCGCCAAGGCCCCGTCGCTCTACCCGGAGTTGATCCAGGATATGGACTGGGTCGTCCGTGCGACACGGCTGATGACGTCCAGCGAATCCAACACCTACGCCCGGACGGACCCCAACTTCCAGCAGTGGCTCCGCGACCGGTTCGCGTCGGTTCCTAAGTCCGGCGACTCGGCTCCGCATGCGGGGCTGGATGTCGCAGACTGGGGCGGGTTCCCCGAGCGTACGCTGTTTGGCTCTACCTCCCTCGCCTCAACCGTCACCCCGTACCGTCAGCCGTACGGCATCATCCCGCCGCAGGGGCTGCAGGTCGCGTCGACCAACCGTGTCGCGGCGCGCTGGTTCCCCGATAGTAACGGCCTGTGGCTGGAGATGAAGGTCACTAAGCTCGAAGGCCGGGCCCAACGGACGATGTCCTCGCCGATCATGCCGGCGGGGGACGGCCAGGCCGAGCGTCTGTTCGTTCACAGCACCGAGATGCCGCTGCCCGCGGGCTACGAGTACACCACCTTCACCGCCAACTCACTGACAGTGCACCGCGTGCTGCTGCCCGAGGTGCCGAACCACGATATCCGCAAGGTCTATTACGTCGTGTTCGATGGCGGCAACATGGTGACCGTCGAGGGGCAGTTCAATAAGAACCGCCCCGACGACCTGGAAAAACTCGACGCCGCTGCCGCGACTCTGACCAAGGTCTGAGCCCGGCCGGCAATTCAAACTCACGCCCCCACGCGACGCACGGCGTTGTGCCCCGGCTGTACTGGTCCCGACATGCCCGACATGACCCTGCTCGAGTGCTTCGAGAACCCCAACCCACAGCGTGACTACGTTATCGAGCACGTCGCGGAGGAGTTCACCAGTGTATGCCCGAAGACCGGCCACCCGGACTTCGGCGTCGTGACCGTGCAGTACGTGCCCGACCAGTCCTGCATCGAGCTCAAGGCGCTCAAGCTCTACCTCCAGAGCTTCCGCAACGAGGGCAGCTTCTACGAAGCAGTCACCAACCGGATCGCGGACGACCTGACCACGGTGATGCAGCCGCGCTGGATGCTGATCCAGACCGATTGGCGCGGCCGGGGCGGGATCCGCTCGGTGATCCGAGCCGAGGTCGGCCAACTCCCCGGCGGTGCGCCGCTGGACGACTTCGACGACGAAGACGACTACGAGTCCCCGGACCCCGGCCGGACCCCGGGGTTCTAAGGCCACGCGGTGTGATTGCAACACAACGGCTGCTGGTGTTCGCCCCGACAACGCACGGTTGTTATCGTATCGGCCCACGATCCCGATCCCACAGCACGAAACCGAACTCATGAGCATCCTCGTCGACAAGCACACGAAACTGATCTGCCAGGGTATCACCGGCAGCGCCGGAGCCTTTCACACCAAGGGCTGCCTCGACTACGGCACGCAGGTGGTCGGCGGGGTGACCCCCGGCAAGGGCGGGCAGAATGACCCTAACGGGCTGCCGATCTTCAACACGGTCACTGAGGCCGTCGAACAGACCGGCGCCAACGCGACGATGATCTTTGTCCCTCCGGCGTTCGCCGCCGACGCGATCCTCGAAGCCGCCGACGCAGGCATCGCGATAGTCGTCTGCATCACCGAGCACATCCCGGTGCTCGACATGATGCGGGTCAAGAAGCAACTCGCTCAGCCCCGGTACAACGGCGTGACGCTGCTGGGCCCCAACTGCCCGGGCATCATCACGCCGGGGGAGTGCAAGATCGGAATCATGCCCGGCTACATCCACACACCCGCGGCCGAGAGCAAATCCGGCAAGAGCGTCGGCATCGTCTCACGCTCGGGCACGCTCACCTACGAGGCCGTCTGGCAGACCGGCAACCACGGTATGGGCCAGACCACCTGCGTCGGTATCGGCGGCGACCCGGTCCGCGGGCTGAACTTCATCGACCTGCTGGAACTGTTCCAGAACGACGACGCCACCGACGGCATCGTGATGATCGGCGAGATCGGTGGTACCGACGAGGAAGCCGCCGCCGACTACATCAAGGCGAACGTCACCAAGCCCGTCACCGTGTTCATCGCGGGGCAGACCGCGCCGCCCGGCCGCCGCATGGGCCACGCCGGCGCGATCATCTCCGGGGGCGAAGGCACCGCCGAGTCGAAGATCGCCGCGCTCAAGGAGGCCGGCTGCCACATCGCCGAGTCGCCCGCCGACCTGGGCAAGACGATGGCCGAGGCGTTGGGCATCGCCGCTGCAGTGGCGTAAGCCCAACTGCCGCGACTGCTACGCCAGCCGTTCCTTATCTCCATCCGAAAGTGTTACCCTCGCCTCGGGTTCCTGCGTGAGCTTTGACTGCGCTGACGAGGACGCGCCGGTGTGTCGCCATCGGTCCCTGCGCCTACATGGGGTGGGCCGCCCTCGGCGGGCTTGTCAGTTGCGTCGTCAGGCCTGGGCTTCGGTTCACCGGACTCGGCCTGGCGGGCGTCTTCTTCGTGTGCGAACCGGCCGAAGATCATCCGGCCGGCGCTGGTCTGCAGCGTGCTCGTCACCACCAGGTCAACCATGTGGTCCAGGTGCGTCCTGCCGTTCTCCACGACGACCATCGTGCCATCCTCGAGGTAGCCGACGCCCTGGGTCGGCGACTCGCCGGGCTTGACCAGCTTGACCGTCAGGTGCTCGCCGGGCAGGACGACCGGGCGCAACGCCTTCGCCAGATCGTTGAGGTTGATCACATCAACCCCGCGTAGCGTCGCGATCTTGTTGAGGTTGAAGTCGTTGGTCATCAGCCGGCCCTGCATCTGAGCCGTCAGGTCGATCAGCTTCTGGTCGACATTGATGCCCTCGGCCTCGCGGTCCTCGACATGGACCTCGGCCTTCTCGTTGGTCTGGAGCTTCTGCAGGATGTCCAGGCCCCGCCGGCCGCGGGCCCGCTTCATCTTGTCCGCCGAGTCCGCGATGGTCTGCAACTCGTCGAGCACGAAGCGGGGCACGATCACGACGCCCTGCAAGACCTGTGTGTCGATGATGTCCAGCACCCGGCCATCGACGATGACGGAGGTATCGAGGATGACCGGCCGGTTCCCGCGGACCTGCTTGGCAAACTCGACGTAGGGGATGATGAAGCGGAAGTCGTCCTTGGTCTGCAGCACCAGGGAGATGCAGATATAGCAGGTGATAACGCCGAGGATGACCTTGACGCCCAGCAGCAGGTTGTCGCGGGCGGCGATCAGGTCGGGGTCGCTGGGCCGGGTGAGCACGCCGACCAGGTCGACGACATAGGCGAGTGGGAGCAAGACGACCAGACCGGCGATGAGCCCGAGAAACACGCCCGAGATCGCTGACAGCTTCTTCTTCGGCGAGAATGAGTCGGCAAAGATGACGAGCCCTGCCCCGCCCATGGCCAGGATGAGCAGGAGCATGAATTGGGCAAACCCGATGCCGCCCTGTTCCTGATTGGCGAGCAGGTATCCGACGCTGATGGCCGCGACGATCACCACGACCAGCCCGCGCAGGATGAATAGGATGATGTTGTGCCCCATGTTGGCCCCGCTTTTTGATAAAGGTATATGGATAAAGAAGCTGGGGACTTCTCCCCAAGGATACGGGCTGGGCGTCGAGGTGCCAAGCGGCTTGCCGAAACGCGGGGCAGGGGGTATCCTCGCCCGGCTTGGCGGATATCTATGCCGTAGAGGTGTAGGATGACCGCCACGCCGCGGAGACAGGCGGCTGGGCCCGGTGCACGGGTGGGCTCGCGAACCGGGTCAGGCCTTGATCGGAGCAGCCCTAAGTGACGTTCGCCCGGTGCCGTCGGTGTCCTGGCCGTCTGTCTCCGCGGCGGGAAGCGGCGATGCCGCGAAGGACTGAGGCTTGAGTCTTGAGTTTCAGGCCCGAACCGTATCCGGGTGTGGTTGACCTCAGGCCTCACCGCTCAAGCCTCTGACCTCCCATGGCCTACACCGTCCTAGCCCGACGCTACCGCAGCCAGTCCTTCGGCGACGTCGTCGGGCAGGGACCGATCGCCGACACCCTGCGGAACGCCATCCGCTCCGGCCGCGTCGCCCACGCGTACCTGTTTACCGGCACTCGCGGCGTGGGCAAGACGTCCATGGCCCGGCTGTTCGCCCGCGCACTCAACGCGCCCGACACCGTCCCCGACGCCCCGAAGCCCGAAGACGACGACTACGCCTACCCCGAGGCGGATGTCCAGCAGCGTATGGCCGAGGCGATCATGCGCGGCGACGACCTGAACGTCATCGAGATCGACGGCGCGAGCCACCGCGGCATCGACGACGCGCGGGACATCATCGCGAAGGCCGGGCTCAGCCCGACCGACAACGCGCGCTACAAGGTTTACCTCATTGACGAGGTCCACATGCTCACGAAGGAGGCGTTCAACGCGCTCCTGAAGATCATGGAGGAGCCGCCGTCGCACGTGAAGTTCATCCTCGCGACGACCGAGCCGCACAAGATCCCCGCGACGATCCACTCGCGCTGCCAGCGGTTCGACTTCAAGAACATCCCGGCTGCGCAGATCAAGCAGCACCTCGCGGGGGTCTTGGCCGGCGAGTCGATCGAGGCCGACGACGAGGTGCTGTACCAGGTCGCGGTGCTGGGCAACGGCTCGATGCGCGACGCGCTCTCGCTGCTGGACCGGCTGACCGCGTCCGAGGTTCGGCCGCTGAGCGTCAAGCTGCTGGAGGACATGCTCGGTCTCCCGCCGCGCGAGCGGGTCGTGTCGCTGGTCGACGCGATGGCGGACGGCGATATCCCCAAGACGCTCGCCGAGATCGACGGGCTGCTCGCCTCGGGGATCGGCCAGGAGCAGGTCATCGATGTGCTGGTCGAACGCCTGCGGCAGCTCATGCTGATCGCGGCGTGCGGCGCGGACTCGGAACTGGTCGAGCTGTCGCCCGAGTCGCGGGCCCGCGCGGCGGAGCAGGCCAAGCGGTTTGATGCGCCGGGGCTGGTCCACATGATCGCGCTGTGTGACGGCCTGAGCCGGGCGGGCAAGAACGCCTCGAACCCGCGGGCGCTGTTGGACGCGGCGATGGTCCGGCTGGCCCTGGCCGAGAAGATGGCGGACGTGACAGCGTTGCTCGCCGGCGGCGGGGCGGTCGCGATCGACGAAAAAAAAAAGCTAGCGCCCGCTAGGTCCGACCCGACACCCGCAGAGGCCGCACCCCAGCCCGGGGCGAGCACGGCCGCGCCGCCAATCACCGGAACGCCACAGCAGGGCACACCCGACGCGCCCCCCGAGGCGGTGATCGATATCAGCGACCCCCAGCAGGTCTGGCAGGCGCTGCACGACCGGCTGGGCAACGTCTCTTCGTTCGCCTGGGTGGACAAGGTCACCCTCGCTAAGCTTGATGCCGAGCAGGGCGTCTGCGTCCTCGAACCCCGCACCGGACAGCGCGATATCACGCGGTTCGCCGGCCAACGCCAACGCGAACGACTCGCGCTGGAACTCACCAAGCTGACTGCGAAGCGGTTCCGCGTCGAGCTCGCGCTCTCTCCACCACACCATCCCGCCCCGACCACCGAAGAGGCGGGCGGGAACCGCGCCCAGGACCGCCAGAAGGCGCTCGGGCTGCCGCTCGTGCGCGATGTGCTGGACGTTTTCCCCGACGCCGTGCTGATCGATACCCGGCCCCGCAAGTCTTGAGCGAAAACTCACAACCGCCACACGCCGCGGGCCTATGATCACGCGTATGCCAATCACAAAAAAACGGGTTTTGTCGGTCCTGATCGTGGTTGCCTTGTTGCTGCTGGGGCTGGGTGGCGCGGGGTACGCGATCCTCGGCGGGGCCGGTTCCTCCGCCCTCGAACAATACATCGGCGAGCAGGTCAAACGCACGGTCAATGGCTACCTGACGCCGGAACTCGCCTTTGAGGGCCTGGACTACCAGGCCCCGAAGACGGTCGTTCTGCAAGACGTCCGCCTGATCGCGCCAGACCCGGACAACCCCGGCACACGGATCGACATCTTCGAGGCCGAGTCGGTCCGCATCGAGCTCGGGGAGTTGCCGCGGCCCGGCAAGCCGATCGTCATCCAGTCGATCACGCTGAACGCGCCGACCGCTCGGCTGATCCTCGCCGCCGACGGGAAAGCCATCGGCTACAGCGAACTGGTCCAGGCCGAAGCGGAGGGTGATGCGCCGCCTTTGAGCGAGGTCTTGCAGCTCCGCCTGATCGAGCTGCGTGACGCCGCGGTCGTGCTGGACACCCGCGAACCCGGGACGGAGCCGACGCAGATCGACGACATCTCAACCGACCTGCACATCGATCCGACCGACGGCGGGCGGTACCACCTGGCGCTGGAGCTCGACCGTGTGCCGGTAATGACGGCCAGCGTCGATGCGGTGCTGGATATCGATAACATGAAGCTGGATGTCGCGGCCACCGGGCTCGAGTTGGCGATCAGCCGGGGCAACGACCAGTACCTCCCGCAATCGCTCCAGTCGCTGATCAAGTCCTACGACCTCACCGGTGACCTGACGATCGTCGCCGCGGGTAGGGTCGACCTGAACACCTGGGAAGAATCCGTGCTGCAAGCCACCGTCGGGCTCACCGGCGGCAACGCGGTGGTCGGCGACTACCGCATCCCGATCAGCCGGCTGCACGTCGAGGCGGCGACGGCCGACCGGATCGCGACCCTGCCGACGATCGAGATCGACGCCCTGGGCGGGACGATCCGCGGCGAGGCGGCGGCCCGGCTGGACCGCGGCATGCCGTTCACCACCACACTCTCAGGCACCGCCCTGGCGGTTGAGCAGACCCTCAAGCCCAAGGACGACGGCACGCCGCCGCGCTACGCCGGGCAGGCCGGGTTTGAGGTCACCGCCGGCGGGCTCGTGAGCGAGTTGACCACACAGCTCCGGGGTGAGGGCACACTGACGCTGCGGGAGGGCCGGGTCGCGCGGATCGCCGTGCTCTCGGACCTGATCGACTTCATGGAATCCAGCGGCGACCTGCGTCGGCCCGACGGCACGGTGCCGATGGGCCGGGACAAGGCCGACGTCGCCTTCCGGCTCCGCGGCGACAAGGTGTATCTGAGCCAGGCGGAGATCGTGGGGAGCTGGTTCGCGGTCCGCGGGCGGGGCAATGTGTTCTTCGACCAGCGGCTGAATGTGCAGGTCAATGCCGGCCCGCTCGAGAAGCTTCAGGACGCGCTTGGCGCGGTCGGCGACGTTCTGGGCGCGGTGACGGACTCGATCATGGCCTACCGCGTGGGTGGAACGGTCGAGAAGCCGGGCATCAATGTCGTGCCCTTCGGCGGGCTGCGCAGTGCGCCGGGCGACGACGACGACGACCTGCCCCCGATCTCCTTGGATGCCCCCGCTAACCCTGCGGACGAAGTGCCGTCCAACGACACGCCGGCGGAAGACCCGGAAGAAGTCGAGGAGACCGCTCCTGGCCCGAACGACCCGGACTGGGAGCCGGCGTACGATAGCTAGTCCCGATGAATGACAGCCCACTCACGCCCACGGATGGCGTACAGCATGTACGGAGACCTGTACGGATGTTTGATCAACTCAAGAACCTGAAGGATCTGGCCGGGATGATGGGGAATCTCGGCGAGATGAAGCAGAAGCTCGAAGCGGCGCAGCAGGCGCTGGCGGAGAAGACCGCCGAGGGCGAGGCCGGTGCCGGCGCGGTGCGCGTCGTGATGAACGGCAAGTTCGAGGTGCAGTCGGTCACGATCGACCCGGCGATGGTCGGCGCGTTGGCCGGCGCGGGCACGGACGCCGACCGCGCGATGGTGGAGGAGTTGCTGGCCGAGGGCTTCAACAGCGCCGCGGAGAAGGTGCAGGAACTGATGAAGGACTCGCTGGGTGATGTCGCCGGGGGGCTGAACCTGCCGGGCATGTGAGCGCAGAAAGAAGCCGGGCGACTGATCGTCGCCCGGCCTCGGGGTTACATCGATACAAGCTGGGCTACTGCTGGAGGTACAGCCAGACGAAGCCGGTGCTCTCTTCGAGGATGAACTCGGAGCGGCTCTGGTAGTGGGCCTGGTAGCGCTGCATGATCTCCTGGTAGGCCTCGCTCTGCGGGTCTTCCTGGGCCGCCTGGAGTTCGGCGATGATGGTCTGGGTGGTCTTGTCCCACTCGGCCTGGAGCGTTTGCGATTGCTCGCGGGTCATGCCTTCGGGGTAGGTGACGATGCGGGCCGTATCGCCGACGAGCAGGTCGAGCTTGCCGTCGCCGTTGATGTCGTCCACCCAGATGCGTGTCGATCCCGCCGGGGCGTTGGGGGTATCCGCGCCGCCGGCCTGGGGGTAGCCGTTGGGCTCGATCAGGGTTTCAAAGGCCGCATAGACCGGGGCGCTTTTGGTGTCGGCCGTGTTTTCCGCCAGGTACACGCCGCCCTGCGACGACCCGCTGAGCAGGTCCAGGTCGCCGTCGCCGTCCCAGTCCACGAGGAACGGGTCGCTGTGAGCGCCGGGGATACGCAGGGGCGCGTCATTGGCAAGGATCGGCTCGGGCTCGGGGGCGAACCCGCCGTTGCTTTCACCCTTGAACAGGTAGAACGTGCCGGAGAAGTTGCCGACCACCAGGTCCAGGTCGCCGTCGCCGTCCCAATCGACCGCGGTCGGTCGGGTGCAGATCTTCTCGGTGATGTTGTCGTCACCGGCGGGGATGATGAGGACGTCGTCGTCGGTCCCGGTCAGATCGACCGGTTTCTTGAACCCGTCGTCGCCGCCGTAGAGCACCTGGAAGGTGCCGGCCATGCCGCGCTCACGGTTGTTCCAGGAGTAGGAGCCGGAGAGGATGTCGTTGAAGCCGTCGTTGTTCAGGTCCACCAACTGTGGAGTGGAGCTGGTGCATCACCAGACGCCCGGGACGATCGCGGTCTCGCCCTCGGCCTGGAGGAACTCGCCGGCCGCAAGTGTGCCGTCGCCCTGGTTGCGGAAGACGTGGATCTTCCCGTCACGGAACTGCCCGACGAGCAGGTCCTTGTCGCCATCGCCGTCGATATCGTCCCAGCAGGGCGCGGCGTAGCCGGGGGCCTCCACCTTGATCGGTTCGCCGCCGGCCTCCATGCGGACCGGGTCGGCAAAGTCGGCGGCGCAGGCACCGCCCGCAACGCTCATACATGCAACCATCAATAACCGTCGTGTCGTCATCATCACGCGACCCCTGTGTAGTAGGCGGGGCGGGTCGTCCAGCCACGCGCCGGGACCGCCCCTCGGACCGGTACCAGCATACAACGCCGGCACCCCATGTTACAGGGTGATACGGCTTTTCCTCGGCTCGGGTTCTCACGGTACCGGTGGCCTGATCCTTCGTCTGCCGTCACGCCGCCTGGATGCTGAACGGTTCGAGTTGGACACCCGCTGGGGGGCCGGGGGCGCGCACGGCCGTGAGGCCGGTGTCTCCGCAATTAATGTAGGTGCCGGCGGTCTCGATGAAGTGCCGGGCCTGGTATCGGCCGGGGGTGAGTCGGACCGTGGTGTTCCAGCTCCCGCGTTGGCCGGGCACGGGCTGCATGGGCACCCAGCGTGAGGGCCCGCCATCGTCCAGCACAAGGTACACGCGGTCGGCAACGCCGGGCATCGCGGTAAACGTCCAGGTCTCGCTGGCGGGCGGGGTCGAGCCGGCGTTGGCGGGCGGGGTGTCCATGGTCATCCTCCCAACGGGGTGTGAGTCGTGAACGCTTACGCGGCTTGACGCTGGGCGATCCGCAGCGGTGCAGCGGGAGCTTGGTCGGCGGGGACTTCGGGGAAGACCTCTTCGATCGGGTGCAGGCCCTGCAGCAGGGTGTTGACCTGCATCGCCGCGGCGTCCCAGGTGTGACGTTCCTCGACCCAGGCGCGGGCCAGACGGCCGAGCGCCCGGGCGCGGGCCGGGGCGTGCCAGACCTTGTCCAACGCCTCGACCCAGGTCGATGCGCCGCGGCAGGTCAGCATCGGGGCCGGCTGGCTGCCGAAGTCCAAGCCGCGCTTGGCGCGGGTCGACGCGAGGATGGGCATGCCCAGCGACGCGGCTTCGAGCAGGGTGTTGCTCGTACCGCGACCGCAGCGGGTGGGCACGATGACCGCGGCCTGCGACCGCACAAACGGCCGGATGTCCTTCACATCGGTGATCAGCTCGACGCCGGGCAGCTCGGCCAGGGCGCGGACCTCCGGCCGGGGCGAGCGGCCGAGGATCGTCCACGTCGCGTCGGGCCAGCGGTAGACGGCGTGGGGCCAGACCTTGCGGGCGAACCAGCACGCGGCCTGCGCGGTGGCTTCGGAGCCGAGGTTGCCGAAGAGGATCGCCGTGCGCGGCGAGCGCACCGCGTCGGTGGGGTGGTAGTAGTCGGTATCGACACCGTTGACGACGGTGACCGCGCGGGTCCCGCCGAGACGGCCGAGCCAGCGCGACTCACCGGGGCTGTTGCCCACGATCGCGGACGTGCGGTGGGCGGGGTTGCCCCGGTTGAAGCAGGCCAGCGTCAACGCCTGCTGCAATGCGCGCTTACCGCGGCGGCCCAGCGCGGTGATGCCTTCCTGCTTGAGCAGCGACAGCTCCGCCGAGGCGGGCTCCTGATCGGCGACCCAGACCCGGGGGAGGGTCGGGTAGGCCCAGCTCAGGCCGCGCAGCAGCGCGGGGCCGTGTTCGCCGAGCGCGACGACCGCGCGGGGGCGGGACTGCTCGACCAGGGGCAGGATGCCGGCGAATTGGTTGGCGTTGAGCCCCTGAGCGCCCCCGAGCCGGTCGCGCAGGCCCATGAGTCTGCCGGACCAGCCGAGCGCGAAGCGTTTCAGGTCGCTGGGCATCGGTCGGGGCCAGTCGAGGGTCAGCTCCTGCAACCAGCCGGGCGTCTTGCGCTCGGCGTGCTGCAGTGAGGCGACGCCGACCTTCAGCCCGTGCTGGGCGAGGGTACGGGCGAGGTGCGCGCCGCGCACCCGGCTGCCGCGGTCCATCGGCCAGAGCGGCTGATCGCTGACGAACAGGATGTCCAGTGCGTAGTGGGTTCCCATCGTGAATCTCCCCCCACAGTGTGGTGTGGGTCAGGCGGCCTGCTTGCGCCGCTTGCGTGGTTTGGTGATCGCTTCACACACGCGGGCGAAGTGGTCCGCCGCGCGTTCCCAGGTGAATTGCTCCAGGCGTTTCGTGCCCCGGCCGGCCAACTCGGCGCGGCGCATCGGGTCTTTCATCAAGGCGGTCATCGCCGACGCGAGCGCCGTCGGCCGCCCCGGGGGGACCAGCGACGCCGCATCGCCCGCGACCTCGGGCAAACTGCTCGTGTCCGACGTGATCACCGGCGTCGCGGATGCAAACGCCTCGAGCACCGGCAGGCCGAACCCCTCGGCCTTGCTCGGGTAGACCAGCACCGAGGCACAACTCATCAGCACCCGCAGTTCGCGCTCGGGCACGAAGCCGCACAGGCGGGTCTCGTCCGCCACGCCAAGCATCTGCGCGAGCGAGCCGAAGTCGGCGCGGGACCTGTCATCGAGCCCGACGATCAGCAGCCGCCAGTTCTGGCGGTAGCGCTTGCGGACCATCGCCCAGGCGGCGATCACGCCGCGCGTGTCCTTGCGTTCCTCGGCCGAGCCAAAGTGCAGCAGGAAGCCGCGGTCGATCCCCAGCGACGCGACGAGTTTCTCGGCCTGCGAGATGTCGACCTGTTCGTCGCAGAGCGTCGGGCCCCACGGGATCACGACCCCGCGCTTGGGGTTCATGCCGTGGGACGCGACCAGCCGGTCGCGGACGAAGCGGGTAGGGCTGGCGACGGCGTCGGCCTTGCGGGCGGCGTCGTGGACGGCCTGCTCGAACTGGTGGATCGCCCGGTGGCTGTGGCCCTGGGGGGTGTCCAGCGGGGTGAGGTCGTGGATGGTGACGACGGTCGGCACGGGCATCCAGCCGGGGCAGGCAGTGGCCGGGCAGTGCAGCGCATCCAAGCGGTCGGCGCGGACGGCGGCGGGCAGGCGGACCTGCGTCCAGGCATCGCTCACACCGCTATCGATCGACAGCCGTTCGGGGTGGAAGGTGCGGGGCAGGTCCACGGGCAGGGGGCCGTCGTGGTCGTGGTAGGCGACGACCTGCCACCCAGGCCGGGCGTCGGCGAGGTGGTGGTACAGCCGCATCGTGCTCTTGGCCACGCCGCGGGGCTGGTCGGTCATCAGCAGTCGTGCATCGAGTCCGAGGCGCATGGGTCATCCCCCAGGCCTGACAACGGCCTGTACCCGTGCTATCGGCGGAATCGATCGGGGGGATTAGGCGGATTAGCCCTCTGATGACGATCCGCAGCGCCTCGTGGGCCGCTTGCCGGGCCCTTATCGAGCCCGTGGGCTCGCACCGATTTTGCAATCCGATGCCGGCTGCGGTCCAATACCGGTATGAGCGATCACGCGGCAGCCGACCAACACGCCCACCCCGAAACCGCCAAACATGTCGTCATCATCGGGGACGGCCACGCCGGCGTCGCCGCGGCGGTCCGGCTGGCCGACCACGGCTGCCGGGTCACGATCGTCGAGTCCTCCGTCCACATGGGCGAGTCGCAGACCTCCCACGAGGCCACCGACTCCTCCCAGCACGCCCTCATGCGGCTGTGCACCAACCAGTGCGACCTCTACCGCCGGCTGGGCGTTATCCGCGACATCAAGTGGCAGAAGACCCTCTACCTCACCGGCGAGGACGGCATCATCGACGAGTTCACCGGCGACGACCTGCCCGCGCCGTTCCACCTCGCCCGCTCCCTGTTCAAGATGAAGCGGTTTACATGGGCGGAGAAACGCGACATTCTCCGCGGCTTCCTCTCGTGCATGCAGGTCAGCCGCTCCGCCCGCCGGCGACTCATCAACGAGAGCTTCCGCGACTGGCTGCTATCGATGAACCAACCGGTCCACGTCATCGACAAGTTCTGGGCCGCCATCATCGCCGGGGCCTGCAACCAGCTCCCCCGGCAGATCAGCGCGGCCTACGGTGTGCGGATCATCCAGGAGGGCTTCCTGCACAACAACACCGCCCATCAGATCGGCTTCTCCAACATCAGCCGGGACGAGTTCCACCACCGCTGCCTGGAGGCCATCGCCAGGCACGGTGGCGAGCTGATCGAGGGCACCCGCGTCGACCGTATCGACTACGACCCCGCGACGAAAGAAGTCACCGACGTGCACCTGACCGACGGCCGTCTCGTCACCGCGGATGCGTACATCACCTCGATCCCGTTCCGCCGTGTCGCCGAACTGGTGACCGACGAGATGGTCCGCGACGATGCCCGGCTGCGGCTGCTCGAACAGATCGAGGGGGTGCCGGTCATCGGGATCCACTTCTTCGTCGACTCGCCGGACCACCACGACGTCATGACCCGCAGCCACCTGCTGTTTACCGACGGGCCGATCCGCTGGGTCTTTAACAAGGGCCGGGCCCGCGGGGAGTCGGAGGACGGCACGGCCTGGACTATCGGTGGGGTCGATGTGTCGGGCACCCACCACCTGCACGCGATTGTCGGCCACGCCGAGGACTACGCCGACCTGACCGACGAGCAGATTATCGAAGAGGCCTTCGCAGAGATGCGGTTGTGCATGCCATCGCTGACCGAGGACGTGTCCGTGGTCGAGGCCCACGTCGTCCGCGAGACCCGCGCCGCGTCCAGCCCGCGCCCCGGCGGCAGCCAGCTCCGCCCCCAGCCGGCGGGCGAGATCAAGAACCTCATCATCGCCGGCGGCTGGGCCAGCACCGGCTGGCCGACCACAATGGAGGGCGGTGTCCGCAGCGGCTACCGCGCCGCCGCGGCTGTGCTCGCGATGGGCCAACCCGACGACGAGCCGGTCAACTTCAACACGCTGCTGATCCCCGACGTCCAGCCGAGCAACCTGTATAAAGCCATGAGCGGATAGCAATGCATTCGCTACCAACTGGCAGCCGACGGACGCCCCGGTGGAGGAAGCGAGTCCGCGAGCGATACCCACTGAGTGCACTGCCCCGTAGGCCTCCGACGATCGGCTAGAATCGCCGCACCATGCCGGCGATCAGCGTCCAATCCCTCTCCAAGACCTACCACGTCGCCGACAAGCAGCCGGGGCTCGTGGGCACCGCACGGCACTTCCTCAACCGCAAGCACCGCCGGATCGAGGCGGTCAAGGAGGTCTCCTTCGACATCGCGCCGGGCGAGATCGTCGGCTTCCTGGGCCCCAACGGCGCGGGCAAGACCACGACCCTCAAGATGCTCACCGGGCTTATCCACCCGAGCGCCGGCACGGTCGATGTGCTCGGCCATGAGCCCTTCAAACGCCGGGCCGATTACCTCCGGCAGATCACCCTGGTCATGGGCAACAAGCAGCAGATGATCTGGGACCTGCCGCCGATGGACTCGCTGCAGGTCAACGCCGCGGTCTACAGCATCCCCGAGAAGGAGGCGCAGCAGCGGATCGACGGCTTCGCCGAGTTGCTCGGGCTCAAGGAGGAACTCACCCAGCCGGTCCGCAAGCTCTCGCTGGGCCAGCGGATGAAGTGCGAGCTCGTCGCGGCGCTGCTGCACCACCCGAAGGTCTTGTTCCTCGATGAACCGACGCTCGGGCTGGACGTGAACGCGCAGACCGCCGTCCGCAAGTTCCTCAAGGAGTACAACGACCAGCACCAGGCGAGCATCCTGCTGACCAGCCACTACATGGCCGACATCACCGCGCTGTGCAGGCGCGTCGTCGTGATCCACAAAGGCACGATCCTCTACGACGGTTCGCTGGACGGCGTCATCGAGCGTTTCGCGCCGCTGCGCGAGGTGAAGCTCGACCTGGCCGAGCCCGTCGATGACGCGGCGCTGCGGCCCTACGGCGAGATCGAGTCCAACGACGGCCGGACCGCCCGCCTCCTCGTCCAACGCGAGCAACTGACCCAGACGGTGGGGCGGCTGCTCGGCGAACAACAGGTCGAAGACCTGACGGTGACCGACCCGCCGATCGAAGACGTAATCGCGCGGCTGTTCGAGTCGGGGGAGGAAGACGAAGAAGAAGAAGTAGCCACGGATGAACACGGATAAACACAGATCAAAATCTTTGGTCCGCAGGCCTCAGTGTCGGATGAGATGGACTCGTCCTTCTTCTGTGTTACCTATCCGTGTCCATCTGTGTCAAACCATGGCAAAAAACTCCCTCCCATGACCGCCCTCACCCCGCGCACCCTCCGTGTCTACCTCACGACGTTCTACGCGTTGATGGTCGAGTACCGCGCGGAGATCTTCCTCTGGGCAATCGCCACGTCGCTGCCGCTCATCATGATGGGCGTCTGGGTCGAGGCGGCCGGCAGCGAGTCGTTCCCCGGCTTTACGCCGCTCGACGCGGCGCGGTACTTCATCGCCGTCTTCGTCGTCCGGCAGATTACCATCTGCTGGGTCATCCATGACTTCGAGTGGCTCGTCGTCTCAGGCAAGCTCTCGCCCATGCTCCTGCACCCGATCGACCCGATCGTCCGATTCATCCTGGTCCACATCAGCGAGCACGGCGCGCGCCTGCCCTTCGGTGTGCTGCTGGTTGTCCTCTGCTTCGTCATCGTCCCCGACGCGCTGCTGGGAAACGAGCAGCAGCCCGGGGCCTGGGTCCCCGCGTGGTGGCGCATCCTGCTGGCCCTGGTCGCGAGCTACGGCGCGTTCCTCCTGCGTTTCATCATCCAGTACACCACCGCGCTCTGTGCCTTCTGGATCGAGCGCGTTTCGGCGCTCGACGGCATCAACTACCTGCCCTACATCTTCCTCTCCGGCCTCACCGTCCCGATCCACCTGCTGCCCGACGGCGTGCAGCAGGTCATCCTCTGGACGCCGTTCCCCTACATGCTCTGGTTCCCGGCACAGCTCATCGCCGCGCCCGCGGAACAGATCACCGCCGGGTTCGTGATCCGCGGATTCGGTACGCTGGCCGGGTGGGGCGGGGCGGTCTTCCTCGTGAACCGCTGGCTCTGGAGACGCGGTCTGAAGCACTACTCGGCGATGGGAGCGTGACCTTGACGCGATACCTCCGCACCCTCCGCCTGTTCTGGTCCGCCTCGCTCGCCGCCGAGATGGAGTACCGGTCCAACTTCGCCTTCGCCGCGCTCTCCTCCCTCGCGTCGCTGGCCGGCACGCTGTTCGTCCTGTGGTCGCTCATGCGCAGCGGCTACACCATGAACGGCTGGCCGTTCGACAAGGCCCTCGTCGTCGTCGGCGTCTACACCGTCCTCGACGGCGTCTCCCAGACCCTGCTCGCCCCCAACCGCCAGCAGGTCTCCGAGCTCGTCCGCGACGGCACGCTCGACTTCATCCTCCTCAAGCCCATGGACAGCCAGTTCTGGCTCAGCGTCCGCAAGCTCTCGGTCTGGGGCCTGCCTAACATCCTGCTCGGCTTCGGGCTGATCGTCTTCGCCGGGCTCCGCCTCGAACCCGCCGCATCTGTTGCCGACTTCGCGCTGCTCCTGCCGCCGCTGGCCGTCGGGCTGGCGATCCTCTACGCCCTGGGCTACCTGCTCTCGACGCTCACGATCTGGTTCACCAAGCTCTACAACATCACCATCGCGATGCAGGCCCTCCTCGAGGCCGGCCGGTACCCCATCCCCGCCTACCCGACCGCGCACCGCATCTTCTTCACGTTCGTGCTCCCCGTCGCGTTCATGACGACCGTCCCCGCCCAGGCCCTCATGGGCGAGGCCGCCTGGGCCGCGCTCGGCGCGGCCGTGCTCACGGCAGGGGTGCTGTTTATCCTCTCCCGGCTGTTCTGGCGATACGCCCTGCGCTACTACACTAGCGCAAGTAGTTGATTCGATCCCACGTTCCGGAGCGGCACTATGGACTTATCTCCCATCGTGATTATCTTGCTGATAGTCCTCGCGCTCGTGCTTCTCGTAACGCTCTTGTGGGTGGTCCTGTCCGCGTACTTCGGCCTGTCGGATCGGCGTTACGTTTCACCGATCAATGCATCCCGCCGGGTGATTGAACCCGCCTGCGGGAAATGTGGCTACCCCGCGCGCGGCATCGGTTCGCTGGAGTGCCCCGAATGCGGCGCGGACCTGCGGGAAGCCGGCATCATCACCCCCGCACTCATCGAGGCCGTGGGCGGGGGGACCACCGGCTGCGCCCTGCCCCTGGCCTGGACCCTCGGGCTCATCGCCACGGGGTTTCTCTTTGATCAACTCATCGCCCCCCGGCTGCCACTGCAGTGGATGCAGGGCGGGTGGTACGAGTTCCTGCTGTTCATCCTCGCCTTTGGGCTTTGGCTTGCTGGGCTGATCTTCTTCTCCGCCACACCCAAACAAACCACAAATAAAAATTGAACCTATCCCTTGACAGGTTCCGAACAAAGACTATCCTGAGCCCATCCAGTCAAAACCCGAACGTGGGTACAGCCAAGGAGACGCTACGATGGTATCTGCCACGACCCTCAAACAAGCCCAACCCACCCCGAACGGGGACTCTAAGAAGGGGAAAACCATGTCCCGATTCGGCGGAAAAACCAAGTCCAAGACCCCCTCCAAGACCGTCGCCGACGTCCCCGAAGGGGCCGGCACGGACGACCCGGCCCGGCGGAAGGCGCTGGATCAGGCCTTGTCGCAGATCGACCGGGCGTTCGGCAGCGGGTCGATCATGAAGCTCGACGACGACCCCACCAAGATCCTCCCGGGCATCTCCACCGGCGCGGTCTCGCTGGACCTCGCCCTCGGCGGGCGGGGCATCCCCAAGGGCCGGGTCATCGAGATCTTCGGCCCCGAGTCCTCCGGCAAGACCACCCTCTGCCTCCACCTCATCGCCAACGCCCAGAAAGAGGGCGGCATGGCCGCGTTCATCGACGCCGAGCACGCCCTGGACCCGTCTTGGGCCCGCAAACTCGGGGTCAACCTCGAGGAATTGCTCGTCAGCCAGCCGGACACCGGCGAACAGGCGCTGGAGATCTGCGAGATGCTGGTCCGCTCCAACGCGGTGGACCTGATCGTCGTGGACTCGGTCGCCGCGCTCATCCCACGGGCCGAGATCGAGGGCGAGATGGGCGATAGCCATGTCGGGCTCCAGGCCCGCCTGATGAGCCAGGCCCTCCGCAAGCTCACCGGCGCGATCAACCGCAGCCGCTGCACCGTCGTCTTCATCAACCAGATCCGCGAGAAGATCGGCGTGATGTTCGGCAACCCGGAGACCACCCCCGGCGGCCGGGCGCTGAAGTTCTACGCCTCGGTCCGCGTCGACATCCGCCGGACCGCGTCGATCAAGGACGGCGACCGGGCCGTGGGCAACCGCACCCGCGCCCGCGTGGTGAAGAACAAGGTGGCCCCGCCGTTCCGGCAGGCCGAGTTCGACATCATGTTCGACGAGGGCATCAGCGCCAGCGGCGACCTGATCGACCTCGCGGTCGAGGAGGGCATCGTGCAGAAGAGCGGCGCGTGGTTCAGCTTCGGCGAGGTCCGCCTGGGCCAGGGCCGGGAGAACGCCAAGCAGTTCATCCGCGAGAACGAAGACCTCTTCGCCGAGATCCGCCAACTCGTGCTGGAGGCGAAGGGTGTCATCAAGCCCGCCGCCGAGGGCGCGGACGACGCCGGCGACGAGGCGGATGCGGACTAGGAGGTCGCGTGTCCGCGTGATGGCCTGAAGCCCACCGCGGTCCTCGGCCGATATCCCCGGTATGCCCGGCCCGGACTACATCCTCGATATCGACGGTCTCACGCCAGTACAGGCGGAGCCGCCCACAGCGGGTGCCAGCGGAAGTGGCCGGCCTTGGATCGCGGTCAAGTGGACGTGCTGCTCGGTCTACTCCCGCATCTACCGGCACCGCGACGGCGACCGCTACGAGGGCCGCTGCCCCAAGTGCATGAAGCAGGCCACCGCCCGCGTCGGCCCCGGCGGCACCAGCCGACGGTTCTTCGAGGCGGGGTGAGGATGCCCTGGCATGCCACAACATTGCTGCGTTCGGCTTGGACAGTTGGTTATTCATGTCGTGTGTATGCAGCCGTGTGTGAGGCCCAAACCGGCTGGAGCAAAACAGATCGCTACGCCCCCAGCGTCTCGTCATCGTGGTGGTGGCTGGCGGTCTCTTCTGCGGCGGCTTGGTTGAGTACGGCGCGCAGCTCGGTCGCGCCCTCGGCGGCGAGGCAGCGGGCGCGGACGGTGTCGCTGTCGAAGGTCTTAGCGACCAGGGACAGCAGCTCGAGCTGCGTCTCGGGCTGGTCGGTCGGGGTGAGCAGCAGGAAGATCAGTCGGGCGTTCATGCCGTCGGCCGCGTCGAAGTCCACCCCCCGGTGGGAGCGGGCGAGGATGACCGTGGGCCGGGTGAGCTTGTCCAGCCGGGCGTGGGGCACGGCCAGCCCGTTGGGCAACGCGGTGTGCATGACGCGCTCACGCGACCAGACCTCCTGGAAGATATCCTCGGCGTCGAGGCCGGTGACCTCCGCACCGCGCTCGGACATCTCGCGGATCAGGGCCTCGATCTCGACGGCCTGGGGCTCCATCATGATCTGCCGATCGGTAAGCATGTCGTTGAGGTGACGCTGGGTCTTGAGTTGCAGGATGCGCTGCATGACCGGACCGGCGAGCATCGAAGTGCCCAGCGCCATGATGACGATGGCAACCATCAGTTCCTCGCTGATGAGCTGGGCCTGGAACGCGAGCTGACCGAGGATGATGCCGACCGCCCCCTGTGCGGCCATGCCGAACCCGACGGCCGCGCTCTCGCGCTGGCTGAGCCCGGCGAGCTTCGCGCCGAAGAAGCAGCCGCTGACCTTGCCCACCAGCGCGATCGCACAGACGATCAGGACGGTGTGGACCTGGAAGGCGTCGATGAAGTTGATCGTCAGGCCGATCGACGCGAAGAAGATCGGCGCGAAAATGTTCATGACGAACTGGTGGATGGTGTCGCGGGTGCGTTGGCGGAGGTGGTGGGAGTCGCCGATCGCGACGCCGGCGATGAAGGCGCCGAAGATCGAGTGGATGCCGAGGTACTCGGTGAGCGCCGCACAGGACATCGCGATGACGAAGGCGAAGCTGATGACCCCGCCGGGCCAGGACCAGCGGGCCTGGACGTAGGGCAGGGCCTTGTGCATGAACAGCCGCCCGAGCGTGAGCATGAACGCGAGGAAGGCGAGGGTGGCGAGGATCGTGCCGGTGACGCCGAGGTGCGCCCCGGAGGTAGCGGGCGCGTCGCCGGACATCGCGGCGGCGGGGAGCAGCGCGAGGACCACGGCAAACCCGATCCAGCCGACCAGGTCGTTGCACATCGCCGAGCTGATGACCAGGACGCCCATGTCCGACCGGGAAAGGTTCAGGTCGATGAGGATCTTCGCGATGACGGGCAGCGCGGTGATCGACATCGCCAGCCCACAGAAGATCTCGAAGGGCAGTGAGTTGTCGGCCGCGCGTGCCCCGGCCCCGAGGTAGGCCTCGAGGAAATACGCGGCGGTGAATCCGAGAGTGAATGGAACAACAATCCCCATCGCGCTGACCAAGAGCATGGCTTTGCCCTGCCGGACGACGGCGGAGAGATCGACCTCGAGCCCGACGACAAACAGCAGCAGCGCCGCGGACAGGGTGATGAAGCCCTCCTCGGCGATCCAGGCGGCGCTGCCGTCGACCTGCTGCGGAAAGAGGAAGGTGTAGACGCCCGGGGCGATCGCGCCGAGCAGGGTTGGGCCGAGCAGGACGCCGGCAAGGATCTCGCCGAGGACGGCGGGCTGGTGGAACTTGCGGCAGAGCTCGCCGAGCAGGCGTGCGAGGCCGAGCAGCACGGCGATCGCGAGCAGGAGGGTGGTGATGTCGGCCGCGGGGAGCGCGGCTTCACCGCCGGCGGCGAGGGTGATCGTGGGGCCGTTCAGGGGCATGCGGAAGAAAGCGGTCGTCGGGGAGTTTGCACGGATCGTGAGCGATTCGGGGCGCGTTGAGTGTAACCGTGCCGGTGATCAACGGCGAATCTGAAACGGCCGGCTCATAGCCCGTGGGTGATCCCGATCAGTGTGCCTCTGAAGCCGCGGAGCCGATCGACAAGGCGGCGCGGAACTGCGTGTAGCCCTGCGCTTCGACGGCGGAGCGTCGCGTCGCGCGTTCCTGGAACGCCTCGGCGACCATGCGGAGCAACTCGATCTGGCTGCGCTGGTCGTCCTCGGGCGTGAGCAGCAGGCAGATGATCTCGGCGGGCTGGCCGTCGGCCGCCTCGAAATCGATGCCCGGCGGGCTGATGCCGATGAAGACGGCGGGTTCGTCGAGCGTCGCGAGGCGGGCGTGGGGCACCGCGATGCCGTCGGCCAGGCCGGTGGAGACGACACGCTCGCGCGCGATCGCGGCGTCGCCGATCGTGTCTGCGTCTTTGCCGAGGACGCCGGCGGCGTGGGCTGACAGCTCTCGGATCGCCGCGTCACGCGTGCCGGCCTTGAGCGGGCCCAGGAAGTTCTTGCTGCCCAGCACGTCGAGCAGCCGCTTGCCCTGCTTGAGGCCCAGGGCTTTCTGCATGAGCGGGCCGGCGATGACGCTCGTGACGATCGCCATAACCACGATGGCGACGAACAGCTTGTCGGTGATGAGCCCGAAGTTGAGCGCGATCTGGCCGAGGATGATCTCCATCGCGCCGCGGGCGGACATGCCGAAGCCGACCGCCCAGGACTCGCGTTTGGTCATGCCGGCCCACTTAGCCCCGGCGTAGCAGCCCAGTGCCTTGCCGGCGATCGCGATCACCAGCACCAATACGACAGCGACTACGTCAAAGTTGTTCAGGAAGTCCACCCGTAGCGCGACCCCCGCGAAGAAGATCGGCGCGAAGATATAGGTGACAATCTGTTCGATGGTCCGTCGGGTCTGCGGCTTGAGGTGCTTGGAATCGCCCAGCGCGACGCCGGCGAGAAAGGCCCCAAAGATCGCGTGGATGCCGATCCACTCGGTGAGCGCCGCGCAGAGCAGCGCGACCGTAAACACGAAGCCGAGGATGCCGCCCGGGAACGACGAGTGGGCCTGGACCCAGGGGATCGCACGGTCGGCGAGCCACCGGCCGACCGTGAGGATGAGCCCGACGAAGACCAGCGTCGCGGGGATCACAAAGTGCAGCGGGATCGCCGACTCCCCCGGCGGGAGGATCAGCGAGAGCACGATGGCGAAGCCGATCCACCCGAGAAGGTCGTTGATCATCGCCGAGGACATGATGAGCATGCCCATGTCCGAGCGGAACATCTTGAGGTCCATCAGGACCTTGGCGATCACCGGCAGCGCGGTGATCGACATGGCAATGCCCAGAAACAGCGCAAACGGCACAAGCTTGCCGGAGGTCGGGTCGTAGCCGATGAGTGTCGGCACCGCGAATGCGAGCCCGCAGCCGAAGGCGAGCGGGACGACCATGCCGGTGATGCTGACCAGCGCAGCGGCCTTGCCCTGCTTGGTCACGATCGACAGGTCGACTTCAAGCCCCGCGATGAGCAGTAGCAGGCAGACGCAGAGCACCGAGAACGCGTCGAGCCCGACAAGGACCAGACTCGGCGCGGGCTCGCCCTTCGATTCGGTGTAGAGCAGTTCCCCCGTCTCCGGGTCGGTGACCGCTTCGTAGATGATCTCGTCGGTCTCGGCGTCGACCTTGTCGTAGAAGACCTGCTCGCCAGAGGCGTGGTCGTACAGGTACTTGGGGAACAGATAGTCGTAGGCGGGGGGGTAGACGTTGGCGAGCACGGTCGCGCCCAGCAGCACGCCGGCGAGGATCTCTCCAAGCACGGCGGGCTGCCCGAAGCGCCGGGCGATCTCGCCGAGCAGGCGTGCGGTCCCCAGCAGCACCGCGAGGGCCAGGAGGAAGACCGTGATTTCCTTCGGGGTCAGCGCCCCGGCGGCGAGTGTGATTGACATGTCGGGTCCGTCCGTGGTCCTCGTGAGCGCGGTTCTGGCATAGTTTAGCCGTGGCGGTGCCTCCGGACCGGTGACACCGGCTTGGTTCGTGCCATCCGTGGGGTACAATTTATGCATGCCTGATGGCGCAGAGAACGATCCCGCGCGCGTACCGTCGGCCGAGCCGTCCGGCCGGTGTGTCGTGCTGTCTCCGCAGGGCGGGGCGTTGCTCGGGCTGCTGCTGCCGGCGCTGACCGGGCGGTGGCGAGCGGTGGCGGTGATCGCGGACGAGCCGGGTGTGATGGAGGAGCTAGCGGATGGCGGGGTGACGACGCTCGTCGTCGTCGAGCCGGGCCACTGGGCGCACCTGGCACAGCTCACCGACGCGGTCGAGCATTACTATCCAACTATCGCGTGCTTGGCCTACCAGGTCGAACCCGACAATGAGGCCCCGCGGATCGTTTCGCTCCAACCGGGACGCACGCAGGCCGCCCCCGAAGCAGGAGACGCTATCGGAAACCTGCTGCCTGCCCCCGCCCCGGCATTGGGCAGCGCCGCCGCGGTCGCAGCCGAGGTCGAGGCGGACGCCCGGCAGCAGGCCGGCCTGCCCTCCACCTCACCGCCAGCCACGCCGATCGATGCGGCGCATGGACATCACGGGACCGCAACACCTGCCGTCAACGGCGTCTATGCTATCCCCGGGCCGCCCGGCATCGCCCCGACGGCCCGGCGGCAGCGTGTGGACAAGCTCGCGGTGCGGGTTGATCCTCCCGAGCCCGATGAAGATGACCCCCACGAGGCGCTGATTACTGAGGACGAACTGACCATGCTTCTGGGCCCGGGCCCGGGCGAGGTGGCGTAAACGATGATGCCAGAGTCACAACATCCCGCGGGCCTGTCGCCCGACCACGGCGAGACCGCAGCGCCCGGCGCTCCGCGGTCGGTGCTCGTGGTCCGCAGCGGCGAACTGCGAGAGCGCGTCGGTGCGGCGCTCGCGGGTGCCGGGGTGACCGCGACCGTCGAGGCGTCGCCCAGCTACCTCTCCGCGATGGGGCGTCTGGTCAACGAGAAGCCGGACGTCATCATCGGCCCGATCGCCGCGATGACCGGGATGGTCTCTTCTACGGTCCGTGCGCTGCGCAAGCTCTGCCCGGCCGCGCGGCTGGTGGCTGTTGCCGAGCCGCACGAGCGTGCCGAGGCGAACGCGGCGCGTGCCGCGGGGTTTGACCAGTGCATCTTTGAGCCCGCCGAGGCCACCGCGATCCTCTCGGCTCTGGGCGTCGATTTGGGCAGCACCGCAACCACCCCCAGCACGCCGCCGTTCGATCCGCCGATCCCGCAGGACGTAGAAGAACGGGATGCGATTCCGCAACCAGAGCGCCACGAGGACCGGGCCGATCTGGCCAGCGAATCGGATGACCACGAGGTGCTTGGCGATATCGACCTGGTCGAGTCGCTGCTGGCCGACGACCACTCCCTGGGCGAGCGTTCGACGCGCCTGATCGCATCGCAGTCCGGCATCCGAGGCGTCGCCCTCGCGCGCTCGGCCGACCAGGTGCCGCAGGGCAACGCCGTCGTCGCCGTCCAACACCAGGGCCAGCCGCTCGGGCTGCTGCACGCGCCGTCACCGGCACGCTCGGCCGACCTCCTGCCCTGGGCGGACTGGCTGTCACGCTGGCTCGCGCTGGAGCAGCAGGTCACGGACCTGCGCAAGCTCGCGATGACCGACGAACTGACCGGGGTCTGGAACCGCCGGTACTTCCAGCGCTTCCTCGAACGCCGGCTGCAGGAAGCCGCGAGCGAACGCCAGCAGGTCACGCTGCTTGTTTTCGATATCGACGACTTCAAGTCCTACAACGACCGGTTCGGGCACCCGGCCGGCGACGAGATCCTCCGCGAGACCGCCCGGCTGATCCAGTCGCTGGTCCGCGACCACGACGTCGTCGCCCGCATCGGCGGCGACGAGTTCGCGGTCGTGTTCTGGGATAAGGGCGAGCCCCGCCACCTGGGCAGCCAGCACCCGGACAACGTGATCGCCATCGCCCGACGGTTCCAGAAAGCGATCTGCGAGCACAAGTTCCCGAAGCTCGGCAAAGAAGCCGTCGGCCGACTCACCGTCAGCGGCGGCCTCGCGGGCTTCCCGTGGGACGGGCGGAACCCCGAGGAGCTGATTGCCCAGGCCGACGCCATGGCTCTGCAGTCCAAACGCAACGGCAAGAACGCCGTGTGCTTCGGCCCCGGCGCTGCGCCCAACGGCAACGGTAACGGCGCGCACTAACCGGACCGGCCCACCCCTAATAGTTCATCCACCAGCACAGGCACGAGTGCCCCGGCCTTGCCATTACGGTGCTCGGCAAACCGGCTCGCCCCGGCGCTGGGCTCCAGGTTGACCTCGATCGTGTGCGCCTCACCGGCGTGCCGTACGTTGCTCACGAAGCCCGCCGCGGGGTACACGCTCCCGCTTGTGCCGATCGAGACAAACAGGTCACAACGCGTCAGCCGGTCGTGGATCGCCTCCATCTCGAAGGGCATCTCGCCGAACCACACGATGTTGGGCCGGAGTGACGGGGCCTGTCCGCAGTTGGGGCAGCGCGACCGCTGGGTGCAGTCGTCGAGCCAGTGGTGCACCGTGTCGCAGCGGGTACAGCGGACCCGGCGCAACTCGCCGTGCATGTGGATCACGTCCCGCGACCCGGCGCGTTCGTGCAGGTCGTCGACGTTCTGCGTGACCAGGGTCACGCGCCCGTCGAATTCGCGCTCCAGCCGGGCGAGCGCCAAGTGGGCGGGATTCGGCGCGATGTGGTGGAGCTGGTTGCGGCGGAGGTTGTAGAACCGCTGGACCAGGTTCGGGTCGCGGGCAAAGGCCTCGGAGGTGGCGACGTCCTCGACCCGGTGGTCCTCCCACAACCCGTTGTTGTCACGGAAAGTGCGGACCCCGGACTCGGCAGATACGCCCGCGCCGGTCAGGATGACGATCTCACGGTACCGCATGGTTCGATTGTCCCGGCGGGGAGGCCGTGCCGGGCCATGGAGGATCGAAAGGCCTAAGCCCGAACCGAACATCCGCTATGATGTGTGGTCCGGGCGGGAGGAGACAGCCCAACACACCCACGGAAGGATACCCGCGATGTCGTTTGATTCCACGATCCACGCCAAGGCCGTGGACCTCGCCAAGCTCGCTTACGAGATGACCGCCGCCGCCAGCTCGGGCCACCCGACGACCGCCGCCTCGCTGGCGCACCTCACGGCCGTGCTCATGTACCAGCACATGCGTTACGAGCCGGCGAACCCCGGCCACCCCGCGTCCGACCGCCTGGTCCTCTCCGAGGGGCACGCCGTCCCCATCGTCTACGCCGCCTGCGCGGACAAGGGCGTCGTCTTCGGCAAGCCCGGCGACAACCCCCGGCCGATGACCCGCGAGGACGCCAAGACCCTGCGCGCGATCGATTCGGCCATCGACGGCCACCCCAACCCGATCGAGGGCTTCCCCTTCTTCGACACCGCCACCGGCTCGCTGGGCCAGGGGCTGAGCAGCGCGGCCGGGCTCGCGCTCGCTGCACGGCTCGACGGGCTGGACAAGCGCATCTTCTGCATCATCGGCGACGGCGAATCCCGCGAGGGACAGGTCTGGGAAGCGGTCGACTTCCTGCGTGACCACGGCCTGCGCGCGGTCTGCCCGATCTTCAACTGCAACGCCTACGCACAGACCCAGCAGGTCAGCCCCCAGCAGTCTTGGGAGACGACCGCAAAGAAGCTGGAGGCCGCGGGGTTCGACGCGTTGGTGATCGACGGCCACAAACCCAGCGAGGTCCTCTCAGCGCTAGAGAAACATGCCGCGGCACAGGAAAACGCCGACGCCGCGCCGGTCGCGGTTGTCGCGAAGACGGTCAAGGGCTGGGGGGCCGAGTCGCAGCAGGGCAACGGGCACCACGGCACGGCGGTCAAGGGCGACGCGCTCCAAGCCGTGCTCGACGAGTTGGACGCCACGGGTCGCGCGATGGGTGCGATCGCGGACACACCGTTGAAGGTCGGCCAGATGTCGCCGCGCCCCGACCGGGCCAAGGCCGAGCCACGGAAACCCCTCGCCTTTGAGCAGGCGATGCAGGCCTTCGGCCAGGAGTCGGCCTTATCCAGTGGCAGGTTCGCCACCCGCAAGGCCTATGGCGTCGCGCTCCGCGCCATCGGCCACGCCTACCCGCAGGCGGTCGCGCTGGACGCGGATGTAAACAACTCCACCTTCACCGAGGCCTTTGTCAAGGACGGGGCGCTGGCGGACCGCTTCTTCGAGTGCCGGATCGCCGAACAAAACATGTTCAGCGTCGCGGCCGGGCTCGCCGCGGCGAGCAAGACCCCGTTCTGCTCGACCTTCGCCAAATTCGTCACCCGTGGCTACGACCAGATCGAGATGGCGGTCAACTCCGGCTGCCCGCTCAAGATCGCCGGCAGCCACGCGGGCGTCTCGCTCGGGGCCGATGGCCCGTCGCAGATGGCGCTGCCCGACGTCGCCTGGTTCAGCAGCTTCGCGACCATGCGGCACAACACCAACGGCGAACCCGGCTTCTACGTCCTCACGCCGTCGGACGCGTACTCGTGCTACGCACTGACCTGCGCGGCGGCCGAGCACGATGGCTCGGTCTACCTGCGGACGCTCCGCCCCGAGACCGAGTTCCTCTACGCCGCCGAGGACGAGTTCACCCTCGGCGGGCACCAGGTGCTGATGGAGGGCACCGACCTGCTGATCATCGCGAGCGGGTACATGGTGCACGAGGTCAACCGGGCGCTCGAGCAGCTCGACGACGCGAACATCGAGCCGATGGTCGTCGACCTCTACTCGCTGCCCTACGACGAGGACGCGATCCTTGACCTGGCCAACCAGTGCAACGGCCTGGTCCTGACGGTCGAGGACAACTACGGCAACGCGATGGGCGCCCACGTCGCCAGCACAGTCGCGGCCAGCGGCGACGGCTTCAGCGTCGAGCAGATGTTCGTGAAACGTATCCCCAAATCCGGCAAGTCCCCCGACGACCTGATGCGGTACTGCGGGCTCAGTGCTGACGACATCGCGAAGAAGGCCATCGCCATGCTCGACGCGGCACCGGTGTAAACTCTGTGTCGACCAGGGATGTTCGATCCGTTGGGGTGTCCGTGGACCTGCTGATGCCAATGCCGCTCGCCCTCAGTTTTACCGAACTCATGGACCGCGGCGGGCCGGTGATGTGGCTGCTGCTGGCGGTCAGCGTGCTGTCGCTGACGCTGATCCTCGAGCGGGCGTGGTTCTTCGGCCGGACCAACAGCGGCGGCCGGCTGTGCCGGGTCGCGGAGGTCGCCCGCATGCTCCGGCAGGGCGAACGCGAGCGGGCGGCGGTCTTCGCAAAGCAGGACCCGACGGTCTACGGGGACGCGGTCCGCCGCCTGCTCGACGAACCGCCCACCGAGGCCGGGGCCGTCGAAGTCGTCGAGCTGCAGCGTTCCCGGCTGGAGCGATTTATGCCGACGCTCTCGACCATCATCACCGCCGCACCGATGCTGGGCATCCTCGGCACGGTGGTCGGCATCGTCCGCGCGTTCGAACGGCTCTCCGGCGACCGTGAGGCGCTGGACCTGAACCTCCTCTCCGGCGACATCGGCGAGGCGCTCATCACAACCGCCGCGGGCCTGGTCGTCGCCCTGGTCACGCTGTTCCCCTACAACCTCTTCCGGGGGCAGGTCGAGCGCTCGCTCTCCCGTCTCGAGTCGTTGGCCGCGAGCGGGCTGGCTAGCGGCAGCACTCAAGACAAGTCCTAACTGAACAGACACACCCCGGCGGCACGCCACCCGCGAGATATACTGTTTATCCGTGGATACCGAGCCAACTTGCCCCGGGGAAATCAGCACCCGCCAGCGCTATGTGTCCCTGCTTTTCGCCCGACCGACGCCAGCCTTGGCCGTCACCCTGACTCTTCGCTGCCGGTCATCTCAAACCTCCGCACGAGAACCCCGCACATGCCCATCCCCCACGACGCGACAACCCTCCGGTACGAGGTCGAGCCGACGCTTCCCGGGGCCCTGCAGCCGTTGCAAACGATCGCGAACAACCTCTGGTGGTCCTGGCAAAGCGACGCGGTGTCGCTGTTCATCCGCCTCGACCCGGTGCTGTGGCGATCGACACGCCACAACCCGGTCCTGATGCTCAAGCGTGTCCCGCAGCAGCGGCTGGACGACCTGGCCAAGGACACACAGTACCTCTCCGATTTAGAAGAGGTGGCCGGCCGCCTCCAGCGTCACCGCGAACGCCCCGGCTGGTTCGCAGACGCCCACGCCGGTGATAGCACTGCGCCGAAAACCATCGCCTACTTCTGTGCCGAGTTCGCGCTGACCGAGTCGCTGCGCATCTATTCCGGCGGCCTTGGTGTGCTGGCGGGCGACCACCTGAAGTCCGCCAGCGAGTTGGGCCTGCCGCTCATCGCGGTCGGGCTGCTCTACCGGCACGGCTACTTCCAGCAGTACCTCACGCCCGACGGCTGGCAGATGGAGGACCGCCCGACACAGGACTTTGACAAGCTGCCGGTGTCGCCCGTCCTCACCGAGGACGGCAAGCCTGTGCGTGTGTCGGTCCGCCTGCCGAAGCGCGATGTTACGGTCGCGCTCTGGCGTGCCGAGGTCGGGCGCGTCCCGCTCTACCTGCTGGATACCGACCTGCGGGAGAACACGCCCGAAGATCGAAGGATCACCGCGCAGCTCTACGGCGGGGACATGGAGACCCGAATCCAGCAGGAGATGGTCCTGGGCATCGCCGGGGTCCGGGCCCTGGAGACGATCGGCATCCGGCCGGACGTCTGCCACATGAATGAAGGCCACTCCGCGTTCCTCTCGCTCGAGCGGATCCGCAACCTGATCGCCGAGCACGGGCTGACGTTTGATCAGGCACGGCAGGCGGCGATGGCCAGCCACGTGTTTACCACGCACACGCCGGTGCCCGCGGGCATCGACCGTTTCCCGGCGGAGCTGGTCCGGCAGTACCTGGCCGACTACCCCGAGGGGCTGAAGCTCGACATGGAGGGGCTGCTCGCGCTCGGCCGAGACGACGTGTTCAATAAAGACGAGCCGTTCTCGATGGCGACACTCGCGATCCGTACCAGCGACTGGTGCAACGGGGTGTCGGCGCTGCACGGCGAGGTCTCGCGCGGAATGTGGCAGCGGATCTGGCCGAATGTCCCGCAGCGTGAGGTACCCATCGGCCATGTGACCAACGGTATCCATGCGAACACCTGGCTCGCGCGGCCGCTGGCGGAGGCGATCGACACGCAACTCGGCGGCCGGGACCGGCACACCCGGCCCGAGGACCAGGAGGTGCTCGCCGCCGTACGCGACCTGCCCGACGAGCAGCTCTGGGCGATCCACGAAGACCGCCGACACAAGCTGATCGGATTCACCCAGCGGGAAGACCCCGCCCGACCCGCTCGGCTCGGCCCGGTACGACACGCCGACAACGACCTGGACCCCGCCGCGCTGACGATCGGGTTCGCCCGCCGGTTCGCGACCTACAAACGCGGCAACCTGTTCCTCCGCGACGCGGACCGCCTGGTCCGCCTACTACGTGACGAGGACCGGCCGATCCAATTCATCATCGCGGGCAAGTCGCACCCGGCCGACGGCGGCGGCAAGGACCTCATCCAGCAGATCGTCCGCTTCACCCAGGCGCACGGCCTAGCGGGGCGCATCGTCTTCCTCGAGAACTACAACATGCACGTCGCCCGATACCTCGTGCAGGGCTGCGATGTCTGGCTGAACAATCCCCGGCGGGGTATGGAGGCGTCGGGCACCAGCGGCATGAAGGCCGCGCTCAACGGGGGGCTCAACTGCTCGATCCTCGACGGCTGGTGGGACGAGGCCTACAACGATCAGGTCGGCTGGGCCATCGGCTACCGCGAGGAACACAGCAGCCCCGACACCGCGGACGAGGTCGAGTCCCGCTCGCTGTATGCGCTGCTGGAGAACACCATCATCCCGATGTTCTACGACCGTGACGATCGGGGCATCCCCCGGCAGTGGGTCGGAATGATGAAGGAGTCGATCGCGCAGCTCGGCCCGGTCTACAACACCAACCGCATGGTCCGCCAGTACGCCGAGCAGTACTACCTGCCCGCCGCAGTCCGGCAGGCGAAGCTGAGCGAGGAGGGGTTGGCCGGGTCGGTCGCCCGCGCGGCGCAGATCGATGCGCTCCGCGCTGCCTGGCCCGGCGTCCGGTTTATCCATGTCCAGCGCGACGGCGAAGGGCCGGTCCACCCGGGGGGTCGGCTGCGCATCGCCGCAGATGTGACGCTCAACGGACTGAGCACCGAGTCGGTGCGGGTCCAGGCGGTGCTCGGCCAGGTCGATGCCGACGGGGTGTGGCACGACGCGCGGGTGCTCGACCTCGTCGCCGAGGGGGCCGACAGCCACACGACGCGCTACACGCTCGACCACCCCGCGGCATCCTGCGGCGGGTTCGGGGTCGCGCTCCGTGTCGTGCCCGGCGGACCGATGGTGCAGGGGGTCACGGTGCCCGGCCTGATCCGCTGGCACGGCGAACGGGCCACCGCCCCCGAGCCCGTCGATGTCCCCGAACCCGTCCTCTAGTGACGCAACTCCCCCGATCCTTCCACCGCGATGCCCGAACCGACCCTCTTCCCGACCAGCGACGACGACCTGCTCATCAGTGTCTACCAAAAGCAGGGACGGACGCTCGACGACCTGCCCTACACCGACGCCTTCGAGACGCTCTACACCTCGATGTATGGCGCGTCAGAAGACGGCACAAGTCAACCCTCACGGGCACAGGTGTTCCACCGCCTGCACAACCTGCGCAAGGCCGGCAAGCTGCCGCGCATGGGCCGCGCGGTCGGCGAACGCCCACGCATCGATAGCGAGCAGGAGCAGCTACTGATCGGGCTTGTGGAAGCGCAGGTCGGCGCGATCTCCAAACGCGACCAGCTCCTCTACACGCCCGGCTTCGAGACCGTGTGCACCGCCTTCAACGCCAAGGCCGGCCTGACCCTCAGCCACCACGCGATCTGGCGCCTGGTCGCCAAGCTCGCGAAGTAGACAGCTCACTGCTTTGGGGGATTCGGCTTATCCAGCCACTCTCGGTGCCAGGGTATGTCACCGACCCGCGGGGCGGTCGTCTACACTATCCGGCGTGAAAGAGTTTGACTTGATTCAGTCAATCCTGGCGTGCAACGATCAACTGCCGCCGAACGTCCTGGTCCCGCCCGGGGACGACATGGCGGTCCTGCGCGTCGGCGGAGCGGACCTGCTTTTCGCGGCGGACCAAGTGATCGACGGCGTGCACATCGACCTGCGGACCACGCCGATCGAGAAAGCTGGGCGGAAGGCGGTCTGCCGCAACCTGTCGGACGTCGCGGCGATGGCGGCAGCGCCCGTGGGGATGGTGTGCTGTGTCGCGCTGCCCAGAGGGATGGCTGGAGCGAAGGCAGAGCGCTTGCTTGAAGCAGTACGCTCGACCGGCGAGCGGTATGGCTGTCCGCTGGTCGGCGGCGACACCGGGATGCACGACGGCCCATTGACACTGAGCGTGACCGTCCTCGCCGAGCCCGCGGGCATCGCGCCTGTGACGCGTGCCGGCGCGCGGCCGGGCCATGCGCTGTACGTCACCGGCCCGCTTGGGGGGACGCAGATCGAGCACAACGGGACGACCCGACACCTCGACTTTGAACCACGCATCGAACTCGCGCGAGCACTCGCCGGGAGCGACACCACCCGCCCCTGTGCCATGATCGACCTGTCCGATGGGCTGGCCCGCGACCTGCGGCACCTGACGCCGCATGCACGCCTCCGAACCGAAGACCTGCCGATCGCCGACGCCGCGGTCGCCGCGGCCGGGCTTTCGGGGTGGCCCGCCTACCGCCACGCGCTGGGCGACGGCGAGGACCACGAATTGCTCTTTGCGATCCCTGCGGACCGTGAGCCACACCTGGAAGCACTGGCCCCGCACTACCCGGGGCTGACGCGCATCGGCGAGGTGACCGAGGCCGGCGGGCTGGACATCACCCACGCCGGACAACGCATCGACCTCGCCGGTCTGGGCTGGGAGCACGGCGATGGCTGACCACGCAACGCCGCTACGCATCGAGACCCGGTCCGCCGAAGAGACCACCGCGGTCGGCCGTGTGGTCGGGGCGTGTTGTATGGCCGGTGATGTGATCGCCCTGGAAGGCGAGCTCGGCGCGGGCAAGACGCAGTTCGTACGCGGGCTGGCCGAGGGCCTCCGGCTCGACGCCCGGCAGGTCAGCAGCCCGACGTTTGTCATGGTGCAGGAGTACGACGTGCCGGCACACACACCGGCTAAACACGCTGACGACGGCGAGACCGTCCTGATCCACATCGACGCCTACCGCCTGCGCTCGGCCGACGACCGGGCCTCCATCGGCTGGGAAGGTGACGGCGCATCGATGCGCGAAGGCGCGGTCGTCGCGATCGAGTGGGCCTCACTCATGGGCGAGGCGTTGCCGGCCGACCGCCTGGACATCCGCATCGAGCACGAACCAGAGGGACGGGCGATCACCCTCCTGGCCCAGGGCCGCTGGCGGGCTAGAATAGCGCAGGTTCGCCGAACGATCGCCCCGTAGGACAGGCGTTCCTGCCTGTCGCAGGCCGAAGGCCTGATGGAGTGGTCAGTGTTTTACTCGGGCTGCGCCCGATGACAGGCAGGCATGCCTGTCATCCTTGTAGAAACAAGCCAACCATGAAGAACGAGACCACCCGCCCGGTGAAGGCCCACTGCCCGATCTGCGAGCAGCACACCGACCCCAACAACCGGCACTACCCGTTCTGCTCGGAGCGCTGCAAGACGATCGACCTCGGCCGGTGGGTCGATGAGAAATACAAGATCACCCGCCCGATCGAGCAGCGCGATTTGGAAGAAGGCGTGGACTGAGTTGTGGCGACATGGCAGCGCCAGGTTCCATCAAAGTCATAACTCGGCCTCACTCACTGCGAGTCAGCAGCGACAATCAGCATGTCCCCTTGCTGTGCAATCACGCGAATCGTAGACCCAACTGCGATCATTCCTAACTCTGTTTTCGCCTCGTACTGCTGCTCTTCTATCGTGACTCGACCGACCGGCCTTAGAGAGGTGGTCGCTACTCCTATCTGCCCAACCAGCGGGCTTACTTTCTCCTTTTTGTGACCGCCATAGTCTAACTCAGCGACCCCCTGACCCTCGGGGTCGGACTTGGTGCCCCATGCAATCCACTGATAGAGCAGCAATGAAGGCAGACCCGTGAAGCTAAGCAGGCCAAAGAGGTCGAACGTAAACAAGGCAAGCCCTGCGATAATCACTAGTGGTACTGATGGGTTGATCCCTATCGGCAGGAAAACCACGCAAGCGACTGCAAAAACAACCAACAGACGAACAACGATGCCCAACATCCGCGGTTCGATTGGAGGGACCCGCTCGCTGCGCTCTGCTTTCGCAATCAGCCAGATGATTACACACATCATCGGGAAGAATGCGATCGTCGTCAGAAGATCAATCCACATGGGTGCAGGTCAATCGGCGAAGTTTGTTACATTGCTTACAGGACCGTAGCTCATCACCCCTCATCCCCGACTTCCGCCTGCTCGGTGGCTTTCGCCGCGGGGCTGGAGCCGTAGATCACAAAGCGGTGGCTGAGGGGGTCGTAGCCGTGCTCCTTGCAGACACGCTCCATCAGGGCGTTGAGCTCCTCGGTGGGGAACTCGATGATCTGGTTGGTCTCCATGCACACCAGGTGGCCGGTCGCCTTTCGTCCGAAGGCGAGCTGGTAGTGGGCACGCGACGAGTCGATCAGGACTTCCTTGATGATCTTCGCCTCGAGCAGGTGCTTGAGGGTGCGGTAGATCGTGGCCTTGGAGACGCGGTGCTCGGCGTCCTTCATCTCGGCCAACAACTCGTCGGCCTCGAAGACGCCCTGCTTGCTCAGCACCGCGTCGAGGATGAAGGCCCGCTCGGTGGTGAACTTCAGCCCCTGGCGTTTGAGGAACCGGCGGAAGATCGCGCACATCGGCTGGATCAGGCCGTCGTCCTCGCTCACGGCGGTGACGGGGTACGTGCCGGCGGGTCGTTCGCGGGCGTCGGTCATGCAGGCATTGTAGGGGCCTGCGCCGCCATCGGCCGGCGACGCGAACGGCCGACCCTGCAGGCGCGGGCCTAGTTGCTATCTTGTGCGGTTTGGCCCGGCGGGTGAGCTGCCGGGCGTGACCCGAACCAAGGGAAGACCGCTTTGTCAGACAAGCCGCTGGGCATCGGGATGATCGGGCTGGGCACCGTCGGCCGGGGGGTCGCTGCGCTGCTGCGTGACGAGGCCGGGCTGTATACGCAGCGCTGCGGGCGGGCCCTGGAGCTGCGTCGGGTGGTGGTCCGCGATGCTGCGAAAGCCGCCGCGGCCGGTGTGGTCAAGCCGAGCTTGGTCACCACGGACATCACGGACCTTTTAAACGACGACGCGATCGACGTGGTCGTTGAGGTGGCCGGGGGGCTGGACCCGGTGGGGGGGTACGTCGAGCAGGCGCTCCGAGCGGGCAAGCACGTGGTGACGGCGAACAAGACGCTGCTGGCCGAGCGCGGCCCGGAGCTGTTTGCGTTGGCGCGTGCGAACGGTGTGGCGATCGCGTTCGAGGCGAGCTGCGGCGGGGGCATCCCCTGCGTCACCGCGCTTACGCAAGGCCTGATGGCCAACCGGATCGACGGGCTGTACGGCATCCTCAACGGCACTTGCAACTACATCCTGACCGAGATGACCCGCGGCGGGAAGAGCTACACCGACGCGCTGGCCGAGGCACAGTCGGCCGGCTTCGCCGAGACGGACCCGGCGGCGGACGTCTCGGGCGCGGACGCGGCGCAGAAGCTGGCGGTGCTGGCGTCGCTGGCGTTCGGCGTGCGGATCACCGGCGGGCAGGTGCCGACGCGCGGGATCGATGGTTTGTCGCTGAGCGATATCGAGCTCGCCGGCGAGTTGGGCTACGACATCAAGCTGCTGGCGACGGCCGAGCGCTGGCCGGGCCAGGACTGGGTCAACACCGAGGTCCAGCCGTGCTTTGTACGGAAGGACGAGCTGCTCGCGCAGGTGCACGGTCCTTACAACGCGCTGTCGGTGCACGGCCACGCGGTGGGCCACGTCCTGCTGTTCGGTCAGGGGGCCGGCCAGCTCCCGACCGCGAGCGCTGTGGTCGCGGACATCCTCGGCATCGCCAACGGCAGTGCGCCTGCCGCCTTCAGCCGGATGCGGATCACGCCGGACCTGGCCGAGCCCGCGCCGCTGGTGGACCCGGCCGATACCGAAAGCGCGTTCTACCTGCGGATGCAAACGGTCGATCAGCCGGGCGTCATGGCACAGGTGACCCGGCTGCTCGGAGACCGAGGCATCTCGCTGGCCGCGGTCCTGCAGCATGAGTCACGGGCCGGCGAAGTCGTATCGCTGGTCATCACCACCCACCTCGCCCGCCGCGGGGATGTGCAGGACGCCGCCGCCGAGATCGCTGCGCTCGACGCGATCCACGGCGAGCCCGTCGTGATCCGTATCGTGGACCTGCCGGCCTGATGGTTTTTTTGTCGATCAGTCTCTGGTCGATGCGTCGGCAAGCTGTGTCAGCAACTCAGGCAGACTCGACGTAAACGACCCGCGCGTCAGCACCGGGTCGGCCCCCGCCTCCTTCGCCGCCTTCAGCAGATCGACCAGCACATGCGGGCCCCAGGCGACGACCCGCGGCGGGTCGGCATGCGACCGGCACTGCGTAATCAGTGGCAACGCGGATTCACCCAGGTCCAGGTCGACCAGCACCGCCGACACACGTCCGTTGGGCTTGCCGTCGTCCACCCGGTCCAGGCGATTCTGCAGCATTCCCGCGTCGCGGGCGGGGCGCGACACAAGGCCCAGCGCATCGCAGGTCCCTTTGATTTTGGTCGCGAAGATCAGGTCGGCGCAGCAGTACACAATCATGCCGGGAGTGTAGCGGTTTGCGGCCGCTCGACGCCGGGCGTTTACGGGATTATCCTGCCCGACCTCGCCCACCGTGGGCCGACCGTTCTCCGCGAAAGGATGCCGTGCATGGCCGACTCTTCCCTCAGCGTGCTCTCGGAACTGGGTTTCCGCTACGACCCGTCGAACCTGTACCAGCAGGTCGCGACGCAGGTGCTCAACAGCTCCGCGCTGCTCGGGCTGCCCCGCCACCTGCAGATCATCCTGGCGCAGCCCAAGAACGAGATCATGGTCCACTACCCCGTCCGCATGGACGACGGGACCTACCGGCTGTTCAAGGGCTACCGCGTCCAGCACAACAACCTGCTGGGCCCGTACAAGGGCGGCATCCGCTACCACCAGGACGTCTCGCTGGATGACGTGAAGACGCTCGCGCTGCTGATGACCATGAAGTGTGCGCTCGTGCGTCTGCCGTTTGGCGGCGGGAAGGGCGGGGTGCAGGTCGACCCGCGCAAGCTCAGCGAAGACGAGTTGATGCGGATGACCCGGCGGTTCATCAGCGCGCTGGGCGACAACATCGGGCCCAGCTACGACATCCCCGCGCCGGACGTCGGCACCAACGCGAAGATCATGGGCTGGATGGCCGACACCTACATCAACATCACCGGCCGGATCCAGCGGCGCGACGGCGTCGCGGTCGTCACCGGCAAGCCGCTCCCCTTCGGCGGGTCCGAGGGCCGAGAGAAGGCGACCGGCCAGGGGCTGGTCTACGTTGTCGAGGTGTTGTTGCCGGAGCTCGGCATCCAACTCGACAGCATGACGTACAGCGTCATCGGCTTCGGCAACGTGGGCTCGTGGACCGCCCGTCTGCTGCAGGAGCGGGGCTCGACCCTCAAGACCGTCATCGACCACACCGGCGCGATCCGCAACGACAACGGGATCGACGCTGAGAAGCTCGCGGCCTACGTCGCCAAGACCGGCGGGGTTTATGGCTATGCTGAGGCCGACGCGATCAGCGAAGACGCGTTCTACAAGACCGAGGTCGACGTGATGGTCCCCGCCGCGCTGGAGCAGATGGTGGACGGCACGAAGGCCAAGATCATCAACGCGAAGGTGCTGGCCGAGGGCGCCAACGCCCCGAACACGCCCGACGGCGACCGCATCCTCGAAGAGCGGGGGATCCAGGTGCTGCCGGCGATCCTGTGCAACGCGGGCGGTGTCACCGTCAGCTACTTCGAGTGGAAGCAGAACCGCCAGGCCGAGCGCTGGGCCGCGGCCGACATCGACGACGAGCTGCGTCGCTACATGCACGCCGCCGCGGACCGGGTCAAGCAGATGGCGAGGAAACACAAGTGCGACATGCGCACCGCCGCCTTCAGCACCGCGCTCGAGCACATCGGCGAGGTCTACGCCATCCGCGGCATCTTCCCCTAACCCGCGGGCCGGCTATTCCAGCACGACCGGGATACGGACCGGGAACGCGTAGTTCCAGTCGCCCCGGCGGACGAGCGTCTCCAGCTGCGTGCCGCCGTGGCGCTCGACGCGGCCAGTGAAGACTGTTTCGCCGTTGCACGTCACGGTGACGGGGCGGTCGAGGTCCAGCATCGCGTCGTTGAGCAGCACCGAGACCGTCGCGCCGGTGAGTGGCGTGGCTTCCGCAACCTCCTCGCCGACCTGCGTCGGGTCACCGCCGGCGGTTTCCGCTGCACCCTGCAGCGCGGTCAGCGTGACTCGGTTGGCCTCGCGGTCGAGCGTTGCCGTGATCCGGATCGTGCCCCGCAGGTCTTCGCCGTTCAGCTCGACCCAGTAGAGCGAGGCCCGGCGTCGGCCGTCCTGCACCTTGCTCGTCCAGACCACGGTGTCGGGGTGGGGGTTGCGGGTGTACTGGGCGATCCAGGGCGCGCCGGGTCGGTAGTCGATGCCGTGGCCGCGGCCGGGCTGGAGGTCGAGCAGGTGGATGTAGCCGCCGGGGTCCTGGGCGTGGAGCTCGTCCAGGCGTTCGTGGAACGCGACCGCGTGTGGGGCACGGTCAAACATCGTGTCGTTCTCGCCGACCCCGGTGAAGCATGGCAGGTTGCGGAGGTTCTCCGCCGGGTTGCCCAGCCCCACGCCTGCGGCCATCGGATTGATCCCGGCGAAGAGGTCGGGCATGAACGCCCCCAGGATCGCCGAGGCAAAACCCCCCTGCGAGATGCCGAGCTTGTAGACACGGTTGGGGTCCACGCCCCAGAACAGGATCGCGTGCCGGATGACCCACTCGAACTGGTCCTGATGGTGGGCGTGCCGCCAGCGTCCCAGCCGGTCGTCGGCCATGCGCGGGACGAAGTACAGGCCTTCGGGCTCATAGAGCTGAACGGCGAACTGGGTCTGTGTCTGCCATTCGCGGGTATTCACGTTCCAGTCATGCGGCCCGCCGGCGTTGCCGTTCTGACCGCCGCCGTGGGTGCAGATGAACAGCGGGCGGCCGGCTTCGGGCACCCCGGAGGGCTCACGGCGGATCAGCGTGAACGGCATCACAAAATCGCCCAGCGGCATCGCGCGGGCTTCAATGTTCAGCCGGCCGTTGCGCGACTGCTGGATCAGTTCTGCCATCGCTGGCGGCAGTTCACCCAACGCGCCGTCCTGCAGCGATGCTGCCTGCACCACGCCCGCCTTGTACGCCTCCCACAACTCATCAGCCAGCGCCTCGCTCTGCTCGTGCGACAGGCCTGTTGGCAGGTCCAGCTCGGTGCTGAACGACTTGAGGGCTTCCAGCGAGCCGGCCGAGGCCGCCACCGCGTCCCGGACCGCCTCGGCCTGCCCCTGTGTCAGGATCTCAGCCCCCGCAAGCGGACCCACCAGCCAGGACAGGGCCAGAACAAGAGGCAACAGTGCCGCACGGGATCGGGGGTGGTTCATGAGCGGGGGGTCTCAGCGGGTGAAATCTCAACCGACCGGCGCGGCCTTCTGCGGCAGCACGGTGCGCAGGTGCAGCTCCTGGAGCTGCGCGGGGTCGACCTCGGACGGGGCCTGGGTCATCAGGTCGGCACCGACCTGGGTCTTGGGGAACGCGATCACGTCGCGGATGTTGGTCGTGTCGCACAGGTGCATCACGATCCGGTCCAGGCCGAACGCGATCCCGCCGTGGGGCGGGGCCCCGTAGCTCAGCGCGTCGAGCAGGAAGCCGAACTTCGCCTTCGCCTCCTGCTCGTCGATGCCCAGGAGCTTGAAGACCTTGGACTGCACGTCCTGGCGATGGATACGGATCGACCCGCCGCCGAGTTCGCTGCCGTTGACGACCAGGTCGTAGGCGTCGGACTTGATCGACGCGATGGCCGCCTTGTCCGTGCTGTCGAGCTTGTCGAGGTCGGCCGCGGTCGGCGCGGTAAACGGGTGGTGCAGGGACTTCCACCGGCCGGCGGCCTCGTCCCACTCGACCATCGGGAAGTCCACGATCCAGACCCACGCCCACTGCCCGGGCTCGATCAGCCCCAGGTCGTGCGCGAGTCTCACTCGCAGCTCGCCCAGCACCCGGTGGACCGTCTCCTTCTTCGCGTCCACCCCGAAGCAGATCAGGTCGCCGTCCTCGGCACCGAGCGCGGCGACCAGTTCCCCGGCCACGCCCTCGATGAACTTCCCGATGCCCGTTGCGCAGCCGCCGCCCTCGACCTTGGTGATCGGCAGGCCGCCGGCCCCGAACTGCTTGGCGAACTCGGTGAGCGCGTCGGTCTGCTTGCGTGTCAGCGACGCGCCGCCGGGCACGCGGATCGCCTTGACGCACCCGCCCGCCTCGAGCGCGCCGGTGAAAACCTTGAAGTCGGTCTTGCCGACGATCCCGGAGACATCCACCAGTTCCATCCCGAACCGCAGGTCCGGCCGGTCGCTGCCGAAACGCTCCATCGCCTCGTCGTAGGTCATGTGCGGGATCGGATCGGGGATCTCGATGCCCGCCACGTCCTTCCAGACCTTGCGGATCATGCCCTCGTTGATCCGGAGCACGTCCTCCTGGCTGACGAAGCTCATCTCCATGTCGAGCTGGGTGAACTCGGCCTGCCGGTCGGCGCGGGGGTCTTCGTCGCGGAAGCAGCGGACGATCTGGAAGTACTTCTCGATGCCGCCGACCATGCAGATCTGCTTGAAGATCTGCGGGCTCTGGGGCAGGGCGTAGAACTCGCCGGGCTGCTGGCGCGAGGGCACGAGGAAGTCGCGCGCCCCCTCGGGCGTCGATCGGCAGAGGAAGGGCGTCTCGATCTCGTAGAAGCCCTGCGCATCGTAGTAGTCGCGCATCGCCTTGGTCACGCGGTGGCGGGTCTTGAGGATCTCTAGCTGGCGCGGCCGACGCATGTCGATGTACCGGTACCGCAGCCGGGTCTCTTCGCCGACCTTGTGCGCATCGTCAGGAGTGAACGGGGGGGTCTTGGCGTCGGCGAGCACCTCGAGGGCCACGGCATCAACTTCGACCTCACCGGTCGCGAGCTTGGGGTTCTTGCCGCCCTCTCGGACGACGACCTTGCCGGTCACGCAGACGACGTCCTCGTGCCGCAGCTTCTGCGCAGCGGCGTGGGCGTCCTTGGCCTCGGGGTGGAAGACGATCTGGGTCAGCCCCTCGCGGTCGCGGAGGTCGATGAAGCGGACCCCGCCGTGGTCGCGGTAGTTGTTGACCCAGCCGGCGAGGGTGACGGTCTGGCCGACGTGTTCAGTGCGGATGGCGCTGCAGTGGTGGGTGCGTGGGGTCATGGGTCGGGTTTCGGGGCTGGGGTCTCGGGTCTGGGGCTCGAACCATCCGGGCCGGCGACGCCGTTTTGAGCCGGGCATGATACCATCCCGCTGGCGACTCAATTCTCACCAACCTCACCCTTTGCGTGGCTTGTGGGCAGAACAATGCCCCGGTCTTCGCCGCCCGTGACCCCGGCCCGGAACCCGACCCGCATGTTCACCGGCATCGTCCAGACCACCGCCGCGATCCTCGCCTCCGACGCCACCCCGACCGGCCGTCGGCTAACCGTCGAGCGTGCCGGGCTCCGCGGCGACATCGCGCACGGCGATTCAGTTTGTGTCTCGGGCGTCTGCCTGACCGCGGTCGAGATCGCCGGCGACCATTTGGCCTTCGACGTCATCCACGAAACGCTGATGAAGACCTCCATCGGCAGCCGCAGCGTCGGCGACCGGGTCAACCTCGAGACTGCGGTCACCCCGAACCAGCCGCTGGGGGGGCACTTCATGCAGGGGCACGTCGATGGGCTTGCCGATGTGGCCGCGATCCATTCCAGCGACGGCGGCTACCGCCTGGCGCTCACGCCCCAGCCGGGCTACGAGGGGCTGATGGACGCGATCATCCCGCGCGGATCGGTCGCGATCGACGGCGTGTCGCTGACGCTCGCAAGGGTGCATCCCGCATCCTTCGAGGTCGCGCTGATCCCCGAGACGCTGGAGCGGACCACGCTCGGCCGGCTCACCGTCGGCGAGGCCGTAAACATCGAGGCCGATATCCTCGCGAAGACCGTGGTGCATCAGCTCACACGGATGCAGGGCAGCGGAGCGAACGCACAAAAGCCCGGGTTCACGATGGACCTGCTGCACAAAGCCGGGTTCGTGTCGGCTGACACGGATGGACACGATTAGCCGTCGCCGCTGATGCTGCGGAGTTGGTCCAACACGTCGCCGAAGATGGCGTCCGTGTTGCTTTCTGACGGAGAGTCCGTCGCCGTCGGCGTGTCCGCAAGTGGTGGCGGGGGGATGCTCGGGGTCTTGTGCGGGGTCGCGGGCAGGTCCGACGCGGTGGGAGCGCCGCCATCGGCAGGGCCCGGCATCCCAAGCACGGCCTCCATCAAGCGGTGCGTCTCCTGCAGCAACTCACCCGCCTGGGTCAGCATCTGCTCCATCGCACCGCGAGCGTCCGCGACCTCCTGCTCCACACGGTCCAGCCGGCCGCTGATCCGCTCCATCGCCTTGGTGAAGCCCTCGTCGATCCGGCCCATCCACTGGTCGTAGGTCTGCAGCGAACTGGCCACGTCCTCCCGGACCTCTTCGCGGAGCTTGTCCTGTTCCTTGCGGACCTGGCCGAGCAGGTCCTGGTGCCGCTCCAGCCGGGCCTCGGCGGCCTGGAAGAGCTGCTGGCCGAGCTTGACGCGTTGCTCCGCCTGCTGCTGGACCTTCTGCAGGGCCGCCAGCTGCTGCTCGGGGGTCATCGCCCGGCGGGGCACCTTGGCCAGCAACTGGGCGGGCGTCGGCCCGGGGCGGACGACGGTCGCCTGACGCGTGACGGGCTGTGGGCTGGGCTGGGACATGGCGGTTTCCTGGCCGGGTGGCCCCCTCTGATGCAGCGGTTATCGGCACGCCACGGCCCGCCGCTGCAGAACCGGGCGGCCGGCCGTATCCTGCCCGCATGAAGCTGGAAGGCGTTTTATCCGTACTCCGATCCGTCGCCCCCGAGCACCTGGCCGAAGACTGGGACCAGGTCGGGCTCCACCTGGCGGGCGATCTTGGGGCCAACAAGCCGGTCCGCAAGGCGATGCTATGCATCGACCTGACCCCCGCGGTGCTGGCCGAGGCGGTTGAGAAGAAGTGCCGGCTGATCGTGGCCTACCACCCGCCGATCTTCCACCCGCTCAAGCGGCTCGCCGACCGGGACTGGAAGGAGCAGATGCTGGCCGAGGCGGTGCGGCAGGGGATCGCCGTGTACTCGCCCCACACCGCGCTGGATGCGGCCCGGCCGGGGATGAACGACTGGCTGTGCGAGGGGCTGGGGAAGGCGAGTGTTCGGTGGTCAATCGGGGTTCCGAAGCACCAGCGCTCATACAGATACAAGGTCATTGTTTATGCCCCGCGCGCGCATGCAGAACGTCTGCGCAAGGTGATGTCAAAAGCCGGGGCGGGTGGCATCGGCTGGTACTCGGATTGCTCTTTCAATGTTGATGGCGTCGGCACATTCATGGGGATGAGAGGGACCAATCCCGCGGTGGGCGAGCCGGAACGTCTGGAAACCGTCGAGGAAACCCGGATCGAGATGATCTGCCCGAACTGCGACCTAGGCCGTGTAATCAAAGCGGTGCGCGAGGCACACCCCTATGAGGAGCCGGCGATCGATGTGTTCGAGCTGTATGGGGAGGTCGATCCCGAGGACGAGGAACAGACGCCGGGGCGGTGCCATCATCTGGTACGCCCTATCTCGGCGGAAGCACTGATCCGCCGGGTCAAAAAGCACCTTGGGCTGAGCAAGATTAAGGCCGCGGTCCCGCCCACATATGGTTACGAAGAGCCGGAATACCTCGGTACCTATGACGGCAAGCAGCACACACAAATCAAGAATGATCGTTACACCGGAGGCCCGCCGAACAAGATCGAGTCGATCGCGGTCTGTGTAGGAGCAGGCGGGTCTCTATTCGAGAAGTATGGCACCGCCGACGCCTACATCACCGGCGAGATGCAGCACCACCAGGTGCTGGACCTGTACCAGCGGGGGAAGGTCGTGATCCTCGCCGGGCACACGAACACCGAGCGGCCGTTCCTGAAAAACTACCGGGACAGGATCGTCGAGCAGGGCGGCGGCAAGGTGGAATGGCTCATCAGCGTGGCGGACCAGGTACCGATTGAGATTGTTTAGGAAACTTGACGCAAGATGACAATGATCAAGTGCCCGAGGCATGGACTACAACACGTTGTTATGTGTTGCGAGCACTTAGCAACTGCCCTCACCGAATCTGACCCCAACAAAACACTATCGACAATTACTGCTTTAGTGTTTTGCATCGACATCAAGGATGACGGATCTGAATTGTTTCCCGAATGGTGCTGTCAAATCTGTGCCTCTAGGTACGACATCACAGGTGGTCAGGCATTCCCATCGAACGCTTATGCGGATGTCGGTGTGGTGCCAGAAACCTTCCCCATCTGCAGTCAGTGTTGGAGTGAAACCGAATTGCAGGGATCGGAAATGACATAGGGCCACCACTGGCGTCCACCCCGGCCCCACGCTACACTACCCGGCTCGCACCGTCGCCCAGCGACCCCGGCCATGTGGCCGGACCCCGCCGGGCTCTCTAACCCATGACGGAGTCTCGAAGATGTCCCAATTCACCGGATTCGGCCCAGGCAGCAACAAGAAGGTCGTCGTCCGCTCCAGCAACGGCACCCTCTACTGCGACTACAAGGAGGCCGAAGACCTCCGCCGCTTCCTCACGCCCAACGGTAAGATCCAGGGCCGCAAGAAGACCGGCCTGACCGCCCGTGAGCAGCGTGTCGCCGCCCAGGCCATCAAGCGCGCCCGCTACATGGGGCTCCTGCCGTACACGTCGGCGACGCTGTAGGCACCATGTCTCGCATTCTCTCGTGTTCGATCGACTAACGCGAGATGTGATGAAGATATTCCCGATATCAAGGCAAGGCCAGTCCTTAGAGGATTTCTATGGAAATGCTGTAACGTCGGACTCGCTGTACGGTCGGCGGACTGGCGAAGACATGCTTGCATTGCTCTCTCACCTTCAAACGATTGAAGGGCCAGAAGTGTGGGGTGTGACTTCACACTACGCCTTGAACTTGGTGTGTGGCGATGATTATCGATTGTTGACACTGGTCAGCATTCAGACTCATGGCGATGGCGTCTACCACATTGCTTGCCGGTTGCCGCTAGAGGCAACCCCGTGGCCAGAGGCGTATGTAACGGGTACGACACGCGAAGTCAGTATTGCGGCTGAGCGAATCCTGTGGGGCTTGGCGAATGCTATAGAGTAGCTTCGTGAGTTACGAATCTAGCTTTGTTTTTATCCGCGTCGCCTCACCTTCGCCGCGATGATCTTCAGGTTCAGCAGCTCGACCAGCAGCGAGAAGCCCATCGCGAAGTAGATGTACCCGCGCGGGATGTGCTGGTGCAGCCCCTCGGCCACCAGCACGACGCCGATCAGGAGCAGGAACGCCAACGCCAGCATCTTGAACGTCGGGTGCCGCTCGATGAAGCGCGACAGCGGGCCGGCGAACCCGAGCATCACCGCGATCGCGACGATGATCGCCGAGCTCATGATGACCAGCGGCGGCCAGGGCACGCCCGTCAGCGGTACGGCCGCGCTGTGGTAGTCGTTGGGGTTCACCATCCCGACCGCCGTCAGCACCGAGTCGATCGAGAAGACCAGGTCCAGCAGGACGATCTGCGCGATGACCGCGCCGAACGTGGCGGTGCCGGTCGGCCTGACCGCGTCGGGGTTCCCGTGGGCCATCGCGGCCTCGATCTTGTGGTGGATCTCCCAGGTCGCCTTGCCGATCAGGAACACCCCGCCGAGGATCAGGATCAGGTCCTTGATCGTGATGTCGTGCCCGTAGGCGGTGAACAGTGTCGCCTTGTCCAGCGAGACGACCCACGCGATCCCGAACAGCAGGACCAGCCGGCCCGCCGCAGCCATGAGCAGCCCCGTCCGCTGCGCCATCGGCCGCTTCTCCTCGGGCAGCTTGCCAGAGAGGATCGAGATGAACACGAGGTTGTCGACACCGAGCACGACCTCCAGCGCGGTCAGCGTGAGGAACGCGAGAAGCGCCTGGGTCGTCAGCAGTTCAGCCATGCACGGACTCTAAAGGCACAGCCCATCCGTCGCAAACAACTGCAACCGCAGGCACGGACCGCGACGAAACCCTATCCGGGGGTGGCGTACCGCCACAGCCGCGCCATCAGGTCGCCGCCGTCACAGTCCACCCCCTGCTTTTGGAAATAGGTACACACCCGGTCGACATCGCGCTGCAGCAGGGCGAACGCGTTGGGGTGCTTTAGCGGGTCGACGGTCTGCGGCAGGTCGATGATGACCGGCTCGCCGTCGTCGTAGAGGATGTTATAGGCCGAGAGGTCGCCGTGGATCCGGCCGTAGGACAGCATCACCTCGAGGTTGTCTTCCAATCGCTTGTAGATACGCACGGCCTCGCTCACTTCCAGCCCGACCTCGTGGAGCGTCGGCGCGGCGCGGTGCTCGTCGCCGATGTAGTCCATCATGATCGCGCGTTCGTTGATCGCGACGGGCTCGGGTACGTCACAGCCGGCATCGAAGAGCTGCTTGAGCGCGCCGTACTCGTGGTGGATCCACGACATCGAGCGGAACGCCTGCCCGATCTTGGTGCGTTTCGCCATGGCGCGTTGGGCACGGTTGTCGCGGATGGCCTTGCCCTCACCGTCGACCTCCTCCCGCCCGATGCGGTACAGACCGTCGTTCTTCATCGCCCGGAACTGGCTGGGGCGGTAGACCTTCGCGGCGAGCAGGTCGCGTCCGCTGTCGGGGTGGCACCGGCAGCAGTAGACGTTGGCCTCCTTGCCGCCCTTGACCTTGTAGAGGACGTCGGTGATCAGCCGGTCGTCGAAGAACTCGCCGAGGGATTCCTCGATCCAGGCCTGCTCGTTGCGGGTGCCGGTGTAGGTGGTGTCGTGGGTGTCGTTGTCGCTGAAGAGATCGGTCGCGTCGTTGCGCATGGGATAAGTCGCCAAACGGGGTTCAAGGGGGTTTGAACCCGGCGGGCGGCGGCCGACGCTGCTACCAGAAAAGGGGGTAGGGCTCAGCGGCCCGGGCGCACCAAGACACCCGCCGGGACAACGTTCAGAATGGGGGCATGGACATGCATCGTTGTCTCCTTGTGCTGGGGGCGTCGGTCGCCCGGAACATCCGGGGCGTGCCCACAATGTATCGGCGTTCAACGGCCCGTCAACAAGAAAAACCTCCAACAAATCCATGAGTCGGGCTGATTTGTCCACTCATCCAGGCCCCAACAAAACCCATTCCGGGGGCCTACAATCCTCGCCTATGGCACTCACCGAAATCTCCATCCGCGGCGCCCGTGAGCACAACCTCAAGGGCATCGACCTCGACATCCCCCGCGACAAGCTGGTCGTCATCACCGGGCTCTCGGGCAGCGGCAAGTCCACCCTCGCCTTCGACACGATCTACGCCGAGGGACAGCGCAAGTACATGGAGTCGCTGAGCGCGTATGCGCGGCAGTTCCTCGACCAGATGCAGAAGCCCGATGTCGAGTCGATCGAGGGCCTGCCGCCGACCATCGCGATCGAGCAGCGGGGCGTCTCGCACAACCCCCGCTCGACCGTCGCGACGACCACGGAGATCTACGACTACCTGCGTCTGCTCTTCGCCCGGGCCGGGCAGCCGCGTTGCTGGCACGTCGATCCGAAGACGAAGAAGACCTGCGGGCTGCCCATCGAGTCGCAGTCCGCGACGATGATCATCGACCACGTCATGGCCCTGCACGAGGGCACCCGGCTGATGGTCCTCGCCCCCGTCATCCGTGGCAAGAAAGGCCACCACAAAGAAGTCTTCGAGGCCATGCTCCGCCAGGGCTTCGTTCGTGCCCGGGTGGACGGCACGATCATGGACCTGCGCGAGATCACCGAGTCGAAAGCAGGCACCCCCTTCACCACGCAGAAGCAGCGCTACCAGAAGCACAGCATCGAAGCAGTGGTCGATCGCATTGTCATCCGGCCCGCGGAAGGCGACGTACGCGACCAGAAGGACGCCGACATCGACCCGCTGCGCCAGCGCGTGGCCGATGCGGTCGAGCTGTCCTTGAAACTTGCCGACGGCCTGGTCATCATCAGTTCGCAGGCCGCAGCCCCCGGCTGGTCCGATGCGCTCTTCAGCGAGAACTACGCCTGCACCGAGCACCCCGAGTGCTCGCTGGAGGACCTCGAGCCCCGGCTGTTCTCCTTCAACTCGCCCTACGGCGCGTGCCCGACCTGTGCCGGCCTCGGCACGGTGTTCGAGTTCGACCCGGACCTGGTGGTGCCCGACCCGACGCTGTCGATCGCGGACGGCGCGATCGCGGCCTGGCGGCAGAAGGGCAGCAAGCGGATGAACGTCTTCTACAGCCGGATGATCCGCAAGCTGTGCCGGAACTTCGACCTCGACAAGGACGTGCCGTTCAAGAAGCTGACCAAGCGGCAGCAGCGCATCGTCCTCGAAGGCACCAACGACCGCGACACCAAGGAGTTCGGAAAGACCTTCGAGGGCGTCATCCCCAACCTGCAGCGCCGCTTCGAGACGACCGACAGCGACTGGGCCAAACAGTTCCTCTCAAGCTACCTCAGCGAATCGCCCTGCGAGACCTGCCACAAGGCCCGGCTGCGGCCCGCGGCGCTGAACGTCTTCCTGGAGGCGGATCCGTCCGGCAAGCGCAGGAAGGCGACCCGGCACAACATCGCCGACGTCACCGCGATGACCATCGGAGACGCGGCCGACTTCTTCGACCGGCTCAGGCTCAATGCCGAGGGAACGCAGATCGCCGAGCCCATCCTCAAGGAGATCAAGGCCCGCCTGGGGTTCATGCTCTCCGTCGGGCTGGGCTACCTCAACCTCTCGCGTAACACCGGCTCGCTCTCCGGCGGCGAGTCGCAGCGGATCCGCCTCGCCACACAGGTCGGCTCCGGGCTGGTCGGCTGCTGCTACGTCCTCGACGAACCCACCATCGGACTGCACCAGCGCGACAACGAACGCCTCATCAGAACCCTCCGCCACCTCACCGACATCGGCAACACCGTCCTCGTCGTCGAGCACGATGAAGACACCATCAACGCCTCGGACTGGCTCATCGACATCGGCCCGGGGCCGGGCCGGCACGGAGGGACCGTCGTCGCGCACGGCCCGCTCAACGACGTCAAGCTCGACGCCGACTCCCTCACCGCCCGCTACCTCCGCGGCGATGAACAGGTCCACGTCCCCGAGCAGCGCCGCACGCTTAACCACGACAAGCCCCTGGGCGTCCGCGGCGCCCGCCACAACAACCTCAAGGGCATCGACGTCGACTTCCCGCTCGGCGGGATCGTCACCGTCACCGGTGTGTCCGGCAGCGGCAAGTCCACCCTCGTCAACCAGGTCCTGCTCAAAGCCACCAAGAAGAAGCTGCTCGGCTCAAAGGTCCGTCCCGGTGCCCACGATAAGCTCGTCGGCTGGTCCAACATCGACCGCATCATCGAGGTCGACCAGTCGCCCATCGGCCGGACACCGCGCAGCAACCCCGCGACGTACACCGGCGTGTTCGACCTGATCCGCGACCTGTTCACGAAGACCAAGGAGTCCAAGATCCGCGGGTACAAGCCCGGCCGGTTCAGCTTCAATGTCAAGGGCGGCCGGTGCGAGGCCTGCCAGGGCCAGGGGGTCAAGAAGATCGAGATGCACTTCCTGCCGGACGTGTTCGTGCAGTGCGATGTCTGCAAGGGCAAGCGCTACAACCGTGAGACCCTCGAGATCACCTACCGCGGCAAGACCATCGCGGACGTGCTGGACATGACGATCGAAGAAGCGCTGTCGTTCTTCGACAGCTTCAGTGATGTGAAGCGCCTGCTCACCGCGCTCAACGATGTCGGCCTCTCTTATGTGCAGCTTGGCCAGGCCAGCACGACCCTGTCCGGGGGCGAGGCCCAGCGGGTGAAGCTCGCGACGGAGCTGGGCAAGCGCAGCACGGGCCACACGCTGTACGTGCTGGACGAGCCGACGACGGGCCTGCACTTCGCGGACGTGAAGAAGCTGGTGAGTGTGCTGGACCGGCTGGCCGATCAGGGCAACACGGTGGTGCTGATCGAGCACAACATGGACGTGATCAAGTGCAGCGACTGGCTGATCGACCTGGGCCCCGAGGGCGGCGACCGCGGCGGCACGATCGTGACAGCCGGCACGCCCGAGGACGTGGCGGAGTGTGAAGCGAGCTACACGGGCCAATATCTGCGCGAGCATCTGCCGGCGGTGGTGGGGTAGTGTCGGCGATTCGTGCAGTTCCTGCACCCCCAAACTCCCTGTACCCGACCGACGTAGAGTAGGATAAGAGCTATCTCATCCTTGGAGCCCGCGCCATGATCCTCACGCCTTCCGAACTGACCCGGCGTCGATTCCTCCGCTCCGCGACGGCGACGTGCGCGGCGCTCTATGCCCCTGGGGTGTTTGCGGAGCTGCTGACGCGGACGCCGGCGCAGACCGAGGGGCCGTTCTACCCCGACCGGATGCCACTGGACACCGACAACGACCTGCTGATCCTGAACGACAGCATCACCCCTGCGGTCGGCGAGGTCACGCACCTGACCGGGCAGATCCTCGACGCCAACGGCGAGCCGATCCGCAACGCACTGGTCGAGATCTGGCAGACCGACAACAACGGCATCTACCGCCACACCCGCGACCGCGACCAGGACAAGCGTGACGAAAACTTCCAGTCCTACGGCCGGTTCTCCACCGACCGGGAAGGACGGTATTACTTCCGCACGATCAAACCTGTTCCGTACCCCGGCCGGACGCCGCACATCCACTACAAGGTCAGCAAAGGCGAGGACCACCTGCTGACGACGCAGTGCTACGTGCGTGGCCACGAGCTGAACGCGCGCGACGGCATCCTGCGCAGCATACGCGACGAGAAGCAGCGCGAATCCGTGCTGATCGACTTTGCCCCGATCGAAGATTCGGACACGGGCGAACTCGCGGCGAACTTCGATGTGGTCGTCGGCTGGACGCCCCCGGACGAGCACGAGCACTAGTTACGGCGAACCCAGCCGTAGCAGGGCCGGGTGTCCGGTCGAACCGGTCTGCCGGCTATCGGGTTTGGGTAGATTCGTCGTGGCGTTTGACACCCCCGGCGGCGGGTCTAACCTATGGGGCCCTATCGGGCGGACCGCCGCCCACCCCCGACCGACCCGGAGACGCCGACGTGGCCAGCACTTTTAACTGCACCCTGACGACCCCCGAGCACGAGTTGTTCAGCCGGGAGGTCTCGTACGTCGATCTGCCGGCCCACGACGGGCAGGTCGGCATCCTCGCGAACCGGGCCCCGATGCTGGTCAAGCTGGGCTACGGCGCGCTGACGCTCAAGGACGCCTCGGGGGCCGAGACGGCGATGTTCATCGGCGGCGGGTTTGCACAGGTCAAGGGCGGGGGCGTCGAGGTGCTCACCGATGAGGCCCGCAAGCTGGACGAGTTGACCAAGGCGGAAGCCGACGAGGCCATGTCCAATGCGCAGGCGCTGGAGGGTGCGAGCCCGGCCGACGCGGCCCGCAAGCAGCGCGAGACCGAGCGTGCCCGCGCGATGCAGCGTCTGACCGCGGGCTGATCCGACCGGCGGTCCCCTGCGATACAACCAACGATCCACCGCACGTCCCGCCAGCGCAACACCCGCTGCCGTCTTATGTCCTGCGCCCTAAGATATGCCCGATAATACACCGTCACCGGGCCCGGGGATACGGGCCGCCGGCGGCGACCGAGTTGAGCCGACCCGATGCGTTCCACGCTGCGCGATGCCATCCCGAGCATGTTCCACCGCCGGCTCCTGCTGCTGGGGCTGACGGCAGTGGTCGTGATGGCGGTGCTGACCGGCGCGGCGACCCGGCTGACGACCGGGCGCTCCGCGGCCGAGGCCCGCGCGGCGTCCGAGGGCCGGCTGCAGACCACCCAACTCATCTCGACCCGCCGCGGCGCGATCCTTGACCGTTACGGGCGGGTCCTGGCGCAGGACGAGCCGGGCTGGCAGGTCGCGGTGCATTTCAGCGTCATCACCGGTGAGTGGGCGACGACGCAGGCCAAGACCGACGCCCGACGGGACCGCCTGGCCTGGGAGGCGATGGGGGATGCCGAGCGCGAGCAGCGCGTCCGCGACCTGCGGGCCGAGTACCAGCGGCAGGTCGAGGAGATGTTCCGCACCCTGGCGGAGGTGTCCGGCGTTGGGCGTGACCGGGTGCGCCTTCGGCGGGACCGCATCATCCGCAGTGTCCACGACCTGCAGGCCTACCTCTGGCGGGTCTGGCAGCGGCAGGAAGAACAGCAGCGCGGCGAGCCCGTCGCGCTGGAGGAGGTCGCCCAGCCCATCGGCGAGGAGACCGCGCACCACGTCATCGTCAGCGACCTGAACGAGGCCCAGCGCCTGCTTATCGAGGGCTTCATCGCCGAGGGCCGACAGCCCGGTGACGCCTCGGGGCTGTCGGTGACCCAGCGGGTGTGGCGCGAGGTCGAGTTGCGTCGGCCGACCGTCCGGCGGTACCCGATGGAGACGATCCGGGTGAAGCTGGACCGGTCCACGCTGCCCAGCCCACTCGCGAGTGACGAGCCGGTGGAGATGGAAGTCAGCGGCGTCGGCCTGCATTTGATCGGGATGATGCGCGAGACGTGGCGTGAGGATGTCGCGCTGCAGCCATTCACCCGCCGCGGCGCGGAGCCGGACCTCTACGGCTACCGGGTGGGCGACCAGATGGGGCGGGCGGGGCTGGAACTGTCGATGGAGCAGACGCTGCGCGGGGCACGCGGCATCCGCAGGATAAATGTCGATACCGGCGCGGTCGAGAGCGAGACCCTGCCGGTGCCCGGCGAGAACATCCTGTTGTCGATCGACATCCTGCTGCAGGCGCACATCCAGGCGCTGATGTCGCCGTCGTTCGGGCTCATGCGGACCCAGCCCTGGCACCTCGGCCCGGACGCGGACCCGACGCTGCTGGGCACGCCGCTCAACGGCGCGGCCGTCGTTATCGATATCGCGTCTGGCGATATCCTGGCCGCGGTGAGCATGCCCGCCGCCCCGCGGACGGTCCTGGAGGAAGACCCGGAACTGCTCTGGCGCGACCCGGTCAACCAGCCGATGGTCAACCGCGCGTTGGCCCGCCCCTACCAGCCGGGCTCGACGCTCAAGCCGCTGGCGCTGGTCGCCGCGGTGAGCGACGGCGTGCTCCACGAGGGCGAACTGGTCCACTGCGCCGGCCACCTCTGGCCCGACAAGCCGATGGTGTACCGCGACTGGTACTACAAGCTGACGGGCCTGCCCTTCGGTGATATCGACGGGGTCGAGGCCGTGGCACGCTCGTCCAACGTCTTCTTCGGGATCATGGCCCAGCGCCTCATGGACCGGATAGAGTTCGAACGCCTGCCCTGGTGGTACGACCGGTTCGGGCTCGGGCAGACGCACGACATCGCGCTGTCCGAGGAGTCGCCCGGCGCGCTGGGGCCCGGCAACCGCGACATCCAGCGCAGCGATATCGAGTTTATGGCTATCGGGCAGGGGCCGGTGTCCTGCACACCGCTGCAGATCGTGACCGCGTATGCCCGGCTGGTCGGCGGCGACATGCGGCGCGAGCCCCGGCTGGTCGTCGCGCCCGAGCCGCCGCGCGGCGACGAGGTCTTCGAGCCCACGCCGCCCGGCCCCTCGCCGACCGCGGTCGCGATGGTGCTCGAGGGGATGCGCCAGGGGGCGAGCACCCGCGACGGGACGACGCACCACATCACCCACGACCCCAGCGGGATGCACTACGAGCCGATCTTCAACGTCGAGGGCGTCACGGTGATGGCCAAGTCCGGCACGGCCGACCCCGGCAGCCGGTGGATCGACCTGGACCTGGACGGCGAGGTCGACCGCCCCGACGAGATCGACAGCGCCCCCCGCGACCACGCCTGGGCGGTCGTCCTGGTTCAGCCCGATGGCGCACCCCGTCCGACGCACGCGGTCGCCGTCGTCGTGGAGTATGCGGGCTCAGGCGGGCGGGTGGCCGGGCCCGTCGCCAACCAGATCGTCCACGCGCTTAAGCTGCACCAGTACCTCCAGTGGCCGCCGGTCCGCTAGTCTGTCGCTGTTCGCCTACGCTCCCATGCAGATCACCTTCCAGCAGTTCGTCGACCAGCTCAAGCTGCTCGCCCGGCCCAACCCCGCGTGGTACGCGCTGGGCGCGGCGGTCCTGCTCACCGTCGTTGGCGTGGCGGCGATCGGCACGGTCTCCGAACAGCACGCCGGCATCCAGGGCCAACGCTGGCTCATCGTCGCGCTGATCGGCATGGCCTGCGCGATCCTGCCGCACCCCCGCTGGCTGGGGAACATGGCCTACCCGGCGATGGGGGTCGCCCTGGCGCTGCTGGTCTTCGTCATCCTCCCGTTCGCGCCGCGCTCCATCGTCCCGATCCGCAACGGCTCCACCGCCTGGATCAACCTCGGGTTCATGATGTTCCAGCCCTCGGAGATGGCCAAGGTCTCGCTCATCCTCGCGATCGCCTGGTACCTCCGCCACCGCGAGACCCACCGCCGCCTGCTCGGGCTGCTCGTGCCGTTCGGCATCATGTTTGTCCCGCTCGCGCTGATCCTCAAGGAACCGGACCTCGGCTCGGCGCTGCTCCTGCCGCCCGCGCTGTTCGCCATGCTCGTCGCCGCCGGGGCGAAACTCCGCCACCTCGCAACGCTCCTGGGCATCGGGATCGCGGTCGTCGCGATCAACGCCGCCGTTGTGCTCTGGGCCCCCGATTCCGTGCAGGTCCTCAAGCCCCACCAGCGCGTCCGCATCGAGTCGCTCTACTACCAGGTCATCGGCGACGAACGCATGGTCCACGAGGAGGGCTACCAACAGGACGTCGCCATGCGCCTCGTCGCCGCGGGCGGGCTCACCGGCTACGGCAAGGAACGCGCCTCTACCATCATCGAGTACAACAAGCTCCCCTTCGACCACAACGACATGATTTTCCCGGTCATCGTCAACCGCTGGGGGCTGGTCGGGGCCTCCGGGGTCCTCGCGCTCTACCTGGTCCTCATCGGCTCGATCCTCACGGTGGCGGCCCGGTCCAAGGACCCGTTCGCCCGATTATCCTGCGTCGGGTTCGCCGGGCTCATCTTCAGCCAGGCCACGATCAACATCGCGATGACTCTCGGGCTCATGCCCATCACCGGCATCACCCTGCCGTTCATCTCCTACGGTGGTTCGTCGCTGCTGTTCACCTTCATCATGGTCGGGCTGGTCATCAACTTCGCCAGCCGACGCCCGCAGCTCCTGTCCCGCCCGAGCTTCGAGTTCGACAAGGGCAAGGGGAAGGGCAAGGCGGTGTTGCAGTAGGGGCCGGTAGCCCAGCGACGGATGCCCTATGATCCGCGCATGGATATCCCCGACTTTGTCCACGACGACCTTGCCGAGTTGGAGATCGCACTGCGTGATGACCAGCTCGCGCAGCTCGCCGACTACCTCGCGCGTGTGCTCGATACGAACACGCATACAAACCTCACCGCGATCAAGGAGCCGGACGCGGCGTGGCGTCGGCTGATCATCGATTCGCTGACGGTGCTGCCGGGCATCGACGACCTGCAGCCGGAGCCCGGCGGGCCGGTGCGCGTGATCGACATCGGCAGCGGGGCGGGCCTGCCGGGGATGCCGCTGGCGATCGCCAGGCCGGACGTTCAGGTCACGATGCTGGAGACGACCGGGAAGAAGGCCGAGTTCATCCGCGGCAGTGTCACGGCGCTCGGGCTGAGCAACGCCCGGGTGATCCAGCAGCGGGCCGAGACACTCGGGCAGGAGGCGGGCCACCGCGGCATGTACGACGCGGCGGTCAGCCGGGCCGTCGGCACGATGCCTCTGGTGCTGGAGTACTCGCTGCCCCTGGTGCGCGAGGGCGGGCGGGTGCTGGCCATGAAGGGCCCGCGTGTCGAGCAAGAGCTGGCCGAGTCTGGCGACGCGCTCGAGAAACTCGGGGCCGGGGAGTTGGCGGTCATCGAGGCCTACCCCGAGTCGTTCGGCAACGACCTGGTGATCGTCTCGATCATGAAGGACCGCCCAACGCCCAAGGCCTATCCGCGCCAGCCGGGCATCCCCAAGAAGCAGCCGCTGTAGCACGGCTGCAAGGCACGCTTGCTCTACAATAGCGGGATGAACGAAGCCGCCCCCGACCTCGCGATCCACGCCTTCGCCCTCGGACAGTGGCAGACCAACTGCTATGTGGTTGCGTCCGGGGGGAGTTGCTGGGTGGTCGACGCCGGGTTCGATCCCGCGCCGATGCTCGCCTTTATCGATGAACAAGGACTCCACGTCGAGCGGGTCGTGCTGACCCACGCCCACCTCGACCACATCGGCGGGCTGGAGCAGGTCCACGACCGCCACCCCGATGCCCCTATCCTGATCCACGCCGACGAAACGACCTTTCTCACGGACACCGCGCTGAACCTCAGCGCGATGGCGGGCGTCGGGCCCGTCGTCGCGCCGGAAGCGACCGGCACGCTCGCACACGGCGACGCGCTAACCCTCAGCGGCCACGAATTCGAGGTCCGCCACACCCCAGGCCATAGCCCCGGCGGCATCTCGCTGGTGAATATCGAGCAGGGCGTCGCGTTCGTCGGTGACACGCTCTTTGCGGGGTCGATCGGACGCTACGATTTCCCGACGTCCGACGGCCCGACGCTCATGCGTTCGATCCGCGAACAGCTTATGGCCCTGCCCGATGCCATGCATGTCCTGCCCGGTCACGGCCCGGCGACGACCATCGGCGAAGAACGCAAGACCAACCCCTACCTGCTCCAGCCGCCGATGTAGCCCGGCGTCAGTCCCCGATGTCGTAGACCGCGCCGGTGGGGTAGTGGTCGCTGCCGCCGACCAGGCCCGGGTCGTTGATGATGAACGCGCTGCCCTCGACCAAGCGCGCAGCCAGGGCGGGCGAGGCGTAGACGTAATCGAACGTCGCGGGCGGGTAGCGGTCGTCCCCGGGGATCGTGACCCGTTCTTCGTGGGACAGGCCTTCGTGGGCGTCGATGAGGAGGTGGCTGCCGTCCGGCTCGGCGGCACGGAGGAAAGCTGTTGCAGGCCAGTCGCGCTGCTGGCGGGGGTCGACCCAGTAGTTCGAGTTGAAGTCGCCCATCGCGAGGACGTAGGCCTCCGGGTCCTCGGCGAGCAGGCCGCGGATCAGCGACTTGACCATCATCGCCTCCGCCGTCCGCCAGAGCTTGGAGTTCTCGTCGCCGGGCCGGCTGCTGTTGCTCTTGAGGTGGAGGTTGAAGACGTGGACGGTTTCACCGTGGACCTCGAGGGTGATCTGCATCGCGTCCCGCGCGAAGCGCCAGGCCTGCCCCGGGGCGTCGGGGTGGGTCAGGTCGCGGAACCGGTGGCTGGTCAGCCGGGTGATCGGGAACCGGGAGATCACCCCCAGGTTGATGCCCCGCCCCGAGTTCGTGCGCTGCGCCGCGATGTAGGTGTACCCCTCGTCGGCGAGGAAGGTCTGAACCATCGCCTGCAGCAGGTACTCGTTCTCCAGTTCCTGGAACACCACGATGTCGGCGTCGGCCGACCGGATCGCGGCGGCGATGCGCTCGATCTCGTCGCGCCGCTTGATGTCCGTGCCCTCGTCGTCGGTGTAGGGATCGTCGAAGACATCAAACATGTTCTCGACGTTGTAGGTCATCACCGTGACGGGCTCGCCAAGCGCGGGCCGGGGACAGAGGATGGCCGTCACGACGAGGAGCAGGGGCAGGATGAGACAGGGGAACAGGCGTGTGTGCATGACGCACTCCAGGAGGGACAGATCGGCTGCGCATGGTATCCCGCCGGGCCGGTCCGCGTGTGAGCGTGGCGTTACCGCCCCAGCGAAAGCAGCCAGCGGTGCCAGATCGACAGCTGCAGCAGCGCAAACAGGCGGTGCGTATGGTCCGCCTCGCCGGCGATGTGCTCGGCACACATCCGCTCGGGCAGCTCGGGCCTGAAACCCAGCCGGTCCATGTACCCCGGGTCCAGCACACGCTCGCGCATCGGCTCGGCCAGGGTCGTGCGGAACCACCGGCCGATCGGGACCGCGAACCCGCTCTTGCGACGCTTGGCGACCTGCGGCGGCAGGTACTTCTTCGCCAGCTCGCGCAACAGCCCCTTGGGCCGTCCACCCATCCGGAGCTGGTCTGTTGTCAGCCGGTCCGACAGCGCGAGCATGCCCGGTGACAGCATCGGGCAACGCACCTCCAGCGCCACCGCCATCGACGCGCGGTCCACCTTGCGCAGGATGTCGTAGGGCAGGTAGTGCTCGCGGTCCCAGGTCATCGCGTCGCGCACCGGGTCGCCGGTATCGGGCCAGTCGGGGACGCCCCGGCTATAGGGATCTAAATGACGCAGTGCAGGGACTAACGCGGTCGCCTGCGCATCATCGAATTGCTGGACCATCGACAGGTACTGCCTCGCCGGATCACCTTGGCGCGCGGCACGGACGAGCCGACCGAGCCGGGCGAGCTTCGACCGCTGCTCGGTATGTGTCGTGACAGGCAGCATGCGGAGCAGCCCACCGAAACGGGTGGTAAGGGCGAGTGCCTGGTACCGGTCGTACCCGCCGAACAACTCGTCACCCCCGTCGCCGGAGAGCGCGACCGTGACGTGCTCTCGCGCGGCCCGGCAGAGCCAGTAGGTCGGCAGCAGCGAACTGTCGTAAGTCGGCTCGCCGGTCAGCCGCATCAGCGTATCGAGATCGTCGAAGAGGTCGCCGGGAGTAATCTGCAGGGTGGTGTGATCCGTACCTAGCACCTTGGCGGTTGCCGCCGCCTCGGCCGACTCGTCGTAGAGCGACGCATCCATCGCGACACTAAAGGTTCGTAGCGGCGGAGCGTCGATCTTGCGAATGCTCTGTTGCGCAAAAGCTGCGATCAATGATGAATCGATCCCCGCCGAGAGAAAGCAGCCCAGCGAGACGTCGGCTGCCAGCCGTGCCCCAACGGCCTGTGAGAGCGTCGCTTCCACCTGCTCGAACGGGCTGGAGTTGGGTCTCGCTGTGGCCGTTTCCCGAAACGGGCCTAATCGTGATAGGGTGTGCGAATCGGGGAGGCGTGCCGGCGTCGTCCAGCACGATCGGGCGACCTCGGCGATGTCGCCGGACATCGCCGGCCCGGTGTTGTAGCCCAGCCGCAGGTAATCCAGCACGGCATCGGGCGTGCACGCCACGGCACCAGTATTCGCAGCCCCCTTGATCAACGCGGCGGGTGAGCTGGCGAACGCGACTTCATCTCCATCGTCGCGCGACACAAACAACGGCTTCTGCCCCGCACGGTCCCTGCTGAGTAAGAGATCCTGTTTCTCCTCGTCCCAGATCGCGAAGGCCCACATGCCGTCCAGGCGGTCCATCATGGCCGTGCCCCACTGGCGGTATCCGTGGAGCAGGACCTCGGTGTCGCTGTGGTCGGTGACGAAGGTGTGGCCGAGTTGTTCGAGTTGAGCGCGTAACTCGGCGTGGTTGTAGATCTCGCCGTTGAAGACGACGGTCAGCGATCCGTCGGGCAGGGACATCGGCTGCGCGCCGTCCTGCTGGTCGATCACCGCGAGGCGCGTGTGCACCAGCGTGCACCGTCCGAGGTACGCGATGCCGTCGCCATCCGGCCCACGGTGCTTGAGCGCATCGCGCATCGCCTCGGCCCGCCTCGGGTCGATCGGCTCGTCATCAAAACGCAGGATGCCCGCGATACCGCACATGGCCCGCATGATAGGGCAGGGCCGATGGCTATTCGCCCGGCGCCCGATACAAGCCGTGCTCGGCGATGTAGCACGCCACCGACGGGGCCACCAGGTCGTCGATCGGCTGCCCGCCCGCCACGCGCTGACGGACCCGTGTGGAGCTGACCCGCATCCGCGGCACCTCGATCAGTCGCGGCGCCCACGCCGTGCGGGCCGCATCATCCGGCAGGGCAGCGAGCAGCGACGTGGCGGTGTCCGGCGGACGGACCATTACCACCGGTTCGGCCAGCTCCACGATCCGCTCGGGATCGCGCCACTGGTCGAAGAGCCGGAGCTGGTCCCCGCCAAACAGCAGCCGCAACCGCGCGCCTTCGCCAAGGGACTTGTGCAGCCGTTCGAGCGTGTCCACTGTGTAGCTCGGCTCGTCCGGGCCGCGGTCGATCTCGTCGGTGAGGATCAGGGTGCCGGGCTCATCGGCCAGTGCCAGCCGCAGCATCGCCAGCCGGTGATGCGGGGCGGTCTGCTCCTGGTCCAGCTTGTGCGGTGCCCGCCCGGCCGGGAGGTACGCGACAACCTGCGCCCCGACGGCCTCCGCGACCTGCCGGGGCAACGCGACGTGCGCCCGGTGGGGCGGGTCGAAGCTGCCCCCGAAGAGCAACGCGGAATCGTAGCAGGCAAGGGGGTGCATCGTCGTGAGCCATTGGGGTAGGTCGGACCAACATGACCGACAGGTGATCCTATCACGCTCGGCCGCCCCGGTTGGTCAGCGGGGCGGCGCGTCCGTATCATGGGGCGATGCCCGTAAAGATTGATGATCAGCCGGTGTCTCTGCAAGGCGGGTCGCTCCGCGCCCTCCTCGCGGCGGCGCGTGAACACCTCGCCCCCGAAGGCCGCATGGTCGTGCAGGTCCAGCTCGACGGCCAGCCCGTAGTTGAGGAAGCGCTCGATAGCGACCAGCCGACCGACTTCTCCGCGGTCGAAGTGCAGATGTACTCGGCGAGCCCGGCCGACCTCGCCGTGGGTGCGCTGGAGCAGGCCCGCGAGCAGATCGCCGGGGCGCGCGAGCTGCAGGAACAGGCGGCCGACCTGTTGCAGCAGGACGAGCCCGCCCAGGCGCTGAACAAGGTCGGGCATTCGATCGCCGGCTGGATCCAGGCCCAGCAGGCCGTGACCCAGGTCGCCGAGTTGCTCGGCCTGGACCTCACGACGATCCGCGTGGAGGGCGAACCCGTCGCCACGCGGACCCAGGCCCTGCTGAACCGCCTGGTCGAACTCAAGGAACTGCTCGAAGCCAGCGATCATGTCGCCCTTGCCGACGCCCTCGCGTACGAATGGCCCGAGACCACCGAGCGGTGGGACGCCGCGCTGGGCGCGATCGTGCAGCATATCGAAACCGCCGGCTAGCCATCCCGAGCCAGACCCCCATGAACCTCGACCACCCGACCATCCCGCTGATCAAGGCCGCGTTCTCCGACCGCAAGCTCTTCGCCACCGAGTTCCGCGGCGAGACGACGGTGCTGGTCGAGCCGGCCGACGTGCACGACGTGCTCGAGTTCCTCAAGCGCAACGAGGCCTGCTGCTACGATTTTCTCAGCGATATCACGGCCGTGGACTACCTCAACTACCCCAAGCCGCGCAATGCGCCGGAGGGCCTGCCGACCGGCCGCTTCGGGGTGATCTACAACCTCCTGGGCACCGGTCACCACGGGCCCGAGAGCAAACGTCTCTTCATCAAGACACTTCTCAACCCGACGCTGCCGACCGACGGGATCGAGGACGACCCCGCGCTGCACCTGCCGACCTGCACCGACCTCTGGGCCGGGGCCGAGTGGCTGGAGCGCGAGGTGTACGACATGTTCGGCATCCATTTCGACGGCCATCCCGACCACCGCCGGATCCTCACCTGGGAGAATTACCCCGCCCACCCGCTGCGCAAGGACTACCCCGTCAAGGGTCGCGGCGAACGCGAGGACTACCGCGTCATCGAACGCGACTCGGCTTAGTTTCGCTCAACCGTAAAAGTAGTGGAACAGCTAGCTGACGTTGCACGCGCCCTCGTCTTCGCAGTCCGCGAGTTCGTCGCTGAGCGTGCCCTTCCAGGGGCGGGCCTTGTCGCGGTGGGCGGCCTTCGCGAGCATGTGCGAGCCGACGGGTACCGCCACGAACGCGAACGCGATAACCGCGATCGACTTGGTGATGACCGTCAGCGTGCCGACGTGCAGCATCGCCGCGAGGACCAGACCCAGCAGGCCGAGTGTCGAGCACTTGCTGGCCGCGTGCAGGCGGTGGTACACGTCCGGCAACCGCACGACACCCACCGCACCGACCAGCATAAAAAACAGGCCCAGCGCGAGGCACGCGATCGCGGCGATGTCGAGGACGAGCTGCGTCATTTCCCCGCCCTCCGCTCAAGCTCATCCGGCGTCGCGATCAGGCCGGGCTGGTTCTCCAGCTCCGCGGTGAGCGGGTCGTCGCTGGCCTTTTGCCGTGCGCCGATGTACTGCGCGAAGGCCACGGTGCTCGCGAACCCGAGGACCGACACCACGATGGCCGCGTCGTAGAACAGCGCGCTGTCCAGCTTGATCGCCAGGACGATAACCAGCCCCGCAACCAGCATCGCCATGGTGTCGCCCGCGAGCACACGGTCGGCCAGGTGGGGCCCTCGGATCATCCGCCAGAGGCAGAGCAGGATCGACAGGACCAGCAGCCCGACACCGACCTGCACCGACAGCATGAGCCAGGGCTCGGCCGCGCTGGGGGCCTGTTCCACAGCCGCGGAGTTCCCGTGGTCTGCCGCGGCGATCAGGATGGGGGCGAGGTCGGGGGTCATGTCGTCGGGGGGTCTTCCTGCGGGGTTTCATCGGGCCGTCGGCCGAAGACCAGCCACAACAGGCGGCGCCGGAGCCCGTCCAGCTCGGCGATCGCGTCGTCGCGGCCCTCGGCATACATCGCGTGGATGTAGAGGTTCTGGCCGGACTCGTCGATATCCGCGCTCAGAGTGCCGGGCGTCAGGGTGATCGCGTTAGCAAGCGTGGTCACCTGTGCGCGGGTCAGGCCGGCCACGGGGTAGCGGATCATCCGCGGCTTCATGTGGAAGCCCGGCGTGATGATCTCCCACGCGACGTCGAGGTTCGCCTTGATCAGGATGTAGAGGAAGTACACGCCGAACCGCAGCACATTGACCAGCCGCAACGCATAACCGACGACCGGGACGCTCGGCCGACTCGGCGAGGCGGCGGCAGAGGTGTCGGCCGTCTGGACCGACCCGATGACGCGCGAGGCGAGCGTGATGATCAGCGCACTGATCACAAACCCCAGCACACCGTTGAGGAATGACGAGCTCTGCCAGAGCAGCAGCCAGAGCAGCGTAAACGCACAATTGAGCAGCAGGCGGATCATCATGGCGACACCTCCGCGGGGGCATGCGTGGCGACTTCAGCAAGGACCGGTGAACCGGCCCGCTCATCCGTTCTCACATCGGTTGTGGCGGGGCTGCCTTGCACAGAATCAACTTGTATCTCGGCGTGTTCCGCAGCCAGGGACTCGGCGGTGGCGTAGGCCTCGTCGCCCAGGACCGCGGTGATGTAGGCCTTCGGGTTTTCCAGTTGTTCACCCGCCTTGAAGGCGACGGTGTAGACCGGTTCGGCGCCGAAACCCAGGAACAGCGCGGCAAGGACGAGCATCGCGATCCCGAAGTAGGCCGGGCGATTACCCGCGATCACCGCCTTGGGCTCGGTCTGAACGGGGTAGCCATCTTTGGGCGTGGGGTTGCAGTAGCCGTAGCTCCAGATCTTGAGCATGGACAGCAGGGTCAGCGCACCGGTCACGAGGCCAACCACACCCAGGTACCAGTACCCTTCGCCGAAGCCCGAGCGGATGATGACCATCTTGCCGAAGAACCCTGACAGTGGAGGGAGCCCGACCAGCGACATCGCGGCGATGAAGAAGAGGACGCCCAGCTTCCAGTCTCGCTTGAGCAGCCCGCCGAGCTTGTCGAGGTCGTCGGTGCCGGCGTGCTTCTCCATCACGCCGCAGCAGAGGAACAGCGCGCACTTCACGACCATGTGCTGGATCATGTAGAACGCACAGCCCGCCAGCGCGTTGCCGGACATCACGGCGATGCCGAAGACCATGTAGCCGACCTGGCTGATAACGTGGATCGAGAGGATCCGCCGGACCTCGTGCTGCGAGACCGCGCCGAGGACGGCGAGGAACATCGTGAACGCCGCGGCGACGACGAGGATGACCTGGATCGTCAGCGATATTCCGCCCGCGCCGTCGGACGCGAAGATGAGCGGGAACAGCCGGGCGACCGTGTAGACGCCGACCTTGGTCAGCAGCCCGCCGAAGAGACCGGCCACGGCGATGGGGATCGTGTAGTACGTGTCCGGCAGCCAGAACCACAGCGGGAAGAACGCGCCCTTGAGCCCGAACACCAGCAGGAACATCACCGCCAGCGCGGTGAACCCCGTCGGAAGCGAGCGGGCCGGGTCGGCCTCGATCTCGGCGACAATGCGTGCGAGGTCGGCGATATTGAGCGTGCCGAACATGCCGTAGACCATGCCCGCCGCCATAAGGAAAATGGTCGACGCGAGGACATTGAGCAGGACGTACTTGTACGCCTGCCTCATCTGTTTCATACCCGTGCCGATGACCAGCAGCGAGTAGCTGGACATGAGCATGACCTCGAAGGCGACGAAAAGGTTGAACAGGTCGCCGGTGAGGAAGCTCATGTTCACGCCGAACAGCAGCATCTGCATCAGCGGGTGGTAGTACCGCCGTTCCACGGCCGGGTCGAGGGTCGAGAAGCTGTGGATATAGCTGCCCAGGGCGACCGTCGCGGCCGCGGCGATCAGCAGGCCCGACAGCGAGTCGAAGACCATCGTGATGCCGAAGGGCGCCTTCCACCCGCCCATCTGCGAGACTAGGACCGAGTCCGCCCCGGTCAGCGGCGCGGTGTAGAGCAGGAAGTACATCGACAACGCGAGCACCGCGACGAAGCTCGCGATGCTGACGCAGCGCGACGCCGCCCGCTGGTTGATGAGGAAGACGTTCAGCACGCCCGCCGCCAGCGGGATAACACACAGCAGGATGATCAGGTCGGTGTTCATGCCTGCGCGGGGCCTCCATCCGGCTCGGGGGCTGGTTCCTGCGCCAGCTCGGCGATCGCGAGGGTGTGCGTCCGCCGACTGGTGACAACCAGCAGGGTCAGCAGGAACGCCATCACGCCGAAACTGATCACGATGGCGGTCAGGATCAGCGCCTGCGGCAGCGGGTCGACGATCGTCGCGAGCGGGTCGGTCATCGGCTCGTGGTGTTCCAGCACCGGCGGCTGCTTGATGTTGACGCCTGTCATGAGCGGGTGCCGTTGCTCATCCAGGTGCTCAGAGATCGGCTCAAGCGTCGCTGGTGCACGGGATGCTTCCGCTCCGTGCGTGTGCAGGATCGGCGAGCCACTCATCGCGATGATCGAGAGGTTGGCCGCGTGCCCAAGCAGGAACACGCCCATGGCGATGCCCTTCAGCTCACGGCCGAGCATCAGATAGATGCTGACACCGAACGTCACCGCCACACAGATCGCGAGGACCATCGTCATGCCGGGTCCACCTCCCCGCCGAGGCGGAAGATCATGCCCGCCGCCACGCCGACGACGACCATGAGCACACCGAGGTCGAAGAACAGCGCAGTCGGCACGTGGATCGCTTCGCCCAGCAGGTGCACATACGGTGCGCGTGAAGTAAGCAATGGGTGCCCGAACAAGAGCGGCACGACCCCGGTGACACCCGCCATCGCCAGCCCGCCGGCGATCAGCAGCCGCGGGTGGAAAGGCATCACCGACGCCATCACGTCCCGGCCGTGCGACATCCGCACCATCACCAGCGCGACCGCGGCGATGAGCCCGCCGATGAACCCGCCGCCCGGCTGGTTGTGCCCCTTGAGTGCCATATACACCGCAAACAGCAGCGTGAGCGGGAAGATCAGCCCCATCGCGGTCCGGAGGATGGATGAACTCATGCCGTCACCCCCGGTTGCTCGGTGTTGTTTGGTTTAGCGGTTCGGCCGTCGCGGCGTCGGCGGTGGGGCATCATGGACCAGACGCCCATCGCGGCGATGCCCAGGACAGTGATCTCGCCGAGCGTATCGAAGCCGCGGAAGTCGACGAGGATGACGTTGACGACGTTGGTCCCGCCGCCGCCGCGCAGTTCCGGGCCGTCCGCACCTGCCATCGCGGTATCGAGCCCGTCTTTGTTGCCATAGCTGTGCTGGGCCATCGTCTTCCCGAGCGGGTATTTGCCGGGGTTGGTCGCCGAGCGGTCCGTGCTCGCGGCGATGAGCGTCATCCAGCCGAACACGCCGCCGACCACACATGACAGCACCAGCCGCCAGGCCTTGTTGCCCAGCTTGATCGTGTGCAGCTTCTCGCGCGGCAGCAGGCGGAGCACGATGACGAACAGGATCACCGAGATGATCTCGAACATGAGCTGCGTCAGCGCGAGGTCCGGGGCCTGATACACCAGGTAGAGCCCGACCACCGCGAAGCCGCAGGCCCCCAGGAACAGCACACGGACGATCCGCACCTCGGTCATGGGGATCAGCACCGCCGTGAGACAGACGATCAGCCCCAGCAGGATGCCCGGCCAGTACTCGAACAGGTTGCCTGCCGTATCGCTTGACAGCGCCGCGAGCATGCCGCCGTCGTTGTCAGCGAGATCGACCTGCACCGCCCACGTGAACCCGAGCAGCAGCGCCCCGAGCACGAACAGCAGGTAGTGCTTGAGGTTGCCGGTCTGGATCAGGCGGAAGCACCGCCCGCCGCCGGTGACCGACAGCCAGTACATCGCGGGGTAGATGCGGTCGGCAAAGTCACCGATCGATCCGCGCAGGGGCTTGGCCAGCCCGACGATAACGCCCAGGACGATCGCGATCGCCGAACAGATCAGCGGCGTGCCGATGGACAGTTCGGTGAGGTTGGGGAGGCCACCGTAATGCGACGCGAAGTAGTTGTGCGCCGTCGCCGGCTGCTCGAACAGCCCGAGCATCCGGGACCAGGCGAGCTTGGGGAACACGCCGCCGACGAACTGCAGCGAGACGATAAGGGCCCCGGGCAGCCAGATGAGGTGGGCGAGCAGGCCGTGCTCGTGCGCGTGTTCGTGGTGGTGGCCGTGGTCGGGCTCGCCGTGTTCCTCGCGCATCCCGCCGGGCAGGCCCAGCAGGGTGGTCCAGACCCGGACACAGATGGCGACGTTGCACACCGCGGTGAGGACCGTCATGACGAGCACGATCCAGAGCACGACGTTGCCCGCCTCGATGCCGTGGTACACGCCGTAGAGGAACAGCTCCTTGGCCTGGAAGCTGATCGTGCCGGGTAGGGCGGCGAGGCCGAGCGCGGCGGCCATCATGGTGCCGCAGATCGCCGGGTGCTTGTAGAACGCGCCGTTGAGCTGGGTGATATCGCGCGAGAGGACGTGCCCGATCGCGCCGGCGGCGATGAACAGTGGGGCCTTGTATAATGCGTGGTTGGCGATCTGCGTGACGTCGTAGTCGATGGCCGGCTGGCCGTGGTAATCGATCGCGCCCACGCCGTACATCGCCATAAGCAGGCCGAGCTGGCTGACCGTGGTGAACGCGAAGATGCGTTTGAGGTCGTGCTGCTGCAGCGCGACCACGCCGCCGTAGAGCATCGTGACCGCGCCCAGCGGGATGATGACCAGCGGGAAGAGCTCGAGCGCCGCGAAGACGGGGAACAGCCGCCCGACGAGGAACACGCCGGCCTTGACCATCGTCGCCGAGTGCAGGAACGCGGAGACGGGCGTCGGCGCCGCCATCGCACCGGGCAGCCAGTAGTGGAATGGGAACTGCGCGGACTTGGTGCCCGCCCCGATGAACATGAGGACGAAGGCCCAGAGCAGCTGCGGGTGTTCGCCGACGTGCTGGAGCTGTGCGGTCAACTCGTCGCTGTGCGTGAGCATCTCGCTCCAACGCCAGTAGCCCGTCGCGTTGCCAAACACCAGCACCCCGCCGAACAGCCCCATCCCGCCGAGCCCGGTCGTGAAGAACGCCTGCATCGCGAGCTTCACGGCCTTCTTGTCGTAGCGGTCCCAACCGATCAGCAGGAACGAGCTGATCGACGTCATCTCCCAGAACAGGAGCGTCAGCAGCGTGTAGTCGGCCAGCACCACACCGAGCATCGCGGTCGTGAAGAAGCCCAGCGTCGGGTAGAAGCGGTAGAGGTCGTCCGCGCTGGTCGGCCCGGCCCGGCCGAAGTAGCCGCGGGCGTACAGCATGATCAGCGTGCCGATGCCGCTGACCAGCAGGCCGAAGAACAAGCCCAGCCCGTCAGTGAGAAAGGCGATGTTGATGTTCAGCGACGGCATCCACGGCAGGACACCGGTCGTCGGCGGGGCGGGGGCGTCGGCGTCGGCATGCACCGACTCGCTGTGGTGATCCGCAGGCGAGTCCGCATGGCCGTGGTGGCCCGACGCATCCTCGGCTGCGTGGCTGTTGTCGTGTTCATCGCCGTGGGCGTGGTCGTTGTGGGACGCCTGTGCCTCAGCGTAGTCGTGCTGGGCTTGCAGCGCGCTGCGGTTGTCGATCGCGGTGTTCAGGAGCATCGCAAACGCGATGGCCGGGCCGGCGGTGGCCAGGACCATCCGCGGCTCGATCCAGCCGCGTGGCAGCCAGAGCGTCAGCAGCCCGAAAGCCACCGGAGCCAGCACCGCGAACAAGACGATCCACTCCGAGGCCATGCACCTTCCCTGCACACTGGCCGGTTACCCGGCCGGAACAACCCCCCCAGACCCGCATACCATCGGTCAACCGCCCGCGTCCGCTCTAGCGTTACAAACCCTTGAGAGACAAGACCTAAACCCCGATCCAGCCGGCCCACGCGTCGGTCGCTCCCGGCCCCTGCGCCTGGCCGATAATGATGCCGATCCGCGGCCGTCCGGCCCGTTCGTCCGCCGCGATCAACGCGTACACTCTGTCCCATGGCTCAAAACAACCTCTGGGCACCCTGGCGGATCACCTACCTCCAGTCGCTAGGCGGCGAGGCGGACGACCAGCCCAAGGGCGACGGCAAGGGCGGGGGGTGTTTCCTCTGCGCCGCAGCCGAGCCTGACCTTGACGCTGACACCCGCCGGGAGCGCCTGGTCCTGCTCCGCGATGAACGCGGGTCGCTATTGATGAACCGCTACCCCTACAGCAACGGGCACCTGCTGGCCGCGCCTGGCGAGCACGTCGCGGATATCAGCGACCTGACACCGCAGGGCCGGGCCGGCCTGATGGAACTGGCCGACCTGGGCAACCGACTGCTGAAGCGCGCGATGCACTGCCAGGGCGTGAACCTGGGGATGAACCTCGGCCGATCCGCCGGCGCGGGCGTGCCCGGGCATTGCCACATGCACCTGGTCCCCCGCTGGAACGGGGACGTCAACTTCATGCAGACCGTGGCCGGGGCACGCGTGATCCCGCAGGCGCTGGAAGCAAGCTACGACGCGCTCTGCGACGCGCTGGCGCATGAACAAGCCCACGGCTGAAAACCGTGGGCTTCGGCTGGGGTATGTTCTGGATTCGCAGGTCCAATACGCGAAATCGCCTTACCCCGCGAGTTTCGCGCCGGCCTGGCTCAGCGCGATGCCGAGTTGGTGCTTGTCGTCGATGCTCCGGCAGCGGACGACGGTGCCGGTGAGGTCGAAGCCCGGCTCGTTGCCGTGGGGCGGGAAGAACAGCGTGATCGAGCTGCCCACGGAGACGGGCTCCTGTGCGGTTGCGCCGACGCCGGTGTCCGACAGGTCCTGGAGTTGCATCGCGACCAGCCGCTGCGGGCCTTCGGGGTCCGCGGCGTCTCGGCAGACCGCGGTCACCCGGCCCGACGCGCGCCGGCGGGCGGCGCGGCGGCGCTCGAAGAACAACGCGTCACCATGGGACTCGGTCGGGGTCAGGCGGAGGGGCTGGGGCTTTGACATGGCGACGCTCCATCGGGGGGCCGTACAATGCCCGGTCCCCGGCAGCCCGCAGTTGGGTCGCGGGGCCCGAGTGACGTGGGCTCTTATCCCCGAGGATCGGCCGCAGGACCGGCACGGTTTACCCAACATGACCGAAACGACCGCAGATTCCGCAAAACCCGTCCAATCGACCGCCAAGCCGGGCCTTGGGATCAATCCCCCGGCGGCCCGGGTCGTGCTCGTCGGGGCCGGGCCCGGCGACCCGGGGCTGCTCACCGTGGCCGGGCTGGACGCGCTCCGGCAGGCGGATGTGCTGTTTTACGACGCCCTGGCCAACCCCGTGCTCCTCGACGAGGCCCCGGCCCACTGTGAGAAGATCAACGTCGGCAAGCGGGCCCGCAAGCACCTGGTCCAGCAGGACGACACCAACCAGATGATGGTCGACCACGCCCGCCGCGTCGGGATGGGCGGGCTCGTGGTCCGGCTCAAGGGCGGCGACCCGTACCTCTTCGGCAGGGGGGCCGAGGAGGCCGCGTTCTGCGCGAAGCACGGCGTCCCCGTCACCGTCATCCCCGGCGTCACCGCGGGCATCGCCGCACCCGCCGCCGCGGGCATCCCCGTCACGCACCGCAAGATCGCCTCCACGGTGACGATCATCACCGGCCACGAAGACCCGACGAAAGGCGAGACCTCCGTCGACTACCTGGGCCTCGCCCGCCTGATCGAACGCGGCGGCACCGCCTGCTTCTACATGGGTGTCGGTCGGCTGCAGTCGATATGCGACGAACTCGCCTCCCACGGGCTCGCTCGCTCGACCCCCGCGGCGCTCGTGCAGTGGGGCACGCTGCCCCGGCAACGCCACGTGACCGGCACACTCGACAACATCCGCCATCGCGTCGAGGACGCCGGACTGTCTTCGCCCGCGATCATTGTCGTGGGCGAAGTCGCGGCGATTAACGAGCCGGGACTGGACTACTTCACCAACCGCCCGCTCTTTGGCAGACGCATCGTCGTCACGCGGACCCGCCAGCAGTCCTCGTCGCTGAAAGACGAGTTGGAACGGCTCGGTGCCGAGGTCCTGGAGGCCCCGACGATCCGCATCGCGGAGCCGGATGAAGCCGAGGCCCGCCGGCTCGCGGAAGCGGTCTCATCGATCGGGAATTACGACTGGGTCGTGCTGACCAGCGCGAACGCAGTGGACGCCTTCGCGGACAAACTGGCCGAGGTGGGGCGGGACAGCCGGGCGTTGGCGGCCGTACGGTTCGCGTGCATCGGGGGGGCGACGGCCGACCGATTGCGTGACCGGCTGGCGGTCGATGCCGACTTCATCCCCAGCCGAGCGGTGTCAGACGCATTCATCGCCGAGTTCCTCGACGCCCACCCACTCGCGGGGGCACGGCTGCTGTTGCCCGCCGCCGATATAGCCGGCCCCGCGATCGCGGACCGCCTGCGCGAGCAGGGGGCCGACCTCGACACCGTGACCGCCTACCGCACCCTGCCCGTGGAATCGCTGCCCGATGCCGTCACCCAACGGCTCGCGGCCGGCGAGATCGACTGGGTGACCTTTACCAGCTCATCGACCGCCAGCAACCTCATCGCGTTGCTCGGCGACGGCGCGGACGCCCTGGGCCGCTGCAAACGGGCTTCGATCGGGCCCAAGACGAGCCAGACCCTGGCCGCGGCCGGCCTCCCGCCGACGGTGGAAGCCGACCCCCACGACTTGGCCGGGCTCGTCGCCGCCGTCGTCGCTTCGGAACGCTGAGGGACCGGTCCACCCGCCGTGTTGCCCCCTGAGGGGGGCCGCGTTACGCTATTCGGCACATCACACCGGGTTGTACCGGCCTTTCGCCCCCAAGGAGAGCACCATGCTTGAACAATACGAACAGCTCAAGAGCATCGTCAACGCCGTCGAAGACGACATCCGCAAGGCCGCCGGGGGCAACAAGGCAGCCGGCACCCGGGTCCGCAAGCAGATGCAGGATGTCAAGAACGCGGCCCAGGAACTCCGTAAGAAGGTCCTGGAAGCCCGCGACAGCGACTAACCGGCCTAGAACCCCTGCTGTGGGGTTTCGGACCGAACCAGCCCTCGTCAGCCCGTGACCCTACCGCCGGCAGCCCACTGCCGGGGCGGAACCGTGGTGCTACGCCTATGGCCCCGACCCTCCTCTTCGATCTCGCCCAGTACGACCTCGACCGGGTCGTCCAGGACACCGCGTTTATCGAGTCGATCAACCCCCACCGCGGGGATATGCGGCTGCTGGACGGGGTGATCTGGGAGGACATCCCCACCTCCCGCGCCATCGCGTTCAAGGATGTCCGGGACGACGAATTCTGGGTGCCCGGCCACATCCCTGGCCGACCGATCTTCCCCGGCGTGCTCATGGTCGAGGCCGCTGCGCAGCTCGCCTCGTACCTCACCCTCCGCCTCTTCCCCGAGCTGGACTTCCTCGGTTTCGCGGGGGTCGACGAGGTGAAATTCCGGGGCCAGGTCGTCCCGGGCGACCGGCTGCACATCCTGATCCACGGCACGAACATGAAGCCCCGCCGATCGATCTGCATGGCTCAGGGCGTTGTCGGCAACCGGCTGGTCTTCGAGGCCAAGATTACCGGCATGCCGGTGTGAATCCAAGCATCTGCCATAGGGGGACGGGGCAGGGGTATCGCCCTGTAGCCGGATGCCCCTGACTCTTTCTTATCCCCAACCCCCACGAACCATGCCTAAGACCCTCAACATCGCGCTCATCGGCTCCAAATTCATGGGCCGGACCCACTCCAACGCGTACCTGAATGTGGCGAAGTTTTTTGATGTGCCCATCACGCCGGTGATGCACACGATCGCCGCGCGCGACGCCGAGGACCTGGCGACGTTCGCGCCGCGTTGGGGCTGGCTGAAGTTCACGACCCGCTGGAAGGACGTCTGCGAGGACGAGAACGTCGGGCTTGTGGACGTGGGCACCCCCAACCACGTGCACGCCGAGCAGTCCATCGCGGCGCTCGAAGCCGGCAAGCACGTCGCCTGCGAGAAGCCCCTGGCCGGCACGCTGGACGACGCCCGGCAGATGCTCGCCGCCGCCAAGGCCGCGCGGAAGTCCAAGACCTTCGTCTGGTACAACTACCGCCGCGTACCGGCGGTGGCCTTCGCCCACCAGCTCGTCAAGGAAGGCAAGCTCGGCCGGATCTACCACGTCCGCGCCGCCTACCTCCAGGACTGGGGCGGACCAGACACGCCGCTGCTCTGGCGCTTCAAGGGCAAGCAGGCCGGCTCCGGCGCCCACGGCGACCTCAACGCCCACATCATCGACATGGCCCGTTTCATCACCGGCGACGAGATCACCGAGGTGGTCGGGTCGATCGAAGAAACCTTCATCAAGAAGCGCGAGATCATCGAGTCCGCCGGCGGCGAGATCGCGGGCAAGGGCGCGAAGAAGACCGGCAAGAAGCGATACGGCCGGTCGACGGTGGACGATGCCGTGATGTTCCTCGCCCGCTTCAAGAGGGGCGCGGTCGCATCTTTCGAGGCCAGCCGACTCGCGACCGGCGACAAGAACGCCAACCGCATCGAGGTCCACGGCGAAAAGGGCGCGATCAAGTTTAACTTCGAACGCATGAACGAACTGGAGTGGTACGACAACACCGTGCCCGACAAGATGCAGGGCTGGTCCACGATCAACGTCACACGCGGTGACGGCACTGCCAACGGGCACCCCTACGTCGGCAACTGGTGGCCCGCGTCGCACCTGGTCGGTTACGAGCACGGCTTTATCAACCAGGCCGCGGACATGCTCAATGTCATCGCCGGCAAGAAGCCGGTCGTCCCCATCTGCGACTTCGCCGACGCCTACCAGACCCAGAAGGTGCTCCACGCCGCGATCGAATCCGCCCGCAACCGCTGCCCGGTCAAGCTTTCAGAGATCAAGTAGAACCTGGAAGCGCTGAGAGGTGCCATGAAGATTCTGCTGATGATCTGCGCTGGTCTTTTGGCGGTCCTGGCACTCGGGGCGATTGGCTCGTTGCTTGTTCAGATTGTCGGGATGGGGGGCTCAGACTACGAGTTCGGCCGGTTGATGGGCGGGATCGCCGCGGCGCTGTTGACCACGGCGGGCAGCATCATGCTTTTCAAGAAAGCCCTGCGGCCATAACACGGGGGCAACAAACCTCACCCGCCCGCTTGACACCGAACGCCCAGCGGCTAAATTACCTCGCTCGGACGGCTTCCATGCCGACGAGACAAGCGACCCCTAAGGGGGTGTAGCTCAATTGGTTAGAGCACCGGACTGTCGATCCGGAGGTTGCGGGTTCGAGCCCCGTCACCCTCGCTTGCGAAGCCCCGGCCCCACGGCCGGGGTTTTTTGCTGCCCACGGCCGGCGGGGGGCATGAAACGGGCCCCTCGAAAAACTTCTGGACGCACCCCCGCCGCGGCTTTATAGTGACGTTGTCTGACTCGGGCGGCAACATATCTAGCCGGCCGCCCGTGGGGTGATGCGACGCCGCCTGTTGTTGAAGAGCGCCGCGTGTTTGTGGGGATCGTCGGTTTCATCTCTCTGACCGACGTGTCTTTCAGGGATTCGGCACATCGCGACCTGTGGACTGTGACAGCGTGGCTCACCGTTCCGGCCGGCAACCCCGGCAGGGCGACCGTTTCGCATGCACGACTACAGCTCGCAGACACGGGCCGACCCGGCGGACAAGTCCCCGGTCCTGTCAGGAGTTCTGTCATGTCGATTCACGGCGAAGTCAAGTGGTTTGATCCGAAGAAGGGCTACGGATTCATCGTCGGCCCGCAGGGGCAGGACGTCTTTGTCCACTTCAGCCAGATCCAGGGCGACGGCTTCCGCTCGCTCCGGGACGGCGAGCAGGTGGACTACGACCTGGTCGAGGGCGAGAAGGGCTTCCAGGCCCGCGAGGTCCACCGCGAAGAGGCCCACGCCCAGCCCCCCGCGGTCACGGCACCCGCGGTGAAAAAACCGCGCGCGGTCGCAGGCGTCCACTGAATCAAGCTACACAAATCAATGAGACCGCTGCGAGTCCGTAGCCACATCGGGCCTGCGCCTATGCCGACTTCGAGGGTGGCCCGTACAGGTGATCTTGGATCGCCTGCACCCGGCGGTGGATGCGCTTCTGCGCGTGCCCGCCGAGTTGAGCGGTGTAGGCCTGGGTGTGCTTGGACAGCGCACCACGGGCGATGAGCAGCGCGATCGGCGAGGACAGCCCCGCGTGCCGGGCGATCCGCCAGAGCAGCAGCCGGGCCGACCAGCCCAGCCCCGCCTTCCGCGCGAGCGCGCTGAAGAGGATGTTCGGCCCCGGCTGGACATAGCGGTTCACCCACCAACGCCGGGCGGAGATCGTCACCAGCACGATCAGCACCGCGCCCAGGCCGATCACCAGGATCTCCCACGGCAACTCCCATCGCGCGTTGCGGAAGCCGGCGCTGATGTCGTCCAGGTCCGCGGGCAGCCGCGACTCGGCAAGCAAGCTCATACTCCAAAAGCCACACATCGTCGGCGGTGTCGACATCACGCGGCCTCCGTGCCGGGGTGCTCAGCGATCTGGCGTTCCAGGTCGTCGATCAGGTGCTGGACGACATGGCCCGCACGTTGCTTGACCCGCTCGTCCTCGTCGCTGAGCGACATCTCCGCGACCTGGCGGGCGAGCTGCATCAGCCCCAGCTCATCGATCAGCCAGAGCGCAGAGACCCGGTGGTCGGCGCGGTGGTCGGTGAGCATGTGCGTGAGGGTGGGCAGGGCCTCCTTCGCCTGCAGCTCCATCAGGGCCTTGATCGCGTTGGCCCGGGGGCGCTGGCTGTCCTGCCGGGCCATCGCCAGCAGCTTATCGCTGTGTGTCGCGGCGTCGTTCTTGGCCAGCGCCTCGACCGCGTTCGCGCGGATACGCGGGTCGTCGTGGTCCAGCGCCAGCTCGATAACCCGGCGGGCGGGCTCGGTGCCGCAGCTCCCCAGCGCGAGGATCGCGCTGGCTACGACGTGCGGGTCGTCGCTGCCGGCGAGGTCGAGCAGGGCCGGCTCGAAGAACGCGCCCTGCGAGAGCGTCGCGATGACACCCAATGCGCGCAGGCGGATCGCGGGGTCGCGGGAGCTAAGCCGGGTCCCGAGCTGCCGGTGGAACCCGGTGTCGATCTTGATCAGCGCCCGGCCGGCGGCAAGGCGGCGGGGCGGGTCGAGCTTGGGCCAGGCGTTCCAGAGCTTCTCGAAGCCCAACGGCGCGAGCCGACGCGCGGCGACCGCACGTACCTCGGGGTGCCGGGAGTTCACCAGCCCGGCCAGGATGCGTGGGAGGCCGGCGTACTCGATGCGGATCAGGTGCCACAGCGCTGTCCGAGCCAATGCGACCTCCGGGTCGCCGGTGAAGGCGGCGATCGCGTCGTTCGCGTTGTCTGTGGCGCGGGGGTCGGCCTGCTGCTCCCGGGTGGCGATGACCAGCAGCCGACGCAGGGTCGCCAGGCGTGTCGACGCGTGCCGGGCCCGTGCGAGACCGGCCAGCCGCAGCACCCGGTCCTGCGGGTCCAGCGGCAGACCACGCACAAACGCGGGCAGGTGGCGCTGCGATTCAGCGGGCATCTCGCTCCGCTCTTTCGCACCGGGCCACAGCACCGAGGCATTGGGGGCGCGTTTGAGCCCCTTGCGGACCGCGGGCAACGCGAGCAGGTGCCCCAGAGCCAGCGGGGTCTCCAGCTTGCCCAGGTGCGCACACTGCTGCAGCCCCTCCGCGGCCGACTTCGCCAGCGACGGCACCGCCAGCATGGCGAACAAGCCGCTGCGGACCGCTTCGCTGTCGGCCTGGTGGAGGAGCCGACCCAGCGGCTGGACCGCGGCGTGGTCGGGCTGGCGCAGCGCCGCCCACGCCTCGGGCATCGGCCGGGGCATCAGACTCACCAGGGATTCGAGGATGGCCGGGTGGTTGTGGTTGGCATACAGGACCACGGCCTGCTCGATCGCCTGGATCAGGAACGCGGTCGACTCCGCGTTCAGGTGCGGCGAGAGCCCGCCGCTGCGCGTCCGCGCCCGGGCCGCCAGCCCGAGCAGGCAGTCGCCGGCCCGGTTGCGGAGCGACGGATTCGCGTGTCGGATGAGCGCGGTAACAAGGTAGGCCATCCGGGTCGCGGCCGCCGCCTCGATGATCGCCATCGCGTTGAGCGCCCCACGCTCCCCGTGCCGGGTCGCGGACTTGCGGATCGGGGTGGTCAGTTCCTCTGCCCGCTCAATGATCTTGTGGCGGGTCTCGGTCGGCAGCTCGTGGTACCGCAGGATCAGCCCGACCGACCGGTCCGGCAGGTCGCGCCCTAGCACCGCTTCTGCCAAGCCGGCCACCTCGTCGGGCTCGGCATCGCGCAGGGCCTCGGAAAGCGCCTGATCGATCAGGGCGCTCTTGTGGGCCAACAGGGCGGGCAGGATGGCGTTTCGTCGGGCCATAGCTCGGTCGCACAGACGCCGCCCAACGCGCGGGCAAGGCCTGTTGCTGCAAGACGTTATCGGCCCGCGGCGGGGACCGGCTGCAACCTGCTGAAGGCCCCGACCGGGCAGAAAAACGCCGTTTTCGATCTAAAAACGCCGTTCATCTCAAAAACCTCGGCCAATTTCCGACACTGGGCCTTCCTTTTTGGCAGCCCAGCACTATAATCCGCTTCCGGATAGGTCATTTCGACTCCGGTTCCAACATTTTGGCTAACAAGCCAGCCCACACCACTAGATATTGAGGTTGTTGACATGAGCATCAACAGCAAAACCGCTGTTTCCCTGATCCCCAAGCTGATGCTGTACCGTCGGCCCCTACACCCGGACCTGTTCAGCTTCCACGCCCGCCGCGTCGACCGGCACGGTGACTATGAGGTCGAATCCTGGGTCGTCGAGGGCGGCCACGTCGTCCGTTTCATCGTGGATGGCGAGAGCATGACCGAGGCGGTGCTCGAGGGCGGCGACAACCTCCCCGAGAATGGTCTGGCGCACGCGCTGCCCTGCTTGGGCGAGAAGGAGTACGAGCACCCGCAGGAAGGCCGGATCAAGTACCTCAGCACCCTCCAGACCGAGGCCCTGACCGAGAACCTGTACCTCGCGACCTACCGCGAGATGCTGGATTTCGCGCGAGATACCGGCTCGCTTTCCCACGCCGAGGACACCCCCGCCGGGCCCAACCTCGTCGTGCTCGACAGCCAAAAGTACAAGCGCGAGTTCCACGTCCAGAGCTACCACCTCTCGGCCCACAACGGCACCGTACTCCGCACCCAGTCGGTCTTTGAGCTGGTCGAGTAGGGGCCGCCCCAAACCGTCTTCCGATGCAGCGCGGCCGGACCGGCCGCGCTGTTTTTTGGCGTCTTGGCCGGCCCGCAGTATCTTGAGGGCCGCCCATCCACCGAGGAGTTTGTGCATGAAACGCCGCCCCCTTGTCTTCATACCGGCCTTGGCCGTAGTGTTTGGCCTTGGACCGATCGCCGGCCTGGCGGGGCCCGAGGACCAGCCGGTGTTCGAGCATGAGGACGGCTACCTGGTCACCGTGATGACCTACGAGAGCCGCACCGAGGTCGACTACGAGGAACGCGAAGCGACGTACGAGGTGGAGTTCACCTGCCGGTTCGAGGCCCCGGAGGACCTGGACATTGTTTGCCTGCTGGAAGAGCTGGAGATCGTCGAGGCGATCGACGACGAGCGGGACGACATCAACCTGCCCGACGACGACCGTGACGACGACCGTAAATACGTCGCGTTCCAACTCGGGCTGGCGGCCGTGGAACTGAAGGCCAAGGAACTCACGCGGCCGGCGTATACCGTGCAGCGGATGACGGTGCTGTCCGAGGGGATCATCGCCCGCGAGCGAAGGGAGTACGACCTGCCCGCGATCGTGACCGACGACGCGATCGAGACGCCGTACGACACGCAACTCCGGCTGAGCGAGATGAAGATCGGCCGGGACCACATGGCCGAGGTAGTGATTGAGTACGAGCGCGAGACCGCGCCTGGCAGCCCGCTGCCCGAGGCGATCTATGCGCTGGACGAGGACGGCAATATCCTGGGCGGCGGGCGATGGAACGACGCGGCAGAAGTCTTCGCGGCCGAGGGCACCTTCGAGGCCGAGTTCCTGGTCACCGATGACGCGGATGTCGCAGCGCTGCGGCTGGTCTTCCTGACCGAGTACGAGGTCGTCCCCATCGAAGTTGAACTGACAGGCATCTTCCAGCCCTGACGGCGATCAGGAAGTAAGATGCGTGAGACGGCACGGGTGTCCGTGCCTGGACCACACACACACCGACAGGGGATCGCGATGAAACAGGCCCTTTGGACCGTCATGATCGGGGCGTTGGTTGTCGTTGGGCTGGGCGGCTGCTCGACCGCGCCGAAGTCCGACAGCGACCGGGCGGCGCTGGCGCAGAACGTCCGCGGCACGATCGAAGACTTCAAGCTCCGTGACGTGGGCATGGCCGCGTTGTTCGAGCAGGCCCACGGCTACGCGGTGTTCCCCAGCGTCGGCAAGGGTGCCGTAGGGGTCGGCGGTGCGTACGGCCGGGGCCAGGCGTTTGAGAACGGCCGACTCATCGGCTACTGCGACCTCACGCAGGCGACGATCGGCCTCGCGCTCGGCGGGCAGGCGTACAGCGAGGTCATCTTCTTCGAGGACGCCGCGTCCCTGGACCGCTTCAAGTACAACAACCTGGAGTTCTCGGCGCAGGTCTCCGCGGTCGCCGCGAACGCCGGGGCGTCTGCCGACGCGAACTACCGCGACGGCGTCATGGTCTTTACGATGGTGCGTGGCGGGCTGATGTATGAGGCCTCGGTCGGCGGGCAGGGCTTTACGTATGAGCCGATCGCCGAAACGCCCGAGAACCGGCCGAAGCCGACACGTTAGTCGGTGCCTTTCTAAACTCACGGCCGGGCGCGGTGCCTCGGCCGGGCAAACCCTTTTCGAATGGAGTCTGTGATGAAGAAGTGGATGGTCCTCTTGATGCTCGGCGCGTTCATGGTCTCGCTGACGGGCTGCAACACCCTGCGTGGCGCCGGCGAAGACATCGAAGCCGGCGGCGAAGCGATCCAGGACGCGGCCGACTGATCGCGATGAGCGATAACAGCTCTTGCAAGCCCCCGCCACAAGGCGGGGGCTTGTCATTCCAGGCGTGCAGTGCGGGGCTCCTCAGTTACACCGCGTTCTGCGCCAAGCAGGTGCGCTTTCGTCTCAGCCGGGAAGCGTGATGACGAACTCGGTGCCCCGGCCCGGCTCGCTGTGGACGTTGAGCGACCCGCCGTGCCGCTCGACGATCCGACGCGAGGTGGGCAGACCGAGGCCCGTGCCGCTCCGTTTCGTCGAGAAGTAGGGCTCGAAGACCCGCGCAACCACATCGGCCGACATCCCCGGGCCGGTGTCCGTGACGTGGATGTTCAGCCGGCCTTCGTCGCGCGAGGTGCGCACCAGCAGTTCGTTCGCGCCGCCGGTGGCATGGCCCGCGCCGCGTGCATCGGCCATCGCGTGCACGGCATTGATCAGCAGATTCAGCAGCGCCTGCTTGAGCAGGGCGGCGTCGGCAAGGACCTCGGCCGGGTCGGCCTGGCACTGCACGCGCAGGTTGACCTGCTGTTCGGCGGCCTGCGGCTCGAAGAACACCGCCAGCTCGTCCACCAGCTTGTTGATGTCCGTCGGTGCTTTGTCCAGCTCGAGCCGGCCCGCGAAACGCAGGAAATCTTCGAGGATATCGCGCAGCCGTTCGGCCTCACGCCCGAGCCCCGCCAGCCGGCGCTGGACCCGGCCGACCTGCTGCCCGACGGCGCTCTCCGCTTCGGTCGCCCCGGCGATCTCGGACAGGTCCTCCTGCAGGAGCTGGACGTTCAGCCCGATCGTCGAGAGCGGGTTCTTGATCTCGTGGGCGAGGCCGGAGGTCATGGTCGCCTGCTCCGCGAGGCGTTCGGCCGAACGCGCCTGGCGTTCCAACTCGCGGACCCGGCGTTCGGTCCGCCGGTTGAACACCCAAGCGCACGGCACCGCCAGCAGGACGCCGATCGCGATGCCGAGGAAGAGCCAGGCCATGCGGGGAGTGTAGCGGGATTGCCGGAAGCACTGCGTGTGCTGCTAGACGTCTTCGACAATGATCCGCTCAAGGACCGTGCGGGCCGCGTCGTTGTCGTTGGTGTGCAATGCGATCAAGGCCTGGCCGTTGTCGCGGCGCTGCAGGACATGCAGCGACTGGATATTGATCCGCTGGGCCTTAAGCTTCTCGGTGACCGGGGCGATCGCGCCGGGCTCGTCCGGCAGGCGGATCACGAGGGTCTGCTGCAGTTCCACGGTGAACCCCTCCTCGTCCAGCACCCGCTGGGCAGCGTCCATGGGCTCGGCCCGGAGGACGATGACCGCTTTCCGCCGATCCTCCACCAGATCAATGTCGGTGATGTTCACACCGGCATCGGCGAGCGCACGGCAGACCTCGGCCAGCAGGCCCGGGCTCGACGCGGGGGTGGTGATCGTAAGTTGATGCATGAAGGGGAATAGCGGGGGCGACGTCAGGTACGAGGCAGCATTTCGCGTTGCCGTGATCTATGCCTGCCAATTGTTCTGATGTCTACTCAATCGGCGAGGCAATGAGTGCCTTTAGGCGGTTACGTTTGTTTTGCAGTTCCAAGACCCGTGACTTTCTGTGACTGCTAGGCGTTGCTTTGCGGAGCATTTTGAGTTCTTCTGTGCAAGCATCCAACTGCTCGTGCAATATGCTGGATTCCGTTTTATTCGTATAGCTCTTGCGGATGAGAATCTGTTCCCGAAGCTCTAGCCACTTTTTTGTGTTCCGCTTTGGGGGGACTGGAATCTTGTAGCCAAGGTAAGTCATGCTGTTGCCACAAGAAGGGCATAGGACATCGTTGCTGCGTTCGCGGTCACGTCGGACGGCTTCTTTGCAGTCGAAGCAAACCCAGGAAGAGTTACGCATTGCTAGTATCCCCCCGATCCGCGGGTGCGAGTGCCGTAGAGGTATTCCTGGAGGTAGTGGATCTCGGCCTGCTGGTTGTCCATCGCCCAGGCGTTCGCGTCGCCGATCGACATGACGCCGATCGGCCGGCCCTTCTCATCGACGACCGGCAGGTGACGGATCCGCTTGTCGCGGAAGATCATTCGCGACTGCGCGACGGGCGTGTCCGGCGGGCAGCAGATCAGTTCCCGCGTCATCACCTGTCCGACCGCGGTGGCGTTGGGGTCTTTGCCCTCGGCGACGACCCGGCGGAGGATGTCCCGCTCGGTGAAGATGCCCTGGATCGCCTCGCCTTCGACCACGAGTAGCGCGCCGACCCGCTTCTGATTCATCAGGACCGCCGCGTCCAGCACGCTGGTGTTCGGGTCGACCGAGAGGACCTGCTGCCCCTTGGCTTCGAGAAGTTCTCCGACGGTGGACATGGCCTGCTCCTGAATAGGGGGTGACGGGTTGGACACCGTCATCATGCCATGAAACCGTGGCCAAGGGAAGCCGGAACGGGGCCGCGTCGGCTACCATGCGGCCATGAGTCAGACGACCACCGACCGCTACGCCGCCTCGTCCCAGGCCCACGCCCGCGCCGCCCGGCTGATGCCCGGAGGGGTCAGCTCGCCCGTCCGCGCCTACAAGGCGGTCGGCCGCGAGCCCATCACGATCCGTAAGGGCAAGGGCGCACACGTCAAGGACGTGGACGGCAACAGCTACATCGACTACGTCTGTTCGTACGGCCCGCTGATCCTCGGCCACGCGGCCGAGCCGGTCGTCGCCGCGGTGACCAAGGCGGTGCAGCGGGGCGCGAGCTTCGGCATGCCGACGCAGGCGGAGTCGGACCTGGCCGAGCGGGTGATCGAGGCCGTGCCCTCGATCGAGGTCGTGCGGTTCGTGAACTCGGGGACCGAGGCGGCGATGAGCGCGCTGCGGCTGGCCCGCGCGGCGACGGGGCGGGACAAGGTCATCAAGTGCATCGGCTGCTACCACGGGCATACCGACGCGATGCTCGTCTCCGCGGGCAGCGGCGCGACGACGCTGGGCGTGCCTTCTTCGCCGGGTGTCCCGGGGTCGGTGACAGGCGGGACGGTGCTCGTGCCGTACAACGATCTTGATGCCGTCCGCGCGGCGATGCTGGGCCACCGGGGCGAGGTCGCGTGCATGGCCGTCGAGCCGGTCGCCGGCAACATGGGCTGCATCCCGCCGGGTGACGGCTACCTGCAGGGGCTCCGCGACCTGTGCGACGAGTTCGGCGTGCTGCTGCTCTTTGACGAGGTGATGACCGGATTCCGAGTCGCGTATGGCGGTGCCCAGTCGCTCTACGGCGTGACCCCCGACCTCACCATGCTCGGCAAGGTCGTCGGCGGGGGGCTGCCCTGCGCGGCGTACGGTGGGCGCGAAGACCTCATGCGGCAGGTCGCGCCGGACGGCCCGGTCTACCAGGCGGGCACACTCAGCGGCAACCCCCTGGCCATGGCCGCGGGGATCGCGACACTCGACACGCTGAAAGACAACGACCACGACGCCTACCGGAAGCTAGACGCCGCGACCCGCCACCTGGAGATGGGGCTGGGCGAGGCGGCCGAGTCGGCGGGCGTGCCGCTGTACCTCACACGAGTCGGCTCGATGCTCTGCCCGTTCTTCGTGAACAACGCCGGCGACACCGTCGAAGATTATGCCGACGCTACCCGCTGCCGGACCGACCGCTTCGCGGCGTTCTTCCGCACGATGCTGGATGAGGGGGTCGTGCTGCCGCCCGCCCAGTTCGAGGCGTGGTTCGTGAGCACCGCCCACGACCTCAAGGCGATCGAAGAGACCATCGCGGCGGCGAGCAAGGGGTTTGCCGCGGCGTCGGCGATCGCCTGACCCTCCGTTCGCACCCATCCGTGAATGCCTACGGTTCCGGCGGCCACACGCATGCCCGCCGGGTGTTTACAATGCGTGATTCTGCCCTTCGCCACCGAAAGTGACCCCGACCATGACCCCAGCGACCGCGACCCAGACCTTCAAGATCCTCGCCGCCGACAAGCTCGCCCAACAGGGCCTGGACTGGATCGCCGCTCAGCCGGACGCCGAGTTGGTCAACAAGCCCGGCCTGTCGGAGTCCGAGTACGCCGCGATGCTGGCCGAGGGCGGCATCCAGGCGATGATCGTCCGCTCGGGGATCAAGGTCACCCGCGAGGTGCTCGCCAACCCCGGCGACCTGAAGGTCATCGCCCGAGCGGGTGTCGGGGTCGACAACATCGACCTCGCGGCCGCGACGGAGAAGGGCATCCTCGTCGTCAACACCGCCGAGGCCTCGACCATCACCACCGCCGAGCACGCCTTCGCCCTGATGATCGCGCTATTGCGGAACATCGGCCCGGCCTACAAGACCATGACCGGCGGCGGCTGGGACCGCAGCAAGTTCCAGGGACGCCAGCTCAGCGGGCTCACGCTCGGCGTCGTCGGCTTCGGCCGGATCGGGCAGACCGTCGCCCAGCGCGCCCTGGCCTTCGGCATGAAGGTCGTCGCCTACGACCCGGTCTTCAACAGCCCGACCGCGCTCGACGGCCAGGTCAAAATGTACAACGACTTCTCGGCCATGCTCCCCGAGGCGGACGTGCTAACGTTCCACGTCCCGCTGAACGACGCGACCCGGGGCATGCTCGACGACGAAGCGTTCGGCCGCTGCCGCAAGGGCGTCTACGTCGTCAACGCGGCGCGTGGCGGCGTGGTGGATGAAGCGGGCCTGCTCAAGGCACTGGACGACGGGCGCTGCGGCGGGGCGGCGGTGGATGTCTACTCCAGCGAGCCGCCACCGGCCGACTCGGCGCTGCGCGTCCACCCCAAGCTGCTGTGCACCCCGCACCTGGGCGCTTCGACCAAGGAGGCGCAGGAAGCGGTGAGCAGCGACGCCGCCGCGGCCTGCCTCGCCTACCTCCGGGGCGAGGGGATCAAGGGCGCGGTGAACGCCGGCGGCCTGCGTGTCGACCTCAACGACCAGCAGCACGGCTTCGTCGACCTCGCAGGGCGGATGGCCCGGCTGCTGAGCCCGATGATCACCCGCGGTGTCGCTCGCGTCGAAATCGAACTGGCCGGCAAAGAACTGGCCAAGGCGGCCGGGACCGTGGAGCGCGCGGCGATGGTCGGCCTGCTCCGCGGCCACCTCGACGACCCGGTCAACATGATCAACGTCGCCGACGTCGCTCAGCGGCGCGGGATCAAGACCAAGACCGCCGTCATCGACGAGCCCACCGAGCAGGGGCCTCAGCTCACCATCGTCGTGCACGGGCCCGACGGGTCGGTGGACGGCAAGACGCACCCGGCCGACCGGACCCGCCGGATCGCCGGCCGGGTCTATGACGACCTCAAGCCCCGCGTCGTCGAGATCAACGGCTACGCGATGGACATGACCCCCGACGGCCACATGGTCATCCTGCAGAATGAGGACCTGCCAGGCATGATCGGCACGGTCGGGATGGCCTTCGGCGACGCGGGCGTGAACATCGCCGACATGACCATCAGCCGACGCGACACGGGCGACGGCAAAGCCACGGCGCTGATGGTCCTCAAGACCGACGCCAAGGCCGACGAAGCTCTGGTTGGTCGGCTGAGCCACACCCCGGGCGTCCTGAAGATCGCGTCGGTGGAATTGCCGGGGTAGGGCAGGCCGACCCGCTATCATCCCGCACATGACCAGTAAGAACAAAACAAGCATCCAACGCATCGGCGTCCTCACCGGCGGGGGGGACTGCCCCGGGCTGAACGCCGTTATCCGGGCCGTGACCAAGACCGCGATCTTTGACTACGGCCTGGAGGTTATGGGCATCGAGGACGGCTTCCTCGGCCTCGTCGAGGGGCGGATGCACCCGTTGGACGACTTCGCGGTCTCGGGCATCCTCACGACCGGGGGGACAATCCTCGGCTCGAACAACAAGTGCAACCCCGCCCGGTTCGCCGTCCACCGCGCCGACGGCGAGGGCTACGACTACATCGACGTCACCGGCCGGTGCCTGGATCACCTCGACCAGTTCGGTATCGACGCGTTGGTCGTCATCGGCGGGGACGGCACGATGGCCTGCGCCCAGAACTTCGTCGAGAAGGGCGTCATCTGTGTCGGCGTGCCGAAGACGATCGACAACGACCTCGTCGGGACGGACGTGACGTTCGGCTTCGCGACGGCGGTGAACACGGCGACCGAGGCGATTGACCGGATCCACACCACGGCGATGAGCCACCACCGCGCGATGGTCGTCGAGGTCATGGGACGCAACGCCGGGTGGATCGCGCTGCACGCGGGCGTCGCGTCGGGCTCGGACATTATCCTGCTGCCGGAGATCGACTTCGACCTCGACGCCGTGTGCGATAAGGTCATCGACCGCAGCAAGCACGGCAAGCGGTTCTCAATCATCTGCGTCAGCGAGGGGGCGAAGCCCCGGGGCGGCGAGCGCGTCGTGAAGAAGGTCGACCTTGCCAGCCCCGACCCGATCCGCCTGGGCGGGATCGGCCGGGTCCTCACCGAGCAGATCGAAGAACACACGGGCATCGAGACCCGCAACACCGTGCTCGGCTACATCCAGCGCGGTGGCACGCCCGTGCCGGAGGACCGCATCCTCGGCACCGAGTTCGGCCACAAGGCCGTCGAGGTCCTGATGTCCGGCCAGAAGAACCGGCTGGTGGTCATGCATGGCCGGGAGGTCACCCACGAGTCGCTCAGCGCCGCGGCCGGCAAGCAGCGCATCGTCCCGCTGGACCATCCGCTGATCGCCGCGGCGAAGGCGGTCGGCGTGTCGTTCGGGGTCTGATCAGCGGTACGGCAGCGGCCGGGATCGGGTAGAATCCTCCGTTTGGCCCGCCCGACACAGGCACCGGAACCCACCGATGACCGCCGCGCAGACAACGCCCTCGCCCGTCCTCGACAAGCTGCGGCTGACACCCGGCCACGCAACAATCGTCGGGCTGCAGTGGGGCGACGAGGGCAAGGGCAAGGTTGTTGACATGCTCGCGGCCGAGTACGACCTGGTCGCTCGCTACAACGGCGGGGCCAACGCCGGCCACACCGTCGTCGTTGAGGACCAAACCTACAAGCTGCACCTCATCCCCTCGGGCATCCTCTACCCCGACAAGATGAATGTGCTGGGCAACGGGGTCGTGATCGATCCGGCCCAGCTCGTGAAGGAGATCACCGGGCTACGCGAGCGCGGGATCAAGGCCGACGCCACCAACCTCGCGATCAGTGACCGGGCACACGTCGTCCTGCCGTACCACCCGTACGAGGACAAGCTGCTTGAAGAAACAAGCGCCTCGCCGATCGGCACGACCGGTCGCGGCATCGGCCCGTGCTACGCCGACAAGGCCCTGCGGCTCAACGCGATCCGCATGGGTGACCTGACCGACCCGGCCAAGCGCCGCGCGGCGATCACACGCGTGGTCGCTTTCAAAAACACGACCCTCGGCGCGCTCGCCAAGGCCCACGGCCGGGACTTCACCCCCTTCGATGCCGAGGCGATCATCCAGGCCACCGAAAGTCACATGGCCGTCCTCGGCCCGATGGTGACCGACACCGCATCGATGATGCACCTGGCCACGGACGCCGGGCAAAGCGTCCTCTTCGAGGGCGCGAACGCGACACTGCTGGACATCGACCACGGCACCTACCCGTTCGTGACTTCGTCCAACTGCTCGTCGCTGGGCGCACACACCGGCACGGGCACGCCTGGCCACCAGGTGCCCAACATCATCGGCATCGCCAAGGCCTACCAGACCCGCGTCGGCGAAGGACCCATGCCCACCGAACTCACCGACGCCACCGGCGACCGCATCCGCGAGGTCGGGCGCGAGTACGGCACGACGACCGGTCGGCCCCGACGCTGCGGGTGGATCGACCTCGTTGCTCTGCGCTACACCACGCGTGTCAGCGGCGCAACCGTGCTATGTGTCATGCTGCTCGATGTCCTCGCCGACCTGCCCGAACTCAAGTGTTGTGTCGGGTACACCCTCGACGGCGAGCCCATCGACCACTTCCCGGCGGGGTGCGATGCGCTCGCCCGCGTCGGGCCGGTCTACCAGACGCTGCCCGGCTTCAAGGGCCCGATCGACGGGTGCAAGACCCTCGCCGACCTGCCCGAGAACGCCAGGAAGTACCTCGATTTTATCGCCGACTACCTCGGCGTCCCGGTCGTCCTCGCGAGCGTCGGCCCCGGCCGGACACAGACCGCGATGGGCTGAACACACCCCAGGGGACCTGCAATGCTCGACACCTTCAAGACACTGATCCACGACCAGTACGAGGCGGTGTTCTGCATGCTCGGCGCGTGCATCGACAGGTGCCCGGACGAGAGCTGGGATGCGCCCGTCGCGAACCTGCGGTTCTGTCAAGTCGTGTTCCACACGCTCTTCTTTACGGATGTCTACCTCGGCACCGCGCTTGCCCAACTCAAGGAGCAGGACTTCCACAATCAGCACGCCGATACCTTCGCCGACTACGAAGAACTGGAGCACAAGGTCCAGGAGGCCCTCTACACCCGCCCGTTTATCGTTGACTACCTTGCACACTGCCGTGAGAAAATGGCAAGGGTTGTCGCGGCGGAGACCGAGGCCTCACTCGAAACGCGTCCCGGCTTCGACTGGCTCAAGTTCTCACGTGCCGAGGTGCACGTCTACAATATCCGGCACATCCACCACCACGCGGCACAGCTCAGTCTCCGCCTGCGGCTGGACCACGCGGTGGAGGTCCCGTGGATCGGCTCGAAGTGGCGGGACGTGTAATCCGCTTCACACCGCTACGCGGTCCAACCAACTGGCCAGCGGTACCGATCGGCGAAGCTTTCAACAACCTATGACGCAACCCCAGCCCCAACCCGACGCAGCGCTCCCGCGGCACCTGGCCGTCATCATGGACGGCAACGGTCGCTGGGCCGAGACACGCGGCAAAGACCGCAGCTACGGCCACAAGCAGGGGGCCGAGGCCGTACGCCCGATCGTCACCGAGTGTGCCCGGCTGGGCCTGGAAGCCCTGACACTCTACTCCTTCTCGACCGAGAACTGGACCCGCAGCAAGGACGAGGTCGACACGCTCATGGACCTGTACGTCGCGTACCTCGAGTCCGAGCGCGGCCTGTTCATGGATAACAACGTCCGGCTGGTCCAGATCGGCCGACGCGAGGGCCTGCCCACTCGCGTGCTCGATGCGCTGGACAAGATGGCGGACGACACCGCTCAGCACGACGGGCTGACGCTGGCGCTGGCGATCAACTACGGCAGCCGATCGGAGATCACCGACGCCGTCCGCGCCATCGCCGCGAAGGCGGCCTCGGGTGATCTAGCGCCCGGCCAGATCACTGAGGACACTGTCGCCGAACACCTCTACACCGCCGACCTGCCCGACCCGGACCTGCTGGTCCGGACCGCCGGGGAGATGCGGCTGAGTAACTACCTGCTCTGGCAGGTCAGCTACGCCGAGTTCTACGTCACCGACGCCTGCTGGCCGGACTTCACCGTCGCGGAGTTGCACAAGGCCTTCTCGGCCTACCGCGGCCGCGTCCGCCGCTTCGGCGGGGTCGTATGAACCTCGGTCGACTGGCCGTCGTTACAGCAGCCGAGGGATTCGTGGGGCGTTGGTATTCCTGTTCGCCGACCTCCCGCCTATACTATTTCTGCTGAGAGACCCGTTTACCATTAAGGAGTGACCCGATGACCCGCCTGATGACCCGACGCCTGCCGCTCATGCTGATGGCCGTGTGTGCGATCCTCTGCACCACCGCCCGGCCCGCCTCGGCGCAGGCCCCCGACACCGCGGTCGCCGAGGACACCACCCTGATGGTGTGGATCGACCTGACCCGGATCGACGACGCGATGATCGAGCGGGCCGGTGAAATGATGGCCGACCTGGCCGACAGCCCGATGGCCGGTGGCCTGCCTGTCGGCGATCTGGACCTGGGCATCCTGATGATGCAGGACTTCCGCGAGTCGTTCGTCGCGGCGGGCGGCGAGGGGCTGCTCGTCATGATGGGCATGCCCGACATGGCCAACATGCAGCAGGGGATGGACGGCCTGCCGCTGAGCGTCATGGTCAAGACCGCCGAAGGGGCCGACCCCGCCGCCCTCAAGGACGCGATGACCGACCTGATGGGCGAGACCGCGGGCGATGTCGCCTTCGCGATCGATGAATACGCTGACGGCTGGCACGCGGTCAGCGTCGACGGCCTGCCGCCGGTGACCAAAGAAGGCGACGTCGACGCGGCCGAGCGCTTCAACGCACAACTCGCCGAGCGAGCCGAGGCACCGCTGACGGTCCTGCTTCGGATGAACGACCAGATGCGTGACATGCTCGACGGGATGATGCTCGCCGAGGACCCGACCATGGCGATGATGGCGGGCATGATGCAGCCGCTGCACGGCATGGATATCGCCGCGGTCTCGCTGTTCACCGATGGCGAAGAGACCGAGATCGACATCGCCCTGAACTTCGAGGACAAGCGGCTGGGCAGCCAGTTCCTCAACTCCTTCAACGGCATGCTGATGCTCGGCCAAGGCATGATCGGCGCGCAGCTCGCCGAGATGAACAACCCGCCCAGCCAGGAAGCGATCAACGGCTTCTTCCAGCACCTCGCGATGAAGAGCACCGACGGCGGTGAGACCCTCCGGCTGATCCTCGACCAGCGTTTCTTCGACGCAGCGGAAGAACTCCTCCCCGCGCTCCAGGACATGATGGGCGGCATGGGCGGCGAAGGGCAGTTGTTCTAGGCCACGAGCAGTTTTAACCTCAACCGATCCAAAGCACGCCTTCCTCGGGAGGCGTGCTTGCTTTTGGTTTTCCGCTTGCCCGCTACCTCAACCGCTCAATGCTGCGTCGATTGCGGTCAATTCGTCGGCAGTGAACGTGATGTTGTGCGCCTCAAGGTTCTCGAGGATCTGCTCGGGCCGGCTCGCGCCGATCAGTGTCGAGGTCACGCGGGCGTCCCGCAGCGTCCAGGACAGCGCCATCTGTGCCAGCGTCTGGCCCCGTTCCTGCGCGATGCGGTTGAGTGAGCGCAGCTTTGCCTGCAGCTCGGGCGTGATCGTGTCCCGGTTCAGGTAGCCGTCGGCATGGCCCGCGCGGGAGTTCTCGGGGACCGCGTCGAGGTACTTGTCGGTCAGCAGCCCCTGCGCCAGCGGGCTGAACGTGATGACCCCCAGCCCGTTGCGTTCCGTGACCGAAAGCAGGTCGTCTTCGATCCAGCGGTCCAGCATGGAGTAGTTGGGCTGGTGGATGATCGGCCGGACCAGCCCGTTGGCCTCGCAGACGCGCAGGACCTCCTCGGTCCGCTCGCCGGGGTACATGCTGATGCCGCAGTACAGCGTCTTGCCGCTGCGGACCGCGGTGTCGAGCGCGCCCAGGGTCTCCTCCAACGGCGTCTCCGTCGGGTCGGGGCGGTGGGAATAGAAGAGGTCGACGTAGTCGAGTTGCAGCCGGGCCAGCGACTGGTCGAGGGAGGCGAGCACGTGCTTGCGCGAGCCGAAGTTGCCGTAAGGCCCAGGCCACATGTCCCAGCCGGCCTTGGAGGAGATGATCAGTTCATCGCGGTGCTGGGCGAAGTCGTCTTTGAGGATCCGCCCGACCCGGGTTTCCGCGCTGCCGGGTGGGGGGCCGTAGTTGTTGGCCAGGTCGAAGTGGGTGATGCCCTGATCGAAGGCGGTGTGCAGCATCAGCCGGCAGTTGGCGTGCATGCCGGCCTCGTCGGCGTGCCGGCCCGAGTCCCGGCCGGCCGCGCCGAAGTTGTGCCAGCACCCCAGAGAGATCGCCGGCAGCCAGAGCCCGGAGGCCCCGCACCGACGGAACCAGCCGTCGGGCTGTTCATAGCGTTGATCGTCGGCTTGGTAGGCGGTCATGGGCAGGGCTCCTCGTCGTCGCGTCCGGCAAACCAGCCGCCGGAGCCCGCCATGTTAGAACGAACTTCGCACGCATGTGCAGATGATGGCTGCCGAACAAGACCGTCAGGCCGGGCAACCGCAGCCCGACGCCTTGTCGGCGTGGCCCCGCGTAAAGCACCGGCAAGCGAGGAGGTTGCCGGTGTGCCCGGCGATCAGCAGGACGCTGCCGAGCATGGTCAGTAGCCCGCCAGCGGGGAGACCGAGCCTCGCCGCGCCCGTCTCGCTGACGGCCAATGTCGGGCAACACCCGTCAGCGCAGGTAGCGTGTGGCTCGGTGGCGGGAGCAAGGGGCGCTGAGCCCCCGAGGTTCGCGAGGAACGCGGGGGCCGGGGCCTGGACCAGCGGCCGGTCACTGATGTAGGGCGCGATCAATCCCGCCATCACCAGCGCGACCCCGCACAGCGCCGCGACTATAACCCAACGCCGACCGTGCCGTCGGTAGCCCCTATAGATCACGAGCAGCGCCAGAGGCAAGACAAGCGCCGCCAGCACCCAGTGGACCCAGGGGTCGGCCCAGACCGACCCGAGCGTGGGCAGCAGCAGCAGCAGGAACGGCGCGACCAGGCAGTGGATCACACAGGCGAACGACGCGGTGATCCCGAGCTTGTCGAGCCAGCCCATACGCTCGCTCGCGATGGGACCTTCCGTGTGGGAGGCGGGGGTCATCAGGTTGGCGGGGTTGGCGCTCATCGTTGTGACTCGTTGCGATTTCCAAGAACGGGATCAAAGCGCGGCTTAGCGTCGGCGACGCCGGGCCAGGCACAGGCCGGTCGCGCCGATCAGCAGGACGATGGAGCCGGGCTCGGGGACCATTCCTGAAGGCGGGGTGCCATCGCCCCACGCGTCCAGGACGATCTGCAGGTCCGGCTGACCGACCAGGCCGTCGCCCGATGCGTCACCGTCAACGAGCGATCCCGCGGGCACGCTGTCGCCCCAGTTGGCCAGCAGCACATCGAGGTCGGTGATGCCGACGAACCCGTCGCCGTCCAGATCGCCGGCGAGCGTGCCGGTGCCGAAGAACGTCTGCTCGATCCAGTCGATCGCGGCAAGCCGCGCGTCGTCGTTAGTCACCGGTCGGTCGCCGTTGAAGACGATCGCGCCGCCCTCGTCACGCAGGTACGCGGCGTTGAACAGCATGTAGAACGGGTCCGAGTCGTCCAGCCCATCCATGGTCATGGTGAACGACGCGAGGTACAGCCCGTCCGCGGCCGGCGACCCGTCGCTGTTGCGGGCCTGGAACGAGACGTGCTTGTGCAGCGTCCCGGTCCCGCTGGTGGTGTCGAGCGGGATGCCTGCCGGGGCCGTCGATCCGCCCGTGAGCGAGAAGTTCAGCGCACTGGACCGGCGGACGAACAACTCGTCACCGGCCTGGGGGGCACCGAACGACACGTCGTCGGCGTAGTCGCCGTCGCCGCCCAGATCGATGCCGTCCCAATAGAGCAGGTTGAACGTGCCGCCCGGGATCGTCATGGTCACGGGTTCAAGGTTGAGCGTCGCGGACGCAAGCAGTTCGAACCCCGTCGCGGTGGTAAAGCCCGGCGAGGTGGTGCCATAGAACCCCGACTGAACGACCTCCAGATCGCGCACGAAAAGTTGAGTTCCCGTTATGACCTGGTCGAGGTCGAAGTCGTAGTGGCCCAGCGCGATCTGCCCGTTGTCGTTGTAGGGCAGCGCATCGACATGGCCAGGGTCATCGGAGACCGTGATGCCCGCGGCCGGGCACGCCAGCAGCGTCGTCAACACCAAAGTTAGTATCATGGCTCGCATGGGTCGCTTCCCAATCCGGCTGCGGGATTCGCAGTGTCGCGTGGTAAAAAGGGAGGAGCGGGGCTTTCACCCGCCCCGCCCGGTGAAACGTGGCGGAAGCTCAATGCTGGCGTTATCGACGTCGGCGAGTGAGCAGCAGGCTCGCCAGACCCAGCAGCGCCAGCGAGCCGGGCTCGGGCACGATCTGCGTCTCGACGTATCCCTCGGCCGACTCGATCGCCAGTTCGAGCTGCTCGTCGGTGAAGTCGCTGCCGCCCCAGCCCAACAGCAGGTAGAGCGGGTCGCTCTCAAGAGAGCCGGCCGAGGCCGAAAGCGAGATGAGGTACACACCCGTGGCGGCCGTCGCATCGTCAGCGTCGAGGAAGAACTCGAGGTGGTCGTGGGCGGTGCCGTCCGCGCCGCTGATCCAGGGCGACACGGTTCCTGAAGGCGCAGTCGCCGATCCGTCGAGGTCGATTTCAGAACCGAACACCCCCTCGATCACCACGCCGTTAGGCATCGCCGTGGTGAAGGCGACCGGGCCCGTGCCGTCCCAGTACGCCGCGTTGCCGCCGAGCACTGGGATCACGTTGGCCGACACGTTGAGTTGGGTATTGGCGGGGAAGACAAAGCTGATGCCGTCAGGGTCGCTGCCCGCGCTGCCATCGGTGGCCCAGCCCGGCTCATCGATCCCGGGCATGCCGGTGCCTTCCCAGTTGCCTTCAAGCTCCGCGATCGCGAGCGCGATCGGGCCGGCTTCCACTACTTCGCCGGTCCCGCCATCAAAGTCGTACAACCCGAACGACAGCCCGCCGCTGCCGTTGTCGTAGATCATCAGGTCGCCTTCCTCGTGGGCCAGTGCGAGCGGGCAGGCCGCGAGCGCAGCGGCAAGGGCGGACGTGGTCATCAGCGATCTCATATCTCTTCTCCAATAAGGTGGAACAAAAAAGAACGTGGTTAGTCGGTCGGGCCCGCCTCGGGGTCGAAACGGTTTTGGGTCTCGCTCTGGTAGAGGTCGCCGAAGGCCAGCGCCTGGGCGTGGCCGTCGAGGAAGCCCCAGTTCGCGACGCCGGCGAAGTCGCGGGCCGGGCCGCGGACCGCGTGGAGCTCGACCTGTTGCCCCGCGAGGTCGGCGACGACCGGCCCGCCCGTCCCGAACAGGTCCCACTCCTCCGGGTGGGGGTGGTCGGCCCCGGCGAACTCGCCCTCGGTCGCCATGGGCAGGAAGTGCACCAACTCGGTCGGCGAACGCTTCGACAGGACGCGGTCCAGCCGGTCCCACGCGGGCCCGCCCCACGGGTTGGTCCCGTTGAGCTTGACGTCGGTGAGGAAGCTGTTGATGCCGTAGCTGGTCTGGCGGTAGACGGCCCCCGGGGTGTTGGGCACCGGCTCTCCTCCGGGCCAGTGCGGGCTGTCATCAAGGGGCGACCGCAAGATCAGCTCGGTCTGGTAGTACTCGCGCAGCGACGCCACCCAGGCGATCTGTGGGTTGGTCGGCGCGACGCCGTGCGGGAGCCCGGCGTTCACCAGAAAGCCCTTGTTGTCGGTCATGTAGGCCTGGTGGGCCGTCTCCATCTGCCGGAGACTGGCCAGGTCCTGGGCGGCCTGGGCCGACCGCCGCGCCTGGCCCAGCGCGGGCAAAAGGATGCCAATCAGCAGCGCGATGATGGAGATCACCACGAGCAGTTCGATGAGCGTGAAGCCGGGGCGGATTGGATGGGAATGCGGTCTCATATGTTAATGATAAATCATTATCATACAATGATCCGGGATGTCAAGCCCGAACGGCAAAGAAAACCGCGCGCAGTCAACGAGTGTTTGGAGGAGCGAACGCCTACCGCCGGCGGGTTTCAGCCGATGCCAGCGGCAAGGCGAACCCGCCTAGGGCCGCCCCCAGACGCAGCGCATCCGCACGGGGAGCATGCCCATCGGGCAGCGGTGAGGCCGGCAGAGGCCCCCGGGTAGACGGGTCTGCCTGGCGCCCACTCTTATCCTGAGCATCACGGCCGGCCTTCCCTTCGGTCTCGACTTCGGCGACCTGGGACGGGTCCACGTCATCCGTCTCGATGTCACCCACCTCGCGGCCTGTCGGATGGCCGGCATTCTCGGCCGACACCGCGGGATCAGCGTCGCGGTTATTCGCGTTTCGCTCGGTCGCCCGCGTGCTGCTTTCGCCGGCTTCCTGCGGCTCGCGTGCTGGCTCGGCTTTGCCATCGGTACCGGGCGTTGCGTAACGCTGCGACCCCGCTGGTTCGGGTGCCGTGGGGTTAGCCGAGCGATCTATCCGTGTTGTATTCGCTTTGCCATCGCCCGCGTCTGACGGCTTGACCTCGGGCAACACCGACGAGGCAAGGGGTGTGGTCCCTGCGAAGAAGACGGCCACCAGGTCACGTGGGGCCTGCGTATTCACCACCGCGGCACGCTCGTTGAACGCGCCGCCGAGCACCGCGATGTCGTGCTCGCTGAGCACACGACTGTACGCGCGAAACTCGTCGATGTACCCGGTGAACGGGTCGGTCGCGCTGCCGGTCCCGTCGGGGTAGCGCGTGTCGCCGCCGTTGCCGACGTTGATGTCCCCACTATGGGACCAGAGCTGCGAGCCCTCACCGCTGCCGAACCGAACACCATCGAGGTAGCCATGAAACGCGCCGTCGGTGACGGTCGCGCCGCCATCGAGCACGAGCGTGACGTGGTGCCACCGCCCCGACTGCACGGCGTCCGTGGACAGCCAGGTGCCGGACCAGTTGCTCTCGGCCCGGTTCCACCCGCCGACGTATAGTCGGCCGTCTTCGAGGTAGATGTTCAGTCCGCGCGTGCCCGCGCCTTCTTCGTAAAGCATCTGCCGGCCCGGCGCGTCGACGTCCTCGGCATAGAACCACATCGCGATCGTCCGCTGGCCCATCGTCGACAGGTTAAAGTCGGCGTGGTTGGTGATGGAGGCCTCTCCGCCGTGAAAGTACCCCGCGCTGCCGAACGCACCGAACGACGATACGCCCGCGAGCCCGGTGAGCGAACCGGGGTGCGCCGCGGCGCTGCCGGATTGGTCGCTCAGGGTCAGCGAGCCGGCGTCTTCGAACTGCCAGTAGGTGTCGAGCGCACTGACCAGGTCCGCGGTCAGCGCCGCCGACGGGGCGGTCGCGGACCACAGCACACGGGGCTCGAGGGGCTCGAGCCCGGACCCCGGCCGGACTGGTTGGGGCGAGTATGGCATCACTGTCGATCCGCATCCGCGCGATCGGCCTACCGCTATCAACGGATCGATGCCAAGCCCGATCCAGCCGGAAACCCGTCCCGCGCGTTAAGCAGGAGGGATCGTGCCGGCTGGGGCAGGGCGGGGTGGGGTTGTAAGGAGTGAACCACCGGCTGAGCTGACGGCTCAGGCGTCCGGCGAGGTGGACTTTGCAGCCGCCTCGGATTCTTCAGACTGCGCGGCGTCTTCGAGCTCGGCGAGGCGCTCGATATGCTTGGCGTTGTCCCGGCCGTACTTGAAGACGACCATCTGGCACGGCTTGCACCGCCAGGCCAGCAGCCGGTTGGTGCGCATCACCGCGTGGGTGCCCGGCAGGTCCTCGGCGAACGCCCCGGCCGCGTTGCCGTCGCCCCGGATAAAGTGCAGCCCGTCGGAGATGGGCAGGTAGCCGTCCTGCATCAGGGTCTTGCAGGCCGGGCAGCGGAGGGCGTCGTGGGGGGTGCTCATGCGGCGGCTCCGATAGGGTGCTCGGCGGTCGGGTCGATAGGAACCGCCAGTGTAACACCCGCCCGGGGGCAGACACAGCTTGGCGTCAGATCACACGGTCGTTGCCGCCGTCGATCGGGATCTGGGCACCGGTCGTCGCGGCGAAGACCGGCCCCGCCACGGTGCTGACCATGCCCGCGACTTGGGCCGAGGTGATCTCGTGCTTGAGCAGGTTCTTGGTCTTGTAGTCCTCGACCGACATGCCGTAGCGGGCAGCGGACTTGGCGAGGGCCTCGGGCGTCCAGAGCTCGGTGTCGAAGACCGCGTCGGGGTGGATCGTGTTGACCCGCACGCGGTGGGGGGCCAGCTCAAGGGCCGCAACACGGGCGAGCTGGGTGACGCCGGCCTTGCTGACCGAGTAAGCCGACGCGCCGGGCCCGGGCGCTGCGACGTTGCGCGAGCCGACAACGATGATCGACGCGGCGAGACCGTGCTTGAGGTAGGGGATCGTGTGCTTGAACAGCCGCTGGGTAGCGGTGAGGTTGATGGCGATATGCCGGTCCCATGTCTCGCCCAACTCGTCGATCATCTCGCCGGAGCGGAAGATGCCGGCGTTGGCGACGACGATGTCCAGCCCGCCGTAGCGTGCAACAATACCCTCGATGGCCGATTGGATCGCGGACTCGTCGGTCACGTCACAGACCTGCCCCGACAGGCCGGGCGCATCGAGCGCCTGCGTAATCGCCGGGTTGATATCCAGCCCGACCACGACGGCGCCGTCGGCGTGCAGGCGTTGCGCCGTCGCTCGGCCGATCCCGCCGGCCGAACCGGTCACTACTGCGACCTTCCCGAAGTGCGGACGGCCCGGGTCTTCGCACGCGATCGGCCCCAGCGCCTTGCGGGCCTCGGCGACCGCTAACAGTGTCTCCCGGCCCTGTGTTGCGGCCTGACCAGCGGGTAACGCGCCGGCTTCAGCGGCTCGGGAAAGCACAACCTCCAGTTGCGGGCAGTCGCCGCTCATGCGTGGCCTCGTGTTCGGTGGGGGTGGATCGCTTCGTGCATCCGTCGGAGGTTCTCGGCCGCGTCGGTGCCATCAAACACCGCGCTGCCGGTCACGGTGAAGTCCGGGCCCATCGCGGCGACTTCGCCGATGTTCGATGTCTTGATCCCGCCATCGATACAGACCAGCAACCCGGGCTTCCATGCCCGGAGCTGCGCGATCTTGTCGGGGATCGTATCGAAGAACGTTTCTTTGCCGGTGTCCGGGCCGACCGCGAGGAGCACGGCGTAGTCGATCGCGTCGAGGTGCGGGCGGATCGAATCGAGCGGCGTTTGCGGGTTGAGCGAGACGCCACGCAGGATCGGTTCGCCGGGCCGGTGCGTGTTCTCCGCGTTGCCGATCTGCGCCAGGACCGCACCGATATCGCCCGCCTCTTCGACCGCGAAGGAGATCATGTCCGCGCCGGCCTGGGCGAACGCATCGATGTGCCGGCCCGGGTCCTGCACCAGCAGGTGGACGTCGTGAAGCAGGTCCGAGCGATACCCGGCCAGGATCGGCGCCCCGGCGGTGAGCTTCGGCCAGACCCGGCCGTCCATCACGTCCAGGTGGAGCATCGGCACGCCGGCGTCCTGAAGCACCTCGACCTCGCCGGCCAGGGACATCAGGTCCGCGGTCAACAGCCCGACGCTCAGCGGCGTCTTGGCGTCACGGATCATCCTGGAAAGGGTTGCGCTGCGGTCCATCACGCCGGCTGCATCGCGTCGTTGAAGACCTCGTAGGCCTCGGCCGGCTTCGCGCTGTCGTGCACCACGGCCTTGACCGCCTTCATCATCGCCAGGGGCGACTCGGACTGGAACACGTTGCGCCCCATATCCACGCCCGCTGCACCGCACTGGATCGCGTTGTAGCACAGCTCCAGCGCCTCGAGTTCGGGCAGCTTCTTGCCGCCGGCGATCACCACCGGGACCGGGCAGGCGGCGACGACCTTCTCGAAGCCCTCGGTGTAGTAGGTCTTCACGATGCTCGCCCCGTTCTCGGCACAGACCCGAGAGGCCATGCCGAAGTACCGCGCATCGCGGGCCATGTCCTTGCCCACCGCGGTCACGCCCATCACCGGGATGCTGTATTTCATGCCGATATCGACCAGCCGGCTGAAATTCGCGATGGTGCCGGCCTCGGTGCCGGCCTCGCCGACCGAGAGCATCGCCGCCATCGCCGAAACGTTCATGCTGATCGCCTCTTCCTCCGAGATCAACACGTTGTGGTTCATCTCCGTCAGGATCGTCGTGCCGGTGTCGGTCCGCAGGCAGACCGGCTTGGTGCAGGACGCGGGGATCGACGTGCGGATCATGCCGCGCGTGCCCATCAGACAGTCCGCGTGCTCGGCGAGCGGCGCGATGTTCAGATCGATCCGCTCCAGCCCGGATGTCGGCCCCATCAGGAAGCCGTGGTCGAACGCGAGCATCACGGTCCGGCCCGAGTCCTTGTTGAAGATGCGGGCCATGCGGTTCTTCAGGCCCCAGTCGGCACCGTCCATGCCCTTGAGGTAGAAGCCCGCGCTCGTCGCGGGGGTGTCCAGGCCGTAGCTCTTGCCTTCGCGGATGTCATCGGTATCTGCCATGGTCGGTCTCGTTGCTTGAGGATTGGTAATAAAGGTCGGGGACGATCGGTTAGCCCTCGATCATCGCGATCAGGGTCTTTACCGCGTGTTCAACAAAGGCGGGGTCTTCCGCGTTGTAGGGCAGGGCCGTCCGCGGGATGTGCTTGGGCAGGTGCGCCTCCAACGACTGGAGGTACATCGCGTCCTCTTCGGGGTTGACCAGTTCGTTGCCGGCTGCACAGTAGCGGGACGTGCCTTTCTCGGGGAGCAGCACGTGGACCTTGTCCTTGCTGTGCTCCAGGCGCTTGCCGATCTCCCGAGCGACGCGGTCGAGTTCCTCCGGGTTCAGCCGGGGTGCGAAGACCACGGGGTTGTGGAAGGTGTACTGGTGGTCCTCCCAGCCCTTGGGGACGACGTTGGGCTCGGTCAGCAGCCCGAGGTGCTCCGACCCGCCGGGGCAGATGACCTGCGGCAGGCCGAGTTTGCCCGCGGTGGTCAGCCGGGTGTCGTCCGCGGCGCGGAGCCCGTCGAACAACTGGTCGGCGACCTCGCCCAAGGCGTAGTCGAAGACCGCGGTGATGATCCCCTCGCGCATCATCTGCTCCATCGCGAGCCCGCCGGCCCCGATCGCGTGGAACGTGATGACTTCGTAGCCGGCCTGGTGGAACAGGTCGATGGCGTGCATCGCGCCGTGGGTCAGCACACCCAGGTTGGTCAGCCCGATGGTGCCCTTGATGCCGTCGGCCGCGTCCACGGCCCGCTCGACCTGTGCCATGCCGTACGCCGCCGCCGCCGCGTTGGCGAGGATCTTACGCGAGAACGGGTTGAGCCCGAGGATGTCGGAGACCGAGAACATCATGGTGATGTCCTTGATGCCGACGAACGCGCTGGTGTCGCCCGACGCGACGGTGGATAGGATCAGCTTCGGGAAGCCGTAGGGCAGCGCCTGCAGCACGGCCGAGGCATTGGACGTGCCCTGCGTGCCGCCGAGTGCGAGCACCGCGTGGGCCCGGCCCGACTCGATCATGCCAAGCAGCAGCTTCGTCGCACCGGCGATCAGCACCGGCGAGGCCTTCTGCCGCGAGGGGTGGTCCAGTTGCTCGGCGACGCTCGACCCACCGGCCTCCATCACTTGGGCCTTGGTCGTGTCCGGCGACAAACGCGTGTCACCCACGACCGACAGGTCCATCAGATGCGGGGTCGCGCCCAGCGCACGCAATTGCTCGGCGACGAACTCGGTCTCGTCCGCCTTGGTGTCCAGCGACGCCAGGATCACAACTGTTTTCATAGCCGCTCCTGTCAACAGGGTGCCTTGACCAGGGCCGTCTGCCTACTTCGCGAACCGCAGCGCCGCGAACTCCGCCGCCGCCGCGCTCACCGCCCGCTCGATCGGCAGACGCTCGGTGGACGAGCCGGTCCAGAACCCGTGGCCGGAGGTGTGGTCGAGCATGTATTGCGCGTCCTCGGGGTTCTCCATCGCCGCGCCGTGCGCGACGAGGATCACGTCCGGGTCGATCGCGCGGAGCTGCTGGTAGACCGCCTCGGTCTTCTCCGCGGTCTCCTCGATGGTCGTGCCGTTGTCGTAACCCTTGAGCCCACCCTTGGTCGTGCCGGCGTGGTAGCAGAAGATGTGCGGCCGGGCCTGCTCGACCATCGCCAGGCAGTCCTCCACGGTAAAGCCCAGCCCGATCGTGACCATGTTCATCTCTTCACGCGCGAGCTTGAGCATGTCGATCTCGTTCTGGAGCGTGATGCCGGCCGAGGTCATGACGCGGTAGATCTCTGAGTCGTGATCGACGTAGGAGATCGATGGGCCGATGTTCGAGACCGAGTTCACCCCCATGCGCTGGCATTCTTCGATGACCATGCGCATGTCCTTGAGCGGGTCGTTCGCGTTGAGACAGGCGCAGACAAAGGCCTTGCCGTCGAGGGCCGGCATGATGTCTTCGCGGGTGTAGTCGAGGGTCTGGCGGTTGGAGTCGAGGATAGGCCACATCATCGACATCGTGCCCATGCCGTTGGCCCGGAGCCGGGCACCCGAGAAGGTGTTGATGCAGTCGGTGCCGGCCTGCTCGAGGAGCTTGGCGACCAACCCGCTGCCGGCCGAGGAGATCATGATCGGCAGCCGCTGCTCGACCTTGTTGCGGAGGTTGGCGAGGATCTGTTCGGTCGAGATACGCTTGGTAATCATGCGGGTGTTCTATAACGGTGTAGGCGGGTCCAGGAACGCTTCGACGGCACCGACCAGCGCTGACTGGTAGCCCGAAGGAGCATGATAACGTGGCGGCAACACGGCGCGGGTCGCATGGGGTAAGGCCTGAGCGATCTGGTCCGCCACGCTCTCGGGGTGGAGGTCATCCAACGACGTAGACATCACCAACGCTGGTTGCGATACCCCCGCGAGGTCGGACAACGCGGCGAACGGCCGGTCCTCGTACATCCGGTAGAGCACGGCCAGCGATAGCGGTGTCGCCGGACGCTTGAGCAGCCCGGCGACCGACGCGGCGGCGGGGGGGTTGTCCGCCTTCATCGCGGCGTAGGCCTCCTCGTCCTCCAGCCGGTCCTCGGCATACCGTACCCCGCCGTCCTCGATCCACTGCCCGACCTTCGCGACCAGTTCGAGGTGAATGGGCCGGACCGCGTCGAGCCAAGACGGCCGCAGCAACACCAGCCGACGGACCCGGTCGGGGTAGCGCAGCGCCAGGTTCAACGCGATCCCCGAGCCCATCGAAAGCCCGCCGAGGTCGGCCGAGCCGATCGACAGGCTGTCCATCAGGTCGATGACCTGGTCGGCAAACGCCTCAAAACACAACGCGTCGATGTGACTGGTCTCGGCCGCCCGGCCGTGCCCCGGCATGTCCGGCGCAATGACGCAACGGGTCGAGAGTGAGGCGAACGCGGTGGTCGTCTGCTGAGCGTTGGCACCCAGGCCGTGCATGAACACAAGCGGCGGCGCGGTGTCCGGCCCGACCGTGCTGTATGGCAGCGTCATCGCGCACGCTCCTGTGGACTCTGGTACCTGAACGGCTCTTGGCCCGGCCTACCGCGCGAACTCGACGGTGCGCATCTCGCGGAGCACCGTCACCTTGATCTCGCCGGGGAAGGTCATCTCCTCGCTGACGCGCTTGGCGATGTCCCGGGCGATGTAGTTGCAGTTCGTGTCGTCCACGCGCGTCGGGTCCACGATCACACGCACCTCCCGGCCGGCCTGGATCGCGAACGCCTCGCGGACACCCTTCATGTCCATCGCGATGCCCTCGAGCTGCTCCAGCCGCTTGACGTAACGGTCCAGCGTCTCGCGGCGGGCCCCCGGGCGGGCGCTGCTGATCGCGTCGGCGGCCATCACGATCGCCGTGTAGGGCGTGGTGTGCGGGATGTCGTCGTGGTGGCCGCCGATGGCGTTGAGCACGGCCTCCTTCTCACCGAGCTTCCGGCAGAACTCCATACCGATCGCGGGGTGGCCGCCTTCCATCTCGTGGTCCATCGCCTTGCCGATGTCGTGCAGGAAGCCGCAGCGCCGCGCGATCGTACCGTCGAGCCCGAGCTCGTCCGCGATCACCTGGCAGAGGTACGCGACCTCCTGGGAGTGCTGCAGGATGTTCTGGCCGTACGACGTGCGGTAGTGCAGCCGGCCCATCATCTCGCTGATCTTCGGGTGCAAGCCCTGGATGTTGGCCTCGATGCAGCCCTCCTTGCCGAACTTCACGATCCGCTCCTGCATCTCGTTGCGGACCTGGTCGGTCAGCTCTTCGATCCGCGCGGGGTGGATCCGGCCGTCGTCCAGCAGCCGACGCAGCGTCTCGGCGGCGACCGCCCGCCGGATCGGGTCGAAGCACGACACGACCACCACACCGGGCGTGTCATCGACGATGACATCCACCCCGGTCGCGGTCTCGAAGGCGCGGATGTTCCGGCCCTCTCGGCCGATGACCCGGCCCTTCATGTCGTCGCTGGGAATCTGGATCGCGTTGGTCGTGGACTCCGAAGAGTGGTCGCTGGCATAACGCTGGATCGCTTGGAGCGTGATCTTCAGGGCGTTGTCGCGGGCCTCCTCCTCGGCCCGCTCGGTGATCTTCTGGATCAGCTGGCCCGCCTCGTGCTGGCACTCGCGCTCGACCGCCTGCAGCGCCTCACGCTTGGCGTCGTGCTCGTTCATGTTGGAGATGCGGAGCAGCTCGTCCTTCTGTTCCTGGCGGAACTGCTCTAGCGCCTGCCGACGCTCATCCGCGATGGCTTCCAGCTCTTCCTGCTTGCCCTGGATCGCCTCCTCACGCTGCTTGACCTGCTGTTCGAGGTCGGCGGCGTTCTTCTCCTTGAGCGTGAGCATGTCCAGCTTGCGGTCGAGCGTGTCCTCACGCTTGCCCAGCCGTCGCTCCTTCTCTGCCAGTTCATCGCGCTGGGTGTCGAGTTCCTTCTCCAGCGCCTCACGGCGCTGGGCCTGGGCGTTGCGGGCGTCCAGCTCGATCTGCTTGGCCAGGGTCTCGCCCTCTCCCTTGGCCTTGCTGACGATGTCCTCGGCCTGTCGCTTGGCGGCGGCGAGGGTGCTGTTGGCCGACATCTTCAGGAAGAGAAAGACACCTGCCGCGCCGACGACCAGCCCGGCGACTAAGCCGCCGACGAGCATCCCGGTGTTTGCTAAAACAAGTGGGAGGGTGGGTTGCAAGGCGAGCCCCTTTTCTCGGCCGGCGCAACACATGCGGGCCGGGTTGGGGCACGATCCAGGCGGGACGGGCCACGGGTGGTAGCCGTCCCCGAGCGCGGGGAGCGATCAGGCGGGATCAGCGATTGGGCCGTGACACAAGGCGGGGTCGTCAACCGCATCGCCCGGCGGTGTGGCCGGGGTCGTGCGGTTGTTGGCGCGCATCGGTTGCGCGTCGGGGGTCTGGCCCGGTCGGGCGAGACAGCAAGGCGGTGAGTCGTCACGGAGTTGCATCGTTAATCTATGCCCGCTCGGGGGTTAGCCCAGGCGGCCGCCGGGGACAGGCCCCCCAGGCGGCTGATCAGCACCCCGGGCCATGGGCCCGATCGTGCCGGTGTTGGGTGAGCCGACCGGGTGGCACGGCTCGTTTTGGGTTTCGGGCAAGGCCAGAGACCTTGCAGGATTTTCATACTAGCTTCCCGGCGATCCCCCGGTCAAGCTCACCCGCGTCAAGCGGCGTTCTCGGGCCCGGCAGGGCGGGTGTTGGCGTACTTCACCTGCCGCACCCCGATCCAGACGAGCGTCTCGAACACCAGCATCCCCGCGACGCCGAGCAGGAACAGGAACGCCCATGCCGCCTCGACCGCGAAGACCCGGGAACCACCGACGTCCCGCCAGGCATCGCGCAGCGCGTCGCTGCCGGCCAGATTGACCGCGACCCCCATCGCCAGCGCCGACGGCAGCCAGCCGACCGTCGCGTACCCCGCAACGCGCTCAGCCACACGGATCGGCATCCGCCAGCCCCGGCGGCGGCAGACCCAAGCCATGCCCAGCACCTCGATGTAGCTCAGCACATAGACCGCCAGGAACACCGCCCCTGTGCCGACCAACACGACCATCATGTTCCACGCCTCCGGCGGGCGCGCACTGCCCGCCAGCGCGAACAGGGCCGCAGACAACGCCGCGCTGACCAGCATGAACAGCCGGGGCAGACGGTTGTTCGGCGAGATCCGCATCCGGCGGTAGGTCTGTTTGGGGTGGCGGAACACGGCCCACGCGGTCGCGAGATAGCCCGCAGGCCCCGCCCCGGACTCAAACGCCGGCCCGGTCCGAAGGTCGGGGTGTGACTCGGGGATCGGCGTCCCGCACTCGGGGCAGGTGCCTGTGGAGGGGAGCCCCTTGAGTGGGTAGCCGCATGTCTCGCACAGGGCCCGCTCGTCGGGGAACGGTGGGGCGGTGAGTTCGCGGTCGGTGCCGGGTTCGGTCATGCCGACAGAATCTTACGATCCACAACCGCCCCGGTCCCGGGGTGCTGGGCGATCCAGTCGGACACGGCGTGGGCGATCTGCCGGGTCGGGCTCTTGGCATCCGCCAGCCGAGGGAGCCCCGCGAGCGACGCCCAGTGATCCAGCAGCGTCGGCGTCTCTCCAGGGCGGAGCGTGATGCAGGCATCGCAGGCCGGCAGCACGCGCCACGGGGAAGACAGCGCGGGCGACTGGATCAGCAGCCCGCGTCGGCCGGAGAGGGCAAAGGTCTTCTCGATGTCGTGCCGGTTGCGCTGGCGGGGGTGGCAGAGCAGGTAGGCCCGGCGGGGGGGCTCGCCGGTGCCGCCCGGGCCCTCCTCGCCCGGCGGCGGGGCGGGGCCGACGGCCTGGCTGTCCAGGACGTCCTGCACCATGTACATCGCCATGCCCACGGCCGACGCGTCGGCCCGGTCCAGCAGCGGGTCGAGCAGCGCGATGATGAAGTTGTTGTCCGCGACACCCCAGCCGGCACGGGTCGATGCGCGGTCGCACTGCTGCAGCCGTGCCGCATCGGTACACCGTTCCGCCCGTTCCAGCAGCGCCGCGTCCGCGAAGCACGGCTGCCGGGCCGGTGCCCCCGCCAGGCGGGCGACCTCCACGGCCTCGGCAGACCAGCAGTCCACACGGTCGGCGCTGCGGACGGCCCGCATCAGCCGTCGGTTCATGGGCAGCATCAGGCGCGACAGCCCGTCGGGCCGGGGCAAGAGGGTGAAGGGTTCGAGCCCGGCCGATCGTGCCGCGTCGCGCAACGCGGTACCGCCGAGCAGCAGCGTGTGGTGGTGGCCCGGCTCACTGTCTGTGGTGTCCGCGATCAACGCCGCCAGCGCGGCGGCCTGCGGCTCGTCATCCCCGGTCAGCAGGTGGAGCACCCGCGTCATCGCTGGTCGTCCCGGAGCATGTCGCCCGGCTCAGGCCGACGCCACTCGAAAAACAACCGCGCGACATCCAGCCCGGCCTGCGCCGCGAGCTCGCGCGACGCGATCGACTGCGCGGCGGCCCCTTCAGCCGTCCGGTTCACGACGCGGAGCTCCGTCCGCACCGGCACCGAGGTCGCGCTGAGCGTCACACCCGTCTCCGGGTCGATGTCGGGCGGGAAGACCCGTCGGCCCTCGTCGATGTCGATCACCTTGACATTCAGCGCCATCGCGGGGTGGTAGATCCCGCCGCCCATCTGCAGTTGGTACGCGACGATCTCGGCGTAAACCACCTGGTCCGCCTCCAGACGGGTCCCGATCTGCTGCAGCGATGTGCTGCGGTACGCGTCGCCAAGTTCGCCCTCCAGCGCGGTGAGCTCCGACTGGGGAACAAACCCCGTCGTCACGACTTCTTCTTCCTCCAGTGCCTGCCGGAGACTGGCGTTCACCTGACGGATCACCGAGGGGTCCTGGATCATGCCGCGGCGGTCCTCGACGATGACCAGCGTCCGCTTGTCCGCCAGATCATGCTGCGCGGGGACCGGCGGCTTGGGGATCAGTGCGACCGCGGCCCCGCCGAGCATGTTGCAGCCGGTCAGCAGGGGCAACCCGCACAGCAGCAACCCGAGAACAACTGTCGCTTGGCGGCTCATCAACACTCCTGGCTCAACGGGTGATCGTGTGGTCGTAGAAATAGCCGGCTGCCTCTTCGGTGAAGTAGGAGACGGTGATCGTGTAGATGTCCTGCACGTCGGCCTGGACCAGGCCGATCTTTGTCCGGAACTCGTCTGGGAACGCCACGCGGAGCGAATCGCTGAACGCGTAGTTGTCCGGGTCCGGGGCATCGTCCTCGACGACGTTAACGTTCGCGCTGATGACCCCGCGCTTGATGTTCGTGTCGCCCGAGTCGGTCACGCGGTACTCGCCGACCTCGACGATCACCAGGCGTTCGACGCCCAGAGAAGCGATCAGCATGGACGGCGGCCGGGCGGTCCAGTACTCATTCGCGTTCTGCCACAGGAGCACCTCGTCGGGGTTGGTGACCTGCACCTCCGGGACGTTGAGCTGGATCCGGCGGGAGATATCCCGCGTCAGCCGGGCCCGCGCGTCGGGGAACTGATAGTTGGTCTGGTCGCTGACCGCAACGATTACGGCGACGCGCTTGCCGTCCAGCCCGCGGTACTGCGCGGTGATGTCGTACTCGCGCGGTTCGTGGATCGGCTTGTGGCAGCCGACCAGCCCTGTAAACAGCACGGCGAGGGCTAGCAGAGCGAGGCGTCCAGGGGTAGGCATGCGTCCGATTCCGGGTGGGGGGGGCGTGTCGTCCGGGTGCAGTCCGCGGGGCGGGGCGGGGGTTCAATGCCCGGCCACGGTTGCCGACATCCTAACCCATGCGGCGGCGTGGGCCTAGCCCGCGTGTGTGTAGATCGCGTAGCCCCACGCCAGCATCATGTAGGCCAGCAGCACCGCGATCACACGGCCCCGACCGATGAAACGCAGGACCGGCATGATCTGCATGTTCGTCGCCAGCGCGTAGCCCGAAATGATCACGGCCATCGCCGTCATCACCGCGAGCAGAGCGCCGAACGGCTGGGTGAGGAAGGCGTCCAGCAGCGATCCGTTCGCGGCATGCGAAAAAGAGGTCGTGCAGCCGCACGTCGCGCACGGCAGGCCCGTCACCTGCTCGAACTGGCAGGGGGGCAGACCGAGCTGGCGGTGCGTGCCCAGCCCCGCCGGGTTGGGCTCCAGGCGGGAGGCGATCCCCAGCACGGTTGCCCCGCCCAGGAAGATCGGCAGCGCCATCAGGCGGTTCTGCAGCCGGGCGAAGCGCGTTGGCTGATAGGCCGTCGGCACCGCGCCCTGCGCGACCGGCTCGGCAGTCGTTGGCTCTGGGTCTGCGGGTGTCGACACGCTGGTCATAGCGACATGATAGCAACCGTCATTTACAGACGACACGGCAAGACGGTTGCCTAAGAACGCGCCACGCTCAGCGACGGCGGCGGGCCAACACAGCGACCGACAGGGCCAGCAGCCCCGCCGTGCCCGGCTCGGGGACGCCGCCCACCGTTTCTGAGCCGGCACCGAAGATGTCCGCGGCCTGGAAGTGGACCGCCGCGTACACCGGGGTAGGCACGTTGCTGGAACTGGAGGTCTCGGCAAAGAAGTCGCTGACCAGCAGCCCGCCCGTCGCGGTGAGCGAGAAGGTTGCGGTGGTCAGCGTGCCGTTCCCGGGAGGGCCACCGCCGTTGCCAAAACCAACCCCGGTATCAAATGATGCCCCAGCGCCGCCGGTAACCGATGGGTTACTGCCCAGCAGCGTGAAGGCATTGATCGTCTGGTTGCTGATACCGCCGGAGTTGCTGATAGCCAGCGAGTTGATGTCAACGGCATCGGGCAGGTTAAAGTAGAACTCGTGGATGTCCCCGCCGGACAGGTTGGCGGTGTTCGCCACGATGGTGATATCCACCGAACTGCCGTTCTGCACGATGTCGATCGTGCTAAAACTGGTCAGGCCGTCGACGGTGTTGCCATCGAACTCGTAGACCAGGTCGATCGTGTCCGCCTGCCCGCTGGCCGTAAACACCGACGCACAAAGAGCCGACGCGAAACACGCTACAAGCCGCTGCCGATTGAGCATTTCAAGCCCCCAAGTTGGATACGTTTCCGTTCTCCGTGAACCACCCAACAGCATAACTCACATTTGTAGGATTCGATCAGCTTTCCGCGTATTTATCCAAGAAACACACGATTGTGACTTTGGGGATTCTGGCACGCCCGGATTCTGCTCTCAGGAGCCTGTTTCGGCTAGAATCCGCCCGCCATGACGACCCCGACCACCACCACCGACAACCTCTTCGACGTCCTCGAACGCCGCGGCATGGTTGCGCAGAGCACCGACGACAAGATCCGCGAACGGCTGAGCAAGCCGGTCACCGCGTACATCGGTTTCGACCCCACCGCCGACGCCCTGCACGTCGGCTCGCTGGTGCAGATGATGCTCCTCGCCCACGTCCAGCGCTGCGGGCACAAGCCCGTGGTCCTCGTCGGCGGCGCGACCGGCCTCGTCGGCGACCCCTCGGGCAAGACCGAGGCCCGCCGGATGCTTACCCCCGAGACCATTAACCACAACGCCCGGTCGATCGCCGAGCAGATCGGTCTGGTCGTCCGGTTCGGCGATGGCCCGACCGACGCGGTCCTGGTCAACAACCTCGACTGGTTCGGTTCGATGGGCTGGATCGAGATGCTCCGGGAGGTCGGCGCCAAGATGAGCGTCAACCGCATGATGTCCATGGAGTCCGTCAAGGGACGGATGTCCGGCGACAGCGACGCAGCCTCGGGCATCAGCTACCTCGAGTTCAGCTACATGCTGATGCAGGGCTACGACTTCGCACACCTCTACAAGCACCACGGCTGCACGCTCCAGATGGGCGGGCAGGACCAGTGGGGCAACATCGTCGTCGGTATCGACCTGGGCCGACGATTGCACAACGCCGACCTGGCCGGGCTCACCACCCCCCTGGTCACCAAGTCCGACGGCGGGAAGTTCGGCAAGTCCGAGCAGGGCAACGTCTGGCTCGACAAGGACCGCACCAGCGTCTTCGACTTCTACCAGTTCTGGCGCAACGTCAGCGACGCGGACGTCGGCCGGTTCCTGGGCACCTTCACGTTCCTCCCGATGGACGAGGTCGATGAACTCGCGGGCGCGGAGGGCAAGGCGATCAACGAGAGCAAGGTCCGCCTGGCCTACGAGGTCACGAAGCTGATCCACGGCGAATCGGCCGCAGACGAGGCACGCGATTCGGCGGAGCGTGCGTTCGTATCGTCATCCTCTTCTTCAAGCGCAGATTTCACCGGTGAGGCGATCCCCCACGACACGCTCGACGCCGCGGAACTCGAGGCCGGCGTCGGCCTGCTGGCACTGCTGGTCCGCGCCGGCCTTGCGAAGTCCAACAGCGAGGCCCGCCGGCTCGTCCAGGGCGGCGGTGTACGCATCCACGACGCCAAGGTCGACGACCCGATGCGCACCGTCAATGCCGACGATGTCGCCGACGGTTACATCTTGGTGAGGGCCGGCAAGAAACGCATGTTCCGCTTCAACGTCGGCTGATCATGGGGCCCGCGCCCGATCACCCAGACCGCCGACCGGCCCCCGCCGATCCGACGCCGCTACAATAGCGCTTTGATCGTTCCGGCCGATCCCGTCGGCCCGCGGCCCATTGCCGAAAACCCCGCCCCTATGAACGCTGCCAACGATATCCCGCAGAACCTCAAGCCCAAGGGGCGATCGGCGTTCAGGAAGTTCATCATCCGCGGGATGGCGACCCTGCTCCCCGCCGTCCTCACGCTCTGGCTCCTGGTCATCGCCTACGGCTTCGTCCGCGACAAGATCGCCGCCCCCATCAACTGGGGGGTGCAGGAGATCGTCCTGCACTTCACCGACTGGCCCAACGCCACCGACGACGACTACAACGAGCTGTTCTCCACCGCCAACAAGAACACCGACGACCGCATCATCCTCCCCGAACGCCTCCGCCTCGAGTGGGAACGCGAGGACGAGGCCAACCGCAACCGCATCGGCATCGCCTACTCCCTGGCCCTACGCCAGCAGATGCGGCTGAACTGGGCGAAGGACCAGCCCGAGATCGTGCTGCTTGCCCGCCGGCACCAACTCGTCGAGGAGCAGTGGAAGTCGATCGCCATCGGCAAGCTCTACCCGCTGGACCTGATCGGCCTGCTCGTCGCGATCATCCTCTTCTACTTCGCCGGCATCCTGATGTCCAACATCGTCGGCCGGCGCCTCAAGAACAAGGGCGAGGCCCTCGTCGACCGCGTCCCCCTCATCCGCCGTGTCTACCCCGCGGTCAAGCAGGTCACGGACTTCTTCTTCGGCGACAGCGACCAGCCGGTCAAGTTCAACCGTGTCGTCGCCGTGGAGTACCCGCGCAAGGGCCTCTGGTCCGTCGGGCTGGTCACCGGCGACACGATGCGCGATATCCAGGACCGCGTCGGCGCCGAGTGCCTGACGGTCTTCATCCCCAGTTCGCCGACGCCGTTCACCGGCTATGTCATCACCGTGCCGTCCGCCGACACGATCGACCTGAACCTCACTATCGAGGATGCGCTGAAGTTCGCCGTCAGCGGCGGCGTGCTCGTCCCGATGTCGCAGAAGATTCGGCGCAGCGACCCGTCGCTGTTCCCCGACGACAACCCGCCCGAGGACGGCCGCTCGGCCCGCGAATCCGGGAAGGCCAAACGCCGCAACCGCCGGCCGGGCCTAGGATAAGACCAGACCCCATCCCCAACGCCAAGGAGCAGGCATGGACACCCTCATCACCGGCCGCCATATCGAGATCACCGACGCCATCCGCGCCCACGCGGGGGAGAAGATCGCCAAGCTCGAACGCTACTTCGATAAGCTCGCCAAGGTCGAGGCCGTCGTCACCAAGCCCGACACCCGGCTGTACGAGGTCGAGTTGATCGCCCACATCGATGGCACAGACCACATGATCGCCACCGCCAACCACGAAGACCTCTACCACGGCTTCGAGGCGGCGGTGAACAAGATGGAACGCCAGCTCACCGACCACAAGGAAAAGCTGCGCAACCGCAAGCACCCCGCCAACGGCTGATCCGGCACGCGGGCCCGGCCCCGCAGGAACCCGCGGTTTCCGCTAAAATACCCCGCTCACCACCTCGAACGTGGCCACGCACCCCGCCCGGAACCCCGCCGATGAAGCTCAGCGACTTTGTCATCCCCAGCGCTATCCTGCCGCAGCTCGCCGCCACCGGCCGCGACGAGGTGATCCGCGAGATGGTCGAGGCCCTGGTCGCCGCTGACGCCGTGCCCGCGAACCTCAAGGACGACCTCATCAAGTCGATCCTCGACCGCGAGAAGCACGGCTCCACCGGATTCGGCAAGGGCGTCGCCGTGCCCCACGTGAAGCATGAGAAGATCGAGAAGGTCACCGCGTGCGTCGGCATCAGCCAGCGCGGCGTCGACTTCAACGCCCTAGACAAGGAGCCGGTCTACTCCATCTTCCTCCTCGCCTCGCCCAAGGACCGGCCCGACGAGCACCTCCAGGCCATGGAAAACCTCTTCGCCAACCTGCAGAACGAGGTCTTCCGCCGGTTCCTCCGCCAGGCCGACACCGCCGAGGCCGTCGCCGTCGTCCTCGAAGAAGCCGACGCCGGCCAGTACGCCCGCTAACCCCGACCCGACGCTGTCACCCTTACCGCGTCGCCCGACGACGCAGGATTTTGCGTTGAGACCGGCGGCCCGGCCCCACACGAAACGCCACCCATGGAAGCGATCCGAACCCGAGTCACGATCCAGAACAAGCTCGGCCTGCACGCCAGGCCCGCGATGACGTTCGTCGATACCGCCTCGCGCTTCACCGCCGACATCAAGCTCATCAAGGCCGGCCAGTCCGTCGACGGCAAGAGCATCATGCAGCTCATGATGCTCGCCGCCACTCAGGGCACCGAACTCGAGATCACCGCCGAGGGCCCCGACGCCCAGCAGGCGATCGACACCCTCGAACAACTCGTCAAAGACAAGTTCGGCGAAGACGACGGTTGATTACGGCCCCACGACCGTCACCCACAACTCCGGCTGGTCGTCCAGATCGGTCGGGATGCGCAGCCGGGTGGGGCGACCCTCCCAGACCGATTCGTCCACGCAGATCGTGACCGCTGCAGAACCCCCGGGCGGGATCGCTTCGCGCGGGACCTGTGCCGAGATGCCGCGTTGGTCGGCCATCGCGTAGATCAGACGCACCGGCCGGTCGCCATCGTTTCGGATAATGGCCTGCTGAGATCCAGTGGCGGTATGAGCCGCATCATCAGAAACCACCAACTCCGTGGGCCCGCTGGTCAAGGGCAGCCCGATCCGGGCCGACACGACCAGCCGCAGTTCGGCGAGCGATGGGGTGGGGTGGTTGGTGCGGATCAGCACCCCCTGGCGGTAGTGCAGGGGCTTGTCGCCGGCGACCAGCCGCATCACGACGACACCCGTCTCACCGGCACGGATCCGCGCGGGGGCACGCACGACCGTAGTGCACCGGCACTCGCTGAGGATGTGCTCGATGGTCAACGGCCGGTCGACCGGTGCGCGCAAGCGATAAGCCAGCGTGTGCGTCGACCCGGGCGGGATGTAACCGAGGTTTGCCAAACCGTCCGGATCGAACCCGATCGCGTCGTCCGGCCAGGTGTCGCCGGCATGAAGCGCGGCAGCCGATTCGGCCGGATGTGAGACGGCCCGCTCGTGATCGCGCTGCCGGACGCCGACCACGACGCCGTCCTGCAACGTTAGTTGTACCGGCACCTCCGCGTACCACCGCCGGTCCCGGTCCAGCACGTACCTCGCCCAGCCCGGCGGGGCCTCCATGGTGCCCTCGGACGGGGTGCCAAGCGAGATCACCGCCGCCTGTCCCGGGCCCACCGAGGTGTCGCAGCGTGACAGGTACTCCATGCAGTGCGGGCAGCCGGGCCGGGCCAGAATCACCTCCCAGCGTCCGCGTGTGAGTCCCGTATCCTCCGGGAGGTACGCGGTGAGCGGGAACGGCTCGCCCAGCCAGTCGCTGGGGGTGAGGACGACATGAGCACCCGGGTGATGGAGTTCGCTGCTCGAGAGTGACACGGCTGTGCGCTGGGTGGCAAACGCGATCGGTAGCCCGGCCATCGCCAGCAGGACGCAAAGCGTTACGACCTTGCGGTAGAGCGCGGTGTTTACCGGATGATGACGAGCGCTTCGCCGCCAGGACTTTGGCGTCAGACCAACGAGGACCCCAAACACGGTCACATCCACAACGAACATCGCCCAGGGGTCGATCGGCAGCACGCCGAAGCATCCGCAATCCGCCTCGCCGCGCAACACCTTGACCCCGGTCACGACCGCGAACAACAAGAAGACACCGGCCCCGACTCGCCAGGCCCACCGGTGCTTGCCCCACCACAACAGCAGCAGCCCAAGCAGGACCTCTGCCTCGACGAGAGCCATCCAGAACCACCGGTCGGGCAGCATCGGCTCACGGATCAGTTGGGCCGACTTCCCCGCGGCAGCGATCCACAGCAGGCCGACCACCGCGGCGATGGCGTACCGCCGTGCATGCCCCCAATACCCCGTGCCGCGCACCGGGAGTAAACCGCTCGGTTCGGTCTGAGCCCTCGGTTCCATTCAGTCCTCGATCCGTGCCGCGATGTAGCGTTGTTGTTGCTCGGCCCAGGAACGCCAGGCCGGGCGGTCGTCTTTCGCTACAACCTCCTGTAGGAGATCCAGCAGCTCATTGGAGCGTTCCCCCCGCCGGACGCGGGCCCTGGCGAGGTTGCCCAGGAACTCGGGGTTGTCCGGCTCTGCCGCGAGGGCGAGTGCGTAGTGCTCCTCGGCCTTGTCGAGTTGGCCGGTCGCCTCGAAAACCAGCCCGAGGTTGTTACGCGGGATCGGGCGGTGAGGCATCAGCTGGGCCGCGTACTGGAACTCCCAGGCCGCCTCGTAGTACCGCCCCTGGAGGTAGAACACTCGACCAAGGTTGTTGTGCGCGGGGCCGTACATGATGTCGGCGTCCAGCGCGGCGCGGAAACACTGCTCGGCTTGTGCCAGGGCTTCGCCGTAGGATGCCTCTGCGCCCTCTAGATCACGCGTCGCTTCAGCGGCTTCCAGCAGCGCGGCACCGATCGCGGTCTGCTCGCGCGCCTGGTCGGCCTGCCGGCCGATCTGCGTCGGGATCGTGCGGTAGCGCTTCTCGTCGTGGGTCTGCGTCGTAGGGTTGCACCCGGTTGAGAACATGACCGTGAGAAGTACGGCGAGGCCCCCATAAGTAGGGCGTGAAGTGTGTCGGCGTCGGGGAAGTGGCAACATGGCGGCCTCGGAAGATTGGGTGTCGTGTGTCTGCGGGTCAGGGCGATGACTCGTTGCGTGAGGGCAGGGGGTCATACACGAGGTAGGAGAGCGTGAACTCCGCACGCCACCGATCGCCGACCAGTTGGTCGTGCGGGGCGATCAAGCGGACCTCGTCGAGCTGCAGAGTCTGGCCCTCAGGGTCCAGGTCGTGCAGGAGCGTGACTAGTTGGGGCAGGGTAGTCTGGCGCAGCAGGACCTGCGTGGGCTGACGAAGATAGGGTCCGCTGTCGATCCGGCGCGGCGGCTGGGTCTGGATCCGTTCGATCTGCTGTGCAGCGATCCCCGCGTCTGCTGCGGTCGTCTCGATTCGGCGGGCGAGCAGGGTGGAACGGTCTTCATCGACCGAGGCGAGCTCGGGCCGGCCTTGCAGAGACCGGATCGCATCCAGCGAAGTCAGGACCGATTCGTGTTGTTGTCCGGCTCGCTGCGCCTGTGCAGAGGCGCGGGCGAGCTGCTGCATGCTGACCGAGGCCGCCGCGAGGAGAAGGCCCGCAACGAGTGCCGTGATCCCCAGGAATCCAGATCGGTTCATCGTGCGGCCTCTCCGTTCGTGTTTGCAGGTCCTGCCTGGCTCAATACGTGGGCCGGCTCGGCATCGTGCCCCTCGGACGAACGGCTAGCGCCTGCTCCAGAACGAGGGATGAGATGGATCGAGAACTGGACCCCTTGTGTTGGAAGGCTCTCGGTGCTGGGCGGCGCGACCTCGAACAGGCCATCGGCGCGCAACGCGGCCGCGATCGTGTCCGCTTCCGAGTGCGAACGCGCCCGGCCATGGAGGTCGATGCGTCCGGTGGACAGGCGCAGGTCCGTCACCGCCAGGCGGGTGTTGCCCGGCAGGCGTGCGAGCAGGTCACCCATCACGGTGAGTGCGTTGTCCGCGCTGAACAGGTTGAGGGTGGGGTCGGCCAGGCCCTGCCGACCGCGCAGCTCGCGAAGGCGCGTTGTGAGTCGGCGGTCCATACTCGCCGGCAGCTTCTCGCCTGGGAACGCCTCGGTGTATGCGGCCCGCGCCCGGGCGTCATAGTCCGAAGCGATCCCGCGGTACTGCGCCGCCCGCGCCTGCATGACACCGATCACAACCCCTAACAACAGCGCTGCCGCAAGCAGGCAGGCCTGCAGCGGTCGGCGGATTCGGGCCACCATCTGACGGCTCGCCAGCAGCCCCTGCTGGAGGTTGATCCAGGGGGTGTCGCCCTGTTCAACGATCCGCCGGACCATGGTCAGTGCATGACGCAGAGTATCGTCGGCCGAAGTGATCGGAGTTGGCGTGTGGCCTCTCGGTTTATCCATGCCGGGATGCCAGTGCCAGCACACCGGCATCCCGGTGTCATCCAACCTCAACTCGCTCCGTGACGGCGGGCAGGCATCTGTGCCGCCGACAGCGTCTTCAATCAGACACACGGTCCGGTTTGCGGGATCGGGTGAGATCTCGGTCGCTATGGCTTGGGCTGCGAGGAGGGCGGCTGGGGTGATGCCGCGCACTTCCACGCCGGCGTCTTCGAGTCCATGCACGAGCACGAGCAGCGGCTCGGCCCTGGCCGCGACAACCAGCCGGTCGTCGCCATGGCCACACGTATCGATGGCAAGTTCTTCCACCGCGAAGGGCACAACGGGCTCAAACCGGTAGCCCGCCGCCGATCGCGCCTGCCGCGCAGGCAGTCCGCCGGTCTGCACACGTCCAGCAAAGCAGCGGTGGGAGGCCAGTCCAATGATGAGGCGCGGCGACTCGACTCGCACGGCCGACTGAAAGTGCGCAATCACCTCTGCCACGTCCAGTCGCCGCTTGGGCTGGGCATCAGAGGGCTGCCCTGCGGGAGACCACACCGAGACACCCGCCTCGTCGTCCTGACAAAGCGGCAGCCAACCGGACTCGTGCTCCAGCAGCAGGATGAAGGGGCGCTTCATTGTCGCCTCCCCGCGTGGGATAGCTCACGCTCGATGGGCTTGACCTCGCCGTTGTGCTCAACGATCAGCCGGCCCGGTTCGATCGCGGTGATTGTCGCCGGGTTGTCGGCGGGCCCCAGCACATCGCCGACACAGACCTTACGAGGTGTCGGCCCCGCCGCGGGCTCACGCACCCAGGCGCTGGACAGGCCGTTCCCGGCGATGAGGGTGCTGATCAGTTCGACCCGCGGCAAGGGTGGCGTTGGAGGCGGCGGCGGCGCAGTAGGAGGTGGGGGATCGAAAAGCTGTTGCCGCAACGGCGTGCCGGCCAACGTGAGCAGCGTATCGCGATCGGGTGTGGAAGCGTTCTGTCGGCCGGCCGTTGTCGCGATCCCTTGCGGACCGTGATCCGATGGCAACCCGGGCGGACCCTCCACGACAGGGAAACAAACTGTCCAGACGACAAGCAGCACCCCGGCGAGCACCATGCACACCGCAGCGATCGATAGCAACCAACGAAGTCGCCTTGTCGTCATCACTTGGCTACCACCTGAACACCTGGCTGTTGGGGTTGGTACTGCCTGCTGCGCCCTCGACAACGGTCAGCGACCAACACGGACGCAAGCCCCGGAGCACCCCGCCGTGATCTTCTTGCTGAACGGTGACGGCCAGCCACAGCGCATACGTTCGGGATCGGTCACAGAGCGACAGTTGCATCCGGGCACGCTCATCCGCCGACAGACCGAGCATCTCGACTAACCCTCTCGCAGCACCCGCACGGTGGGCCGTACGGAGTTCGACCAGGCGTGACACCTGGTCTGCACCGATCACACGGTCAAACATGTGGTGAAGCGTCTCGGGGGAACTGGTCCAGGCGTTGAGCTTGCCGTCGCCCCACAGCGTCACGCCGGTGGTCAGCCCGTGTCGGGTAGGGCCTGTCGCGGCCGCCCAGTCGCGCAGGCCCACTGGTTGATGATCCCGCAATGGTTCGAGCCCAGACAGTAATCGTGGGTCGACGGCGGGATACACCTGTCCCCATGCAATCAATCGAGGCGTGCCTAAACGCGAGGCGGCTTCTGAATCCAGCGGGAGCAGGCTTCCGGAAGCCGGAACTGAGGGGGGTGCGAAGACCGAACCGATCTCGCGCCATCCGCCGGACGGATCCATGTGGGCTAACCGGTTGAGGTTGGGTACGGCCTGCTGATCATCCAGGCGGGCGGTAATGCTGACCCCCATCAGATCGAGCGAGATCAAGACGGCAACCGGCGGCGAACCCTCTCCCTGCGCGTTCTCCGTTCGCCACTGCGCTAGCTTCGCTTCCAGGTGATTCTGCATGGCGGGCATCAGGGCCCGGCGTGCGCTGGTTTCCGCCCAGCGTGTACGGAGGTCGCGCTCGGCCTGCTGCGCGAGCAGGGCCTCGGCACCACTGCGGTGCGCCAGCCCGCCGACCATGACAGCCGTCAACGCCAACACCACCAGCGTCAGGATGAGCGCGTAACCTCGGGGTCGGCAGACCCTCTTGTGGACCGCCACATGTGTAACGTCAAGATTCGGAACCTGGTCCTTACTCATCTGACAAGCACGCTCCGTTCGTAGGTGCGAACCGTCTCTGCCTCGCCACCGAGACCCGTGCGTGTCGCATGGGCTAAGCTCACGCCGATATAGACTTCTGACGGGACGCGGTACAACTGCACGGGTCGGCCGTGGTCAAGCACCGTCGCCAGCGCACGCTCCCGGTCCCGGTCCCGGTCCCGGGTCGGCGTCGGTAACGGCCGAGCGCCGAGTTTGAGCACCGAGCCGGCGATTTGGACCCGCTCGATCCCGACCGCGACGACCTGCACATCACTGCGCGCATGGACCCCACCCGCCGCGACATCGATGGTGCTGAGCGGATGCTGATCGCGCAGCAGAAGGCCGCCGAATTCGGTATCAACCAGACGGTACAACACCCGCACGGGCTCATGCGAGATGCCGCGTCCTCCCCGCGGGCTGGTGTGGGGGCTGGCGTTGCAGGTGACGAGGTAAAGGCGCGCCTCCGTGTCCGGTCCCTGTGGCTCAACCACCAAAGACATACCGGTTGCCATCAGGAGGTCTTGTTCGATCTGCCTGACCAGCGGATCGAACCAGACGGGTGGTTGATCGGCTGAGTGTTCCAACAACCGTTGCTGATCCCGCGCGGATGCTGTAGCGAGATGCATGAGCGCGGACACCAGCACGACGGTCAGAGCCATCGACACCAGCACCTCGATGAGTGTGAACCCCGCACTCAACATGGGCGCGCGCTGGGCTACTCCGGCTCGATGCCCCGTCATGGCTGTCCTCCATCACGCCTTGTAGAACTCGGTGATGCCACGTCACCTGATCCCAGCTCAGTTGTTGAAGCTCGCCCGGATGGGGCAAGCACCTCCACACGCGTCAAGGTTCTTGGGTTGCTCGGGTCTCGGTGGTCTGTGATCGCGAGTTGGACCGACACCAGGCCGAGCCCTTCGGGCACCGCGTTGGTCGGGCGCGTCGTCCAGTACCAACCGGGAGAGCCCTCGACCTCGCCCTGCCCATTCAACGGGATCGCCGAAGGTTGCGAGGCCCACCAATCCATAAGTAGTCGATCCGCCGCGCGGACCGCCTGCTGCTTGTCGACCGCGTGCGCGTGTTGGCTCAGGAGCCGCCCGCGTGCGGAGACCAGCATCACCAGGATCGAGCCCATCAGCAGCAGCGCCGCCAGGACCTCAATCAGCGTCATGCCGTACGACCGACGACAGGATGTCATTGACCTGTTCATGGTTGTCCATCGGGGTGCATTGCCCGCTGATCCCGGCGACCAGCAGGTGGATCGGGGCTGCGGGATCGGGACCGGTGTCGACCGGCATCAGTGTGAATCCATAAGTCGGTGTGCAGCCTTGTGGATCGATGGGGATCGTGAGGACGTCCCGGGTGATGCGTCGACCGCGGATCAGGACCCATACGTCTTGTATGCCATGCCCGCGGTCGATCTGGACCGCGTCGACGGTGGTCTTTGAGCCCCCGAGGTCTTCGACCAGTGCCATCGAGCCCCGTCGACCATCGAGTTGCAGGTGATAGCTGGCCTCGTGTGTTCGGGCCATCGCGCGGGCACGTTGGTCCAGGGCCTGGATGGCTTGCAACGCCTGCTCCTGATTCGCGGCACCCAGCCGACGGGTGAACGATAAGGACACGGCCGCGGCCAATACCGCCATCAGGGCGAGCACAACCGACAACTCCAGGATGGTGAACCCACGCCGCGGTTTCATGATGGGTCGTCCTGCAGGGTCCAGTTGGTGAGGTCGGCGTCCGCGCCGTCGCCGCCGGAGCGGCCGTCGGCGCCCCAGCAGATCACGTCGAAGGCGTGCTCCTCGCCGGGCAGCTCGTACTGGTACGCACCGCCCCAGGGGTCCCGGATCGTCTGCT
>JAUHZU010000008.1 GCA_030425705.1 Phycisphaerae bacterium
GCCCACTGTTCGTCGGTGAGTTCTGATCGGGGTGTGGCCATGAGCAGGAATCCTTTCCATGGCCGATTGGATCATAAGTGCGCCCGTAGCGCAAACTTACCGCGAAGAAAGTTGTGAAACCGCTTCTGGTCATCACGTACCTCCAGAGTCTGGACCACGACCTGCCCGACACCCAACAAGAGGAGTAGCGATGTCATCGCGATACCTTTTCGCAATGGTCTTTCAAGCATGCCTGCTGATGCTTGTGGGCTGCCACAGCGCGCCCACGCTCCCACCGACCCTGGCTGCAGACGCGATCCCCGAGTTCTCGGCGCTGTCGCTCTCGGGACGGGTCATGCGCGCGCCTTCGGCGTTGCCAGAGGAAGATGTGATGGTGCTGTTTGGATTCTCCCCCGAAGCCCAGGCGGACATGGACCAATGGATCGCTGTGGCAGCGGAGCAGGGGCTGAGCGTGATCGAGGTCGCGGTCCTGCACGACCCACTGGCCCGGCCGTTCGTGGGGATGCTCGCCGGGCGGATGCGTCAAAAGACCCCGACCGAGTCCTACGATCAAGTCTGGCTCGTCACCGACGACGCGGACCGCCTGGCAATATGGATCGGCGAGCACGACCCCGACCACGCATACGCCTACCTGCTCGACGCCGATCACCGGATCGTCCAGGCATGGCTTGAGGGATACGAAGCGTCGGGATTCCACAACGAGCATGAGTTACCGATGCAATCTATATCCGATGCCATTGCATTCTGAATCCAAGACGTTGTCGACGAGCGTCAGATCCTGAGCGTCTACGCGAACTCCCGATCCACATGTATCAGGTCTACCACCGGGTACATTCCTTGTTCAGAGCATTTGTGCTGGAGATACGCTCGCAATGCAGAGTTTGAGTATGCGAACCCCTTCGGGGTCATGCCGACCCCACTCTCTTACTCAATGAAACAGCCACGGCAAAACGCCGGGGCTGTCGGTTATCTTGCGGCTTCAGGTTGCCTCACACACGTATACGGGCTAGCGGCGACGACGCACCATCGCCAGGACGCCGAGCCCGACCAAGGCCAGCGAGCCCGGCTCGGGCACCTGATCAAAGGTCTGGTCCACGTGCGACATCGTCACCGCGTCGGCATCGTCGTCCGCGAACAGGATGATGTCTTTCTGCACGCTCAGGGTCGTAAGCGGCGGGTTGAACGAGGTCGAATCGGTGAGCTGCGAGCTGGTCTCGTCGGCGTAGATCACCATCCGGTCGTTGGTGATGCCGGGCAGGAACGTCTCGGTCACCGAGCCGAAAGAGTCGCCCCCCGCCCCACCGACCACGGCGATGTCGCCGGTCAGGTTTGCGCCGCTGATGAACATGGTGTCATCAAGGACCGTGACATTGAAGGTAATCAGGGCGTCGGAAGCCCCGCCGCCCGTCAGGTCCTGGAACGCCCCGACGAAGCTGATGCCCAGGTCGCCGCCGGGGTTCGAGATACCGATGACGTCGATGCCCGAGGCGTCGGGCATGTCGCCTGTCGCGGCGTAGGTGAAGTCAGAGAAGAGCTTGTCGCCGACCTGGACCGTCCCGCCGTTGGCGATCAGGTCCGCCAGCGTCACCGAAGCCGGCCCGGCCAACGCCGAGCCCCCCATCGCCATCCCAGCGACCGAGCCGATGAGCAAGCGTGCAACAACATCCATGGTGTCTTTTTCCTCTCGCGGGCACCACTGGTGCCTCTTGATGACTATTCGGCCGCCAACCCCATACACCGGGGGCTCGGGCAATGAAAAGTACCGGCTGGCGTCCGGCTGTCAACTGGAATCCACCCCCCGGGTCAACAATTCCGCGGCAGCGTGTAGCCCAGCAGGCAACACATACCCCAAACCCCCGAAGCTGTGCAGGCTAACCCGTCATGGCGGGCTGCGCGACGGGTTTACTCGCCGAGTTCCTTGATCCGCAGGTCGCGCCAGTGGATCTCCGCATTCTGGCCGGAGTGCACCTGCAGGGCGATGAACCCCTCGGCCAGGGCCTCGTCCGCTTCGTCGACGTAATCCGCCACCTGTACGCCGTTGAGCCAGGTCTGGATGTGGTTGCCCTCGCACCGGATCACGACCTCGTTCCAGTCATCTCGCTTCAGCGCGGCACGCTTGTGCGCGTTGTCCTCGCCCTCGACGTTCTGCAGCCAGCCCCGCCGGCCTTCTTCGTACAGCCCCGCGGTCCAGGCCCGGTCGCTGGGGTCCAGTTCGTACTGGTAGCCGTACACCCGCCCGACCGCTTCGCCTGCGTCGTTCGCGCGTTGGTGCGAACGGTACTGGATCCCCGAGTTGGCGTGACGAACGAACCGGAACCGGCAGCGGAACTCGAAGTCGCTGTACGTCGCCTCGGTGCGGAGGAAAGTGTTTTGATTGATACGGTCGCCGCTGCCGACGATCGCGCCGTCTACGGCCGCGTACTCCGCGTTGCCGCCGACCGCGTACCACCCATTGAGCGACTCGCCGTCGAAGATGGGCACAAAGCCCGCCTTGGGGTCGTCCTGCACGGACGCCGTGTGGCCGGAGGCGGACTCGTCGGCCTGGATCGCGCTACAGCCGAGTAACAGCGCCGCCACGAGCGCGGCAGACAACAAGCAAGGCGAGAGGTAGCGGTTCATGTTTCAGTCTCCTGTGTGTGTCTACGCGGCACGGGCCGTGCTCAGACCGCGCCGCGCTGGATCGTCATCAGCTTGCGGATGCCCTTCCCGGCCAGATCAAGCAGTGTATCCAGTTCGTCTCTGCTGAAGGTCCCCTGTTCGCCGGTGCCCTGCACCTCGATAAACCGGCCCTGGTGGTTCATCGCGACGTTCATGTCGACCTCGGCACGTACATCCAGCGGGTAATCGAGGTCGAGGTGCGCCTGCCCGTCGATCACGCCGACGCTCACGGCGGCGACCGGGCCGAGCAGGGGCTGGGTCGTGATCAGCTTCTGCTTTCGGGCATGCGCGACGGCCTGCGCCAGGGCGACCCAGGCCCCGGTGATCGCTGCGGTCCGCGTCCCGCCGTCGGCGCGCAGGACGTCGCAGTCGCAGGTGATCGCCAGGCCCGGCATCTTGTCCAGGTCCACCGCGGCCCGCAGGACCCGCCCGATGAGGCGCTGGATCTCGGTCGATCGGCCGTCTGTGCCCCGCCGTTTGCGGTCGGGCGTGGAGCCGGGGAGCATCGCGTACTCGGCCGAGACCCAGCCGTGCACCGGGTTGCCTTGTTCGTCGCGCTTGATCCAGCGCGGCGGGTCCGCGGCGATCGAGGCGGTGCAGAGCACGCGTGTTTCCCCCATCGCGATAACCACGCTGCCGGGCGCGTTGGTCTTGAACGGCTTGATCGTGGTCGGGCGGAGTTGGTTGCGTCGTCGTGATGCCATAGCCCAGAGTGTACCGGCCCGGTTCTGACACGGCAGACACACACGGTGTACGGGCCTTCCTCTAAACTATCGGGATGACCCGACGTCTTCTTGCCGGCTTGTTGTGTTGCCTGCTCCTGTCCGGCTGCGGCCGTCCGATGATGGTCACGCCGACCCTCTTCGCGACCGGCGAGGTCGACCCCTTTTTTGAGCTGCCCGAGGACGCCCGAAAGAGCCGCCTGTCGGTCTTCTACGCGACGGACCGGCTGGAGGACCACCCGGGTTGGGGCAACTACGGCCGGCGACGCAGCAGCACGCTCGACCTGGGCACCTGCGAGGTCAACTTCGGTGGGTCCGACAACTGGGACACGCTTGTCCGCCTGACCGCTGGATACGACAGCGGCCGGCGCCCGAGTGTCGAGATCGAGAAGACCCGCCGCATCGGCGACCTCTACACCACCCGGCGGACCGCGGAGGAACCCACCGGCCCGGCGGAGCCTGACAGCACCGCCAAGGAGTTCCTCCGTCAGATCGAGGCGGCGCTCGAAGCCTCGTCGCAGCGCGAAATCACGATCTATATCCACGGCTTCAAGAACGGCTTCCACGAAGCGGTCAAGACCACCGCCGAGTACGCGCACTACGCCGGGAACCAGGGTGTGTTCCTCTGTTACTCCTGGCCGTCTTACAACTCGCTGTGGGAGTACAGCCACGACCGCGAGTCCGCCCGTTTCACCGGCACGCACCTGCGGCAGCTCGTCGAGTTCCTCGCGGAGCACAGCAGCGCGACGAAGATCAACTTCTTCTGCCACAGCACCGGCAGCCAGGTGTTCGGCACGCTGATGCGTGAGCTGCGCCTCCTGACCCATGGGCTTGCGCCCGAGGCGGCGCATCAGCGCTACCGCATCGGGCAGACGTTCCTGATCGCCCCGGACATCGATCTCGCGGTGGCGCGCGAACGGTTCCTCGAAGAAGGTGCGGTCGACCTGTGCGACCACCTGACGATCTACACCTCGGATTCGGATTTCGCGCTCTACTACGCCTCCCGTTACCTGTACCGCGAGCCGCGGCTGGGCATGGCGGAGGACGACGTGCTGACCGAGGAAGACGCGGCCTGGCTGAAGACGCTCGATAATGTCACGGTCATCGACATCGACCGCCGGCCGACCCAGACGCTCATCGGGCACACGCACCAGCGGTACAACCCCGCGGTGAGCAGCGACATCCTGCTGATGCTTCGCCGCGAGTTCACCCCCGCCGAACGCGGGCTACAGCGGGCCGAGGGCGGGCTGGTCTGGCGGTTCGCGGACGACTACGACGACCGCATCCGCGCCGCGGCCCGGCAGGTCTACCCCGCGCGCGACTAGAAGCCCTGCGGGGCACGATCCGCGCTGCCGTATACTGGAACGCAACCCCCTTGCGAGGAACGCCATGAGAACCACCGCCCTGTTCGCCGCTCTGCTCGGTCTCGCCCCCCTGCTCGCCGTGCTGCCCGGCTGTGAAGGCGAGTCACCCACCAAGGCGATCCCCCGCACGGAAGAGCGATTGGCCGACTACGCGCTCAACCAGGTCTACAGTGTCCCGATCATGTCCGAGCAGGCGTTCGACGCCGGCTCGTTCAAGTCGCAGATCGACCCGCTGATCAGTCAGTACGGCGAAGAGGAAGTGGTCGAGAATATCCGCTACATTGCGAACAACCACGCGGACGCGCGGTACCGTATCGCGGCGGTCTTCTCGATCCGGCCGTATGTCTCCAACGACGAGTTCAACGCGCTCGCGGACGAGGCGCTGGACGAGGCCGAGCGTGAGCAGCTCGATGACATGCTCCGCTAGCGCATCGAAGGCAAAGAGCGACCGACAAACCGGAAACAACAACAGCCCGCCGGGGTTCCGGCGGGCTGTTGCAAAGTGGAGCCGGGGGGATTTGAACCCCCGTCCCGAGACAGTCGGTCAGTGGCTTCTACGCGTGTAGTCGTTCGTTTGATCTCACCTCGGCGGCGGGGAGCGACACCCTACACCTCGGCCAGCCGGAGTGTTGTTTAGCTCGCGGACGCTACGGCGTCATCGTTGAGCGATCTGGCATTGCGTCACCCTCAGGCCGCCGCCAGCAGGCCGCAAGAGGGTGTTGCTGTCCTAAGATTAGGCAGCGAGGCGGGCCGGCGCGAAGCCGATCCGACCAGCGATGTTATCGTTGGCATTTGTAGTGTTGTGCGTGGTTTTACGAGGCCTACGCACACCTCGACGCGCGACTCACAGACGTTCCCTGTCCGGTCGATTCCAGTCGGCCCCGTTGTCAAAGAGCGTGCCGACACCCGCGGGTCTCGGCGGCCGGTCTGCCCGGCACATCGTCATTCTACCACTCCGCCACCGCCCGGTCCGGGGAATCGCCGGCCCGGGTGTGCCGGTTATGCAGATTTGCTGGCCTCGGCCGATCCGTGGGCTACGCTTTGCCCCTGAAGGAGGCCTTGGGCATGGTGGGCTGGCTTTACATCGAGGGGCAGGTCGCGGCGCCGATCCACGTGCTCGACGTGGACGAGGTGACGGGGGTCATGGACCTGGAGGTGGCAGGCAAGTTCATCCCGGACCGTGCGGAGCTGCGCGGGGAGGTGGTGATCGAGTACTACGCCTGGCCGACGCGCCGGCGGGTGCGGTGCCTGGACGCCGAGCGGATCGGCACGCAGCTCATGATCGAGGCGGTAGACGTCGGCCGACCCTTGGGCCAGGACGACCCGGCCGGGGCGTTGGGACCGGCGGAGGACTGGCTGATCGTGGAGGGCGAGGCGTGGTGCCGGGCCGAGGGGTTCACGGTGGGCACGGCGTTCGGCGCGACGGCAGGCCACTGCATGATGCACGTCTCGCGCGAGGCGTGGCGGGACCTGCGCGTCGGCGAGCGGGCCCCGCTGGCGGCGGTGGGTGCCGCGGCGGTCCAGGTGGCCGAGCTGCGCAGCGAGGGGACCATCACGCCCCGGCTCCGCCCGACCCCGCAGGCCGGCCACCAGCCGCCCGCCGACGTGCGGGTCGTGCGTCTGCGTGAACGGGTCGTGATCCACCTGACCCCGGTCGCCAGCGACTGGGCGGACGACAGCACGCTGGTCGTCGCGCGGGTGGACCGGGTGGAAGGGTTCGGGAACAAGCTTAGCTGAGGATAAAGTTACTGTTCCGAAGCTTGTTGAAGCGCGCGAATCTGTGCTTCTTTCTCATCAAGTAATCGGTTCTGTTCACGCAACCGATACCTCAGGTGGTCATTCTGTTCTTGGAGAAGCATGTTCTGCTTCATGAGTGGTTCTACTGCGTGCTCTATAGCTTTGCTACAACATCCCACCGATCCAGCAGTAGTCAAAACAAGCAATAGGTGCCGCATTGTGACGCCCCTTTATCATGTAGCCTCACTCACGCGTACAACGGCCGCAGCTTGCCCTCCAGGTGCCGCATCAGCGGGTCGGCGCTCAGCGGCTTGCCGGTGATCTTCTCGCACAGCTCAGCGGACTTGTACCGCTTGCCGTGGGCGTGGATGTTCTCGTTCAGCCAGCCGCGCAGCGGCGCGAACTCGCCGCGGGCGAACATGGCATCCAGGTCGCCGAGCTCCTCCCTCGCCTGCTCGAAGAACTGCGCGGCATAGAGGTTGCCCATCGTGTAGGTCGGGAAGTAGCCCATCGCCCCCATCGCCCAATGGATGTCTTGCAGGCAGCCCTTCGTGTCGCTCGGGACCTCGACGCCCAGGTACTCCTTGTACCGGCTGTTCCATGCCGCCGGCAGGTCCGCCACAGCGAGGTCGCCTTTCAGGAGCGCCCGCTCGAGTTCGAAGCGGATCATGATGTGCATGTTGTAGGTCGCCTCGTCCGCCTCGACGCGGATCAGCCCGGGGGCGACGATGTTTGCCCCGCCGTAGACCTGCTCCTCGTCCAGGCCCGCCACCGCGTCGCCGAAGAAGTCGCGCAGCTTCGGGAAGCACCAGGACCAGAACGCCCGGCTCCGGCCGACCTGGTTCTCCCACATCCGGCTCTGGCTCTCGTGGATCGACAGGCCGACCGACTGCCCCATCGGCGTGCCGATGTGCTGCTCCAGCAGGCCCTGCTCGTAGATGCCGTGCCCGCACTCGTGCATCGTTGAGCCGAGCGCGTCGTTCACGTTGTCCTCGTGGAACCGCGTGGTCAGGCGGACGTCGTTGCAGTGCGTCCCGCCGCAGAACGGGTGGGTCGAGGTATCCAATCGGCCGCGGTCGAAATCGAAACCGATCGCTTTGGCGACGAACGTCACAAACGCTTTCTGCTGGTCGATCGGCAGCTTGAGCTCGTTGAAGGCGTTGCTCGGCCCTTTACCGGCCTCGGCCGCGGCGCGGACCTCGTCGAGCAGGCCGACCAGCCGCTCGCGCAGAGGCACGAACACGCCGGCAACCTGTGCGGCGGTCATCCCCGACTCGAAGCTGTCCGCCAGGGCGTCCCACGGCTCGCCGTCCGCCGCCCAGCCGTAGCACTCGGCCTTACGCAGGTTCAGCGCGACGACCTTCTCCAGCCACGGCTCGAACCGCTTGAAGTCATTTGCCTTGCGGGCCTCGGCCCACTCGTGCTTCGCCTGGCTGGTGGTCTCGGAGATCTCGACGACCAGCGATTCGGGGAGCTTCGTCGCCTTGTCGTACGCCTCACGGAGTTCACGGATATTTACCGCCGGCTCCGAGTGCGGGTCGGTGGTCACCGCGTCGCTGCCCTCGCACGTCTCAAGCCAGCCCGCGATCCGCGGGTCGGTGCCCATCTGGTGGGTCAGCCGGGCGAGCTGCGCGAGCTGGCGCGCGCGGTGGGCCAGCCCCTTGCTGGGCATCAGCGTCTCCTGGTCCCAGCCCAGGAGCGACCCGGAGCTCCCCAACAGGTTGGCCTGCTGGACGTGCTGGATCAGGTCGTCGTAGGCCTGGGGCAGGGTCGCGGTCGCGGCGGTCGTCATGGCGGTCCTCCTGAGCGTGCAAAAAGTACGAACAGCGGCTAAACCTTCAAAGCAGGGGCTGCACATACTAACGGAACCGACCCCCCGCTCGTTCACCCGCCATGGCCTACCCGCTCCGAATCTGCCCGGCCGACCTCTTGGGCCTGTGTATGCTCTGGGGCGGATCCTCCCCACAGGCAGGCGACACGATGAGGCCCGCCCCGACCGCCGACATGGATAGCGGTGTGATCGCCCGGGCCCGGGGTGGGCGGGCCGATGCGCAGGCCGCGCTGGTCGGCGCGCTGCAGGACGTGTGGTACCGCTACACGCTGTCGCTGCTGCGCGATCCCGAGCAGGCCCGCGACGCGACCCAGGAAACCGCGCTGCGTTTCCTCAGATCGCTCAGACGGTTCAACGGGGGCAGCTCGCTTAAGACCTGGTCGCTGGGGATCGCGACGAACGTCTGCCGAGAGCGTCGACGGCAGCGACAGCACCAGACCCTGCCGACGGAGCCGGGTAAGGCCGATACGTTGCCGGGACCAAGCCAACAAGTAGAACTGCGCGAACAGCGGGACCGTCTGCTGCTGGTGCTCGGGGACCTGCCCGACCGGCAGCACGAGGCCGTCGTCCTGCGCTACCTTGAACAGCTCTCGGTCCGTGATACGGCCGCGGTCATGGGCTGTGCCGAGGGCACGGTCAAGGCCACGCTGAGCCAGGCCCTGCGTTCGCTGCGCCAACGACTGGGGGCGGACCATGGCTGAACGCAGGCAATATCCCCTGAAACGCCAACTGCGCGATGCCCGGCGTGAGCACCTCGCCCGGCCGTACCCCGGCGATCTCGCGGAGGACCTCGGACTCACCGGCCGGCCCGTCGCCCGAGCGTGGGGTCTGCGTCTCGGCATCGCGGCGGCCGTCGCACTCACGGCACTGCTTGCAGGGGCCTGGCTGATGCAGCACAGCCCAGCCGATCCGGCACGTACCACTGCGGAATCACGCTCCGACATGCCGCAACACGCAGACGGCGATACCCCATCGAACCATGTCGACGCTGCGCAGAACAACGAGCGGCGCACCCCACTGCGCGTATTTGCCCGTATCGATCCGAAAGTGTTCCAAGTGTTCCAAGACCGCTTCGCCTCCGCATCGCAGCGAGCGGACCTCGAGGCCCAGAACCAGCTCAGCACGCGCTGGGGCGGCCGCGTCACCCCCCCGCTGCCTGGCTGCTCGACAACAGCGTTATCCGCCGCCATCGATGGCGCTCCGCATACCCCGTCCGTGTCTATCGAACTTCCCGAGGGCCTGCACCTGCCGACCCTCACCGTCCCCACCCTTCCACGAAAGGATTTGTCATGACCACGATCCGCAAACGTCTACTCCCCGCGTTCCTCCTCGTTGTCTGCTGCGGTGTGGTCGCCGCGGCCGTCAGCCGGGCCTCCGCCAACACCAAGCAGGACGACTGGGAAGGCCAGATGACCGAGGTCAAGATCATGTCGATGCACCTGGAGATGTACAGCCAGCTGGTCGGACTGATCCAGGATATGCACACGGTCGCGGATGACGCGTCCGCCAGCGGTGTCATGGCGGTGATGAGCGTCGACGACCACGTGCAGGGCCAGGATCGCATCAAGTTCCTCAACGACATGCTGCGCGACACCGACGACCCGACGGTCCGCCGGGCGATCCGCATCAAGCTCATCGAGTCGTACAAGGACATGGGCGACAACGACGAAGCCCTCGAGCAGATCGAGGCGCTGATCACCGCCGAAGACGAGTAAGCCCACCCAATCGTCACGCACGCCGCCGCGACGGGCCGTCCCGCGCGGCGGTTTTTTGCTGGGTATACTCGCCCGCGCCCCGCGAGATGCCTATGCACAAACACCCCGACCTGACCGAAGCCCGGATCAAGCTGGCTGTCGACCGCCGGCTGAAGCCACGCGTCTATCCCGCCTCTGCCCCGGTCACGATCCACAAGTGGGACGTCGGCGGTGAACCGGTGCCTTACGAGCAGGCCCGTGAGGCAAGCTACCAGCCGTTCTCGGTAGGCGACCGCTGGGGTGCCTCGTGGGACACCACTTGGTTCCGTATCACCGGCACCCTGCCGTCCGAGTGGGCGGGTCTGTCAGAGGCCGTGCTGCGCGTCGATCTCGGTCCCCACCCGACCTGGGCCGAGGGGTTCAGTTGCGAAGGCCTGGTCTACGTGGACGGCAAGCCGACCCGTGCGGTCAACCTCTACCGCGGCGACGCCCTGCGTTTCACGGACATCCGGGGCGGAGAGGCCTTTGAGGTCTTCATCGAGGCCGCCGCGAACGTCCGCCCGGAGAACGTCGCGACCGGCGACTGGAACGTGCCCCGCGAACCCGGCGGCGAGCCGCGGTTCACCCTGAAACGCTGCGAGTTGGCCGAGTTCGATCGCGACGCGTGGAAGCTGCTGACGGCGTTCGAGTTGTTGGCCGGGATGCTGGAGGTCCTGCCCAAGGACGCGCCCCGGCGCGGGCAGGTGCTCTCGGCCCTCAACACCGCGTTGAACCTGTTGGACGACGACAGCCCCGCCACCACCGCCGACGCGATGGCGGCGCTGCGTCCCGTGCTTGAAAAACGCAACGGCGACACCGCGCACACCGTATCCGCCATCGGGCACGCGCACATCGATACCGCCTGGCTCTGGCCCCTGCGCGAAACGATCCGCAAGTGCGCGCGGACCTTCGCCACCGCGCTAGACAACATGGAGGAGTACCCCGGCTATGTCTTTGGCTGTTCCCAGCCAGTGCAATACGCATGGATGAAGCACCACTACCCATCGATCTACGAGCGCATCCAACAGGCCGTGAAACGCGGGCAGTGGCAGGTCATGGGCTCCATGTGGGTCGAGCCGGACTGCAACCTCGCGTCGGGAGAGTCCCTGGTCCGTCAGCTCCTGCACGGCAAGCGGTTCTTCATGGACGAGTTCGGAGTCGAGACCGACGACGTCTGGATCCCCGACGTATTCGGCTACTCCGCGGCGATGCCGCAGATCATGCACAAGGCGGGCGTGACCTCGTTCCTCACGCAGAAAATCTCCTGGAACCAGTTCAACCGCTTCCCGCACCACACGTTCAGCTGGCGCGGGATCGACGGCACCGAGGTCTTCACGCACTTCCCGCCGGCCGACACCTACAACGGCAGCTTCACCGCGCAGGAGGTCGCCAAAAGCCAGACCCGCTTCCTGGACCACGACCGCGCGACCCGTTCGCTCTACCCGTTCGGCCACGGCGACGGCGGCGGCGGACCCACCCGGGAGATGCTTGAGAACGCGGAGCTGCTCCGGGACCTCGAAGGCATGCCGAAGGTGACCCTCGAGCCGACGACCGCTTTCTTCGAGAAGGCGAAGCAGGACGCGGCGGACCTGCCGACGTGGGTCGGCGAGCTGTACCTGGAGTACCACCGCGGGACCTACACCACCCAGGGCCGCACCAAACGCGGTAACCGCAAGGGCGAGCTGGCGCTGCGCGACGCGGAGTTCTTCGACGCCATCGATACGGCATGGAACGGGCCTGCTGAACCGAAGGCGTCTGAAGCATCCGGCCGGGTTGTCTACGACGTGTTCGACTGCCCCCAAGCCGATCAGCGCGGCGGCCGGGTTGGCTTGCTCAATCGGGCCTGGAAGCTCCTGCTCACTAACCAATTCCACGACATCCTGCCCGGCTCGTCGATCCACTGGGTCTACGAAGACGCAGCCCACGACTACGAGACGATCCAGCAACTCGCTTCAAAGGTCCGGGATGACGCGTGTGCACGGCTCGCCGCGTCACAAAACAACGCCGGTGCGACCAAATCCGATGCCCTGTGCGTGTTCAACACGCTCGGTCATGCCCGACGCGAGGTCGTCGATCTGCCCAGCGGGCCCGCTGTCGCCGAGGTGCCGAGCTGTGGATACGCCGAAACCGGCATCACCACCGCGGAAACCCCACCGGTATGGACCGAACGGACCGACGCGGCCATCACTCTCGACAACAGCATCGTCCGCGTCACGATCGACACCGCGACCGGCCACGTCACGAGCGTCACCGACCACCGCGCCGGCGGTCGCGAGGCCCTCGCGGCCCTGCCGGGCAGCGACAGAGTCGCGGGAAACATCCTCCAGCTCCACCACGACCTGCCCAACAAGTGGGACGCGTGGGATGTGGACGTTTTCTACAAAGAACAGTGTGAGACGATCGACCAACTCGACGCGATCGATGTCGTCGAGCAGCACTCTCTGCGCGCGAAGGTGCGCCTCAGGCGGACGTTCCGCAATTCCACCCTTGAACAAACGATCGTGCTGCGGGCGGGGTCCGCGCGGATCGATTTTGAAACCAAAGTCGACTGGCAGGAACGCCACCGCCTCCTTAAAGCCGCGTTCCCCGTCAGCGTCCGCAACGAGCAGGCGGCCTACGACATCCAGTTCGGCCACGTCCACCGGCCGACGCACGACAACACGAGCTGGGACCTGGCCCGCTTCGAGGTCTGCGCCCACAAATGGGCCGACCTCTCCGAGGGCGGTGCCGCGGCGTCGGGCGGGTACGGCGTCGCGCTGCTCAACGACTGCAAGTACGGCCACGACATCCGAGACCACGTCATGCGTCTCTCGCTCCTGCGCGGCCCCATCGAGCCCGACCCCGAGGCCGACCTGGGCGAGCATACCTTTACCTATTCGCTCTTCCCCCACCCAGGCGGCTTCCGCGAGGGCAAGGTGATTGAGGAGGCGTACAACCTGAACGTGCCGCTGGTCGTACGCGAATCAGGCGACACAGCCGTAGTTCCTGCGACGTCGTGGCTCGAAGTCGATCAGCCGGGCATCATCATCGAGGCGGTCAAGGTCGCGGAGGATGGAGACGGGATCATTGTGCGGCTGTACGAAGCGTATGGGGCTCGGCGAGAAGCGAAGCTGTTCATCAGACTACCGGTGACCCGCGCGGTTGAAACCGACCTGCTCGAACGCGCAACCGGCGAGTTCACAGCGATCGCAGACGACTTGCTTCCACTCACATTCAGACCGTTTGAGATCAAGACGCTACGGCTGCGATAAGTTGTCGAGGCACGGTGTGTTGCGGACGACGCGCATTATCCCGTGTGTGACGGGACACTGCGCGTCGCCCGCTAAGACGAAGAAAAAACAACCCCGCCGATCGGGCGGGGTTGTTTTCGTTCGGGTGATTTTTCGACTGCTTCACGAGCAGCTCTTCGCCAGCGGGTTTCAGCCCACGGCCGCGCCCGTGCCGATGGTCTTGCCTACGGCCTTGAGGTCTTCGCAGGCCTCCTTGACGCGCTCGGCCATCGCGGTCTCGGCCTGCTTGAGGTAGGCGCGCGGGTCGTAGAACTTCTTCGCGCCGACCTCGCCGTCGATCTTGAGGACGTTGTCGTAGTTCTTAAGCATGTGGTCGACGATCGGCCGGGTAAAGGCGTACTGGCAGTCGGTGTCGACGTTCATCTTGATGACGCCGTACTCGAGGGTTTCCTCGATCTCGTGCTTCTCTGAGCCCGACCCGCCGTGGAAGACGAGGTAGAACTTCGCGTCGTTGCCGAACTTCGCCTTGATCGCGTCCTGGCCTTCCTTGAGCAGCTTGGGGCGGAGCTTGACGGCCCCGGGCTTGTACGCGCCGTGCACGTTGCCGAAAGTCGCGGCGAACATGTACGTGCCGTCGACTTTCGACATGGCGTCGTAGACGCGGACCATGTCTTCGGGCGTGGTGTAGAGGGCCGAGTCGGGGGTGTCGTGGCTGCCGGCCGCGCCGTCTTCTTCACCGCCAACGACGCCCGCCTCGATCTCGATGACCTGGCCGATCTTGGCCATCCGCTCAAAGATCGGCACGGACAGCGCGAGGTTTTCTTCCAGCGGCAGCCCCGAGGCGTCGAGCATGTGGGAGTTGTAGAGCGGCAGCTTGCCCTCGGCGACGCGCCGCTCGGATTCTTCGATCAGCGGGATCATGAACGTGTCGACCGCGTCCGGCGGGCAGTGGTCGGTGTGGAGCACGACGTTGACATCCAGCTTCGCCGCGGCGCGGTGGACGTGCTCGGCCAGCGAGATCGCGCCCATCACCATGTCGCCGTTGACCAGGCCCGAGGCGAACTTGCCCCCGCCGGTGGAGACCTGGATCATGCCGTCGGACTTGAGCTCGGCGAAGGCCTTGAGCGCCGCGTTGGCGGTGACCATCGAACTGATATTGATCGCGGGGTAGGCGAACTTGTTGGTGTAGGCGTTGTCCAGCAAGCGGACATAGGTGTCGTAGTCGGCGACAGGCATCGCGGGCTCCTCGGCGGTGGGTGGGGGCGTGTTTCAACTCAAACCGGTCGGCACGGGGGGAATCCCGCGGGCCATCGGTGTCGGACAAGCCGGGCATTATACTCCACCCCCATGAGCGGACCAGTCGCCCCAACGAACCTGCATAGTCTGACCCGCCCCAAGGGCTTCTCCGTCGCGTCGGGGACCTGCGGGCTCAAGCCCTCGGGTCGCCCGGACCTGGCCCTGATCGCTGCCGATGCGCCCTGCCCGTCGGCCGGCGTCTTCACCCGAAACAAGGTCAAGGGTGAGCCGGTCAAGGTCGGCATCCGCCACCTGCGTGCCAGCGGCGGCATGCTCCGCGCCGTGGTCGTCAACAGCGGCTGCTCGAACGTCGCGACGGGCGAACAGGGCCGGCGGGACGCTGTAGCGATGTGCAGGCAGGTCGCCGAGACGCTGGGCTGCGCGACCCGCGAGGTGGTGCCCTGCTCGACGGGTGTGATCGGCCGGCACCTGGACATGGGCAAAGTCCTGCCGGGCATCGGTGCGATTGCCCCGCGCCTCGCCCGCGGCAGGCAGGCCGACGCCGACGCCGCCCGTGCGATCCTCACCACCGACCTGGTCCCCAAGGCCGCGTCTCGCACCGTCACGCTCGGCGGCAAGCGCGTCACACTTGGGGGGATCTGCAAGGGCAGCGGCATGATCGCGCCCAACCTCGCAACGATGCTCGCGTTCCTGACCACCGACGCCGCGATCGAGCCCGCCCCGCTCAAGGCCCTGCTCCAGGAGTGCACCGCCGGCAGCTTCAACCGCGTCACCGTCGATACCGACACGAGTACCAGCGACAGCGTGCTCCTGATGGCGAACGGTGCCGCCGGGGGTCGGGTGATCCGCAAGCCCGGCGCATCCTACGATGCGCTGCGCGACGCGGCGATGGACCTCTGCCGCGACCTGGCGTATCAACTGGTCTGCGACGGCGAAGGCGCGACCAAGGTGTTCCGTGTCACCGTCGAAGGGGCGAAGCACGAGCGCGACGCGGACCGCGTCGGGCGCAGCGTGGCCGAGAGCCCGCTCGTAAAGACCGCGGTCCACGGTGGCGACCCGAACTGGGGCCGGCTGACGATGGCGGTGGGCAAGAGCGGTGCGGCGGTCCGGCCGGAGTTGCTGACCGTGTCGGTCGGGCGGGTGTGCGTGTTCAAGGCGGGGATGCCGACCAGGCTCACCGCCACCGAGCAGCGGGCCCTCACCACCGCGATGGCGGCCCGGGAAGTCCCTTTCGCGATCGATCTGGGCCTGGGTGGAGGCCGGTGCGAGTGGCTGGGCTGCGACCTGTCACGGGAATACATCCGAATCAACGCCGAGTACACGACCTGACGGTGAGATTTTGGCGAATCGGCCGGGTTTTTATATGACAATCCGCCGCCCCAGCGGTATCCTCGTGGTAGAGGGGAGGCAGGGAAGCCCAAACGGATCACAGGGGTACGGACACCCGGTATCTGACCGGTTCGTCTCCTATCTCGTGGGTGGATCACCTTGCTCCGTTGCGGCCTGAGTCTTGTAGAGGTATCGGTAGCCACCTGCCTGATCGCGGTGCTCGCGGCGGTGTCGCTGCCGATGTTGTCGCAGGCGAACAGCCAGGCCCGGACCAGTGCCTGCCGCGCGAACCTGACACAACTCGGTGAGGTCCTCGTGGCGTACGAGGCAGACCGCGGCACCCTGCCTGTGCTGTTTAACCGCGACGACCGCGCGCTGAGCGTACCGACACTCGACGGCCTGGCCCAGTCCTACACCATCGACACCAGCGCACTCCAATGCCCCAGCGACGACAGCGGGCTCTACCTCCGATCCGGGACCAGCTACCAGTGGTTCTCCGCGTGGGACGGCCGATCGTTCCATGACATCCAGCCGCTACCGGAGCGCCCGCTGCTGGCTGACAAGGCACCGCTCCATGACGACCAGGAACCGGGATTCAACGGCCTGTTCTGGGTACCCTCCGAATACCTTGCCGACGCCCCGCGCCTGGTCGCGGATCACTACGCCCCCTGATCGCCGGGCAGCGGATCGGCCGGCCTGGGGTCTGCTAAGATCAGGCCCCGGCTCGGTAGCCCAATCGGCAGAGGCAACGGATTTAAAATCCGTCCAGTGCGGGTTCAAGTCCCGCCCGAGCCATGCGCCTCGGTACCGTCATCGGTTGATCTCAACAAACGTAAGGCGGGACCCTTGTTTACTCCTGCCCCGCGTTTGTCCTTGATCTGTTCAGGCGGGATGCCCCGGGTCTCTGGCATCCTAAACCGCATCCAGGCTAGTTGAATGGCTATCAGGATTGGGTCCGGTGCTCCAAGATTCGAAATCGAACCCGGACGCCGCGGGCAGCCGTCCTGCCTGGTTGATTACGCAAAGCCGGAGTACCTGGCCCCAAGTGCTCTTGCCGACTTCACCCTGCATAAGCAGGATGGATCGAGATCGGTTTGCTCTGATAGGAAGGACCGACGACTAGCTGCCGGAACGAGCGTGCACGAGAAAGAGGTTAGTGTGTAACGGTTCTGGATTGGCTGTGCTTCCCTGTCTACGCGACCGGGCTGATAAGTGTCTCGGCCCCGACAGAAACGTGCACCTCGTCGCCCGGTGTGAGTGTGAATCCGCTGTCCGGGACGATACCAGTCCCTGTCATCAGCAACAGCCCACGCGGGAACGATAACTCCCTGCCAACCCAGTCTGCCAGGGCTGCTGGTTTCTGCTTCATCTTGGCGGTCGAGGTCTGGTCGTCGTAGGCCGTCTTTCCGTCCCTCAGGATCTTCATGCGGATCGGCAGGTCCGTTACGGCATCGGGGTCGGTGAGTTGGATGCCGGGACCGATCGCCGCTGAGCCGTCAAAGATCTTCGCTTGGGGGAGGTAGAGCGCGTTCTCGCCTTCGATCGAGCGGGACGAGACATCGTTGCCCGCCGTGTATCCGAGGATCTTCAGCCGGCTGCTGATGAACAGCGTCATCTCGGGCTCCGGCACGTCCCAGTCGCTGTCCCGGCGGACCCGGATGGGCGAACCGTCGGTGACACAGCGGTACCCGGGGGATTTGAAGAACAGCTCCGGCCGTTCTGATTCATAAATGTGTTGGTAGAGCCGCGCGCCGATGTCCGACTCGTCAATTCGCGCGTCTTTGCTGCGCAGGTAGGTGACACCCGCGGCCCAGACTTCCTGATCGTCGTCGATGGGCGGGAGCGGAGCTGACTGACCCACCGCTCCCCCCTCCAAGCAGGCCCGGATGAGTGCGTGCGGGTCGTTGGCCTGGGCCAGTAGTCCCAGTGAAAAACCCGGCGCGAGCAGTTCGCCGTCGGCCGCCCAACGCGGGCCCGTCGAGGTCTGGTGCTTTGTCAATCGCATAAAACTTCCTGTGTAATGACTGTATTGCCATCGGATGAGAGCTGAGACTATCGAGTGGCTATAGCACACGGTGTTTGTCCCAGGCCGCTTTGAGTGACGACCCGTTGTCCAGTTCGGCCCGCATCAGGTTCTCTTTCCGCGCGATCTCGGCCGCCAATTTGAAGACGCGGTCCGCCACTTTGCGGGGCACGACGACGACGCCATCGACCTCGGCGAAAACAATGTCGCCCGGATACACCAGCACGCCGCCACATCGCACGGGCGTGTCGTAGGCCTCCACGGTCAGCCGGCCCTTGGAGTTGATCGGGCGTATGCCGGTGGCAAAGAGTGGGAAGCCGAGCTCCAGGACCTTGCGGGTATCACGGATATAGCCGTCCATCACAGCGCCAACGGCTCCGCGTGACTTCGCCGCGGCGCTGAACAGCTCGCCCCAGAACGCGGCGTCCTCGATGCCGCTGAGGTGAGCGACAACCAGATCGCCGGGCTCTAGCGCATCGACCGCTTCAATCTGTATCTGGTACGGAGGGTCGGGTTCCTCGAACCGGGGTGTCGCGAGCATTGTGCGTGCACGCCCGACCACGACGTTGTCGTGCAGCATCGGGCGGACCCCCGCAGACATCACCTGATCGCGGAAGCCCAGGTCGTCGAGGATATCTGCGATCACCGCCGCGTAGAGGTGGTCCTTGATGCCGTGCAGGTCGGGGGCTGGGTCCATAGCGGTCTCAGTTGGGCAGGGTCGCGCTCAGCGACTGTGTGTATCGGGCCTCGAGCGCATCGAGGCAGTCGGACGGGGAGGTGTCATGGATCAACATGTCGCGGATGGTGTTGCCCGCCCATTCCTGGAACGCGGGCCAACCCAGGTGGCGCGGGCGGACGAAGGCATGGTCGATCACATCCAGGGTGCCGCTGAAGAACCCGCCGGTGATCGCATCCGCAAGCGGGTCGGTCCATGCAACACGGTTGCCCGGCTGGCCGCCGTGCTCGGTATAGGGACCGGCCTGAACCCCGGCGCTGCAGAGCCAGGCCCCGTAGGCACAGGCCTCCGCGGGGTATCGGCACTTGGCAGACACGGCAAACCCGGCACCCCCGAGGATCGAGCCGGTGCGTTGCGGGATCGCGCCGAAGCGTACCGGCTTGTCGCGGAAACCCGTCCGGCTGTAGTTGGTGTAGCAGAAGGTCAGCGGGCAGTACGCGACATCGTTGTGCGTGCTCATGTGGTCAAGCATCTGGATCGGGTTCCAATGCACGCTGGCTGGGTGAGCCGCGGCCTTGAGCCGACGCAGGATGCCGAGCGCATCCAGACCGCGTTCCCGCTCGACGAAACGGACGGCGGGTTGGTCCATCGCGCCCTGGCCGGCACAGATCGAGATGAAGCTGCATACCGCGTCACAGGCCGCAAGCGGGATAGCCAGCTTCGCGGGCGCATCCGCCAGGTCTTCCGCGAGGGTGAGGGCGGCGTCCCAGCCAGACGGCAACTCGTCCTTGAACAGGTCGGGCCGGAAGGCGCTGGACTGCATCGCGCCGTCGACCGCCAGCGCCCATGGATGGTCGCCCAGGGTATAGCTCGCGTGGCTGGGCCCCGCGCTCTGGTCGGCCAGTGTTTGCAGCGTTGCGGCATCAAGGTAGCGGTCCATCGCGACTAATGGGCAATGATCCGTGAGCGCCACGCCAAGGTGCGGATGATCGAGGATGATCAGATCGTAGCGCTCCGCGAGCGCGTCGATCGGCGCATCCCCAAAATCCTTGAGCGATCGCGCCGACCACGACACCCGCACGCCGGTACGCTCGGCGTACAGCGGCGCGGTCGCGACCAGCGGCCCCATCGCGCGCGGGTGGTCCCAGCCAATCCCGGTCAGCTCGATCACGCCGTCTCCTCGGTCGGTGCTTCGCGGAAGACCCGGACCGGCCGCCCGCCGCCGCGTGACGACTCGAACATCGCGCTGATGAGTTCGACCGCACGCGCCCCCAGTTCGCCGGGCGAATCGTTGCCCGCCTCACCCTTGATCGCCTCAATGAACCGGTGCGGGGGCGTGTCGCAGTCGTAGGCACCGGTGCCGGACTCGACCTCGACCTCGACGTGCTGCTTGTCGTGACGCCGGACCACGAGGCGCTCACGTTCCATATCGATCATCAGGACTCCTTCGGTCCCGAAGATGCGCAGGTCGACCTGGAACTTATCGTTGGCGGGGAGTGTCGCGGCACCCGACACGGTGCCGATCGCGCCGTTGTGGAAGGTCACGCTGGCGGCGTTGTACATATCGACCGGCGAGCCGGGGGCGGTGACGCGTGCGCTGACCGCCGCCGCGCGCAACCCGGTCAGCCACATGAGCAAAGACGAGGCGTGCGTGATCTGCCCGTGGCCGTAGCCCCCACCGTTCTCCGCGACCTGCCAGGTGGACGGCTCGGGCTCGGCGAGCGTCGGCTCCCACTGCGACATCACCTCGACCGACTCCGCCGCCCCAAAAAACTCCTTCGTAGGCGAGGCCATATGACACAGGGCGTACTCGACCTCGCCGACCGCGCCCTCGTCCATCAACCGCTTCGCCTGCTGGCTGAACGGCTTGTAGTTCCAACCGTATGGCACGAGCAGCACTCGGTCCTGCGCCTCCGCAAGGAGTACCAGGTCCCACGCCTGTGCCGGGTCGAGGGTCATCGGTTTCTCACACATCACATGCATGCCCCGGCGGAGCGCGGCCCCGGCATGCTCATGATGCATGTGGTGGGGCGTGCTCACCACCACCGCGTCCAGGTCCTGCGCGAGCAGCTCGTGGTAATCCTCGGTGGCGAAGGGGATGTTGAACTGGCCCTGGATCTTGTCCAGCAGTTCCCGGCCCAACCGGCACACCGCGGCCACCTCCACATCATCACGCGACTGGAGCTGGGGGATGTGGTTGAACGTCGCCCACCACCCCGCGCCGATGATCCCGACCCTGACCTTGCTCATAACGATGCTCCTGACGCGCCGCGACCTGTTTTCCGAACCTGCCCCGCTCCCCTCAACCGATCCACCGGTAGCTGGCGATATCACTTTCGCGTGACTTAGCGATCAACCCGTGCTCGAGCATCCGCTCGAGGTGGCCGGCAAACGGCCAGCACAGGTAGGTCCCATCCGGCCAATCGCCCAGCGCGGCGCTGGTCTGGTCGATCAGGCCACGCATCGTGATCCCTCCCCCCGCCCCACGGATCGCTCCGCGGAGGGCATCCTCCACGCGGTCGACGTAGCCCAGCCCCAGCGCCAGGAAGGCATCGCCGGCCTCGCCTTCGTAGGCCGGGTAGTGAGAGGTCAGCACACGCTTGGCCCGCATCGCCATGAGCCGGCGGATAGTCGATTCGTAACTCGAGGGGTAGCGGTAGGTCGGGGGGAACGCCGGCTCCCCCTCGGCCGTGAGGACCGCATCACCCAGCGCCGCATCCAGGATGATCAGCGACGCGCTCCGTCTGTCCCAGACACTCAGGTGGCCAAGCGAATGGCCGGGCGTATGCAGGATGTCTACCACCCAGTCCGGGCTCAGGCGCAGCCGCTCGCCACCACGGAGGGCGAGATCGATAAGGACGTGGCCCGCGCTGGCGCGTATAAAGTCCTTGGTCTCATCTGTCTCGTCGATGCCGTGATCGTGGGCATAGCAGGCGTACCGCCCGATGATCATCGCCTCGACATCCTGGATCATCGGTCGGTCCAGTTCGTGGCACATGAAGCACGCCTGGGGCGCACGCTCCCGCACCGCGGCGTTGCCGCCCGTGTGATCAAAATCGATGTGCGAGGTGAGGACGTAGCGGACACGGTCCCAGCCGACACCGATCCGGCCGAGGTAGGGGTCGAGCACCTCCGCGGGCATCGGCGCGAGCCCGGTGTCGATGAGCAGCGCCGCCGATTCCCCGAGCAGCAGGTACATGCAGACAAACCGGTCGCCGAGCGGGGCCTGGATGCGATGGATGCCGTCTGCGATTTCCACGTGGGGCTCCTGTCGGTGCGGGGCGTGTTCGGGGCGGTGTTCCGTGCGGCTGGGTCAGCGACCCTTGAACTGGGGCCGGCGTTTTTCGCCAAATGCCCGGATGCCTTCTGCCGCATCCTCGGTCTGCCAGCAGAGCATGAACGAGTCGTTCTCGTACCGCAGCCCCGCGTCGAGGGAGTCACTCATCGCGGTGCGGACGAGGTTCTTAACCATCTGCGCCGCGATCGGCGCGTTGCCCGCGATGGTGCGTGCCAGACCCATCGCGTCGTCCAGGAGGTCGGCATCCTCCACCACCTTCTGAACCAGACCGATGCGGAGCGCCTCATCCGCGTCGATGATGTCGCCGGTGAGGAGCATCCGCATCGCTTCGCCGGGCCCGATGATCCGGGGCAATAACTGGGTCACCCCCCCGCCGCCGTGCCAGCCGAGCTTGATCTCGCCGGCCCCGAACTTGGCCGATCGCCCGGCCAGGCGGATATCGCAGGTCAGCGTCAGTTCCAGCCCCCCGCCGATCGCGTAGCCCCGCACTGCGGCGATCATCGGCTTTCGGAGTTCCAGCAGCGCCCGGTTGTACTCGACCCGGTTGCGCAGCGACCAGGTATCGCCGTAAGCGTCCATCGCATGGACATCGCTGCCTGCCGAAAACGCACGGTCGCCCTCGCCGGTCAGCACGACGGCCCGGACGCTGTCGTCGGCGTTGATCTCGCCCACCAGACGCTGCAGCCCCTCTGCCATCGCCGCCGTGACCGTGTTCAGCTTGCTGGGCCGATTGAGCGTGATCACTCCGACCCCCTCGCCCGGAGCATCGCCGGGGTGTTTCTCGTAACGCAGGTCCGTGTGCTCGGGCATCGTGTTGATTCGCTTGGGGTACGTGTGCGTGGCGCAGGTGACGGGCTCATGCGGTGGCCCGTCAGGCCGCCCCGTCCGCCTTCATCTGCTCGATCTTCGCCGTGTTGTAACCCAGCAGCTCGCCGAGCACGGCACCGGTGTGTTCGCTGAGCATCGGGGGCGGCAGGCGGATCGCCTCGGGGGTCACCGAGTAACGGTTCGGCACGTTCGGCATCCGCAGTTCGGGGGCCTTGGGGTGCTGGATGGTGGCGATCATGCCGGTCTCGATAACGTGCGGGTCCCGGTCGACGTCGGCGTAGTTGTAGACCGGGCCGGCCCAGATGTTGTGCTGGTCGAAGATCGCGATCCACTCGGCGGTCGTTTTGGCCGGCAGCTTCGCCTCGACGATCGGGTAGACCTCGTCGCGGCGGGTCGCGCCATCGGACCACTCGGTCATGCCGCGCAGCGTGTCGTCGTCCAGCGCTTCGCCGAGCACGTGCAGCGGCGCCATCGCCAGCGTGATGTATCCGTCCGCGGTCTTGTAGACGCCGTACGGCGCGTTGATCCACGCGTTGGCGAAGGGCATCTCGGTCCGAGGCGGCAGGATGCCAAGGTTCAGGAAGGTCGACATCTCCTGGGCCTGCGCGTCAAGGAGTGAGGCGAGCATACTGACTTCGATCTTTTGGCCCTTGCCGACACGTCCGCGCGCGATCAGCGCAGCCAGGATCGCCATCGTCGCCTGGTACGCCGCCATCACGTCGGCGATGTAGATCGGGCCCGGCCGTGGTGGGTCGTGTCGGCTGCCGACCGAATACATCGACCCGCTGTAGCCCTGCACGACCAGGTCCTGGCCCGGGCGGGACCTGTAGGGCCCCGACTCGCCGTACCCGGTGATGGAGCAGTAGATGAGGTTGGGGTTGATCTGCGAGAGCGTGTGGTAGTCGACCTTCAGCCGATCCACGACACCGACACGGTAGTTCTGTAGGAAGACATCGCTCTTCTCGACGAGCCGGTAGAGCGCTTCCAGTCCGTCGGGATGCTTGAGGTTCAGCGTGACACTGCGTTTGTTGCGGTTGAGCCCCATCAGCGGCGTCGATTCACCCCCGACGGTCGCGTTGGCGATGCCGTGCGAGCGTGTCCACTCGCCATGTGGCGGCTCGATCTTCAGGACATCGGCCCCCATGTCGCCCAGACGCATCGCGCAGTGCGGCCCGGCCAGCATCTGCGACGCGTCGAGCACACGGATGCCTTCCAAGGCACCGGGCGCATGGGAGTTGTTCTCAGATGCAGCGGTCAAGTCTTCGCTCCTTCACTGCGATGCCTCAAAAGCCTTGCAGTGGATCTTCGTTACACATACGGCTAATCGTCACTAGCGTTGATCTCGTCCACACCTACCACCCGCCGTTCGGACATCGCGCGGTACGCCGCAAAGACCGCGCGCATCGTGCCGAGGTTGTCCGCCCCACTGTTTGCCGGCGGCCGACCACCTTCGATCGCGCAGATCAATTCGCCCATGGTGGCGGAGAACGCGTCGGGGAACCACATGCGGGAGAAACGCGGCTCGATCCAGGCACCGTCGCCTTTCCGCTGGATTTTCAGGGTCGAATAGGTGAGGTGCGGCCAGCCGATCTCGCCAACAAGTACCGCCTCGCTGCCCTGAACGCGGTAGCGGATACTCAGGTCGTTCGACCAGTTCGTGCCATCGTCGTGGCTGGTCGCGAAGAACCCGTCGTCGTAGAACATCGTGTACTCGGCGATCGTCTCCCCGTGGAACGGCTGGCCGGGCACCTTGCGTCCGTGCGCGAAGACGGCAGACGGGTCCCCGAACAGCCAGCGCATCTGATCGATGTGATGGACACTCATGTGCAGGACCATCAGGCGGTTGTACTTCTCCTGCTGGTAGTAGTCCTGCCACGGCATACTGATGCGCATCGTCATCTGCGCGGTCAATCGCTCGCCAAGGACGCCGCCGCGGATCAGCGTCCGCGCCGCGTTGATCGATGGGTCCCACCGGCCGTTCTGGTTGACCGCCAAGGTAACGCCCCTCGCTTCCGCGCTACGCACCACCCGCTCCGCCTCCCCGAAGGACACCGCCAGCGGTTTCTGCGCCAGCACGTGCTTGCCCGCGTCGATCACGCGCAACGCCACCTCCGGCTGCAGGTCCGGCGGCAGCGCGATATCGACGATGTCCACCGCCGGGTCGGCCAGCAAGGCATCCACCGACTCGTGCACCTTCGGGATGTCACGCAACTCCGCGACGGCCCGTGCGTTGGCCTGGGTCCGGCTGGTGATCGCGACCACCCGAAACCCCGCGGCCTGGTAACTGGGGAGGTGCGCGTTAGCGACGATATTGCCCGCACCGATACACCCGATCCCGAGCGCATCGGGCGCGTCAGGGATCGGCCGGGTGTCGAGCGCATCGCCCTCGATCGCTGGCAACGTAAGAAGCGGCTGTTCGCTCACGGCTTCGCCACCTCCATGCACCGGCCCCCACCCGCGCTTGAGTCGTAACACGCCTTCATTACTGCCGCGATGTCTTTCGCGTGGCTCGCGGGGACGGTGCTCGCGGACTTGCCCTGCGCTGCGTCACGGAACGCCGCGATCTCATGGAAAAAGAACGACTTGTTCGCGACGATGTGCCATTTTTCCCAGGGCGTCGGCTCTCCGGCCCAGGGCACCGCAAACGTCGTCTCGTTCCACCGAGTCCAGCCCTTGGCGTACCCGCCCGACGCCTCCTTCAGATACAGGTCGTAGCGTTCTGGCAGCATCTGGATGCGCAGCGTCCCCTTGGTCCCATACATCGTGATTTCCCAGGTCTCCAGCCAGTCGTGCGCCTCCCACGAGGTGAAGTCGAAGCTCAGCAGCATCTTGTCGTACTCCAGCGCCGCTACCGCCGCGTCCTCGAGTGAGTCTTCGCCGGAGAAGCCCTGGTGCTTCGAGACCTTTGCGGTCACGTTGTTCGGCACGCCGAAGAGGTGGACGATCAGGTCCATCAGGTGGCAGCCGTCCTCCCAGAAACAGCCGCCGAGATCGTTGGGCAGGTTGAACCAGCGGTGGGTCGCGTCGCCGGCAGGCCCCGCGCCGTGGACGCGGCTCTGCACGACTTCGCCCAGCAGGCCGTCGGCCAGCACACGTTTGGCAAAGTCGATCATCGGTGAAAAACGGAAGTTGTAGCCGACCTGCACGATCGCCCCACTGTCACGCCGCGCCTTATCCGCCGCTTCGACGAGCCGCTGCAGGTCGTCCGGGTTGGACCCGCCCGGCTTCTCGACAAGCACGCTCTTTCCCGCTTCGAGGCAGGCGATGCTGTAATCAACCATCTCATAGGTCCACGGCTCGACCACGACGCCGTGCACCTCCTCGCTGGACAGTACCTCGTCCCGCGTGAGGATCGGTGCTTCGACATACTCGGACAGGGCCCGCAGGCCATCGGCGTTACTCGGATCGGGGTCCGCGACGCCGATGAGTCGCACGCCCTCGATCCGTCGGCCGACATCCAGCCGGACCGACACGTGCGGGTGGGTGATCCCCAGGCAAGCGAGTCCGAAGTCCGTAGCCATGATCGTGCTCTCCGAAGTGGTGGGCGTCCGCCGAGTATAGTAAATTTTCACTCATGCGTACCAAAAGTTTCACTATATTGATTTTTTCGCCTCGAGATGGACCAATCCGGCAGACCTGCTCCTGTTCATTCCGGCGCCTTCGCACGGGCTTCCATGCCCCCATCATCAGGGCGTGGACAGCAGCGGTCGAGATCGCGTGGACCGAGCACTTCCCTCAGACGGGCGTGACAACCTGTCGTTTTCCCGGGACGCCTAGTGCCGACCGCAACTGCTGGACACAACAGCGGGAGTTGCGGTGGTCTCTGGGAAGGTTCGGTTCCAGAGACAGAAGTTTGCCGGCTCCACCTAGTTGCTGGGGCTAGTACTGGTGTTGGGATCCGCGTGGCCGTGCTGAGCAACTGAGAAGACCGAGGAGGCGACCGAGGCATGATGATGCTTAGTCAACACACTACCTTGACAAATGCAGCGGTTGCTAGAGCCAAGAGACTGGGTTTGTGAGGATCGCTGCTTTAGGACTGAGCGTCGACTTGCCGGTCACGGGGCCGAATGCGGAACTGGGCCTGCTCATTGTCGCGTCGGTCTTCATCTCCCCACTCGACCAGAAGCGTGTGGTTTTCCTTCGAACAGCGCGTGCATGGGCCCTGTCGTTGGGGGTACTTGCCCCTTGCCGAAGCATTAGGTCTTCCCCCCGATCATCTTGCACCACCGCTTGACGTTTAGGGAAGCTGAGTTCCATCCCGTTCGCGCTCTTGCGTCCCATGTCCCGTCTCTGTCTGCGTGATACCGTTCCTTCTTTCATAACTCATGTCATATACGCCAGACGTACGCGGGCTCGCGCCAGTTTTCGGACTGATTCTAATCAGAAGGGGTGGCGGGCAGACCCGATGTAGACAACGCCATTTCAATGACTTGTGACAAAAACTGCACCCGCTTGGGGTACTGTGATGCCCGGGAGAGGCCGGTCTAAAAACAGATCATTCTGCCATAAACGCAGATATATAGGTTTTTATAACAGTTTTACTTGCCACGAAAAATTCTCAATATTGACACATTTCGTGGCAAAAAATCGTTCCAAAATCCCGCTGACTTCGAGGGAAACCCTGCTGTTCAAGTGGCTGGATCTGGATGTCGACGTGGTGCACAGCCCATGCTGATCATGGTGCAGGCAGGGCTTAGGCACCAGCGCGCTATGCCGGCGCATGAAGCACTAGCTCCGCTTCGATGGCGGAATGGTCGCTGAGCCTATCTTCGCGCCAGACATGGATGTAGCGGCAAACGCTGGCCGACACGGGACCGCTAAGCAGCAGGTGATCGAAGCGACGCTGGGCGACGTGCGACTTCCGCCTAAGCACAAAACTGTACCCGGGCTGATGACCGTGGAGTTCCCGAAACACGTCGGAGAACCCATGCGACTCCAGGCCGCGGAGGACGTTACGCTCGGCCGCATCCCAGCGTTGACCGTCTCCATGTCGGATGCGTCGCTTCCTCCGGACCGTCCCATCGGGGCGGACTTTCTGGGCCCACGTGACGCAGCTACCGTCCGCCAGCTCGGACTGCGGGGTGTTGAAATCACCGCACAGGATCCTGGGGGCATCGCTATGCCGTGCCAGGGCCGAGTAGATCCCTTCCAGCGTCTCAACCTTCTTCCAGCCGTTGCTGGAGCCGGGTGGAACATGCGCGCCATAGATCTCCAGGGCGACCCCCGGGAGGGTGACACGAACCGGGAGCACCTTCTCAGACCACGGCAGATCCAGCACGCGGTCTTCAATCCGAGTAAGCGGGTATCGGGAGAACACCGCCACGCAGTCACGCGCCTTGCTTTGGGGTGCGCGGGGCGGGCAGGTCACTAGGGAGTGTCCCAGCCCACCCATGGACATAAGTGGGAGCAGCCGCTCCAGGGTGACCGCGGTGACTTCCTGGAGCACAACGATGTCGGGCGACCGTTCGATGACTGCGGCGGCCTGTCTCGATGCAGCGGCCACCCGACGCGCCGTGTTCCAGGAAATCAGACACATGCAGCCTTCAGCCCCTAACCAATTCGTTCTCCGACATCATCCCGCCGATACACGCCCTACTAATCAGCCAGATTGGCGATGGGATGATGACCAGTTTTGAGGCCCAGATGTCGGCATCGGGGCAGACACATTCAAAGCAACGATACCATCGCAAGAAAATCGCAGAAGACCACAGGCTGCGCCCCTTCGCCGATCTGGCTCAGCAGCCGATCAAACCATCAACGGTTCACGCATAGTAACTGGACCATAGATCCCGAGGGGGTCATGCAAATGCGGGAAGCAATACAACCCAGGACGATCACCAGAAGCTGGCTGAAAAGTGATTCAGGAAATGCTTTCTTCCAAGCGTTGTCTTGCCCGCGTCGTAACCTTGGCAGTTTTTGTAGAGGGAGCGTCGGCCTTGACGCTTTGGTTGCCAAGTACGCCCGCCTGGGGCGTGGGTTTCTTGCCAACTTGGCCGCGCATTTTCTCGCGCAGTTTGTAGTGGATGCGTACACATGTGCCGTCGAGCTGCCAACGCCGATCGCAGTGCACCGCCCCCAAGGCGGAAACTCGTAGGGCATGTGCCGCTACGCGCAGCCAGTGCGGGCGAGGTAGAGGATGCCATTGACGACTTCGCGCACCTCGACGGTGCGTAGCCGGCCGCTGGGGTAGGCGCCAGCGATCAACGGAGCATTCTGTGACACTGCGCATCGGCTAGGTCTATTGGGCAGAGCTTCCCTTCCATGCCTCATTTATCAGGGATACGGGGGATGTTCTCACACACGTTCTTAGCCAACCGCAGTTCGTCGGTTTGACTGGCGTCGTGAAAGCACTACCGCGAGGCCGCCGAACATTATGAGGGAGCCCGGCTCGGGGACGCTGGGATCGGCTTGGAGGTCCACACCCCAACCGGCGAGAACCAGGCCCAAGTCGCTCTGACCGACCCATCCGTCACCGTCAAGGTCGCCGAGGGAGCTGTCTCCAGCCGCAACAGGGGTTTCCCATTGAGCTAGAACCAGGTCGAGGTCCTCGACCCCCACGACGAGGTCGCCATTCGCATCGCCGGTCACGTTGGCAAACGCGATGACCGCCTGGTCCTCATAGCGGATGGACCAACTTAGGAGTCCGTTGATCCCAAGGCCCGTGACCTGGCTGAACGAATCTGTCAGCGAGGCGGCTTGGATCAGAGTGACCTCATCCCCCAGTTCAATCCCGATGAGTGAGTCAGCCTGGAGGGCCAGTGTCCCGCCAAGTTGGGCATCACCGGTCGCCTGCAGTACAACGGTGCTGGGGGTGAGCGGGTTGGCCTCAAAGCGGCTTCCGGGCTGCAACAGGAGGTCGCCGTCGATCGCCAGTCCGATGCCGCCCGACGAGACGCTCAGCGTTCCGCCCACATCGAGCCGGTGTGCCCCGTCGAGGTCGACGGTGCCCCGTCCGATGATTGCGCCGTCGCCGATGATGCGGAGGTCAGACCCTGACGATCCGACGGTACCGTCGAGGAGCAGGTCGTATGCGACCTCGAACAGCGCGGCGTTGACCCGCAGCGTGCTCCCCCCCGTGATGATGACACCGCCGTTACTGATGAAGCTACCCACCGAGGCGTGGACCTGAGAGCCGGCTAGGATGTCGAGCGAGCCGTTGTTCACAAACGCCGAGCCGTCCCCCGCGATCACAGCATCCGACGCCACGAAGCGAGTGTCGATCCCAGAGCCGAGTGTCAGCGGGCCCATCAGTTCCCACTCCACGGCTCGACTCATCACCATAGAACCTGTGCCAGAAACCGGACCGACGCCAAAACGCAGCGAGGAGGTCCCAGCGCTCCCGGTGGTTCGGAGGTCACCCTCGAGCGTGAAGGTGTCGGAGAACCGGACGTCAGACCCGGGCTGTAAATCAAACGTCGTTTCCAACACGGCCCGCTGCCAGTGCACCACACTGCTGCTAGTCGCGCGGACGCGGCCGTCGCCGAACATTCGAACCTCTGAGGCGTTCATAATGCCCTCAAGGTTCAGGATGGCACCCTCTAACAGCCCGATGTCAGAAAGCAGCGCGACACTGTCCAGGGCGCTGGGCCTGCCGTCGTCGGATGGCGCGACCCACAACGGGGTGTCGCCGTTGATCTGCCGGTTGCCGGAGATATGGCCGCCGACAAGCACAAACTGAGCAGGATGGTTGTCCATGGCGAGAACCGATCCAGTCAAATCCAGTGCGCCAGCGATCTCGATCGTCGAACCGGCCCCTTGAGGGATCAGTGACAGCTCGGAGACATGAAGGTCGTAGCCCAGCCGGAAGGTGCCTTGATTCTGTGTGAATGTACCGAGGCTGGTGGGCACGGTGCCGAGGGTGAGCCGGCCCTGATCGACGTGGATCGTGCCGCCGGTGTTGTCCCAGGCCCCGGCGAGGGTGGCCTGGCCACCGGCCATGACTTCAAGCTGGCCGGTGTTACTGAGCTGGTCGAAATCGAGTACTCCGCCGTTCGTCGCTCGGAGGGTACCGCTGTTAGCGGTTGTCCCCAGCAGGACCACCCGTCCGGTCGCGTCGTTGGCCTCGACCAGCCCTGTGTTGGTCAGCGTGTCGGCCTGTAGGGTGCCGATCGTCGCTCGGAGTGTGCCGTGGTTGTCCTGCCCCGAGCCGTCCAGCAGGAGTGTGCGGGTCGCGGCGTTCTGCAGGATCGTACCGTGGTTGGTCTGGGCCTTGAGCACCAAGTCCGGCCCGACGCCGAACGCGTCGCCGTTCTGCACCGTAACGCCCGCGCCGATGACAAGCCCGTCGCCGCCGACTTCCATCGCCTCGTCGCCCGTCACGACGACTGTCCCACCACCACTGAGCGTGTACGGCTGGGTACCGGCCCAGCGGAGTTGCCCGTTCGTACTCAGTGTGACCGTTCGGCCGGCGGCGACGGCGAGGTCGCCCTCGATCACTGGGCCCCGGTTGGGGTGCGCACGCATGTCCCAATCGAAATCCACGATTACATCGCGTAGGAATACGCTCGGTTCGAAATCGTAGGGCTGTGAAGCCGTCAATGTCCCACCGATGATCCGGCTCCCCGAAAGACCGAGTTGCAACGCTCCGAAGATCGTCGAGAGGTCGGCTGTTTGCCCGGTGTTGTCCCAGTCAGTGTTGTGGTGCATCCTGACCGTGGCGTTGGATGTGCCAGTCAGCGTGCCCAGGTCCGAGGTCTGGAAGTCGCCCGAGATCACAAGCAAAGCCCCGTCGTCCAGCAACACGTTTCCAGTATTCGTCCAGTCGTCAAGGAACTCTGCCCACCAGCCGTCGCCGATATGAATAGTGCCCTGGTTTTCCCACGAACCGTTGCTCGAAACCCCCAAGTCGGCACTCCCGTTGGTCACGTCAATCGTGACGCCCTGGCCGAACACTGTGTGCCCGTCGCTAAAACGAAACTCGGTACCATTGATCGTGCCTAAAGTGCCAGTACCGGAGATCGTTTGAGGGCCATGGAACTGATAGCTTTGAAGATGGGAAAAGTCACCGTCGACCTGGAGTGTGGCGTCGTCCAGCTCTAGGCCGTTGGTGATAAACCACACCGAGCCTAGTAGGTCCAGTGATTCGATCGCTGTCCCGTCGAGCGTCGCGGTAGTGACTCGCTCAAAGTTGTTGTCCTCGACACCGCGTATCCGCCCTCCCTGGATTGTCCCACCATTCAGTTCGAGGCCAGCGATGCTGCCATCCACCAATAAGACTTCGCTGGGCTGCAAACTCAGGACACCGGTAATACTGACCGTTGCGTCGTCGAGCGATTCGATGGTGCCGAGGCCACTCATTGAGAAGCTACCACCCAACTCGAGATATGCGTTGTCGTGGACTCGGATCGTGCCGAGGTTGTTCCAGTCAGTATCGAGTTGGATGTAGGCATTACTGAAACCCTCAAGCAGGCCTGAGTTCGTGAACGAATCCGACCCGGCGTCAGCCCGAAAATCGGCCCCGTTGCCCCGGATCAAGAGGGTGCCGTCGTTTACCCAGTGGCCGCTGGTCAGGACGAGGTCGCCGCTCTGCGTGTCGATCGTCGTAGCGGCACCGATTGTCGCGGTCGCACCCGGGGAGATATAGAAAAAGCGTTCGCTATGGAGCCGGAGCGTGCCGTCGCCTGCGACCCCAGCAGCGGTGCCGGTGAACTCAATGCCTCGGCCGTTGCTGCCCGACTGTTGATAGAGATCAACGACTGCCCCGCCCGACAGTGTCAGCGTGTTTTCGACCTCAAACGAGTTGTGAGTCATCGAGAGGTTCCCGGCCAGGGTGACGCCTTCCAGGTAGAAGTAGTCGCCCGAGTCGCTGACGAGTTGGCCGTTAGACGCCGTGATCACCGCGTCCTTGATACGGCCGTTGTTCAGTTCGATGGTGCCATCGAGCAGGGCGATGTCATCGGCCGAGAACACCGCGCCGTTACGGATCAGGAGGGTGGCGTCGGCGCTATCGAGAGTCAACGTGTCCACGTCGATGTTCAGGCCACTAAGGGTCACGGTGTATGGCGAACCCGCCGCATTGATGAGGACGTCGTAAAACGTGAACCCGGCGTTGTCGGGGAAGTCGGCCGACGACCAGTTGGCGGGGGCGTTCCAGTCGCCGTTTGCCGCTGTCACCCAGTCAGACTGAATCTGTGTTTGGCCCGTGACGTCCGCTGCATAGAGAAGGAGTGCTGCGCCTAGAAGTAAGTTAGTTTTGAAGCGTAGTGGCATCTTCTCTCTCGAAAGTGTGCGATGGCTGTTGGGGTTCAGTAGCGGCCGTTGTGAGGTACAGAATGGACCCGATCAGGCGTGCAATTCGGTACGTCGGCGGCGTGATAGTAAGAAGGTGCCGAGCAGGAGTGTCAGGGCGGCCGTTGGCTCAGGGACATTCCCCTGCGGCGTGATACCCTGTCCCCAATTCGCGATAACGATACTGAGGTCGGACGAGCCGACCAAGCCATCTCCCGAGACATCGCCTAGCGAGAGGTCGCCTGGTGTCACACTACCACCCCAGTTTGCCATGATGATGTCCAAGTCTTCAACACCGACATAATCGTCGCCTGAAAGGTCGCCGAGTACATCCAGCGGGACGTGGATCAGCGCACCGCCCTCGGGGAGGATCAGGCCACCCTCGTCGATAAACTGGTGGTAGTAGAGGTTCAAGCCGTTGAGATTGAGGCCCGAGCCCGCGCCGAGGACCAGCCGATCAACGTAGAGTGCTTCGTCCTGGGAGTCTGCCAACGCATTGTCGGTCTCGTCGACCAGACGGACCAGGCCGATCTGGTCATCACCTAAGACGAGTTCACTTAGCGCGAAGTTGTTGTCAAAGCCGGCGAGGACCGCGCCCATGTCCCGCCCACCGACCTCGATGTCGGCGTTACCCTCCATCAGCAGAGTGAGTTGTTCCAGCCCAGCCATATCGGCGGCCGAGGTGCTTTGCATCTCCATGGAGGCGGTGTCCAGGTGGATGGTTGCCGCCTGGACCGCGTCGAGAACGAGGTCTTCGCCAAGAATAAACCGGTCGGTAACTCGCACACGAACCCCAGGGCTGTCCAATCGGAGGAAGACCTCGTCTCCTTCTCCGGCCAGGCGCAGAATGCCGGCTTGCAGTAACCCCCCAGACAGATCGATGAGTGAGCTGGTGCCTCGGGCGTTGAATGTACCGTCGATGACCAGCTCGCCGCCGGTCATGATGACCTGGCTGTAATGTTCGCCCTCGCTGTACTGAGGCGAGAACATCGACAAGTCACCAGCCTGGAGCCGACCGCCGTTGATTGTGACACGCCCTCGCGCGATCGAGACCTCCCCGGACAGTTCCGCGAGGCCGTTAGTCATCTCGAAGATCGCGGGTAGGACGGTCTGGCTCGCGTCCAGACTTAGATTGATCCCCGCAAGGTGTCCGCCGGCGACGCGGAAGACGGCGTCATCATCGTCCGATCGCAGGACCGTGGTGTAGTTTGCCTGCATCGAGCCGCCCAGGAGCTCGACCCTGCCACCCTCGCGAATGGACAAGGTCCGAACAGCAAAGCTCCCGTCGTAGATCTCGACCTTGGCGTCGGCCGTTGTAGACTTCGACTCGACTCGGAGTGAGCCGTCGGGAAGCGACACCAACCCGCCGTGCTGCTCGAACAGCGCATCGGTGTGACTTGCAACGATGTCGATAAATCCCCGGTGGTAATCCCCGGGGATGTTGACACTGCCCGCGTTAAGAACGAAGGTGGCCGGTGCGTTTACGCCTGATGCAACAATGAGCGAACCCGGGTTCTGCTCGCTCATGTTAGGGGAGGCGAGTTGTAGGGCCCCGCCGCCCATCTGGAAGGATGCAGCTTGGCCAACTCCACTGACGGTCAATGTTTTGGCGTTGAGTGTACCGCCGTCCATGCCCGAGATAGTGTTGTTGATCCCGACGGTGCCCTCAGGTCCCAAGTCGACTTCGACCTCGCCGATCGTATGCAGCCCGCCAAGCAGGTGCAGCGGGCCCGAGGCCGTGGCGATGATATCGCCCTGGGCCTGGACGTGGTCGTGGTACGTACCGCTTGCGTTGAGCTGGGTGGTGTCGGGGATGAAAAGCGTGTCGCCGAGGAAGTGCGTGATACCGGCGTTACTGAAGCTGCCAAACTCCGTCGCGGTGTCAAATCCTGCGGGGAGCGAGATGACGGTGTCGGCGAGCCCAACGATGTTGGCGTTCGCGGCGTTGAGCAGCGGATTCGCCGCGAGATTAATCAGGCCGCCCTCGGCGCGGAATGTGGCGTTGGACCCATGAAGATCTAGCGTACCATCGCTGACCAGCCCGTCTTGGATCGCAAGCGTCCCGCCGGTCAAGTCGTAGTTCCCAAACGGCGTGATGATCAGCAACCCGAACGAGGCTATGCCTCCGGTTTGTTCGATCGCGCCGACGGCATCACTTTCCTCGCCTCCGACGACGACCGCCTGCGCGCTCAGGTTGCCACCGTTCAACTGATAGCGGGCATCGACGTTCGAAGTCCTGGCCGTCTGGAGTGTGAACTCCCCAATCACATCGACGGTGCCGGCGTTCTGCTGGAAGAGGCTCGTCACATTGGGCCCGCTCGCACCGATCCTTAGGGCACGCATCGACATCAGGCCGTTGTCTATGCGGACCAAGCCGTTGTTGAAACGCAGCTCGCCTAGGTCCGCCGTCCCGCCGGTCTGGATAAACTCGGCACTGCCATCGTCGCCAAAGAACACAAACCCGGCCGGTGCGACACCCGAGACATCGAGCGTGCCTGCAAGCAGCTCATACCGTGCGGCACCATCGGCGGTACCGGTGCCGAGATAGAATCGGTATGCCGAAGTCACAACCCCGCCGGATTGGACGAATGTTACATCCCCGTTGCCCTGGGATGAGGCAGACGTAGCGTTGAGGCGCATCGAATCGTGGGTCGTGATACTGCCGCCTGACAACTCGTAGCGCAAGTCGGCGTCGTTGTATCTCGCGCGGAGGGTCATGAAATCCGCGACGATGTCGCCGCCGGTGTGTAGGACTGCATTGTCCTGGCCGTCGACGGTGAGGGATGTTGCGTTGAGTGTCCCGCCAGTGAACTGGAAGTCGCTGTTAAACCCCATCTCGAGTCGCTCGGAGAAGTTCGCGGTCCCGCCGGACTGGTGGTAGGCGACCTGGTTAGGCCAAGCGCGGAGGTAAAGACCGCCTGCGTTAAACGTGCCACCGCTGATCTCGATTGTGGCTGTGCCCGGACCAGCGTAAGAATCTTCGACATCGCCAGTCACGGTCAGTGTTCCGCCTGTGACACGGAGGGTGCCGGCGGCGTGTTCCTCGAAGACCAATTCGCTCACGTTGAGGACACCGGTGCCCGAGAGCTCGTAGACCCCGCCGGGTCCAGCGATTTCACCGAATCGTAGAGAACTGATGTCCGCAGTACCGCCACTCTGTTCCACGAGCCCGGTGCCGCCCGAGCCCACACGGAGCACCGGGCTGATGAGTTGGCCAGAGGTCAGACGGAGTGTCCCGTTCGAGCCCACACCGTCGCCGAGGTAGAGGTCCGCATGCAGCGTGCCGCCGGCGATCTCGATCGCGTTAGGGGTCGTGCCGCCGATGTGAACGGTGTCGGCGGAAAGTGAGCCGCCTTCGAGCCGCAGCGTACCGGGACTCGTACCCACCCCGACCCACACGTCGCCGACAACCGTCAGCGAGTCGGCCGTCTGCCGCACCGTCGCGCCATTGAATACCTCGAAACCAGGGAGGTCGCCGACATAGTCCCCAGTCAAGTCCACGGGGGAACCGATCAGGGTGCCGTTCGAGAGCGCGGTGAGATCGAGGTCGATACCCAGGCCAAATCGGGCATACCCGATCGTCGTGTTCTGAACATCGACCTCGAAACTGCCGGTCTGCAACTGGCCCCCGAGCCAGTCCAGACGCGAGACGACATCCAACCGCAGGGTGCCGCTGACGGCCAGGTCGTCCTCAACGACCAGGCGCGTATAGTCGTCCACTAGGAGCCCCTGAACCGCCACGGCTTGGGGCATGGAAACCGTCAAGAAGTCAGCCGACTCAAGCGAGAGATGGCCGGCTAGGTCGATCCCGCCCGAGAAGGTGATATCTGATTCGGCGAACACGGAGAGGTCGCCCATCCCGGTGACCTGGGCCGAGAACTCGACAGGGTCGAGTACAGTCAACGTTCCGTCCCCATCGATCGTCAGGCCGCTGCTTAGGAGTACGCTTCCAGGACCGGGCAGGTCCGGCGTGCTTAAATTGCCCCCCGCTAAGGTCACCGGGTTAGTGTAGTCGGCGCCAAGGTCTGCGAGTAACAGTGTCCCGCCGGAAACGCGGAACGCTTCGAGAGATGGGACCGAAAGGCGGACTAAAGCGCTGTCTTGGATCACAGTGCCTTCGGAGGTATCGCCAAGTGCATCGACCTCGATGAGGTCAAGCATGCTGCCACCTCGCACCGTGGTTTCTCCGAGATAGTTGTTGCTGCCGGCGAGCGTAAACAAGCCCCCCTCGAATGTCAGTGCCCCGGTCCCGGAAATCGCACCGTCCAGACTTATCCCGGCACCACCGCCTGTGTCCCGCAGGGTCAGTCCTGTGACGACCTCGAACGGCCCGGCCAACTCAACCAGTCCCGCGACCTTAGATTCCAGCGTACCCGACTGCACATGCCACTCGTTGGCGAAGGACCCGGCAACCGCCAATCGGACCTGCCCGCCATCGATGATGATCGACTCGCTTACGACGACCGATAGGTCCAGGCGGCCTCCGGCTGCGACGGTCGTGTCCCCATCGGTCGCCCCCAACCCCATCGTGTGGGCGACTTCGACCCGGCCGCCGGCGATATGGACGGCGCCTGTAAACGTATTGGCGCTTATCAGCCGGGTGGTGCCCGGCCCGAGGTGCGACAAGCCCACGGCGGAGCCACCAGCGTCGGAAATCACGCCCCCGAGACTGAGCGTCCCCGTGCCTGCACCCAGACGCAACGTCCGGCTGCTATCCGGGATCAGTTGTAGGGTGGCGGAGAGCGAAGAGTTCCCGGATGCCCCAAGGACAAGAGCACCCCCACCCGGAAGGGCCCCAAAGTCCAAGACATCCGTCGCCCCTGCAGAGTACGCGGCGACCGAGCCCACTAGCAGTTGGCCGCCCGTCGAGGCCCCCGCGAGGAACTGAGCCGGGTCCAGATCTGCCTGCAATAGGAGCGAGCCATCACGCAGGTCCACCGAGTTCAACGCGACACTGTTAAGTAAAGCATCACTACCTGCGGACCGATCGACGCCCAGTGTCCCGTCGGCCTCAACCGACACACTGCCGCCACTCCCGACGAGTGAGCCGGCACCATTTACCAACAGGGTGCCACCGTTGACGGTGGTCGCCCCGGTATGCGTCGACCCGGCCAGGAGTTCAACCCGGCCGCTATTCACGACCATCCCCCCATCGTGAGTCAACCCAGTCGCCGTCAACCGGACCGTGCCTGAAGGCGCAAAGACTAAGTCGCCCGTACCGGTGACGCCCCCAGTGAGCGTGAGTGTCCGACCGTTATTGGCACCAACGACTGAACCAGAGCCCGGCGAAAGGAACAGGGTGCCGTCGAGTTGGCCCCCAAGAACCGTGCCGAGGTCGCCGCCGCTGAGGGTTACATCGCCGTCGTGTGCGCCCGCGTCGAGCCAAAGCCCACCCGTGCGGACATCAAACGACTCGTCGGAGCCGATACGGAGATAGACTTCCGCGCCGTCAATCACCGATGTACCCGCGACGCCAAGTGCAAGGGCATGAGACAAGTAAACAGCGCCGCTGTTTGCAGTGAAATCGCCTGACCACCCGGCATTGTTCCCGGAAAGCCAAAGCGCCCCGGCACCTTGCATCACCAGCCCCTGCGATCCGGCGGCGATGACCCCGCTCAGGTTGACGGCCGTGCCCTCGGCAGAGACAACGACCAGATCGTCATCCAGAAAACTCACGCCAGTCGCGATCGTCAAATCGCCCGCGTCCACTTCGGTCACGACTTGTGCCTGCCCCCCTATGCCCGCGACATCGAAGGCCAGATCGCCGTTTGTAAGCCAGACCAGGGTCCCGTCGCTGGCCTGACGTACTTCACCCACGGATGCCGTCTGCCCGCCCAGCGAGATCGACGCGAACGCACCATTCAGACCGTCATCAAACACGGCGATTTCATCGGTGGCATCCGGTACTTGTGTAGTCCAGTTCAGCGGTTCGAACCAATCACCACCGCCAGGCAGCCCCCAAGTCTGCGTCGCTCCATAGGAGACGATGGCAGGCAAACCGGCTAACAGCCCCGCAATGCAGGGGACGGCGAAGGACTTAGAAGTCTGCATGTTGTCCCTCCAGAAGATAACTTAGAACCGACAGATATCAAACTGGGTTACCTAGCAAGAATGCCATTACCAAGCGATTTACATCGGACTTTATCACATAGACGGGTCGAACCGAAGTCTGGCACTGCCGAATGGCCCTGATTCCATGCCGGAACCCCTTCCGACCACCTTCTTTGGTGTGAAAGAGGCCAGTTCTCCGCGAGACTTAGGTCAGACTGTTTCCATTTGCACTCCCCGACTACGCGCCGGGGTTCTACTGCACGAAGTCTACAACGCGAGCGGCTCTGGCAGAAGCCCAGAGCCGCCGTAAACCGGTTGCCTCGGATCCCTGGTCGGGATCGGCGGGCCATTTCTGGGCCATCCAGCCGGTTCCACGACAATACGGCGAGACTGATCGCCCGGCCCGATACCAATGCGGTCGAGTTTTCGTCGTCACAGCGGTCCTGCTGGCTCCCCCCTGCGTCGCCCCGTACCCGCCATCCATGGTCACGCCGCCCCACAGGTGCCGCGCCTGGCGGGGTGGTTTTAGAAGCACCCCGCGTCTCCTGACACCGGCCCCTTAATCCTCGCCCGATTTGCGTCATGATCTGATGCCCCCCTTGGTTAGCCCGGCAGCGTGTGACGGGCTGTTTCATGCGCGTTCACCCCTGTATGGAGACCCCCATGCCGATCACGATCAACGTCGGACTCAACCGGAAGACCAGCCAGAACTACAACGCGGAGGGTTGCAGCATCAACCTCACCGCGGAGTTGGACCACACGCTGCTCCACGACCCGCCCCAGCTGCAGGACCAGATCGGCCGGCTGTATGCCGAGGCGGAAGACGCCCCGGACCGGCAGACGCAGACGGCTGCCAGTTCAGCTTCCCACCCAATCCAATCGCGACGGCATACCGAGTGCCTTAACCTTGGCATCCCTAAAGGCCCGGGCAACCTTCTGGAGCTGACACTCCTCGCCCTGCTCCTCCGTGTCGTCACGCATCTTGGCCAGCGCGGTGCCGTAGGCCTTGCGGTCCGGCTTCCTGAAGGCGGAGCCGAAGGACTTCTGCTTGCCGTCGATCCCCTTCACCCACTGACCACCCTTGACCACCTTGCCCTTGCGTTTGCCGTACGGCTTCCAGGTGAGTTCCTGGCCGCCGCCGTTGCTCCGCGCCATACGGCGTCTCCCGTCAATACTCGTTGTCATGGGCGGATATAGGCGCGCACCGATCCGTGGCAAAACCGTTCTAAAATCGTGGCAAGCTATGTGAGAAGGGCGAATTGCAGCAATCAGATAATGCCACAAGACAACGCAAAACAAGGGGTTCTAAGAAACAAAAACCCAGCCGTGCGGCTGGGTCAAGTGCCCGGGAGAGGATTCGAACCTCCAAGGAGTTTTACCTCCACCGCGACCTCAACGCGGCGCGTCTGCCAGTTCCGCCACCCGGGCTTGGGGGCGAGCCGCACAGTATAGCCCCATCCGGCGGGGGTCTGCAATGCGGGTGAAAGGACTCGAACCTTCACGGGTGTTACCCCACCAGAACCTAAATCTGGCGCGTCTGCCAATTCCGCCACACCCGCATGGTGCGCGGGCATGATACTACACTCTGTGGATGCAAGACCCCTTCGCCCTGCTGGGTATCGAGCCCATGTTCAACCTGGACCGTCAGGACCTGGAGGCCCGCTTCCTCGCGGCGTCGGCCCGCTGCCACCCCGACCGGTTTACCGACCCGCTGGACCAGGCCGACGCCGCGGAGCGGATGTCGCAGCTCACCCAGGCCCACCGTGTCCTGCGCGACGATGAGCGACGGGCGCGGGCGCTCCTGGCGCTCCGGCAGGACGGTGCCGACAGGTCTACGGATGAAGATCAGGCCCTGCCGCCGGACCTGCTGATGGAGATGATGGAGGTCCGCGAAGCGATGGACGACGCGGTCTCGCTCGGCGACCAGCCGGCGGTCGAGAAGCACCGGGCCTGGGCCCAGGAGAAACGGACCGGCTACCTCGCCGCGATCGGTAAGCTGTTCGATCAGGAACCCGGGGACGCCAACGCGGCCGCGATCCAGTTGCAACTCAATGGGCTGCGCTACATCGAGCGGATGCTGGAGCAGATGCCGGCCGTGGATGATGCGTCGGCCGATTCGAAGTAAAGAAAAAAGGTCTCGCCCGGGGAGGCAACCGGGACGAGACCCGATCCAGGGTCGTTTGGGGGCCGGCGTCGGCCGACCGTTTGTCGCGTGTCTCGGGCGTCGTTGTTGTGCCCGTCTCGCTTCGGGGGGAAGTAACTGATTCAGAACCCGGCGGGGCCAGCGATCGCTCGCGGAAAACAGCCGACGCGCCCCCCGGGGTTCTGGGCGTGCAGGGTGTGCGGGCTGTGCGGACGGCCGACCGGGCTGAGGGGCTCTGAGGGGTGGTATACTCGCGCCATGACCGACGCCGACCCTGCCGAGACTCCGCCGCCCCCGGGCCACCGCCGGAAGATCGGTCTGTTCCCCGGCACCTTCGACCCGATCACCAACGGCCACCTCGACGTCATCCGCCGTGGCCAGTACCTCTTCGACGAGCTGGTCGTCGCGATCGGCAGCAACCCGGCCAAGCGGGCGATCTTCACGATCGATGAGCGGATCGAGATGATCCGTGACCTGATCCGTACCGAGTGCGAGGCGCACGTCGTCGTCGCGTCGTACGAGGGGCTGACCGTGGACTACGCCCGCAAGCTCGGGGCGACGGCCATCCTCCGTGGCCTGCGCAACGTCACCGACCTGAACTTCGAGTTCCAGCTCGCGCTGACCAACCGCACCATCGCCGATATCGAGACCGTCTTCGTTATGTCCGGCGAGGCGTATGGCTTTACCAGCTCGACCCTCATCAAGCAGATCGCCGCGGGCGGGGAGATCGACCGCCTCCTGCCGCTGATCCCCGGCCCGGTACTCGAGCGGCTGAAGGACCGCAAAGACTTCTTTGGCGGGACGCTGCCCTGGCGGCACATCGACCACCTGAAGAACGAGTAGCCATGATTACCCTGCTGGACCACATCCAGTTCGTGATGCTGCCGGGACAGGAATCCGAGGCGCGGGCGTACTACGTCGGGCTCTTGGGGATGGAAGAAGAGCCCAAGCCGGGGGACTACGCCTCCAGGGGCGGGTGCTGGTTCCGTGCGGGGGCCGTCTCGGTGCACCTGGGGACGGACGCGGGCTTCGTAGCCCAGGACAAGCCGCACGCGGCGTTTTGCGTGTCGGACCTGGACGCTCTGGTGGCGAAACTGGCCGCGGCGGGTCACGAGATCGAGTGGGAGGGTATCATCCCCGGCCGTAAACGCCTTTACACCCATGACCCCTTCGGCAATCGGATCGAGCTGATCCAGGACGGCGATGGGTTCAGCCAGCGGTAGCGCCTCCCCGCCCGCGAAGAAAGACCCATGCAATTCAGTGACCTCCGGCTCGCCAAGCCGATCCTCCGTGCGATCGACCAGGCCGGCTACACCACCGCTTCACCGATCCAGGCCCGCGCGATCCCCCCCGCCCTCGAAGGGCGCGACATCCTCGGCTGCGCGCAGACCGGCACCGGCAAGACCGCCGCCTTCGCCCTGCCCGTGCTCCAGGCGCTGGCCGACCAACCGCACGCCGGTGGCAAGCGCCTGCCCCGCTGCCTGGTGCTCAGCCCGACCCGCGAACTGGCCGCCCAGATCGGTGAGAGCTTCCGCGACTACAGCCAGTTCCTCGACGTCCGCGGCGTCGTGGTGTTCGGTGGCGTAAACCAGAACCCGCAGGTCAAGAAGCTCAACGCCGGGGTCGACGTCCTCGTCGCGACACCGGGCCGGCTGATGGACCTGATGAACCAGGGGCACGTCAACCTCAGCCGGGTGGAGACGTTTATCCTCGACGAGGCGGACCGCATGCTCGACATGGGTTTCATCAACGATATCCGCAAGATCTCCGCGAAGGTCCCGAAGAAGCGGCAGACGCTGCTGTTCTCCGCGACGATGCCCAGGTCGATCCGCGGCCTGGCGAACGACCTGCTGCGCAACCCCGTGGAGATCGAGATCGCCCCCGCCGCGACGCCGGCCGAGCGGATCCAGCAGTTTGTCTACTTTGTGGACAAGAAGGACAAGCCGGCGATGCTCGCGCACCTGCTGGGCCGGCTGTCGATCACCCGGGCGATCGTCTTCACGCGGACCAAACACGGCGCGGACAAAGTCTGCCGCAAGCTCCGGCAGGCCGGCTTCGAGTCCCAGGCGATCCACGGGAACAAGACGCAGGCCGCCCGGCAGCGGAGTCTCAAGGGGTTCCGCTCGGGCAAGGTCGCGGTGCTCGTCGCCACCGACATCGCGTCGCGCGGGATCGATGTAGACGACGTCTCGCACGTGTTCAACTACGACCTGAGCAACGACCCGGAGAGCTACGTGCACCGGATAGGGCGGACCGCGCGGGCCGGCAGCTCGGGCGCAGCGATCTCGCTGTGCGACCGGGAAGAACGCGGCTACCTGCGGGACATCGAGCAGCTCATCGGCATGAGCGTCGAGGTCTTGCGCGACCACCCCGAGGACATCCCCCCCGGCGCCGAGCCCGAGCCCGGCGAGGTCATCACCCCACCCCACAAGCGCTCGCGCGGCGGGGGCGGCGGCAAGCCCCGGCCGGGCGGTCGGCCACGCGGCGGCCCCAAGAAGAAATCCGCTCGCCGCGGCGCACATCCCGGCACCCCCGGCAAGCCCGGCGGCGGGGCCGGCAAACGACCGGGCAAGAAAAACAACCGCCGCAAGCCCGGCGGCGGCGGGCGTCACAAGTAGCCACGCCACCCGACACTCCCTGATACTTACGACGAACGACAGCCCCGACCCCATGGACTACCGCATCATCAGCATCGGCACACTCAGTGTGAACGAGCTCTGGCAGCAGCAGGGCCCGGCACGAACGCCTCATGCAACCACCACACTCATCACCACCGCGAAGCGGCGCATCCTGGTCGATCCCGGCCTGCCGCCGCAGGTGATCACCGCCCGCCTGGCCGAGCGCAGCGGGCTGACGCCCGACGATATCACCGACGTCTTCCTGACCTGCTTCCGCCCGTCCCACCGGCTCGGGCTCGACGCGTTCCCCGATAGCCGCTGGCTCATCAGCGAGCGCGAACGCGAGGCGGTCGGCACGGCGCTTGTCGCACAGTTCGAGGACGCCCCGGACGACGAGGTCCGCACCATCCTGCAGCACGAGATCGCCGTCCTCAAGAAATGTACCGCCGCGCCCGACAAGCTCGACGAGGGCGTGGACCTGTTCCCGGTCTACGGCTACACGCCGGGCACCTGCGGGCTGCTGCTGAGCCACCCCTCGCGTACCACGCTGGTCGCTGGGGACGCCGTGCCCACCATCGAGCACCTCGAACGCGGGCGGGTCCTGCGCGGCTGCTACGACATCGAGCAGGCGCAGGAGAGCTTGAAGGAAGCGATCGAGATCGCCGAGGTCATCATCCCCAGCCACGACAACGTGTTCATCAACCCGGTGCGCGGCCCGTTCTAGGCGTCGGCCGACCAAGCGTCCAGGGTAGATGCAGGCCATTGCAAAACACGGTCCGCGTGCCGGCTGTGCTGGTTGACGCGCTGGGCGTTCAGGCGGTCGTTCTCGGCCACGCGCTGGTGCGCCTCTTCGATCGACCGCCCCACCGCCATGTGCCGACGGACCAGCCAGGCCTCGGCCTGTTTTGCGGGCGTCTCCAGGTACCAGCGAACGCTCGCCAACTCGTCAATCGCGGTCCAGGGCAGCTCGTCGAGCAGCAGGTAGTTACCCTCGGTGAGGATGTAGCGGGTCTGCGGGATGACGCGGTACTCGCTGCGGCCGGAATAGACCGGCTCGTGGCAGGCGCGGTCGTAGACCGGGGTCTCCAGTGTTGTACCGCGTTGCGCCGCGCGGGCGAGCAGCTTGAAGTAGCCGAGCGCATCAAAGGTGTGCGGTGCGCCCTTCCGTGCTGATTCGCCGCGGCGTTGCAGCGCTTCGGCGGAGAGGTGGAAGCCGTCGAGCTCGAGCAGCGCCGCGCTGCCGGGCTCGGCGCGGTTGAGGTGGATACACAAGGCGCGGGCAAGCGTACTCTTGCCCGAGCCCGGCACGCCTGCGATGGCCGCGATGGTCCGTTGCGGGTGGTGCTGCTGCTCGAGGCGTTGGAGCTCGGCGGCGAGGGTCGCGATGCCGCGGCCGTCGAGCGTTAGTGTCGCGGGACCGGCGGGTGTCGCGGGGTGGAGCCCGGGCGTGGGTTGCATCAACGCAGTGTAGCCGGATGCACGGCCGCTTCTAAATCCCGGCTCATCGAGCGACTACACTAAGGCCATGGCCATCACCCCCCCCGCCGGCGTGATCGAACTGCTCCAGGCGATGGTGCGCATCGATACCGTCAACGGCGGGGTCACCGGCGTCGACCGCGCGGAGGCCCCGCTGGCCGAGCTGCTCGCGGGCTACGCCGGGGCCTGGCTGATGGAGACCGAGTTGCTGCCCGTCGAGGGGCAGGCCGACCAGCTGCTCATCACACACCGCGTCGGCGAGGACCGGCCGTGGGTCCTGCTGGACAGCCACATGGATACCGTTTCGGTCGCGGGGATGACGATCGACCCGTTCAGCGCGGAGATCGTGGATGGCAAGCTGTTCGGCCGGGGGGCCTGCGATACCAAGGGCACCGGCGCCGCGATGCTCTGGGCCCTGCGCCAGTACGGGCTGAGCAACGATCGGCCGAACAACATCGCGCTGCTCTTCTCGGTGAACGAAGAGGTCTCGATGAGCGGGATCAAGAGCTTCGTGGCCAACGACCTGCCGCGGTTCGATTGGTCGCCGCACCTGGTGATCGTGGGCGAGCCGACCGAGCACCTGCCGGTGATCGCGCACAACGGGTGCCTGCGGTTTGAGATCACGACACGGGGCCAGGCGGTCCACTCCTCGGTGCCCTGGGAAGGCCGGTCCGCGATCCGGGACATGGTCAAGGCCTTGGGCGTGATCGATGCGGGCTACATCGCGCGGCTGGACGCCGAACACGACCTGACCGGGCGGGCGGCGTGCAGCGTAAACCTGCTGCGCGGCGGGTCGGCGCCCAACATCGTGCCCGAGCACTGCGCGTGCGAGGTCGACCGCCGGCTCGTCCCCGGCGAAGACGCGGAGCAGGTGCTCGACGACTTCCGTGCCTTGCTCGATCCGCTGGCCGACGAAGACCCCGGCTTTGACTATGACATCACGGTCCGGGTCCGGCACCCCCCGCTGCTGCCGGAGCACAGCGCCGCGGCACTGCCGCACGTCCAGGCCGCGCTTGCCGAGCACGGCATCCGCCGGCCCGTGGTCGGTGCGCCCTTCGCCACCCACGCGGGCTACCTCGGCTCGGCCGGCCTGCCCACGATCGTCTTCGGCCCCGGCAGCCCCTACCCCGCCCATACCAAGGACGAGTGGGTCTCGGTCAAGGAGATCGAGCAGGGGGCAAGGGTCTACAAGTCGCTGATGCGCGCGGAACTCGCCGACTAGCCCGGCAATCTCACTACAATGCCGGATTCGTCCCGGGCGGCGCTGCGATCCGGCCGCCGCCCTGCCCTTGTTTGCTGGACCCCGATATGCCAGAACACGCCCTGAACAAGTTCTCCTCCCGCATCACCCAGCCCAAGAGCCAGGGCGCGAGCCAGGCGATGCTCTACGCCACCGGGCTCACCCCCGACGATATGACCAAGCCCCAGGTCGGTATCGCCGCCTGCTGGTACGAGGGCAATCCCTGCAACATGCACCTGAACGACCTGGCCGGGAAGGTCCGCGAGGGCGTCGTGCAGGCCGGCATGGTCGGGATGCGGTTCAACACGATCGGCGTGTCCGACGGCATCTCCATGGGCACCGACGGGATGTCCTTCTCCCTCCAGTCCCGCGACCTGATCGCCGACTCGATCGAGACGGTCATGAGCGCCCAGTGGTACGACGGGCTGATCGCCCTGCCCGGCTGCGACAAGAACATGCCCGGCACGGTCATCGCCATGGGCCGGCTCAACCGCCCTTCGATCATGGTCTACGGCGGGACGATCAAGCCCGGCTGCACCACGATCAAGGGCGAGCAGGAAAGTCTTGACGTCGTCAGCGCGTTCCAGTCCTACGGCCAGTCGCTCGCCGGGACGATCACGGAAGAAGAGCGCAAGCAGATCGTCGCCAAGTCCTGCCCCGGCGCGGGGGCGTGCGGTGGCATGTACACCGCGAACACGATGAGCAGCGCGATCGAGATGCTCGGACTCTCGCTACCTTACTCGTCCTGCACACCGGCCGAGGACAATGCGAAGCAGGACGAGTGTGTGCAGGCCGGTCACGCACTCTGCCGACTGATGGAGACCAACCTTAAGCCGCGCGATATCGTGACCCGTTCCTCGTTCGAGAACGCGATGGTGCTGGTCACCGCGCTCGGCGGATCGACCAACGCCGTGCTCCACCTCATCGCGATGGCCCGTGCGTTCGACATTGAATTGACCATCGACGACTTCCTGGCCGTGAGCAACCGCATCCCCCTGCTCGCGGACCTCAAGCCGTCGGGCAAGTACGTGATGGAAGACCTGCACAAGGTCGGCGGCGTGCCGGCCGTCATGAAGTACCTGCTCCGCGAGGGGTTGATCGATGGGACACAGAAGAGTGTCACCGGCAACACGATCGCCGAGAACCTCGACCCGCTCGACGACCTGGAAGCCAGCCAGGCAATCATCCACCCCGTCGAGGCCCCGCTCAAGCCCCGCGGGCACATCAGCATCCTCCGAGGAAACCTCGCCCCCGGCGGCGCGGTCGGCAAGATCACCGGCAAGCAGGGCCTGCGCTTCTCCGGGCCCGCCCGCGTGTTCGACTGCGAGGAGGACATGATCGCCGGCCTGGAGCAGGGCCAGATCCAGAGCGGGGACGTGATCGTGATCCGCTACGAAGGCCCCACCGGCGGGCCGGGCATGCCCGAGATGCTCACGCCGACCAGCGCGCTGGCCGGGGCCGGCTTCCTCGACGATGTCGCCCTCATCACCGACGGGCGGTTCTCCGGCGGGAGCCACGGGTTCATCATCGGCCACGTCGTGCCCGAGGCGCAGGAAGGCGGGCCGATCGCCCTGGTCCGCGACGGCGACACCGTCACTATCGACGACGAGACGCACACCATCGCGGTGGACCTCAGCGATGCGGAACTGACCCGCCGCAGGGCCGCCTGGACCCAGCCGGCCTACAAGGCCAGCCGGGGCACGCTGTGGAAGTACATCAAGAACGTCAAGGACGCGTCGCAGGGCTGCGTCACCGACGAGTAAACCGGATTGTGAATACTTGACGGGCTCGGCCAAGTCGGGCAAACTAAGCGCAGTTCACATGGAGGTGAACCTATGCATGACGCAGGACGCGTGCCAACCGATCGTCACACCGAGCCGAACTTTGCCGGTGTTTCCCCGTCCCAGCCAACCGCCCCGGCGGTGGTCCCTCCTCTTGACGGGGTAGACGGCTCCCCCCTACCCCTGCCCCGCAAGAAGCCGGCCACCTGCCTCGACGAGTCGCAGGTGCTCGACGCCACCTCTCGCGTCCTCCGCGAGAAGGGCTACGACGGCACAACGATCCGCGCGATCGCCAAGCAGCTCGGCTGCGCGGTCGGCTCGATCTACCGCTACTTCCCGGACAAGCGGGCGTTGCTCGACGGCGTCTGTCAGCGGCGGTTCGAGCCCGTCGCCGAGCAGGCGGAGCTGCGTTCGGGCGTCCTGACCTCGGTGCAGAAGTACGCCCGGGTCGCCGCGGAGCAGCCCGAGCTGTACCGCCTGATGTTCTGGCTGGCGAGTGTCGGCAAGCAGCAGATGGGCGAGGCGCTGCCCGCGGTCACACGGCGGATCATCGCCGGGTGGGCGGAGTCGCTCGGCGACCAGACCCGGGCCAAAGCCCTGTGGGCCCAGCTCCACGGCTGCATCATGCTCGGCCTCGCGCCGGACCAGGCCGTCACCCTGCTCGACCTCTCGGGCGTTGCCGATCCGTCTCGGCCGGTGCTCCCCAACACGCCCTCGGCGGTGGCATTTGCGCAAACCTCTGACGCCTCCTCGACGAAGGTAAGCGCGGCGCGTGAGACCGTTGGACGGTAGCGGGCCCGGTCCATTCCATACGAACATTTGCGGGGACTGTACCTGCGCATGAGCCCTGCGAAGCACCCCCTGGTCGAGGCCGCACCGGATACGCTGCGGCTATTCTGCCCGGCCAAGCTCAACCTCGCGCTCTCGGTGGGTCCGCCGCAGCCGGACGGGCTGCACCCGATCGCGAGTTGGATGGTGCCCATCGACTTCGGGGATACGTTGACGCTCCGCCGGTGTCGTGCGCCAACGAAACCGTGCATCGCCTATGCCGAGGATGCGCCGCGCCCTTCTAAGATCGACTGGCCGACCGAGCACGACCTGGCCGTACGCGCCTGGCATGCGTTGGAAGCGCACCTCGGCCAACCGTTGCACGTGGAGCTATCGCTGGACAAGCGCGTGCCGACCGGTGCGGGTCTCGGCGGTGGGTCCGCGGACGCCGCCGCGGTGCTGGACGGGCTGAACCGCTTATTCGAGCTGTCCCTCTCGGAGCAAGAACTGCTCGCTCTGGCCGCTACGCTCGGGGCCGATGTGGTCTTCCAACTCGGGGCCCGGCGTCAACCCACCGGTGCCGTGGTCAGCGGTATCGGCGAAACGCTCGAGCCGCTGCCGCCCCGGCCGCCGTGCCCGGTCTGTGTGGTTTTGCCCGCGTTCGGCTGCCCGACGGGCGATGTCTACCGCGCCTTCGACCGGTCGGCCGGGCATCAACCCGATCGGCTGGACCTGAAGGCCGTGCGAGACCTCGCGGCACAACCTTTGGACTCGGCAGCGCCGTTGTGGAACAACCTCGCGCAGCCGGCCATGATGGTCCGACCGGAACTGAAGCGCATCCGAGACATGATCGCCGTCTCGGGGCACACCCCGCACGTCACCGGGTCCGGCTCGGCGTTGTTCGTCATCCCGGCCGACCCCGCCCCCCATGCACTCGAACGCACCCGCAAACAGCTGGCAACGACGACCGGCTGCCCGGTCGTGCTTACCACCACCGCGGGCTAACCCGATGACTCCTCGGGTTCGAGCCGGCGGACCGCCGCATCGATCCGCTGGCGCGTTTCGTCGTCAAGCTGCACCGCGGGGTCGAGGTAGGCCAGCGCATCCAGTTCCAACGCCCGGCGGTAGTGATCCAGTGCCTTGGCTTCCTGACCGAGATCGTTATACAGGTCCGCGAGCGCAACGGTGTCCGGCAGGTTGTACGGGGATAACACCAGCAGTGCTTCGTAGGACACCGCCGCATCTTCGCGTAGCGTCTCGTCATCGAGCGCGTCGGCGCCCTGGAGCATCAGCGAGGCGCGGAGCCGGTAGGTGGCCGAGGTGGCGAAGCCCCGGGTGATCTGCGCGTCCAGCGGGGCCAGCGCAAGCCGGTACGCCTCCCGCGCCGCGTCCAGCCGGCCCTCGCCCGCCAGCATCAGCATCTCGTCCCGCCGGACGATCGCGACCCACCGCGCGGCGGTCGAGTCGCTCGGCTGGGCCTCGGCCGCGGCGTCGAGGTCCGCCAACGCACGGTACGGCTGATCGGTTGCCAGGGCGACGCTCGCACGCGCGAGCAGCCGCTGATGCCGAACCACCGGAACCACGACGCACACAGCCAACACGACCGCCAGCAGACCGCCCCCCGCAAGCACGAACCCGCTTTGCCGGTACCGCTGCGGGGCCACAGGGGCATCCGGTTCACCACCCTCGCCGGAGGCCGCGAGACCGAGCGCAAACCAGGCCGGCACCGCCGTCGCCATGAGTTTGAAGGCCATATCGATCTGGCTCTGCACCAGCACCGCCGTCGCCATGCCCAAAAGCCCGAGCGTCAGCCCACGGCCGCCGGTCCGTGGGCTCTGCCCGATCAGGGCCAGGACTATGACAAACCCCGCCGCGCCGGCGAGCCAGAGCAGCGCCAACGCCGCGTCCATCATCGCGTACTGAATCAGGTACTGCGTGACAAAGATTGCGCCGGCGACCAGCAGTGCCGCAATCACCGGCGGGCGGTGCAGCAGCTTGACGGAATACACGTGGCTTGCCTTGGCACGGTCTGTTTCTGTGTCCTGCCGCGCCGCTGCCCGCGCCGCGCCCCACAGCCAGCACAACGCGAGCACACACCACGCCGCCCCGCCCAGGCCGAGCATCGTGACCCAGTCCACAAACACGTTATGGGCGCTGTCCACGTTCTCCGGTGACAGCGGGTTCTTGTGGGCGAGGTAGCCGTACTTGTAGCCCGCCAAGCCGACACCGGTCAGCGCCGACTGCGGCAGGTCGTCCTGTACAACCCGCGCCGCCGCCTGCCAGTAGTGGTAGCGGAACAGCAGACTACGCTCCCCCTCGGCCGACTCCGGCGGGCCAGCCGCACCGCGCAGGATGACAACCACGATCGGCAGCGCGACGGCCAGCAGCGCGAGCACGGGCACCCCGCTGCGCCACCGGGCGTGCCCCATCCGCCAAACCAGCCCCAGCACCCCGGCCGTGATCACGATCGCGCCGAGCGCACCGGTCGAATGCGTAAACCACACGGCGGCGAGACCGCAACCCCCGGCCCCCGCGCAGGCGGGCCCGGCCCAGGCGAGGCGCTGCTCCTCCCGGAAGCCGAAGCCCAGCGACGCGCACAGCCCCAGCACCGCCCCGCCGGCGGCCAGCGTCCCCAGCGCGTTGGAAAAGCCGAACGGCCCGGTCGCATCGATCGACGCGGTCCGCCGTTCGATCAACTGGTGCTGCGATGAGCCGGGGCGGATGCCCTGCTGCTCCAGGAGCGCCATCTCGTTGGCCTGCCACCACGCGAGGTCGCGCGGCTTCTGGACCAGGACGTCGTAGCCGGCCTGAAGCCCGACGGGCACCATCATGGCGATCACGACCCCTACCATCCAACGCCTTGCCGACGGCAGCCGGCCGACGTGCGCCGCTGCGACGGCCAGCGCCACCCCGGCCGTCCAAGACCCGGCCGGCAGCAGGTTGTCGCTGTGCCGGGTGCCCTGCCAGAGCGCTGCCGCGATGCCCAGCCCAGCCAGCGCCAGCCAGGGCCACCTCAGTCGACCACCCCGCTGGACGTAGAACGCCAACGCCAGCACCGCCCCAACGACCGCCAGCAGGTGCCAGACCACCGCACCGGCCGGGCCGAAGTGCGTCGTGATCAGTGCGTTGCCACTCAGGCGCGGATCGCTGGTAAGGTACAACTCCGGGAGGAAGCCGACGACCAGCGGCAGCACCGCGGGCACCGCGACCAACGAGCCGGCGATCAGCGCCGGCCAGGGCGACGGCGTCGCCGCGTCGTTGCTTTGCGATCGTTGGGCTCGTTCGGCCATGCGGCGGGCAGTGTCGGGAAAGAAAAACCAAGCCTACGATAGCAGCCGGGCGTGCGCTCGGTCGGGATGCACGTCGGTGCTGAGGGTCGAGCCGCGCATAAAAAACCCCCCTCGGGCTGGTGGGCATCCCGAGGGAGGGGAGGGAGAAGGAAGCGAGCGTTTGGCCAGCCCTGGCCGGCTATCGGGGCGGACCCTTTCGGAGCGGGGCCCCGGGTCGGGCTCCTTGCCCTGCACGAGACGCCTAAGGCCCGTCCCGTCAATCCGTGTCATGCCTCGTCCGCGAGGTGTGCCACGCTCGATTCCCTCATGCAGTCGGTCAATGAATTCCTTGAAACAGAACAGCGAGAACAAACACACGTCCCGCGACGCGGTGAAACCTAATCGACCTTCGGCAGGACCAACCCGGTCTGGTCCTGGTACTTGCCGGCCTTGTCGGCGTAGCTGATGTCGCAGGGCTCCTCACCCCGCAGGAAGATCATCTGCGCGATGCCCTCGTTGGCGTAGATCTTTGCGGGCAGCGGCGTCGTGTTGCTGATCTCAATCGTCACCTTGCCGCGCCACTCCGGCTCCAGCGGTGTGACGTTCACGATGATGCCGCAGCGGGCGTAGGTGCTCTTGCCGACACAGATCACCAGCACATCGCGGGGGATGCTGAACACCTCGACCGTCTCGCACAGCGCGAAGCTGTTGGGCGGGATGATGACGTGGTCCTTGCCGGTGTCCCGGGTATCGACGGTGACGAAGTTGCGGTCATCGAACTGCTTGGGATCGACGATCGAAGCCCCGCCGTCCAGCGGCGCGTTGGTGAAGATCTTGAACAGGGTCCCGACGCGGACGTCGTACCCGTAGCTGGACACGCCGTAGGAGATCTTACCCTGCCGCTTCTGGGCGGGCTCGAAGGGCTCGACGACGAGCAGGTCGCGGATCTGGTGGTCGCTCAGGACGGGCAAAGGGATCTCACTCCGGGCCCCGATTCAGGGCCCAAACATCGACGGGTCGGTGTAACTGTGAACCAGGCCCCAGATGACTCGCGTTCACAACGCGGGCAATGTACCACTACATCTGGTGGACGCAAGCGAAAACTGAACAAAATGTGGGACTATTGGCAACCGAGGTGGCACGTCAACAGCACCGCTCCTCATGCGTCAATCCATCCACCGTGTTCTTGATAGGAGACGACACCAACCGACAGGTTATCCCCGGCCAGCGGCCGAAGAGGCATCGACCGGCGCTTGGACGGCCGCTTCCAAGGCCTCCACCACGCGGGGCAGCACCTGGTCCGCCGGCTCAAACAAGCGGGCGCCAGCAGCCCGGGCGTGTCCCCCGCCGCCGAACGCCCCCGCGACCTCGGCAACATTCACCGCACCGGGCAGCGGCTTGCTGCGGAAGCTGATCCGCGTCTGCACGCCATCGTCACCCTGCACCTCGCTGAGCAGCGCGATCGCGCGGATCGAGCCGACCTGCTGGGGGATGTCGATCAGCCGTTCGGTCTCCTCCGGCCGGGCACCCGTGGCCTCGAAATCCTCATGCCGGAGCACCATGACCGCCGCCCGTCCGTCGGCCAGGAGCTGCAGCGAACCGACCGCACGGATCAGCAGCGCGAGCTTCTCCACCCGCTCCGCCTGTTCGAGCAGGCCATAGAGCAGTGCGTGATCGACGCCCTGCTCCAACAGGTCGGCGGCGAGGCGTAGTGTGCGTGGCGTGGTGTTGGAGAACTTGAACCAGCCGGTGTCCGAGGCGATACCGGTAAACAACGCCTCGTTCATCCGCTGGCGTGCCTCCGTATCCAGCGTCACGCCGTCCAGGAGCTTGGTGACGACCTTGGCCACGATCTCCGCGGCGGCGGCGGCGGTCGCGTCGATAAAGCGGGACGCGGCGTCGATGTCGCCGGACAGGTGGTGGTCGAGGATCAACGTGTTCGCCAGACGCGGCCGGACCAGCATGTCCAGCGGGCCGATCTGTGACCAGGCGCCGGTGTCGACGATGACCAGCCGGTCGGCTTCGGGCAGTGGTTTCTCGGGGTCGAACACCTCGATGCCCGGGGCATGGGCGACGCGTTCGAGCGAAGGGAGTATTGGCGACACGAGCAGACCGGACGCACGCTTCCCCATGGCACGCAGGGCTGTCACCAACGCGACCACCGACCCCGCGGCATCGCCATCGGGCTTGGTGTGGGTGAGGACACAGATCCTGCCGGGCTCGTCCCGCAGGAGCGCCGCGGCCTGTTCGAGGTCGAGATTAGAGGTGTAGGAATCCAAAATCGGTGGGTCTGTGGCGTGAAGCCGGTTCGGTCTGCGGCGGTTACATCAGGCCTTCGCCCGAGCCGTCCGCGGCGGCTAGCGCTGCATAGCGGATATCCCGCTGCAGTTGCGTAACCAGATCATCGGCATTTGGGAAAGGGTACTGATCCCTCATCCATCGGGCAAAACGGATCGTGAGCGGCCGGCCGTACAACCCGTCCGGTTCCGCGGGTTCATACCCGATCAGGTGTGCCTCCATCGCGAGGCGGCGCTCCCCGAACGTGGGCTTCGTGCCGACACTGATCGCCGCGGGGTAGACCGTCCCGTCGTCCAGAACGGCCTCCCCGGCGTACACCCCGTCCATCGGCAGGATCCGACCGGCCAAACCGGCCATGTCCAGGTTCGCGGTCGGGATGCCGATCGTCCGCCCGCGCTGCTCGCCCTTCACGACAGAAACAGTGGCCTCCCACGGCCGGCCCAGACACGCGGACACGTCACGCATCCGCCCCCGCCCGACCAGCCAACGCACCAGCGAGCTGCTGACCGGGGCGGTGCTCTGGTCGCTCAGCCCGACCGTTACCCGCCCGAGCGCACGGACCGCCAACCCGCGTTGCGCCCCGAGTTCGGCCATGAGCGTCATATCGCCCCCCCGCTTATGGCCGAAGCGGAAGTCATCGCCCTCGACGAAGCCGACGGCGTGGTGCTCGCGGACCAGTTGATCGACAAAGGCCTCCGCCGACAGCGCGAGCATCGCTCGGTCCGGCCGGAGCACAACCACCCGGTCGGCCCCGGCTTCACGCAGCCAGCGGGCACGCTCCTGGATCGACGCGACCTGGGGCGGGTTGTGATCGGGCTTGAGCAGTGCGACCGGCGGCGGGTCGAAGGTGACAGCCGTCACGCCGGCACCGAGCTCCGTCGCCAAGTCTCGCGCCGCGCGCACGATGGCCTGGTGACCGATGTGGACGCCATCGAAGTTGCCGACGCAGATGATCGAGGGCTCGCTCAAGGTGCCGGGATGATAGCCCAACACGACAGCCGTGACCGCTGCATGCTTTGGGCTGTGCGACCTGAGCCGCGGTTACTCGTTGCCGGGCCGGCCGGGGTTACGGTGGTCCGCAAAGTACTCCCAGTCGTCGTTCTGGCCCAGATTGACGCCGAAGGAGGTGATCTCCAGCGTGCGCGAATCCTGAATGCGGTAGAACTCGACGTGGCCATCGGCGAAGCTCAGGGGTGTGCCCTTGAAGTGGAAGTCGACCGGCCAGTCGCTCCAGGTGTATTCCTGGCTCGAACCCCAGGCGGTGCCCTCGTAGCTGTTGATGACGGCACCGCGGGGGTCGGCCTCATCCAGCATCAGGAACGTCTCGGTCGGCTTGGGGATCAGGTCCGCCTCACGAGCCGGCTCGATCTTCCCGCCCGTCCAGCCGGGGATCCAGCCGTTGAGGAAGTTGCTTATGGAGTAGCTGCGGATGTAGTCACGGGTATCGGCAGGGCACAGATAGATCTCGATCGCCTCCTGCATGTACTCCCACAGCGCCCCGCGCTCCAGGTCTTCCATGTATTCGGTCGGCGCGCCCGAACGGTCGGCCCGCTGGACCCAGTTGTTGACCGGGGTATAGCCGGTGATGTCCGGGCCGATCGAGTTGGCCAGGTAGTCGGGGTAGTCTTCCGCGCCGACGAGGACGCCTTTGTTATCAGTGGAGAACGATTCCCAGGAGATCGCGAACTGCTTGAGGTTCGACTGGCACTGGGTCATCCGCGCGACCCGGCGTGCCGAGCCGAGGGCCGGCAGCAGGATCGCGATCAATAGCGCGATGATCGAGATAACAACCAGCAGCTCAATCAGGGTAAAGGCACGACGTTTCAAGGCAGGCCTCCTATGAGTAGGGAGATGCATGCGGAGAAAAGAGGGGACCGCACTAACAGCTTAAGGCCTGAAGGGCCTTTATCTGGACAGAAATCTCGCCTAAATTAAGAGCAGGGCGCTAAAAACCGGGCTGGCGCTACGAGAAAAGGGGTCAGGCCCGCACCGGCTCGTTGATGAACCGCATGGCTTCTTCGACGTTCCGCGAGCTGCCGATGACCAGCGGCGTCCGGTCATGGACGTCCTGTGGCATGACATCCAGGACCCGCTGTCCGCCGGCCCCGATCGCGCTGCCCCCGGCCTGCTCGGCGATAAACGCCAGCGGGTTGCATTCGTACATCAGCCGCAGCTTGCCCGCGGGCTGCTTGGTTGTCGGCGGGTACATAAAGATGCCGCCCTTGACCAGGATCCGGTGGAAGTCCGCGACCAGCGACCCCACGTACCGCGACGAGTAGCCCCCGCCCTCGGGGTGCTTGGACCAGTGCAGGTACCGCTGGTACGGCTCGGGGAAGCTATGCAGATACGCCTCGTTGACCGAGTAGGTCCCTGCGTGCTCGGGCATCTTCATGTGCTCGCGGGTCAGCAGGTACGCGCCGAACTGCGGGTCGAGCGTGAACTGGTGGACCCCATGCCCGCAGGTGTAGACCAAGACGGTAGACGAGCCGTAAAGCACGTAGCCCGCGGCGACCTGGGCGCTCCCCGGCTGGAGGACGCTCTTCTCCGCACCCTTGATGTCTTTCGGGTTGCGGAAGATCGTGAAGATCGTGCCGACCGAGACGTTGACGTCGATGTTGGACGAGCCGTCCAGAGGGTCGAACATGATGATGTAGGAGTCGTCGTCGTCGACTTCCTGGAGGACGCGCGGCTCGTCGTCTTCCTCCGAGGCGATGATGCCGACGTTACCGCGGTATCCGAGCGTCCGCTTGAGTGCGTCGTTGGCGATGATGTCCAGCTTCTTGACCTCTTCGCCCTGGACGTTGGTCGAGCCCTCGTCGCCCCAGACGTCGATGAGCCCGGCCCGCCGGACGTACGACGCGATCATCTTCGTCGCCAGCGTGATACCAGAAAGGAGCCAGGAGAACTGGCCCGAGGCGTTGGGGAACTGCTGCTGCTGTTCCTGGATGTGCTGGCCGAAGGTGACGAAATGCCCGTCGCGCTTGATCGCCATCGCGGTCGCTCCATGGGTGAAGGCGTAGGCGGGCACGATACCGCATCCGGTGGCGCGCTGCCGCGACCGGCGGGGCCAGAGATTAGTGTGTCAGTGCGTAGGCCAGCAGGTTGGCGTTGATCAGGCGGGCGTTGCGGATCTCGTTGCCCCCGCAGCAGCAGCAGCCCCCGCCGGCGTTGCCCGTGTCGTTGAGCCCGATGGGCGAAAACACCAGCCGCAGCCGGCCGTCGATGGGCATCCCCAGCACCGCGGGGCCACCGGTGTTGCGGCGGACCTGCACCTGATCGATGTCGTAGAGCGTGTGGAACAGGGCGTGCTCGGTCGTCAACGGCGTCATCGCGTCTCGGCCGTACAACTCGGCGATCACCGCACGAAAGCTGTCGGCCCAGGCCCGGTTCGAGCATCCCGCCGACGCCAGCACAAAGCCCCCACGATCGACATACGCCTTGAGGTTCTGCTTCTCGGCGTCGGAGAGCGAAAACGCCTTCTCACCGCTGAAGATTACGAACGGATGGCTGAAAAGCGCATTGCTGTCGAGCGCGACCGGCACGAAACGGCGATGGATGTCCTGGCCGGTCTCCCGGGCGAACGTCGTGAGGAACTCGTCCGCGAAGCACACGCCCGAACGGCCGCCATCGTAGGTCACCAGACCGACCGTGATGCCGTCGCCGATCGGCGGGGCCGGGTCCGGTGTCTGCCCCTGCAGCCGCGGCACGACCGAAGCGGTCCCCGCGGTGGCCACCGAAAGCGAGAGCGAAACGATCGCCGCCGTGATGAGGCCGGTGAACAGGATCGTGTGCATCGGGCGCGGGGTCATGGCGGGTCCTCTCGGTTGGACGGGCAGCGCGGTTCAGACAGCCGGCGGAAGTAGGCGCTGGTCTGGTCCCGGTAACGGGGGGGCACCTGCCGCATCAGTGCTTCGGGCAGCACGCCCTCGTCACCGTCCTGCAGTGTTTCATCGTAGCCGCCCGAGGCCTGAGGGTCACGGATCGCCTGGTTTTCGTCGTCACCGCCGCCGAGGTTGGCCAGACCGGACTCGATCTCCGCGAGCGACTCGCCCAGCCCGGTCGCGAGCGAGGCCGCGTCGTTGCGCGCCGCGTCCGCGAGGGCCTGAGCCCAGGCCGAGCGCTGCGGAGAGGCAGAGGTGTCGCCGCCGGCATCGGCCGCATCCGCGGGAGCAGACAGGCCCGCGATCTCCAGACCGGCCAACGCCTGGGCCAACGCATCCAACTGCTCGGCAAACGCAGGGCTCGCGTCGCTGGCCTGCCGGAGGGCCTCCGCCAACGCCTCGGCCTCATCGCGCAACGCCTGCCACTGCTCGGCCAAGCCCGCGGCTGCGGCGGGATCGTCTGCCGCGGCCGCTCGGGCCTGCTCAGCTAACGCCATCAGATCGCTTACCAACCCGGCCAGACGCCCCATCAGCCCGGACACGGCCGCGCCGGGCGCGTCCACCCCAGTGCCGGGACGCAACGCGCCAGACTGCTCCGTTTCGTCGGGCTGCAGCGTGCCCGAATCGCCGTCGATTTCGGGTATCTCGGGCTCAGGCAGGCGAGGTGTGATCGTGTACCGCCGAGTCCTTCGGCCGTACGCCTCCAGGTGGAACGTGACGGCCTCGCGGAGACCCCGCAGCTCCAATGCATACTCTCCCGGCCCCGAACCCCGGAGTGCACGGCGATCGATCGGCCGACCTTCCTCGTCCAGCATCACCGCCTCTACCGTATCGGGCACACGGCCATACGCCTCGGCCAGAACCTGAACGTCGTCCCCAGCCTCGGGCGTGGCGGGGGACCAGCGCACCTCGAAGCGGGTCAACGAGAACGGCGGAACGTCGGCCAGCGGGAACGCGTATCGCAGGATGCCCCGGCCCGGAAGCATCGGGAATACGGCGGCCGTGACGACCCACAACAGCACCACGCCCGCCACCGCAACGGCCTGCCAGGACAGACGGCTGAGCGGCACCACCGAGGCGGGGCGGGCGCTCGCGCTCGCGCGGTCGGCGGTATCGGCCGCGCGCCGGCGGAGTTCCTGGGCGAGCGGGTCTTGTTGGTCTTCAAGGGACAACGCCGTCGCCACGGGCTCCGCACGGAGCTGCAATTGATGGTCCAGCAGCGCCGCCGCCTGCAGACGGTGCCGCCGACGCCGCAACGGCATCGGCACGAAGAACACCAAGGCAAGCACAGCCCCGGCCAGCCACAACACACCGAGCGGCACGCGTACCCACGGGGCGAAGGGCCACAGCCCATCCGCCACGACCAGCAACCACAGGCCGAGCAGGAGCAGCGCGAATCCGTAGAGGGCTTGCCGCACCAGGTCGATGCGTCGCACGCGGCACAGTACACGGTCCGCCCGCGCCTCAAGCGGCGAAGGAGACATGCCTCGCTGCACAGGCGTTGGTACGGGTGGGTGGAGTGTCGTCACAGCAGCCCCCCCCGGCGGCGGAGCACCCACTCCAGCCCGAACGCGCCGAAGACCAGCGCCATCACGGGCCATTGCGCGAACCGATACACCGGCGTGCGGTCCTGCCGGCGCGCGACCGCGATCTCCCGCAGGTGGTCGATCACCGGCTGAGTTTCATCCAGGGCCAGGCAACGGCCGCCCGTCTCCTCCGTGATACGGCGCAGCACCTCCGGCCGGGCCGACGTGTCCCGCCGTTCGGGCGATCGGTCCACCACCGCCAGCCGTACCGTCAGCGGGTGCGCCGGGTCGATCAGGTCCGGGTGGTCCGGCGCGGTAAGCGCGAACAGGTACACGCCGGTCTCTTCGGGGGTGAAGGTGGCCTGATAGCCCCCGGAGGCGCTCGCGACCAGGCCGGTCAGTTCTTCCACCGCTCCGCGGGGTGCCGTGACCCGCACGACGGGGTTGAAGCCCTCGCTCAAGGCGTATCGCGTGTCGATCCTGATCGCGACCGCCCCGCCGGGCTCGGTCGCGAGGCGGTCGAGCGCAAGGGCTACATCCTGCCCCGGCAGGAATTCGCCGCCGGACGCGAGCCACTGCAGCGCTCGGGTCCAGAACACGGCATAGACCGAGCCGAGGTCGTCCAACTGCGAGGGCAGGAGTTCCCACCGCCAGAGCCCGTCGGTCAGGACCGCCATCGTTACGCCGGCCCCGACCCGGAGCGTCGCCAGCGCCGCACTGTCGGGCCCTTCGCCCGCCTGCTCGAGCAGGACCACCGATGCGGACTGCCGGCCATCGACCCGCGTCACCGCCAGCATGCCCGGCAGCCGGGTCATGGCCCGATCCCCGCCCAGTTCCGTCAGCGGGTTCCCACGCGCCGCCTCGCTGACCGCCAGCCGCAACGGCTGGGCCTCGCGTCGGCCGAACCGCACGGGGCTGATCTGCGCGGCGACACGTGCGCCCTGCGTCTCTGCCTCATCGAATGCGTCGCCGCGTGCGAAGACCACCGCGCCGCCGTGGTCCCGGACATACGGCACGAGCGCCTCCACGACCTCAGCCGGCAACAGCCGCTGGACCTGCCGCCCCAGCACCACCACATCAAACCGTTGCAGAGCGTCGGCGGTCAGGTCGCCTGTAAGCGGGCTGTCGGGGCCGCGCGTCGTGATCTGGCGGTCGTCACCGAGCGCGAACACCGCGGTCAGGTCGTAGCCCGGGTGCGAGCCGATCAGCCGGGCCAGTGAACGCGTATCCCAGTACGGTTCGCCCTCAACCAGCAGGACGCGTGTCTTCTCCCTTGTCACCTGGACAAAGACGTCTTCCTGGTTGTTCTCTGCGTAGGACTCCGCGGCCCCGATCACGGTGACCCGGCAGGCATAGCCATGGACACGGGCCGGCTCGCGCGGGCCGAGTGTCGGCTGGATTTCGAACCGCACCTGTTGCAACGGGGCATCCAGCCCGACCTCCGTCGAAGCGACCGGCGTTCCCTCGAGCAGCAGTTCGACGACCGCACGCCGGCCCGCAAAGCCGCGCTGGTACACCTGCGCCAACACTTCGGTGCCCTGCCCGTCGAACAGCCGGTCACTGAGCGCCCACGCCTGGACGGACGCATCCGGTGCGCCCAGCGGCGCGCCCACGGGCACCGCAAAAACCCGGCCGGCCGATGTAGAGGCATCGAGCGCGGCGCTCGCGGTCGATGATCCCCGGGTGTCATGCCCGTCGCTGAGCAGGACGGTGGTCACGCCCGGGTGTGCCGCGAGCGCGTCGTAGAGGTGTGTGGCCTGCCCGTCGGCCACCAACTCGGTCGGGTCGGTTGGCGCGGCCTGATCCGCAAACCCGACCACCCGGACGCGTGCGTGCTCCGAAAGTGCAGCGCGGGTTTCCTCGGACAGCCAGGTCGCTTGGAGGGCATCCAGTCGGCTCAACTCCCCGGGGCCGCCCGGCAGTTCGGCGTCTTGCTCGGCCATGGACAACGAACGATCGACGAGCAGCACCAACTCGGGCAGCAGCCCGGGGACCGAATCGGTGGGCCGGGTGATGCTCGGCCCCAGCAGGACCCAGCCGAGTGCTGAGAGACCGACCAGCCGGAGCACCGCGCCCCACCACCGCCGGTCGTGCCGCACCGCAAGCCAGACGACGGCAACGACAGCAGCGCCCACCAGCAGCAGCGCGACGGGCCAGCCCAGGGGCGGGCGGAACTCGGCGAGGACCGGCATCATGCGCGTGCCTCCCGCCGTGCAAACCCCAGCAGCAAGAGCGACTCGGCACCGATGCACAGCAACGCGCCGGCCACGAGGTACGGCCACAACGCGACGTCATCCCGTCGCACGTCCCACGCTGTATGGGAAGCCGGCTGCACGCGGGCCGCGGAGTCGCTTGATGCGGTGTCGGCTGTTTGTTTCAGGTCCGACTCGGCGGGGTCGAGTGCGACCCACTGGCCTGCCGTCAACTCGCCGGTGGGCCCACCTGCTACGTAAGCCCCGGGGTGCTGCGCGACGCCGCGGTCGCCCTCAGCCGGTCGGCCGGGCCGCTCGGTGTCCGGCCCATGCAGCGCCGCGGCAAGCCGATCGCCGGGCCGCAGGGGCTTGGGCACCGCCGGCCCAGGAACAAGGTAGCGCAGCAACTCGTTGACCAACGGCACAAACACCGGTTGCGAGGCGACATCGGACTGTGCCGGATCGATCGTCGCGTTGAGCACCGCAAACCTGCCGCGGCCGACCCGCCCCAGCGCGAGCATGGTACGCCCGTCGGCGGTTGAGAGCAGTACCTCCGCACCCTCCCGCGCCGAGGCCTGCGATACACCCGAAAGCGAAAGACCGACCACCGACGCGCGTGCCGGGCCCTCGAACACCCGCAGCACCGGGTGGTCGAACCGTGCCGACGCAACGACCCCGGCCGAAGCGGTGCCGGGCTGAACATCAAGCGGTACCCATGCCAGATCGTAGAGGGCGTCTACCGAAGCCGGGCCGTCCGCGATCCACAGGACCCCGCCGCCCGCATCCAGGTGGCGGCGTAGCTTCGCGGTGAAATCATCACTGAACCTTGTCGCAATGCACACCACCCAGCACGCCGAAGGATCATCAAGGTCGCCGGCCACCTCTTCCAGGCGGTCGGTGTCTCCGATCGCGACCGTGTAACGCGATGTGTTGTCGTCGGGCGTGAGCGCCAGCCCTAACCGGTAGACGGCCGAGTCGGCGTCCGGATGGAACGCGCTGGTGAACACGACGACGGGCTGGGCCTCGCGGACCTCGGCGAAGAAGCCGGCCTCGTCGTCGTAGGCGAACGTATCGCCGGTCTGCGCGCGGACGCGGAACATCGCGCCACCCGGCTCCTGCGGGACCAGCTTGATCGAGCGGGTGACTACCGCGCCGGCCGCAAGTGTCATCGACACCTCTGCCGAATCGCCCGCCCCCTCGGCAAAAAGCGTGATCGGTGCGGCTTCATCCCCAAAGTTCCGCAACGCCACGGTGAGTGTTGTGGGCAGCCCAGCGGTCGGCGGGTAGGGCGCGACATCGACCAGTTGGACGGCGATGTTGTCCTGCGCCGCCGGGCCGAAGGCCAGTTTCTCCAGCAGGACCCCGGGCGTGCGTGTTGCGAGCACGCCGTCTGCGCGGGCCGAGGCCTGACCATCGCTGAGGATCAAGACTTTGCCCGCCCGGTCCAGCTCGGCCAACGCCGACTCGGCGAGCCGGAGCGCGTCCTGCAGGTCGGCCGTCTCATAAGTACACATCGACGCCTGCAGCCGGGCCCGCAGTTCCGACATGTTGCCACCGGGCTCAGGCAACAACGGCCGGGGCGACCGGCCGGCCAGGACGACCCACGCGGTGTCCGAAGCCGGGTCGAGCCCGGCAAGCTCCGCGTCGGCGCGTTGGACGGCTTGCTCGAACAGCGAGGTGCCGCGTTCGGCCCGCTGCATCGAGGCCGAGATGTCGATCACGATGATGACACACCGGCCCTGACCCGTTGTGGCGACCGCTTCGCGTTGCCAGCGGGGCTGCATAAACGCCGCGACGACCGCCGCCAGCGCCAGGACGCGCAGCAGCAGCAGGACGAGGTGGCGCGGCCGGTTGACGCGCGTGGTCTCGATGGCCGCCTGAGCGACGAACCGCGTGGCGGGGAAGTCGGCGGGCAGGTATCGCGTCCGGCTGAGCAGATGCGCGGCCACGGGCAGACCGACCGCGCCGAGGAAACCGATCGACCAGACTGGAGCCAAGAAGGTCAGCATGAGGTAGCCCGCCCACCTGCATGATAGATCGACGCGCCATGGACCCCGACGCCAGCGTAACCCGGCCTTGAAGGGCCCTGCAATCCCTGCACCCTTCTCTCCGGGATCGGCGGCCCGCATCGCATCAGTTTTCGGTGAGCAGGGTATGGAGTTCGCATCGGAAACGGTTATGCTGGGAATCAGGGCGGCGGTCTAAGCGTTGAGCCAGGAGTCGGCTCACAAGCCGCCTTCACAGACCCGCTCAAGGAAGGACGGATCGCGATGCCCAAGCAAAAAACCCCCAAGCCGCAGGCCAAGAAGACCGCCCCCGCAAAGGCACCCAAGAACTCGGCCGGGAAGAGCAGCAAACCCAGGCCCGCGAAGCTGATCTCGGCACCGGTGGAGGTCCCCGCCAAGCCCGCGCCGACACACGACGAAATCGCGGCCAAGGCCTACGAGATATGGCTGGAAAAGGGCCGGCCCATCGGGCAGGACGAGGCGAACTGGGCCGAGGCCGTCGAGGCGTTGAGCTAAGCCGCCGGTCATGGGCCGGACCGCGCACGCCACTTATGTCTTAGCCTGCCGTCATGCCTCGGTTTCCGTGGGCTGAGCGATCAGTTCCGCCAACGCCTCGGCATCCACCGCGTCGGCCAGCAGGACGACCCCGCCCTCGCCCTCCCGCGTAGCGAGCTTGAGTTCCAGGAGCGCCTTCAGCGCTGCCAGTTGCTCGGCCTCTTTCTTGGAGTTCGCCCAGGCGGAGCCGAACCGCCGACCGCCCAGCTCGACACAGACCTCGAACGCTTTGGCGTGGTCCGGGCCCTTGGCGTCCAGCAGCTTGTAGACCGGGTTGCTGGGCAACAGCTTCTGCGCGATCTGCTGGAGCACGCTCTTGAAGTTCTGCTGATGGGCCGAGGCAGCGGCCTCGTGGATGTAGGGCTTGAGCTGGCGGAGGATGAAGTCGCGCGTGGGCTCGAGCCCGCCGTCGAGATAGATCGCCGCGATGATGGATTCGAGGACCGCTGCGGCGACGCTGCTGGGCAGGCCCGGACGCCCGGCCATCCCCTTGCCCAGGTTCAGCATGCCCGCGAGGTCGATGGCCTTGCTGATCTTCGCGCAGACCCGTCGGCTGACCACCGCGGACTTGATCTTTGTGAGGTCGCCCTCGAGCAGGTCGGGGAACTCGTGGTACAGGTACTCGCAGACCACGCTCCCGAGGATCGCGTCGCCGAGGAACTCCATCCGTTCGTTGGATTCCAGCCGGGAGCCCGCGGAGGACGCGTGTGTCAACGCCTCGTCCAGCAGAGACCGGTTGCGGAAGGTGTAGCCGAGCACCTCGGCGGCTTGCTCAATCATGGGGCACCGCGGGTTGGTGGGATGTCGGTCCGGGGATCGGGCGGCGATCGCCGACGATCTCCCGGCCCCCAACGCTCGGTGGGGGCCGACGGTGCCGTGGCGGGGGTCTGGATGGCCGGATGACCGGTTCCAAACCGCCGCGGCGACAGCGTTTGTATCAATCCGGATTATCCGGTCCGGATGGTAGCAAGTCAACAAAAACCGCCTCCATCGGCCCCGGATAGCCCATCCATGGCTCGACAGACCGCCCGACAGACGCTACAATCCCCGATTCCCCGGAACCGGCCCGCCGACCGGGCGTGCCCGATCGCAAGGACGCGATGCGACCCGCACATGCGGATGCCACCCTCAAGACCCAGGAAACGAAGCGATGTCGACCCACTACCCCAAACGCCGCTCCCTGATCAAGCGTGCCCGCAAGTTCGGCTTCCGTGCCCGGATGCGCACCAAGCTCGGCCGCAAAATGGTCAACCGCAAGCGCCGCGTCGGCCGTTCGGTCAACGTCCGCAGCAGCTTCTGACCAGACCAGGCACTTCACGCATACCACCTCTGCACGAGCGTCTCATGACGCTCGTGTTTTTTCTGCGCAGCCCACGGACAGCATCCGAAGGCAACCGAACCATGCATGTGTTGGCTTCGATGGAACCCCGATTCTGCTAAACTCGCCGTTTCTCTCTTTCTCCCGAACACCCAGTCCCGACACCCCAATCCCGAGCAGGCACCATGAGCTTCGCAATCGACTACGTCCACGGCCGGCAGGTCCTCGATTCCCGCGGCAACCCCACCGTCGAGGTCGAGGTCGGCCTGTTTGATGGCACCGTCGGCCGAGCGCTCGTCCCCTCCGGCGCTTCGACCGGCGAGAACGAGGCCGTCGAGCTCCGCGACGGCGACAAGGCCTACTACCTTGGCAAGTCCGTCGAGCAGGCCGTCGCCAACGTCAACGGCCCGATCGCCGGCGAACTCATCGGCGAGGACGCCCGCGATCAGGAAGGCCTGGACCACCTCATGCTCGACCTCGACGGCACGGAGAACAAGAGCAACCTCGGCGCGAACGCGATCCTCGGCGTGTCCATGGCCGTCGCACACGCCGCCGCCGAGGCCACCGGGCTCCCCCTCTACCGCTACCTCGGCGGGACGGGCGCGAAGGTCCTGCCCGTGCCCATGCTCAACATCCTCAACGGCGGCAAGCACGCGGACAACACCGTCGACTTCCAGGAGTTCATGATCCAGCCCTGGGGCTTCGACAACTTCGGCGAGGCGCTCTGCGCCGGGGTCGAGGTCTACCACGCGCTCAAGGGGGTCCTCCACGACCAGGGCCTGTCGACCGCCGTGGGCGATGAGGGCGGCTTCGCCCCCAACCTCAAGAGCAACGAGGACGCGCTCAAGGTCATCGAGCAGGCCGTCAGCAAGGCCGGATACTCCTGGGGCGAGCAGATGTTCGTCGCGCTCGACCCCGCGACCAGCGAGCTGTGGAACGAGGCGGAGAAGGACGGCAAAGAGGGCTACAAGTTCTTCAGCAGCTCGCAGGAGATCATCAGCAGCGACGACATGGCCTCGCTCTGGGCCGACTGGTGCAAGAGATACCCGATCCGCTCGATCGAGGACGGTCTGGCCGAGAACGACTGGGCCGGCTGGAAAACACTCACCGACAAGGTCGGCGACACCGTCCAGCTCGTCGGCGACGACCTGTTCGTCACCAATAAGAAGTTCCTGGCCCGCGGCATCAACGAGGGCTGCGCGAACTCGATCCTCGTCAAGGTCAACCAGATCGGCACGCTCAGCGAGACGTTCGGCGCCGTAGGCCTGGCGATGCGAAACGGGTACTCGGCCGTGATGAGCCACCGCTCGGGCGAGACCGAGGACGCCACCATCGCCGACCTCGCCGTCGCCACCAACTGCGGCCAGATCAAGACCGGCGCCCCCTGCCGCAGCGACCGCAACGCCAAGTACAACCAGCTCCTCCGCATCGCCGAAGAGCTCGGCGACCACGCGGTCTACGGCAGCGTGTTCTGGAACAAGGGCTGAGCCCGTCCGACCCCACGCGTTTACAATGCCCCGCACCCGCGGGGTTTTTTCATGGCCAAGGGCGACCCTCCCAAGCCGACGAAGCGCACGTTCCGCGAACGGCTGATCCGCTTCATCATTGCCAACGCGGTCACGCTCTCGATCGTTGCCGTGATCGCCCTGCCGCTGTCGTACATAGCCGGGCAGCACATCATCCGCCACCGCGAATTGTCCAAGCTGGACAGCCCGGACCCGGCCCAGTTCGCGGACGGGCTGGGGTACGTGTACCGGCACGCGCCGGGGGATTCACGGGTCCAGAAAGCCGCCATCCAACGGATCGAGTCGCTGCCACCCGAGCAGGCCGCCGAGTTGTTCTGGGCGCTGGCCCAGGCGATGACCCAAGGGGGCGAGCCACTGCATCCCAGAGAGATCGCCGTGGGCACCCGCCTGCTTGAGCGTTCTGAATTCACGCGGAAGTTTGTCATTTACAACCAGTTCGTGCAGATGGGTCTCGGGACGGACCCGGCCGTGCTGGCCGCCCTCGCCACCGCGCTGGACGACCCGGACGACCGCCGGTTCGGGCAGGCGGTCGCGTTCTACGACTCCCGCTTCCTCTGGCTGCGTGACCACGTCCCGGCTGACGCCTGGCTGCGGTGGGCGGTCCTGCTCTCGCACAGCGACGCCGCGCTGACGCAGCTCCGATCGGCCGAGCTGCTGGGCGATATGCCCGACGCCCTGGATGACCCGCGGGTGGCCCAGGGCCTGGCGCACCTCGCGGCCAGCGACAACCCGACGGTGCGGGGCGCGGTGCTGGATGCCGCGGCGGGGTACGCCCGCGTCGCCGACGACCCGGTCCCCTACGAGCAGGTCCTGATCGCGCTGACCGAAGACGACAACAAGACTCTCGCCCGCCGCGCGTGGATCACGCTGGGTCTGCTCAACCCGCTGTCAGGCTTCCGCGCCGACTGGCGCAGCGTCGAACCGGCTGTCGCGGAGGCGATGCTGTGGGCCGCGGTGAAGACGAACCCGGATCGGCCCGAGCCGGCGTTGGAGGCGTGGGACGCGGGGCTGGAGCACGAGGCGGCGTTGGCGTTGCATCAATCGCCACAACTTCAAGAACAGTACACCGAAGGCGCATCATTCGGACTTGCGGGCGATCGGCTATTGCTTGGCGTACTCGGAGAACCAACAACGCAAGCGGAACGTGAGTTGTTTTGGCGCTGCCTGCCGGTTTTACGTCGCAATCTGCTATGGGTATGGATGAATCGCAAGGATGTTTACGACTCTCTTTTTCAAGACGCCGGCGTACCACAACTCTCCGCCGGCGATCTGCCCGCGATTGTTGGTGCTGTTTGTTACTACACAGGCACGGGTTTTCAGCCCGCCGATGCCGAAGCGCCGGTCGCGCTTTTTCAGATCGCGATGGCCGAGTCACTTCCAACCCTGCCTTCCGAACTCACTCAGGAGGGATTCATCTACTACGAAGCGTTGGGTGTACTCTGGCCGGGCGGCCCGATCGAGCTAGATGACCCGTTCTTGGAGATTGAAGATGTCAATCCAGAACTACTTGAACAACCACTCGCGGGGCAGTTCAGTGGGCCTGAGCCTTGGCAGGCCCGGTTCTACATGAGCGTTCATGGCAACTGGGGCCGCATCGACCATGTTTCAGACGCGGTAATGGCCAACCTCCACGTCGCTTCGGTCCTTGACCTCGTAGTGGTTGGCACCGCTTGCGATACCTTCCTGTCGGATTTCGGAGGAATCCATCAGGGCGATAGACCGCAGGAACTGCATTCGATCAGATTCATGGAAACACTGATTCGTGCATCGGAAACCGAGCGCCGTAACACCGGTGTTCTCATCGCGGGGATGGCCAAGGCACGGCCTACATTAATTGAAGGCGCAACCGCTGAGCTGATTCGCCAGCACCCGGACATGACCGATCGGCAGCTACATGATATGTCCGACGCCCAGCTCGCCGACCTCGGCCTGCGTCGTGTCGATGCGCTCACGACCCTCCTTGACATCGCCGAGACCGCCCCTGACCGCGAGGACCGCTACGAACAGATCGCCCTGCTCAAGCTGGCGCTGTGGATGCGCGGCGACCTGGGGGATGACTTCATCCCAGAGGCCGAGCGCATGCTCGAGGACGACCGGCTGCCGACCTCGACGGTGCTGATGTGCCTGCTGCACATGCAGCGGCCCGCGGCGCTCTACTACCTCTTCGACCCACCACACACGCAGGGCAGCGGGTCGCTCGACCTCTACGACCTGTTCGTGAACCAGCGGTGGTGGCATGTATTCTCCCGGCTGGTGCCGGACCCGGACCTGGACCTCTGGCTCTGGGGCGACCCGGGGGCACAGGCCTTCCAGTTCGAGGTGATGCGCCAGTGGGTGCAGGTCAACCGCTGGCGGCTTGAGGCCGGGTGGTGGCCCGGTGCTACACCCGATGAATAGTGTCCACAACTCCGATCCCGGTCCCCCTACCACGCTAGAATCATCTCATGCAGAAACCCGCCGAAACGCAGTACCCCGTGATCGATGTCATCCGAGACCGCTGGAGCCCGCGGGCGTTCGCGGACAAGCCCGTGGAGCGCGAGAAGCTCGGGTCGCTGTTCGAGGCGGCCCGCTGGGCGGCGTCCGCGTTTAACGAGCAGCCCTGGCGTTTCATCGTGGCGACGAAGGACGACCCGGCCGAGTACGACAAGGCGCTGGGCTGTCTGGTCGAGGCGAACCAGGCCTGGGCGAAGCACGCGCACGTCCTCGTGCTGACGGTGATCAGCACCACCTTCAAGAAGAACGGCAACGACAACCGCGTCGCCCAGCACGACCTCGGGCTGGCCGCGGCGCACCTGACCCTGCAGGCCACCGCCCTCGGGCTCGCGACCCACCAGATGGCGGGCGTGGACCTCGAAAAGGTGCGTGAGACCTTCGCCGTGCCCGACGGCTACGAACCGCAGACCGCCATCGCCATCGGCTACCCCGGTGAGCCGGACAACCTCCCCGAGGGCTGGGCCCGCGACGCCGAGACCGCCCCCCGCTCGCGCAACGACTTCGTCGCGTTCGTCTTCACCGGGAAGTTCGGCGATGCCACCGGGCTGTTGGATTAGCCATCGTGCACACGGTCCAGCACATCTAATCCCTGGAGCCACACGATGATGGGCCCCCTAAAACCGGGTGACGACAAGTTCAAGGCCATGTTCGGGCCGGGGCACCTCGACCAGCAGATTCGAAACGCGATCTCCATGTGCTGGATGATGCTACCGGAAGACAAGAAGACCCTTGACGATCTTGAAAGCCAGATCCGCCGGGTTGTCGACCGTGCGCTGCGGGACCTCCGGGAGGACCACGAGCAGTTTGGCGTGAAGCCGCTCTAGCGTCGGTCTCATACATTGCACGGCCAAGGCCGTCACCTATTCCGGCATGACTGTTGTGCGGCCGTATTCGATCGGCAGATCGGGCAGCGCGGCGAGGAAGTGTCGGCCGTAGGGCTTGGTCGCGATGCGCGGGTCGAGGACGACGACCCGGCCGCGGTCTCGCTTGCTGCGGATGAGCCGGCCGAAGCCCTGCTTGAACTTCAGGATCGCTTCGGGCAGGGAGTACTCGCCGAACGAGCTGCCGCCGCGCTGCCTGATCCGCTCGCAGCGGGCCTCGATCAGCGGGCGGTCGGGCACGGCGAACGGCAGGCGGGTCACCACGACGCAGCGGAGCGCCTCGCCCTGCACGTCCACGCCCTGCCAGAAGCTGTCGGCCCCGAGCAGGACGCTGCGCGGGTTCTGTCGGAACATCGCGAGCAGCTCGCTGCGCGGTGTGCCGTCGCCCTGCAGGAGCATGGGCATGCCGCGCTGCGCGAGCGCCGGCCGGAGCCGATCCGCCAGGTCGCGGAGCATCGTATAGCTGGTGAACAGGACAAACGCTCCGCCATCCGTCTCGTCCAGGTGGTGCAGCAAGGTCTCCACGGCACGCGGCGCGAACTGCTGCGACGCGGGCTCGGGCAAGTGGTCGCAGACGTGCAGCTGCGCCTGCGCGGCGTAGTCGAACGGCGAGCCGAGCTGCAGTGTCGTCGGTTCATCGCAGCCCACCCGCTTGGTGAAGTGGCTGAACGGTCGGCTGCTGTCGGCGTCGATGTCCTGCAGCCGCTGGGTCGCGAGTGTCGCCGAGGTCATCACGACGGGAAGCGGTTCGTTGCGTGAGGTCATCGCGCCGAACAGCCGTTCACGCAGCAGCCCGCCGACCTCGATCGGGCTGGCGCAGAGCTTGACCCGCTTGAACCGGCCGCGCTCGGACACCTCGATCCAGTAGACGCTGTCGTTCTGGGTCTGCTCGAGGAGTGTCTTGACGGTATCGCCCAGCGCGCCGGCCCGGTCCGCGTAGCCGCCGACCTCCATGCGGTCCTCGTCGCTTTCGAGGTCGTCCTGCACGCGCTTGAGCAGCAGCGACAGGTCGTGGAGCGTCGACGTGAGCGGGTTATCAACCGGCGCGGGGGCGCGCAGCCGGCCGTTGCGTGCGCCGTGGGCCTCGTGCCAGTGCAGCAGGTCGTCGAAGAACTGCTCGGCCGAGACACGGGCGTTCTCGACCGCTTGGACCGCGGTGTTGTACAGGTCGGCGCGTAACTTCGGCTTGAGCGCCGGCAGGACGCCCCGGCCCTGACGCGCCTGGATCAGTCGGCTGAGCAGGTAGTGCGCCTGGTACTTGCTGGCGGAGAGGCCGAAGTGCTCGCTGGCAACGTCCTCGATGGTGTGGGCCTCGTCGAGCACCACTGCGTCGTATGGCGGGAGGATGCCGTAGCCCTGCGCCCGCAGCGCGAGGTCGGAGAAGAACAGCGCATGGTTCACGACCAGGACGTCGGCGTTCATCATCCGCCGCCGGGCGGACTGGTAGAAGCACTTGTCGAACGTCGGGCAGTGTTTGCCCAGGCAGTCCTCGCTGTCGCTCTGCACCTCGGACCAGACCGCCGGCGCGGCGAGCTGCGGCAGCGTCGCGAGCGAGCCGTCGTCGGTCTCCCGGGCCCACTGCGCGACCTGCTCGATCGCGGTGAACTCTTTCGAGTCGTTGAACAGGAGTGCCTGGCGTTCCCACGCCCGGTTCATCCGGCGGAGCGAGAGGTAGTTGCCCCGGCCCTTCACAAGGACGGCCGAGAACTCCGTGGGCGTCACCGCCTGGAGCAGCGGGATGTCCTTGTGGATGATCTGTTCCTGCAGCGCGATCGTGTGTGTCGAGACGACGACCCGGCGTTTCTGGTCCTTGTCTTCGCGGTAGCGCGCGATATGGTCGATCAGGGGCAGGAGATAGGCGAAGGACTTGCCCACGCCCGTGCCTGCCTCGGCGACGAGCTTTCCGCCGGTGGTCAGGGCGTGGGCGACGGCCTCGACCATCTGGCGCTGCTGCGGCCGCTCCTCGTACCGCTCGCCGAGCCGGCGGGCGACGGGGCCTTCGGGCCCGAGGGTCTGGCTGTAGTCGATGGGCATGCGGGCATTCTAGGGAATAAACAACCCCCGCCTTGCGGCGGGGGCTGCGTGTGAGTCGGGCGTTGTCGGCCGGGTGCTACTTGAGTTCGCACTCGCCGCCGACTTCCTTGATGGCTTCGGCGAGCTTCTCGGCCTCTTCCTTGGGCAGGCCTTCCTTGAGGGTGCTCGGGGCGCCGTCGACGAGTTCCTTGGCTTCCTTGAGCCCCAGGCCGGTGGCTTCGCGGACGGCCTTGATGACCTTGATCTTCTGGTCGCCGGCCGACTTGAGGACGACGTCGAACTCGGTCTTCTCTTCGGGGGCTTCGCCGTCGCCACCCGCGGCGGGGCCGGTCATCATCACTGCGCCGCCGGCGGCGGGCTCGATGCCGTACTCGGCCTTGAGGTAGTCGGCCAGGTCGACGGCGTCCTTCAGGGACAGGCCGACGATCGACTCGGCGAGGCCTTTGATCTCGGCGGAGACTTCAACGGTTGCGGTAGCTTCTTCGGACATGGTTCAGATCCTTACGGTACAAGTCGCTTGCGAGAGGTCGGGACACAGCGTCCGTCTTTAACCCGGGGGCCAGTCGCGCGCGGGGGTTGTCTGGGTGAATGCGTTGGTTACGAGGCCTTGGCGATGGTCTCGCCGGCCTCGAGTTTTTCCTGGATGGTCTTGAGGATGCCGGCGATGTTGCTGGCCGGGCTCTTGATCGCGCCGACAAGGTTGCGCCCGGGCGAGAGGAGCATGGTGACGACCTTGGCCTGCGCCTCTTCCTTGGTCGGGTATTCGGACAGCTTCTTGATCTCGTCGGCCCCGAACTGGATGCCGTCGAGGATCGCCCCGCGGAACTCGAGGTGCTCGAGCTTCTTGGCCCAGTCGAGCAGCTCACGGGCGACGTTGACGACGCTCGTGTCCTCGCTGACGGGGTAGACCATGGCCGAGGGGCCATCGATCATCGCGTTGAGGCCTTCCAGGTCCGAGCCCTCGAAGGCCTTCTTGGCCAGCGAGTTCTTGACGACGGTGACCTTGATGGACTTGGTGGCGAGGGCGGCTCGGAAGGCGTTGTTGTCGTTGGCTTCAACGCCGCGGATATCGACGAGGACTGCGCCGGTGACGCCCTCGAAGCGGTCGGCGTAGGCCTTGGTGATCAGGTTCTTGATGGGCTTGCTCATGCTGGCATGCTCCTGGTTGGCCCCGGAGGGGGGAAGCCGGCCGGGCCGGCGGGAGGGTTGGGGTTACACCGCGACCTGGACGCCGGGCGTCATGGTGGCGGACAGGGTGACACGCTTGACGTACACGCCCTTGGCGGACGCGGGCTTGAGCTTGATGATGTGGTCGATCATCGTCTGCGCGTTTTCCACGAGCTGGTTCGCGTCGAAGCTGTGCTTGCCGACGGGCGTATGGATGTTGCCACCCGAGTCGTTGCGGTACTCGACCTTGCCGGCCGCGAAGGCCTTGACGGCCTGAGCGACGTTGGCGTCGACCGTGCCGGCCTTGGGCGAAGGCATCAGCCCCTTGGGGCCGAGCTGCTTGCCCAGACGGGCCACGACCCGCATCATGGCCGGCTCGGCGACCGCGACGTCGAAGTCCAGCCAGCCGTCGGCGATCTTCTTCACCAGGTCCTCGGAGCCGGCCTCGACGGCACCGGCCGCCTTCGCGTCGGCGACCTTGTCGTCGGACACAAACGCGACCACTCGCTTCGCCGCCCCGCCGATGCCGTGCGGCAGCGAGATCGAGCCACGCAGGGCCTGGTCGGCCTGACGCGGGTCGATCCCCAGGTGCATTGTGAGTTCAACGGTCTGGTCAAATTTCGCGGCCTTGAAGCCCTTGACCTTGGCGACCGCCTCTTCGAGTGTCAGCGCACTGTCGCTGACGCTCTTGGCGTCGGCGGCATAGCGCTTGCCCTTCTTCTTACCAGCCATCAGGATTCCTTTCGAGTGACCCGCCGATGGGCGGGGGCGTCTCCCACGATTCTCGGGGCTCGTGGTAGGCCCCTGCGATGCCGGCAAACACCGGCACCGGTTGTGTCACGTCTTAGTCGACAACCTCGACACCCATCGACCGGGCCGTGCCGGCGATGATGCGCATGTTGGCCTCTTCGCTGTGGCCGTTAAGCTCGCCGCCCTTCTCCTGCACGATCGCGCGGAGTTGGTCCTGGGTGATCTTGCCGACCTTGTTGGTGTGCGGCACGCCCGAGCCCTTGTCGATGCCGGCGGCGTCCTTGATCATGACCGCGGCGGGCGGGCTCTTGATCTCGAACTCGAACGAGCGGTCCTTGTAGACCGTGATCACACAGCCGACGGGCTTGCCCTTGAGGTGGGCGGTGGCGGCGTTGAACTGGGTGATGAACTGGCCGGGGTTGACGCCGTTCGCGCCCAGGGCCGGGCCGATGGGCGGGGCCGGGGTGGCGGTGCCGCCGGGGGCCTGGATCTTGAAGACCGTGGAGATTTCTTTCTTGGCCATCGGGGTCGGTCCTTCGGGTCGCCTTGCCGGGTTCGGCAGGGAGCACGGGTGCTGGGGTGTGGGTCGTCGCTCTGCGGAGCGAGCCGAGTAGTATAACCAAGCCGTCGCCGGGTGCCAAGCCCGGACCGCCGGCACGACAACCGCCCGCCGGGGGGCCGACGGGCGGTGCGATGGCCAGACCCGGACTTGAACCGGGGACACCGGCATTTTCAATGCCGTGCTCTACCAACTGAGCTACCTGGCCGGGTTGGTATGCCCGCCGGCTTGCGGCGGAGTGGGGTAAGCGTACCGTGTCCGCGTCGACTGTCAAACCCCCCACAAGCCGCACCCCCATGCCCCCATCCCCCGGCGAACACGACCCCACACGCTCTGGCGCCGACGGGTTCGACCTCTCGCCACCCGCCGACCTGCTCGTACAGGCGTACCTCGCGGGCTGTTTCCCGATGGCCGAGCCGGGCACCGGCGAGGTGCTCTGGTACAGCCCCGACCCCCGCGCGATCCAGCCCTTTGCCGATGGCGACCCGCTCGGGTCGTTCCACATCCGCGGGTCGCTCGCCAAACGTGTGCGGAAAGGTGGATTCCGGATCACGATCGACCAGGCCTTCTCTGCGGTCATCGCGGCGTGTGCGGAGCCGCGGGCCCACGAGGCCGACACGTGGATCAGCCCGGGCCTGATGCGCTCTTACCAAGCGCTCCACGACCACGGCGTCGCGCACAGTGTCGAGGCCTGGCACGACAATGACTTGGTCGGCGGGGTCTACGGCGTCGCGCTGGGCGGAGCATTCTTCGGTGAGTCGATGTTCTCCCGCGTGCCCTACGGCTCGCAGGTCTGCCTGGTCCATCTCGTCCACCACCTGCGGGACCGCGGCTACTCGCTGTTCGACGTGCAGTTCGTCAACCCACACCTCGATCAGTTCGGCGTTGTGGAGGTCCGCCGCGACCACTACCTGCGGCTGCTGGCAGATGCCACCGCCCTGCCGGTGTCCTGGTCGGGTGCATAGACAGCCCCCGCCACACGGCGGGGGCTGCGTGATCTAAGTTCGATGCGTCGACGCCTGCGTTACGGCAGGACGATCTCCGCGCCGACCCGCATCTTGGCCGGGTCCAGCGAGGGGTTGGCCTGGGCGATATCGACCCAGCGCTGGCCGTCGCCGTAGACGCGGGTGGCGATGGCCCAGAGGGTGTCGCCTTCCTGGATGCGGTAGGTCCGTGCAGCGGGGGCGACCGAGGGCACACCGGCCGCGGCACCGCCGGGGGCGGCGGGGTCGTAGGCGCTGGGGGCCTGGGCACCGGCCGGGTCGATCGCGACCGGGTCCATCGGGGTGTAGGCGCTTTCGTACGCGGCGGGGCCGGGCACCTGCGACACCGGCTCGGGGTCTTCCTGACAGCCGGCGACGGCGACAACGGCGAGAAGCGAGATAGCGATCCGTGCTTGTCTCATAGCGGGGCTCCGAAACAGGGGGAATAGGGTCGTTCAACGCGCATTATGCGCGAATCCCAGCCGCCTGTCTCGGCGGATCGCTTCAAATCCGGCTTTTTATTCAGACGTTGGCTGCAGCCGAATCGCCGGCGAGAAGCACCCGCCGACTCATACCAGCTTCTGGCCGGGCAGCAGCGGCGGCATCGGGCAGTCCAGCGCATCCGCGACCGCCCGCATCAGTTCGCCCTCGGCCACGGTCACCTCGCCGTCCGCGGCGATCACCGCGGCGCAGCCGTGCAGCAGCATCTTCTTCTCGCGCGGGCTGAGCTTTGCCAGTTCATCAAACCCGCGATCGACGACGCTGAGCTTGCACCGGTCGCGCGGCACCAGGCCAACCCCGTCCAGCCCCAGCCGGTCGGCCCCCAGGGCGTAGGCCCGCTCGACCTCGCGATCACCCGACTGGCCGACCCGTGCCAAGGTCGAAAGCAGCACCGCGCAGTGCTCGGCCACGGGCTTGAGCGCGTAGTAGTGAACCTTCGGGTCGCGCGGCCGAAACAGGTGCGCTTCCAAGTGCCGGGTCAGCAGACGCCGGAGCGTCCACTCGAACAGGTCCACCCGGCCGTCGGCCTCGATCAGCAGATCGACCTGCTTGCGGAACCCCGCGTACTGCTCGCGCGACATCTTCTGCAGCGCGGGCAACGCCAGGTCCAACAGCGACAGCCGGGCCTCGCGCGGCAGCTCATTCAGGTGCGGGAGCAGCGTGCGCACCAGCGCCGCGACGGCGGGCTCGGCCTGGGCGTCCAACTGCGTCATCTGCATGTCGCGGACCTGAGCGGCGCGATCGATCAGGATCAGGTACGCTACCGCCTGGGCCCCGTTGGGGTGACGTGCCGCCTCGCGCAGCGCGCCGGGGATGCGGGCGATGAGCTGGCGGGCGTAGTCAATATGTGCATCGTCGAGCTGGCCGACACTGTCGAGCGCCGAGCCCTTCGGCGACGTCGATGCGGCGTCGGCGATGACCGCGCCGGTGACGACCGTGCCGAGCATCCCGCCGGGCATGCCGGGGATCGCTTGGCCGCCGGGGACGAGGTCGGGCGCAGCGGGCTTCGACTTGCCTTGCGGTGCGCCGCGTTTGGCGGTTTTGCTCTCGCGGGGCTCGGGCAGCGTGCCGTCCCAGGACGGGTCGATCCGCTTGATGCGTTCGGGCAGCGGCGGGTGGGTCGCCATCGCGCCGCCCAGCCAGCTGCTGACCGCGGAGCCGAAGAACATGTGCGCCGCTTCTTCCGCGTGCGGGTTCTCGACCCGGGAGCCGCGGGAGAACCCGGCCAGCCGCTTCAGAGCGCCGCCGATCCCCTCGGGGTTGCGGGTGTACTGCACGGCCGAGGCGTCGGCGAGGTACTCGCGCTGCCGGGACACCGCGGCCTTGATGAGCTTGCCGAAGAACACGCCGACAAACCCGAGGATGATCATCAGCAGGCCAAAGAGCCCGATCGCGAGCATCGCCTTGGCGTCTTTCTTCCGCCCGCCGCCGGAGTAGAACGCGACCCGCAGCGCGATCCGGCCGAGGATGCCCAGCACCAGGATGCCGAAGACCAGCCCCATCAGGCGGATGTTCAGCCGCATGTCGCCGTTGAGGATGTGGCTGAACTCGTGGGCGATGACGCCCTGCAGCTCGTCGCGCGAGAGCTGTTCCACCGCGCCGCGTGTCACACCGATGACCGCATCATCGGGCCGGTACCCCGCGGCGAACGCGTTGATTCCCCGCTCGTGGTCCAGCAGATAGACCGGCGGCACGGGGATGCCCGAGGCGATCGCCATCTCCTCGACGACGTTCAGCAGCTTGCGTTCGTCCGGGTCGCGGGTGTCGGGGCTGACGGGCGTGCCCCCCAGCGAACGGGCGACCGACCCGCCGCCGCCGCCCTTGAGCGCGGCGATCTTGTAGAACGAGCTGCACGACACCAGCACCAGCGTGCCCACCGTTACCAGCAGGAACAGCTCGATGTTCCAGAACGGGATGCCCGCGTCGCCCGCCTGCGGGTCGTTCCCGCTGTTGGCGAGCAGGTAGAACGCCCCCGCCACGACCGGGTAGGTGACCAACACGATCCCCACCACCGCCGCGATGAGCAGGAAGACCAGCCGGCCGGACTTTTTCCGGGCGATGTCTTGTTGTTCGAAGAAGTCGGAAGCCATGACAGATGCTTAGAACGACACCTTCGGCGCCTCGCGCTGCTGGGGCTCTTCGATCTCGAAGTATTCCGCGTCGTCGAAGCCGAACATGTTGGCGAACAGGACCGGCGGGAAGGTCTTCTTGTACTCGTTGTAGCCGTTCACGCCGTCGTTGTACGCCTGGCGCGAGAAGGCGACCTTGTTCTCGGTGCTGGTCAGTTCCTCGCTGAGCTGCATCATGTTCTGGTTGGCCTTGAGGTCGGGGTAGGCCTCGGCGACGGCCATGAGCCGGCCCAGTGCGCCGGTGAGCTGGCCCTCGGCCTGGGCGAGCTTGGCCATCTCCTTGGCGTTGGTCGGGTCGCCGTTGACGTTGATCTGCGCCTGCGTCGCGCTGGCGCGGGCCTGGAGCACGGCCTCGAGCGTCTCCTTCTCGTGGGCCATGTACCCCTTGGCCGTCTCCACCAGATTGGGGATCAGGTCGTGCCGACGCTTAAGCTGGACATCGATTTGGGAGAAGGCGTTCTTGCAGCGCTCGCGGAGCTGGACGAGGCGGTTATAGATCTTGATGACGAACACCACCACGATCACGACGAACAGTGCGAGCACCAGACCAGCGATCAACCATGCCATGGGAGTACCTCGGGAAGGGGGAAACCAGCCGGGCCGGGGCCCAACAACCGCCCCAGTGTCCCGGGAAACCGCGACGCAGGGGCGGGAAAGCGTCCCCGGTAATGTCGCAGAAGCGGGAACCCGCCGCAACGTGAGCATTGGGTTCGCACGAAAACACCCCGGCGCATCGGCCGGGGTGCACGCGTTTCACCGGGTTCGGTTCGCCGGATCAGCTCTCGACGGACATCGTCAGCAGGAACTCGGCGTTGGTCTTGGCCTTCTTCAGCCGGCCCTTAAGCAGCTCCATCGCCTCGACCACGTTCATATCGGCCAGGACCTTGCGGAGGCGGTAGACCAGCTTCAGCTCCTGCTCATCCATAAGAAGTTCCTCGCGGCGCGTGCCCGAGGCGGCGATATCGATCGCGGGGTACACCCGCTTCTCCACCAGCCGGCGGTCCAGGTGCAACTCGCTGTTGCCCGTGCCCTTGAACTCCTCGAAGATAATGTCGTCGGCCTTCGAGCCGGTATCCACGAGCGCCGTGCCGATGATGGTCAGCGACCCGCCGTCCTCGATCGCGCGGGCGCTGCCGAAGAACTTCTTCGGCCTCTGCAGCGCGTTGGAGTCGAGGCCGCCGGTGAGGATCTTGCCCGAGTGCGGCATCTCGGCGTTGTAGGCCCGCGCCATGCGGGTAATCGAGTCCATCAGGATCACGACGTGGTCGCCGAACTCCACGGCGCGGCGGGCCTTCTCCATCACCATCTCGCACACCTGCACGTGGCGCGAGGTGTTCTCGTCGAAGGTCGACGCGACGACCTCGACCTCTTTCGGGACGTTGGCCTTGAAGTCTGTTACCTCTTCGGGCCGCTCGTCGATCAGCAGCACGAACACGCGGACGTCCGGGTAGTTGGTGATGATCGACTTGGCCATCTTCTGGAGCAGCACGGTCTTACCGGTGCGGGGCGGCGCGACGATCAGGGCACGCTGGCCGCGGCCGACCGGGGCGACCAGGTCGACAACCCGCATCTCGACGTTGTCCTCGGTCGTCTCCATGATGAAGCGATCGGTCGGGTGCAGCGGCGTGAGGTCTTCGAACGGACGGGTGTCTCCGGTCTCGTCGGGGGACTTGCCGTTGATCGCGTCGACACGGAGCAGCGCGAAGTAGCGCTCGCTCTCCTTGGGCGGGCGGATCGTGCCCTGCACGACGTGGCCGACCTTCAGCCCGAACCGGCGGATCTGCGACGGGCTGACGTAGATGTCGTCGGGGCAGGCGAGGTAGGAGAACTCGGGGCTGCGGAGGAACCCGAAGCCGTCGGGGAGGATCTCGAGGACGCCCTCGCCGTACATCAGCCCCTGGCCGGCGATGTGGGTCTGCAGGATCTTGAAGATCAGATCCTGCTTGCTCATACCGTCCTGGCCCTCGATGTTCTCGAGCTTGGCGACCTCGTGCAGTTCATCGATATCCATCGCCTGCAGATCGCGGACGGTCAGGTCGCTGTGCTTGGCGTCCTCGTAGCGGGCCTGCGTCTCGGCATCGAGCTGTTCATCGGTCTGCGGCTCGTCGTGGTCCTCGACGGCGACGGCGTCCGCTTTCTTGGCAGAGGATTTCTTGGTGGTTTTCTTCTTACGGGGTGACTTCGCGGCCATGCGAGGGGCTCCGGGTCGGCCGTGCAGCGCCCGGCCGGGATCGGCCGATGCGGGTGCAGGGATGGGGGTGGGACGATACGGGGGCATCGCCCGGAAAGGCGAGGCGGGGGGTTGCACTTTCGGTGCGGGGGAGGGTGGGCCAAGGGCCCGAATGTGAAACGCACGATGCCGATGCTATGCGTGACGGGACGTACGGCCCCGAGCAAAGGCCTGGAGGATATCGTTCAGTACGTCGGCGACCCGGCTTCGGATCGTTTCCCGGTCGCCTACGTTGTAAAGGATATGGTCTGCCGCCGATCGCTTGGTGTCAAGCGGGGCCTGGGCGGCCTCCCGCTCGGCCAGTTCCTCGGCCGACCAGCCCCGTGACGCTTGCACTCTGGCCTGCCGCTCCTCCAAGGGCGTATCGACAAAGACCAGCACGTCACACCCCTCCGCCAGCCCCGCCTCGATCAGCAGCGGGCAGTCCTCCACGATCGCGGGGATCATCGGCGAGGGGTGGGCGAACACCTCCTGCCGGATCGCTTCACGCCAGCGGTTCACATACGGGTGGATCAGGCCCTCCAGCCGCTGACGCTCGCCCGCGTCGGCAAACACGATCTCGCCGATGCGTCGGCGGTCGGCCCGTCCGTCCACCACGACGCCATCGCCCCACCACGCCGCGAGCGTCTCCAACACCCTGGGGTCCAGCATCGCCTCGCGCGACAACTGGTCCGCATCGATCACGACACAGCCCAGCGCCGCGAAGTCGCGCGCGATCGTGCTCTTCCCCGAGCCGGGCGCACCGAGCAGGCCGATGACCGGGACCCCGCGGGTCTCGCCGTCAGTTTCTTGTTCATCCGGCATCACGGGCATGATAGCCCGTCTACGGCAACAACTGCTCGTTGAGCGCCCGGTCCAGCCGACGCTTGAACCGCAGCACCAGCCGGCGTTCGTCCATGCGGTATGACGCGTCGAGTGCTTCGGCCCAGCCGTCGCCGTCCTTGATGCCGTCCATCAGCACCGGGTAGCGCTCGGCCGAGCGTTCCAACAGGTACTGCGTCAGGGCCCCGGCGATGTCGTACTGCCAGGCCTGCAGGCCTTCCTCAGCGAAGAAGCCCTCCCCAAGCCCGCGCTCGCCCTGCAGCCGCAACGCCGCCCGCCCGTAGAGCCCGGCCCCGCTGGGCGGCTCGACCTGGTGGGCGATGTACTCCGCCAGCCCCTCGTTGACCCAGTCGGGGACGTGCTCCGGCGAGCGGTAGCGGTGGACATAGCCGTGCACGAACTCGTGGATGATGACGTGCGTGGTCTCCCGTTCCGACAGCCGGCGGTGGCAGGCGATGTGCACGAAGCCGTTGCCGTAGCCGTGGCAGAGCCCGCCGGAATCGAACGCCTCGGTGTCGTGCAGTTCGAGCTGGAAACGGATGTAGTCCCGGCGGTTCTGAAAAACGAAGATCAGGCACTTGCCGCGGAAGATGTTGCCGTCCGGGTCCGCGCCCAGAAGCTCGGCGACCGCGCGGTAGGCCTCGGTCAGTTTTTCGCCCCAGCGTGATACGTCCTCCCCGGGCATGTCTGTGCAGACGATAAACCGGGGCGATTCGTAGACGTTCAGGCCGATCGCCAGCTCGCGCTGGGCCCGCTCACAGAAGGCAAGCAGCTCGGCGTTGCTCTGCTCCATGAGGCCTGCATCGAGCTCGCCCCACATCTCCGGGTCGGCGGTGCCGACGAAGCGCGGCCCTTCACCACGACCGGCGCGCTGACGGGCCTCCTCGACCGCGTCATCCAGGGACGGATCGGCCGTAAGCGCCTCGGCAAACGCGGCCTCGGCCGCATCTGCGCCGTCGCGGTGACGCTGAAGCAGTACCCCCAGCCGCAGGAGCGCCCCGCCGTCGCCCTCGGGCTCTTCGAGGAACCGCCAGTACCGATCGAACGCATCGATCGGCAGGGCCGTCCACATCAGCCGGTGCCCCGCCCCACCGTCCTCGGGCGTCAGGGTAAAGCCGATCTCGTCGTATTCGGTGATCGTGCCCCGGACGACCTGCCCGGACTGCAGCGTCACGGTCAGACGGATCACCTTGCCCTCGGCGGGGACCTCCGCGGCGGCCGGCGGCACGGCCCACAGCAACAGAAGCCCGATGAGAAGCGTCCGGCCCGTGATCGTCAGGTGGTTTCCATGGCGTTTGGAATGCATCGCAGCCCCTGGGTACATGGGATCAGCATACCCCGCCGCAACGCTTCGCCCAACAACGCGTTAGGCATCAAACGGCCTGTCATGGCGGGTTCTAAGGCCGCACTTGCCTTTGACGCGCGGGGTGACCATAATTCAGACAGCGGCAGCCCCGCCGCGGCAGGCACCCCCAACCCCCGATTTGTGAGGTCTGGATGGCTCGAAAGCGCGATAAGCTCGCTGAAATCCTACGCAAGTGGGGGCTCATCGATGACCAGCAGGCCCGCGAAGGCCTCAAAATCTCTCAGGGCTCCCGCAAGCGGATCGGCGAGGTGCTCGTGGACCTGGGCTATGTCCAGGAGAACGACGTCGCTAAAGCCGTCGCATCTCAACTCGGCATGGAATTTGTCGACCTCGATCAGCCCAATGTCATCGACAAGGAAAACATCCCGCTCATCCCCGAAGAGCTGATCCGCAAATACACCATCCTCCCGCTCGGGAAGGAAGGCCACCGTATCAAGGTCCTGGTCCACGACCCGATGGACCTCGCGCTGATCGATGACCTGCGGTTCCGCCTGAACTCCGACATCGACATGTCCCTCGCCGCGAAGGGCAAGATCAAGGAGTACATCGACAAGGTCCTCAGCAGCGAGATCCAGAAGTCCATCGACTCACTCACGATGGACATGTCCGTCGACATGTCGCTGGACCGTACCCTCGACACGTCCATCGACATGGACTACGACGGGGACACGGACAAGAAAGACGACGACGACGAGTTCGACGGGCAGCAGGCCCCGATCATCAAGCTCGTAAACCAGATCATCACCGAAGGCGTCACCACCCGCGCCTCGGATATCCACATCGAACCCTTCGAAGACCGCGTCCGCCTGCGCTACCGGATCGACGGCGTCTGCCAGGAACGGCAGAAGATCCCCAAGCGGACCCAGGGCTCGGTCATCGCCCGCCTGAAGATCCTCGCCGGCGTCCGCGTGGAAGAGAGACGCATCCCGCAGGACGGCCGGATCAAGATGAAGATCGCCGGGGAGCAGATCGACTTCCGTGTGTCGTTCTGCCCGGCGTACCACGGCGAATCGATCGTCCTGCGTATCCTCCGCCCCGATGCCGCCAAGATCGGATTGCGCAACCTCGGGATGCAGGACGACACCCTCGACGCGTTCCACGAGATTATCAACCGGCCCAACGGCATCTTCCTCGTCACCGGACCCACCGGCTCGGGCAAGACGACGACGCTCTACTCGGCCCTGCAGGAGCTCAACCGCCCCGACCGCAAGATCATCACCGCCGAGGACCCGATCGAATACAACTTCAAGGGCATCAACCAGTGCCAGGTCCAGACGGACATCGGCATGACGTTCCAGGCGATCCTCCGTTCGATGCTGCGCCAGGCGCCCAACGTCATCCTCGTCGGTGAGATCCGCGACCTGGAGGTCGGCGACATCGCCGTGCAGGCCGCGCTGACCGGGCACATGGTGTTCTCCACGCTGCACACCAACGACGCCCCCTCGGCGATCACGCGTCTGCTCGACATGGGGCTCAAGCCGTTCCTCGTCGCCAGCTCGATCCAGGCGATCCTCGCCCAGCGGCTGGTCCGTATCCTCTGCGAGCACTGCAAGGTCCCCGACGAGAACCCCAACCCGCGGTACATGTCGCTGTGCGGCTTCAAGCCCAACGAGATCGAGGGCAAGCCGATCATGCGCGAGGCCGGCTGCAAGCGGTGCTCGGGCTCGGGCTTCCGAGGCCGACGTGGCGTGTATGAACTGATGAAGATGAACAGCGAGATCCGCGACCTGGCGTTCCAGCGCTCCACCGTGAGTTCGATCCGCGCCGCGGCCCACGCCGCGGGGATGCGGAACCTGCTGGGTGACGGCAAGCTCAAGGTGCTCGAAGGAAAGACCACGATGCAGGAAGTTGCCAAGATCGCTCAGGTCGAAGGCGTCATTGATGCCGCCGCGACCGACGACGACGGCCTCGCCGCCTGACTCCCCCCGAAGTCCCCCCGCCGACCGGGCAGGCCGACGCCTGACGGTCGGCAGCGAAAGCAGAACCTATGTCCAGTTTCCACATCGACCGACTGCTCGACACCGTGATCCGCCAGGAGGCGAGCGACCTGCACCTGACCGTGGGCAAGCCCCCCACCGTCCGCATGCGCGGCCGGCTCATTGAGCTGAAGACCCGCGACCTCGAGCCGCCGGACACGATCTCCCTGATGAAGGCGATCTCCCCGGAACGTGCCCAGACCGAGCTCCAGGAAGAAGGCGGCAGCGACTACGGCTTCGCCTACGGCGACCAGGACGACCCGGACAACTCCGCCCGGTTCCGCGTCTCCATCTTCAAGCAGAAGGGCGACGTCGCGCTGGTGCTCCGACGGATCCCCAACCGCCTGCTGGACATCGACAAGATCGGCCTGCCCCCCATCGTCAAGGACCTGATCCGCCGGCCGCGCGGGCTGTTCCTCGTCACCGGCCCGACCGGCTCGGGCAAGACCACGACCCTCGCGTCGATGATCGACCACATCAACATGAACCTCGACCGCCACATCATCACGGTCGAAGACCCCATCGAGTACTACCAGCCGCACAAGAAATCGATCGTCAACCAGCGCGAGGTGGGCGTCGATGTGCCCTCCTTCTCCGAGGCCCTGCGACGTGCACTCCGCCAGGACCCGGACGTCATCCTCGTCGGCGAGATGCGCGACCTCGAGACCATCGAGTCCGCGATCACCGCCTCCGAGACCGGCCACCTGGTGTTCGGCACGCTCCACACCTCGGGCGCCGCCTCCACGATCAACCGCATCGTCGACGCCTTCCCCGTGAGCCAGCAGGCCCAGATCCGCATCCAGCTCTCGACCGCCCTGATGGCCGTGCTCTCCCAGACGCTCATCAAACGGATCGACACCAAGGGGATGTGCGCGTCGTACGAGTTCATGGTGGTGACCCCCGCGATCGCCCACCTCATCCGCGACAACAAGTCCTTCCGGATCGACTCGGCCATCCAGACCGGTCGAAAGTTCGGGATGCAGCTCCTGGACGACCACCTCTGGAGCCAGTACGAGCAAGGCATGATCTCGGCCGAGGACATGATCGACCGGGCCAAGAGCGCCGAGCAGCTGATCGAAAAGGTCCACCGCGCGGGCGGCCAGGTCGGTCGGCCCGAACTCGACGACGCCGAGGCGAGCCCGGCCACAGCCTAACCCGGATACGGGCTTCCCGGCATACCGGCCCCACCGTGCCGATGCTGAAATCCGGGTGTCGATTGATTAAAACCGGTGCCGCATCATTGTGGATGCGGTTTGAGCCGGGTATAGTGCGATTGACTTACCCCCTGCTGTCTCTGCCCCGCCTGACCGGTGGAACCCGGCTCGACAGCACGAATTGGAGCCCCTCGTATGGCGGTCGAAGACACCAGTGACCTGAAGGGACGTCGGCTCGGCCGAATCCTGACCAAGATGGGGAAGGTCACCCGGGACCAGGTCACCGAGGCGCTCGAACTCCAAAAACAGAAGAAGCGCCCGATCGGCCAGCTCCTCATCGAGCTGGGCTACATCACCGAGGACGATGTCAATTTCGCCCGCGCGATGCAGGACGGGATGCAGGTCGTCGACCTGGAAGACTTTGATATCTCCGACGAGGTCCGCCGGCAGATCCCCGCGGAGATGGCCAACGCGTACCAGGTCGTGCCGATCATGTACGACAAGGCGGCCAACCGGCTGACCGTCGCGATGAAGTCGGCCGACAACTTCCGGGCCCTGGACGACCTCCGTCTTCTGATGGGCTTCCAGGTCGAGGCGATGATCGCCCCCGGCGACCAGCTCACCAAGCGCATCAAGCAGTTCTACGGCGATGACGAAGAGTCGCTCACTGGCCTCATCAGCGAACTCGCCGAGGACGAAGACCTCCAGCAGTTCGAGGACTCGGGCGCATCGATCGACCTCGAAGAGCTGGCCCTGCAGGTCGAGGACAACCGCGTCAAACGTCTGCTGAACCTCGTGCTGCTCCAGGCGATCAAGGACAAGGCCTCAGACATCCACTTCGAGCCGTTCGAGGACGAATTCAAGATGCGCTACCGCATCGACGGCGTCCTGTACGAGATGATCCCCCCGCCGCGGCACCTGGCGAACGCGATCGTCAGCCGGATCAAGGTCATGGCGGACCTCGACATCGCCGAACGCCGCCTGCCCCAGGACGGCCGGATCGAGCTGGTCGTCAACGGCCAGCCGGTCGACCTGCGTGTCGCGGTGCTGCCGACCATGTTCGGCGAGTCGTGCGTCATGCGTGTGCTCGACCGGTCCAACGTCTCGCTGGACCTGGGCAAGGTCGGCCTCCGTGAAGACGACCTCAACATCGTCCGCCAGCTGATCAAGAAGCCCAACGGTATCGTCATCGTCACCGGCCCGACCGGCTCGGGCAAGACGACCACGCTCTACTCCGCCCTCAACGAGCTCAACGAGATCACCGAGAAGATCCTCACCGCCGAGGACCCGGTCGAGTACGACATCGACGGCCTGATCCAGGTGCAGGTCAACGCGGACGTCGGGCTCACCTTCGCCAAAGCGCTCCGCAGCTTCCTCCGTCAGGACCCCGACATCGTGCTGATCGGTGAGACCCGCGACCTCGAAACCGCGCAGATCGCCGTGCAGGCGTCGCTCACCGGCCACCTCGTGTTCACGACGCTGCACACCAACGACGCGCCCAGCTCGATCGCCCGTCTGGTTGACCTCGGCCTGGAGACCTTCCTCATCACCGCGACGATCGAGGGCATCATCGCCCAGCGGCTGGTGCGGAAGATCTGTACCCGCTGCAAGCAGCCGTACACCCCCACCGACGACGAGCTGATGAAGCTGGAGCTGACCCCCGAGGACCTCGGCGGCCGGCAGCTCTACCGCGGCAAGGGCTGCGACTACTGCAACCAGTCGGGCTACCGTGGGCGGTTCGGCATCTTCGAGATCATGGTGATGAACGACAAGCTGCGCGACCTGGTGATGAAGAACGCCTCGTCGCAGCAGATCGCTTCGGAATGCAAGAAGTCCGGGATGCGGACCCTCCGCCAGTCGGGGCTGCTGGCGCTTTACGACGGGATCACAACGATTGACGAGGTGGTGCGGGAGACGCTGGTTGCCGAGTAGTTGCGGCAGCGGGCGTGTGGTGGATGTGTGGATCGAGCTAATCCGTGCCGGGTGGGCAAGGACCTAACGAATGCCGACGTATACCTTTGAAGCACTGAACGAGGCGGGCAAGCCCCAGAAGGGGACCATCAACGCCGCGACGAGCGAGGAGGCCATCGCGCGCATCCGCAGCCAGGGCTACTTCCCGACCTCGGTGCGCGAGCAGAAGACCAAGAAGAGCAAGGCCGACGCCTCCAAGGCCGCCTCCACCAAGAAGAAGTCCGGCAGCGGCAAGGGCGTCGGCGACCTGAGCATCAGCATCGGCGGGGTCAGCCAGAAGAACCTGACCACCTTCACCCGCCAGCTCTCCACGCTGCAGGACGCGGGCCTGCCCATCCTCCGCTCGCTGGCGATCCTCGAGCAGCAGCAGAAGCCGGGCCTGATGAAGAACACCCTCGCCGCGGTCCACGAGGATGTCTCCGGCGGGTCATCCCTCTCCGACGCGATGGGCAAGCACCCCAAGGCCTTCAACACCCTCTACACCAAGATGATCGCGGCCGGCGAGGTCGGCGGCGTGCTCGACCTGATCCTGCAGCGTCTCTCCGAGTTCCTGGAAAAAGCCCAGAAGCTCAAGAAGCGCATCATCTCGGCGATGATCTACCCCGCCGCGGTGATCAGCATCGCCGCGATCATCGTGCTGGGCATCATGATCCTCATCGTGCCCAAGTTCGTCGAGATCTTCAACGACTTCGATACCGACCTGCCCGCCCTGACCAAGTTCCTCATCGAGACCGCCAAGTGGCTGGCCGGCCCGATCCTCCCGGTCGAGAAAGGCGGCGCCGCTGGGCAGATGATCCCCGGCGTGGTCTGGGTCGTGCTCTCGCCCCTGTTCTTCTTCCTCGCCTTCAAGTTCGCGCGGAAGACCTCCGGCGGCAAGAGCCTGATCGACCAGGCCATCCTCTGGGTCCCCATCCTCGGCGGGCTCATCCGCAAGGCCACCATCGCCAAGTTCAGCCGGACCCTCGGCACGCTGATCAACGCCGGCGTCCCCATCCTCGACGCCATCAAGATCACCTCCGAGACCACGGGCAACGACGTCTACGCCCGCGCCCTTATGAAGGTCCACGACTCGGTCCGCCAGGGCGACTCCTTCGCCGAACCGCTCCGCAAGGCCAAGGTCTGCGACTCGCTAGTCGTCAACATGATCGACGTCGGCGAAGAAACCGGCGACCTGGACAAGATGCTCACCAAGGTCGCCGACAACTACGACGAAGAGGTCGACGTCGCGGTGGCTTCGCTGGTCTCGCTGCTCGAACCGGTGATGGTCGTGATCCTCGGCGGCATCGTCGGCTTCATCGTCGTCTCGCTGTTCCTCCCGCTGGTCAAGCTGATGCAGTCGGTGATGTAAGGAACAGGGTCTAGGCGATAGGGTCTAGGTTCCAGGAAGAAAACCAACCCCAGCCCCGCATATGAATGCGGGGCTGTTTTTTCACGCCGAGGCTGACTCCGCGTAGCGTCTGGCATGGCCCGGTGTTGAACCGCAAGCGTCTGATACACTGAATCCATGCCCACCGACCCCGACTGCGTGTTCTGCAAGATCGTCGCCGGCGAGATCCCGTGCCACAAGCTCTTCGAGGACGAGCACGTGCTCGCCTTCCTCGACGTCAACCCGCTCTCCGAAGGCCACGCGCTGGTCATCCCGAAACAGCACTACGCGACACTGGATGCAGTCCCGGCCGACACCGCCGCCGCGATCGGCGCCGCCCTGCCCGCGCTGGCCCACGCGGTCCTCAACGCCACCGACGCTACCGACTACAACATCCTCCAGAACAACGGAGCCCCCGCCGGGCAGGACGTCTTCCACGTCCACTTCCACCTCATCCCCCGCCAGCCCGGCACCGACCGCCAAGACGCCACCCCCGGCCACGGCCTCCCCGCCCGCCCCTGGCCGGCACAGAAAGTGGATCACGAGAAGGCGGCGGCGCTGGCGGAACGCATCCGCGGTGCAATCGGGTCATGACCGATCACCCTTCGCTGATCTGTGGTAGCTGCGGGTACAGCCTGCAGGGTTTAAACCCGGGCGCCAACTGCCCAGAGTGCGGATCGGACCTACGGCAATCCGATATCAACCTTGCGCATAGAGCGTCGAATCTACGCTACGCGTGTACACTCACGGCGTGCGCGTTCTTGGTTTACGCCATCTCTGCGTTCTTTGCTGTGTCCGGGTTCGAACACGGCCCGAGGATCTACGGCATCAACAACTGGTGGTTGTTGCTCGGTTGGCTCACCGCCGCGGTCTTCAATGTCGTCGCGATGCAAAGCTACTGTAGCGCGGCCATGATCCACCCATGGACGAAACATCTGCTCCGGCTTGGGCTGTTTGCCGTATGGCTGACAGCCACGATCTCGGTGCTGATGCTCTTCCGCTCAAGCTACAAAGGGATACCGCTGTTCTTTGCGGCAGCGTCCCCCGGAGTCGAAACCGGACTTAAGCTATCTACACTCATCCCGGTCGCGACCAGTTTGCCATCCGGCCTTCTCTCTCTACATTTTTACCGCATCGGCAATAGAACCTACTCACAACGGTTCGCCGCGATTGGCATCGGTATGTTTGCCTTGTCAGCCACCGTGGTCGGCCTGTATCTGGCCATCTGGCTGGACTGGACGATTGGGCTTGACCTATACCTGTCCAGCAGCGCAAAAACAAACGACCGCATCCAATCCGCCATCCGTGCAGCGGTCATTACCAGCGGCCTTGTTTCCGTCTTTGCAGTAATGATCTGCGTCTTCGGCTATCGGCGCATCAATGAGCGTGTGCCCGGCCACGTGAGGGCCGATTAGACCGTGTGTTCAGACGACGAGTCAAGAGACGGCCTCCGCGCTACAGCGTCCCCTTCGTACTCGGCACGTCGTCTCCCGTCACGCGCACCGCGTCGCGGAGTGCGCGGCCGAAGGCCTTGAAGATGGCTTCGGCGATGTGGTGGTTGTTCTCGCCCCAGGGGACGTGGAGGTGCAGGTTCATCCGCGCGTGGTTGGCGACGGCGTTGAAGAACTCCTTGACGAGCTGCGTGTCGAACGTGCCGATCTTCCCGGCCGGGTCGTTGAAGCTGTCGGACTCGACGCGGAACACCAGCGCGGGCCGGCCCGAGAGGTCCAGCGACACGCTGGCCAGCGACTCGTCCATCGGCACGCTCGCCTGGCCGTAGCGCTCGATGCCTTTCTTGTCGCCGACGGCCCGGAGGATCGCCTCGCCCAGCGCGATGCCGACGTCCTCGACGGTGTGGTGGTCATCGACGTGGGTGTCGCCGGTGCAGGTGATGTGGAGGGACAGCCGGCCGTGGCGGGCGACGTGGTCGAGCATGTGGTCGAAGAACCCGACGCCGGTCTGGTGCCGGTAGTCGCCGGGCTTGTCAGGGTCGAGGTTGAGCGACAGGTTGATGTCGGTCTCGTTCGTCTTGCGTTGGATCGTGGCTTGGCGCATGGGTTTTACAGAAGTTCGTCGAGTGCATCGAGGAGCAAGGCGTTCTGCTCCGGCGTGCCGACGGTGATACGGAGCTTATCGTCGAGCCGGGGGTGGTCGAAGTAGCGGACGAGGATGCGGCGGTCCTTCAGTGCTCGGTAGATCGCTTCCGCCCGGGGTTTATCGGCCGATGCGGCCGTCCGCTCCGCCTCGGGCGGGGTGGCGAGGACGAAGTTGGTCTGGCTGTCGAGCACGGCAAAGCCCCGCTCAAGGAGGGCCGCGGTCAACCCGGAGCGTGCTTCGATCACCTTCTGCCAGACCCCCCGCGCGTAGGCCTGGTCCCGGAGCGCCGCGGTGGCGACACGCTGCGAGACGATGTCGGTGTTGTAGCTGTCTCGGGCCTTGTCCAGCGCGGCGAGGACATGGGCCGGCCCGATCCCGTAGCCGAAACGCAGCCCCGCGAGCCCGTAGCCCTTGCTCATGCTGCGCAGGAGCAGGACGTTGCACAGCCCCTCGCGCACGAGGGGCAGCGCGTCCTGCTCGGCGAAGTCGACATAGGCCTCGTCGATCATCAGCAGCCCGTTGAACGCGTCGGCGAGTTTGCGGAGGGTGTCCAGCGTCTCGCATCGGCCGGTCGGGGCGTGTGGGTTGACCAGCATGGCGAGCGTGCAGCCCGCGTCGTTCCAGCGCTCGGCAAGATCCTCGGGCAGGCCGAACGCGTCGTCGCGCCGGACCGCGCAGACCGGCGTGTCGTGGATCGCCGCGAGCACGGGGTATAGCGAGTAGCTGGGCACGGTGACGCCGAGCCCGCCCGGTCCGGCCGGGACCCCGGGCGTGCAGTAGCAGGTGATGAGCAGGCGGAGCAGCTCGTCCCCGCCGTTGGTTGCGATGACCTGCTCGGGCCGGACCGCATGCACCTCGGCGGCGGCGGCGCGGAACGGCTGGGCCAGCGGCGGCGGGTACACGCGGAGCGACTCGGCCGCGGTCTCGTGCAAGGCCTGCAACGCCTTTGGCGAGACGGGGTACGGGCTCTCGTTGGTATTGAGCTTCGTGACCGGCTGGCCGGCGGGCTGCTCGCCGGGGGTGTAGGCGGAAAGGGACTGGATGTTCGGTCGCGGCTGAGCGGGCATAAGCGGGGTAGTGTGGCGTGGATCGTCCTCGGGGTCAACGCAATCGTCGGCCGTCGGCTCGGCGGCCCGCCGGGACAGCTACACTACAGCCATGAAGCGAGGCCCCCGCCTGCCGGTCGTGATTGCGTTGGCGTTGTGTGTGCTGCTGCCGACGAACCGCGCCGGCGCGGAAGACGATGCCCGCGCCTACGACGCCGCGGTTTACCTGTTCTCGCAGACATCCCGGCCGGCGCGGGACGGCCGACACAACACGATGCTGCTCGCGCTTCGGCACCTACGCGACCCGCAGCTCGCCCCCTGGTTCGAGACCTTGTCCGTCTCGCCCTACGCCGCCCAGCGGATCCACGCCCGGCTTGCGCTGGCGGAGATCAGCCCTGCCGGCCGGCTGGACCTCGCCACCCTTGCCGAGACCGAGGACCCCGCCGAGCTGACCCAGCTCATCGGCGCGGCGTTGGACATCGACCTGCTCGGGACGGCTGACCTGAACCAGGTCATGCAGTGGGAGTCGCTGGACACCGCATCGAAGCAGGCCCTCGCGGTCCGGGTGATCGCGGGCGGGGGGATTGTTGACGAGTCGCTGCTCCGGGCCTCGCTGATCGGTGAAGAGACGACGACCGTGGGTATCTCGGCGCTCCTGCGCCACGGGCTCTCCGCGCTCATGCTCCTGGAACGCGGCGATCTGACCGCCCTCCAGGAGCTGCGCCGGCTGGATCAGTTGGGCACGCCGACCGAACGTGAACTGGTCCAGGCACAGCTCTTCGAAGCGGCTATGCAGCATGGGTTCTCGTCCGTCGGGTCCTGGGCGCTGGAGGTCGCGCAAGACACCGAGCGCAACACGATGCTACGCATCAGTGCGCTGCGTGCGGCGCTACGGTTCCCGGTCAACGTGGATACCTCGGCCGGCATCGTTGTCTGGGAGTCGATGTTCGGGGCGGAGGAGGACGTAGCGCAGCGGGTCCGGCTCGCGTTGACCGCGCTGGAGGCCGCGCCGTGGACCGAGCCCGAGCTTTATCGCATGCTCGGGGAAGACGGAGACGCGCATTTCGCGCTGATCGCGGCCGCAGGCCGGGCGATCGCCGACGGCGGGCTGGATACGACCGAGGCCTTAACCGCGCTGGTCGAACACGGCCACCCACTGGCGATCCAATGGGCCGGGCGCTACGCCAACGAACACGCGACCGGCGCAGACCGCGGCGCGATCCTGCTGGCGATCGTCGTCGGCGCGGACCGTGGGAACGCGCGGACACGCAGCCGGCGTATCGAATTCGCGATCGCCGCGACGCAGGCCCTGGCAGAATCGGGCTCGGCCAATGATCTCGATCTGCTGCTACCGCTGCTTGAACCGACCGATACACCTCGTGCGCGGGGCGAACTCGGGATGCACCACATCGTGCTGCTCGGGCTGGTCCGTGCGCACTCCGAGGGTCTCAAGGACTTTGCCACGCAGGTCCCTGCACAACCCGATGCAGACGCCGCCGACCTCGTGCTGCTGCTGCGTGCCCGCTGGGATGCACCGCTCAGCGCGGCTCAGTGGGAGCGTGTCTCGCAGATCGTCGCGGGCATGAGTGCGCTGGACACCTCGCTGCGCATCCAACTCGCCTGGTTGTATCTCAAGCATGTCGGCCGGGCGGACGCGGCCTTGCGTGCCGCCATGCCCAACCCATGAGCCAGCGATATCCTGTCGTGGTCCCGCGCGTGCGGGTACCTGCCACACCCACAGACGCGGTTGCCATATGAGTGAGATCCCCCTGAGCCGGCCCGACATCACCGACGCGGAGATCGACGCCGTCACCGACGTCCTCCGCAGCGGGCGGCTGAGCATCGGACCCCAGCAGGAGCGATTCGAGCGGCTCGTCGCCATGCGTTGCACGCGGCATCACGGCGTCGCGGTCTCCTCGGGCACCGCCGGGCTGCACCTGGTCCTCGAAGCGCTGGGCATCGGGCCCGGCGACGAAGTCATCACGACGCCCTTCTCGTTCATCGCCTCGGCGAACTGCATCCTCATGGTCGGCGCGACCCCGAAGTTTGTCGACATCTGCCCGCAGTCGCTGAACATGGACCCGAACCAGCTCGACGCGGCCATCACGCCGAAGACCAGGGCCATCATCGCTGTCGAGGTCTTCGGCCAGCCGCGCCACATGGACGCGATCGAGGCGATCGCCCGCAAACACGAGGTCCCGCTGATCGAAGACGCCTGCGAAGGGCTCGGCGGCCGGCTCGGCGATCGGCCGGTCGGCAGCTTCGGCCGCGCCAGCGTCTTCGGCTTCTACCCCAACAAGCAGATCACCACCGGCGAGGGCGGCATGATCGTCACCGACGACGACCGCCTCGCCGATCTCTGCCGCTCGATGCGCAACCAGGGCCGGGCCCAGATGTCGGCGGTGCTCGCCCCCACCGACGACGCGGACGATGCCTCGGCACCCGACACCGGTGCCTGGCTCGACCACCCCCGGCTGGGCTACAACTACCGCCTCTCCGAGGTCGCCGCCGCGCTTGGTGTGGCCCAGATGCAGCGACTCGATGAGATGTTGGAGGCCCGTCGTGACGTTGCGGAACGCTACACCGCCCTGCTCCTGGACCAGCCCGACCTGGTCCTGCCCGCCGCCGCGCCTGGATGCGAGGCAGACCTGTCCTGGTTTGTTTATGTCGTCCGCTTGGGCACGCAGTACAACCGCGCCGCACGCGACCGCGTCATCGCGGGCATGCGCCGCCACGAGATCGGCGCGGCCAACTACTTCCCCTGCATCCACCTCCAGCCGTTCTACCGCGAGCGTTTCGGGTTCGGCCCGGGCGACTACCCGATCGCAGAGTCCATCAGCGACCGCACCCTCGCCCTGCCGTTCCATAACCACCTCGCCGCCAAAGACGCCGAGCTGGTGTGTCAGACCCTCGCCGTCATGCTGCAGCGGGAGCAGTTGCTGCTGGAGGAATGATCGGCGGAGCGGTCTATTCCGCGATCTCGGCTTCCAGGAACGACTTCAGATCGTCCTCGTTGATCGCCGGCTCGCCGGGGCTGACGTTGTCGAGCTTGCCGCCGTGCAGCCAGAGCGCCAGCTCGTCGACCATCCCGAAGAGGTGGTCGAAGCTGTCCACAACAAAAAGCAGCGGCTGGTAATGATCGATCTCGAAGTACTGGTTGATCACCCACTCGAGCTGTGCGGGGTAACGCTGGACCTTCGGGGAGGTGACACAGTACTCCAACTCACCGCAGGAACTCAGCAGCCCGCTGCCGTAGGCGCACACGCCCCACTCAGACCCGGGGTTCTTCATCAGCCCGAACTCGACGGTGAACCAGAAAAACCGCGCGAGCGCTTTGATATTGCTCTCGACCAGGTGCAGCCGCTCCTCGCCCTCACTCATCGCCTGGGCACGGAGCGCCGCTTCACGCGCCACCTCACCGAAGCGGACGAGCACGTCTGCAAAACGTGTGTCGGTGTGCATCGGCACGTGCCCGGCCACGTCGTGGAAGATGTCCGGCTCGGGCAGGTAGTCCAGCACCTTGCCGTCGCGGATCGTGATCGTCGTCGGGAAGATGCGCTGGCGGATGCAGTCGAAGAAGATGTACGCCGGCACATACCCCGCGACCGCCTTGGCCTTGAACGCGGTCAAGGCACACAGCTTGTCGTTGACGTCTTCCAGCCGGGGGATCCGGTCCGGATCGAGCATCAGGTTCTCGACACCCTGCATAAACTTGGGGTTCGAGTACTTCTCCCAATACGGGCGGATCCGGGCGTACAGACGACGCCATGTCTCCTGGTTCGCCTCGGAGTAGAGACCGTACGGCTGATCGATGAAGGTCCTCCCGGACTTCTTCGCGTTCTCGATAAACGGCGACTGCGTCGTGGTCAGGCCTTCGCCCGGTTTGGCATCGGAGGTCACGCTCATACGGAGACTCCTGTGAGGGTGCGTTGAAGACGGGAAACCAACGTGTCGATGTCCGCCGGGTCGTGGTACAGACCAAAGCCGAAGCGGACGCGGGACCCGCGCGCGTCGATGCGGACGCCCGCGTTCTCGAGTGTTTCCGTGATCGATTGCGCGGACGCAGGAGAACCGACATCGAAGGTCAGGAACCGGCCGTGCGGACGGCCGACGTGGATCAGCGACGCCTCGTTCAGCGTCGGGACGCCAGCATCGCCCAGCGCCTGCAGGAACTGGTGCTGGAGCGTTTCCATCCGGGTATGCATCGCCTGGACATCCAGCCCCAGCCGGTCCAGCCAGGAGAACACGGCGTTCATGCGGTACTGGCCCGAGGGGTCGAACGTCGCCCCCGCAAACCGCCACCCATCCTCCGCGTACGCGACCCGGCCGTCCGACGCGGCGAGGGTCGAAAAGCTGGCGTACCAGCCCGTGTTCCGCGGCCGGAGCGAACACCCCGGCGGCACGGCCATGAAGCAGCACCCCTCCCCCGCCATCGCGTACTTGTAGCCCCCCGCGAGGTAGAACACGCGGCCCGCGATCCGCGACAGGTCCGTCGGCACCGCCGCGAAACCGTGATACCCATCAACCGCGACCAGCGTGGCGGTATCGGCGACGGCCGCGACCACACGCTCGAGGCCCGGCAGGACCCGCCCGCTGTCGAAAAACACCTGGCTCAGATAGATCAGGTCGTACCCGCCGGCACGCACGGCCTGCGTGAGCCGCGACTCCAGCGCGTCGAACGGGTCGCAAGCGACTAAGTCCAGCGAGATCACGCCGTCTTCCACCAGCCGCGCCGCCTGGCGTGAGAAGCTGTGGAACTCGCCATCGGTTGCGAGGACCCGCGCAGGCCGATCGGAAGGGAGGCAGGACAGCAAGCGGAGCAAGAACCCATGGACATTCGGGCCGAACACGACCTGCCCCGGGTCGGGCAGCGACAGGATACGGGCGATATGCGACTGCGTTTCGGGGACCACTTCGCCGAACACGCGGCCCCACTTCGCATCATTAAGAGCCGCGCCGTCTTGCCAACACGCAAGCTGCGCGTCGCGCGTCACGTCCGGCCAGAGGTGGTGGCTATGCGCCGCGAAGTGCAGGCGGTCGCCCATCCCCTCGAGCGCGATGCGGAAGTGTTCCTTGTACGACTGCACGGGAATGCCCCTGCGGGTTAGCGAGACGCCGGCCGGAAACTGAACCCGAGTTCCTGCCGCAGGTCGTCGGGTAGCACGGGCAGTTCGGACCGTGGGATCAGAAACGTCGACAGGTGGAAGAAGTCCTGGAAGACACGGTTCTGTGTCGCGGTCTTGTTGAGGTACTCGTGCCCGGACGAGCCGCCGGTACCAATCTTCCCGCCGAGCATGCGGTGGACCATGATCGCGTGCCGCTGGCGCCAGGTCGTCAGCTTCTCATCGATCTCCGCCAGCCCGTTCAGCACCTGGAACGGCAGGTGGAGGATCGGCTCGTCACGGTACAGGTGGATGAACAACGCCGACAGGATCGCCCGGCGGGACATGCGGAAGAACCCGTCCGCCACCAGGGTCTCGAACTGCTCAGCATCCAGCACCGAATCAAACAACGCCCGCGTTTTGTCCAGCCCCTGCAGTTGTGCCGCGCGTTGGGCTTCGTTCAACGCGGTGTTATTGGTGATCGTCTCACGGTCGCCTTCGAGCATGCGGTCAACGGCCTGACTATACGCGTCCCAGAAACGGAACCCCTTGAAATCAAGGAACGGCATGCGCTCCAGCCAGGCCTGCACGCGGGCGAACAGGTCCGGCCGGCCCTCCAGCGCGGCGAGGTGCTCGCGCTGCGCATCAGTCAGTCGTGTCGCGAAGCTCTGCCGGTCGTACTGGATCCGGCGTTCAAACTTCACGCCCAGCGTGATCTCCAGTTCCTTGAACTGGATGCTCTGGAACCCCGACGCGGGGATCAGCAGGTCGCGGAAGTCCAGGAAATCCAGCGGGGTCATCGTCTCGAGCACACCGATCTGCTCGATCAGCAGTTTGAGGATCGCTACGACCCGGTCCACGCGGTGTGCGATCGTCCCCAGGTCCCGATCGTCCAGCGTCTCGTCGTCAAAAAGGTCCAGGACCGAGCCGAGTTCGTGGAGGATCTGCTTGAACCAGAGCTCGTAGGCCTGGTGCGTGATGATAAACAGCGTTTCGTCGTGTGCGGCCTCGCCAAACCGCGCGCTCTCGGGGAACTGCGCATCAAGGATGCGGTCCAGGCGGAGGTACTCGCCATAGTTCACGTCTTTGGTGTTGCGTTGGGTCATGCGCGTCTGCTGTGGCGGGATCAGGCACGGCTGCCGAGCGTCGGCGACTCGGGACGGGGCATCGGGAACCGGTCACGGGTCGTGCAGTAGTCGGCCCCGCCCATCCGGCCGATGGTATCGAGCTTCGCGGGGTCGACCACCCCCGCCGCGTCACAGACCCCCTCGGCCAAATGCATCATCCGGACTCGGCCGATGACGAGGTTGGCCCCGAGCGGACCGTCGCCGACGTGGATCACCCGGATCACTTCGCACTCCATCGACACCGGCGCTTCGCCGACACGCGGTGGCGCGACAAAGCTGCTGGGCACCGGCGTGAGCCCGGCGTGCTCGAACTCGCTCACTTCATAGCCGTACTCATACGCCGACTGGTTCATCCGCTCGGCCAACGCATGCGAGACGATGTTGACGACAAACTCGCCGTTGGCCTCGACATTGCGCAGCGTGTCTTTCTTCTCGCCATGGCGGTTGTTAACCGGCGCGAAGACGACGCTCGGTGGGTTCGCGCCCACGCCATTGAAAAAGCTGTACGGCGCGAGATTCGTTACGCCGCCGGGTGACACCGTCGAGACCCAGGCGATCGGCCTGGGCGTGATCACCTGGACGAGGTAGCGGTAGAACTCGTGCGGCTGGAGGTCGTCGGGGTTGATCTGCATGGGTTTCGTGTCTTTGTGAATCAGCCGTCGAGCCAGGAGAACGGGTACTGCGGGTCGTCCATGCCCAGCGCTTCGGGGGTGATATGCAGCTTGCGGTCGGTGTCGAACATGACCGCGAGTTCTTCGGTGCGTTCGTGGTCCATCGACGCCATGATCGTGCCGGGGTGTGGACCGTGCGGGATGCCACCGGGGTGGAGCGTCATCGAGCCGTGAGTCACACCGCGCCGCGACGCGAAGTTCCCGCGGGAGTAGAACAGCACCTCGTCGGCCTCCACGTTGCTGTGGACGTAAGGCACCTTGACCGCCTCGGGGTGGTGGTCGAGGTAGCGCGGCGCGAACGTGCAGATGACATAGCCACGCGCTTCAAAGGTCTGCTGCACCGGCGGGGGCAGGTGGACCGTGCCGGTCAGCGGCTCGAAGTCCATGGCGTTGAAGGTATAGGGATAAACGAACCCGTCCCAGCCGACGACATCGAACGGGTGGTTGCACATCGTGACACGCGTCAGCCGGTCGTGATCTTTGATAACCACGTCGGTTTCACTGGGGTCGTCGATCATGATGAGTTCGGACGGGCCGTGGAAGTCGCGTTCGTAGTACGGCATGCCGAGCATGAGTTGGCCGTCGGGGTTGTGGTACCGGTCGGGCAGCCGGACCGACCCGAACGACTCGATCACGAGGTAGTCCTCCTTCGAGACATCATCCGGCACAAACCGGTAGTTGGTCGTGCGGGGGATGACGACGTAGTCCATCGGCTTGTAGCGGACCTTGCCGAAGTGGGTCTCGAGCACCCCACCGCCTTCGTGGATGTATACCACCTCGTCGGCCGCGCCGTTGCGGAAGATCGTCTGCTGCGCCTCGGCGGGCCGGCAGCGATACGCCGCGAGGTCCTCGTTGAACATCATGGGCACACGCCCGGTGACCGAGTCGCCCTTGCGCGGCATCCCACCGGTCACGATGTGGTGGTGCCGGAGCTCCACGGGGTCGGCGGCCTGCAGCGGGACCTGGCCGACGTGATCCATCTTCGACACCCGTGTCGGCGGGCGGAGGTGGTACATGATCGAGTAGGCGCGGTTGAAGCCCTCGGTCGTAACAACATGCTCGTAGTAGATCCCCTCACCGAGGTGGCTCTCGGCCTTCGGACGGGGGTGCTTGATGTGCCGCTTGGGCGGGACACTGCCGAGTTTCATGTAGGGGGGCATAAGGGGACCTGTTATTGAGGGTCTGCGTTTGCGAGGGACGCCGGCGCGTGGCTCATCGGTCGGTCAATGATATGCGTGGTCAGCGTGCCGAGCCGTTCGATCTCCATCTCGATCCGGTCGCCGGGCTTGAGCCAGCCGCCGGTATTCTCCGGCCCGAGTTCGAGGATGCAGCCGGTCCCGACGGTGCCTGAGCCGAGCAGGTCGCCGGGCAGCAGGTCCGCGTCGCGCGAAGCGTGGGCGATGATCTTCGGCCAAGTAAAAAACATGTCCGACGCGTTGCCGTGCGAAAGCTGGCGGCCGTTGACCCGGCAGCGCATGTCCAGTGTGAGACGGCCGTCACCGTCGATCCGGTCGCAGAAGGTTTCCATCCGCACGAGCGCCGGGCCGACCGCGGTCGCGAAGTCCTTGCCCTTCGCGGGGCCGAGGCCGACCTTCATCTCGGCACGCTGCAGGTCGCGGGCGCTCAGATCGTTCACGACCGTGAAACCCAGCACATGGGCCCACGCGTCTTCTTCACGGATGTCTCGGCCGGGCTTGCCGATGACGACGCCAAGCTCTAACTCGAAGTCCAGTTCCTCACAACCGGCGGGGGCATACACCTCCACGCCGTCGCCGACGAGCGAACGGTGGTTGGAGAAGTAGAACACCGGCTGCTCGTACCACTGCGGCAGCATGTCCAGCCCGCGGCGGGCACGGCAGGTCGAGACGTGCTGCTCGAACGCATAGAAATCGCGGAACGAGCCGATCGCCACGCTGTCTTCGGATTGTGCGATCGGGAGGTGCATGGCGTGTGTTAGAGCAGCCCCCGCTTGGCCTGCTCGCGTTCGATCGCCTCGAACAAGGCCTGGAAGTTGCCCTCGCCGAAGCCCTCGGAGTTGCCGCGGCGCTGGATCACCTCGTGGAACAGCGTCGGCCGGTCAAACACCGGCTGCGTGAATAGTTGGAGCAGGTAGCCGTCGGGCCGGTCCTGGTCTACGAGAATGCGGAGCCGCTTGAGCGTCTCAAGGTCTTCCTTGAGTAGCGGCACACGCTCGGGCACGGCGTCGTAGTAGGTGTCCGGGACTTCGAGGAACTCGACCCCCTGCTTGCGCATCGCGGCGGTCGCGCGGATGATGTCGCTGGTGAGCAGCGCGATATGCTGAACGCCCGGGCCGTTGTTGTCGTCCAGGAAGATCTGGATCTGGCTGTTTTTGCCGGTCGGTTCGTTGATCGGCATCTTGATGTAGCCGTCGGTCCCGCCGAGCACCTTGCTCATCAACGCGGACTTGCCCGAGTTGATGTCGAAGTAGCCGATCTCCTTGAAGCCGAAGACGCGCTCGTAGAAGTTGGCCCACTCGTCCATCACCTCGACGTTGCCGACGATGTGGTCGATCATCATGAAGTTGATGTCGCCGTCCTCGATGCCGCCGGGCAGGTTCTCGTAGCCGGGCGCGAACGTGCCGACGCAGCCGTCGGTGCGGGTGAGGAAGGAGTGGACGGTGTCGCCGTAGGTCTTGATGGCACTGTGGCAGTAGCCGCCGTTCTCGGAGTAGGCCGACTGCTGGGGGGCCCCGCTGGCGACCGCCCGGCTGAGGGCGTCGGCGGGGTCGTTTACCCGGAAGGCGACGTCACGCACCGCGCAGCCGTGCTTGTCGAGGTGGTCACGGATCACACCCGCCGCGGCACCGTCGCCCTCCGGCTCGCTGAAGACGAAGTTGATCCGGCCCTGGCCGACGACGAACGATCGCTTGCCGTCGACGCCGGATTTCGTGTCGCCGTAGGCCCGGCGGAGCATGCCGTAGCACTTCTCGTAGCTGCTGGCCCAGTGCTCGGCGTCGTCGACCCAGAACTCGATGTGGTCGATGTTGCGGAGCCCCAGCGGGTTGCCGCCATCGTCCTGCGTGGCGGGCTGCGACGAGACGGATAGCCCGGACGGATCCTTGGAGGTTCCAGTGGGAGGCGTCATGTTGAGATGTCCAATTCTTGCCAAGTGAAGCAAGGCCCGCGGGCAGGCGCGTGGTAGCGGCCTTGCTGCCTTTATTATCTCCCGGCCCGGGCGGATGTCAATGCCGACAAGGGAATCTCCTCCCGCTGGCGTGCCCGCACCCGGCCGCTAGAGGGCCATCTCGGGCACCTCGTCGGGTACCACCAGTTCGCCCGCGGTTTTCGACACGATCTCCTCCACCGAAACGCCCGGGGCCCGCTCCTTGAGGTGGAACTTGCCGTCAGCGATCTCGATGTACGCCAGGTTGGTGACGACCTTGCTGATGCAGCCCGCCCCGGTCAGGGGGAGCGTGCATTGGGGCAGCAGCTTCGAGTTGCCGTGTTTGTCCGCATGCATCATCGTGACGATGATGTTGTCGGCACCGGCGACCAGGTCCATCGCCCCGCCCATGCCCTTGACCAGCTTGCCAGGGATCATCCAACTGGCGATGTTCCCCTCAACATCCACCTCGAAGGCGCCTAGCACCGTCAGGTCCACATGCCCGCCGCGGATCATCGCGAACGACTCCGCGGAGGAGAAGATCGAAGCGCCCGTCGCCGTGGTGACCGTCTGTTTGCCGGCGTTGATCAGGTCGGCATCGACCTGGTCCTCGGTCGGGAACGGCCCCATCCCCAGCAGCCCGTTCTCGGACTGCAGCATGACCTCGACACCTTCGGGGACATAGTTCGCAACGAGCGTCGGGATACCGATCCCCAGGTTGACGTAGTAGCCGTCCTTGAGCTCGCGGGCGACGCGCTGTGCGAGTTGTTCGCGGGAGAGTGACATGGCGGATTCCTCAATGGGGCTCAACCCGATTCGGGCTTGCTGCGGACGGTCTAAGAACGCACGGTACGCTGCTCGATGCGTTTCTCGAATGTTCCCTTGATGACGCGGTCGACATAGATCCCGGGCGTGTGGATATGGTTGGGGTCCAGCGCGCCCGGCTCGACGATCTCCTCGACCTCAACAACCGTGATCTTCCCCGCCGTCGCCGCCATCGGGTTGAAGTTCTGCGCCGTCTGCCGGTAGACCACGTTACCGAAGCGGTCGGCCTTCCAGCCCTTGACGAGCGCAAAGTCGCCGGTGATCGACGGTTCGAGGATGTAGCTGCGGCCGTTGAACTCGCGGACCTCCTTGCCCTCGCCCACGGGTGTGCCGAACCCCGTCGCGGTGAAAAAGGCCGGGATCCCCGCCCCACCGGCGCGGATCTTCTCGGCCAGGGTGCCCTGCGGGGTCAGCTCGACCTCCAACTCACCGTTCAGGAGCTGTTTCTCGAACAGCTCGTTCTCGCCCACATAGGAAGCGACCATCTTTTTGATCTGGCGGTCTTCGAGCAGGATGCCCAGGCCAAAGCCGTCGACGCCGGCGTTGTTCGAGACGATGGTCAGGCCGGTCGTCCCCATCTTTTTGATCTGCGCGATCAGCCCCTCGGGGATGCCGCAGAGGCCGAAGCCGCCGGCGATTACCGTCATGTTGTCTTCCAAGCCGGCCATGGCCTGCTCGTAGCTGGTCACGACTTTGTCAAAACCTGACATGGCGTCCTCCTGTATCGCGTGTCTCGTCAGCGGTTGGGCGTTGAACCATAGCTGCCCGGCGTCGTTACGAATTGTGGCGAGGCGGGCGGCAGGCCGACATCGCCGCGCGGGCCGCCTTCGAGCCGGTGTCGCGACCCAGTCTATCACTAATAAACCGCCCCGCTTCGATCAGCCGCGAGAGGTCTACGCCGTGCCCGACCCCCAAGCCGTTGAGCAGGTACACCACGTCCTCGGTGGCGACATTGCCCGAGGCCCCGGGCGCGTACGGGCAGCCGCCGAGCCCGGCCACCGAGCTGTCGACCACGGCGACGCCTTCCTGCAAGGCCCCATAGAGGTTCGCCAGCGCCTGGCCGTAGGTATCGTGCAGGTGCACCGCCAGCCGGTCGACCCCGACCGCGTCGGCACAGGCCGCGATGACCCGGCGGACCTGCCCCGGGGTCCCGACACCGATCGTATCGCCCAGCGACACCTCGTAGCACCCCAGCCCGACCAGGTCAGCCGTCACTCGGGCGACCGACGAGACCGGCACCTCGCCCTCGTAGGGGCAGCCGGCGATGCAGGACACATATCCCCGGACACGCAGGCCGGCTTCAACCGCGGCCTGAACCACCGGGCCGAAACGCTCGAGACTCTCCGCGATCGAGCAGTTGATGTTGGCCTGGCTGAACCCCTCGGAGGCCGATGCGAAGATCGCCACCTCATCGGCACCTGCGGCGACCGCGCGCTCCAGGCCCTTGAGGTTGGGGGTCAGCGCCGCGTAGGTCACACCTTCCTGACGGTCGATCCCGGCGAAGACCTCGTCGCTGCCCGCCATCTGCGGCACGGCCTTTGGGCTGACGAAGCTCCCGGCCTCGATGTACGCCACACCCGCCGCGGCGAGGCGGTCGATGAGTTCGACCTTCGTCGCCGTGTCAATCGGCTGCTTCTCGTTCTGCAACCCATCGCGCGGGCCGACCTCAACGATCCTGACACGCTCGGGCAGATGGGGGTCGGGCATCCGGGTCTCTCGACAAAGGCGGTCCGCACATCATACGCCAGGGCCCGGCACGAGCCAGCCACAGCGATTAGACGTTGAACAGGAAGTGGCAGACATCCCCGTCCTGCACGACGTAGTTCTTGCCCTCGACGCGCATCTTCCCCGCCTCGCGGATCGCCTTCTCGCTCTTGTACTGCTCCAGATCGGCGACCGAATAGACCTCGGCCCGGATAAAGCCACGCTCGAAATCCGTGTGGATCACGCCCGCCGCCTGCGGCGCAGTCGCGCCGACCGGCGTGGTCCAGGCGCGGACCTCTTTCTCGCCGGCGGTGAAGTAGCTCTGCAGGCCCAGCAGCCGGTACGCCGCCGCCGAGAGCTGGTGCAGGGCGGGCTGTTCGAGCCCGACGGCTTCGAGCATCTCGGCCCGGTCCGCAGCGTCCAGCGCGATCAGCTCCGACTCGAGCTTGGCACACACGGATACGACCTCGCCACCCTCGCGCTCGGCCCGCTCGCGGACCGGGGCGACCAGCGGGCCCTCGCCCAGCACGTCGTCTTCATCGACGTTGGCCACGTACAGCACCCGCTTGCCCGACAAAAAGCCGAAGCTGCGGGTCAGCACCTGCTCGTCCTCGGTGAAGCCGAGCTCGCGGATCGGCTTGCCTTCGCTCAGGGCCGCCGCCGCGCGCTCCAGCACGGCGAGCAGCGCCTTGGCCTGCTTGTCCCCGGTGCGTGCCGAGCGCTGGGCCTTGCTCATCGCGGTCTCGACCGACTGCAGGTCCGCCAGGATCAGCTCGGTCTCGATCACCTCGATATCGCGGATCGGGTCGACGCTGCCGTCGACGTGGGTGATGTCGTCGTTCTCGAAGCAGCGGACGACGTGGAGGATCGCATCAACGTTGCGGATGTTGCTCAGGAACTTATTGCCCAGCCCCTCGCCTTCGGACGCGCCCTTGACGATCCCGGCGATATCGACCAGCCGGAGCACCGCGGGGATCACCTTCTGCGGCGGGATGTAGCGGACGATCGTGTCCATCCGCGCATCGGGCACGGGGACCACGCCGACGTTCGGCTCGATCGTGCAGAACGGGTAGTTGGCCGACTCTGCGCCCTCGCTGGAGGTCAGGGCGTTGAACAGGGTCGATTTGCCGACATTGGGCAGGCCGACGATACCGGCTTCCATGGCGATTCTCTCGTTTGGGGGTCGGCCGGGCTCGGCCAAGCCGCATAGGGTAGTGGGTTGCGGGGTCGCGTCAACGAACCCGGCCCGCCTATACTCCCGGGCCCGAGCCGCCCCCGGATCAGCACCCCCGGAGCCCGATGATGGATACCCTGGACGCGATCTACCAGCGTCGCGCAGTCAAGCACTTTGATCCCGACCACACGATGCCCGAGGCGGACCTGGCCAAGCTGCTGGACGCCGCGGTGCAGTCGCCGACCTCGTTCAACATGCAGAACTGGCGGATCGTGGTGATCCGCGACCCAGCGCTGCGCGAGCAGTGCAAGGCCGCCGCGATGGGCCAGGCGCAGGTCAGCGACGCGTCGGTCCTGCTGCTGCTGACCGCAGACCTCAAGGCCTGGGCGAAGTCGCCCGAGCGGTACTGGCGGAACGCCCCCAAGCCCGTCGCCGAACTGCTGGTGAACTGGATGGGCCCGTTCTACGACGGCAAGGACGAGCTGCAACGCGACGAGGCCATGCGCTCCTGTGGCATCGTGGGCCAGACGCTTATGCTCGCCGCCAAGGCGATGGGCTACGACTCCTGCCCGATGATCGGGTTCGATAGCGACCGCGTCGCGGAACTGGTCCGCCTGCCCGAAGACCACGTCATCGGCATGATGGTCGTTGTCGGCAAGGCCACGAAGCCCGCCCTGCCTAAGCCCGGGCAGCTCCCGCTGGACGAGGTCGTCGTCTACGAGCGGTTCGGCTGATCTACCCGCGCACCGCTACGCCAGCCGCGCCGCGATGTACCGGCGGTGGACGTCGGTGTATACCTCGGCTGCGACCTGTGCCCGCTCTTGAGCGTCCGGGAAACGCTCGGAGAAGCCCGGCATCACCGGGTCGATCGTCAGGCGCGCGGCGTGGACCAGGTGGTCCAGCAGGTCCTTGGGGTTCTCGAGCCCGACCGCGAAGCGGATGGTCGTCGGCGCGATGTCGGCCGCGCGGAGCGCCGATTCGTCCAACTCCGAGTGCGTCGTGAGGGCGGGGCAGTTGACGATCGTGTTGGTCTGCCCCAATGAGATCATGTGGCCGAACGTCGGTGACAGGCAGTCAAAAAACCGCCGGAAGCTGTCCGCGGGCACGGATTCCATCTCTGTCGTGAATAGCGGGGCCGGCAGCCCCAGGAAGCTGAGCTGCTCGCGGACAGGGCTGTTGGCGTCGTCGGGCAGCGCGTTGCAGCGCACCTTGATCTCGGGGTGGGCCCGGAGGAACCGCGCGAGGATCACCGTGTTGATGCACTTGCACAGCATCCGCTGTTCGAGCGTCCGCATGCCCTGGAGCACCTCGTAGGACGCGTCGGCGTTCAGGAATGCGCCCTTGATGTAGTAGACGTTCCAGAACATGGTCTGGTCCCACGACACCGGGCCGTCGGTGTGCCCCTTGGGCGCGAACATGTCCTCGTTGCGGGCGATCACGACGCCGGCGATCACCGAGCCGGTGCCCGACAGGTCCTTGGTGTAGCTGTGGATCACGAAGTCCGGCCGGGCGTCCGCGTCCGGGTGACGCAGCGGCTGCAGCAGGAACGGCGTGCCCACCGTGGCGTCGAGGATGACGCGCACCCCCTCGGCGTGGGCGGCCCGGCAGATCGCCGGCACGTCCAGCATGTACCCGTGCGGGTTGCAAGGCGACTCAAGATACAGGTAGACCTGCCGTCCCTCGGCCAGGCGATCGGCATGGTTCGTACGCGCCCGCTTGAGGGCCTGCATGAACGAGTCGGCCCCGCTGCCGTCGAACCGCTCGACGCCGATCGACAGGTTCCCGGGCTTGGCGAACCAGTCGTGGATGAGCTGGTGCGCGCCGCCGTACAAATTCTTGCTGGTGATCAGCACGTCGTCCCGCCCGAGCACGTGCGACAGCGTCGCGTCGATCGCGGCCATGCCCGAGTTGAAGTTCCACGCGAAGTAAGCCCCGGCGTTGGGCCCGCACTCGACATCGACGATGTGGTTAGCCAGCGCGATCGACGTCGGGTTCAGCAGACGGGAGTAGATCTCGTGCAGCAGCTCCTTGCCCTCAAAGGCGTCGGCGATCCACTCGGCACAGGCGTAGACGTACGTCGCGGTCCGCGTGATCACCGGGCTCGCAGAGAAGATCGAGCTCACGTTGTCGATCATCGCGTAGGGGCCCTTCGAGCCGACGGTGCCCTGGCTGTAGCCCAGGCCCTGGTAGGCACGGCGGACGGGGTTCTGCAGGTTGTCCAGCAGCTTCGCAAACTGGAAGGCCAGGAACTTCTTGGCATTGAACCACGCGATCCGGTCCGCGGGGTCCAGGTCCTGGATGCTGCTGAGCGTGACTTCCCAGAGCCGGTCGATGTCCTGTTGACAGCCGTAGAGCCGCTCGGCGGCGTGGGCGAGCGCGTGGCCATAGTCACTCTCGGGGTCGATGCCGAAGTGCTGCATCTGCTCGGCGACGAGCCCACGGGTGTCGCTGGCCTGGGTGGAGGTCCGCCTCGGGGAGAGGGAACGGGCAGCGCCGAGCGGGCTGGGGACGGGGGCTTTGTCGGACATGGTCGTGCCTCGCGAGAGGGTGCGGGGGTCTGCCGGGGGAGCTAGTGTAACTACTGTTTTCGCAGCGGGTTCCGGGCCGTTGAAAACCCCCGAAACCGAGCGGGAACGCCTGATTTCAGGTAAAATGGCGGTTTCGCACCGACCCCACGGAGTCCCCCACCGTCATGGCCGACGACAGCCACGATCTCCCCGAAGAACCCGCCGGCGACGGGACCGGTCCGGGCCCGCAGGACGGTGCCGACGGGCAGCCGCCGCTCGCCAACCTCGGCACCTTCGTCGACCACCCGATCGAGCGCGAACTCGCGGACAGCTACCTGACCTACGCGATGAGCACGATCGTCGACCGTGCGCTGCCGGACGTGCGCGACGGGCTCAAGCCCTCCCAGCGGCGGATCCTCGTCGCGATGAACGACCTGAACCTCTCGCCGGGCCGCAAGCACTCCAAGTGCGCGGGCATCGTCGGCGAGACCATGAAGAAGTACCACCCGCACGGCGACGGGGCGATCTACCCTACCCTCGTCAATATGGGCCAGGAGTGGAAGACCCGCTGCCTGCTCATCGACAAGCAGGGCAATTTCGGGTCGATCGACCCCGACCCCCCCGCCGCGATGCGCTACACCGAGGCGCGCCTACACCGCCATGCGACGGAGCTGCTCGAAGACCTGAAGCTCGATACCGTCGATTGGCAGCCCAACTTCGACGAGCAGTACGACGAGCCAAAGTATCTGCCCGCGAAGCTGCCCAACCTGCTGGTCAACGGAAGCACCGGCATCGCCGTCGGCATGGCCAGCTCGATGCCGCCCCACCACCTCAGCGAGGTCTGCGACGGGATCACCGCCCTCATCGACAACCCCGACATCGAGCTGCGCGAGCTCATGGAGCACGTCCCGGGGCCGGACTTCCCCACCGGGGGCATCATCCACGGCCGGGCCGGCATCTACCAGGCGTACAGCACCGGACGCGGCCGGATCACCGTCCGCGCGAAGATCGAGCACGAGCAGACCAAAACCGGCCGGGACCGGCTGATCATCAAGGAGGTGCCCTACCAGGTCTCCAAGAACGACGGCGTGATCCAGAAGATCGTCGCGATGCGCAAGGCCGACCGGCTGACCGACATCAGCGACATTGTTGACGAGTCGTCGGGCCGGGGCGGGATGCGCGTCGTGATCCAGCTCAAGAAGGGCGCGGACCCGCACGTCGTGGAGAACCAGCTCTACCGGATGACGCCGCTGCAGTCGACCTTCAGCATCATCAACATCGCGCTGGTGCGTGGCGAGCCGCGGACGCTTGGGCTCAAGCAGCTCATGGAGCTGCACGTCGAGCACCGGGTTGATGTGATCCGCCGCCGTACGGCGTACCGCCTGAACCAGGCGCAGCAGGAAGCCCACCGGATCGAAGGGCTGATCTACGCGGTCTGCGACATCGAGGAAGTCATCAAGCTCATCCGCTCCAGCCGGACCCGCGACGAGGCGATCGAGAAGCTGATGCAGCGCGGCTTCCGCATCCCGCCGGACCACCCCCAGGCCCCGCAGATCCCCGACCGCTTCCTCGCACAGTCGGCGGAGAACGCGATCCGGCTCTCGAGGACCCAGGCGGAAGCCATCGGCCGGCTGCAGCTCATCCAGCTTGTCGGGCTCGAGATCGAGACGCTCGTCGCCAACTACGCGAAGCTCCTGGCACAGATCGAGGAGTACGAGGCGATCCTCGGCAGCGAGCAACGCGTGCTGGACATCATCAAGGAAGACTTGGCCGAGCTAAAGCGCAAGTACGCCGACGAACGCCGGACCGTGATCGAGCAGGGCGAGGTCGGCGAGCTGGACATCGCGGACCTGACGCCCGTCGAGCAGGTCGTCGTCACGATCTCGCACGCGGGCTACGTCAAGCGGCTGCCCACCGAGCAGTACAAGGTCCAGGGGCGCGGCGGCCGGGGCGTGATCGGCGCGAAGAGCGGCGGCGACGACTTTGTCGAGGAGCTGTTTGTCGCGTCCACGCACGACGACCTGCTGTGTTTTACCGACACCGGCCGGGTGTTCAAGCTCAAGGTCTTCGCGATCCCCGAGGCCTCGCGGACCAGCAAGGGCCGGGCGATCGTTAACCTGCTGAACCTCCAACCGGGCGAGCGGGTGTGCACGTTCATGCCCATCGCCGACTTCGAGAAGAGCGAAGACTTCCTGCTATTCGCGACGGCGAACGGCCTGGTCAAGCGGACCGCCCTGAAGGACTACCGCAACGTCAACAGCTCGGGCATCATCGCGCTGAACCTGCGCGACGGCGACTCGCTGGTCGGCGTCTCCTGCACGACCGGCGGGGACCACATCCTGCTGGGCACCAACTCGGGCATGGCCATCCGTTTCGAGGAGCAGGACGCCCGCGTCATGGGGCGGAACGCCTCGGGCGTCAAGGGGATCGACCTTGGTGCCAGCGACCGAGTCGTCGGCATGATCCGCGTGCCCAACGGGGACGAAGAGGCCGACCTGCTCACCGTTACCGAAGGCGGCTACGGCAAGCGGACGCCGACCGATGAATACCTCGTGCACAGCGAAGACGGCAGCACCCGGACTCAGGGCCGCGGCGGCAAAGGCCGGCGCGACATGAAGACGACCAAGGGCCGGGTCGTGGCGATCCGCCGGGTCCAGCCGACCGACGACCTGATGCTGATCACCTCGCTCGGGATGATCGTGCGGATCGCGGCCGAGACGGTCCGCCAGACCGGCCGTGGGACGCAGGGGGTCCGCGTGATCAATCTGACCGCCGGTGATAAGCTGGTCGGTGTAGCCCCCGTGGCGGAAGACGACGACGCGGAACCGGCCGAGGACTCCCCCGCCGCTGGCAGCTAACAACCGCAAGGACGCCTACATGCCTGTCGAAGAATGGTCGGAACGGATCTGGGTCGCTCGCCTCACGGACGAGCCGGGGTTTTCTGATGAACTGCGGCCGCTGACCGACACGCTGCAGTCCCAGGACGACCCGCCCGCGCTGGTGATCGACCTCGCCGACGTGACGCAGATCAACAGCTCGAACCTGTCGCAGCTGCTCCGCCTGCGGAAGCTGATGGTCGAGCGTGACGTGCAGCTGCGGCTCTCCGGCCCGAGCGACGCCGTGTGGTCGATCTTCATCATGACCGGGCTGGACAAGGTCTTCCACTTTACGGAAGACACGGCCACGGCGCTGACCGAATTGCAGCTCGCGCAGTAGCCATCGCCTTTGTAACTGCTAACCCCCGAAACAAAAAACCCCGCGATCAGCGGGGTTTTTGCTTGAGTCTATTGAAACAGGATATGCCGGCTGTGTTACGGGGTGTCTACACTGTAGGGCAGGCCGCTCATCCCGGTGCGGACGGTGTCGAGCTGGTCTTCGAGGGCCGCCTTGGGGTTGTCGGTCTCGTCGGCACCGGCGGCGGGGAGCGTGTTGGTCATCTCGTCGGCCTCGGCCAGGAGTTCACCCGCCGCGGTCTTGAGGTCCTGGACCTGGCTGTCGAGCGCATCGATACGGTTGCCCAGGCTGTTGGCCAGGTTCGCGCCCAGGACGGTATCGCCGTTGGCCGCGAGCGTCTCGAGCGCGGACTTGTAGCCGCTGAGCGAGACCGCGTGCTGGTACATGAGCTGGAGCTGCATGGTCAGCGCGTTGAGTGTGTCGGTCGTCGTCGAGGTGTCGCGGGCCCCTGCCGCGGCGCCACGGCTGCGGTAGAGCTCGACGGCCTGTGCCGCGGACTCGGTCGCGTCGGCCAGCCGGTTGAAGACCAGCACGTCGATCTGCGTGTCCAGGTCGCGGTAGGCGTCGACCAGGTCGTCGATCGCGTCGCTCTGCTCGTTCTTCGCGCCGCGGACCTCGGCCGCATAGGCCTCGATCTCTTCACGCACCGCGGCGATCCGGGCACGCAGCCCCTCGATCACCGACTCGACCTGGGCGAGGTTGTCGCTGTGACGCGTCGTGTTGGCGGACTGGGCCTCGGCGAGCAGCGCGTTGTACTCGGCCTCGATCCCCGCCATCCTGGCCTCGAGCTTCGCACGGACCGCCTGGTCGAGCACATCGAACTGCTCGTCGCCCGACAGGGTGCGGGCCTGGGTCCGCAGCTCAAGCTCACGCTGCTCGTACTCGATCACGGTGTCGGCGTACTGATCGGCCTGGCTGGTGTAGCTCTCGGCGGCCTCGCTGGACTCATCGATCAGGTTCTGGATCGCCTCGGCACGCTCACGGAGCTGGTCGATCCCGGACACCTGCATCACGCCTTCGTCGCTGCCGGACTGCAGGGTCTCGACGATGATGTCGCGGTCGCCTTCGTAGATCGTGATGACGCCTTGGATCGCGTCGATGCGGTCGGCGAACGGCTGGAGCTGCGTCGCGGTGGATCGCAGCGGCACGTAGCTGGCGGCGGCGAGGTTGCCCAGGTACTTCGCGTTGCCGTACTGGATCTCGGCCATCATCCGGGCGACGGTCGCCTTCTGGCGCGGCGAGGCGGCGGCGTTGTTGTGTGCCGCTTCGAGCTCCGCCAGCATGGCGTTCAGCTCGTCCTGCCGGATCGCCGCGTCGGAGTGGTCGGCGGCGATCGCGACGCCGTTGACCGTCTGGGGGGTGGAGTAGACCCGCTCCGCGTCGGGCAACTCGGTACCGGAGGTCTGCTTCATGTCGTACACGACGGCGAGACGCTGGATGTCCGCGTTGACCTGGGCGCTGGAGTTGTCGCCACATCCGGTCAGGGACAGGGCCGCCACACCGGCCGGGATCACTGCAACAAGGAGCTTGGTACGCACTGAGCGGTCCTTTCGTGGGCCTGGCGTCACCGGCCGCGGGGGCGGCGGTGGGCCGTGAAATTAATCGTCTTCATCGGCCTGCAGGGCCGGGGGGAGGTAGTCGATGCCGTATTCGCTGTTCTGGTTGCCGGCGATCAGGGAGGCGACCCACTCGATCATATCGTCACGGCGGGGGTCGTCGTCGTCATAGCCGCGGTACTCCGGCTCCCACCCGGCGATCTCCGGGGCGGGGAAGCGGGCGTCCTCCCGGGGCAGGCTCCACTGCACAAGCAGGGATTCCTCAGGCCGGTCACGGTCGATGAACGGGATGCCGTTGGCCGACATCTGGGTCAGGATGTAGAAGTTGGTGTAGGCGATGCGGTCGCCGTCACGGCCCATGGGGATCAGCGGGATGTTGTCGATCTCACGGCCCTGGTAGCGCAGCGCAACGTTCTCGCCCAAGTCCTTGTTGGCGAACATGCGGAGGAAGTAGCCGTTGATGAACCGCGTGTTAATCCGCTGCCAGGCCCGGAGGGTCTCCGGCTCTTCGCGGACGATCGCGATGTGGTAGTAGTCGCGGGCCCGCATCTCGAAGAGGAATTCGAGCTGCTCCCAGCCCTCTTTGCGGAGGAAGTCGCGGATCGCGTCCCGGCCGCGGTGCATGCCTTCACGGCTCGAGTAGTTCGGGTCGCTGAGAAACTCTTCCAGGTCGTCGCGGTCGATCAGCACCCGCGGTTCGGTCTCCAGATCGATCTCGTAGACGCGGATCAGGTTGACACTCTCGTCGTCGAGCAGCGCCGGGCCGTCTTCATCGTCGTCTGCCTGTCGGGGCTGGGGCATGTCGGGCAGCGCGGGCGGGGCCGCGAACAGGACCGCCGGTCCCGCGGCCATCACGCCGGCGACCATCGGAAGAACGAGCGGCTGCAGGGTGCGGGCGAGAAGCGAACGGCGTGTCTGAGGCATCGTGCGTACTCCGTGCGTTGGGCCGATCAATCGCTCACAACCCTTTGGCATAGACGAGCTTGAGGACGGTCAGCATTATACGAAAACCCATCGGCTCCCGAAAGGCCGGGGCACCCGAAGGACGCCGGCCCGCTGACGGGGCTTACGGATCATCGGGCTCAGGCCTCTCCGCCGACCAATTCCTCGGCCATGGCGATCAGCCGCTCCAGCCGGACGGGCTTGAGCAGGTAGCCATCCACGCCCAGCGCCTCGGCGTAGACCTGGTGCCGCTTGCCCTCGTTGGCGGTCACCATGACCACCCGCGGGCAGTTCTCGAACCGCTTGATCTTCTCCAGCACCAGGAAGCCCGACCGCTTGGGCAGCATCATGTCCAGCAGGACCAGGTCCGGCGGGTCCGCTTCGATGACCCGCACCGCGGTGTTACCATCGCCACAGACCTGCGTCAGGGCCCCCTCGGCCTGCAGGGCGTGGTCGATCGCGGCACGGATTTCGGGGTCGTCATCGACGATGAGGATTTTCGCGCCGTTGAGGCGTAGTTCTTCGGCCTGGTCAACCATATCGGGGCTCATGGGTCCGGAGTGGGGTCGGGCGGGGTCGGGCGGGGACCGGCAACGCCGGTCGGACCATTGTCACCCGGCTTGCCGGCCCGGTCAAGCACAGTCAATGCCACGGACCGGGCTCAGCCGAAGGCCTGCTCGGCCAGTTCCACCGCCCGTGCCAGGGCCGCGGCCTTGTTCACCGTCTCCTGGTGCTCCAGGTCCGGGTCGGAGTCCGCCACGATGCCCGCACCGGCCTGGATATCCACCGCCCAGCCGTCCCCCGCCGGCTGAACCACCATCGTCCGCAGCGCGATCGCCATGTCCATGTTGCCCGCGAAGTCCGCGTAGCCCAGGGCCCCGGCATACGGCCCACGCTTGACCGGCTCCAGCTCGTCGATGATCTGCATCGCACGCACCTTCGGCGCACCGCTCACCGTCCCTACCGGCAGCGTGTACCGCAGCGCGTCCCAGCAGGTCAGCCCCGCCCGCAGCCGGCCGGTGACCGTCGAGCTCAGGTGCATTACGTGGCTGTACCGCTCGACCTCCATCAACGCGGGCATCTCGACCGTCCCCGGCACAGAGACCCGGCCCAGGTCGTTCCGCCCGAGGTCCACCAGCATCACGTGCTCGGCCGTGTCCTTGGGGTCTGCCAGCAGCTCGCGTTCCAATGCCTGATCTTCTTCCTCCGTCGCACCCCGTCGACGCGTCCCCGCCAGCGGGCGGTTGACGATCCGCCCGTCCTTCACCCGGCAGAGGATCTCCGGGCTCGACGCCACGAGCATCCCGCCCTCCACCTGGAGGTAGACCATGTATGGCGAGGGGTTGATCACCCGCAACGCGCGGTATACATCGAACGGGTCGGCCCGCGTCTGCACACGGAAGCGCTGGCTGGGCACGACCTGGAAGATGTCGCCTGCCCCGATGTATTCCTTCGCCCGGAGCACCGCCTGCTGGTAACCGCCGACCCCCATCGAGCTGGCGGGGAGCTGAGGCGCGGGCGACGCCAGGTCCACGTGGCCGGTGGCGAGTTCCTCACCCCGCCCCGCCTCGTCGGTCGCTGGGGCGGTGAGCCGGGCGATGAGTTTGTCGAGCTGTTGTTCGCCGGCCTGGTAGCCCGCCCGCGCGTCGCCGCCGGGCGGCATGAGGACGTGCGTGATGACCAGCACACACTTCTGTACGTGGTCGAAGGCGACCACGTCGTTGTAGAGCTGCATGTGCAGGTCGGGCAGCCCACGATCATCGCCCGGCGGCGTGGGGAGCTGATCGCCCTCGAGGTAGCGCACGGTGTCGTAGCCCGCGAAGCCGACCCAGCCGCCGGTGAAGTCGGGCAGCCCGTCCACATCAGCCAACCGCCAGCCCGACGTGATGCGTTCCATCTCGCCGAGTGGGTCGTCACTCACAAACGTGCGCGTGGGTTCGGGCGCACCGTCGCGGTGGTCGCGCACCGTCATATCGTGGCCATGCGCGACAACCTCGATGATCGGCTGCGCCCCGACGAAGCTGTACCGCGCCGCATGTGCGCCGCCCTCCACCGACTCCAGCAGGAAGCTGGGCGCCATCCGGTCGTCGGGACGGACCAGCCGGCGGTACGCGAGCACCGGCGTCAGCGTGTCGCTGAACAGCCGACGGAACACCGGGATCAGCCGGGGCCGGTCATCGGGCCCCGCGTCGGCGAGGCGTTCAAAGCTCAGGAAGTCGGGGAAGCTGGGCATGGCGGTGGAGAGCGAGACGCGCGGGACAGACCATCACTGCGGCGGGGCTAGCCGATCGGCCAGCGCCAACAGGCCCATCGGGTTGGAGGGGTCGGGTTCCGCATGAATCGTCCCAAGGCACCGTGCCCGTGAGCCGATATCTTATACAGGACCGATGCCAAACGCACCCATCGGCAAAGCCCCATGAACGCCGACACCTTCCTCCGACATCACGGCATCACGGACAACCCCTTCGCCGCGGAAGAAGCGCGCCTCGACCCCATCTTCGGACGCATCGCCGGCGGCACCACCGACCACCCCGACTTCCCCAAGATCCTCGGTCAGATCGACCAGCCCGCGACCGCCATCGTCTTCGGCGAGAAGGGCAGCGGCAAGACCGCGATCCGCTTGATGCTCGGCCGGAAGATCAACGAGCACAACCAGTCCGGTGCGAAGCCCGTCCTGGTTGTGGCCTATGACGACCTGAACCCCGTGCTTGACCGGCTGCAGCAGCACAAGCGGCAGGACACCCAGGCGATGCTTAAGGGCTTCCGCCTCGAGGACCACCAGGACGCGATCCTCGCCCGCGCGGTCACGAAACTCGTCACCGCGGTCCTCGGCGACGCACCGCAGGCCCAGGCCGAGGCCGAGCCCGCCCCGAAGATTGATGCGTCCGCGAAGACCATCCGCGCATTGGATAAGCAGACCCGCGTCGACCTCGCCGTGCTCGCCGCGCTGTACGACGAGCCCGCAAGCGGTTCCGCGCTGCCGCGCTTCCGGCGTCTGCGCCGCAAACTCCGGCTGGGCATGCGCCTGCCCCTGTGGTGCGTGTCTACGTTCGCGGTCGTGATGACCGTCGCGGCCGGCGGGCTCTGGCTCGTGCAGGCGGTGATGGACGAATCGCCCTCCTGGATGGTGCCGGCGATCATCGTCGCATGTGGCCTGGCGCTGGCGGGCTGGGGCTACGCGGGGTGGCGCTGGTTCTCGCTGTGGGGCCGGGCATTCAGCCTGCGTAAGGAGATGCCCGCTGTCTCGCGGACCGCCGGCGACCTCCGCCCGATGCTCGAACTGCTCCGCCCCGGCCAGCTCAAGGGCCAGCCCCTGCCCAAGCCCCGGCGCAACGACGAACGCAGCGACACCCGCTACCAGCTCACCCGCCGGTTCGTCAGCGCCCTGCAGGCGATGGGCTTCGCGGGAATGGTCGTCTTCATCGACCGCATGGACGAGCCGACCCTGGTCCACGGCGACGCCGAACGGATGAAGCTCATCACCTGGCCGATGTTCGACAACAAGTTCCTGAAGCAGGAAGGCATCGGGCTCAAGCTCCTGCTGCCCCTCGAACTCCGCTACGAGCTGGCGCGCGAGTCCGCGACGTTCTTCCAGGAAGCCCGGCTGGACAAGCAGAACCTCGTGGACCGCCTCACCTGGTCCGGCGCGACGCTCTACGACCTGTGCAGCAAGCGGCTGCAGGCCTGCGCAACCGACGCGGCCGACCCCAAGCCCACGCTCCGCGACCTCTTTGAAGAGAGCGTCACGCGCGACATGCTGATCGATGCTCTGGACCAGATGCACCAGCCGCGCGACGCATTCAAGTTCCTCTACGCCGTGATCCAGGAGCACTGCAAGCTGGTCTCCGAGGATCAGGGCAGCTTCCACATCGCTCGGCTCACGCTCGAGACCGTCCGACGGGCTCAGGCCCAGCGTGTTGAAGAGCTCTACCGCGGCCGAGCCCCAGCCTAGCGCCCGCCTAACAATTCAGCAGGCCAACCCGCGCCGAGTTCGACGTGCCCAATCAGCGAGCACGCGTTGATTTTCCGCACATCCACGAATCCCCTCTGTTCGCTTCCAGAGCACGATTTACGCCGCTTGTGTGGTTTGTAGCGATCGCGGCACCGCCCTTGCATAAGCACCGGCAGCCCGTCCGATTCCCGGCGGGGTCACGTGTTCTACCCAAGGAGCAAAACACATGTCGATTCGTTCTCGTAAGCCCATCCAGTTCTCTGCCGCCCTGCTGCTGGGCTCGATGCTTGCCGCGCCCGTCACGGCGCAGGAAGAACTACCGGTCGAGGAAGGCCTCTCAACCAGCGACCTCTCGCTGGGCATCACGCTGGATGTCGTCAGCCAATACTTCTTCCGCGGCTACGAACAGCAGGACTCGGGCCTGATCTTCCAGCCCGGTGCCGAGATCGGCCTGGCCGTCACCGATGGCGTAAGCGCCTACATCGGGCTGTGGGAGTCGTTCCACTCCGTCCCAACCATGGGCGCACCCACCAACCCCAAGAGCTGGTACGAGCAGGACGTCTACGCCGGCCTCAACTTCGAGCTGACCGACATCCTCTACCTCGACATCAGCTACACCGGCTACTTCTCGCCCAGCGACTCGTTCAGCGATATCCATGAGTTCGGCATCGGCATGGGCGTCGAGGACGAGGGCTGGATGGGTGAAGAATGGTCGTTCGACCCGTACTTCCTCGTCGCGTTCGAGGTCCAGGACAACGGCGGCACCGAGGACACCTACCTCGAGCTCGGCGGCGAGTTCGGCTTTGACATCGATGAAGACATCAGCGCAGCCGTCCCCATCGTCCTGGGCCTCTCCCTGGACGACTACTACACCGACGCGTCCGGCGACAATGAGTTCTTCGGCTACCTCAGCGTCGGCTTCTTCGTCACCGTGCCGATGAGCAAGATCATCGGCAGCGAGGAGTGGGTCGGCGCGTGGGACCTGACCGCCGGCGTGACCGTGCTCTTCCTCAACGACGACGCCGGGCTCACCGACGACGTCTCGGGCAGCAGCGATGAATTGCAGGTCGTCGGCTCGGTCGGCCTCAGCCGCGAGTGGTAACGCTGCCCCGACCTGACAACAAACCCCGTCTTCTTGGAACACTGGACGGGCCGCGACCTGCGGCCCGTCCGGTTTTTCTTTGGCCGAATCCGAGCTCGATCAGCCGACGACCTGGCCGAGCGCATCGAGCAGCGCATCGACCTCGTCGTCGGTCGTAAACGCCCCGGGGCTGACGCGCACCGACCCCACGGGGAACGTGCCCAGCCGGCGGTGGGCATAGGGCGCACAGTGCAGGCCCGGCCGGGTCGCGATCTCGAAGCTGTCGTCAAGGATGCTACCGAGGTCCGGCGCGTCGAAGCCGTCGATGTTGAACGACACCGTGCCCACCCGGGTCGTGGCGTCGGTGTTGCCGTAGAGCGTCATCAGGTCGTGGTCGGTGACGTAGTCGATCACTTTCTGGACCTGCGCCTGCTCGTGCGCGAGGGTATCGGCCAAGTTGCGTTGAGCGAGGTAGTCCATCGACGCGGAGAGCCCGGCGATCCCGACGGTGTTGGGCGTGCCACCTTCGAGGTAGTAGGGGTAAAGCGCGGGCTGGACGGGCGTGGCCGAGTCGCCGCCCGTGCCGCCCTCGCGGAAGGGCGCGAGCCGGGCGGGCGTGCCGGCGACGTCTTCGGACGCGGCGGGCACGCGTTCACCGACGTAGAGCCCGCCGGTACCGGTCGGGCCGAGCAGTGACTTGTGGCCGGGGAACGCGAGGAGGTCGACCTGCATCGCCTGCACATCGATGGGGACGACACCGATCGTTTGTGCCGCGTCGAGGCAGAAGAGCAGGCCCGCTTCGCGCGCGACCCGCCCCACCGCCGCGGCGTCCTGGATCGTGCCGGTCACGTTGCTGGCGTGGGTCATAACCACCAGCTTCGTCGCCGGCGTAATCGCCTTGCGGATGGCTTCGGGGTCGACAAACCCGGCGTCGTCGCAGTCGACGCGCGTCAGCGTGATCCGACCCGCGTCGCTCAACGCCTGCAGCGGCCGGCTGACCGAGTTGTGTTCGAGGACGGTCGTGATGACGTGCGGCGTCTCACCACCCTCCGACAGCGACGCGACGACACCCTTGATCGCGATGTTCAACGCGTCGGTGCCGTTGAGGGTAAAGACCATGCGTTCGTGCATCGGCGCGTTGACGAGGCGTGCGAGCTGAAGCCGGGCACGGTCGATCATCTCCTCCGCGGCGACGGCCATGCGGTGGCCGGCCCGTCCGGGGTTCGCGGCGTCCTCGGCGAGGAACTTCGTCATCGCCTCGGCCATGCCGGGGGCCTTGGGGAAACTCGTCGCGGCGTTGTCGAGGTAGATCATGGATCGTTGCAGGGCGTAAGGGCGCAGGGCCTGGAAAGATAGATCGTCTGCTTTGGGCTAGGCCCCAACGTACTTCGCATAGATCGACTTGGCGACGGCGGGCTTCTGGGTGCCCTTGATGATCGCCCGGCCGTCGGTAAAGAGCGTCAACTCGTACGGCTCGCCGTTGTCGACGATGTCGGTCCGCAGCATGAACCTGCTGCCGTTGACGCTGCCGTGCTGCTCGAGGCGTTTGGTGATCTCGGCGAAATCGAGCTTCTGCCCGTCGCCGAGTTTCTGTGTGATCTGCACGGCGTTGCGGCCGCAGAGCGTCGTCGTGCCGCTGGCGAACTTGCCATCTAGGAACTCAAAATCGCGGCGGTGGCAGCAGCGGCAGTCGCTGATGTCGTAGGCCCGGGCGACCTTGAACTGCCGGACGGTATTGCCCCACAGGTCGAGGTTGAGCATCGTCGGGCTCACGGCGTCGAGGTTGCCGGTGAGGATCTTGAGCGTTTCGAGCACCTCGAAGTTGGCAACGATGGAAACCGCCGGGCCGATGACCCCGGCGGTATCGCACGTCGGGTTGAGCCCCGGCGGCGGGGCCTGCTCGAAGATGCAGCGGAGGCAGGGGGTGGCTTTGCCTTCGCGTTCCCAAGGCGTTTCGCCTGTAGTACCGGGGGCCGCAGTGTGCGGGAGGATCGGGTAGCTCGCACCGACGGTGCCGACCGCCCCGCCGTAGACGTAGGGGATGCCGTGCTTCACGGCGCAGTCGTTGGCGAGGTACCGGGTCTCGAAGTTGTCGACGCCGTCGACAATGATGTCAACCTTCCGGCCCGCGGGCGAGTCGGCCGCATCGCTGCCGTCGGGTCTGACGCCGGCGAGCCACTCGATGTTGGTGTGGTTCACGTCGTCGACGACGGCGGACACATTCACCTGCGAGTTGATCTTCGCGATCTTGGCGCGGGCGGCCTCGGCCTTGGGGATCGCGTTGGCGACGTCGTCCTCGTCGAACAGCACCTGGCGCTGCAGGTTGGTCATCTCGATAAAGTCGCGGTCGACGATCACGAGGTGGCCGACCCCAGCGCGGGCGAGCATGTTGGCGATGACGGTGCCCAGCGCGCCACAGCCGACGACCAGCGCGGTCGCGCCCAGCAGCTTGCGCTGGCCCGCCTCGCCGAAGCCGGGCAGCAGCATCTGCCGGTGGTAGCGGGAAAGGTCTTCGGGGGTATCGGTCGCCTGCGTTTCGATGGCTTGGGTATCGGTGGCGGTCATGATTTAGTCTTCATTCACGTTAGGGCGCGACGAGCGAGCCGCCCTCGACGGGGTCGACCTTCACACCATTACTCACCAGGTTGTCCAGCGCCGCCTGGACCTCGTCCTCTTCGCCCTCGAAGAGCACGGCCATGATGCCGATATCCTCCTGGACGCTGGCCTGCCGGATGTCGAACATCACCGTGGGGAACTTGCGGGACATCTCCCACAGCCGGGGTTGGTTCTGCGCGCCGCCCTCGAAGGTCAGCCAGCACTTGCGGGTCGTGGTTGCCATCGTCGACTCCTTCCCATAGGCGTGACCGGTCCGCCCGGCCGAACATACGGCCACCCTGCGGACAGGTGAGTCCCCCCTGCGAACGGATACGCTTACCCGCCGGCGATGGCCAGGATGATATCGACCTGGTCTTTGTCGGTGACGGGCGTGCCGAAGTTGTCGAGGAAGCGGATGTCTTCCTCGTTGACGTAGATGTTGATCGAGCGGTTGATCTGTTCGCCGCCGTTGGGGAACAGCTTCTCGCCGAAAGCGGGGTACTGCTCGCGCAGCCCGCAGAGCACCTCGCCGACGGTCGCGCCGGGCGCAGAGACGGTCTCCTGCCCTTCGACCTGGGGACGCAGCGCGGCGGGGACGGTGACAGAGACGGGTGCGGACATGGTTCTGGCTCCGGGTCGGCCGGTAAACGGGCCGACCAGCTTCTATGACATTCTAGACCCTGCCGCACGGCGCGGACAGCGGCACTCCCCCGCAAGCCCCGTTCAGCCCACCACGACGGGCTGCGACTGCCCGGCGACGAGCGTATCGAAAGCGGCGATCTTGGCCTCGATCGGCTCGACCTCCTCGAACTGACCGGCCATGCACTCGATCGTCTTCAGCCCGTTGCCGGTGATGCACACACAGATCGGTTCGTCGCGGGGGATCCGGCCGGACTCGATCAGCTTGATCGCACAGGCCAGGGTCGTCCCGCCCGCGGGCTCGGTGAAGATGCCTTCGGTCTCCGCGAGCAGGCGGACCGCCGCGAGGATCTCCGGGTCGGTCGCGCTCTCCGCGAAGCCACCGGATTCCTTGAGGTGCTGGATCACGTAGTAGCCGTCGGCCGGGTTGCCGATCGCGATGGACTTGGCGATCGTGTCGGGCTTCTGCGGGTGGAACAACTCGCTGCCCTCCGCGACGGCCTTGGCGATCGGGTTGCAGCCGGCGGCCTGGGCCCCGTACATCGCGGGCTTGTTGTCCGGCACGAGCCCGAGCTTGATGAACTCCTGGTACGCCTTCCACACCTTCGGCAGGATCGTCCCGCCGGCGACGGGCAGCACCGTGTGCGCGGGCAGGCGCCAGCCGAGCTGCTCGGCGATCTCGAAGCCGTGGGTCTTCGCCCCCTCGGTGTAGTACGGCCGGAGGTTGACGTTCACGATCGCCCAGCCGTATCGGTCGGCGATCTGCGCACACAGCCGGTTCACGTCGTCGTAGTTGCCCTTGATCTTCACGAGCGTCGGGCCGAAGACCCGGCTGCCGACGATCTTGCCTTCTTCAAGGTCGTGGGGCACCATGACGTAGGACTTGAGCCCGGCGGTCGCGGCATGGGCGGCGACGGAGTGGGCGAGGTTGCCCGTGCTGGCGCAACCGACCGTGTCGAAGCCGAACTCGGCGGCCTTGGTGATCGCGACGGAGACGACCCGGTCCTTGTAGGAGTAGCTCGGGTAGTTGGCCGAGTCGTCCTTGATGTAGAGCTCATCGACGCCGAGCTTCTTCGCGAGGCGGTCGGCCTTGATAAGCGGGGTCCAGCCGGAGTTGAAACCGGCCCTGGGCTCGCCCTCGATCGGCAGCAGGTCCTTGTACCGCCACAGCGAGCGCGGGCCCGCCTCGATCGACTCGCGGGTGACCTTGCCACGCATCGCGTCATAGTCGTACTGCACCTCGACGGGCGAGAAGTCGTTGTCGCAGATCGTGCGCGGCTCGATCGGGTACTCGGTCCCGGATTCCTTGGCTTTCAGGCACTTGACGTAGCTCATGGCGTCGTTTCTCTTCGCGGCTCGGCGGACGTTTAGGTCGGGCGGGGCCCGCGTGGTGGCGGGGCTTAATCGACAAGCCCCCCGGTGTCGCAGACAACGAGGGGCGGTGACGTGTGGCCGGCCATCGCCGACCGGTCCCTTTGCCGCTCCTTATCTGCCCCCACCGAAGGTCGGCGGGGTAGGAATTCGCACCTCTCGCAGCGGGCAGCTGCGCGGTTGCGGTGACGTCATCGGGCCTAGTCCCTCGGTCACTCTGGATAAAAGCAGGGGTATTTGATTGTGAACGAAGTATGGTAGCCACCCCCAGAATCGCCGTCAAGCATCGATTCTTCGGGGGGCTGCTATGCAAAGCTCAAGAACCTGCACGACGCATCAGTACGCCCCTTGTCCCCACCGCCCACGGCGGCATAATCCCTCTCATGCAATCGCTACAACCCTCTATCGAACGGACGACCTGTCTCATCGGCCTCGACCCTGAGGAGTCTACTCCCCTTAGGGCCGACATTACCGGCGGCGTGATCGTGCATCCGATGCTCCCGGCGATCCAGGTCCGCGACGGACACCTCTATGTGCAGCGCCCCAATGCGATGTCGTTTGTCCGCGTCGACCAAGTGATCTATCACGGTATCTTCGAGGACGACCATGATCTGATCGCTGCGCTCGCGCTGTGGGGTGGCCCCTGTCTGCCCAACGCACATGGCATGATGGACTGCCGACTCAAGCTGCCGTGCCTGGTGCGAGCCTTAGCAGTGTCGCGCTACGGATCGCCGCGCGGCTATACAACCGCCGGCACCAGGTACCCAGGCGGTGTACAGCGCGTCGCCAAATGGGGCAACTGGCACTGCGGTGAAAACAAAGCTCGTTTCGATGAGCCGTACACCGCCGATGCGAATGCGATCATCGAGCCGTACTTTGAAGGCAATGCAGTACGTGTGGTGTTAGTCGGTGATGAAGCATGGCAAATCGCGTTGGAAGGCCAGACATGGCTCAAGTCGATCCACGCCGACAACGCCGCGATTACGGAGATCGACACCGAGCTACTCGAAGACACTCGTGTGATCGGCCGAGCCCTTGGGTTGGACATTGTCGCCAATGACTACATCATCACCCATGCAGGCGAGCGGCGGCTTCTCGAAGTAAACCACATCCCCAACGTCACCCGCTTTGAACCGATCCGTGAGGCATACCTTGCCTACGCTGCACAGTGGGCGAACCGTAACAAAGCGATGCACCCGTAAGCGTCGTACTCAAACAAAAACCCCGGCCAACCGGCCGGGGTTTATCTATTGCAGACAGAAGCCGGCTTACCACGCGAAGTGGGCGAATGCCTTGTTGGCCTCGGCCATGCGGTGGGTCTGGTCGCGCTGGTTGACGGCCTTGCCCTCGCCGCGGGCGGCTTCAGACAACTCACGCGCCAGGCGGAGGTACATGGGCTTGCCCTTCTCGGCCCGCACGGTGTTGATGATCCAGCGGAAGGCCAGCGACTGCTGACGCTTCTTGTTCACCTGCATGGGGACCTGATAGTTCGCACCGCCGACGCGCTTCGAGCGGACCTCGACGTTGGGCTTGACGTTCTCGAGGGCCTTGTGGAAGACCTCGATCGCGGGCATCTCACCGTTGTTGCGCTTCTCGATCTCTTCGAAGGCGTCGTAGATGATCCGCTGGGCGACGGACTTCTTGCCGTCGAGCATGATGCAGTTGATGAAACGGGACAGCGTCTTGTCGCCGAACTTGGGGTCTGGTTTGAGCTGCTCTTCCGACTTGGTGAATCCGCGACCCATGGTGGGCTCCTGTGTGTCAGGCGGCTTGGTCAGGCGTTGGGGCCTGCCCTTCACCCCCGACGACGGGCCGGGGATTACTGCCGCAAAACGAAATCATTAGATGGTGCTGCGAGTGATCGGGGGTGGCTGTTTAGCCCTTGGGACGCTTGACGCCGTACTTGGAGCGGCCCTTCTTGCGGCCTTCGACGCCGAGGGTGTCCAGCGCCCCGCGGACGATGTGGTACCGGACACCGGGGAGGTCGCGGACCCGGCCGCCGCGGACGAGCACGATGCTGTGCTCCTGCAGGTTGTGGCCCTCGCCGCCGATGTACGCGGTGACTTCCTTGCCGTTGGACAGGCGGACACGGGCGACCTTCCGCAGCGCCGAGTTCGGCTTCTTGGGGGTCACGGTCTTGACCTGCAGGCACACGCCGCGCCGCTGGGGGCACTGGTCCAGGTCCTTGACCTTGGACTTGATCACGGGGCTGCGGCGGGGGTTGCTGACCAGCTGGTTAATCGTTGGCATAGTCGCCTCAAGCGTTTCACGGGGAATCCGCCAGCCCCGACGGGGACCGGCGTATCGAGCCAAGCAGTATAACCGAATCCGGCGGAGCCTCGCAAGCGGGCCTTGCCCTTTTCACGCCCGCAGGGCCACCCGGTCCAGCAGCCGCTCCAGGGCGTCCACGTGGGTCTGCATGCTGACCTGCTCCGCCACGTCCCCCATCGCCGCAACACAGCCGGCCCGGGCCTCGGGGTCGCACAGTTCCGCCATGGCCGCCGCCAGCCCCGCCTCGTCCGCCGGGTCCGCGACCACCCGGCCCCGCCGCGGCCCGTTCTCGGGGGCGATGAAGTCGCTGGCCCCGTTATAGCCCGTGCTGATCGCCGGCGTCCCCAGCATCAGCGACTCCAAAACCACTTTGCTCGCCGGGTCGTAAAACGTCGGCAGGACCGTCACATCCGCCGCCGCATAGAGCGTAGGCATATCCCGGGTCGGGCCGATCATCCGCACTTGCTCGCGCACCCCCATCTCCGCGATCCACGCATGGTGCGTGTAGCGGTACTGCCCGGCCAGCAGGACCACGGTTTCCTGCCCCTGCTGCCTGAGCCGTTTCAGGGCACCGATCAGCGGGCCGAAGCCCTTCAGCCCGGGGTTCTGCGCGGCAAAGACAAACAGCGTCGCGTGATCCGGGATGTGAAGCGCCTTGCGGAGGTCCCGGCGGGCGGCGGCTTTCTGTTCCCCGGTCATCGCCGGGCATGCCGCGCCGTTGGGGATGACCACGATCTGATCGTCCGAAAGGCCGTAGTGCTGCTCGAACTGCCGGGCGACGTAACGGCTGACCGCCGCGACGGATTGCACGGCGGGGTCGGCCAGCGTCTTCTTTTCCAGCGCCAGAAGCGTCTGCTGCTTGGGGTTGAGCCGGACCGCCAGGCGTTTGCGGGCCTGCGCGAAGCCGGGCTTGCGCATCGCGATGTTCCGCTCGATCGTCTCACGCACCGACCCGCCACGCGGCTGGAGCACGGTGGCCGGCACCGCCATGGTGACGGACATGCTCACCTCGAAGCCCCCCGCCGCCAGCCGTTCGATCGCCCACCGGCGGAAGGCCCAGAGCTGCAGCGAGCTACGTGGTTTGCCGCGCCCATGCGAGAGCAGTTCGACCCCCTCGGGCACGGCCGAGGGTTCGCCCTCGCTACAGACCACCGTGACCTGGTGGCCGCGCTCGGCTAATCGCTGCACGATCTCTGACGTGGAGCGTTCGTTGCCTCCCGCGCTGGGGCTGAACCGCTCGATCACGACCGCGACCCGCAGCGGCGCGACCCCGGTTGGCTCGCGGCCCGGCCCCACGCTCATCGGTGCGACCCCGTCGGCCGCGCGGCGGTCTGCGTGTAGAGCCGGCCCAGTGCTTCTACGGCTTGTTCGACCGAGATCTGCTCCATCGACGGCGGGGGCGATCCTTCTGACACAGACGGCATGACCTGCGCCTCGTCCTCGAAGCCGATCTGCGTCCACTCCGGCGTCGTCGGGCCAAAGAGCGTGACCACCGGCGTGCCCAACGCCGCGGCGATGTGCCGCGGGCCGGTGTCGTTGGTCACCATCAGCCGGGACCGCCGGACCACGCTCTTGAGCATGTGCAGGTCCATGCCCGAGTTCGGCAGATCGATCACGGGGACGGTCGCCGCGGCCGCGACGGCGTCGAGCACCTCGCGTTCGGCGGGGGAGCCGGTCACCGCGGGCGTGAGCCCGTAACGACGCGACGCCTCGTCGATCAGTTGGCCGAAGCGCTCGGCGGGCCAGCGTTTCATCGGCTTCTGCGCCCCGGGGTTGATCAGCAGCAACTCGCCGACCTGGGGATCGAACCCCGCGTCGCGAAGCTTCTGCTCTGCGGCCGCGTCGGCCTCGGGGCGGGTCGCCAGCTCCATCGCGTGCCCCGGGTCCTCCGCGCCCAGGTAACGCGCCAGCCCGAGGTAATAATCCAGCGTCGAGACCGGGAGGAACCGGCCGCGGTGACGGCGCGGGATGAGCCGGTCGGTGAGCAGCACGCCCCGGCCGTCGCGCTCGTAGCCGACCCGCCGGGGGATGCCCGCGACCGCGACGAGCGCCGCCGACTTAAAGCTGTTGGGCAGGAGCACGGCCATATCGAACCCGCCTTTGGACAGCCGACGCCCGAGCCCCACGACCGTCCGACGACGGCCGGACTTCTTGCCCCCCCGCTTGTCCCGTGGGCGGACCGAGAGCAGGCGGTCGACCGAGTCCAGCCCGTCGAGGATCGGGCGGATGTTGTGGCGGACCAGCGCGGAGATGTGCGCCTCGGGGTAGAGCCCGCGGAGGGCGCGGAGCGTGGGCGTGGCCATGACACAGTCGCCCAGCCAGGTGGGCATGACGATCAGCAGCTTGCGGCTGGGGCGGTGTTGCTTGGCGTCGGGCATAGGGTGCTGCGGCGGGTCTAGCGTTCGAACATCAGGGCGGCGATCACGCCGAGCTGGGCGATGAGCGCTACCCCCATCCACCGGGCGAAGACCGCGAGTTCCGACCCGCCCCGCCACAGCGCCCCGAGCAGGCAGATGATCGCGATCAGTTCGAGGACGACGGCGATGATCGTGAGGTAGCCGAACTCGCCGGAGCTGCCGCGCTGGCTGCGCAGCTCCTTGAGGATCAGGCGGAGGGTCTTGTCGGCATCGCTCGGCCCGGGCTTGGGCTCGGCGCGGGGGGCGGGCTCGGGCTCGGGCGCGACCGACGGGGCCGCGGCGGGTTCGGCCGGCACGGGCGGATCGGCCACCGGTGCCGTACGGGTCTCCGGCGGCGCGGGGGGCTGGGCGGGTGGTGTACGAGGCGGCGCAGCCGGGGCGGAAGCCGCCAACGCCGGCGCATCGTCCTCGTCCTCATGCAGGAACCGCTTGCGGAACGGGGTCACCGCGATCGGCTTCTCCGGCGCGGGCTTGCCGACCGACCACGGGCGGAACTCGGACCCGCCCTCGCGCCCGGCCTTGGGGGGTGGGCGCTCGCCCCCGTCCTGCGGCTCGCGGGGCTTCTGGATCTCGGCGACACGCTTGGCGTCCCACTCCCGGCGTTTCGGCTCGCCGGGCTTGCGCGGACGCTTGGCCTCGTCCGCCAGCTCCGGCGAGCGCTGCTGCGCGATGATACGGACCGCCGCGACCATCCCCGCCGCGACGTAGTCCGGCCGATCTCCTTCGGCCACACCCTCCAGCGGCCCGGCCGAGCCGTCCCGCAGCAGGATCGTTCGCGTGCCCGCGGCGCGGCCGGCCGCGACGTCACGGAGGGCATCACCGATCATCCAGCTCGTCGACAGGTCCAGCTTCAGGTCCGCCGCCGCCTGCAGCAGCATGCCCGGCGACGGCTTTCGGCTGGGGTGCTCGCGCTTGTACTTCTCGACCGTGCCCTCGGGGTGGTACGGGCAGTAGTAGAACGCGTCGATCGTCGCGCCGTTGGCCTGCTGGATCATGCGCTCGGCGATCCGGTCGTGCACCGCGTGGACGTCCTCCTCGGTGTACCGCCCCCGTGCGACGCCGCCCTGGTTGGTCACGACCACGATCTGGTAGCCCAGGCCGCGCAGGGACGCGATCGCGCTCGCGGCGCCCTGCATCAGCACGACCCCGTCGGGGTCGCCCAGGTCACCGTCGTTGCGGATCAGCGTGTTGTCTCGGTCCAGAAAGACGGCCGGTCGCATCGGAATAGTTTACCCGCGATGCCCGGCGGAGGGCTCTCAAGCTAAACCCGCGTCCGCCGCTCGGCCAACTGGAGCTTGATAAAGGCCAGGGCCTCCTCGATCGCGCGTTCCAGGTCGCAGTTGACGATCGTGAGGTCGTAGATGCCCAGTGCGTGAGCCTGCTCGATCTCGGACTTCGCCCGCTGGAACCGCTTCTGGATCGTCTCCTCATCCTCACGCTTGCGGGCACGCAGCCGGGCGAGCAACTCCTCCTCGCTGGGCGGCTCGACGAAGATGCCCACCGCGTCGGGCAGGTTCTGCTTGATCTGGCGTGCGCCCTGCACATCGATCTCCAGCAGCACGACCTCGCCGTCGGCGATCGCGTCCTCGACCGGCTCGCGGGGTGTGCCGTAGAAGTTATCGTGCACTTGAGCCCACTCAAGGAACTGGCCGAGCTTGACCTGGTCCTTGAACTCGCGCTCAGAGACGAAGACGTAGTCCTCGCCGTCCGTGTCCTCGGCGCTTAGCGGACGGGTGGTCAGCGAGACACTGAAGCAGACGTCCATGCGTTGGCGGATCGCCTTGGTGATCGTGGTTTTGCCGGCCCCCGACGGCCCAGAGACAAAGACAAGCAGCCCCGGCCCCGTAGGGTCGGCGTTGTCTTCCTGGGTCGGGTTGGCCGGGGTCGGATCGGTGGTCATCGTCATGCGGCGGTCTGGCTCGGGTGTCGGCGGTTCAGGGCTGGGTCACGAGGGCGAGCGCGGCCATGCGGATCGCCAGCCCGTTGGCGACCTGCTGCAGGATCACGGCGTTGGGCCCGTCGGCGACGGCGGACTCGATCTCCAGCCCGCGGTTCATCGGGCCGGGGTGCATCACGACCAGGCCCGGCCGGGCCCGCTGCATCCGCCGGGCGGTCAGGCCGTAGAGCGCGGTGTACTCACGCTGGCTGGGGAAGGCGGGGCCCGCGATGCGCTCGAACTGCACGCGCAGCATGTTGATCACATCGACCTCCGGGAGCACGGCGTCCAGGTCGTGGGCGACCGTGACATCGACGCCGGGCAGCCGCGCCAGCGCCCCGGGCACGAGGGTCGGCGGGCCGACGAGCACGACGCCGGCACCGAGCTTGGTCAGCAGGTGCAGGTTCGAGCGGGCGACGCGGCTGTGGGCGATATCGCCGACGATCGCGACGCGCAGGCCGGTGAGGTCGAACGTGTCCAGCCGGTCCAGCCGCTGGGCGATCGTGAAGGCGTCCAGCAGGGCCTGGGTCGGGTGCTCGTGCTGACCATCGCCGGCGTTGACCACGGCACAGGCGACGTGCTCGGCGAGCTGCTGCGCGGCCCCGCTCTGGCTGTGTCGGCAGACGATCGTGTCGACGCCCATCGCCTCGATGTTCCGCGCGGTGTCGATCAGGGTCTCGCCCTTGGAGACGCTCGACCCCGAGGCGGACATGTCCAGCACGTCGGCCGACAGCCGGCTCGCGGCGAGGCGGAAGCTCGCGCGGGTTCGGGTCGAGTCCTCGTAGAACAGGTTGACCACGACCTTTCCGTGCAGGTCCTTGCACAGGGGGACCGCCCGGCGGGTGGACACCTCGTGGTAGCCGCGTGCCTTGGCGAGCAGCAGCCGGGCCTCCTCGGCCGAGAGGGGCTCGATCCCGGTGAGGTGTCGCCTGGACCAGGTCAGGGGCGGTGCTGTGGGCGCGGTCGCGGCCATGCGTGCATCCTAGCGTAAGGCCGGGCCGCGTAAAGCCGGCACCTCCATGCGGCAACTTTCCAAAGACAACTCCGCGTCAGCGGATCGGCTCCATCGGGATCGCGACCTGCTCCATCAACTCGTCGGTCATCCACGGCAGGGCCTCAAGGTTCTTCCGCAGCGACCGGGGCATCGGCTTGCCCTGGCGTTCGTGGCGCGGCCGGCTCTTCCACCGGCGGTGCATCCACCAGTACTGGTCGGGGCACCGGCGGATCATCATCTCGATCGCGCGGGTGTACCGGGCCGTGACGTAGTACATCGGGTCGGGCTGGTTCTTCCACTGCTCGGGGTAGATGATGTCGGCCGTGCCCATGTCGTAGGCGAACCGCTCGCCCCGCCGCAACGCGTAGCCGCAGACCACCACCGCGTCGTAGCGGATCGCCAGCAGGGCGATGGACTTGTACGCGCTCGCCAGACGGCCCATGAAGGGCACAAACACGCCGCGGTCGCCAGCGTTCTGGTCCGCAATGAAACCCAGCGCCCCGCCCCGCTCCAGCACGCCCGTCATCCGCTCGGTCGCGTCCCACTTGGTGATGATCTTCGCACCACGCTTCTCGCGGATGCCCAGCAGCCAGTCGTAGATCAGTGGGTTGTCCAGCGGGCGGGCCAGCGCCTCCAACTCATAGCCGAACGTCGACAGCCCGTAGCCCAGCAGCTCGAAGTTGCCGACGTGCCCCGTCACGAGGATGACCGGCCGGTCCGAGTTGAGCACGCCCACCGCCTCGCCCATCGCGTGGGTGTTGAGCTGGCCCGGCCAGGAGTCGCGGTGGACCCGACGGGGCGTGTGCAGCACGTCCACAAAGAACCGGACGAGGTGGACCAGCGAGCCCTCAGCGACCTCGCGCACCCTCGACTCGGGCCAGTCCGGGAAGGACCGGCGGAGGTTGGCCGAGCTGCGGCCGACGTGTTTCTTGGCGAGCTGCGGCCAGGGCAGCCGGCAGATCGCGCGGGTGATCGCGCCGCTGGTGCGCAGGTTCTGGTCGGCGTCGAACGCGGTCAGCAGCGCCGCGATCGAGCGGAGCGCGAGGTACTGGGTCCACATCGTCACCGGGCCGGGCTGCGCCATGGCGGGTCGTCGCGGGGAAACAGGCCAAGAAAAACAGCCGTGGGTGCGGGCCCACGGCTGCGAGAGGTCGGTCGTCCGGGGTGCCGGGCACCCCGCCGCGGGTCAGCGCTCGTAGTAGCCGACCAGGTCGATGAACCGGTTTTGGTTCAGCACCGGGATCCGCAGGAGCTTGGCGTCGTCCAGCAGGAGCTGGTAGGTCTCGTACTCACGGACCTTGGCCTGCCACGCCTGGATGACTTCGGGGTCGAAGTTGTTGTCATCCGGTTCTTCGGGGAAGACCGGCTGCGCGCCGAGGACGATGAAGTCGATCTCCGGCGAGAGCATCGGCAGGCCATCCTCGTCCAGGCGGAGTTCGGCCAGTTCGGCCCCCCACTCGGTGACGAGGCTCTTGATCCGGCCGATGTCGTTCTCACCGCCGTCGAATTCGATATCGAAGTCGCCGTAGACGAAGAAGGTGAAGACCTTGTTGGGGTCGTAGATCAGGTTGACGATCGCGTCGCTCGCGGTGACCTGGCCGCCACGGGTGCTGCGGACGACGCGGCAGGTCGCGGTGTCGTCCTGGATGTCGTAGACCTCGATGGTCGCCTTGCCGCGGATGCCGCCCTGGTCGGACAGGCGGATGACGTCGCTGGAGTCAAACACCTCGAAGGTCATGCCGAGCATGATGCCCTGCCGACGGCCGCGGTTGATGAAGAGCTGCCGGCCGTTGTTGAAGACCGAAAGGATCTCGCCATCGGCCCGGGCGACCTCGGGGACTTCGATCTTGTCACGAAGCTGCTCTTCGAGGTAGGCGATGTAGTCCGCCTGCTCACGCTCGTTCGCCAGCACGTCGGCGAGCTCGCTCTCCAGGTCTTCGAGCTGGTCGTTGAGGGCGTCGATCTGGTTCTGGGCCGAGGCGTTCGCGTTACTCATCGTCTCCTGCAGCGTCTGCTGGATCTGCTCGCGTTCGGCGGAGACGGCAGCGAGCTGCTGCTCGATCTGGCGGGCGCGGTCCTGGATCTCCTGCATCGTGCCATCGGCCTGGGCCTTCTGGCGGGCCAGCTCGGCCTCGCGGGCGGCGATGGTCTCGCGTTCCTGCGTGATGGTGTCTTCCGCCTCGGCCTGCGCCGCCTGAAGCGTCGAGATCTGGTTGCTGAGGGAGGCGATCACGTCTTCCTTATGCGTCAGTTCTTCCGCCATGACGCGGAAGGCCGACAGGCCCTGCGTCCCGGGGTCGTCGCGATCAACGTAGTTCGCGAGCGCCGGGCCATCCTGACCCACGTTCACATAGGTCGCGAGTTCGGACTCGGCGTCCGCCGCGTCCTGCTCTGCCTGCTTGATCTTGGTGTAGAAGATGATGGCGACCAGCAGCGTCACCACGAACCCACAGCCCATGACCACCAGGGCCCAGGCGTATGCACCACCGTTACTTCTTGCTCTAGCCATTCCGATACGTCTCCGGCACGGATAAGGGGCGGACCGATTTCCGTAAGTGTCCGTCAATCTCGCATTTCAGTCAAGTCCGGCGCTCCGCCTGGGCCCCAGGCGGCCGTCCCGGTAACTGGTTTGGGTGACACGGCTTAGTCGAGGGCCAGCACGAAGTCCACCTCGACGCTGGCCCCCAGCGGCAGCGCGGGCACACCGATCGCCGAACGCACGTGCTTGCCCGTCTCGCCGAAGACCTTGCCGATCAGCTCGCTCGCGCCATTGGCCACGAGGTGGTGGTCGGTAAAGCCCGGTGCCCCGGCCACATAGACGCCCAGGCGGACAAACCGCCGCAACCGCTGCCACTGGCCCTTCAGCGCGGCGTCGATCTGCGCGATCCCGTTGAGGGCACAGACCGCCGCGGCCTGTTGGGCCTGCTCGAGCGTCGGGCCGCCCTCTCCGCCGACCGGGCCGGTAGCGACGAGTTGGCCGTCCTTCATCGGGAGCTGGCCGGAGAGGAACAGGTGGCGTCCGCTCTCGACCGCGGGCACATAGGCCGCGACGGGCTTGGTGACCGGCGGCAGCTCGTAGCCCAGTTGTGCTAGCTTCGCGTGGATATCCATGGCCGCAGTATCCCACGGCCGGGCCCCGCTGTCGAGCGTTGCTTACCGCTCGGCGCTGCGCCCGCCGACCGCCTCGGCCTCGCGGATCGCGTTGATGACCTGCTCGGCGGTGTAGGTGTCGGCCTTGAAGACGATCTCGCCGTTCGGGGCCATCACCACCAGCAGCGGGATCGTGTTCCGCTGCATCTCCTGCAGCAGCGCGTTGCCGTCAACGTTCGCGCTGCTGGTGATGTCCACCTTGATTGGGGTGACCCCGGAGCGGGCCAGCTCGGTCGAGACCGGCTCGGGGTTCAGCACCGCCTTCTCCAGTGTCTTGCAGTTCAGGCACCACTCGGCGGTGAAGTCGATCACCACGACGTTGCCCTTATCCAGCTCGGCCTGCAACGCGGCCGGCGAGTAGTAAACCCAGTGGATCGTGTGGTCCGGCCGGCTCATCGCGTAGCCCGTCACGCCGCCCAGCAGGATCGCCAGGACCCCCACGATGGAGAAGACCGCCCGCTTGGTCGACGACGAGCCCAGAGTGTTGATCTTGTAGATCAGCCAGCCCCCCGCCGCGAGGATGCACGCCCCGACCGCCCACCAGTAGACGCGCGACGCGGCCTGTGTGCCGTCGCTGGTCAGCCCGACCACGGCGTTGCCGATGAAGAACACCGCCGCCCCGAGCATCAGGATGCCCATGACCTGCTTGAGCAGCTCGCTGCCCGGCCCGGTCTTGGGCACGCGGTCCACCAGCTTCGGGAACGCGGCGAGCACCAGGTACGGCCCGCCCATGCCCAGCCCGACGGCGGCGAACACCGCGAGCGTGATCGCCGAGGAGTCCAGCTTGGTCGACGCCGCGACCGCGGCCCCCATGAACGGCGCGGTGCAGGGCGTGGCGAGCACGGCCGTCATCACCCCGAAGCCGAACGACCCGTGCACGCTGTCGTGCTTGGGGTTGATGCGGTAGACCCACTGCGGCAGCCCGACGGTGAACAGCCCGCACATGCCGACGGCCATGACCGCGATGATGATGCCGATGCCCAGGGTAAACAGCGGCTGCTGGAAGAGCTGGTTGACCGCGTTGAAGTTCTTGACGAAGGCGATGGCGGCGCCGATCGCCAGCCAGAACGACACGACGCCGGCAAACATCACCACGCCCAGGAACATCGTCTTGCCCCGGTCCCCGCCGGACTTGGACAGCGACATGATCTTGATCGGGATGACCGGCAGGACGCAGGGGGTGAAGTTCAGCAGCAGGCCGCCGAAGATCGCCGCGAGGAATAGCACCGCCAGCGGGACGATGCCGCCGGAGCTCAGGTCGATCTCGAAGAAGTAGAGGTCCAGCACCAGCCCCTCGTCCTCCGCGCCGCCCGCCCCGGCCTCAGCGGCCTCGGCAAGGCCGATCCCCTGAGCGAGGTCCGGCCAGACCGATGCATCGAAGCCAGCGAAGGCCCCCGTGCTCGCACGGTTCTCGGGCGCGGCCGCGTCGGCGGCAACGACCTCGATCGTCGGTGTGAGATTGATGGTCTTGGGCGCGAGACAGAAGCTGCTGCACACCTGGAAGTGAACCGCCACGGGCAGGGCCTGCTCGCCCGGCTCGGCGTCGGGGTCGATGACGACGGGGATATAGAACCGCTGCACCCCCTGGTAGGCCGGCTGCGGCTCGCCCATCGCGTTGATGATCATCTCGGGGTCGGGCCACTGCACCGCGCCGACGCGCATCGGCAGGTCCGTGCCGTCGGGTGTGATGCTGGTGGCGATCTCGATCCCGGTGTGCTGCTCCGCCCGCGGGTAGAAGTGCCAGTGCTTGCCCTCTTCGTCGGGGATGTCCGTGACCGTCGCGACCACGGCGATGATGACCTGGTCGCCGGGCCGGGCCTGGTCCTGCGAGAGCTCGACCGACCAGGTGACGGGGTCTTCCTGGAACTGGGCCGACGCGGGCAAAGCGACGAGCCCCAGCAGGGTCAGGAGCACGACACAGGCGAGCGGGAGTCGTTGGTGGGTCACGGGTGGGCTCGGGCTGGGGGCGGGGTCGGGCGGGGCTTGGTCTAACGATGCGGGCGGGCACGGGGTTCACCGCCTACCCGGAAAAGCGGTTTCGGCGGCGTTCTATTCCTGACGGGGCCTATCGATGCGCTGACTGGCCCCTGCCTGCGGGGCCGCTGCGGCATTTTAGCCGACGCGGCCGCTCCACTGCGTCCGTTCTACGGGCTTTGCAGGCCGCCCAGCGACATGGCCGATAACCCTAGAGACCCGATCGCCCGGAGCGAGCCCGATGTCTGATGTGCTGGACCAGAACGAAGTCGACGCCCTCCTCGCGGCCGTGGAATCCGACCCCGGCGGGCCCGGCGGGTCGCAGCAGCCCCGGGTCTTCACCCTCGACCGTCGGCCGCTCGCCGATGAGGTCGAGATCCGCGACTACGACTTCAAGCGGCCCGAGCGGGTCTCCAAGGACCAGATGCGGGCCCTGGAAACCCTCCACGAGTCCTTTAGCCGGAACTTCGGCGCGGCCCTCTCCGGCTTCCTGCGGACGATCATGGAGGTCAAGGTCGCCAACATCGAGCAGATGACCTTCAGCGAGTTCACCCACTCGCTGCCCAACCCCACCTGCTTCAACCTGATCACCTGCGACCCGCTGGAGGGCTCGGTCTGTATGGAGATCAGCCCGCTGATCATCTACCCGGTCATCGACCGGCTGCTGGGCGGCTCGAACGCGGACCTGTTCATCCCCCAGCGCCCCCTCACCGCCATCGAGATGCGGCTGGTCAGCAAGATCATCGACCGCGCGATGTCGTCCATGAAGGAGTCCTGGGCCAACGTCCTGGACATCCGCTTCCAACTCAGCGAGACCGAGTCGAACCCTGCGCTGGTGCAGATCGTCCCGCCCAACGAGGTCGTCGTCGTCGTCGGCTTCGAGATGAAGATGGGCGGACGGGCCGGCACAATGTCGCTGTGCATCCCGTACAACGTGATCGAGCCGGTGATCGAGAAGCTCAGCAACCAGACCTGGGCGGCGTACAAGCGCTCGACCAAGGACCGCGTCCTCCGCGGCCGGCTGACCGGGCACCTCGATTCCGCGAAGCTCCGGGTCTCCTCGGTCCTCGCGGACACGACCATCCGCGTCTCGGACCTCCGCAACCTCGAAGTCGGCGACGTCATCCTTACCGAGAAGCCCGCCAACGCCCCGCTCACCCTGCAGGTCGAGGGCAAGCGCAAGTTCATCGGCCAACTCGGCCAGTACAAGGGCAACCGCGTCTTCAAGGTCCAACGCACGATCAACCCCAAGGACCGGGTGTAGGTCCGAGGGTTGGGGATTTGGGGTTGGCCACAACCGGGCTATCGCTAAAAGCTAATCAGTACGCCGCGTCGCTTCGAGGTAGTCCGCGAGGTCGGTCATCCGGCGGATGTACTCGGCCATATCGATGACCCGTTCGGCGTGGCCGGCGAATCGCATCGGGCCTTCGGAGAGCCAGGGGCCGTAAGAGGCCTGGGCGTCGATGGCGTCGCGGGCGCGCGTCTGCAGGGCGTTGATGGAGCGTCGGCCGCTACGTGGGCCCTCGCCCCGACGCGCGGCGCGGTAGAGACGTTCGATCTCGTCCAGCTTGTCGCCGACGGTGAAGGAATAGTGCGTCGGCACGTCGTCGGCGTCGTAGGTCAGCTCGTAGTCGCGGGTCATGTAGAGCGGGCGGTTGGTCTGCATCTCGTAGAACCGAGCGAGCCGGCCGTCGGGCAGGCGGGATGCTTTCAGGTACTCGAGCGCGGGGCCGACGGCATCGAGGTACCTGCGTTCGCCGGTGCGGTGGTAGGTGTCGAGGAGGGTGAGCATGACCGTCTGCGACTCGCCGCCGGTGACGGCCGGGGGCTCGAACCGGCGTGCCCAGCACGGGTGCATGTCGTAGTCGTACTGCTGGGCCCAGGCCGGCTGGGGGTCGGGGAGCTGCGCGAGCAGGAGGAAGTCCGCCGCCGCCATCGCCGCATCGCGGAAGCGCGGGCTGTCGTAGGTCTCCCCGGCCTCGAACATCACGTCGATCGTGTCGAGCATCGCGCCGTCGTTGAGCGTGTAGAACCGCCAGAACCGGTTGTGCCCGGTGTACTCCCGCGACCACGCCTCGGGGAACGATGCTTCAAGCACCGGCGGATCGGCCAGCTCGGCGTCGTGGTCGAAGATCTGCGGCCAGCCGCCGCTGGGGTACTGCGCCTGGATAATGTTGGCTAGCGCGTACTCCACGGCTTCGTGGATCGGCTCGTCCTCAAATCCAAGCGCCGCGTCCAGCCGCATCAGCAGGCGCAGGGCCGACTGCGTCTGGTTGTCGTCGAACGAGCTGGTGTTGCGGGCCCGCCGGTCACGGCGTTCGTCGCCCGTGCGGTAGCGGAAGCCCGCGCGGTCGGCCGGGTCCAGCTCGACCTTCGCCCCCCACCCGCCGGACTGCATCTGCCCGCGCAGGAGCACCCGCCCCGCGGCAAGCGCCAGGTCCAGGTAGTACCGCTCGCCCGTGGCCTCGTAGCACCGCAGGTACATCAGCCCCACCGCCGGCGTCCCCGGCGGCTGGACCCACACCGTCGTCTCGCCGACCTCCCCTTCGCCCTCACGCTTGCTCAGGTCCGCCGCGTACGCCCAGACGTACCCGCCCTCGACCGCGACGTGCGTATCGTGGTACTCCGCCGCACGGCGCATCGCTTCGGCCGCGTCTTCGCGCAGCCCCGCGAAGCCCGGCAGACACACGGCGATCCCCAGCACCCCGGCAGAGAAGTATCGTGTCAACGACATAGCCAACCTCCGTTGCGATGACCAGATCCCGGCCACATTCTAAATCAACCGGCGGGTTTGTCCGGCGGCTCGGCATCCCACCCGCCCGGCGGGCGCGACATCTTCAGGTGCGTAGCGCGGAACCCCAGCCGGTCGTAGAGCCGGCGGGCCGGGTTGGTGACCAGGACCTGCAGCTCGACATGCAGGCCCTGCGTGTCGCCGAACGCCTGGACATCACGGATGATCTGCTCCCCCAGGCCCTGGCTACGGAACGCGGGGAGCAGACCGACTTCGTGCAGGAACAGCCAGTCGGATTCGGCCGCCAGTTCGAGCCAGCCCGCCGACTGATTGGCGACCTCGATCACGCGCCGCTTCGGGAAGCTCTTGTCGAAGAAGTACCGCGCGACCTGTTCGTCCCAGCCGAACAACGGCTCGACGTAGGGGCGGAGCGCCTCCCGGCTCGCGGGCCACATCCAGGCCTCGTCCGCGTCGCGCACGTCCCGCAGCGTGTATCGCCCGTGCTCGGGGTGATCGGGGATCATGACGGAGACAAGCCCAGCCGCGTCTCCGAACGCTCGCGCAGGGGCGTGATCCCGGCCGTGCTGAACAGGTACTTCGGGTGAAACAGCTTCGTCGCGATAGCGATGTGTTTCACGCCCAGGTCGGCGTAGGCGTCGACATCGTCGGGGGTGTAGATGCCGCCGCCGCCGATGACGGTGAGCTCGTCCCAGTAGGGCTTGCGTTGCAGGTCCTGGATGCACTGGAGGGCGACGTGTTTCAGGGGCGTGCCGCTCATCCCGCCGCCGGGGTTGGGCAGGGTGTTGCAGCAGTGCAGCATTCTTACGCCTGCCGCATAGGCCTGCTCGACCATCGTGTCGTAGTTCACCGGCGGGACCTTCGCGATGATCGGCACACCGGTCGCCACCGCCCTCTCGAACAGGCCCTCGGGCCAGGCGATGTGGCCGACGTTGGGGCAGCTCATATTCATCTCGATGGCCAGCGGCTTGAGCGCCGCCGTCTTCTCGAGCAGCGCCCACCAGTCGTCCGGCGTGAAGCCGTGGATGCTGACAAGCTTGTCACTGACATCGACTTGGCCGGCTTCGGCTTTGCTGATGAGCCAGTCGATGCCGGGGTTGCGGAGGCCGATCTTGTTGACCCAGGCCCGCATCCGGCGGTAGTAGCGGACCGTGAGCAACACCCGCCAGGCGCGGTTGACCACCCCCCCGCGCCGGGCGGCGGTGAACGTGCCCAGCGTCGCCGTGCAGCCGGCCGGCTGGATGTAGTTGCCGAACGGGGCGCCCACGACCAGCGGGCGGATCGCCGCCGACGGGCGGTCGGCCGACCGCGGCGGCGCTTCGGTTTTCGGCTGGGATTCGCTCACGCGGGGGAGTATAACGGTTGCATGTCCATGGCCCTGCGCAACACGCTGCACCAACTCGGCCGCGTCACCCGCGCTACCGGGCAGCGCGCGGCGCGCGGGCTGGATACGGCCTGGCCCAGCGATGTCGCGGTTGCGCTGGACGCTAGCGACTGGCGGCCCGACGAGGACGACGACTACTGCCCGCGCTGCGGCGTCTCGGCCGGGCCGGGGTCGGTCACAGCCAACGGCTGCTCGTTCTGCCGGGGCAAGCGCCAGCCGTGGGACCGCGTGACCCGGCTGTCGGCCTACGCCGAGCCGATGGACGGCTGGGTCAAGGCGATGAAGTTCGGCGGGCAGTGGTCGTGGTCGCGGTGGATGGGCGGGCAACTCGCGGCGCGGGTCGGTGAACCTATTGACCCGGCGCGCGTCTTGGTCACGCCGGTGCCGATGCATTGGGCCCGGCGGTGGCGGCGGGGCTTCAACCAGGCCCACCTCATCGCCCTATCACTGGCGAAGCATCGCGGCTGGCGGTGCGCGCAGCTATTCCGGCGGACCCGGCACACCCACCCGCAGACCGCGGTCGTCCACTCGGACCGGCAGGCGAACGTACGCGACTCGGTCGCGGCGCACCCGGTCGACCTCGACGGCTGGCAGGTGATCCTCGTCGATGATGTGAAGACCACCGGCGCGACCGCCGGGCTGTGCTGCCGGCTGCTGCGGACACACGGGGCGCGCTCGATCCAGCTCGCCGTCGGCGCGGTGGCCGACCCGTTGAGCGTCAAGGCGAAAACGCAGCGTGCGGATTAGGCGACGCGGCCTTGCCAGGCAAGGGGCCATGCAAACACGCTCGGCTGGAGAGAACCTACGCCCGCAGCTCCGCGCCGACCTGTGCCATGAGGGCCTGAACGACCGACGCGACTTGCGGGTCGACCTGGTCGTGGCGGAGGGTGCGTTCGGGGTCGCGGAACTGCATGCGTAGGGTCACGCTCTTCTTGCCCTTGTCGACCTGTTTGCCGCGGTACGTGCCGACGAACTCGGTCGATTCGAGCAGGTCCGGCCGGGCCCCCGCCACCGCCGACGCAATTGCCTGCCAGGCAACCTGCTCCTCGACCACCACGGAGAGGTCCCGCTCGATAGCGGGGTATTTGGGCAGCGCCGCCGCGCTGTGGGTCGGCGGGTACAGCGACATGAACCCCTCGACACAGATCAGGGCCGAGGCGACCGGCGTCTGCAGCGCGAAGTGGTCGGTCAAACGAGACGCCAGCAATCCGACGCTGCCCGCGGGCGAGCCATTGAGCTTGATCACCGCGGCGGCGGCATACCATGGGTCCTCGATCGGCTCGAAGGCCATGTTGGACACCGCCGACTCGCCGCCGAGCACATGCACCAGCTCGGCGATCGTGCCCTTGAGTTCGGAGACCGCCTGCTGGGCATCCGCCGCGTCGCGGATCAGCGCGAGCTGGCGGCCCTCAGCGATTTTCCCGTCCCGCCGGCTCCAGCCCGACGCGAGTTCGAAGAGCTTCACGCCCGTGTTGCCGCCGTCCTGATTCAGCTTCCGGCAGGCGAGCAGGCTCGGCAGGACGGCCGGCCGCAGCGTGTTGTCCTGGCGGCGCATCTCGGCGTTGAGCGACGCGGGCTCGCCGGTCACGTAGAACGGCTCCGCATCGTCGAGCGCCATGAGCGAGGGCGTGACCGTCTCGTGGTAGCCATGCGCCACCAGCACCTCGGTCATCGCGCGGCGGGCTTGCACGCTCGGCTGCGGGTGGTGGGCGACGATATCGATGGTGTGTTTCAGCGGGATATTGTCCAGCCCATGCTGGCGTGCGACTTCCTCGATCAGGTCCACCTCGCGCAGCAGGTCCAGCCGGTAGCTCGGGACGGTCGCGGTCAGCGTGTCGCCGGCAACGTGTGTTTCGATGCCTAGTGCGTTGAGGTGCGCGGCCTGCGCCTCGGCCGGCAGGTCCACACCGAGCAGCGCCGCAGTCCGCTGCGGCCACAGCTCGATCGTGCGCAGCGGGCCCGGCTCGTCGCCGACCCGGATCACGCCTTCGGCCAGCGTCCCGCCCGCGACCTGCAGGATCAGCTCGCACGCCCGCCGGCTCGCCGCGTCCACCCCGCGCGGGTCGACCCCACGCTCGAAGCGGAAGCTCGAGTCGCTGCTCAGCTTGAGCTGCCGGCTGGTGCGACGCACGCTCAACGCTTCAAAGTCCGCCGACTCGATCAGCAGGTCCGTCGTGGTTTCCACGACCTCCGAGTCCTTGCCGCCCATCACCCCGGCAACCGCGACGGGCTCGTTGTCGTCGGCGATGACCAGCATGTGCGGGCGGAGCTTGTGCTTCGTGCCGTCGATCGCGGTGAACGGCTCGCCGTCGGTCGCGCAGCGCACGTGCACACCCCGGCCCGCCAGCTTGCCCAGGTCGAAGGCGTGCAGCGGCTGGCCGAGTTCGAGCAGGACGTAGTTGGTCACGTCGACGACGTTGTTGACGCTCCGCCCACCGACCGCCTCGATCGCCTCGCGCAGCCAGTCCGGGCTCGGGCCGACCTGGACGCCGGTGATCACCCGGGCCGTGTACGCCGGGCACAACGCCGGCTCCGCCACACGCACCGATGCCAGCGACGCAACCGCCGCGCCCCCGGCTTCGGGCAGTCCACAGGCCGGCGGCCGCAGCGACCGACCGCCGCGCGCGGCGATCTCCCGGGCCACCCCGACGTGGCTGAGCACGTCCGGCCGGTTGCTGGTCACCTCAACATCCAGCATCAGGTCCGCCCCGCCCAAGACCGGCTCGCGGCCCTCGACCGGGAAGCCCGCGTCTGTGAGCAGGTGCTCGGCCTCGTCGGCGTCGATCGGGCGGTCCAGGTAGGTATTGAGCCACTTCAGACTGGTCTTCATGCCGCACAGGGTACCCCCCCCGCCCCGCCCGGCAAGTCGCCAGAACCTGCCCGAACCCACCGGTCGCGGCCGAACGGCGGGCATCCCGGGCATTGCCTACCTACACCAGCCGGGTTATAATGCATGGCTCGGCCGGGCACGGATGTTCACCGGCCACTGCCCCTCACGCACGCCCCACGGGACCCGGAGCCCCTCCCATGATCGAAGCCCTCAAAGACGACCGTATCATCAACGAGCTCGGTGGCCGGTTCAAGTTCACCTCGCTGGTCCAGCACCGCGTGCGCGAGCTGATGGAAGGCGCCCGCCCGCTGGTCGAGCGTAACGGCCGGACCGACTTCGAGATCGCCGTCGCCGAGGTGGTCGAAGGCAAGATCACTCTCGACCTCGACCCCGAAGCCGACGAAGCCGAAGCCGAGGAATAGCCCGCCGGCGACCCCCGCCGCAAGACACCAACCCACCCGCAGCACCCGGCCGACCGGGTGCTGCTATGGTTAACCCATGCCCGAGCCGACCCCCCTGACCGGCAGGAAGATCGCCGTCGCTCTCACCGGCGGGATCGCCTGCTACAAGGCCGCCACACTCGTCAGCCGGCTGGTCCAGCGCGGCGCGGACGTGCGCGTCCTGATGACCCGTGCCGCCACCGAGTTCATCACCCCGCTCACCTTCCAGTCGCTCTCCGGCCGACCGGTCCTCACCAGCATGTGGGACCACAGCGACAACCCCGAGTCACAGCACGTCGGCACCGCGCGGTGGTGCGACCTGCTGGTCATCGCCCCTTGCTCCATGGACATGATCGGCAAGATCGCGGCCGGGCTCACGCCCGACGTCGTGTCGCTCACCGTCAGCGCTCTGCCCGCGAAGACCCCGCTGCTCATCGCCCCGGCCATGAACGCCGACATGTGGGCCAGCCCGATCCTCCAGCGCAACCTCGCGCTGCTCCGCGAGCTGCTGCCCAACCTCTCCGAGGTCGGCCCCGCCGACGGCTGGCAGGCCTGCCGGACGAGAGGGGCCGGCCGCATGAGCGAGCCGGAAGCGATCCTGGATTACGTGGCTAAGTTGCTTGGGGAAGCGGATTCAACGCCAAGACGCCAAGACGCCAAGATGCCAAGCTGATTCTGTTTGCTGCTACTCAGAGAACTCGCCGCAACTGTCACTCGGCAACCGGCCACTGCTGAAGCTCGGTTTCAATAAACTCATCGGGATGACCTTTCCCCACGTTCGGGTCGCCAACCTCCCACTGGCTTAGCGAATGCAGCGTCCATTGATCTTCTTCGCCCCGGCTCCCAACCATAATGAGATAACTTCTTTCATCAATGAAGAACGTATCGAGAGTCGCATTTTCATAATCTGTTACAGCGATGGATAGCCAAGTACGTTCCAGCCCCAACTCTTCAATCGTAGAAACGGCTTCTTCATACGGCATGCCTACCGTGACTAAGCGGGAGTGATTCGTACAAGATGAGAGCAAAAGAAAACCAATCACGCATAAACTTAGAACCGGCTGGGGAGTTCCGTTTCGAAACATAATCAATCTCCGTCCTGTGAGAGACGCCGTTCTTGGCGTCTTGGCGTTGTTCCTTCTGCGGAAGGTGCGGCCTAACTCGTCCTGCCGCTACAGCGTCTTTTCGTGCTTCCATCCGAATCCCCGGCGGTTGTCGATCCAGCGGACCCACGTCGGCCGGAAGCGGTAGAACGACTGCGCCGCGACCGCATCGCGGTACGGGGGCTCGGCCGCGAACGGGTAGGTCGCCTCGTACAGGGCCCGCACCAGCGTCACCGCCGCCGCATCCGACAGCAGCTCGGCGGTCCCGTGCATCTGCACGCCGTGGATCTGGTCGGGCGCGTCGACGTGGGCATAGACCGTGATCGCGCTGCCCGGCCGGTCGGCGAGGTGCTGCGAGTGCTCGGACGCCGTGCTGCTGACCCAGTAGAGGTTCAACGCGTCGTCGCTGACGTACTGCACGTTCGCCGCGTGCGGCAGGCCCGCCGCATCGACCGTCGCCAGCGACGCGGTGCGGTGCGCGGCGAGGAAGTCGGCGATCTGTGGGTCCACTTCGGGGTCCGTCATCGGGGTACTCCTTGATCTATGCCACAGCCAGGGTGGACAGCCGCTCCATCGCCTCTAGGACGGTCGCCCGCGCGTTGAACGCGCTCAGGCGGAAGTAGCCCTCGCCCGATCGGCCGAAGCCGCTACCCGGCGTCGCGATGATGTGTGACTCGGCGAGGAGTCGGTCGAAAAAAGCCCAGCTCGACAGGCCGCCGGGCGTCTGCACCCAGAGATACGGCGCGTGCTCCCCGCCGAAGCAGGTGAAGCCCTGGGCGGTCAGCGCCGCGCGCATCAGCCGGGCGTTCTCCATATAAAACCGTACCAGCCCGTCGCACTGCGCCCGGCCGGCCTCGGTGTAGACCGCCTCGGCCCCGCGCTGCACGATGTAGGACACCGTGCTGTTCTTCGTCGACTGGTGCCGCTGCCAGAGCCCGTGCAAGCCGACCGGTCGGCCCACCGCGTCGCGCCCCACCAGGGCCTTGGGGATGACGGTGTACCCGCAGCGCGTGCCGGTAAACCCCGCACGCTTCGAGAAGCTTCGGAACTCGATCGCGCAGGTCCGAGCCCCTTCGATCTCGTAGACCGAGTGCGGAATGTCGTCGCCCGCGTCATCGTTGATGTACGACTCATAGGCCGCGTCGAAGAGCAGGATGCTCCCATGCGCGTTCGCATAATCCACCCACCGCTTGAGCGCCGCACGGTCGATAACTGCGCCCGTCGGGTTGTTGGGCGAGCACAGGTAGATCAGGTCAGCCTTCTGCCCGGGGATCGCGGGGACAAAGCCGTTCTCCGCCGTGCAGCGGAGGTAGACCAGCCCCGGGTACTCGCCGTGCTCGTCGGCCGGGCCGGTCGCGCCGGCCATCACGTTCGTGTCGACATAGACGGGGTAGACCGGGTCGGTGACAGCCACAACATTGCCGCCATGCGCCGCGTCGCCCGACGCGAGGATATCGAGGAGGTGCCCGCAGTCGCCCTTGCAGCCGTGGGAGATGAAGACCTCGTCGGCGTCGATGTCGCAGCCGCGCAGCTTGAAGTCGTGCTCGGCGATCGCCTCGCGCAGCCAGGCGTAGCCCGCGGCGGGGCCGTAGCCATGGAACGTGTTGTGTCGGCCCTGGTCGTCGACCGCCTTCATCATCGCGACACGGCAGGCCTCGGGCAGCGGTTCCGTCACGTCGCCGATGCCCATGCGGATCAGTTCCGCCTCGGGGTGCTGCTCGGTGAAGGCCGCGACGCGCCGGGCGATCTCGGGGAAGAGGTACCCGCGGGAGAGCTTGAGGTAGTGGTCGTTGATGCGGGCCATGGGGGTGCTCCCGGAACGGTGCGGTGCTGCGCGGCGGGGGCGGCTACAGCTTTTCGTTGGCGAAGGTGCGCGCGGCGTCCAGCGCCTCGGCGAGCTTGGACGCGTCCTTGCCGCCGGCCTGTGCCATGTCCGGCCGGCCGCCGCCGCCGCCGCCCACGACCGGCGCGGTGTGCTTCACCCAGTCGCCGGCCTTCAGCCCCTTGGCGATCACCTCCTTGGGCACCGACGCCAGCAGCGCCACCTTGTCCGCCGACGGCGCGGCCGCGAGCAGCATCGCCGCGCCCGGCCGCTTCGTGCGGATCACGTCCATCGCCGTCCGCAGCGTCTTCGCGTCCGCGCCCGGCACCTCGGCGACGATCAACGTCGCGTCCTCGGCCTCGCCGTCCGCGATGGCGCGCGCCGACTCGATCACAGTCTCCTCCTGCTTGCTGCCCTCGGCCTTGGCGTACTCCTTCACCCGCCGGCTCAGGTCGGCGATGCCCGCCTGGATCTTCTGCTTGAGCACCAGGGGGATGGGCTGCTCACCGACCGCGCGGACGATCTGCTCCACCTTCGTATCCAGGTCCTGCACCGGCGCTCCGCGCAGCGTCTCGACCCGGCTGAGCAGTTGCTCACCCTCGGCCGACGCCTTGTGCGCCGCCGCGCCGGTCACGGCGGTGATGCGTCGGACGCCCTTGCTTACCGCGTCCTGACTGAGGATGACAAAGCCCTCGGCCTCGCCGGTCTTCTTCAGGTGCGTACCCCCGCAGAACTCGATCGACAGCCCGCCCCACCGCGCATTGGACGGGTCGGCCAGCAGGTCCTCCACCGGCGCACCGATCGAGACGACACGGACCATCGGCGGGTACTTTTCCCCGAACACGGCCCGTAGGCCGTTGATCTTCAGCGCCTCGTCCTGCGGCGCATCCCCGGAGTAGACCGGCAGGTCGGCGGCGATGTCGTCGTTCACCTGCTTCTCGACGGCTTCGAGCTGCTCGGGTGTCAGCGCCGCGTTATGCGAAAAGTCGAAACGCGTCTTCTCGTCATCGACGAGCGAGCCCTTCTGTGCCGCGTCGGTGCTGACGTGGTCCCGCAGCGCGCGGTTCATGACGTGGGTGATCGTGTGGTTAGCGGTGATCGTAGACCGCCGATCGGTATCAACTTGAAGATCGATCTGGTGCTTCCAGCCCGCCTCGCTATCGCCGATAGGTGGAACATCGGTTTCAGCAGTACCTAAGTGGAAGAAAACGTCGCCAATCCTGACGGTGTTCTCTACTTTGATGACACCGGTTTGTTCCGAGTGTCCTTTTTCCCCCTGGAGTCCGATGGACCCAGCGTCACCGACTTGACCGCCGGCTTCTGCATAGAACGGTGTTCTCTCAACCATCACAGCAACACGATCGCCCCGATCAACGCCATTGCCAGAGCGGATGAGCTTATTCACATCCAGCTTCCAAATGTTACAGGCCTGACGCTCGTTGAGATGGGTTGTGGCGTATCCAATAAACTCGGTATCCCATAGATCCCCACTGGCTTGCTGAACAAGCTCTGTTAACATCTCTTGTGCACCCGCCGAGCCGTCCCCACCGCCCCGCGAGCGCTCACGGGCGGCTTCCATCTCACGCTCGAACCCATCGAGGTCTACGGTCAGCCCACGTTCCTCGGCCATGAGTTGGGTCAGGCCGATGGGGAAGCCGTAAGTGTCGTGGAGCTTGAAGGCGTCTTCGCCGGGGAAGACGTGACGCTTCGCGTCGCCCGCAAAACCCGTTACGACCTGCTCAAACAAACCAATCCCGCGGTCCAACGTCTTGCGGAAGCTATCTTCTTCTTTACGCAGTTCGTTCGCCACCTCGTCCTGCTTCGCCCTGATCTCGGGGAACGTGTCGCCGAAGTGTTCGGCGACGGTCGGGACCAGCTTGTAGAAGAACGGCTCGTCCATGCCCAGCGTCTGCTTGCCGAAGCGGACGGCCCGGCGGAGGATCGATCGCAGGACGTAGTTGCGGCCCTCGTTGCCGCAGTGGGCGCCGTCGCTGAGCGCGAAGACCAGCGTGCGGATATGGTCGGCGATCACGCGGTAGGCGATGTTGATCGGGTCCTTGAGTTCCGCCTCGCCCGCCCCCGGAAGGTATGCCCGTGCGCCGGTGACGTCCTGGATCGCCTGGAAGATCGGGGCGAAGACGTCGGTGTCGTAGTTGCTGTCTTTGCCTTGCAGCACGCGGACAATGCGTTCAAAGCCCATGCCGGTGTCGACGTGCTTGGCGGGGAGGGTGGACAGCGAGCCGTCCTGGTTGCGGTTGAACTGGATGAAGACCAGGTTCCAGATTTCCACCACCGTGTCCTGGCCGTCGGCGTTGACCAGGCCGCCGCCGGACTTGTCGGGGCTGCGGTCGTAGTGCAGCTCCGAGCACGGGCCGCAGGGGCCGGTGTCGCCCATCTCCCAGAAGTTGTCCTTCTTGTTGCCCGGCTGGACGCGCTCCCCCGGAAGGTATTGAAGCCAGAAATCTCTTGCTTCGTAATCCGGTTCGAGCCCCTCGGCTTCGTCGCCCTCGAAGTAGGTCGCGTAGAGGCGTTCGGGGTCGAGCCCCCACTGGTCGACGAGCAGCTCCCAGGCCCAGGCGATGGCTTCCTTCTTGAAGTAGTCGCCGAACGACCAGTTGCCGAGCATCTCGAAGAAGGTGTGGTGGTAGGTGTCCTTGCCGACGTCGTCGAGGTCGTTGTGCTTGCCCCCGGCGCGGATGCACTTCTGGGTATCGACCGCACGGGTGTAGTCGCGTCTGCCGGTGCCCAGGAACACGTCCTTGAACTGGTTCATGCCCGCGTTGGTGAAGAGCAGGGTCGGGTCGTCGTGGGGGACGACGGGCGCGGACGGCACGGCGGTGTGGCCGGCCTTCTCGACGAAGAAGTCGATGAACTGCTGTCGGACCTGCGTGCTGCTGAGGGTCGGTGCGGTGGGCATGGGGCGGGTCTGGGGTTACGGGTCTGGGGTCTGGGCTTCGGAAGCAACCGAATTGGACAGTATAGCGGCGCAGGTGGACGTCTCGGTTGGATCGCGCTACGGTACGGGTCTTGGAGGAATCCCCGCGCCTGCGAGTCTACCGGTGCCCGAGATGCAGAAGAAAAAGATCGTCGTCCTCGGCTGCGGCTTCGGCGGGCTGTCGTTTGTGAAGGCCTGCAAGGGGCTGGGGGATGCCGCGGACATCCTGGTCGTGGACAAGCAGAACCACCACCTGTTCCAACCGCTGCTGTACCAGGTCGCGATGGCGGGCCTGTCGGCCCCGGAGGTGTCCGAGCCGATCCGCTCGATCTTCCGCCGGCGGCGCGAGGTGCGGACGGTGATGGACACGGCCGAGGCGGTAGACCTGGCCCTGCGTGAGGTAACGCTGTCGATCGGCGGGGTGGAGCGGTACGACTACCTGGTGGTCGCGCTGGGCGGGACGACCTCGTACTTCGGGAACGATGCGTGGGCCGAGGACGCGCCGGGGCTCAAGTCGCTGGACGACGCGATGCGGGTCCGCCGGGGCGTCTTGACGAGCTTCGAGCTGGCCGAGGCGATCGACGATGACCGGCGGCGGAAGGAGCTGATCACGGTGGTGGTGATCGGGGGCGGCGCGACGGGGGTCGAACTGGCCGGGGCGATGGCGGAGCTGGCCAAGCGGGTGTTCCGTCGGGACTTCCGCGAGATCGACCCGACCGACGCGCGAGTCGTGCTCGTGGACGGCGGGGACCGGCTGCTGAGCGCGTTCCCCGAGTCGCTGTCGGCCAGCGCGTTGCGTCAGCTCGAGTCGCTGGGGGTGGAGGTCCGGCTGAACACCCGGGTCGATGCGATCGATGGCCGGGGCGTGGACCTGTCCGACGGCAGCCGGATCGACGCGGCGAACGTCCTGTGGGGCGGCGGCGTGCAGGCCCCGGCGATCACCCGCACGCTCGGCATCGAGCTCGGGCCGGGCGGGCGTGTCGTCGTCGGCCCGGACCTGAGCGTGCCCGGGCACCCGGGGGTGTTTGTGATCGGGGACATCGCGGACGCCACGATGCCCGACGGCACGAAGGCCCCGGGCCTGGCCCCGGCGGCGATGCAGATGGGCCGGCAGGTCGCGAAGGTGATCCGCAAGGAGGTTAAGCGTGGGGAGGGGATCGGCGAGCCCGGGGAGCGCCCCGTGTTCCGCTACAAAGACAAGGGGACCATGGCGACGATCGGCCGCAGCCGGGCCATCGCGTGGGTCGGGCCGCTGAAGCTCTCGGGGTTCTTCGCCTGGCTGGCGTGGCTGGTCGTGCACCTGCTGCTGCTGATCGGGTTCCGCAACAAGGTCGTGGTGCTGGTGCAGTGGTTCTACTCGTACGTGTCGTTCCGGCGCGGGGCGCGGATCATCTTCGGCCGAGCAAACGAAACGCTAGCGCGCCGGGCCGAGACCGGTGACCCGCGTTGTGAGAATCCAGAGCAGACCGAGAAACGATAGCCGGCGTGTTGCGGAGTCGGCGGAACTGGTCACAATGCGTGCTTCCTCCTGCAAGGCGTCTGTATGCCCGCGGTTTGTCTTTACTTCCAGGTCCACCAGCCACGGCGGCTCCGGCGGTACCGCGTCTTCGATATCGGTGACGACTACTTCGACGACGCGCACAACAGCCAGGTCCTCCGCCGCGTCGCCGGCAAGTGCTACCTGCCTGCGACGGCCCTGCTGCTGGACCTGATCGAGCGGCACCGCGGGAAGTTCCGCCTCGCGTTCTCGCTGACCGGCGAGGTGATCGAGCAGTTCCAGCGCTGGTCGCCGGACGTGCTCGACCGCTTCCGCCAGCTCGCGGAGACCGGCTGCGTCGAGTTCCTCTCAGAGACCTACAACCACACGCTGGCCTCGGTCTACGACCCCGAGTGCTTCGTCGACGAGGTCGACCGCCACGACACGCTGATCGAGGACCTGTTCGGTCAGCGGCCGACGGTGTTCCGCAACACGGAACTGATCTACAGCGACGCCATCGCGGGACAGGTTGCGGGCATGGGCCGGTTCCGCGCGGTGCTCGCCGAGGGCGTGGACCGGCTGCTGGACGGGCGCACACCCAACACGCCCTACCGGCCCGCGGGCGACGCGGCGACGTCGCTGACCCTGCTGCTCAAGCACCACCGGCTGAGCGACGACCTCGCCTTCCGGTTCGGCGAGAAGCAGTGGCCGCACCACCCGCTCACCGCGCAGACCTACGCGGGCTGGCTCAACAGCCAGCCGGGCGACGTCGTCAACCTGTTCATGGACTTCGAGACCTTCGGCGAGCACAAGTGGGCGGACACCGGCATCTTCGGGCTGCTCGACGCGCTGCCGGGCGCGGTGCTCGACGGCGGCGGCGGGTTCGCCACACCGAGCGAGGCGGCCGAGTCGTTCCGCGCCACCGACACCTACGCCGCGCCCGAGCCCACGAGCTGGGCGGACACCGAGCGGGACCTCTCGGCCTGGAACGGCAACGCGATGCAGTCGTCGGCGCTGGCGGTGCTGTACGCCCTGCACGGCCCGGTGTTTCGCGCCCGTGACGCGAAGCTGCTGGCAGACTGGCAATCGCTGGGCACAAGCGACCACTTCTACTACATGTCCACCAAGCACGCCGACGACGGCGCCGTACACGCCTATTTCAATCCCTACGACTCGCCGTACGACGCGTACCTGAACTACATGAACGTGCTGGAAAGGATCAAGAGCCGGTCGGATCCGAGGTAGACACCACGACTCGGCTTAGAGTTTGTCGAACGCGGACTGCACCAGCTTGGGGTTGCCGCAGTAGATGCACTTCTCGTGGCGGGGGTTCATCGGGCGATTGCAGGCGGTGCACTGGCTGACGGTCTTGGTGGCCTTACCGTCCTCGACGCCGTCCAGGAGGTCGATGAGCTTGACGCGTTCCATCAGGTCCTGCTCGGTAAAGTTGGTCTTGTCGCGTAAGAGCGACCACATGGCCATGCACACCAGCGACAGCCGGTCCACGCGGTCTTCGAGTTGAGCGACCTCCTGCTTCGCGCGGTTGGCGGCGGACTGCGCGGCGGCGGCACCGGACGCCCCGGCCGTGCCGGTGTAGGACCCGGCGTTGTTGTATCCGAACATGTGAGCATCGAGCATATTGGGGCTCCGGGAGAGGTGGCGTGGGCGTGGGTGACCCGCGGCTCGCAGTGTAAGCAGTCTCCACTGCCCGGCGGCGGGAAAGCTCAGATCACTTCCGTCGCACGCGGGAACGAGCCGAGGATCGTGAGCTGCACGCAGTGCTTTTTCGCCTCGGCCGCGGCCTGGATGAACGTCTCGTCGCTCTCGTGGGCCATCAGGTCGACAAAGAAGCTGTACTCCCAGTTGACGCGTTGGCTCGGCCGCTTGTCGATGTGTGTGAGGTTCAGCCCGAAGTCGCGGAAGACGTTGAGCACCTCGGTGAGGGCCCCGGCCTCGTGGCGGGTGGTGAACATCAGCGCGGTCTTGTCGTCGCCCGTCGGCTTGGTGGACTGGTGGCCGATGACCAGGAAGCGGGTGGTGTTGTTCGGGTTGTCCTCGATGTTCTCGAATTGGACATGGACGTCGTTGAGCTTCGCGGCGAGGGAAGAGGCGACCGCCGCAGCCCCCGGCTCCTCCGCGGCGAGCATCGCGGCCCGGCTGGTCGACGAGGTCGCGACCCGCTCGACGCTGGGGAACTGAGCATTGAGCCAGCCCCGGCACTGCGCCAAGGCCTGGGGGTGCGAGTAGATGCGCTTGATGTCCGGCGGGTCGCAGTTGGCCAGCAGGTTGTGATGGATGGCGATCAAGACCTCGGCGCAGATGCGGACCGAGGTCTCGGCCAGCGCGTCGAGCGTGACGACGACGCTGCCCTCGGTCGAGTTTTCGATGGGCACGAGGCCGTAGTCGATGTCGCGCCGCTGGACCGCGTCGAAGATCACGGGGATGTCGGCGAGGTTGTCGTACTCCACGGACGCGCCGAACTTCGCCTCGGCGGCCTGGTGGCTGTACGAGCCGTTGGGCCCGAGGAAACCGATCCGCAGCGGCCGTTCGAGCGCGAAGCTGCCGGACATCAGCTCCCGCCAGACCGCGTCGATGCACTTGTTGGGAAGCGGGCCCTGGTTGTACGACCGGACCTGCTCGAGCACCCGGCGTTCGCGGTCGGGCACGTAGATCGGCGAGCGGTCGGCCCGCTTGACGTGGCCCACCTCGACGACGACCTTGGCCCGCTCGTTGAGGAGCTCGACGATCTGCCGGTCCAGCTTGTCGATCCGCTCGCGCAGGGGGGCCAGAGCGGCTTCGGTGACGGCGGGGTCCGGCTCGCCGGGGCCCGGGGATGACAATTTAGTTGTGTTATCGCTCACGGTCGGGCATTGTAACGACGGGGCGTCGCGACATGCGATAATGGAAAGAGCCCCGGAGCGTCCTACGGGGTGAGGAGCAGGTATGCAGGCCAGCGACCAGATCCAGCAGTGGTTCGACCACGCCAGCCGATCGTTCCCGACCGCGACGGCCGGGGCGCTGATCGGCGCGATGGCATTGGGGCTGGTGCTCTGGCTGCTCGGCGGCCGGCTGATGAAGTCGGCGATGGTGGTCGCGGGCATGCTGCTCGGGCTCTACGCGGGCCTGCTGCTGTCGGGCTTCGCCAGCAGCGCCGGGTTTATCGCGGTGCTCACCGCCGGGCTCGCGATCGCGGGGGCGCTCGCGGCGGCGCTGTTGTTCCGCGTGTGGATGGCGTTGTCGACAGCGATGCTCTTTGCCGTCGTCGTACCCGCGTCGGTCCTCGTGTGGGAAGGCACCCCGCCGCAGGACGTGCTCGGCCGCGACCCCGCCGAACTCCGAGAGGACCTCCAGCAGCGTCTGGTCAGCCCGGACCAACAGATCAACGACAACATCCGCATGCAGGTCCAGTCCCTCATCGCCCAGCCGGCCGAGGGACAGTCCGATGCGGAGTCCAACCAGGCGCTGGCCGAGGCGGCGACGCTGCTGCAATCGCAGGGCATCGATTTAGGCAAGGCCGCGGGCGAGTCGGTCAAGGGGCTGATCTTTGAGAACGTCCAAGCCGTGTGCGAATGGTGGAAGGCCAACACCACCGAGTCGCAACGGAACGTGGCGATCGGCATGGGGGTCGGCGCATTGCTCGGGCTGCTGCTGGGCGGTCTGATGCCCAAGCACACGGCCGCGATCCAGGCGGCACTCGTCGGCGCGGTCCTGCTGTTCATCCCCGGGCGCGAGCTCATTATCGGGTGGGCCCCGGACGCGTCGCGGTGGCTGCCGAGCACGCCGCGCGGTGGGCTGATGGCGGTGGGTCTGATAACGCTGCTGGGCGTCCTGGTGCAATGGACACTGTATTTCAGGCCGGACGATAAAGAGACCGAGTGAGCGCCGCCCCAGGTTTCCGCGTGGCGCAGCTTGCCACCCGGAGCCCGTCATGCTGCCAACCCTCGCCCAAGCCAGCCCAGACACCGCCGCGGCCGAAGCGCCGATGACCATCGACCTCTGGGCCGAGGCCCACCGCCTGTTCACGACCGGTGTCGAGATCTTCTCCCGCGGCGACACCCTCGCCAAGCCCGACGAACTGATCGGGCACCTCGCCGAACTGGGCACGGTCTGGGCGATCGTCTTCGTCGTTGTCGGCATGATCTGCCTGCTCAACGGCTACAAGTTCTACAAGGTCGCGACGGTCGCGCTGATCGTCGCGCTCGGTTCGGGGCTCGGATACTGGCTGGGGTTGGCGATCCAGGCCCCGCCGTTCGTCGTCGCCGGCTGCCTCGGGCTGCTGCTCGCGGTGCTGGCCTTCCCGATGATGAAGTACGCCGTCGCCGTGCTCGGCGGGCTGTCGGGCGCATTCATCGGCGCCAACCTCTGGGCCGGCGCAGCCCGCGCGCTCGACTCGGCCTACGCCAAGCGGGTCGCCGACTTCAACGACGGCGCTACGACCACCGACCCCGCCGCGTCGCTGCTCGCCAAGGCCGCCGAGGGCATACCCGCCGAGGCCTACTGGATCGGCGCACTCGTCGGGCTGGGCGTCTGCGGGATCGCCGCCTTCGCGCTCTTCAAGATCTCCATCCACCTGTTCACCTCGGTCAGCGGTGCGACCATCGCGGTCTTCGGCGTCATCGCCCTGCTGCTGTCGATCGACACCTTCCGCGACACCGTCGCGTCCGAACTCTCCAGCAACGCCCTGGTCATCCCGATGCTCGTCTTCGTCCCCGCGGCGATCGGCTTCGTGATGCAGGAGATCTCCTCGGGTGCGTTCGGCGGTGGGAACCGCGCCCCGGCGGCGTAGCAGGCAAAGTCCTCAACAACGCACAACCCATAGAGCCCCGGGATAGCCATCCCGGGGTTTACTCTTGGTATCGCGCCCACACGCGGTCGAAGCCCTGCGTCGACGAAGCCTCTTCCGTGGCCTCCCAAGTCATCAGCCGCTCGCCCCCACTGCCAAAGAACAGGATCGCCCGGCCCGCAGACCCCATGCTTTCCCCGCGGCAGAGGTAGACCGATACGACATCCGCCGGGTCGAAGAACACCTGGGGCAGTCCGTCTTCGCCACGAAGGACCAACTGGTCGTCGTGCGCCGCGTCGACCTGCATGCGGGTGAGGATCGACACCCCCGAATCGCCCGACACGCCGGGGAAGCTTAGCCGGACCGGCGAAACTTCGCACGCCGCCTCGAACGCCTGCCGCAGGTCGTCGCCCGTCAGCGCGACCCGCATCGCCTCGGGCAGGGCACGGACCACCGCGACCTCGGAGATGCCCAGGTCCGACGCGAGCCCCGGGATCGAGACCGCCCCACCGTCCGCGAACGCGGCGCGGACCCGCGCGGTGTCCCGGTCGTCCGGCTCGGTCACGGCACAGCCCGAACCGGCCAAGACCAGGCCGGCCAAAACCGCCGCCGTAACGCTGCTGTGTGTTCGTTTCAGCATGCCTACAGGATACGCGACCGCCCAGCAGCCGTGATTTGCGGGACAAACCGGTGCCCGCGCCGGGATCAGCCGATAAGATAGAACATCCGCGAACCCGCCTGCCGTGCCCGGCAAACGAGACACGATGATGCAACACCCCCACACCCTGCCGCGACGGCTGGCCATCGGCCTGGCGATGCTCCTGCTCGTGCTGGCCCTGCCCGCGTCGGCGCAGAACGGCACCGACCGCTTCGACATCCCCGAAGACGCGACGAGCGAGGACAACCGCAACCTCGAACGCATCCTGGAACGCTTCCCCGAGTCCGATGCCGACGACGACGGCATCCTCACGGCCGAGGAAGCCCGCGCATTCCTCGAAGAGCGCACCGAGGACTGGGAAGAGCGCCGCCGCAACCGCGGCCGGGGCAACCGCCAGCGCGGACCGACCCACCGCGACCTTGCCTACGGCGACGAGCCGCAGCAACGCATCGACCTCTACCTCGCACCCACCGACGAAGACAACCCCGGCCCGACACCCCTGGTCGTCTACTTCCACGGCGGGCAGTTCATCTCGGGCAACAAAGGCGACATCCAGGTCCGCGCCCAGGAGCTGCTGCAGAACGGTATCTCCGTCGCTTCCGTGGGCTACCGGTTCGCACGGGACACCCCGTTCCCCGCGAGCTTCGAGGACGCCGCCCGTGCCGTGCAGTACCTCCGCCTGAATGCCGACCAATACAACCTCGACCCCGCGCGTTTCGCTGCGGCCGGCCAGGACGCCGGGGCCAACCTCGCGCTCTATGTTGCCTTGCACGACGACCTCGCCGAGCGCCCCTCCGCCGAGCAGCGGGCGTCGCGGAGCGAACGCGACCTCGACCTCGACCCATACGACGAGGTCGGTCTGATGATGCAGTCCACCCGCGTGATGGGCGTGGTCGCCCTCGACCCGCTGGCGTCGTTCGACCCGCGCTACTGGCGCGACCAGGGGCTGCCGCTGAACAACCACGAGCGCTACCTGCCCGCGTGGCTCGGCGTCAACTTCCTCGAGCCGCTCACGGACCCGGAGCTGATCGCGATCATCAACAGCGTCTCCCCCGCCGCGCTGGTCTCCGAAGACGACCCGCCGCTGCTGATGATCAGCAGCTTCCAAGACCTCGACTTCGACGAGGAGACGAGTTGGACCATCATGCGGCTACACCCCCGCCAGTCCCAGCTCATCGCCGAGGGGATGCACCGCTGGGGCAACCGCGCGGTCGTGCGCTACCGCGGCATGCCCAACGACCCGGGCACGAGTAGCGCGGACTTCTTCCTCGACCTCTTCGAGATCGACCCGCGGTAACCGCCTAGCTCCCGTCCGCACAACGGCCGCTACTGCGCGGCGCGATCGATGATGGCCTGCAGGCGGTCGTCGACCCCCATCTGCCCGAGATACGTCGGCCAGTCGCGGACGGGGTGGCCGTTGCCTTCCTCGCCGGGCACCTTGCGGGTCGCGTCGAAACCGATCTTGTGGCCCGCGCCCAGTCGCGGGGCGGCGTGGTCGAGGATGTCCAGCGGGCCGTTGACGATCTCGATGTCCCGGCCGGGGTCGGCGTTGGCGCAGAGGTGAAACAGCACCTGCTCGTGGTCGTGGACATCGACGTCGTGGTCGACGAGGACGATGACCTTGGTCCAGGCCATCTGCCCCGCACCCCAGATCGCGTGCATGACCCGGCGGGCCTGCAGGGGGTACTCCTTGCGGATCTTGATGAACGCGCAGTTGTGGAAGCACCCGAACCGGGGCAGGTCGTAGTCGAGGATGTCGGGCACGAGGGTCTTGAGCAGCGGCAGGAAGATGCGCTCGGTCGCCTTGCCGAGGTAGTAGTCCTCCTGCGGCGGCGGGCCGACGATCGTCGTCGGGTAGAACGGGTCTTTGCAGGTCGTCACCGCCGTCGCGGTGAACACGGGGTAGCGGTCCGGCAGCGAGTAGAACCCGGTGTGGTCGCCGAACGGGCCTTCGAACACTTCGTGCTCGGTCCTGAGGCCTGGGGATTGAGTCTTTCGGGGGTCGTAGCCGATCGGCCCGGCTTCGGTGGAGACGGTGCCCTCGATGACGATCTCCGCGTTCGCGGGGACGTGCAGGTCCAGCGTCCTGCACTTCACGAGCTTGATCGCCCCGTCATTCAGGAAGCCGGCGAACAGCAGCTCGCTGATGCCCGGGGGCAGCGGCGCGGTCGCGGCATACGGCAGGACGCTCTCCCCGCCGAGCACGATCGCGCAGGGCATCCCGCCGGAGTGGTCGCCCTTCTTCTCGTTGTGCTCCTTCCACGCGCGCCAGTGGCGTGCGCCGTCGTGGTGGACGTGCCAATGCATCGCGGTGCGGTGCTTGTCGATGAGCTGCGCGCGGTACATGCCGATGTTGCGCGAGGGGCGCGGCTCGCCCTCCGGCTTGCCCGCGTCGTCGGGGTGGATCGTGTACATGCCCGCGAGCGTGATGTACCGGCCCCGCCCATCGGCCGTGCCGGCCTGCTCCGGGGAGAGCGGGTAGCCGCACGCCCGCGGGTCGCCGTCGTCGGGCCAGCACTTGATGACCGGCAGGGACAGCAGGTCGATCTCGTCGCCCTGCATCACGACGTCCTGGCACCGCCCTGAGCGCACGACCTTGGGCGGGAGCTGCGCGATCTTCGCCAACTCGAGCCCCTTCTTCATCTTGTTCATCAGCCCAGTCGGCGGCTCGGGCTTGACCAGGTGCTCGACCTTCTCAGCCAGGGACTCAAGGCCGCCTGGCTCACAGCCCAACGCCATCTCGACCCGCCGGTAGCTGCCGAACGCGTTGATGAGCAGCGGGGTCGCGCTCCGCGCCCCGTCGGGTAGCAAGACGTTCTCGAAGAGCAGCGCCTTGCCGCCCTGGCCGTGGTACAGCGGGTCGAAGCCCGGGGCGTGGTCGGAGGCGCGCGCGGCGGACGATTTACTGACGCGGTCGGCGACCGCGCTGACCTCGAGCATGCTCGACACCGGCTCGGACACCCGGTGCAGTTCCCCGGCGGCGTCCAGGGCGTCGACAAACTCACGGAGCGTGGCGTAGGGCATGGGCTGGGCAGCGGATGGGAACGAGGGGTTGGATACTGATTACGCGCGAGCGGGCTTACTCTTCCTTCGGCTCACGCTTGCCAAAGATCAGGCGGTCCAGGGAGAGCGCCCCCGGGCCGGTAAAGATCAGGAGGAAGTACAGGGCGGTCAGCAGGTAGTTGGTCGAGAAGTAGCCGCGTTCGTCTTCGCCGAGGCCCGTGTAGCCGTTGCCGATGACCTTGACGATGGTGAAGCTGAGGAGCATGAGGAACGCACCGGCCGCGGCGAAGCGGGTAAACAGCCCGAGGATCAGCATCCCGCCGACGATGAGTTCGAGCCAGGGCAGCGCGTAGCCGTAGGGCATCCCGAACCAGTCCGGCAGCCAGGAGGGAGCGGAGTTGGAGAATCCGCCTTTGTAGAACGTGCCGAAGCCCTCGCGGAACTCGTTGGTCACCTTGCCCCAGCCCGCGAGGGTGAGGTAGAGACCGAAGCCCACGCGGACGAGCAGGAGCCCGAGGTGTGTGCCGGCGTTGTATTGTTTCACGTTCTTGCTCCGCTAGGTTGAGGTCGCGAATCGAGTGTAGGTCAGAATGTGTCAGGTCGCGGCGAGCGCCTCGCTCCGCGCGACATTCGCACGCATGGCCCGCAGCACCAGACCTGCGAAATCGGCCTGCTCGAACGCCTGGATCGCGGCCTCGGTTGTTCCTTTGGGCGACGTGACCTTGCGGCGGAGCGTCGGCGCGTCGTCATCGCTGTCGGCCAGGAGTTCGGCCGAGCCGAGCAGCGTCTGCGTCACCATCGCCTCGGCGTGCTCGGCCAGGCCCAGCTCGGTGGCGGCGTGCTGCATGGCCTCCGCGAGCAGGAAGATGTACGCCGGGCCGGACCCGGACACCGCGGCGACGGCGTTGATGTGGTCTTCGGTCACCGGGACGGCCAACCCGCCTGCGGCGAAGAGGTCCATCGCGAAACGCTCGTCTCCGGGCCGGGCGTTCGCGCAGCGCGCGACGCCGGTGACGCCACGGCCGACGAGCAGCGGCGTGTTGGGCATCGCGCGGACAACCCGGCACGGCCGACCGATCAGCCCGGCGATCCGTTCGCCGCTCAGCCCGGCCATCACCGAGATCAGCACGTGGTCGTCGGTCAGGTCATTCGCCAACGCCGGCGCGACCTCGGGGAAGACCTGGGGCTTGACCGCGAGGACGACCTGCTTGGCCGACCGCACCACGGCGGTGTTGTCGGGGGTCGTGTCGCAGCCCCAGCCGGCAAAGAGATCGCGTTTGGGCGCGGACGGGTTGGACGCGATGATCCGGTCGGCGGGCGCGACGCCCTTGCGGATCGCGCCTTGAGCGATCGCCTGGGCCATGTTCCCGCAGCCGATGAAACCGAGCGTGTGCGGCATGCCCATAGTGTAGGCCAACCGCGGCCGATGAGCGGTTACGGCTCGAAGCGCTCGAGCTGATCGGGCAGCAGGTAGCGTTGCGTGACGTGGTCGAAGACCAGCTCGTCCTTGTGCTGCTCGAACCACGCGGCGATCTCGTCGGCGGTGCCGGAGAAATCGATAAACCGCATGATCGCGGCGCGCTGGGTGTCGTAGGTGTTCTCGCCGTTGCTGGAGTGGTAGCTGGACCGGCGGGCGAGCTGGTTGATCAGGACACCGAGCGCATCGACGTGGCCGTACGCGGCGGCGTGCTGGGCGATCTGGTAGAGGTTGTTGGTGTTCGAGCCGTCATTGGCGCGGACCCACATCTCATCGATCGTCTGGCTCAGGTCGTAATCCGGCAGGCACTCGAGGATCTGGAGGACCTGCATGCCGTAGCGGGTCTGCAGGGCGCAGCGGTGCATTGCGTCGTAGAGCGCCGGCTCGTTGAGTTCGGCGGCGGCCTGGAACCAGGCGATGCCGAGGTTCGGCGGCTCCTGCTGCAGCTTGGTGGTGATGGCTTCGCGGGCGTCCTCACTCCAGCCGTAGGTCACGACGATGCCGATCATCGCGGGCTGCTCGAGCACCAGCGTGTTGATCCGGGCCCGCAGCACACTGAGGTCCATCCCGCGCATCGCGTACTGCGCGTGGAAGCGGAGCGAGGAGCGGCTGCCGATCCGGCCGACCAGCAGGTCCACGTGCTCCGGCGGGATCTTCGACAGCATCTCCACCTGCGGGTCGTTGCTGGAGAAGGAGTTCTGCCCCTGCGTGGCCTCGTCGATCGCGTCGATGTAGGCGGTGTAGTCCTCGCGGGTCGGGTTCTCGGGGAGCACGATGCCCTCGAGCTCGGAGGACGCGGCGCGGCGGGCCTGCCCGCGCTGCTGGCGGAGCTGCGTCTCGACCTCGCGCAGTGCCCGGTTGAGTTCCGCCGCCCGCTGGGCCAGCTCGGCCGCATCGGGCTCGGCGTCTTCCACTTCCTGCATCGCGCCGGCGGGCTCGTCCGGCTCCGCGGCCTGGGCCTGCTCGGGCGCGTCATCCGCCATGAGCTCGACCTCGTCCGCAGACGTCGCGAAGGCCGGGCAGAGGGCCAGCGCCATCACCAGCAGGCAGGTCGGTTTCAAGGCGTGCTCCTTACGCGTGGGTTTCCTTCTGTGTCGAGGCCAGCCAGGCCTCACGGGCCGAGCGGACACGCTCCAAGACCCCGGCGATCTGGTCGGCATCGGCGTCGGCCAGCAGCGCATCCATCTCGTCACACGCGACGCGGAAGGACGCCAGGGCCTTACGGATACTCGCCCGGTTCGCATCCATGATATCGGCTCGCATGGGCGGATTGCTGCTGGCAAGCCGGGTCGTATCCCGGAAACCGCTCGATGCGACCCCCAGCCCCCCCAGCTTCTCGGCCACCATCATCAGCATCACCGACGCCAGGTGCGGCATGTGGCTCACGACCGCGACCTGCTCGTCGTGCTGCTCGGCCGACATCCGCAGCAACCGCATCCCCAGCGTCAGCCACAGGGATTCCACGGCCGAGACCGCGTCCGGGGCGTCCGTCGGCGCGATCGTCAGCACACAGGGCCGGCCCGCGAACAGGTCCGCCCGGGCCCCCGCCGGGCCGCTGGTTTCCGAGCCCGCCATCGGGTGGGCCCCGATGACGCGCGTCAGGTCGGACAGGTGCGCACGGGCATCGGCGATCACGCTGGCCTTGGTCGACCCCACATCCGTGACGATCAGCCCGGGACGGCCGTGCAGCGCGATCTGCTCGAACACCGCCCGGAACCCGCTCAGGGGCACGGCGATGAGTACCATGCTGGCCTGGCCGATCGCCGCGGGCAGGTCGTCGGTCAGCGTGTCATATGCCCCGGTCGCACGGGCCTGGGCCAGGGTCTCGGCGCGGCGGCCGACGCCCGTGATCCGGCCGTAAAACCCGCGTTCACGCAGCCCCAGGGCCACACTGGTCCCCAGCAGGCCGGGCCCGACGATCACCAGCGAATCGGTCTGGAATGGCGTGGACGGCTCCATCCGGGGTAAACTATCAGGTTTGCCCCCGGAACTTTCCGACATGCGGGATAGACCGGCAGGGGCCCGTCGCCGCGTTGGACGCGCTCCCCGACCCACACTCCTCGATCCTCGCCATGACCCAACTCAACGAATACACCGGCAACTTCGAGCTTGAGTTTGAGCGGCCCCTGACCGCCCTCGAACGCCAGATCGACGAGCTCGAAGCCCAGAGCGACCCCAACCGGTCGGCCACCGGGCTCGACCCAAACGTCGACCTGGGCTCGGAGATCCGCAAGCTCCGGCAGTCGCACACCGCGATGCTCAAGAAGATCTACAAGGGCCTCGCCCCGGGCAACACCGTCAAGGTCGCCCGCCACCCCGGCCGGCCCCAGGCGATGGACTACATCCACGCGTTCGTCAAGGACTTCACCGAGCTGCACGGCGACCGCCAGTTCGGCGACGACCACGCCATCCGCTGCGGGTTCGGGCGCATCGGCCCGCACAAGGTGCTCGTCGTGGGTCACCACAAGGGCAAGGACACCGCCGACAAGATCAAGGCCAACTTCGGCTGCGCCCACCCCGAGGGCTACCGCAAGGCGCTGCGCTGCATGAAGCTGGCCGAGAAGTTCGGGCTGCCGGTCGTGACGCTGGTGGACACCCCCGGCGCGTACCCGGGCATCGGCGCCGAGGAGCGTGGGCAGGCCGAGGCGATCGCGGTGAACCTGCGTGAGATGGCCCGGCTGAAGACGCCGATCGTCAGCGTCGTCATCGGCGAGGGCGGTTCGGGCGGAGCGCTGGGCATCGGCGTGGCGGACAAGCTGGCGATGCTGGAGTACGCCTGGTTCAGCGTGATCTCGCCGGAGGGCTGCGCCGCGATCCTCTGGAAACAGGCGACGCCCCAGACCAACGCCGACGCCGCGGAGGCCCTGAAACTCACCGCCAGAGACAACCTCAAGCTCGGGACGATCGACGACATCATCGACGAGCCGCTGGGCGGCGCGCACCGCCGACCGAGCATGATGGCCGACCGCCTGGAGCAGTACCTCGTCCAGGCGCTGCGCGACCTCAAGCGGTTCAAGATCGAGAACCTGGTCAACAAGCGCTACAACCGCCTCCGCTCCATCGGCGAGATGAGCGAGTAGCGGCAGCCCCGCCCCCCGCGACCCGGGCCCGAGACACCGGTGCCAGAGCCCGGCTTCTTTGCCGAACTCGCACCGCTTCCTTCGCAATCGCCCGGAGCGGGGGTAGAATATCCCCATGACAGGAGCGGAGAAAAACGGGCTCGCGGGGTGGATCGCCCCCGCGTGCGTGGTGGTGTCGGTGTCCTTCGGCGCGGCTGCTCAGCAAGCGCTGACCTTCAGCGATGACTTCCAGTCCGGGTCGTACTGGTCGATCAGCCACAACCAAAACAACACCGGCAGCACGACCGACGACGTCGTCACTGTCGAGCCGGTCCGCTGGTCGGTGATCACGCCCGAGAACGCCCAGAGTTCCAACCCGCCGCTCAACGTCTCCAACGACCACTGGTGGTGGGCCTTCGAGGTCGGCAACGTCGGCGGGATCACTCCGACCTTCCAGGTTAACACGTCCCAGGCCTGGTTCGGCAGCTACGGCAGCAGCTACTCCCCCATCTACCGCTACATCGATAACGGCGTCGCGGGCGACTGGCACTTCTTCGACAACACCACACAGTCCGGCAGCACGTTCAGCTTCTCCAACAACTCCGCCTTCGACGGATCGATGGGCAGCGTCCAGGTCTCCTACGGCCTGCCATACACCCCCGAGATGGCGAGCGCACACACCCAGTCGCTCATCGCAAACCCGCGCGTCACGCAGACCGCCTCCGCCCTCTTCAACAGCCCGACCCCGCAGCAGTTCGGCGTCATCGGGCAGACCCCCACGGGCCACACCGACCTGATCCGGACGCACCGCCCCGGCAGCACGGGCACCGTCACCGTCGACCAGGGCTACGACCTGCTGGCCTACACCGTGACCGACGGCTACGTCGACCGCGACGGCAAGCAGCAGGTCGTCCTGATGGGCGGCAACCACGCATCCGAGCAGCAGGCGAACGTCGCGATGCAGGGCATGGTCGATTTCCTCACCTCCGGCCACCCGATCGCAGAGCTGCTGCTCGACCGCGCCGAGGTCCACGTCTACCCCATCGTCGACCCCGAGGGGCGCGCGCTCGGCCAGACCCGCGGCAATGACTCGGCCCAGGGCTTCGGCCAGACGCCGGCCTTCGTCGACAGCGGCCCGGGCAGCGAGCACATCCGCATCATCGACCACAACCGCGTCTGGGACCGGGCCGGCAGCGCTCAGCCGTACGAAGAGGTCGATACGGTCCGGGACGCCATCATCCGTGACACCAGCGACAACCCCAACGCCGCCAACCCCACCACCAACATCGACTACCTCTTCGACTTCCACGGCTACCCCGCCGGCGGCGGCAGCGACAACACCCCCTTCGAGGTCTACGAGTCCGGCAGCAACGCCGACTTCACCAACGCGCTCCGTGCCCTCACCGGCATGTCGTCCGGCGACATCCTCAACGGCGACTTCGGCGCACACCCCGGCATGGCCGAACGCTGGGCCTACCTGCAGGGTGGCGAGCTCGACGCCGAGCACGCGTTTACCCCCGAGGTCGGTGTCGCCCACCAGTCCGCCCTGCTTGCGACACCGCAGGACGTCGAGCAGCTCTACCTCGAACACGGCGAGGACTACGCCCGCGCCCTCGCGGCGGTGCTGCTGCCGGCCAACACCGTGGCCTACAACGAGACTACGCCGCGGAGCTGGAACAGCGCGGGCTGGCAGAACCTCGCCGAGCAAACCACCAGCGCCCCCGGCAGCGCGGGCCACGCCCTCATCGCTGCGACAAACTCTGGCGGCGCGTTCACCGGCCCAACAACTAACACGAACCTCAGCGCTCTGACCGTCTTCGGCTACGCCGCCACCGCCACCCGGGGCGTCGCCGCACCGCTCCAATTCAACCTGCAGGCCAACGCGGACCTCACCGTCGCCGGCCTGATCCACATCGAGAACGCATACGTCGGCCCCGCCTCGCCCGGCGGAGCGATGGGGGCGATCGACGCGGGCAGCGTCCTGCTTGTCGGGTACGAACACGCTGCGGTCCTGGAGGTTTCGTCCTCGCTCACGACCGACCGGGTCGACCTGCTCGGCGGTGGCGCACAGCTCCGTATCACCGGCAGCGACCTGGCCGGCCACAACATCACCCTGCTCTACAGCGAGAGCGGCCACCTCCACCTCGGCGCCGCCACGCGCATTGATACGCTCCTGCTCGACGCCGGCTCCACCGTCACGCACACCACCGACGGCGCGGCCGAGTCGTCGCTCGCCGCCACCCTCGCCGGCACGCTCGCCTTCGCCGACGACGGCAGCGCGGCGCTCGGCGATACCGCCCTGCTCTTCGCCGCCGCCAACCTGTTTGGCACCTTTGACTTCGTCGACAACGCCCTGTTCACCGGCGGCACGCTCGGCTGGTCGCTCGAATACGTCGTCGAAGGCGTCGCCGTCGAGCACCTCACCGCGACCGTCCGCTTCGCCGGCGACGCGACGGGCGACGGTCTCATCGGGATCGAAGACCTCGACCTGCTCCTCGCCAACTGGGGCGACACCGTCACCCCCGGCGTGTTCGACCTGGGCGACTTCACCGGCGACGGCCTCGTGAACAACGCCGACCTCCAACTCACCCTCGCCAACTGGTCGCTCGGCACCCCGCCCGGCGGCAATATCCCGGAACCCGGCACCTTCGCCCTGCTCACGCTCGGCGGGCTTGCCCTCACACGCTGCGGACGCCGGCGCGCCTAGGCCCACCCCTAACGGCTGCCGGGCCCCCTGAAAAATTTTCTCCCATCCGTGGCCCCTCCCGGCCGTCGCTGTCGCATGTCTTGGTGGACACCAACAACATGCCGTGAGACACGGCCTAACCCCCTTTTGGAGACACCGCCATGACCGTCCGCTCCCTGATCGTCGCCCTCTGGGCCACCGCCGTCATCCTCCTCGCCTCGGCCGCATCCGCCGCGCCTCGCCCCGTGCCGGCCCCGGTGCCCGGCCCCGCGCCGGTGCCGCAGACCGTCGCGAACGACAACCTGCAAGGCACCTGGGAACTCGCCAGCGTCTCGTTCAACGGCGAGACCAAAGAGGCACCCGCCGGCGCGATGGAGTTCGTCTTCGGGCCCAACGGCCAACTCGCCGTCTACATCGAGGGCCGGCTCGCCGACAAGGGCCGATACCAGGCCGACGGCCAGAACCTGGAGATCATGCTGGAAAGCGACAAGGTCTCCGAGCAGAGCACCTTCCGCATCGTCAACGGCACCCTCACCATCACCCGCGAGATCGAGCCCGGCCAGGCCATCGTCATCACGCTACACGCCGCCACCGACCCCGAAGACGCGTAACCCACACACGCCCCTGCAACACCACCTCCGGAAGCCCGGCCGAAGTATCGGCCGGGCTTTCATTTCCACGCGCCGAAACAACCCCATCCGAGACCCTTTCAACACCCACACCCGCATGTCCTACGGCGGATTCACGCCCATCCACCGCGCGTAAACCCCGTGTCTCACACGCCCACCTACGATGGCTGCAATCTGCGATGATGCCGCGATGCCCAAGCCCCCCGCCAAACAGCCGACGCCACAGACGACAAGCGTCAGCCGAAAACACCTCGCGATCGCGCTGCTCGCCATCCTCGCCATCGGTGCCTTCCTCGTCCTCTGGCTGACCGACACGCCCGGCCGCAACTGGCCGCTGTATGTCGCCCTCGGACTGGGCGGCGCGCCCCTGCTGTGGGACCTCTCGCTCAGCGTCATCCAGCGCGAGTTCGGGGCGGACCTCCTCGCGGGCGTCTCCATCGTCACCTCCGTCCTCCTGGGCGAGTACCTCGCCGGGACACTCGTCGTCCTCATGCTCTCGGGCGGCGAAGCGCTCGAGGTCTACGCCGTGCAGAACGCCTCGTCTGTCCTCAAGGCCCTCGCCGGCCGGATGCCCGCCACCGCACACCGCCAGCGCCCCGACCAGTCGCTCGAAGAGGTCCCGATCGACGAACTCAACGTCGGCGACACCCTGGTCGTCCTCCCCCACGAAACCTGCCCCGTCGACGGCACCGTCCTCGAAGGCCACGGCGCGATGGACGAGTCCTACCTCACCGGCGAACCCTACGCCATGTCCAAGACGCCCGGCGTGTCCGTCCTCTCGGGCGCGATCAACGGCCAAACCGCCCTCACCATCCGCGCCGACCGCAAGGCCATCGACTCCCGCTACGCCCGGATCATGGAGGTCATGCGTGCCTCCCAGCAGCACCGCCCCAAGCTCCGCCGCATGGGCGACACCCTCGGCGCCTGGTACACCCCCTTCGCGCTGCTCATCGCGCTCATCGCCTGGGGCATCAGCGGCGACCCCGTCCGTTTCCTCGCCGTGCTCGTCGTCGCCACGCCCTGCCCCCTGCTCATCGCCATCCCCGTCTCGATCATCAGCTCCGTCTCGCTCGCCGCGAAGCAGGCCATCATCATCCGCGACCCCGTCGTCCTCGAGAAGATCGACACCTGCACCACGATGATCTTCGACAAGACCGGCACGCTCACCTACGGCAAGCCCGCGCTCACCGACCAACACAACCACCCCACCACCGACGCCGATGAAACCCTCGCGCTGGTCGCTTCTCTAGAACGCTACTCCAAGCACCCCCTCGCCCAGGCCGTCGTCACTGCCGCCGAGGCACGCAAGCTCCCCGTCCACCAGGCCACCGAGATGAGCGAGCCGCCCGGCCAGGGGCTCACCGGCCGCGTGCAGGGCAAGCTCGTTGAGGTCACCAGCCGCAAGCACATCGCCCAGGACCACGCCGACCTGCTGCCGCTCCTCCCCGAGATGCAGGGCGGGCTCGAGTGTGTCGTCCTCATCGATGGGCGGTTCGCCGCCGTCTACCGCTTCCGCGATGCGCCGCGCAAGGAGGGCAGGTCTTTCATCGATCACCTCGGACCACGCCACAAGATCAACAAGGTGATGCTCGTCTCCGGCGACCGCGCGGCCGAAGTCCGGTACCTCGCCGACGCCGTGGGCATCACCGAGGTCTTCGGCGGGCAGAGCCCCGAGCAGAAGGTCGCCATCGTCCGCGATGAGGCCGCCAAGCACCCCACCGCCTTCGTCGGCGACGGCATCAACGACGCCCCCGCCCTCGTCGCCGCCACCGTCGGCATCGCCATGGGCACCCAGAGCGACGTCACCACCGAGGCCGCCGGAGCCGTCATCATGGACTCGTCCCTCCGCAAGATCGACCAGCTCATGCACATCGGCCGGCGCATGCGCCGCATCGCCCTGCAGAGCGTGCTCATCGGCATGTCCCTGAGCATCGTCGGCATGGGCTTCGCCGCCGCCGGCTACCTCTCCCCCGTCACCGGCGCCATCCTGCAAGAAGGCATCGACATCTTCGCCGTCCTCAACGCCCTACGCACCGCCATGCCCCGCCACGCCCTCACGGATTTCTAAAACGACACACCTTCCCTCCGCGCACTCTGCGCACTCTGCGGTAAAACTTCCCTTTTTCCGAAAGAGCACCGCCCATGAAAAAGACCGGCCAATGCCCTAAGTGTGAAAGCAACGACATCATCACCGATGCCAAAGCCGTCGACCGCGGCCATAACAACATGCAGGACGAGATGACCGTCGTCACCTTCCGAAAACCCGACGCCCTCATCTTCAAAGAGAAACAAACCACCACCCTCTCCGCCTGGGTCTGCGCCGCCTGCGGCTACACCGAGTTCTACGCCGACCGCCCCCACGCGATCAAACGACCCGGGGCCTGACCCCGCGCCCGCACGCCGCCTACGATGTCTCCACGGCAGCAACCCGGATCCCCGCCTCCTCTTCCATCAACCAAGGACTTCCCATGAAACGCGCCTGGCTCCCCCTCGTCGTCCTGTCCATCGTCGCCGCCGGCCTGCTCGGCTGCAACGCCGCGCCCGACCACGCCGCCACCCACAGCGACACCCTCGAGCCCTACACCTGCGGCACCGTCACCCGCCTCCACACCTTCGGCGACATCTACCTCGCCAGCCAGCCCAGCGCCGACGACTTCGCCCTCGCCCGCGACGCCGGCGTCAAGACCGTCGTCAACCTTCGGCATGAATCCGAAAACACCGACTTCGACGAACGCCAGCTCACCACCGACATGGGCTTCACCTACATCAACCTCCCCTTCAGCAAGCCCGAGGAACTCACCGATGCGCTCTTCGACAGCGCCCGCCAGCAGTTCAACGCCGCCGAAAAACCCCTCATGGTCCACTGCTCGTCGGCCAACCGTGTCGGCGCGGTGTGGATCCCCTGGCGCGTCCTCGACGGCGGCCTCACCTTCGACCAAGCCCTCGCCGAAGCCAAGACCATCGGCCTCCGCTCCGACGCCTTCGAGCAAAGCGCCCGCGACTACATCGCCGCCCATCCCAACGACTAAGCCCGACGGCCCCGCGCCAAAGCCAAATGGCAGCATCCCGCCACGCCGACGCCCCACAAAAGTCACCGCCTCCCGATAACCGGCAAAAACGCGTCCATCCGCGACTTACCCGCCGGTTTTCCACCCTGTGCGCTCGCGCAAAGCGGCGCTGCGCTCGCGCACAGCGGCGCTGCGCTCGCGCAGGGCGGCGCTGCGCTCGCGCACGACGGCGCTGCGCTCGCGCGGGGCGACGCTGCGCTCGCGCACGACGGCGCTGCGCTCGCGCAGGGCGGCGCTGCGCTCGCGCAGGGCGGCGCTACGCCCGCGCAGGACGGCGCTGCGCCCGCGCAGCGGCCGACACCGGGAAGCCCCGGCCCCACGAACCAACACCCCACCACCGGAATCCAGCGTCCGAACCCCCGTTACAAACGCCCCCCGTCCCACCCACCCCCGCCCAGCACCGCGACCCGCTCCCGGTCCAGCGGCGACACGCCGCACGCCCGCCGGAACAAACCGGGAACATCCCAATCCCATGCATCCCTGCCGGGAACGCAAGTCATGCTCGGCTCACCCTGCCGGCCCCAACAGTCACGCTACATCCAGCGGGCTGCGCACGCCCATGACCCCCTTGCTCGCCTGCGTCTGGCAGTGTGTGTAAACCATGGTGGTCTGCACATTCGCGTGGCCAAGCAGCGTCTGGATCGTCCGGATGTCGTATCCCTGCTCCAGCAGGTGCGTGGCGAAGCTGTGCCGCAGGGTGTGGCTGGTGACGCGCTTGGTGAGGCATGCATCGTGTGCGGCGCGTTTGATGGCCGACTGCACGGTGGATTCAAAGAGATGCCAGCGCCCGGACTGCCCGGTCTCCGGGTGCCGCGAAAGCTTGTGTGAAGCAAACAGATACTGCCAGGGCAACGACCACGCGGCCCGGGGCGACTTCCGCTCGAACGCATCGGGGAGCTCCACCCAGCCCTCCCCCCGCGCCAGGTCGGCCTGATGAACCTCGGCCCGCTGGGCGATCTGCACCCGCAACGCCTCAACCAGCGAGGCGGGCAGCAACGTCACCCGATCCTTGGCCCCCTTGCCCCGCCGGATGGTCACCTGCTGACGGTCCAGATCGACATCTTTCACCCGCAACGAGCACGCCTCACCGACGCGCAGACCCCCGCCGTACATCACCTGCGCGATCAGGCGGGCCGGCGGCCGCATCTGCGCAAACAGCGACTTCACCTCGGCCTGTGTCAACACCGTCGGCACGTTCCGTGATCGCTTGGCCCGCGTCGCGTTGAACTCGCCCAACTCGATCCCCAGCACCTGCTTGTACAGAAACACCACCGCGTTGAGTGCCTGGTTCTGCGTCGCCGCCGCCACGCGACGCTCGACCGCCAGATACGTGAGGTAGGCCTCGACCTCCGACCCGCCCAGTTCGCTGGGGTGAACAAAACGCCTGGCCCGCCTTCGGTGGAACATCAGGTAGTCCCGCGCCCAGGCACGATACGTCTGGGCCGTCTTACGCGCGTAATGCTTTTTCTTGCAGGCATTTACAACCTGATCAAGGAGCTTGGTCTTTGGAGCCGGGCTGACGGGGGGCTCGGGTTTCATGATAGACAGTCTAACCGAAGTCCTATCATATACCAAACATAAACAGGCCTGCGCCCTCACCACAGGCCTAACTCACCTATCACCACTTGGTTACGCGCAACGATGGGGTTATGCTGCATCTCAGCACTGCCCGGGTTTCCGGCCGCATTGCGTTGGATAGGCAGACTCGTGGTCTGTCTATCCCCTCAAATCCGCGGATAGACTGATCCGCCCAATCAACTGTTAGACCCATGAAGTCATTCGAGGTCTATTCCGGATACCAACAGTTCTACGTAGCTGACGCGGGTGTCGATCCGGACGCGCCGGAGGATTGGACCGACGAGCACATTGCTCAACGGCACAACACACTCCGCAACATCACCGCTCTCTGTCCCGAAGGTGACATCACAGCCAGAGTCATTGCATGTGGTCCGAACGACAAGCCGCCGCCGCTCCAGCATCCCTCGGAGTTTGAAGTCGAGACGTTCATTGAGGTGCCGACAGGCAAGATTGGCGTTTATGGCTGGCCCCGCGAGCTCTTCGATGAGTACACCGTAGAGCCCGGAACTTATTCGATTCTCTTCACCGGCCACGCTCTAGACCGTGTAGATGATGAAGAAGATTACTATGTCGTACGTATCCGCAGGAGGGCCTAACCACCGGCTGCAGTTGACCGGCGACGCCCGCGATAGAATGGTGAGGTCGGTGGAACGCCTGCTCCCGCGGACGGCCGGCAACTAAGCCTTTTACGTTAGGTCGCAATGGCAACTGTCCATGTGTTCTCAAGTCGCGGATGACCCCCTCGGGTTCTTTGGGCCAGTTGTCATGAGAGAATCGGGGGTGGTGTGATCGGATGCTGAGCCGGAGGGAGGGGCGCAGCCCCGACCGGAGGGTCAGCATCCGAGGCGGCCGGGAACGC